>NZ_JAYJLO010000004.1:0-671910 GCF_051948935.1 Bacillus sp. Brlt_9 | reverse complement strand
AGCACCTGTGTTACCTTGAACACCTTGAGGCCCAGTAGCGCCGGTAGCACCAGTAGCACCCGTGTTACCTTGAACGCCCTGAGGTCCGGTAGCGCCCGTGTTACCTTGAACACCTTGAGGCCCAGTAGCGCCAGTAGCACCTGTGTTACCTTGAGCGCCTTGAGGCCCGGTAGCGCCAGTAGCACCCGTGTTACCTTGAACACCCTGAGGCCCGGTAGCGCCAGTAGCGCCTGTGTTACCTTGAACACCTTGAGGCCCAGTAGCACCAGTAGCGCCTGTGTTACCTTGAACACCCTGAGGTCCAGTAGCACCCGTGTTACCTTGAGGCCCAGTGGCACCAGTAGCACCTGCAGGCCCTTGAATACCTTGAGGCCCAGTAGCACCTGTGTTACCTTGAGCACCTTGAGGCCCAGTAGCGCCGGTAGCGCCCGCAGGTCCTTGAGCACCTTGAGGCCCAGTAGCACCCGTGTTACCTTGAACGCCCTGAGGTCCGGTAGCGCCCGTGTTACCTTGAACACCTTGAGGCCCAGTAGCACCCGTGTTACCTTGAGCACCTTGAGGCCCAGTGGCACCAGTAGCACCAGTGTTACCTTGAACACCTTGAGGACCAGTGGCACCAGTAGCACCAGTGTTACCTTGAACACCTTGAGGCCCAGTGGCACCAGTGGCACCAGTAGCACCTGTGTTACCTTGAGCACCTTGAGGCCCAGTGGCACCGGTAGCACCAGTGTTACCTTGAACACCTTGAGGCCCAGTGGCACCAGTAGCACCCGTGTTACCTTGAGGCCCAGTGGCACCAGTGGCACCAGTGGCACCAGTAGCACCAGTAGCACCCGTGTTACCTTGAGGCCCAGTGGCACCAGTGGCACCAGTAGCACCCGTGTTACCTTGAGGCCCAGTGGCACCAGTGGCACCAGTAGCACCTGTGTTGCCTTGAACACCTTGAGGACCAGTGGCACCGGTAGCGCCAGTAGCACCCGTGTTACCTTGAGGCCCAGTGGCACCGGTAGCGCCAGTAGCACCAGTGTTACCTTGAGGACCAGTGGCACCGGTAGCGCCAGTAGCACCAGTGTTACCTTGAGGGCCAGTGGCACCGGTAGCGCCAGTAGCACCAGTGTTACCTTGAGGACCAGTGGCACCAGTAGCGCCTGTGTTACCTTGAGGACCAGTGGCACCAGTAGCGCCTGTGTTACCTTGAGGACCAGTGGCACCGGTAGCGCCAGTAGCACCTGTGTTACCTTGAGGGCCAGTGGCACCGGTAGCGCCAGTAGCACCCGTGTTACCTTGAGGACCAGTGGCACCAGTAGCGCCTGTGTTACCTTGAGGACCAGTGGCACCGGTAGCGCCAGTAGCACCCGTGTTACCTTGAGGCCCAGTAGCACCTGTGTTACCCTGAGGTCCAGTAGCGCCTGTGTTACCTCGAGGTCCGGTAGGCCCAGTAGGCCCGGTAGGACCTCTGCCGAACGAAGCTGAATTAACTAGAGTAGTTTGTAACTCTGCTATTAATTTAAGGAGTTCTTGGAGTGTACAATGATCGATTCGGAATAACTTTGTGATGTAAAGTAAATAATTAATTAAAATTTGGAGTTCAACAAATACAGCACTTGCTACGAAAGTTGGATTTTTTAATATAGTTATTAAGTTTTTAATAATAGCTAATCCTTGCGCTTTCAGGGAGGAAGTAGCTTCTAGTGAACAAATAAATTTACTTAGTAGGTTCAATGTATCAATTAGATCTTCAATATTTTGAGGAGATGGATTTGCAAAAAGTTTTGGGATTATTTTTGTTAAATCGATAATGATTGCGCGAAATGTTCTAAGTTGTGCTTTAGTAATTGGAATCGATGGGGTATTTGGGATTCGTCCAGCGCTACTTGGAAAGCATGGTTTGGAGAATTTGTTTTGACTGTCGTCATAACGAGACATTAAATCTCTCCTTTCTAATGAGAATGTGAATGAAACTCATCATAGTAGATGCAAAAATTAGTTAAATGGTCATAGTAAAATTGTTTGTTTAAAGAAAAAATAGAAAAAACGCCTTATGATAAGGCGTTTTTTCTATTTTCTGCGTATTGATAATATCGTTTTAGTGAAATTTTTGATTTGAATCCAGCTAGTTTTATAATTTCTGACTCTGGAGTTTCTTTTTTTATTAAGTTCAAAATATAGGTGTTACGAAAGTGTTGTCCTGAGATTCCTTTACGTAAATTAGCTCTAGATACTTCAAGGCGAATCATTTTTTGGATAGCGATTTCTGTTAATCCTTTTGGTGCATCATTTTCGTATACCCATCTGTATGTTCCGCGATTAAAATCAAACGCAATAAATAATGGATCATTACTATGGTATTTTGGGCGAACGGGTTCAGGGATGCTTTTGTAATAAGTATATAGTTGTTTTTTGTCTTCGCTAGTTAATAAAATTGTTCTTTCTACCCCTGCAGTTGCTGGTATAGATAATGTGTTCGTTTCAAAGTGGACATGATGCATAGTTAATGCTGTCAGTTCCTGTAAGGATAATCCATAGTCAATTAATAAGTTTAAAATAGCGATATTACGATCCATCAATAAAGGGCGTACAGGACGTTGTTTTTCTGAAAGTCCTTCTAATGAAGTAACTATATGTTTTAATCTTTTTTCTTCATCAGATGAAATGAAATCTTCATTGCGGAGTGTGCGGTCTGGTTGAATAGAAATTTCCATGTTCTTTAATGGGTTAGGTATGTTTAGAAAGTGATGCATTCTATTTAATACAATAAATACACGGTGCATCGTTTTCTCTGAGTAATGTCGATTCTTTTTTAAGTCGGAAAAGTAATCTTCGTAGTCTTTTGTACAAAGTGTAGCCCATATATTACTGGAAGGGAGCTTTTTGTTTTTTTCTAACCAATGTCCGAAATCTTCAATGTCATAAACATAACGTTTAATAGTTGAAGGTTTTCGGCCTTTATTTAATAAAAAAATAGAAAAGGCTTGTATTGTATCATGGAATTCCGTTGTCTCCATAGTCCCACCACCTTCATTATTTCTTATATTATAGCAAACTTTTCTGAAAATAGTCATTTGCAAGGGAGACAAGAATAATAATATTTGGTGAGTGGATAAAATGAGGTGATTGTATGGAACAATCGATGCGAAAGAAAAATAATAATCAAATTAACATTGTGTTAAATCATCGAAAGAAAATTTCTTTACCGGCCACAGAAAATAAAACAGCAATTTCAAGTGAAACTACTACGAAACATGAGATGCTACAAAGAATTGAAGAAGAGATGGGAAAGCTCGTTGGAATGGATGATATAAAAAAGATAATAAAAGAAATATATGCTTGGATTTATGTAAATAAAAAAAGGCAAGAAATAGGATTGAAGTCGGAGAAGCAAGTACTCCATATGTTATTTAAAGGGAATCCAGGTACCGGTAAGACAACTGTTGCTAGAATGATAGGGAAGTTGTTATTTGAGATGAATATTCTATCAAAGGGGCACTTAGTTGAAGCTGAACGTGCGGATCTTGTAGGAGAGTACATCGGTCATACAGCTCAAAAGACAAGAGATTTAATAAAAAAAGCAATGGGGGGAATTTTGTTTATTGATGAGGCGTATTCATTAGCCCGAGGGGGAGAAAAAGATTTTGGAAAAGAAGCAATTGATACGCTCGTAAAACATATGGAAGATAAACAACACGGTTTTGTATTGATTTTGGCTGGATATTCAAGGGAGATGAATCATTTTCTTTCGTTGAATCCAGGACTGCAATCCCGTTTTCCATTCATAATTGAGTTTGCGGATTACTCAGTAAATCAGCTGTTAGAAATAGGGAAGAGGATGTATGAAGAGCGTGAATATCAGTTATCGAAAGAGGCTGAATGGAAATTTAGAGATCATTTACATGCCGTAAAGTATTCGTCGCAAATTACATCGTTTAGTAATGGACGATATGTCCGGAATATTGTTGAAAAATCGATTCGTACACAAGCGATGCGATTGTTGCAAGAGGATTCGTATGATAAATATGATTTGCTTGGAATATCAAGTAGTGATTTGATGCTTGAAGAGGAGACGCACAGTACATAAACTGTGCGTCTGTTTTTTCTGTATAAGTGCTTTTATTATTTTTTTGCTTTTTCTTGATAAGATTTATGGAAGCGTTCCATTTTAGCGCTTTTTTCGTGTGCAGAATTAGGATCGTGTCCAATTTGACCTACTGAGCTTTTTTGAGCTCCTTTATTAACATGGTTTGTCATTTGTATTCACCTCGCTTTGAGGATTAGTATAAACATTATGTAAAGAAAAACTCGTTAGAAAAGAAAAACCTCTCTACAAATCTGTAAAGAGGTTGGATTGCTATTTGTGCATTGAACGTTCGTTTGTGTCGATGCGTCTATGCGGTAAATGCCATTTGTAATGAATAGAAACCATGCGGAAGCAAACAATTAAAATGAATAAGGTGTATAGAGCCCAATCGCTAACAATAATTTGAGCGCCGATTAAGAAACCTGCTAGAATCGTCCAAAAAGCATATACATCAGCTCGAAGAACGAGAGGTTTTCTACGGGCTAAAAGGTCGCGGATAATACCGCCGCCAATGCCAGTTAAAACAGCTGCTACGATTGTAGCGCTAATTGGTAAATTTAGTTTTTGAGCGTATAATGCTCCTTGTACGGCAAATGCTGATAAGCCGATAGCATCAGTGATGTTTTCCCACTTTTTCCAGTGTCTAATTAGTTTATTCGGAAAAAGAAAAATAATCGTCATTGATAAAAGTGCGATTTGGAATAACATGTCTTGTTGCCAAAACGCGACAATCGGATAACCGATTAATAAATTACGAAGGGCACCTCCCCCAAATGCGGTTGCCATTCCTAAAATATACACCCCGAAAATATCGTAATCCTCTTCCATTGCAACAATGGCTCCGCTTAATGCGAAAGCAATTGTGCCTATGATGCTAAAAATCTCCCATGCCATGAATTTTCTCCCCCGCTAACTAGATGAAATGTGCTTCCTCTGCTATTATATTAGAAGGTTTAAATTTCGAAAAGGATGAGTGAACATATTTGATGGAAGAAAAAGAAAAAGTCATATTAGTGGGCTGTCAATTGCCGCAAGAAGATGATGAAAAATTTATGCATTCCATGAAAGAGCTTGCATCGCTAGCGAAAACTGCACGTGCAGAATTGTTAGTGTCTACAACGCAAAAACGACCGAAGTTTCATCCGGCGACTTATATAGGTAAAGGTAAATTAGAAGAGCTTGCAATGCTAACTGAAGAATTAGAACCAGATGTTATCGTATTTAATAACGAATTAACGCCGAGTCAAATTCGGAATTTATCCTCAGTATTAGATGCGAGGATAATTGATCGAACGCAACTCATATTAGATATTTTTGCGCAACGTGCGAAGTCGAGAGAAGGTAAGCTTCAAGTAGAATTAGCTCAATTGCAATATACAATGCCGCGTCTTATGGGACAAGGGTTGTCTTTGTCACGTCTTGGTGGTGGTATTGGAACGAGAGGACCGGGTGAGACGAAGCTTGAGACGGATCGTCGTCATATTCGATCACGCATTGATGAAATAAAGAAACAACTTGCGGTTGTTGTGGAACATCGAAAAAGATATCGCGAAAGAAGAAAAGATAATAAAGTATTTCAAGTTTCATTAATAGGATATACAAATGCGGGAAAATCTACGCTGTTTAATAGATTAACGGAAGCTGATACATTTGAAGAAAACTTGTTGTTTGCAACGCTAGACCCGACAACAAGGAAGATGCCGTTACCTTCTGGTTATACAGTATTACTAACTGATACGGTTGGTTTTATACAAGATTTACCTACGTCATTAATCGCTGCTTTTCGTTCGACATTAGAAGAAGCTGGTGAAGCGGATGTTATTTTACATGTTGTTGATTCTGCAGATCCTAATTATGTAGGGCATGAGAAAACAGTAAAACAATTATTGTCAGAACTCGAAATTAATCATATTCCTATTATTACGTTATATAATAAAAAAGATGAATTACATCAAAATTTCATTCCGTTTCCGAAAAATGACTTCTTAATGACTAGTGCTTTTGAAGAAAAGGATCTATTACATATAAAAGAAGCGATAGAAACGAAAATGAAGGAAGAAATGAATCGTTATCAAGTAGAAATTCCTCCGAGTGAAGGTAAGTTGTTAACTCTATTAAAGACGGAGACCCTATTAACAAAGATGGAGTTTTTAGAAGATAAATTTGTATATGATTGCGCAGGGTATATTTTTGCTCATTCATCGCTTAATGTACAATTAAAGAGATTTTTAGTGGAAGAAGGAGAAAATAAAAATGTTTGATCGTTTGAAAAATGGAGAAAAAATTGCTCCGATCGTAAAAGAAGTAGAGAGCCAAATTACAGAAGTACATAAACGTGCGGATGAAGTAATTGAAAGTAATCAGTTTCGTGTATTAGAAAGTTTTCGTAAACATAAAATTAGCGATTCGCATTTTATTCCGACGACAGGTTACGGTTATGATGATATTGGCCGTGATACGTTAGAAAAAGTGTATGCAGATGTATTTGGAGCGGAAGCGGGTCTTGTTCGTCCGCAAATTATTTCAGGTACGCACGCTATTTCTACGGCGTTATTCGGTATTTTACGTCCAGGAGATGAGTTGTTGTACATCACTGGCAAGCCGTATGATACGTTAGAAGAAATCGTTGGTGTGCGCGGAAAAGGTGTAGGTTCATTTAAAGAATATAATATTGGTTATAATGCAGTTCCGCTTACTGAAGAGGGGCTTGTTGATTTTGGAGCTGTTGCGGCTGCTATCCATAGTAAGACGAAGATGATTGGTATTCAGCGCTCTAAAGGTTATGCTACTCGTCCGTCATTTACTATTTCTCAAATTAAAGAGATGATAGCGTTTGTTAAAGAAATTAAACCTGATGTTGTTGTATTTGTAGATAACTGCTATGGCGAGTTTATTGAGGAACAAGAGCCATGTCATGTTGGTGCAGATTTAATGGCGGGTTCGCTTATTAAAAACCCAGGTGGTGGAATTGTTAAAACTGGTGGTTATATTGTTGGTAAAGAACAGTATGTTGAAGCGTGTGCATATCGTTTAACATCTCCAGGAATTGGAGCGGAAGCGGGAGCATCTTTATACAGTCTGCAAGAAATGTATCAAGGTTTCTTCTTAGCGCCGCATGTAGCGGGACAAGCGCTAAAAGGGGCGATTTTTACAGCTGCATTTTTAGAGAAGTTAGGAATGAATACTTCACCAGCATGGAATGCGCCGAGAACAGATTTAATTCAATCTGTTCAATTTGATGATAAAGATCGTATGATTGCATTCTGCCAAGCGATTCAATATGCATCTCCGATTAATTCTCACTTCACTCCATATGCCAACTATATGCCGGGATATGAAGATGATGTAATTATGGCTGCGGGAACGTTTATTCAAGGGGCAAGTATTGAATTGTCAGCCGATGGTCCGATTCGTCCGCCGTATGTTGCTTACGTGCAAGGTGGATTAACTTATTCACATGTGAAAATTGCGATTTGTTCTGCAATTGACGCATTAATTGAAAAAGAATTATTAACAATTTCTTAACGGGAAGCTGTCGATTTCGACAGCTTTTTTCGCATGAAAGTAATGATTTATTTCATTAGAAAAAAGAATGAAAAAATTTATAAAAAAATCATGTAAGAAAAGCTAACATATGTTGACATTAAACATAACATGGTATAAAATGAGAAGCAGTTAAGGCGAAGGAGGAACTGAAACAATGAAAGAAGATAGACGTTCTGCCCCGCTGTTTCCTATTGGTATTGTTATGGATTTAACACAATTGTCTGCACGTCAAATTCGCTACTATGAAGAGCATAATCTTGTTTCTCCAACCCGTACAAAGGGGAATCGCAGGTTATTTTCGTTTAACGATGTAGATAAGTTGTTAGAGATTAAAGATTTATTAGATCAAGGCTTGAATATGGCTGGTATTAAACAAGTGTTACTAATGAAAGAAAATCAAACAGAAGCAGTGAAAGTAAAAGAAGAAACGAAGGAAATTTCAAAAACTGAGCTTCGCAAAATACTTCGAGACGAACTACAACATACAGGTAGATTTAATCGAACTTCATTGCGACAAGGTGACATTTCAAGATTTTTTCACTAAAGATAACTGATTCTGAAGGTGTTTAGAGGGACTAAGGAGGAATTTATAATGGCTAGGTACACAAGAGAAGATATTTTCCGTTTGGCGAAAGAAGAGAATGTAAAGTATATCCGCTTACAATTTACGGACCTTTTAGGAGTAATTAAAAACGTAGAAATTCCAGTGAGCCAATTAACAAAAGCTCTTGATAACAAAATGATGTTTGATGGATCTTCTATTGAAGGTTTCGTACGTATTGAAGAATCTGATATGTACTTATATCCAGATTTAGATACTTGGGTAATTTTCCCTTGGACAGCTGAAAAAGGGAAAGTAGCTCGATTAATCTGTGATATTTACAATGCAGATGGTACTCCATTTGATGGTGATCCACGTAACAACTTAAAGCGTGTGTTAAAAGAAATGGAAGCATTAGGATTCTCAGATTTCAATCTTGGACCAGAGCCAGAATTCTTCCTATTTAAAGTAGATGAAAAAGGAAATCCAACATTAGAATTAAACGATAACGGTGGATACTTCGACCTTGCGCCGATGGATCTAGGGGAAAACTGTCGTCGTGATATCGTTCTTGAACTTGAAGAGATGGGATTTGAAATTGAAGCATCTCACCATGAGGTTGCTCCAGGGCAACACGAAATTGACTTTAAATATGCAAATGCAATTCGTTCATGTGATGACATTCAAACATTTAAACTTGTTGTAAAAACAATTGCTCGTAAACACGGTTTACACGCAACATTTATGCCGAAACCATTATACGGTGTGAACGGTTCAGGTATGCACTGTAACTTATCATTATTCAAAAATGGTGAGAACGTATTCTTCGATCAAAACGGTGACTTACAATTAAGTGATGATGCTCGTCATTTCATCGCAGGTATCTTAAAACACGCGCCAGCATTTACAGCGGTAGCAAACCCAACTGTAAACTCTTACAAGCGTTTAGTACCTGGATACGAAGCTCCTTGTTACGTAGCATGGTCTGCACAAAACCGTAGTCCATTAGTACGTATCCCTGCATCTCGTGGTATTAGTACACGCGTAGAAGTACGTAGTGTTGACCCAGCTGCAAACCCATATTTAGTAATGGCTACATTATTAGCAGCAGGTCTTGATGGAATTAAAAACAAATTAACTCCGCCAGCTGCAGTAGATCGTAACATCTATGTAATGACAAAAGAAGAGCGTGAAGAAGCAGGTATCGTTGATTTACCAGCAACATTAGCGCAAGCTTTAGTAACATTACAATCGAATGAAGTAGTATGCGGTGCACTAGGTGAGCATTTACTTGAGCACTTCATCGAAGCGAAAGAGATTGAGTGGGATATCTTTAGAACGCAAGTTCACCAATGGGAACGCGATCAATATATGTCTCTATACTAAGAGAGAGAAGCCTTGATACTACGGTATCAGGGCTTTTTTTATTTGTGGGCAAATGGTTTGTGAAATGAACTAGATGGGTGCCCGCAAAACAACCCGAAAAAAGTCATGTGGACTATTTAAAATGCGTGTTAGCTATGAATGAGAATGTGAAAGTTGAAGTATGGGTGTGGATGTATTTAATTCGAAAATTAAGTATTGAAAAATATAGTACCTTGCAATAAATAATACTAAGTGGTATATTATGGATATAACAGGTACCGTGTATTGAACAGTACTGAAGTGAGAAAGGGGGATTGACCTTGAACGTTCAGTTTAAAAAAGGCGTGTTAGAGCTGTGTGTGTTGGCACTTGTGAAACGTAAGGATTGTTACGGTTATGAACTTGTTCAGCAAATCTCAAATAAATTTTTAATATCGGAAGGGTCAGTGTATCCTTTATTACGTCGTTTAACGAAAGAAGGATATTTTCAAACATATTTGAAAGAATCTACGGAGGGGCCGCCTCGTAAATATTATCAACTAACGGAGCAAGGGGAAACGCAACTGAATTTGTTAGTAACAGAGTGGCGTGATTTTGCAAAAGGCGTACAAGAAATTATTGAAGGGGTGGAATGGGATGAGTAAAGAGCAGTTTCTTAAAGAATTATCAAATCATCTTAGAAAGTTACCGGAAGAAGAGAGGAAAGATATTTTATTTGATTATGAAGAGCATTTTCAGTTTGGGAAAGAAGAGGGGAAAACTGAATCGGAAATAATAAAGGGTCTTGGCTCGCCGAAAGTAATTGCGAAAGATTTACTTGCTTTGTATCGCTTTGATGAAATGAAAAAGGACCCATCTACTTCGAATATAACACGGGCTGTTATGGCAGCGATTGGACTTAGTTTGTTTAATTTCATTATTGTATTAGGCCCGTTAGTTGCAATTATCGCTTTTATATTCTCTTTTTGGGTCGGTGGGATTGCTAGTGTAGTGACACCATTTTTCGTTATTGTAAAAATATTTATGGGTACTTTTATATGGTTGGATTTATTCGTTAGTATAACGTTTGTTGGGATAGGTTTGTTGTTATGTATTGTTGCTTATTATAGTACGAAGTGGTTTAAAAGGTTATGTGTACGTTATGTAATATGGAACTTCAAAATGATAAAAGGGGAGTAGATGATGAAAAAAATATTGTTAGTAGCAATCACTTGTATCATTGTTGGAGTAATCGGGATTTCGCAAACATATGAAAAAGTAGTACAAAGTGCAGAAGAAGGAAACAGAGAAGATGTAATTAAAAACGAAACAATAAAAAATATAGAAGTGAAGTTAGATGCTGAGGATATTGTTGTTCAAAAATCTCCGGATTCTTCTTTTTATATTAAGCAAACAGGAGATGTACGTAAACAAGAGGTTCGTATTGCCGAAGATGGTGACACATTAAAAATTATTAGGGAAAGAGAAAAAGGTGATTCATTTGATTTTTCTTTTTACAATTTTAAGTTTCAAACACCTACAATGACTATACTTGTGCCTGAACGTTCTTACGAAGAGATAAAAGTAAATTCATCCGCTGGACAAATAGAAATAAGTGATGTGAAAAGTGATCATGTAAGTGTTGGGACACTCGCCGGAGAAGTAGATTTGAAACATGTCACAGCGAAAAGTGTGGAAGGATCTTCAAAAGCTGGTGAGGTAAACTTTAAAAAAGTAATAGGGAAAGTAACAGCGAAAACGGCTAGTGGAGAAGTGCATATTATGGATCATGATCCTAAATATGATGTAGAGGCAAGTTCAACCGCCGGGGATGTAGATATTACTTTATTAGAAAAACCACAAGATGCAGTTATAACTGGGAAAAGCTCTGCTGGTGAAGTAATGATTTTTAATGAAGAAAATAATAATATAACTATTGGCAATGGTAGTAAAAAGATTAGTGGTAAAACAGCTGCTGGCGATGTGACGATTGAAACTCGCTCGTAAGTAATAGAAAGTATGAAAATCTATCAAAATACAAAAAAGAAGATAATTACCGTATATAAATAAGGTAATTATCTTCTTTTATTATTATTAATGTAAATCACGATATACGCCAATTACTTTGCCGATAACTGACACTTGTTTTAAAATGATAGGCTCTAATGAAGAGTTTTCCGGTTGTAGACGGAAATGGTCTTTTTCCTTATAGAAACGTTTAACAGTTGCTTCGTTATCTTCTGTTAAAGCGACTACGATTTCACCATTATATGCAGACTGTTGTTGGCGAACAACAACTAAATCTCCATCTAAAATACCAGCTTCAATCATGCTATCTCCAGAAATACGTAACATAAACACTTGGTCTGCTCCAGCGACAATGCTAGCTGGAAGTGGGAAGTGGTCTTCTACACTTTCAACTGCTGTAATCGGTAATCCAGCAGTAACTTTTCCGACAATTGGAACTTGAATAACAGATTGTGTTTCTGCATCCATTCGATCGTCACCTAAAATTTCAATTGCTCGTGGTTTGGTTGGATCGCGTCGAATATATCCTTTTTCTTCTAGTCGTGATAAATGTCCGTGCACTGTAGAACTAGAAGCGAGGCCGACTGCTTGACCGATTTCACGTACGGAAGGTGGATATCCTTTTTCTTGTACTTTTAGCTTAATAAAGTCGAGAATGTCTTGCTGGCGTTTCGTTAACTTTTCCATGTTTTCTAACACCTCGTTTTCTTTCATTTTTCTTATTAATAAGTATAACATGCGAAAAAACATTCTACAAACATAAGTTCGAACAAACGGCGAATTTATGTTACACTGGAGGAAAATAATAGTGAGAAAGAGGGGTTCATAATGAATGCAATTATTTATGCGCGTGTGAGTACAACGAAAGAAGCGCAAGAAACGTCATTATTACGTCAAAAAGATGAATTATTGCATTTAGCTGAGCGCTATCAAATGAATGTTACTAAGGTGATTGAAGAGCAGGCG
The DNA here is from genome assembly GCF_051948935.1 of Bacillus sp. Brlt_9. Classification (NCBI taxonomy): domain Bacteria; kingdom Bacillati; phylum Bacillota; class Bacilli; order Caryophanales; family Bacillaceae; genus Bacillus; species Bacillus sp. Brlt_9. Next base: position 659,410 of record NZ_JAYJLO010000004.1, on the reverse strand, counting down.
AGTGGCTATACAATTGAACGTAATGGCATATTAGAAGTGCTAGATACAATTCGAGATGAACAAATCGATGTGATACTCATACAAGATGAAACACGTCTTGGTAGAGGAAATGCAAAAATTGCATTAATGCATTGTTTACATAAAGAGGGAATAAAAGTATACACGCATACGCATAATGGAGAATTACAATTGTCGGATTCTGATTCGATGGTATTAGATATTATCGGTATTGTTGAAGAGTATCAAAGAAAGATTCATAACTTGAAAATTAAACGTGGTATGCAACGAGCCGTAGAAAAAGGCTATCGTCCAGAAAATAATTTAAAGAATCGTCATTTAAGTGTAGGACGAGAGAAGAAAGAAGTGCCAATTGAGGAAATTGTACGTTTGCGCAAGAGTGAACTTACTTTCGAAGAAATTGCAGCGACGCTTCGCGGCTTCGGGCATAACGTTTCAAAAGCAACGGTACATCGTAGATATGTAGAATATACAAAGCAATTGCTTGATAAAGAGGAGTAACTATTGTATGATAATAATCAGTTTTGATTAGAAGGGGGATTCGAGATGCTTAGTCACGAACTCGTTGAACGCATTAACTTCTTAGCGAAAAAAGCAAAAGCTGAAGGTTTAACTGAAGAAGAACAACGTGAGCGTCAATCGCTACGTGAACAATATTTAAAAGGATTTCGTCAAAATATGTTAAACGAACTTAAAGGAATTAAAGTCGTTAACGAACAAGGTACAGACGTTACGCCGGCGAAATTAAAAGCTTTAAAAAAGCAAGATAATGCAAAATTAAACTAAAAGATGGGCAAAGCCCATCTTTTTTATTTATTACATTCGTTAGTTAATAACTTTCCAATTGTTATTAACTGTTGCCTCTATCTTTTTATGTTTCAAAATATAATTAGCAATCAGTTCAGACATATCTGTTGGTATGTCTTTTATTACGGGCTTATTTTGGAACATAAAGAAGTTTCCTCCGCCGCTAGCGCGATAATTATTCATAACGACGTCATATTCTTCATCCATATTAAGAGGAATGCCTTTGCATTGTAAAGATTCTACTCTCTCGCCAATAGGTTTGGAAATGTTTAATACGTACGAAATCCCTTCCCACATATCGTAATTATAGTGTTGCGGCTTTGGTTCTATGAAGGTAGGGTTTACGATAATATCTCCATCTGCATGTAATGTGAAATAAGAAGCAGAGAGTTCAAGGGCATCTTTTATATCCGCTCCAGTTATTCTAATTACTTGTAATGTATTTGGATAAATATAATTAGAAACGATGTCACGCATTGTTACATGATTAGGGAATCCTGGAGATGTATTATGGAATAAGCTTGTACAAGAAATAGAAACATTAGCTATATCCATCTGTATCTTATTTATGAATTCAATAAAAGGATGGTCTTGCAAACGAGTTTGCATAGCGTCTGAAACTTGCATGTCTCCATAGATTAGTCCAATAGGTTGATCGAGCCAATTTTGTGTTTTCTCTTCATAATCGGCAACTAAGGAAAGAATATGTTGGTCCGCCGCAATTCCTTGCACAGGCAATAATTGTGAATAACTCTCTTTTTTTATCCATTTTTTATCTGTTTTTTTGAATGTTACTGTTATTTTTCCAATGGAGTGTCCATTGCATCCGGTCTGTAAAATTGTTACACCATTTATTACGGTTTCAGCGATTTCCCGGTGTTGGTGTCCTGTTAGTAAAATATCGATTCCTTCAATTTCATGGCACATTGCATATCCTTGGTTTTCACCTGTTAAAACTTCAGTCGGTACCCCGGTTTGTAGATCGCGTTCAAATCCTCCATGATACGCTACGACTAATAAATCTGGTTTCTCGTGTTCGTGAATGTAAGAAACCCACTTTTTTGTTGTTTCTAATGCATCTTCAAATTGTAAATCATGAATGTGATGGGGTTGTTCCCAATTAGGAATGTAATGTGTTGTTACCCCTAAAATAGCAATTTTTATATTTGATTCAATCTGTTTTATTATATATGGTTTCCCAAAATAAGGTTCTTTGCTGTTTTTATCTAAAATGTTTGCTGATAGATACGGGAAGTTCACAGTAGAAATAGCATTGTTTAATATGCCCATTCCATAATTAAATTCATGATTCCCAATCACTGCGGCATCATAACGTAAATAGTTCGCTAATAAGGACATTGGATTTTTCTTATCTTTTTCATATGTAGCGTAATAATAAGTGAAGGGTGTTCCTTGTATGAAGTCACCGTTATCAATTAAAAGGACGTTTCTATTTTGGGAACGTTCTTTTTTTATAAGAGTAGAAATTTTAGCTAAACCAATTTCAGCTTTGGAGTTATCTTGGTAGTGAATTGGATAAACAGTACCGTGTATATCACTTGTTAATAAGATGTTTAAAGTTACATTTTGATTTTGATTCAATATCATTCACCTTTTCTATCGTTATCTACTAATTAAGCATATCAAATATATGAAGAGAATTTTAATGAGAATGTATAGAATGTGTAAAGATTCTGTAAATAAACAATTATTAATAAAAATGTGTGATATATTTCTTCATGTTTACGGAAGGTAATTTATAACAATAAAAATGGAGGCTTTAATATGTTGAAAAAAGTTTTTGCAATGAGCACGACAGTTGTACTGGCGGCGGGATTATTAAGTGGCTGTGGAACGAAAGAATCTAGTGCAAGTAAAACTGAAGATGCGAAAAAAGGTTATGTACCAAAGACTTTAAATGTTCAATTTGTTCCTTCTCAAAATGCAGATACATTAGAGGCGAAGGCAAAACCACTTGAGAAGCTATTAAGTGATAAATTAAATATTCCGGTAAAAGTTAGTATTTCAACGAACTACAATACAATTGTAGAAGCGATGGCATCTAAGCAAGTAGATGTAGGATTTTTACCTCCAACAGCGTATGTGTTAGCGCATGAGAAAAAGGCTGCAAACGTAATTTTACAAGCACAACGTTTTGGAGTAGATGATGAAACGGGAGCTCCTACAAAGGATTTAGTAGACTTTTATAAATCAGAATTTGTAGTTAAGAAAGATTCAAATATTAATAGTGTAAAAGATTTAAAAGGTAAAAAAATAGGTTATCAAGATGTAACGTCATCAGCGGGATATGTATGGCCTGCGGCAGTATTGTTAAAAGAGGGGGTTGATCCGCTAAAAGATGTGAAACCTGTTACATTAAAAGGTCACGATCAGTCGCTTATTGCTCTTTTAAATGGTGATGTAGATGCAGCTGTTGTATTCCAAGATGCTCGTAATATTGTAAAAAAAGATTATCCGAATATATTCGATCAAACGAAAATAGTAAAATTTACAGAGAAGATTCCGAACGATACGATTTCGGTACGTTCTGATTTAGATGCAGAGTGGAGTAAGAAATTACAGGACGCTTTCATTGAAATAGGAAAGAATGAGGAAGGTCACAAAATCATAAAAGAAGTATATTCACATGAAGGCTATGTTAAATCTGATGATAGTAAATTTGATATCGTTCGTGAATATGGAAAGAAAGTAAAAACGCAATAATACATATGGAAATGGCAGCTAACTGGAATGATATGTTTTCAGTTAGTTTGCCGTTTTGAATACAGAGAAGGTAGGTAAGATGTGTGATAGAGTTTCGAAATGTCTCCAAAGTGTATCCGAATGGTACAAAAGGATTAAATAATATAAACTTGAACATTCAAAAAGGTGAATTTGTTGTAATGGTAGGGCTGTCTGGGGCTGGAAAGTCTACACTTCTCAGATCGGTAAATCGACTTCATGAGATTACAGAAGGCGAAATTATGATTGAAGGAGAGTCTATTACCTCTGCGAAAGGAAAAGGCTTACGACGAATGCGCCGAGATATTGGTATGATTTTTCAAAGTTTTAACCTTGTAAAGCGATCAACGGTATTGAAAAATGTATTAGCTGGCCGTGTTGGGTATCATTCAACACTGCGTACAACGTTAGGCCTATTTCCAAAAGAAGATTTGGAGCTTGCTTTTCAATCGTTAAAAAGGGTGAATATTTTAGAAAAAGCATATGCGAGAGCTGATGAATTATCAGGAGGACAACAGCAACGGGTATCGATTGCTAGAGCATTAGCGCAAGAAGCAAAAATCATATTGGCAGATGAACCTGTTGCATCGTTAGATCCGCTAACAACAAAGCAAGTATTAGATGATTTGAAAAAAATCAATGAAGATTTTGGAATTACAACAATTGTAAACTTACATTCTATTGATTTAGCTAGGCAATATGCGACACGCATTATTGGATTACATGCAGGAGAAATTGTTTTTGACGGTTCAGTAGAAGAGGCAACGGATGAAAAATTTGCTGAAATTTATGGAGACGTAGCACAGAAAAGTGAATTGTTAGAGGTGGCAGTTAAATGAGTGATGTAACGATATATTCGAAAGCGATACCGAAGCCGCCGAGTAAGTTGAAACATATGTTAACGTTTCTTCTAGTCATTTTACTGTTGTGGGGAAGTAGTGTACAGGTCGACGCATCATTTTCAAAACTAGTAATTGGTTTTCCTAATATGATGGATTTATTAAAAGAGATGGTGCCGCCAGATTGGAGTTATTTTCAAGTTATTACAACAGCGATGTTAGATACAATACGTATGGCGATTATTGGGACGACTTTAGGAGCAATTTTAGCTATTCCACTGGCATTATTTGCGGCAAGTAATGTGTTTACTAGTACATTCTTGTACGGTCCAGCTCGATTGATTTTAAATTTTATCCGAACGATACCAGATTTATTATTAGCGGCAATTTTCGTAGCTATTTTTGGAATAGGACCACTTCCAGGTATTTTGGCTCTTACTTTTTTCTCAATTGGGCTTGTGGCAAAATTATTGTATGAGTCAATTGAATCGATTGATCCAGGTCCATTAGAAGCGATGACAGCAGTAGGAGCAAATAAAGTACAATGGATTGTGTATGGGGTAATTCCACAAGTGAAAGCACATTTTGTTTCCTATGTTCTTTATACATTTGAGGTGAACGTACGTGCAGCAGCTGTTTTAGGTTTAGTAGGGGCTGGCGGTATTGGATTATATTATGATCGTACACTTGGATTTTTACAATATGAACAAACTGCCTCTATTATTATCTATACTCTTGTTGTTGTATTGTTAATTGATTATGTAAGTACATTGTTGCGGGAGAAATTATAATGAGTAAAACGACGTTAATCGTACCAAAACCGAGTATGTATCGCTGGATTATTTTTATAGCACTTACATTTGTTTATGTATGGGCTTTTTCAGGAGTACCGTTAGAGGGAATCAAAGATACGGCGGGAGAAATTACAAAAGCAATTATGACAGGTGTATTGAATCCAGATTGGTCGTATGTATCTTTGCCAGATGGTGAAGATTTATTACATGGTTTAATTGATACGTTGGCAATTGCGATATTAGGTACATTTATTTCTGCCTTTTTATCTGTTCCATTCGCTTTTTGGGCAGCAACGAATATGAGTAGTGGGAAATTAACTTCAGGAACTGGAAAATTTGTACTTAGTTTTGTTCGTACATTCCCTGAACTAGTTATGGCTCTTTTATTTATAAAAGCTGTTGGACCAGGCTCTTTTGCCGGAGTTCTAGCTTTAGGGTTACACTCTATTGGGATGTTAGGAAAACTATATTCAGAAGGAATTGAAAATATAGATAAGGGACCGACGGAAGCGTTAATAGCAACAGGCGCGAATCGATTTCAAATACTTTGGTATGCAGTATTACCACAAGTATTACCGGATTTTCTATCGTATACGTTATACAGATTCGAAATTAATGTGCGATCCGCTGCTATTTTAGGTGTTATTGGAGCAGGTGGGATTGGTACGCCTCTAATTTTTGCACTAAGTTCACGCAATTGGTCTCGTGTGGGAATTATTTTATTGGGTATCATTTTAATGGTAATTATCATTGATTATATTTCAAGTTCGATACGGAAGAAAATCGTATAAGTTATTTTAGAAGCACCTACAAAAGGTGCTTTTTTTATATAATTAAGAATAATGAATGCAGACATTATGGAAAAACAGGAGGGATATTTTGGCTTTACAACATGATTTTGTATTTGTTTCAAATGAAAAAAAAGGATTGGATTTTAAAGGTGTAGATTGGATTGAACTTTGTTTTCTATATAAAGAAGAGGCAACGATAGATGAGTGTGTTGTATTAAGTGATGAGCTAATCGTATATCTATTAGATTTCATCCATTGGATTCCGACCTATTATCCAGCGAAAAGAGCAGAAGGATTCGGAATTCACTATTATGGTATTACGAAAGTAGAACAGCAAGGGGCAGTGATAGCAGAACAGTTATTTTGTTCGCTAGTTAGCATGTTTTCTTTAGCGCCAGAAATAATCGAATTGACAGGACAGTTTCAATGGGAAAATGATAATAATGCGGATGGAGAATATGAAAGATACGTATTTAATCGAGATAAATTATGTCAAGATTTACAGTCGTTTATTCGTTTGCTTCGCAGAGTGAAAAATGGGGAAGGATATATTTTGCATTATGGAATTTAAAATCGATGAATAAATATACAGATAATTCCCTTTCTTTTTAAAATAAAAACAATGAAAAAGTATGTCATATTGAATGCCCATACATTCCTGAAATCATTGGTTTTTTTATGGAAAACCAAAAAAATATCAACATATTTGTCGATACATGTTGTATAATCTTGCGTGGGAAGCTATCATATAAATGTATAAAACGTTTACTAATATAAGCGAAGGGAAGAATAGCATGTCACATTCAATCGAACAACTTTCTATCAACACGATTCGCACATTATCCATCGATGCGATTGAAAAAGCAAACTCTGGTCACCCAGGAATGCCAATGGGTGCAGCACCAATGGCTTATACATTATGGACTCAATTTATGAAACACAATCCAAATAACCCAACGTGGTTTAACCGTGATCGTTTCGTATTATCTGCAGGTCATGGTTCAATGTTATTATACAGCCTACTTCACCTATCTGGTTATGATGTAACAATGGATGACTTAAAGAATTTCCGTCAATGGGGAAGCAAAACTCCAGGACATCCTGAGTACGGTCATACAGCTGGTGTAGACGCAACTACTGGTCCACTTGGACAAGGTATTTCAACTGCTGTAGGTATGGCAATGGCTGAAAGACATTTAGCTGCTAAATATAACCGTGATGCGTATAATGTAGTAGATCATTATACATACGCTATTTGTGGTGATGGAGATTTAATGGAAGGCGTTTCTGCTGAAGCATCTTCATTGGCTGCTCACTTACAATTAGGTCGTCTAGTTGTGCTTTACGATTCAAATGATATTTCATTAGATGGCGATTTAAATCGTTCATTCTCTGAAAGTGTAGAAGATCGTTACAAAGCATACGGATGGCAAGTAATCCGTGTTGAGGATGGAAACGATATTGAAGCTATCGCGAAAGCAATCGAAGAAGCGAAAGCTGACGAAAAACGCCCAACGCTAATTGAAGTAAGAACGACAATTGGTTTCGGTTCTCCAAACAAATCAGGAAAATCAGCTTCACATGGTTCTCCACTTGGTGTAGATGAGACAAAATTAACGAAAGCAGCATATGCTTGGACTGCTGAGCAAGATTTCCATGTAGCAGAAGAAGTATATGACAACTTCCGTAAAACAGTACAAGATGTTGGTGAAACTGCGCAAGCAGAGTGGAACACGATGCTAGGTGAATATGCACAAGCATATCCAGAATTAGCAAACGAACTGCAATCAGCAATGAATGGTCTTCTTCCAGAAGGTTGGGAGCAAAACTTACCAACTTATGAATTAGGATCAAAAGCAGCAACTCGTAATTCTTCAGGTGCTGTAATTAATGCAATTGCAGAGTCTGTACCATCATTCTTCGGTGGATCTGCTGACCTTGCCGGTTCTAACAAAACATACATGAATAACGAAAAAGACTTTACAAGAGATGATTACAGCGGAAAAAATATTTGGTACGGTGTACGTGAGTTCGCAATGGGTGCAGCAATGAACGGTATTGCACTACATGGCGGTTTAAAAACTTACGGTGGTACGTTCTTCGTATTCTCTGACTACTTACGTCCAGCAATTCGTCTTGCAGCATTAATGCAATTGCCAGTAACGTATGTATTCACACACGACAGTATCGCTGTTGGTGAAGATGGTCCAACACATGAACCAATCGAGCAATTAGCAGCGCTACGTGCAATGCCAAATGTATCTGTTATTCGTCCAGCTGATGGCAACGAATCTGTTGCAGCTTGGAGACTAGCTTTAGAATCTACAAACAAACCAACTGCTTTAGTATTAACTCGTCAAGACCTTCCAACATTAGAAGGTGCAAAAGAAGATACGTATGAAAAAGTAGCAAAAGGTGCATATGTAGTTTCTACAAGCAAAAAAGAAACAGCAGATGTAATCTTACTTGCAACTGGATCTGAAGTAAGTCTAGCTATTGAAGCACAAAAAGCTCTAGCAGCAGACGGCGTTGACGCATCTGTTGTCAGCATGCCATCTATGGATCGCTTTGAAGCTCAAACTGCTGAGTACAAAGAATCTGTATTACCAAAAGCAGTAACAAAACGTTTCGCAATCGAAATGGGTGCTACATTCGGATGGCACCGTTACGTAGGTCTTGAAGGAGATGTGTTAGGTATCGATACATTCGGTGCTTCTGCTCCTGGTGAGAAGATTATGGAAGAGTATGGATTTACTGTAGAGAACGTTGTTCGTAAAGTAAAAGAAATGCTTTAATGATTTTAGAAAAATCTCTCCGGCATGGAGAGGTTTTTCTATGTAAATGAGTTTTTTCGACAGAAAAAGTTTTTTATCTCTCCGCAGTCAGACAATCATTGCAAAATTTCTTCTATATAATGAAGAGAAAAGGTTGTCCAGATTGGGAGGCGAAAGATGAAAACGTATGAATTGTATTTAATTCAAGAGGATATTGCGAAGGCTTACTTTGGTCGTGAATATTTGTTTTTTGATTTATTTGCTCGATTTTCAGAATCTGGGTCCCTTTCAGAGAAAAAAGTGTTATATAAACAAATGATGTATATAACGATGCCATTACAAGTAATGAAAATTCATCATAAATTAGAACAAGCTTTGCGCGTTCTTGGTAAATATGATCGAACACATCATACACATACACTTTATACAGGAGCGGAATACGGCGAAATAATGGTGAAGCCACACTATATTCGTATGAATACCTCTGGAAATGTCTCTATGGAAACGACTTTCTTTGAGGTGTTAAGGAAGTGTGAATTAACATTTTTAGCTATGGATTATGAAAATACAAAGTACGGATGGCTGAATCCTCTAAAACAAGTACGAACATATGTGTAAAAAATGTCGAATTGTATCTTGTCTTATTGAAAAGGTTTTAGTACACTGTAAGGTAGACAACATGAAGGAGGAAAATATATGCCAATTTGGTTAGGTATTCTAGTGGGCGTAGTAGCACTAGTAGCAGGCGTGGCGTTAGGATTTTTCATTGCCCGCAAATACATGATGAACTACTTAGAAAAAAATCCACCAATTAATGAACAAATGTTAAAAATGATGATGATGCAAATGGGACAAAAACCTTCCCAAAAGAAAATCAATCAAATGATGAGCGCAATGAGCAAGCAACAAACAAAATAAGCGCTAAAAGACACTCGCTAAGAGTGTCTTTTCTTTTTGTTAGTTATAGAGTTTAAAACTTTTAAAAATTCTGTATTTTTGGTAAACTGAAAACATCGCTCATTTTAAGGGAGGAGGAGAAGAATGAAGGTATTTATTAATTTAGCGTGGTTTTTTAAACAGGAAAAACGAGCGTACATAATCGGAATTATTATGTTATTTGGTGTCGCACTTCTTGAACTCGTAGCCCCGAAAGTACTAGGTATTGTAGTAGATGAAATTAATAATGGAACATTAACATCTGACAAATTGTTGAAGTGGGTTATTTTATTAGTAGTTGTAGGGGTTACTATGTACATATTGCGTTATTTATGGCGTATTATGATTTTTGGGTCTTCGTTAAAATTAGCCCGTCAATTACGAAAGAATTTATATGAACATTTTACAAAGATGAGTCCATCTTTTTATCAATCACGTCGTACTGGAGATTTGATGGCGCATGCGACCAATGATATTCAGGCGATTCAACAAACTGCTGGAGCAGGGGTTTTAACGCTTGTTGATTCATTAGCGGTTGGTGGATGTGTACTCGTAGCGATGGGCTTTACAATTAGTTGGAAGTTGACATTGTTAAGCTTAATTCCAATGCCGATTGTAGCGATTTCGACAAATTATTATGGAACGTTATTACATAAAAGGTTTCATAAAGCGCAGCAATCGTTTTCGGAAATCAATGATAAAGTGCAAGAGAGTATGAGTGGGATGAAGGTAATTCGGTCCCTTGGACAAGAGAAAGAAGATTTACAAGCATTTCGAAAAAAGTCAGAAGATGTCGTACATAAAAATATGTTGGTTGCACGTATTGATTCGTTGTTTGATCCGACCATCTCTCTTATCGTTGGATTCTCTTTTTTAATTGCAGTATGTTACGGGTCAGTATTAGTTGTGAGAGGCGAATTAACTGTAGGTAATCTTGTTACATTTACAACGTATTTAGGTACCCTCGTTTGGCCAATGTTAGCGTTTGGATGGTTGTTTAATATTATGGAGCGTGGGCGTGCTTCGTATGACCGTGTAGAGAAAATTCTCTCTCAAAAATCAGATGTCGTAAATAGAGAAGATGCTGTACATAAAGTAGCAAGCGGTGATGTTACATTTACGATTGATTCATTTTCATATAAGAAAAATGAATTGTCGCAGCTAATAGATGTTCACTTTGATTTGAAGAAAGGTGAAACACTAGGAGTTGTCGGACGGACAGGTGCGGGGAAAACGACGTTATTAAAATGTTTAATTCGTGAGTATGATCATTTTAATGGTGAATTAAAAGTTGGGGAGCGGGATATTCGTGATGTAACACTTTACGGTGTTCGTTCTGCCATCTCATATGTGCCGCAAGATCATTTTTTATTTTCCGCGAGTATTGGGGAAAATATTGCCTTCGGAAAGGCGGATGCTACATATAATGAAATTACCCGAGCTGCAGAGATTGCTTGTATTCATAATGACATCCTCCAATTTTCAGAAGGGTATGAAACAGTAGTAGGAGAAAGAGGCGTTTCGTTATCCGGAGGTCAAAAACAAAGAATTTCTATCGCACGTGCTTTATTAACAGATGCTGAAATTTTAATTTTGGATGATTGTTTATCAGCGGTAGATGCAAAAACAGAAGAAACGATTTTAAATGCATTAAAGAGGGAAAGAGCAGGGAAAACAACGATTATTACTGCTCATCGTTTAAGTGCAATTCAACATGCCAATCTTATTCTTGTTGTGGATGAGGGCAGAATTGTGCAACGAGGTACACATGAGCAATTAATGGAAGAAAACGGTTGGTATAAAGAAATGTATGAGAGCCAGCAGTTAGAAGCATTAGTCGAGAAAGGAGGCGTATGATGACTGAGAAGAAGCGGAGTGATCTAAGTAGGTTACTTTCTTATATGAAGCCATATAAAGGATTGTTATCTTTAGCGTTTATCTTTTTAGTTGGTGCAACTGTCACTGAAATGATGGGGCCTTTTTTAATTAAACAATTTCTTGATGAACATTTAGTACCACGTAACTTTGACCAATCAGCACTTGTTACACTATTTGTAGTGTATCTTATTGCTCATTTATTAAAAGTATTATTTACGTATTTAGACTTATTATATTTTCAAAATATCGCTTTTAAAATTGTTCAAGATATGCGTGTTGAAGTATATGATCATGTTCAAAAGTTGTCATTAAGTTTCTTTGATCGTACGCCAATTGGTACGCTCGTATCGCGTATAACGAATGATACGGAAGCGATTAAAGATTTTTATGTAAGTGTATTATCCACATTTGTCAAAAATGTAGTCTTTTTAATAGGTATTGTAGTAGCGATGTTTTTATTAAATGTAAAATTGGCTCTATTCTCTCTCGTATTAATTCCGATCATGTTTGCAATTATGGTGCTATATCGCCGGAAAAGTGCAGTTTTTTATTTAGAAGTACGTAATCAACTTAGCGTGTTAAATGCAAAGTTAAACGAGTCGATTCAAGGAATGAATATTGTTCAAGTGTTCAGACAAGAAAAGCGCATGAGAAAAGAGTTTGAAGAAGTGAATGATAAACATTATAGTGCAGGGCGACGTACGTTAAAGTTAGATGCGTTACTTTTACGTCCAGCAACGGATTTAGTGCATATTGTAGCTATTGCGTTAGTCCTTGGTTTATTTGGAATTGATGCTTTAAAGAGCCCTGTTGAAGTAGGTGTCTTATATGCCTTTGTTAACTATATACATCGTTTCTTCCAGCCTGTAAATGAGATGATGATGAAATTATCATTTTTCCAACAGGCACTTGTTTCATCCTCACGTGTATTTCATTTAATGGATGAAAAAGATTTAGCGCCAGTTCAAAAAGGGGATGGAAACCCTCAAGTCATTAATGGAGATATTGAATTTAAAAATGTTACTTTTTCATATGATGGTAAACGGGATGTTTTAAAAAATGTATCTTTTCACGTGAAACAAGGGCAAACGGTTGCTTTTGTTGGACACACTGGTAGCGGAAAAAGTACCATTATGAATTTGTTAATGCGATTTTATAATATTAAGTCCGGAAATATTGTAATAGATGGTGTAGATTTAGAGAGATTTACAGAACAAGAAATTAGAAAGAAAATCGGACTCGTATTGCAAGATGCATTTTTATTTGCGGGAAATGTAAAACAAAATATACGTATGTATAATGAAGAGATTACGGATGAAGAAGTAAAAGAAGCAGCGCAATTTGTGCAAGCGAATACGTTTATTGAGAAATTACCAGAGCAGTATGAAACGGAAGTAGTAGAAAGAGGAGCCGCTTTTTCTAGTGGTCAACGACAATTAATTGCCTTTGCTAGAACGATAGCAACGAATCCGAAAGTATTAGTATTGGATGAAGCAACAGCTAATATTGATACAGAAACAGAGGATGCAATCCAAACAGCATTACAGCAAATGCGAAAAGGGAGAACGACTATAGCAATTGCGCACAGATTATCTACAATTCAAGATGCAGATCAAATTTTTGTTATGCATGATGGAGAGATAGTAGAAAGAGGAACACATCAAGAATTACTGAGTGAACAAGGGTTGTATTATAATATGTACTTACTACAAAATAAAGGAAGTTTACAAAAGGCCTTGTAGAATTACAAGGTCTTTTGACTGCGCATGAAAATTTTACAAAAAATATAAGAATAACATAGTATAATGGAGTAGAAATATGTATGGAAAATAGTAGGGAATGAAATGAAGGAGAAAAATATATGGATTATGTGCTAATGGGTGTAATTTTATTATTATTAGCTGCAGTATTCGTGCTGTTTTATAAAAATAAACAGCTAGAATCAGAGAGCCAGCAAGTAGAATTTGAAAAGAAACAAGCAATTGAAACGTACGAAAATGAAATTGCAGCTACGGTTACAGAACATAAAGAACAACAAAATACATTGAAAAATATGGAACAGAAGAAATACAGTGATTTACAAATAAGTGCAGCTAGAGAACTTGAAAATATGCGTATGATGAAAAATCAATTAGCTGTGCAACATAGTAAAGAACGCAGTGAAATGCAAGAAAAACATAGTAACGAAATACATATGTTTCAAAAGTTAATTGCAGATTTGCGAGAGTATACGAAAAATGGAGCTGAAGTGAGTACACACGAAACATTACAATATATGAAGCGTGGTTTCGTAGAGCAAGGCATAATACTACATAATGAATTTCATATTATGCCGAATGTTTTTATTAGAAATCAGCATGGAGGAAATGATCTTCGAATTCATCATCTCGTCTTAAGTAAAACGGGTATGTATGTAATTGAGACGAAAGAATGGACAGGGCACTTAATTCATGGCATAACGAAAGAAAATGCTAGTATATATTCATTTATGATTGATGAAATTGGCAAGTATCAACAAGAGATGGAGAAAGAAGAGACGTTTGCATACATTACAGGTGAAGATTCATTAACGATACAAGTGAAAAATGAAGGGAATCCAGTATATAGAGCGAAGAAACTATCGCATATTCTATACAATTGTTTGAAAGAACTGCAAGTTAATATTGTAAAGGAAAACGTAAAACCGATTGTATATTTTTATAATGAGAGCGGGAAAGAAGTGCTGGATCTTTCTGAAGAAAAAACGCCGAGATTAAAAGATAGAGAGCAAATTGTAACGTTCTTCAGAAATGAGATCTTAACAGGGAAAGTAATATATACAGAGCAAGAGTTAGAAAAGCTTAGAGAAACTATTAATCGAATGAATTATATAATGAATTAAAAAGAGGTGGGCTTTCTGAGTGCTATATTAAGGGGTATTTTGTATGTTTACTTTTGTTTGTATGTACTAATGTATACTGCGTTTATTTTTATTATTGATATGGTACATACGTCATTAAGTGTAACGAGTATTTTTGTAGTAGTCATGCCATTCGTTTTATTAATTATGATTCAAAAGTCTAGCTTATATGTTTCTAAAAATTGTAATGAAGAAAAGAAGAAAATGTCGGGAGTGGTAATAGTAGCACTCATTCCGTTAATAGTGTGTACTGCACAATTAAGTATGAATACATACACTTCAAAGTTTAATCAAGAGCGATGGTTACATGTCGAAGAGAAACGGGTACATATGGTAGATAATCTAATACAAAAATATAAATTAACAGGAAAATCAAATGAAGAAATTACAAAATTGTTAGGAGCTCCTACTGAAACGAGAAATGGAGAAGGCGGGGTTATCACTTCGTACTATCTGGGAACTGAACGAGGCTTTATTCCTATAGATAGTGAACATCTTGTTTTACAATTTGATAGAGATGGTAAAGTTATGGAATATAAGGTGCAAAGAGATTAAAGAACCGTAGAGAAGCTATATATTATAGCTTCTTTTTTATATTCCAATATAGTAAATGTAGGAAAATAGTAGTCATTCCTATCTATACGAATTGGGATGAGTCTGTTATATTGTAAATGGTTATGTTACTTAATAGTTTACTATATAACCTATATTTTGGTTGAGGAGGGGGAATTTAACACGAATTTAATTACGGCGTGTTAAGTATTATGATGAAAAAAAGATTTTATAATGTTTTAGCTGCATCGATTGTATTTGGTACGGTAACGATTCCAAATTATTCCTATGCTAATGAACTTGAAAAAACAGTAGCAGTTTCAACTGATGAACAAGCTTTAAAAAGTATTGAAAACCATATGAAGGATGAAGATGGTCGTGGAGAGGACAAGGGAGTAATAAATGAAGTGCAAGGTGAGTTTCTTGTACATATAGTGAAAGAAGTACCTTTATATGATTCTAGTGATTTTCAAAAAGAGACAGGGTTTCGTATTTCGAATCAAGTCGTAAAAGCTGAGAAGAGAAAGGGAAACGCTTACTATGTTCAAACTTCATCGGGTACGGGATGGATACAAAATAGTGATGGAAATGTAGAGGTTAAAGAAATTCACCCGTTATTAAGTGAAAAGTTAGTTATTAATGAAGAAAGCTCTACTTACTCTGAACCATTTACTTCATACAAAGAAGAAAATGTAATGGAGCCGCAAACTATTCAAGCAATTGGACAGGCGGGAGAATGGTTCCAAGTAAAAATAAATAATGAGATGAAATGGATTCATTCACCTTCAGCAAAATTTGAAGGAACAAAAGCTTCGCTTATTCAAGATACAACGTCAACACGTACAAAACGTGCAGCAGCTATGTATGCTGCGCCAATAGAAGAGAAAACAACGGATATTTATGGTATAACTTTAAAAGAAATGATTGTACCGAAAGGAAATGACAATATTCGTCCTGGTTATGCGATGAATCCGAAGTATATTACGATTCACGAGACAGATAATTACAGTGTTGGGGCAAATGCTAGAAACCATGCAATATATTTATATAATCAAGCAACGGGAACGGAAGATCGTTCAGCGTCTTGGCACTTTACAGTAGATGATAAAGAGATTTATCAACACCTTCCATTAAACGAAAATGCTTGGCATGCCGGAGATGGAGCAGAAGGAACTGGAAATCGAGAATCCATTGCGATTGAAATTGCTGTAAACGAAGATGGTGATTATAATAAAGCTGTTGAAAATGCTCGTAAATTAGCAGCTTATTTAATGGGAGAATTACATATTCCTATAGAAAATGTGAAGAAGCATCAATTTTGGAGTGGTAAAAATTGTCCCGCCATTATGATTAAAAACAATGCGTGGGAACCATTTTTACAAGGAACAAAAGCTTATTATGATGCGAACCATAAAGATGATATAACAGGCGGGTGGTACGAAGCAGACATTCGTGAATTAGATAAGCGTGGCATTATGGTTGGAGACGGGAAAGGTTCTTATTGGCCAGATCGTCTCGTAACGCGTGGTGAATTCGCGAATTTCATTTCAAGATCATTGCAGTTACCTGAAGGATCATCGAATTTTAATGATTTAAATACAGCACATCCATCGCTAATAGACGGTATTAATCGTGCAGCAACTGCCGGGATAATAAGTGGTAGAGGGAATGGGACATTTGCTCCAAATGATACGATTAAACGAGATGAAGCTGTTATCATGATTGACCGTGCACTGCAATATAAAAAAATTAAAGGTAACTTAGTTCCGTTACCATTCTCGGATCAAAATTTAGCATATGATAAACAAGCTGTACAACGTGTTTATGGATTAGGTATTGTAAAAGGAAATGAAAATAATGAATTTATGCCGAAAGGTTCTGCAACGCGTGGAGAATCGGCAGCATTTATTAATAGAATGTTAAATGTAATAGAAAGTAAATAATGAAAAAGCATTCGCGATTGCGAGTGCTTTTTTATTTTTCAATACGTTACAGAAGGGAGAGAAGAGTTTTAGGGGGAATAAGGAATGAAAGCGGAGGTGATGCATATATATAGATGCATTGGGTTATTTTTACCGTGCATAAACGGGTAGCTCAATTATAATCAGTGCGGAGTGGACTGAAGGTCTACTGATTAAAGTTTTACTGTGTCATATTGTATAAATGAAAAGGAGGTAAGACGGTGAAAACTATACCGACTGAAGCCCTGAGTAAAGAATTGATGGAAAGAGAAGGGGTTATATCTATTACAGTAAAAGAATTTGAAAAGATAGAAGTAGCTGGAGTAGTAGTCGCTGGTCCTGCGGTAATTTTGATTAATCAAGACTAAGTACATAGTATCAATTTAGAAAAGTGTGAAAAGCATCTGTCCAGGGTGCTTTTTATTTGTATGGCTTTGAAGTGTTCACCAATTAGGACACCTATGCTATTGATGGAATAAAAATAATATAGCAAACTAATATGTTTTACGAATGAATTATGTAAGTAATTCATATTTCCCATATAAAAGGATTTGCTTTAATATAATGAGTGTAAAGTTCGAGTATTCGAAGTGCTACTTGAATTATATCCCTATCCCTTTTCTAAAAATGCGAACAAGTTTTGCCCTATTCTATTCAATAATTAATTGCATAGAAATATATTGTTCGATGACCATTATGGAACGTACATAATGGGAAAATCCCGATCCTTAAAGAGGATGCCCCTAATCTTCATGTGAAAATATGATCGGATAAGAAAGCTGACCAATTTATGGTCGGCTTTCTTTTTGTTCAAAAGTTATTTCTTCTTTAATTTCTGTGTGCAATAATAAAGCTTTTCCGAAACGACGTTTACATTCCGCACGCACTTTTTCAATGGCTAGTAGCTGAGTAGTGGCGGGAACTGTTACGATAGCTTGGCGAGGTTTTCGATTTTCTTCACAAAAGACACATTCCACAACATATTTAGAAATCATATTTTCATCCTTCCATTTTTCATTTCTAAGAAGGGATTGCCTTTGAAGTTGATGTAATCTTTCGTCATTGTTTTACTATTTTCCTCTTTTTTCAAGGGGAAAATAAAAAAGAGGACGAATAGTAGTAGGGGAGGGATGTATATGGAAAGATGGATAGGTTGTGCAGCAGTATGCGTAAATGAAAGAAATGAAGTTTTAATGGTGTTGCAAGGGCGAAAGGATGAAGAAAAAAGGTGGTCTGTTCCAAGTGGCGGGCTTGAAAAGGGAGAAACACTAGAAGAATGTTGTATTCGAGAAGTTTGGGAAGAAACAGGTTACGATGTGGAAGTTGTAAATAAAATATACGAAAAAGAGGGTATTACATACGGATTTCCTGTATATGTTCATTATTATGTCGTTAAAAAAATAGGCGGTAGTATGAAAATCCAAGATCCTGATGAGTTAATACATGAAATTGCATGGAAAAGGATAGATGAAATAAAGGAATTAACGCTATCTTTCCCGGAGGATTATGAGATTTTAAATAAATATATAAATAAAAAAGCGAGTGTTTAAACACTTGCTTTTTTAATGTATCCACGATAAGAAAAGCGGAACGATAACTAAACTAGCTCCTGCTGTTAAAAGCATAGATAAACTTGCAATCGTTCCTTCTACAGGGCCGATTTCGAATGCTTTTGATGTACCGGTTCCATTTGCGCTCGTGCCTAACATAATACCTTTTGCGAGCGCTGTTTTAATACGACATATACGTATGAGAGAAGGACCGAGCAATGCCCCTGTTAACGCAGTTAAAACAACAAATACGGCTGTTAATTGTGACATACCACCGATCATTTCTGAAATGGCCATTGCAATTGGTGTCGTTACAATATGAGGTGCTAAACTATGTTCTAACGATGAATCAATTTGAAAATAATTTGCTAGTAGTGCTGAAGTAATAACTGATAAAAATGAACCGACAATGACATTAAGTAAAATAGCTATTCCATGTTTCTTAAGTAAATCAAAGTATTTATAGATTGGCCATGCAAAAGCAACTGTTGCAGGCTTTAATAATTCTGTTAACCATTGACCACCTGTTTCATATGTTTCATAAGGCGTATCTAGTCCAAGTAATAAAGCAATTAAAATAATAGGGCAAACGAGAAGAGGAGAAAGTAAGCTCCAATTCCAGCGTTGATACATTTTCTTCGATATCCAATATGTGAATAGTGTTAATAATAAACAAAGAAAGCCGATCATTGTACGGATCCTTTCCGCTTTAGTAGCAATTCTGTTAAGAGTCCTGTAGCTAGAGTGACACAAAGTGTACTAATCATAATAATTAAAATGAGATCGATTCCATATTGTGATAGTGTATCTTTGTAGCGTATGACAGCGACTGCAGAAGGAATGAAAAATAAAATAAGTTCTTTTAATAAAAAGTCTGCTCCATCCTGTATCCACTCTTTTTTCACTAGGTTAAATTTTAATGAAATTAATAATAAAAAAATACCGATTATACTTCCTGGAACTGGGAGGTGTGCCTGTTTTGCAATCCATTCACCTGTCCAAGCGAAACAAAATAATAATAAGATTTGTCCGCTTAATTTCCACCATTTCATACAGTAACCACCTCTTTCTTTTTTTACATAAAAATTGTAAAAAAGAATTAACAATTTCTACTATACGTTCATTCAAAAAATTTGTCTAATATATAAATTATATGTTATTAATATATTAGATGTATTAATCGAAAGTGAAAAGGGTGTCCAAAATGGAATTACGGCATTTGCAATATTTTGTTGTAGTGGCAGAGGAGTTGCACTTTGGACGAGCAGCTGCTCGTTTACAAATGACACAACCACCGCTTAGTCAACAAATTCAGCAATTAGAAAAAGAAATGGGAGTTATGTTATTTTCAAGAACGAAGAGAAAGGTTGAATTAACAGAAGCTGGTGAAATGTTTTTAAAAGAAGTAAAAAAAGCGTTTGAACAAATTGAAAAAGCAGTAGAGATTGCACAAAGTGCCCAAAGGGGAGAAGTGGGCTCACTTTCAATTGGTTTTGTAGGTGCGGCGATATATGATATTTTACCATCTATCGTAAGGGAGTATAGAAAGAAATTTCCGAGAGTGTCTGTTGCACTACATGAACTGTCAACACCAGATCAGGTGCATGCACTTCACGATAACCGTATTGATATTGGTTTTTTACGTCCGCCAATTCCAACACAATTACTAGAGTTAGAACCAATTCAAAGGCTTTCTTGTACGTTATGTTTACCGAAGGCACATCCACTTGCTGAAAAGGATGAAATACATATTGAAGATTTAAGAGACGAACCGTTTGTATTTATTACAAGGCCCGTATGGCCAGCGTTATACGATACAATTTTATCACTTTGCCGTGACGTCGGGTTTAGTCCACATATTGTACAAGAAGCGACGGAATATCAAACAGTTATGGGACTTGTAGCGGCAGGAATTGGAATTACGGTAATACCTGTATCGGCAAATAAATTGTATAAAACCGAGGTCGTATATAAAGAGTTATGTGATTCGAATTTTGTTGCAGAAATGTCAGTAGCGTACAAAAAAATGAATACTAATCCAGAACTTTTAGAGTTTTTGAAAATTTCAAGAGAGAAGAAGAGAATAGAAGTTGAGGATGAGATTAATTAATTTATTTAAAAGTACACCTCGTTAAACACTAAAGCGGAAATGCAATAGTATTACATTTCCGCTTTAGTGTTCTTTTTTTAGTTCTATACTAAAGAGATAAACATGTTCGTTTTCTTTCAAGAGTATATCAATACTCGAATCTTCATCAATTGTAGGGACGCTTACAGTTTCTTTATTTGTTTGGATGACCGCTGCTAAAATTGTTTTTTGATTGTATTTTAAGTTTTTAGTAGATTGGATTGTAGTAGTTGCAGAACTATTTATGCCTAGGGATCCTCTTGCGGGACGAGCGTTGAACCACCTTCAATACTCATATACCATTGACCTTTCTCTTGTATATCTTTATCAAATTGGAAATGCGGTGGTATAAAAGAAAGTTTCACTTTCTTTTTTGAAAAATGAGAGGTAGCAATGTAAGCAATTTCTTTTGTTTTTTTACCATTTTGATAATAATCAATTGTAGCATGTATTTCATCTTTTTCATTTTTTAGTGTAACGTTGTAAAACATGCTGTTTCCTTCTTGAAAAGGGGTCATTTTTAAAATAGAGGATTGCTCTTCTGTTAATTTGTATGGCTCAGCAATGGCAACTTCATTATTTTTAAGTGGGTTACAACTGGTGAGAAATAATAAAAACAAGATTGATAGTAATTTTATACGCATGCAACACCCTCCTTTTTACAATTATATTCTAAATATGATTTTTTTACCATTTTTGTTTTCTAGGACTAAAGACTTAGAAACAATTCAGATTGTAGTGCGATGTTTAAAATGTCATATTTTTATACACTAGTAGTATAGAATGAGTTTGTTATGAAGTAAGGTAGGGGAAGAACATATGTCTTTATGTCAGTTAGTGAGAAAAAATATAAGAACATTTGCTGCCAAAAGGATGAAGCAATTTATGTGGATCGCTATGAGTACTATGGTTTTGTTTTTTATGATATCGCTCCAATTTAATGAAGAGGCTATTGGGGAATTAGGGACTACATTTTTATTTCAAATGTGTTTTTACACGCTGTTTCTTATATTCATTGTTATATGTATTTTTACTACATATAAAATAACGTTTTCTCTTCTGCAAGTGAGGAAAGAGGAAATGAAATCTTATGTAGCAGAGAATAGGAACGTACTATGTGTATTATGTCAGGAGCAATTATTCATTTATGGCGTAGCGTTTGTTTTTGGATTAGTTAATGGGATGTTATTTTTGAAATTATTTACGATTATTTTTATGAAAATAGCCGGAATACAAGGGATAAATAGTGCACCGATTACAATATATGCAATAGTAGTAGTTAGTATAATTATGATCGTTATCCTTCTATTATCGATGGTGCAATGTTTTCGATTTGTTCAAAGTTTACAAGATAAAAATTCGTTTCATTTCAAGGAAAAGGCATGAGAAATCATGCCTTTTCTTATTTTACACATAAAAATAATCATGTTACAGTGTAAAGACCTGACAAAGAATGGGAAGGAAAGGTTGTATAGCATGACAAATGAACAATCGATTGTAAAGGTTGAACGATTAACGAAGCGAATCGGTTCAAAGACACTTGTAGAAAATATTAGTTTCGAAGTTAAAAAAGGTGAAGTAGTTGGTTTGCTCGGACCAAATGGTGCTGGGAAAACGACTTTAATGAGAATGATGGTCGGCATGATTCGTATGACAGAGGGCGAAGTTTGGATTGACGGTCAATCTGTAAAACAGCAATTTGAAAGTACTGCTTCGAAAATTGGAGCAGTAATTGAGACACCGGAATTTTATCCTTTCTTGAGTGGCTATGAAAATTTAACATATTTCGGACGAATGAATGGTAATGTGACAGAAGAACGTATCGATGAAGTAGTGAAATTACTAGGGATGGGACAAGTAATTGATCGTAAAGTAAAAGCGTATTCACTCGGCATGAGACAACGTTTAGGCATAGCTCAAGCGCTTATTCACGATCCAGATGTATTGATATTAGATGAACCAACGAATGGATTAGACCCTAGTGGAATACATGAGATGAGAATGTACATAAAGAAAATTGCGCATGAACAAGGAAAAGCGGTACTTGTATCTAGTCACTTGCTTTCAGAAGTTGAATTAATGTGTGACAGAGTTATCATTATTCAGCACGGAGAATATGTCGCGACGCAAAATATTCAGCATAATCAAAGTGAAGAGATGGAGACAATCCGTATACGTGTAGATGATGCGAATAAAGCAGCAGAAATGTTAGAACAAGATGTTTTAATAAAAGGTAATGACCTACTTATTCATGTAAAAGATGAAGAAATCCCAAATGTTATTCGTACATTGCTTGAGAAAAACATTCAAGTGTATCGTGTATATGAAGAAAGAAAAACGTTAGAAGAGCAATTTTTAGAATTAACAGGGGGAAAAGATATTGTTTAATTTAGTGTATAACGAACTGTATAAAATATTTAAGCGAAAGCGAACGATTATTCCATTTGCAGTTATTGCAGTATTAATAATCGGATTAGGATGGGTTACGGTAAAGTATTTGGAACCGGAAACAAAAGGATGGAAAGCGGATTATACAGAAAGAACTGTAGAAATTGAGAAAAAGCTAGGCATGAAAAAAGAAGCTATTTTAGCAGAACGATCTGGGGACGAGCTTGTAAAGGAATATCAGCTTAAGATGAAGTACTTAGACACAGATACAGCACCGGCAAGTAGTTCTCCGCTTTCTTTCATGAGAGATACAGGTTTTATCGTATTTCCAATATTACTCCCGTTTATCCTCGTGTATGCAAGTACAATTTTTGCGAATGAATATAGCTGGGGAACATATAAATTTTTAACGATACGACCAGCAAGTCGCTTTAAAATTTTGACAGCCAAATTTTTAGCAATTGTGATATTTGCAGCGTTATTGTTTATATTTAATATGATTTTCTCCACTTTATGTGGACTAGTTATTTATAAATTCCAGCAGCCTGCATGGAGCGAGTTTATTTTCCAAGATGGAAATATTATAAAACAAAATATTTTTGTAGAAGCTAGTAAGTATTATATTTTATCTTGGTTGCCGACGATTGTGTACGCAGCCTTTGCATTTATGATTTCTGTGTTAACAAGATCTAGTGGAGGCGCGATTGGTATTTCACTATTTCTTGCTTTATCTGGAAACATCGCATTACTAGCAGCAACTAGATATGATTGGGCGAAATATTTATTGCCAGCAAACACAGATTTATACAGTATTTCAAAGAATGGCAGTTTTATTGATGGAGTAACGTTCCCGTTTGCTTCATGTATGCTACTACTTTATTTAGTCGTATTTTTAGGTATTTCTTATACTGTATTTTTAAAACGCGATTTAACTTAATAAAAATGAGCCGTTAAGTATCTCTTAACGGCTCTCTTTTTTATGCAAATTGTTTAAGTGCTTTTTCAGCTAACAAAGCGAAGTATTCTGCGCTTATAGGTAATGCCCGCTCGTCTACTGTAAAGCCTGGATGATGCCATTCATGTGTACCACCCGTTCCCATAAAGACGAATGAACCAGGTATTTCTTGTTGATAAAAAGAAAAATCTTCTCCGGCCATTGACGGGGTAGGAGAGATGATATTTAAATTCATATTTTCGGCAACTTGAGTCGATAAGTTTGTTAGAGATGTATCGTTATGAACAGCAGGAGGACCTGCATAAAAACGAAATTCTGTTTTTACATCTAATGCATCAGAAATACCTTGGATAATGCGTTTCATTAGTGCTGGAATCTTTTCGCGTGTTTCCGTTTGGAATGTACGTACAGTTCCTTCTAGCGTTGCTTTTTCAGGAATAACGTTCCACGTATTTCCTGAATGGATGTTTGTGACACTGACGACGGCATTATGTGAAGAACTTATATTTCGGCTTACAATTGTTTGTAGTGCCATCACAATTTGAGAAGACGCGACAATAGGGTCTACCCCAGCATCTGGTACAGCTGCATGTGTACCAACTCCGTGAATTTCAATTTCGAATCGATCAACCCCAGCC
Organism: Bacillus sp. Brlt_9; assembly: GCF_051948935.1. Lineage (NCBI taxonomy): Bacteria > Bacillati > Bacillota > Bacilli > Caryophanales > Bacillaceae > Bacillus > Bacillus sp. Brlt_9. Next base: position 634,760 of record NZ_JAYJLO010000004.1, on the reverse strand, counting down.
ATCAGTGGACCATCTTTAATACCGATTGTACCGACTGGTAAATCAGGTTTATTATGCATACCGAAAATAGCTTGAACGCCATGTAAATGCCCGGCTTCAATGACTTTGCAAGCACCATTACTACTTTCTTCAGCTGGCTGGAATATAAAGCGTACCGTTCCGCTAAGAGAAGATTCCCTTTCCTTTAATAAATAAGCGGCACCTATAATAGCAGCTGTATGAAAATCATGCCCACAAGCATGCATCCTACCGTGAATTTTTGAAGCGTACGGCAAATTTGTTTCTTCTTGAATAGGAAGGGCATCAATATCAGCGCGGATTGCTATAAGTGGTCCGCTATTATTCCCTGAAATTTCAGCAATAACGCCTGTTTCTAAATTAGAATTTATAATTGTGATGTTTTTCTCTTCTAACCAATTTTTTATAGCTTTCGTCGTTTCAAATTCTTCGTATGATAATTCTGGATGCTCATGTAAATTTCGACGAATAGAAATTAGCGCCTCAGTTAATTGCTCTCGATTTGCTGCCACTTATAATGCCCTCTTTCTTAAATAAAGTATTTACATTAAGTATACTATAATAAGAAAAGAGAGGATTCTCAAATGAAAATCCTCTCCCGTTTTATGCTGCCAATTTTTTGTGTGTATGATGTTTACGATAACGTCCACGCATTGCGTAGGCAATTTGCGGGATTGCAATACCGATTAAAATAAGTGATACACCGAACCATTGTGAAGATAGCACAGCTTCTTTTAAAACGAATACAGACATAATTGTTGTAACCGGTAGTTCTGCTGCACCAAGAATAGTCGCTAAGCCAGAACCGATCTTTGGAATACCAATTGTAAAGGCAATAGAAGGAATAACAATACTAAATGTTCCTAAACCTAAACCGTATTTCCAAAGTCCTTCAGAAATTGCACCGTTAAAAATAAATGTTGGCGGGAATACAATCATTACTAAAGTTAAAGCGCCAGTCATTAAGAGAACACCGCGCGGTAATGAAGGTACTTCAACAGCAACTTTTCCGCTCACGAAAATGTATGTTGCGAATGTAACAGCAGATAATAAACCTAGTATAATTCCAGTCATATCGAAATCGCCTGCTGATTTTTCTAATAAACCACTTGATAAAAATGTACCTGCAAGTAAGAGAATAACGGAAATCACCTTTTCTCTTGAAGGTAATGTTTTTGTTGCGACAGCTTCAATAATAATTCCGACCCAAACGAATTGGAATAAAAGTATAATTGCAATAGATGCTGGTACAGTTTTTAATGAAGCATAATAAAAAATTCCAGTGAAACTTGCAGATGTACCTGCAACGAATAAAATTAACGCTTGTTTTAATGGAACACGATGTCTAGAAAATAGAAGTGTAATAGCAAGCAAAATAATCCAACCGAACAAATATTGGCTGCCAATTACCTCTCCAAGTGAAAATCCTTCTGCATATGCAAGCTTAACGAAAATAGCTAAAATCCCATAACTACACGCCCCTAATAAAACTAAAAGAGAATAACGAAGCATGAAAAATTCCTCCCATCTATATGAAATTGTTCCTAACGGACATATATAACTAGAGGGAAGTATACAAAATTAAAAATGAAGGGTCAAATAAAAGAAAAGTGTGACATTTTATAGAATAATAATAAAAGTATGATATTTATGCATAATCTTGAAATTAGTAATAATAGAAGTATTATAAAATCAGCTTCGTATTGTATAAAGACAGCATTTGAAAAAAATATTTTTTAAGCAATATATATGTAGACGTACTCGTATCGTGCTAATCATTTGAGAAACTATGTTACCTTTGTTATGTTAATACCATTAGAGAGGTTTTGTAGTCTAATTGAGATTTTTCTATATAATAGAAGGAAATGAAAACGTTTTTTTAGAAGCAGTGTGAAAGGGTAGTTTTTCTTATTATCACGTTGGAAAAGTGATTTCACGAATTGTTCATAGTATTTTTATATGTTTTTGCTACAATATGTAAGGAGAGGAGTGGAATAATGCAAGATATTAGTATTTTTTTAGCGTTTGGTGCTGGGTTTTTATCATTTATTTCCCCATGTTGCTTACCGCTTTATCCGGCATTTTTATCGTACATAACAGGTATGTCGGTTTCTGAGTTGAAAGAAGAAAATGCAATGCTTCGCAAAAGAAGTATGATACATACAGCGTTTTTCTTACTTGGATTTTCAATTATATTCATTGCAATTGGATTTGGTACAAGCTTTATTGGAGGCATCTTTACAGATTATAAGGATTTAATTAGACAGTTAGGTGGTATATTTATCATCGTGTTCGGTCTTGTTATTGTCGGTGTGTTTAAGCCGAAATTCTTAATGCAAGACCGTAAATTTACGTTTAAAAATCGTCCGAGTGGCTATTTTGGATCTGTTTTAATTGGAGTGGCATTTGCTGCAGGGTGGACACCTTGTACAGGACCTATTTTAGTATCTGTCATTGGATTAGCAGCAACGAACCCAGAATCAGCAATGATTTATATGATTGCATATATACTTGGATTTGCTATCCCATTTTTCGTGCTATCATTCTTTATTACGAAAATGTCTTGGATTAAAAGAAATAGTATGAAATTCATGAAAATCGGGGGATATGTTATGATTGTCATGGGTATCTTCCTATACTTTAACTGGATGACGAAAATTATCGTATATTTCTCAAGTTTATTTGGTGGTTTTACCGGTTTTTAGTATTATTCTGTGAAAATGTTGGAAATACTAACGGAAAAGCATATAATGAAAGTATATTTTGCATATAGCCACAAAAAAGGATGAGAAAATATGAACATAGTTGTTTTATCCAGTATCGTTGCTGTTTGTATGGCTGTCGGTGCGATGTTTATTCGTTTAAAAGCAGCTAAGAAACCTGCAACATTGAAAAAAATTATACTTCCACCATTTTTTATGAGTACGGGAGCATTGATGTTTGTTTTTCCAGAATTTCGACTAACTCCAGCAGAAATATTAGAAGCAATTGGCGTCGGTTTGTTTTTCTCTATTTTTCTTATTAAAACATCTAAATTTGAAATTAGAGGGCAAGAGATTTATTTGAAGCGTTCAAAAGCATTTGTTTTTATATTAATTGGATTACTGGTCGTACGGATTGTATTTAAAACATACTTAAGCCAATCCCTTGATTTAGGACAACTTAGTGGTATGTTCTTCTTACTGGCATTTGCGATGATTGTGTCATGGAGAATTGCCATGTACCGTTCCTTTACGAAATTACAAAAGGAAATGGAAAAAGAAGATGGTTTTTTTAATGAAAAAGATATGAAGTTAACTTAAAAACTGTATATGTATAAAATAAAAAGACAGCGTTTTTTGACGCTGTCTTTTTATTTTATATTGTTAACACCTTCTATCCCAGCCGCGGCGTATAAAACGTGTACCATTAAAAAAGCAATTTAAATTTGGTGAGACGAACGGACCGATAAACGGAATAATGTTTGGCTCTGAAGTCTCATCAACGGAAGTCGGTGGTTTAGTGGGATCTGGTCTGAGTGTATAGCGAATGCGGGCGGTATTTTGAATGAGACCATTTCGTGGCTCTGCTGTTACTTGAACGATAAAACGGACAACAACAGATTCACCTGGATTAACAGTGCTGATAAGAATACCAATAGTTGGGTTAGTTCCGGGGCGTGCTACTCCATTTACTGTTACTGAATTTGGATAGAAAGTAACTTCGAGAGGTAGTGGATCGGTAATGAGTACATTATTTGCTGGAATGGTGCCATTGTTAGTAAAGGTAAGTGTATATGTGATGAAGTCACCGAGTTCCACACTATTTACATTCGCGGTCTTAATAAATGTGTTTGGTTCATTAGGGTTTACTTCTATTGTAATTGGTGGTGTTGTAGTAGTTGTTGTGACAGGTGGTCTAGTAGGATCAGGCTGAGAAGTATACGTAATGGATGCAATATTTGTAATCATTCTATTAGGTGGAAGTGTAATAACCTGTACTTGGAATGAAATAGTTACTGATTCTGATGGATTAAGAGTTCCAACCGGAATTCCTGTAGATGGATTTGCATTTGGGACTGGAATGTTGTTAATTGTAACACTGTTTGGAATGAATGATGTACCTGCAGGAAGTGAATCAGTAACAGAAATACTAGTAATAGGAATCGTACCTTCGTTTTGGAATGTGATAGTAAACGTAATTGTATCACCCACGGACACGACGGATTTATCAGTGGTTTTTATCGGATTAATAGTTCCAACGTTTACAGGAGTAATTGTAGTAGGTGTAGGTGTAGTAACGAAGATAGGTGGCTTAGTGGAATCTGGTTGGTATTGGAATGAAACGTTACCTTGGTTTTGAATCTCTCCGCTAGGTGGAATCGAAGTGACTAGGACGCGGAAAGAAATCGTTGCTGATTCAGAAGGAGCAAGTGTTGAAATCGGGATGCCTGTGGATGGATTTGCGGTTGGTTGCGGCACAGTGTTAATAGTAACGCTATCTTGAATGAACGAAGTCCCGACAGGAATTGTATCAGTTACAACGATATTATTAGCAGGAATGGTACCTGTATTTTGAAGTGAAATCGTATACGTAATGATATCACCTAGTGTAACTGTTTCCGGCGTAGCTGTTTTTTGTGTATTTAATACAGCTGTATTTACATTTGTTGTGTTAATTGGAGTAGGGTCTGTAATGGTAATAGGAGGTTCACCAGGAATTGGCTCATATGTGAAAGTAACAGTTGCTTGATTTCGAATGATACCACCAGGTGGTACACTTGTTACCTTCGCTTGGAATTGAACAGTAATTGTATCGTTCGGATTGACTGTACCTACAGGTATACCCTCTACAGGATTTGCTCCAAGATTAGGAATACCATTTATTATAACGGTACCTGGAACAAATGTTAGCCCATTTGCTAACGGATCAGTAATGATAACGGAAGTTGCAGGCACTGATCCGCGATTTTGGAAGGTTACAGTATACGTTATGATTTCATTTATATCTACAATTTGTTTGTCTGCTAGTTTATTTGGGTTAGGTGTAGGCGTAATAACGGATACTTCAGCAGTTGGAGTAGGATCTGTAATGGTAATAGGGGGCTCGCTAGGGTTTGGCTGGAATGTGTAAGTGACAGTTGCAGTGTTTTTAATAATACCGTCTGGCGGGAGTGCAGTTACAGTAACCTGATAAGTTAATGTAACAATTTGCCCTGGAGTTACAGTTCCGACATTTACACCACTATTTGGATTTGCTCCAGGTGAAGAAATGCCATTTATCGTAACGCTATCTGGAATGAAAGTAGTACCACTTGGAGTAGGGTCTGTAATAATAACATCTGTCGCATTTATATTCCCAACATTTTGGAACGTAATTGTATAAGTGACAGTATCCCCAAGATTAATAACTTGAGGGGTTGCTTGTTTGTTAGGATTAGTGGTAACTTCACTTACTTGTGTTTTTGTCGCTGGCGTTGGTGTAGTAACAGATACGGGTGGTAAATTTGGATCTGGCTGGTACTGGAATGAAACGCTTCCTTGATTTTCGATAAAACCTATTGGTGGTATCGATGTTACTTGAACTTGGAAAGTTACAACGGCTGAAGTGTTAGGTTCTAATGTACCGATAAGAATTCCGGAACTAGGAACGATACCTGGTTGTGTAACGCCGTTTATCGTAACGCTGTTCGGAATGAAAGTAGTGCCCGCTGGAATAGGATCGGTTACAAGTACATTTGTTGCAGGGACAGTTCCTGTATTTTGTAAGGAGATTGTATAGGTGATTGTGTCGCCTAATAAAGCAAATACTTTATCAGCGGATTTTGTAGGGTTCGTTGTTGCAGTGTTGACATTGGTAGTAGTAGGAGGCGTTGGAGTAGTCACTGTTACTGGAGGTTCACCAGGATTAGGTTGGAAGGTGTAGGTGATAGTAGCTTCATTTACAATAATTCCGTTAGGGGGTATGGAAACAACGCGAACTTGGAAAGTTACAACAACTGATTGGCTAGGGTTTAATGTGCCAAGAGGAATGCCAAGAGCTGGATCTACATTACTAGTTGGAGTGCCGTTAATTGTAACGCTATTTGGAATGAAAGTAGTCCCTGTTGGGATGGGGTCTGTAAAAACGATGTCTGTCAGTTGTACTGTTTGTAAGTTTTGGAAGGTAACGGTGTACGTAATAATATCACCTATATCAACGTTGTTTCGATCGGATGTTTTTGCTGGATTAATAATGCTATTAATGATCTCAGTGTTAACTGGTGGTGTTGTTTCTGTTTCTGTAATAGGAGGTTCATTTGGATTAGGCTGAGATGTAAAGTTAATTGAACCAACATTTGTAACAACCCCGTTAGGAGGTATATTTGTAATCGTTACTTGGAACGTGATGGTTACGATTTGATTTGGTTGTATTGTACCAATAGGTATCCCAATACTTGGATCAACCCCTAGTTGTGAAATACCATTTACTGTAACAGAATCTACAATAAATTGTGTGCCTACTGGTGGTTGGTCGATGACAGATACATTTGTCATAGGAATATTTCCAGTGTTTTCAAGGGTGATCGTATAAGTGAGTGCATCTCCAATGTTAGCGATTTGCAAATCTACTGTTTTTGTTGACTCTAACTCTGCATTTTGTACAATTGTTTCTGCAATTGGAGTAGGTGTTGTTATTGTAATGGGCGGAAGAGTAGGGTCTGGTTGAGATGTGTAAGTGACATTTGCTTCATTTGAGATAATGCCATTTGGTGGTAAAGTAGTTACCTGTACTTCTAAAGTAACAGTTACTATTTGTCTAGGGTTTAATGTGCCAACTGGAATTCCTGTTGCTGGTGTCAAACTAGGTTGAGGAATGCCGTTTATCGTAACACTTCCAGGAATAAATGTAGTTCCAGTAGGGATAGAATCTGTAATAATGACGTCAGTTGCAGGTATATTACCAGTATTTTCAAGAGTGATCGTATAAGTGAGTGTATCACCAATACTTGCAAACTCACGATCTACTGTTTTTTGTGGGTTTGGGTTAGCAGTACGAACTGGTATTGTTACAGTAGGAGTCGTTTCTATTGTTGTGATAGGAGGTTCACTCGGATTAGGTTGAGAAATATAGGTAACACTTGCGGTGTTTTCTATTTTTCCACTAGGAGGAATAGCGTTTATTTGAATTTGGAATGTAACTGTAACTGTTTCACCAGGATTAACTGTTCCGACAAGAATACCTGTGATTGGGCTGGCGCCAGGTTGAGTAACGTTGTTTACGGTAATGCTATTCGTAACAAAAGAAGTACCGGGAGGTAAAGCATCTGTGATTGTTACATTTGTAGCAGGTATTGTGCCTTGGTTTGTAAATGTAACAGTATAAGTTACAGTGTTACCTATTTCTGCAAACGTTAAATCAGCAGTTTTTGTTGGGCTTATTACTACGGTTTGAATCGGAGTATTCGTTTCTGGTGTTGTTTCGGTTTTCGTCACAGGAGGTAGGGTAGGATCAGTTTGATAATTAAATGTAGCACTTCCTTGGTTATTTATGATTCCGCTCGGTGGAATGCTAACGACTTGAACTTGGAAAGTGATAGTAACTCTTTCAGTTGGTGCTAAAGTCCCGATTGGAATTCCTGATTTTGGATTTATTCCTGCTTGAGGAGCACCGTTAATAGTTACGCTATCTGGAATAAATGTAGTACTAGCTGGAATCGAGTCTGTTATAGTTACGTTCGTAGCTGGAACAGTTCCAACGTTTTGGAAAGAAAGAGTATAGGTGATAATGTCATTTAATGCAACGAAGGAACGATTCGCTGTTTTTTGCGGATTCAATGTAGCTGTATTAACAGTTGTTTCTGTATCTGGAGTTGTAATAGTAGTTGTCACAGGGGGTTCATTAGGATTTGGTTCATATGTGAATGTAATATTTGCCTTGTTTCTAATGATCCCACCAGGTGGGATGCTGTTTACGATTCCTTGGAACGTAACTGTAATACTTTGACCAGGATTGACAGTTCCAATTGGTATGCCAATTTCAGGATTTTCGCCAAGCTGAGATATTCCATTCATTACAACACTACCTGGAACGAAAGAAACACCTTGCGGAAGCGTATCTTGCACAATAACATTCGTTGCAGGGACGGTTCCTTTATTTTGGAAAGTAACAGTAAAAGTAATTGTATCGCCTATATCAACCACTTGACGATTTGCAGATTTTGTAGTTGTTGGATTTGGATTGTTAATAGATACGTTCACATTAGGTGTTAATGTAGTTGAAGTGACAGGTGGTTCACTTGGGTTTGGTTGATATTGATAAGTGAACGATGCTTGGTTTGGAATTATTCCATTTGGTGGGAAATTTGTAACGAGGACTTGATAGGTGATTGTTTTTGTTTCTCCAACAGCTACAGTACCTAATTGAATGCCAAGTGCTGGATTTGATCCTGGAGAGGAAACACCATTAATTGTCACGCTATCCGGAATGAAGGCAGCTCCACTAGGTGTAGGATCTGTTAGTGTCACGTTAGTAGCTGGAACAGTACCTCCATTTCGAAATGTGATAGTGTACGTAATAGTATCACCTATATCAGCAAATTGTTTGTCAGCAGTTTTAATTGGAGTTGAAATAATAGTATTAACGGCTGTTTCTGTTTTCGGGGTAGGATTTGTTTTTGTAACAGGTGGCTCATTAGGATTTACAATATAAGTAAATGAAACAGTACCTTGGTTTTCAATTAAACCATTTGGTGGAACACTAATAACTTGAACTTGAAAGGTTATAGTTGCTGCTTCAGTAGGATTCAATGTGCCTACTGTTATACCTGTGGAAGGATTTGTATTCGGCTGTGAAATCCCGTTAATAGTCACGCTATTTGGAATGAAAGTAGTACCATTTGGAATAGGGTCTGTGAGGACGATATTAGTAGCTGGAACAGTTCCGTTATTTTGTAAACTAATGGTATACGTAATAATATCACCAATATCAGCAAAAGCTCGATTGGCAGATTTAGTTGGATTCACTGTTGCTGTATTGACAGTTACACTTGTAGGTGGTGTTGGTTCAGTCGTTGTCACAGGTGGCAGGGTAGGATCTGGTTGGTACGTATAAGTTGTTGAAGCCTCATTTGTAATAGTACCGCCAGCAGGAATTTGTGTAACACGAACTTGGAAGGATAGTGTTTTTATTTCGCCTGGATTCAATGTACCAACAGTAATCCCTAATGCAGGATTCGAATTTGGAACAGGATTATTATTTAGAACTATACTATTTGGGATGAAAGTAGTACCAGCAGGGATTGAATCAGTGAATATTACGTTAGTAGCTGGAACGGTTCCGGCATTATTAAATGTAATAGTATACGTAATAATATCACCAATATCAACAGCGATTTTATCAGCTGTTTTTATAGGGTTAATAATAGCGGTATTAATAGGAACAGTAGTAGGTGGAGTTGGATTTGTTGTTGTAATCGCAGGTTTAGTTGGATCAGGCTGATAGGTAAATGTTGTATTTCCTACATTTCGAATTACCCCATTTTGTGGAAGTGAAGTGACCTGGACTTGGAAAGTAACGGTTGTTGTCGAACCTGCATTAATCGTTCCAATTTGTATCCCACCAGAAGGGTTAATATTAGGCTGTGAAACACCATTAATTGTTACGCTATTTTGAATAAAAGTAGTGCCAGCAGGGATTGGATCCGTCACAATGACGTTTGTAGCAGGAATATTACCCGTGTTTGGCAATGTAATAGTATACGTAATAATATCACCGATGTCAGCAACTTGTGGGCTAGCAGTTTTTGTAGGATTTACAATTGCAGTTCGTACAGAAGTGTTAGTTGGAGGTGGTGTAGTTGTAGTTGTTGTTGGAGGTTCAGTTGGGTTTGGTTGTGACGTATAGGTTATGTTTGCTTCGTTCGTAATCGTTCCATTAGCTGGAAGTGAAGTGACCTGGACTTGGAAAGTAACGGTCGGCGTTTGACCAGCTGCCACTGTACCAATTGGAATATTTGTTGGGGTTACGCCAGTTTGTGTTGTACCATTAACTGTAACGCTGTTAGGAATAAAAGTAGTACCTGCAGGAATCGGATCAGTAATTGAAACATTTGTTGCTGAAATGTTTCCGTTATTTGGGATTGTAATCGTGTAAGTGATAATGTCACCAATATTTACAATTTGTTGGTTTGCAGTTTTTGATGGATTAATGATAACGGCATTAATTAATGTTTCTACAATATTACTAGTTGACGTTCTATTAATAGGAGGTTGGCCAGGTGGGGTATATTGAAAGCTTGATGAAGCACTATTTTGAATTGGATTTTGCGCAGGTAAACTATTAACTTGAACTTTAAAAGTAATGGTTGCATTTCCATTAGCTGCAATCGTTCCAATGTTTATACCAGTAGCGGGATTGTCTGTAGTGGATGTACCATTCACTGTAACACTACCTGGTACAAAAGTAGTGCTGGCAGGAGGAATGTCTGTAATGATAACATTATTTGCAGCTAGTGGTGCTTGGTTAGTTGCAGTAATGGTATACGTAATCGTATCACCGATGGTAGCAATTGTTTTGTCAACGGTTTTCACTAATGTAACATTAGCTATGAAAATATCTGTATTAACTATATTGCTTGTTGCTGTTCGATTAATAGTGGGGGCATTAGGAGCTGGCTGAAATGTGTATCCAAATGCTGCTACGTTACTGGCGACAGGTGGGGTAGGGGTACTTGTTACATCTACTTGGAAGGTAATTGTAACAGAGCCGCCAGCAGGAATGTTACTAATGGGAATACCAGTAGCAGGGTTTCCTGCTGTTGCAACACCATCAACTGTAACGCTGTTTGGAACGAAAGTAGTGCCAGCGGGTATTGGGTCTGTGAATGTAACGTTTTGGGCAGGAAGTGTTCCAGTATTTTGGACAACGATTGTATAAGTTAAACGACTTCCTATTGTTGCTATTGCCATTAGATTCGTCCTTTCTGTATAAATTTAAATCCGGTCAAGGCGTGGAGTATTTACAAACAGCATTATTTAATAGTCTAGAAACAATAATTGTGTAAATATTAGTATAAAATGAACTCGTCATTGCATCCTATTCAAATTTATATGAATAGGAATAGGCAAAGGCTTTTTTTTTGCCCAAATTATGTTGTGCTGTGCGTATACAAATGGAACTTTTTTTATTTGTTCGCATTAAATGAAATAGCGAATAAATATTTGTTTTATATGGAAGGGAAGTGGAATTGTTGGCTTTTGTACAAACATATACGAAAACGGACTCTTTATTTATGGTACACACAGGGAACACAGTTGGAATGCGTGGCATTACAACAGCGACGGCGTATCAATACAATGCATTAATAACAAGAGATACAAACTTAAGTTTTGCAGGAGTTCCTTCTTCGGTAGACCCATTAACTTTTGCAGGAACGACAAATGATTGGACATTAAATGGTTCTTGGGCAAGGCTTAATCCTTCGTTAACAGATGTACCGCTATCAGCAACTGTAGACTTTGCTATGTTAGTTTGGCAAGGAACATTGAGCGCAACTGTGACAGAAACTGTAGTAAATAACAACATACCCACTTTTCAAACACCAGATGGAGTTATCCATACAGTTACAAGTGTTCCATCATGGGGAGAGACTAGGTCAAGCGGAACATTTCAAGGTACCATTTATACACGTGCTGCAAATGTAACAAGTATTTTGCAAGGACTTTCAAACCGAGCAACTGGAGATTATTTTGTAGAAAGAATTCCAACAGCCAATCCTCCGACGCAAGGGACAGGAGTAGGATGGGCATTAGTTGTTGTGTATCGTGATAATTCATATCTGATAAGAAATGTTAGCCTATATAGTGGATTACTTATTTCTACATTGGGGGAGACAGCAACGATTTCAAATTTTATTACTCCAACTGTAGCGCCAGTTAATGCTCGTGTATTTACAATGGCGATAAATGGTGATACCGATGCGACGGGTGATACATTTGTATTAAACGGTACAGCACTTTCGGGACCTAATAATGCCAATCCTAATTTTTTCGCTTCCCAAGTCAATAATTATCTAGGTAATTTAAATACACTTGGTAGTTTTGCAGATCGAAATATGCCAATTGGAACAGCTGCAACAAATCGACGTGCGGAATTTGATGTAACTAATGTTCCTGCAAATGGCGTATTAACAGTTGGATCTACTTCTACTACGGTTAATATCCCAAATACATTTGATTATATTTACGCGGGTGCTGTCGGTTTACAAATAGATTTAGCGGAGGCGCGTTTAACTGCTACAAAATCAGTTAGTGTAAGCTGAAGTAATTGGAAACGGTAATGAAAATTTTTATCCTAATAGGAGTGAGTTCTATTGGCTTTTGTTCAAGCTTACGGTAAAAATGATAACTTATTCATGATGCACACAGGCAATACGATGGGAATGCGCGGTACTGCTAATACAAACTTTGCTTATAATGCACTTATAACATTGAATACAGATTCTACTTTTGGAGGAGTTCCTTCATCGACGGATCCAAATACATTTGGAGGTACGACGAACGATTGGACGTTAGATGGCTCATGGGCTGAATTAAATCCATCAACTACTATTGTTCCAGCAACGGCAGTTGTAGATTTTGCATTACTTGTTTGGTCAGGTGGTTTGGATGCGGCTGTTACGACTGCTGTTGTTGATGCAAATCCTCCCAATTTAGTTACGCCTGATGGAACCAGTACACAAGTAACAATTAATCCGGCATGGTCATCAGAAGGGACGAATTTACCTTTTATAGCTAATGTGTATAACCGAGCGGCAGACGTTACATCTTTACTACAAGGATTACCTAACCGAGCAACAGGGAGATATAGCGTAACAAGATTACCTACGCGTCAGCCAGTTGGTTATGGTGCTGGATGGTCTTTAATTGTAGTTTATCGTGATTCCTCCTATCCAATGAGAAATGTAAGCTTATTTCCAGGTTTTTTATTATCAGGTACACCACAAACTCTTTCTGGATTTTTTACACCGGCTACAGGGACGGTGACGGCAAGAGCGTTTGTAATGGCGGTAAATGGTGATCCGAATTTTACAGGTGATAATTTTCAATTGAACTCTGTGACATTAACGGGACCGAATAATCCGTCGGGGAACTTTTTTAGAGGGCAAGTAAATGATATTGATGGAAATTTAAATACGGTTGGTAGCTTTGCGGATCGTAATTTTTCTGGAACAACTACAAATGCAAATGCGAGAGCGGAGTTTGATATTACAAATGTAAACGCAACGGGTTCTATTGCACCAAATACGACATCTACGCAAGTAAACATTACAGGCACAGGCGATACGATTTATACAAGTGCGGTTGGATTACAAATAGACTTGGCAGAAGCTAGATTAATAGCCGTAAAATCAGTAACTGTAAGTTAAAAAAGATTGCTATAAGCTAGCAATCTTTTTTATGAGGGAGATTTTGTTAGTAAAGATTGATAATGAGAATAATCAATCTCTTTTTCTTGTAATTTTTTTACTAAAAATTTATGATCACGCTGCGGTGTAGCAATAATATATCCTTTAATAATTAAATCTTGTGTAATTTGAGAGGCTTTTTCTTGTAATGCCAGTTCTCCGATTTTGCCAGCAATTTTTGATTTAGCAACATCGCGAAATAGTTCTGGAACAGGACTTACGAGTTCTTCTAACAATTGTTTTTGTTCTTCATCCCATAAATGTCTAGTTTTATTAATATAGTGCTCTTCCCAATCTAAAATGGACATACCATCTTCTTTCGGTAATCGTTTTAGGAATTTTCTGAACATAAAGTATCCACCGATAGACATAAGTCCTAATAAAATAACAGTCCATAGCACAATAAACCAACTGAACCATCCTTCGAGCACGCGTATCCCCCCTTAATGATTGTGGTTTTCTTTTATTCATATTATAAACAGTGATATTCATAGAAAGCAAGAACGCTTGGTCATTTTGACCAAGCGTTATCATTTAAACGAAGTATAGTTGTTCAACACATAAATTATTATTATCATCTTCTACATATTCAATGATTAATGTGCCAACTTTACGATCTTTATCTTCAGTTGTGAAAATAGAGTAAGAAGTAAAACGTGCTGTTGATAGGCCGCTTATATGTGTAGGTAAAGAAATGTAGTCGTTATCGCGGAAGAATTCCATCAGTTCAATATTTTCAAATTCTTTTCGATCAACTTGTTTGTTTGTATAGCGGCGTTGAAGTTGTTTTAAAGACTCATTCCAAGAAATTGCTTTTGTATCGTATACCATTGTTCTATCTCCTTACTGTATGTAATCATTAAGAACATACGTTCTAAACTAGTATACTCTTTTTATTAGAAAAGGGAAAGCAAAAAATAATGTAAGCTTGGATTTCCAAGCTTACATTATTGATGCGTCCGTCATAATCTCTATTTTTATTATAAGTTACATAAGAATAAGAAACAAGATGATATATATTTTGTTGATAGTTTTCAAAATTCTGTATATTATAAGTGTACTAAAGTGCAAGGGAATGAGAGGGATGGCATATGTAATTTCACTCCAAGGACCGATGGCAAGCGGAAAAACAACATTGGCTCAAAGTTTAGAGCGATGTGGACTTTCAATTATATATGAAAATCCATATCCAATTGTAGAAAAGCGAAAACAATTAAAATTGGATATGAAGTCAAAAGAAGGGTTTATTCTAAATCAAAAAATGTTTATGGAAGCAAAAATAAAGGAGTTTCGAAATGTGAAAGATTCAGTTGTAATTTTTGATCGTGGACCAGAAGACATTGAGTTTTATACACTTTTTTATCCAACGATTATAGGGGAAGAGTGGGATATAGAAACTGAATTGAAAGATGAATTATATAAATTAAGAGAATGCCGTTCGGATGCAATTTTTTACTTAGATGTTACGAAAAAGAATATATATGATAGAAAAAATAATGATAGAACAAGAACTCGAAGTACATTTGAGGAGCAATTTAAATTAGTAGAAACTGAAAAAGGCTGGTATAAACAATTTCCTGTAACTTATGTGGACACGAATAGATTAACAGTGGACGATTTAGAGGTATATTTTATGGATTGGTTAAAGGAGAGAGGGCTATGAAAAAGATACTTTTATTTGTATATCCAACATTTGCGGAGTTTGAAATAACAGTAGCAACAGCATTGCTGAAAAATAAATTTGAAATCATTACAGCGAGTTTAACAAAAGAATTGATTATAAGTGAAACAGGTTTGCAAGTGCAACCACATATAGAATTAAGTGAAGTGTGTGTAGAAGAATATGAGGGAATCATTATTCCAGGCGGAGATGCAATACATATGAGGGATGCAGAAGAAATCTTTACAGTCATTCGTCAATTTCACGAACAAGAAAAATTAGTAGCTGCTATTTGTGCTGGACCGTATGCGCTAGCAAAAGCAGGCTTATTCAAAGACATCTCGTATACAGTGACTATGGATTATAAAAAACTAGATTGTTTTCCAGTAGAAAATTTTGTGTATAAAGAAGTTGTACAACACTCAAATATTATTACTGCACAAGGACATGCTTTCGTACCATTCGGAATAGCGGTTGCTTCTTATTTTGGAGTAGCGAACGAACATAATATAAATTTTTATGGCGGAAAGGGCAATTTGATGATGGACAAACTTTTACATGAGAATGTATGAAAGCTAGCATTTGCTAGCTTTTTTCTTTTTGACATCGATAAATAGCTAACGTTTTCGGATCGCGCCATATACCGTTATGAAGTGACAATTCATTTTCTACTTCTTCTTTTAGCCATTCCTTCATTTCGGCGTGAAGATATGTATTATCAGGTATATTTAGCGACGGAAACATGCTAGAAATATAGTTTAAAATCGGAGTAGCATGATGAAAAACGAGAGCATTATGAATAACTTCTTCTTCAACTGCTGGAAAAACAGACTGTAATATCTCTTTACCATTTTCTAAACAAAATGGAGTGACTGATGATGTTGTTTTCGGTAAATCAAATGCGTCTAACATGCGGTTACACATTTCAACTATACGAGGTAATGTAACGCTAGAATTTGTTGTAGCTAAAAGTGAGCCACCGGGACGAATTACTTTATGGAATCCTTGAATTGTTTTTTCGACATCTTTCATGTGATATAACATATGCCTTGCGACGATCCAGTCATAGCAATTAACTTCGAAAGGGAGTTTAGCAGCATCACCTAGTCTCCATTCAATTAAGTTATTCTTTATTGCAGCTTCAGAAAGCATCGCTTTCGATTGATCAAAACCGGTTAGTTGTCCTTTATGACCGCTAGTTTGTAAAATGGAAAGAAAATTCCCGTTAGCGCACCCAACCTCTAATATTTTTTCGTCTCCTTGAAGTTGTAAATGTTCCATGACGACTTTATCTAAATTCACTTGTTTTTCTTCGTAATGTTTATGCGTATCGATACGTGTTTGTAAATGGTTACTTACGTTGTATTGGCGTTTTACATCATTCATTTTTTCACATTCCACCTTCGTGCAAAATTGCTGAATTGCATGTGTTAATACGTCGGTTTTCTTTAAACCTTCGTAATGGAGTGCAGATTCAAACCTTTCAAGTAATTTTTCTTCAATTCGAAAATGAATATCTCTTCGCTTTGTCATTGAAATCTCGCCCCTTTGCATCTGTTAGTGAGACTATAGCATGCCTGGAAAATTTGTGTAAATCATTTGTGTACACAAATGGAGGAGATGAAAAAAATGTTTGAATGTGAGTTTAAACTATTGACGATTTAACCGTTTTCATATATTCTTAAATTAAGAAATATTCAAATAATTAAAAGAAATGAGAGAGTCACATGCTTCTTCAAGGAACACATCGAATTGGTCGTATGGCCATGTTGTTGGCACTTGCGGATGAGAATGAAAGCCCTGTATTATCTATTCCAAAAGGTTGGAAGTATTGTACGGGGAAAGTGGGTTCGATGAATTCGCAAAAAGTTGTAGCAGCAATGGAAACAGCGGCTAAGAGCACCCAAGTTATTGAAACAGATGTTTACAGAGAAACACATGCACTTTATCATGCAATTATGGAAGCTTTGTACGGAGTGACGAGAGGTCAAATTCAGTTAGCAGACGTTCTTCGTACAGTAGGACTTCGCTTTGCGATTGTGCGCGGTACACCATACGACGGAAAAAAAGAAGGCGAATGGGTTGCTGTTGCACTATATGGAACGATTGGTGCACCTGTAAAAGGATCTGAGCATGAGGCGATTGGTTTAGGAATTAATCACATATGATTTGCCCATAGTCTATTAGTTAGAAGGGGGCCTTACTTTTTTAGGACAGAAGTCTGTCTTAAAAAGATAAGGTCCCCTTTTGCCTTTTTAAGGAGGAAAAAAGAATGATTACGTTAACAGGACACACATTGACAATTGAAGAAATGAAGAGGTTGTTACTTGAAGGGGAAGGTGTAACAGCTTGTCCAAATAGTATGCAAAAGGTGGCAGAGTGCCGCGAAGTTGTTGAGAAAATTGTAGAGGACGGAAAAGTCGTTTACGGTATTACAACTGGATTTGGAAAGTTCAGTGATGTGCTTATTCAAAAAGATGATGTAAAGGCACTTCAACACAATTTAATTCAGTCACATGCATGCGGTATAGGTGATCCATTCCCTGAAGAAGTATCACGCGGTATGTTAATTTTACGAGCGAACACGATGCTTAAAGGAGTATCTGGTGTTAGACCGCTTGTTGTAAATATGCTTCTTGAGTTTGTAAATCGTAAAATTCACCCAGTCGTTCCGCAACAAGGTTCACTTGGTGCGAGTGGCGATTTAGCACCTTTATCTCATCTTGCGCTTGTATTATTAGGTGAAGGTGAAGTGTTCTATAAGGGGAAACGCGTTCATGCGATGGTTGCTCTTACAGAAGAAGGTCTTGATCCGATTGAACTTGAAGCGAAAGAAGGGCTGGCATTAATTAATGGTACGCAGGCGATGACAGCTCAAGGAGTTCTTTCTTATATAGAAGCAGAAGCAATGGCGTATCAAGCTGAATTCATTGCTTCGATGACAATTGAAGGATTACAAGGCATTATTGATGCATTTGATGAAAATGTTCATAAAGCACGTGGTTATAAAGAGCAAGTGGAAGTAGCGAGCAGAATTCGTGACATCCTTCATGATAGTAAATTAACAACAAAACAAGGAGAACTACGAGTACAGGATGCATATTCACTTCGCTGTATCCCGCAAGTACACGGTGCTTCTTGGCAAGTTTTAAATTATGTGAAAGAAAAATTAGAAATTGAAATGAATGCAGCAACGGACAATCCACTAATCTTTGATGGTGGGGAAAAAGTAATTTCGGGTGGTAATTTCCATGGTCAACCGATTGCGTTTGCGATGGACTTCTTAAAAGTAGGAATGGCGGAACTTGCAAATATTTCAGAGCGTCGTATTGAGCGTTTAGTAAATCCGCAATTAAATGATTTACCTCCATTTTTAAGTCCAGAACCAGGACTTCAGTCTGGTGCAATGATTATGCAATACGCTGCAGCGTCACTTGTTTCTGAAAATAAAACGTTAGCACATCCAGCGAGTGTTGATTCAATTCCATCATCAGCTAATCAAGAGGATCACGTAAGTATGGGAACAATCGCTTCACGCCATGCACATCAAATTATTCAAAATGTAAGACGTGTTCTTTCAATTGAGATGATTTGTGCGATGCAAGCAGCAGAATATCGCGGTATTGAAAACATGAGTACAGTGACGAAGAGCTTCTACCATCAAGGCCGTCAACAAGTACCTTCTATTACAAATGATCGCATATTCTCAACGGATATTGAAAATATTGCGTATTGGTTAAAAACGAATTATTCGATAAAAGAAAGATTAGATGTAAACGCAGCACTATAAAATGAGAAAAGGGAGAGATTGAAATGGAAAAAGTTAAACAAACAATTCGCGCGCCAAGAGGCACAGAGCTACAAACGAAAGGGTGGGTTCAAGAAGCTGCACTTCGTATGTTAATGAACAATTTAGATCCTGAAGTTGCTGAAAAACCAGAAGAATTAGTTGTATATGGCGGAATTGGCCGGGCAGCTCGTAACTGGGAAAGCTACCATGCAATTGTAGATTCATTAAAAACGTTAGAAAGCGATGAAACATTACTTGTTCAATCAGGAAAACCAGTTGCAATTTTTAAATCACATGAAGATGCACCTCGCGTTCTGTTAGCGAACTCAAACTTAGTACCAAAATGGGCGAACTGGGATCACTTCCGTGAACTAGAGAAAAAAGGTCTTATGATGTACGGCCAAATGACAGCTGGTAGCTGGATTTACATTGGAACACAAGGGATTTTACAAGGAACATATGAAACATTTGGTGAAGCAGCACGTCAACATTTCGATGGATCATTAAAAGGTACAGTAACACTTACTGCTGGTTTAGGTGGTATGGGTGGTGCACAACCTCTTGCTGTAACGATGAACGGCGGTGTTGTAATTGCTATTGATGTTGATAAGCGCAGCATCGATCGTCGTATTGAAAAGAGATATTGTGATCTGTATACAGAGTCTTTAGAAGAAGCATTAACTATTGCGAACGAGTATAAAGAGAAGAAAGAACCGATTTCAATCGGATTGTTAGGAAATGCAGCGGAGATTTTACCAGAACTAGTGAAGCGTAATATCACGCCAGATTTAGTTACGGATCAAACATCTGCTCATGATCCATTAAACGGTTACATTCCAGTAGGTTACACGTTAGAAGAAGCAGCGAAACTTCGTGAAGAAGATCCAGAACGTTACGTACAATTATCAAAAGAAAGTATGAAAAAACATGTGGAAGCAATGCTTGCTATGCAAGAAAAAGGCGCGATTACATTTGATTACGGAAATAACATTCGCCAAGTTGCTTTCGATGAAGGTTTGAAAAATGCATTCGATTTCCCAGGATTCGTTCCAGCATTTATCCGTCCGTTATTCTGTGAAGGAAAAGGACCATTCCGCTGGGTAGCGCTTTCTGGTGATCCAGAAGATATTTATAAAACTGATGAAGTAATTTTACGTGAGTTTGCTGATAATGAGCATTTATGTAACTGGATTCGTATGGCTCGTCAGCAAGTTGAGTTCCAAGGTCTTCCATCACGTATTTGTTGGCTTGGTTACGGTGAGCGCGCAAAATTTGGCCGCATCATTAATGAAATGGTGGCGAATGGTGAATTATCAGCACCGATCGTTATCGGTCGTGACCATTTAGATTGCGGATCAGTAGCATCTCCAAACCGTGAGACAGAATCGATGAAAGACGGCAGTGATGCAGTAGCAGACTGGCCAATTTTAAATGCATTAATTAACAGTGTAAACGGTGCGAGCTGGGTGTCTGTTCATCACGGTGGTGGCGTTGGTATGGGTTATTCACTTCACGCTGGAATGGTTATCGTTGCAGATGGAACAGAAGCGGCAGCAAAACGTATTGAGCGCGTATTAACTTCTGATCCTGGTATGGGTGTTGTTCGTCACGTTGATGCAGGATATGACTTAGCTGTGGAAACTGCGAAAGAAAAAGGCGTTAACATTCCAATGATGAAATAAGGAGGAGAAAACATGCTGGACACTTTACTAATAAATATCGGTCAATTACTAACAATGGATCAAGAAGATGGCTTGTTAAGACGTGAAGCGATGAACACGCTTCCTGTTATCGAAAACGGTGCGGTTGGAATTGAAAATGGCGTAATTACTTTCGTTGGAACAGCGGAAGAAGCGAAAGGATTACAAGCTAAAGAAGTTATTGATTGCGGCGGGAAAATGGTTTCTCCTGGTCTTGTTGATCCGCATACTCACCTTGTATTTGGTGGATCTCGTGAAAATGAAATCGCACTGAAATTACAAGGAGTTCCGTACTTAGAAATTTTGGAACAAGGCGGAGGTATTCTTTCAACTGTAAATGCAACGAAACAGGCGTCGAGAGAAGAACTTGTTCAAAAAGCGAAATTTCATTTAGACCGTATGTTATCTTTCGGAGTTACAACTGTAGAAGCGAAGAGTGGTTACGGGTTAGATGATGAGACGGAATGGAAACAATTAGAGGCAACTGCACAATTACAAAAAGAGCATCCAATCGATTTAGTTTCCACATTTTTAGGTGCTCATGCAGTTCCGAAAGAGTATAAAGGTAGATCGAAAGAATTTTTACAATGGATGTTAGACCTACTACCAGAAATGAAAGAGAAGCAACTAGCTGAATTTGTTGATATTTTCTGCGAAACAGGTGTGTTCTCTGTCGAAGAATCAAAAGAGTTTTTATTAAAAGCGAAAGAGCTTGGTTTTGATGTGAAAATTCATGCAGATGAAATTGACCCTCTTGGTGGCGCGGAAGTAGCGGCTGAAATTGGTACAGCATCAGCGGACCATTTAGTTGGCGCTTCTGATAAAGGAATTGAAATGCTTGCAAACTCTAATACAGTAGCGACTTTATTACCAGGAACAACTTTCTATTTAAATAAAGAAAGCTTTGCTCGTGGGCGTAAAATGATCGATGAAGGTGTTGCAGTTGCGTTAGCTACAGATTTTAACCCAGGCAGCTGTCCAACTGAGAACATTCAGCTTATTATGAGCATCGCGATGCTCAAGCTGAAAATGACACCAGAAGAAGTTTGGAATGCAGTAACAGTTAACTCATCTTACGCAATTAATCGTGGTGATGTAGCTGGGAAAATTAGAGTTGGTCGTAAGGCAGATTTAGTTCTATGGGATGCTTACAATTATGCTTACGTACCGTATCATTACGGCGTAAGTCATGTAAATACAGTATGGAAGAATGGTAATATCGCATATACAAGAGGTGAACAATCGTGGAGCACGGCCACTATTTAAAGAAGAATGCAAAGTTTATTGATCGTGAAGTGACGAAATGGAGTGAGATGATTAAAGAGTGGGAGGAAGGCGTGGAAATATTCGGTGCTGCCTTAATTGGAGCACCCCTTTCTAAACCATCTATTAGTCATTCAGGAGCAAGCTTTGCTCCAAAAACAATTCGTGCGATGTTAGATGCATATAGCACGTACGCAATTACAGAAGAACATGATATGAAAGAAAGTGTCTTATATGATTGCGGTGATATCACGATGCATGTGACGGATATAAAAGAAAGTCATAACCGAATTGCGAAAACAGTTGGTCACGTAACGAAAGTAAATCCGAATATGACACCAATCGTTCTTGGCGGGGATCACTCGATTAGTTTTCCGAGTATAACAGGATTTGTAAATAGTAAAGGGAAGGTCGGTATTATTCAATTTGATGCCCATCATGATTTACGTAATTTAGATGATGGTGGTCCATCAAATGGGACACCGTTCCGTAGTTTACTAGAAAATGGTGTCATTACAGGAAAACAACTCGTTCAAATCGGGATTCGTAATTTTTCAAATGCACGTGCGTACCATGAATATGCAAAAGAGCAAGGCGTGACAGTGTACACAATGAAAGATGTACGGGAGCGAAAAATCAAAGATATTATCACGGAAAGTATTGAAGTATTAAGAGAGCAAGGCGTGACTTCTATTTACATTTCTCTTGATATGGATGTACTAGATCAAGCATTTGCACCAGGTTGTCCAGCAATTGGTCCTGGCGGTATGGATAGTACGACTTTACTTGATGCGATTGAATTTCTTGGTAAAGAACCGCTTGTTCAAGGGATGGATATAGTAGAAATTGATCCAACCCTTGATTTCAGAGATATGACAAGTCGAGTAGCTGCGCAAGTGATTATGGGTTTTCTTTTAGCGAGAGAGACAGTCTGTAAGCAGGTTAGTATATAGACGTGGAATTAATAGGGAATGTTTAACGATTCCGTATAAAAAACACATTACTACTTATAAGTAGTAATGTGTTTTTATGTAAAAAGAGAAGGTAAAGTTAGAATGTATATATGTGTGGAAAAGTTAATAAGATTGCGGGTTTTCAGTGATATTTCACAAATTTATTTTCTTAGTTCGAAAGGATTGACATGAAAAATAATTTTATGATAAAATAAAAATTTTGCTAAAAAAGCGATTGTGTGTTAAGATTGAGAAGGTTACCATATATGGAGGTGGATTATTTGTTTCAAATTGGCGATAACATTGTTTATCCTATGCACGGAGCAGGTATAATTAAAGCCGTAGAAGAGAAGGAAATCGCAGGAGAAAAACAACAGTATTATGTTATAAAAATGTCGGGTAGTAATATGGAAGTAATGATTCCGGCAGGGAGAATATTGAGCTCAAATATACGACCAGTCACGGATATAACGGCAATAGCACACATATTGGATATTTTTCAACATGGAGAATCTGATAGATTACTTACGTGGAAACAAAGGTATAAATTGAACACTGATAAAATAAAGACGGGTAAAATACAAGAAGGTGCTGAAGTTGTACGTGATTTATTACGTATGCAGAAAGAAAAAGCACTTAATGCAAGCGAAAAGAAAATGTTAGATAACGCACACGAATTTTTGATTAGTGAACTGGGATTAATTGAAGGTATCACAGAAAGTCAAATAAAAAGCTTTTGTTAAGATTCATTACAAATAATGTATTAGATCCCAAAAAAGGTTTTGAATTTTTTGGGAACATAATTATAGAAAATTAATCATTTCAAAGACATTCAACTCTTTCAAACCACTTTTAGAGCATTAACCTCTTTTGTTATTACTACAATCAACTCCATTTTTATTTTTTAATTCTTTACGAATGTTCGAAGTTTAATTACACACCTCGATAGAATAGTTACTTGATTTTTGCAATCCTGATTCACACTGGCACGGACGAGGAGCCGTAAGGATGAAAGAGAGGTAGGGCTTTCATTGTTTTAGGTTTATAAGTTATTATTTTTAGAAGAATACTGAACCACCCTCACTTCTACTGCTAAGGAATTTTTTATATGTGAAGAGATAATAATTGTTTATATTCTTTATATTAAAGAGATAAATGAATTGTTAGCCATATACGGTCAACTAAAAAGGAGTGTCATATAGTCGATAATTCGACTATATGACAGCTCCTTTTTTCATGGGAATTAGGAACGGATAAATAGAAAAAATACTTTCAACTATGTAGGAGTCTTGTATTCGTTCCTAAAATTTTTCTTGTATAATAAAAAATAAATGAATGATTGAAACCTCATTACTTTAAGTTTGAATATAGTACAGTGGAAATCGTTTTTTTTTTTTAGTAAACAGTTTGAAAAACAATTACCAATATATTCTATATTGATAAAGCTAGAAGAAAAGAAAACATCCACTTAACAAGTATTTTCCTCATCCACTTACTGAACATAAAAATAGACAGTAGAGTCTTGAATGTCATAACCCTTAAAGTTAAAAAACAGTTAGTTTTATTATTCGAATATTTCTACATAAAAGCGTATCAATTGACGTTACTATCTAAAAGTAAGTATGATGCGATTATAGTAAGAAATTTTTAGGGGGAAGAAAAATGACAAGTTCAAATAATAAAGCGGCAAGTATTTATGAGGGAACAAATATAAACGATTGGGAATCTTTTGAAAATATTGAAGAAACGAAGCTGTTTGATCCGATTCAAATTGGATCTTGGTCTCTTCGTAATCGCATAGCAATGGCACCGATGACGAGATGTTTCGCGGATCATGAAACAGGAGTCGTTGGTGCTGATGTGGTAGAGTATTATAGAAAACGTGCAGCTGATGGAGTTGGCTTAATTATTACAGAGGGAATCGTCATTAGCCCAAGAGCAAAAGGAAATCCAGGAGTAC
The DNA here is from genome assembly GCF_051948935.1 of Bacillus sp. Brlt_9. NCBI lineage: Bacteria > Bacillati > Bacillota > Bacilli > Caryophanales > Bacillaceae > Bacillus > Bacillus sp. Brlt_9. The sequence goes on along the minus strand of NZ_JAYJLO010000004.1, from coordinate 609,990 downwards.
CAGGGATTTATACACAAGAACAAATCGATTCGTGGAAGCCTGTTACAGAAGCAGTACATAAAGAAGGCGGAACGATTATTGCTCAAATATGGCATGTTGGCCGTATGAGTCATCACGAAATAATTGGTGGACAAATGCCACAAGCACCGTCTGCTATCGCTGCAGAGGGAAATGTTCCGCGTTTTCGTAAACCGTTCGACACGCCAGAAGCAATGACGTTAGAAGAAATACAAGAGGTGATTGGTCAATACGCACAAGCTGCGAAAAACGCGATCGAAGCCGGATTTGATGGAGTAGAAATTCATGGGGCACACGGATATTTAATCGATCAATTTACTTATGAGTTCGCAAATAAGCGTACTGATAAATACGGCGGAGATTTAAAGAAAAGGTTAACGTTTATGAAAGAAGTAACGGAGGCTGTAATAGAAGCTGTTGGGGCTGATAAAACACTTCTTCGTTTCTCTGCTTTCAAAGGTGATAATCCAACTTATATGTGGGAAAACCCTGAACTTGCAATTGAAATGTTTGTAAATATGTTCAACGAAGTTGGATTAACGATGATTCACCCTTCAACGATGAATTATACGGCAGTTATTGCTGACGGAAAGAATTTTCATCAATTAGTAAGAAAATATTGGGAGGGTACGATTGTAGGAGTAGGGAATTTAAATCCGAAAGAGGCTGAAGAAGCGTTGCAAGAAGGAACAATTGATGTAGTGGCATTCGGAAGACCTTTAATAGCTAATCCAGATTTTGTTCATCGAATTAAAAATGCTGAAAGTTTAGTTGAATATGATGCGAAAGAGCATCTTGCTACATTAATTTGAATAAAGATAAAAGGAGAACACATCAGGTGTTCTCCTTTTATTATGGATTTTCATAGGAGGAAGCGGGATGAGTGAAACGCTACTCGTTATTATTAGTATATTGCTCTTATTGATGTTACTATTAATCATTTTTTTTATTATTACATTTTTTATTAAAAAACGGACGCATCATTCTATATTAAAGTTACATCCATACTTAGGAAGGATGCGTTATTTACTTGAAAAGATAGGACCGGAATTTAGGCAATATTGGTTTGATCATGATACGGATGGAAAGCCCTTTTCACGTTATGATTTTCAAAGTGTAATGTTTCTAGCAAAATACCGTTCAGAAATACTCGGTTTTGGATCAAAACGAGATTTTGATGCATCTGGATATTATATCGCTAATACATTATTTCCGAAATTAACAGATGAATTAAGTGTGAATGTAACGAAAGAACGTGAAGGGAAAAAGTATGTGATTCATAAGGAAGGGTTATTTTCACGAGGAGAAAAATTGACAGCGGATACAACGAATCTTTGGTTATACGAAGAAGACGATGCAATTATCGTCGGTGAAAACCGCAAATATCCGTGGAAACTGTATGGCATGTTTGGCGCATCAGCAACTTCTTACGGTGCGATTGGCGAAAATTATATTTTGGCAAGTGGATTTGGCGCGAAGATGGCTGGCGGTTCGTGGATTAATACGGGGGAAGGTGGTGTAATACCGGAACATTTACATACCGGTGCAAATATCGTTGCGCAAATTGGTCCAGGATTATTTGGATATCGTGATGAGGATGGTAAGTTTTCAATGAAGAAATTTATGGAGAAAGCGAAAGAAAGTAATATTAAAGCATTCGAATTGAAATTTGGGCAAGGTGCGAAAATACGTGGTGGTCATCTAGAGGGACAAAAAGTAAATGAGAAAATTGCTTCTGTTCGGAATGTGCGAGAAGGAGAAACGATTAATTCACCGAATCGATTTCCATTTTTAAAGAATGCAGTAGATGTACTTTATTTTATTCAACATTTGCAAGAAAGCAGCGGCAAACCAGTCGGTATGAAAATTGTAATTGGACAGCAGGAGCCGTTGGAAGATTTATTCAAATCGATGAAAGAGTTAAATATTTATCCAGATTTCATTACAGTTGATGGTTCAGAAGGTGGATCAGGTGCAACGTATAAATCAATGGCAGATAGTATGGGGATGCCGCTTATTCCAGCGTTACTGACATGTATTGATACAGCGAATCATTACGGTGTCCGGGACAAATTCAAAGTTTTTGCCTCGGGGAAATTAATTACACCAGATAAAGTGGCAATTGCTTTAGCAATTGGTGCAGATGCTGTAAATTCAGCGCGTGGATTTATGATGGCAAGTGGCTGTATTATGGCGCTTCAATGTAATTCGGGGCAATGTCCATCTGGAGTTGCCACGACGAATCCGCACTATCAAAAAGCGCTAGATCCGTATGAGAAGAAATGGCGAGTAATGAATTATGTTGTTAGTATGAGATATAGTTTGTTCTCGCTTGCGGCAGCAGCGGGAGTAAAGAGCCCGCGTCATTTAACGAGAGAGCATATTGTGTTTAAAGATGAGGTAGGGCGGGTGGTGCCTCTTTCGGAATTGTTTCCTATAATAAATAAAACCTAAAAATATATTTTATATGTAAAATTTTTGAAGGAATAATCATATTCTTTAGAAAACATTAAGAGTATAATGGGAAAGGTTTTAAAAATGCCTATTTTTAGGGAGAGATTCATTTGGATCAAGGTTCGTACAGTATAACAATTTTTTTACTTGTCATAGGGCTCGTTATATTTGGACGTATGCGTTCTATGAATCGACCAATTAAAAATAAAGGAAGACGACTATTATTTCCATTATTCCTTTTATTACCAGGTTTTTCTTTATATGCGGCACCGATACAACTTGCTGATTGGCAAATTGGGGTAGCTGCTGGGATTGGACTGTTATTATCAATTCCACTTATTATTTTAACTGGATATGAAGTGAGAGAAGATGGTCAAATTTATGCGAAAAAAAGTATTGCTTTTATTGCTACATTTTTAATTATTGTCCTTTTACGTGCTTATTTTAGAAGACATTTACAAGGTTTAGATCCGAAGTCAATCGGCATTCTTTTCTACACCCTTGCGGTTTGTTATATAGTACCTTGGCGTATTGGCTGCTATATGAAATTTCGTAAAGTATATGCAGGGAAAGAGAAAATTGAGATGTCAATAAGTTAACAGTCATACATTTGTATGGCTTTTTTTTATTTGAAATGAAGTAAGTCACTTATTGACAATAAAAAGTAAGTAACTTATAATAAATATTGAGTTCGAGATAAATATCATTCCAAATCAAGATTTATCATGATAATAGATTGAACAAATATTTTTTGAGTATTATCTTGAATTCGAGATAATTTTAATGGTTTAGATGCTAGAGTATAATTTTATAATTAATATCTCGAATTCGAGATAAAATTATAACGATGGATTTTACTTTGCAGTATGGACAAAATGAATAATGAAATTTAATGTATAAAAGTTTTTAAAATGAAATAAAAAGGGGCGGAGAAAATGGAAAAGAAAACGATGGGAATTCATCACATTACAGCAATCGTAGGACATCCACAAGAAAATGTAGATTTTTATGCTGGTGTATTAGGTTTACGTTTAGTAAAACAAACAGTGAATTTTGATGATCCAGGTACGTACCATCTTTATTTCGGTAATGAAGGAGGAAAACCAGGAACAATCATTACGTTTTTCCCATGGGCAGGTGCTCGTCAAGGAGTTATTGGTGACGGTCAAGTGGGAATCACTTCTTATGTTGTACCAAAAGGGGCAATGGAGTTTTGGGAAAATAGATTAGAAAAATTCGATGTTTCGTATACAAAAATGACTCGATTTGGAGAGCAGTATTTAGAATTTGATGATCCACATGGTTTGCATATAGAATTAGTAGAAAGAGAAGAGGGTGAATTAAATAATTGGACTTTTGGAGAAGTTACGCCAGAAGTAGCAATTAAAGGATTTGGCGGTGCTGTTCTTTTATCGGCACAACCTCAAAAAACTGCTGAATTGTTAGAGCATGTTATGGGTCTTGAGAAAATTGGAGAAGAGGGTGAATTTATTCGATTCCGTTCTTCTGCTGATATTGGAAATATTATCGATTTGAGGTTATCGACAATTGGTCGTGGCCAAATGGGCGTTGGTACAGTGCATCATATTGCTTGGAGAGCGAGTGATGATGCTGATCAGCTAGACTGGAAAGAGTATGTATCCCGTTTTGGATACCACGTAACTCCTGTACAAGATCGAAATTATTTTAACGCAATTTATTTTAGAGAACATGGTGAAATTTTATTTGAAATTGCAACAGATCCTCCTGGTTTCACTCATGATGAATCGTTAGAGACGATGGGTGAGGAATTAAAGTTACCGGCACAATATGAACAACATAGAAAACAGATTGAACAAACGCTTTTACCATTTGAAGTGAGAAATTTAGATTAAAGTGATTGAAAGGGGAAAAGGATTATGATGAAACATGTTTTTCAAAAAGGAAAAGATACGTCAAAACCAGTGTTATTATTACTTCATGGCACAGGTGGTAATGAATTAGATTTATTACCACTTGCAGAAATAATTGATCCGGAAGCGTCGGTATTAAGCGTTAGGGGAAATGTATTAGAGAATGGTATGCCACGTTTCTTCCGCCGATTAGCAGAAGGTATTTTTGATGAAGAGGATCTTATTTTCCGTACGAAGGAATTAAATGAGTTTTTAGATGAAGCTGCAAAAATATATGAATTTGATAGAAACAACATAGTTGCTATCGGTTATTCAAATGGAGCAAATATTGCAGCAAGCTTATTATTCCATTACGAAAATGCGTTAAAAGGTGCTGTGCTTCATCACCCAATGGTGCCTAGAAGAGGAACGCAATTGCCTAATTTAGAAGAAAAATCCGTGTTTATTGCTGCTGGGACAAATGATCCGATTTGTTCACCTGCTGAGTCAGAGGAATTGAAGACGTTACTAGAAAGTGCAAATGCAAACGTAACAATGCACTGGGAAAATAGAGGACATCAATTAACGATGGGTGAAGTAGAAAAAGCAAAAGAGTGGTATGAGAAAACGGTTTTATAAGTACAAATAATAAAAGAAGCATCTGCTAATCATTAGCAGATGCTTCTTTTATTATTTAAGACTGGTTTGCAAGATGAGATGAAGAAAGTGGTAGCTGAATATCAACAATTGTACCTTTATTTAATTCGCTTGCAATGTGTAATTTACCATGATGTTCTTCAATTATTTTGTAACACATCATTAATCCTAGTCCTGTGCCTTTTTCTTTTAAACTATAAAAAGGTTCGCCTAGACGGGAGATACGATCTTCTGGGATACCGCAACCTTCATCAATAATCCGTATTAAAATAAAGGTATCCTCTAATGGTTTTGTTTGGATGAAAATATTTCCGCCATTTGGCATCGCTTCAATCGCATTTTTTAATATATTTATAAAAACCTGTTTTAATTGGTTACCGTCACATTGAATATCATGTGCGTAATCAAAATGATCCATAATGATATGAACACTGTGCATAATAGCAGTTGGTAAAATAAATGTAACTACCTCTTCAATTAAAGTTTGTATGTTACAAGTTTGGATAGATAATACTTGTGGTTTAGACATCGCCATAAATTGACTTGTGATAGACTCCATCTGTGAAATCTCACTTAACATAACATCGATATACCATTTTTGCTCCTCATTTATTTCAGGGAGTAGTAATGTTAGAAAACCTTTTAGAGAAGTGAGTGGATTTCGAATTTCATGGGCGATTCCAGCTGTCAGTTGTCCGACTACTGCAAGCTTTTCTGATTTTCGTAATAACTTTTCCGTTTCTTTTAGCTCGGTAACGTCTCTTCCCATTACGATAAGACCTTTTCGCGAGCCGTCAGGATGATAAAGTGGAACTTTCGATATACTTAAGATTAGATCGAAATTATCTCTATGAATAATAAATTCCTCACCATGAAGAATTTGTCTTTGTTGCCATGCTAGCTCGTCGACTTCTTCACAGTGTAAAAAAGCTTCTCGGTACGCTTCGTTATACTGAATGAGTTCACTATCTTTTTTTCCATGATAAGGTACATGGTGGAAATTGAAACAAGAAAGTGCGTAGTCATTTGCTTCAAGCCAGCGTCCTTCATGATCCTTAAATATAACAAACGCAGGCATAGAATCCACTAATGTACGTAATCTTTTCTCACTTTCTTTTAGCATATTCTCAATTCTTTCTGACTTTTCAAGAGGTTTCATAATGGCATATACGCCAGTTAGACGGTTTTGGACAAAAATAGGAACTAGTTTTGTTACGACGTCTAATAAGAATCCATTTTTATGATAAATAGATAAGATATACTCTTGTTGATTATTTGTTTCCGTATTCTTTATATTGTGTAATACTTGTTCAGAAATATGAGCTTCTAAAATAGAGGTAATATGCTTCTGTTCTAATTCTAAAGAAGTGTAACCTAATATTCTTTCTGCAGAAGGATTTATATGCAGAATAACTCCCTCTAAATTTAATGAAATAATACTATCAGGGTTGTGTTCGAACAGAGATGCATACATTTCTGTTAATGAACGATCTTGTATATGGTTCCGTAAACGTCTAGAAATGTTCGGATGACGTTTTCTTTGAGTTGATGAATATTTTTTACGACTCATAATAGTTCCTCCGTACAAATAGCATCTAAAAAGATTTGTCTATTCATAACTATAATATAGATGTAATGTGTATTTCTATAAAAAATGGAAGTTATATAATAAATTTTGTTTTCTTTATTTTGGAAAAGTGCGTATAGGGTGGTAATAAGGGGAGCTTATATTGTTTTATAAATCATTTGTAAGTTACAGGAGTAGGGTTTCCTTATAACATTAGGGTAGAAGAGGGGGAGAGAAAATGAGAAATTATATTCAAGGGATTGATCATGTGCAAGTAGCTGCGCCTGTAGGGTGTGAAGAAGAAGCACGAGAATTTTATGGTGAAAAAATTGGTATGGAGGAAATACCGAAACCAGAGGAATTAAAGAAGCGTGGTGGATGTTGGTTTAAGTGTGGAAATCAAGAGATTCATATCGGAGTTGAGCAAAACTTTACCCCAGCTAAAAAGGCACATCCGGCTTTTTATGTTTTAAAAATAGATGAATTTAAACGAGAGTTAATACAGCAAGGTATTGAAGTAATAGATGATCATGCACGTTCAGATGTAATTAGATTTTATGTGTCAGATCCATTCGGAAATCGAATTGAATTTATGGAAAATAAAAACTAGGTGGATTTCCACCTAGTTTTTTAACCTTTTCTAAACAATCCTAATACTTCAACCGTTTCTGTAATGTTAACGAATGCATGAGGATCAATTTCAGAAATTGTTAATTTCATACTTGCTAATTCTTCACGAGAAACGACTGTCATAAGTACACGTTTCTTTTCGCTGGAATAAGCACCTTCGCCATCAAGTAATGTAATTCCACGTACAACAGTTGAAAGAAGTTGTTTTTTCATTTTTTCTGCTTCATTTGTTACAATCATAAGTGTAACCTTTCGATGCTTCGTATGAATAGCATCGATAACTTTACCGGTTACATAAATCGAAAGTAAGCTTGTAAGAGCGACATCCCAAGTGAAGAAGAATCCTGCAATGATTACAACGACTGCATTTAAAATAATAAGGAATCCGCCAAGTTTAATGTCTCGTTTGCGAGATAACAACATACCGATAATATCAAATCCACCAGTTGATCCATTACAGTTAAAAACAAGACCGATACCAGCTCCGGCAATAACACCACCAAAGATAGATGATAAAAGTGGATCTGTTGCTACGACTTTCACTGGAACGTAGTATAATGCAACAGATAATACAATAACAGAGATAATCGTGTTAAAAATGACTTTTTTTCCAAGACCTATGTATCCTAAAATAAGGATAGGTAAGTTTAATACAAAGTTAATAATACCTGTGTTTACAGGAGTTACAATCCCTAAAATAATAGCAATTCCGCCAATTCCACTACTTAAAATTTTGTGGGGGATAAGGAAAAGATTAAAGGCAATCGCAATAATAATAGAACCAATAATAACACCAAGAAATCTAACCATTTCTTTCCCGTCCTTCACTAAAAAATTCATATTATTTCAAGATTATATATGATATTGAAAGTTTTGGGTAAAAACAGTTTATTCCGGAAAATTAGATTAATCAAAAGAATTCGAGTGTTTTATCATTTGAAAGGGGATACAGTTGTGAAGATAAAAACATATCAACAGAAAAGCCCGTTGAAGCAAGAATGTGAGGATTCTTATTTTTGTAATGAAGAAAAAAAGATATATGGTGTATGCGATGGAGCAACACCGCTCGTGCCGTTTCGTGATGAAAAGGGACATAATGGAGCATACATCGCTTCGCATTTATTTGCAAGTTATTTTGCTTCATTACGTGAAAATCATAGTTTACAAGTTGCCGTTGCAAAAGCAAATGAAGCATTGCAAAGCAAAATGTTAGAATATGAAGTAGACATGAGAAAGAAAGAGCATTTGTGGTGCACATGTATTGCGGTAGTTCAAATAGATGGTGAAAAAATTGAATACGCACAATTAGGGGACTGTATGATTGTCGCAATCCTTCAAGATGGAACGATGCAAGTATTGACGAAAGACACAGTTGAAGGAATTAGTAAACGAGCAAAAAAGAAGAGAGAAGAAGATCGTAAAAGAGGGTTATCTGTACCAGAAGAACATGTTTTTCAAGATGTGAAAGAACAGTTAAAATACAATCGTTATCTTGCAAATATACAGGGCGGGTATTCCGTTGCAAATGGAATGAAAGAAGCGATACATTATTTACAATATGGTGAATTACATATAGATGAAGTAAGCGGGATTTTTATTTGTTCAGACGGATTATTCCACCCAGATTGGCTACTGGAACAAACTGTTGCATATATAAGAAAGAATAGTATAAAGGAATATGTAGCAATTATTGAAGAGCTAGAAGGGGAAAAGAGAATACGACCAGATGATAAAACAATTATGATCATTGATTTTTAAGGGGAGGGTGTTCAAATGGAAATTAAATGTGTTAATTTAACATTTCAAGATGAATTAGTTCCTTTAGAAAAAGTAAATAAACTGATTATCCACCATACATCTGAAGATGGATGGGATGTGTATAAAACGCATGAATTTCATCAAAAAGTAAGAGGATGGAGCGGGATCGGTTACAATTATTTTATTGAAGAAAATGGAACTATAGTCGAAGGACGAGGTTTACATATTGGAGCGCATGCGAAAGATAATAATAGGGATACAATTGGAATATGCATGACAGGAAATTTTGATAAATATGATCCAACTCCCCCGCAAATGAATGCATTATATTCTTTATGTAAAATGTTTATGAAGCAGTTTGCTATAAAGAAAGAAAATATACTCGGTCACAGGGAGCTGGAAGGCGTTACAAAAAGTTGTCCTGGAAAGCGCTTTTCTATGGTAGAGTTAAGAAACGTACTATCTTACATATAGAGGAGTAATATATGATGATGAATATAAAAATACCAAATGATAAAAAAGAAGAGCTTGTAGCACAAATTCAGCAATTTTTCGTTGAAGAAGATTTAGATGAAATTGGGCGTTTTCAAGCAGAACGTTTAATAGAAGAAATGATTAAATTAGTAGGACCCTTTGCATACAATCAAGCAATTGGAGATGCTAGAAAACTTGTAACAGAGAAACTATCTAATATTGAAGAAGATTTGTATGTGTTAGAGAAGAGTGAAGGGAAGTAAACTTTCTCCAATTATAAAATAAGTATTTGCGACGGCTTCTTTCCGATGTTTTGGTTGGAAAGGGCCGTGAAATTGTTTTTGGACATGTAAAATAAAACCTCTTTTTGGTCAGGATCCTAGAATTAAAAAACGTTATTCTTTCTTAACAAGCTAGATGAGAAAGAATAACGTTTTTTTAGATTGAGATTAAAAATATATTATCTTAATTTTATCTTTTTTTAATAATTTATTTATGGGCAATTTATAGTTGCTATTTATAATTCCTATATATAACAGCTATGGATACTGCGAAAAAGAACTTTGGAGGTGTAACCAATTAGCTGTAATCAAAATTTAAAACATGAATTGCTCACATAGACTTTTCTTTTGAAAGATAAGTGGTGTAATTCTTTGTTAAATTATGGAAGGGATTGGAAAGCGATGAATAAAACAATTTTAAAAACATGTATCATATCAGCAGTTTTAGGTGGAAGTCTATTAAGTGAAATGACTGGAGAGGTGAAAGCAGAAGCGGTTACAGCAAACACGAATCATACTGGTGTATTCAAAGATGTTCCAAAGGGACACTGGGCATATGAGGCGATTCAGCAATTAACAGGTGAGAAAATCATTTTTGGCTATGATGATGGAAGATTTGGGTTTGGAGATAACGTAACACGCGAACAAGTTGCAGCTTTAATGTATCGTTATTTTAATATGGAAGAAAACAAAAATTATCAAAACCCATACAGTGACGTAAGTGAAGATTCAACAAGCTATATAAAGGAAATTTTATCTTTAACAGAAATGGGTGTTTTTAAGGGGGATGAGCATGGAAACTTTAGACCGAAGGCATCCTTAACACGTGCAGAAATGGCGCAGGTTCTTACAAATGCTTTTCATTTAAAGGCAAAGAGTGATCACAGTTTTACTGACGTTTCAACGAACTCATGGGCAAGAAATGCAATTAGTGCTGTTCAAACAAATAATATTGCAAAAGGAGTAGGAGGAAGGAAATTTGCTCCAAGTATGGATGTGACGCGTGAACAGTACGCACAATTTTTATATAATGCAATACAAGAAACTAATCAAACTAAACAAACGAAAGGGCAACTACTAGCTAGCATACTTGGTGAAACAAATTGGCAAGGGACAAAAGTCTATGACAAAGATCATAATGATGTAACGAAAGAAAATCAAAATTTCATCGGGCTTGCAAAATATGATGCTAATACTGCAAGGTATGAATTTTTTAATGCAAATACAGGAGAGAGTCGTAATGATAGCGGTACCTTTTTTATAACGAATGATGGAAAGAAAAGAGTGTTAATTTCTGAAACGCAAAATTATCAGGCAGTTGTTGAATTAACGCAATTAGATAAGGAGAAATTTACATATAAAAGAATAGGGAAAGATGCAAAAGGGAACGATGTAGAAGTGTTTGTTGAACATGTTCCTTACCATGAAAAAGAACTTTCTTTCACGCGACCTGATAAAAGTTTAGAAAGCTCGACGGGGAAAATAGTTACGGACGTTGATGGAGATGAAATTTTATCTAGTACACTATGGAATGGAACGGTGGTATTAGACGAACAAGGTAATAATGTAACAAAATATAACTCAAACTTAATCAGTCTAGCAAAATACGATAAAAATACAAATAAATATGAGTTTTTCAATGTGAATACAGGGGGAAGTCGTGGAGACTATGGTTTCTTTGATGTTGTACATGGTAATAAAATAAGAGCTCACGTTTCGTTAGGAAATAAATACGGTGCAGTTCTTGAACTTACAGAATTAAATAAAGAGAAATTTACATATACCAGAATGGGGAAAGATGCGAATGGAAAAGATATAAAAATCTTTGTTGAGCACGAACCGTATACAGGTGACCTAAAACCAAATTTCACAAAGTAAGATGTAAAATAGTTGTTTATAGACAAAAAGATGCCTTCAGGCATCTTTTTGTCGTTTTAAAATGATTTTATGGGCAAATATAAACTTTAGTAACTTACTACTTGCATAACCATACATCTTCATTTTTTTTAATTATTCTTTTTATGCTCTTTATATTCATGAACTTTTTCTTTTACATTACCGACAGCATCTTTAGCGGTGCCTTTCACTTTATCCCATTTCCCTTCGGCTTGTAATTTTTTATTATCGGTTACTTTCCCGACAACTTCTTTTACTTCGCCTTTTACTTTATCAATGGCACCTTCTACTTTCTCTTTTAAACCATGATCATGTTTAGTCATACATTTCTCCTCCTTGTAGTTTGATTAGAATTCTCTTTTCATATTGCAAGTTGAATGATGTATCTAGTAATAGCGTAACAAAGATAGTTTGAATATTCAAATGATTAATAGGATAGAAAAGGAATTGTCATAGAATGTATAAGATTGTAATGAAAGGAGGAAGAATGTTAATTATATTTCTTTTGCAGTCCATATGGATTTCGTATAAGCAATTTTCATATGGGCACGTTCCATATTATTTTGACTGCCGCTACCGAACCTTGCTTGTCCAACTATTAAATTACAATTGGATTCAATAGCTGTTTCAATTCGCTTTTGAATTAATGCAGTATGACAGCCTTTACGCTGAAATTCTGGCAAAGTAGCAGAAGCAGCTAATGAAGCAATCCCATTATTTATGTACAGGACACCAATGCCTGCAGGAGTATTTTGAACTTCGGCTATGAAAAAATGCCATCCTGGTTTCTCGTAAAGAATTTCGTTATTTTGACGGACACCATCTTTTGTAAAGGATGGCATGTTAAATCCACGTACATATACGTCTGCAAAAATATGAAATTCATTTTCTTTCAGTTGGCGTACTGAAATGTTAGCAGGAAGCAGGGATGGATCTTCTCTCGGTATACTATATAAAGCGGTATGGAAGCTGGATTGGTAAAATCCTTTTTGAGACAAGTATTGAAATAATTCAGCTGTCCCTTGAGCGGGTGTAATTTCAAAACGACAAGGGATTTGTAATGCATGATAATAAGAGATAATTTCATCTAATTCATCTGTATTTGTAAATGTAATACCTTTTACCGTATTAAAAGACGGACCAGCAATTACTTTTGATGAAAAAGCAGTGGCACTACCGAACTTTTTCATTTGTACTTGCATTGGATTTCCGTCCATTGCTTGTAGTAGTGCTAATCTAGAAGAAAGCATATGTATTTCTGCGTTTTCAATTTCTTGAGCGGTATTGATTGTCATAATTGTACTCATGAGATTCCCCCGTCAATAAATATATTTCATAGTACATATACGATGTTTGTTCTGAGATTCCTGTTGAAATGTAAGAGAATAAGAGGTTTTTTGGAAGGGAAATGGAAGTGAACTGTCGAAGGGAGTAGAAACAGATTAAAGGTGGTGCTCTCATGAAACAGAAAGACGTGCAGACATGCTCTCATTGTGGTTCTCAAAATATAGGAGAAGGGGAGTTTGTCGGTTATGCACAAATACGGAAAAAGGAGACGATGTTCACATCTTCACCAGTAGATGCTTATATTTGTACAGATTGCGGGAATGTCCTTTTATTAAAAGTACGACATTATGAAAAGTTTAAGCAGAAGCCGTTATGATTATTGAAAAGTGTTTTTATTAAAGAAGCTAATAGGAGTAATATTTTACATATATATGAATATGCCTTATATAAAGAGATGACAACATATACTGTGTGGGATGCTTATTAATCGTTGCACAACATACAAAAATATATAGAAGAAATTGTGAATTAATATGAGAAAGAAAATTAGCCCTTCTTGGAATATTTCATATCGAAAACTCCTTTAAATGAATAAGGGAGTTTTTATTTTTTTTTGTAACAATAATTACCTTTAATTGTTATAATTTGTTATTGGAATGAAATGTTTTATTAATGTCATAATCGTAGAAGAAAACTAGCTAAATCGTATGAAAAACCGCTATATAACACAATCGCAACCGTAAGTTGACAAAGTGCAACCGCAGGAAGATAGAGATAAGGGCAATGTTTACATAAAATTTAGGTAAGAAAACAAAGGGGGACACACATATGGGATTTGGTGAAAAGCTTTTTAAATTAAGAAAGGAAAAGGGCCTTTCTCAGGAAGCATTAGCTGAAAAATTAAACACAACAAGGCAAGCGGTTAGTAAATGGGAAAACGGTCAAGGTTTTCCTGAAACTGAAAAGTTAATAATGATTGGAAATGTATTTGAAGTATCACTCGACTATTTATTAAAAGAAACTGCAGAGCAAAGTAATGAAAATGTGGATGGCTATTACGTAAGTCAGGAAATGGCAGAAGGGTATATAGTGTATGGGCAAAAGGTTTCAAAATATATAGCGTTAGGGTTTAGCTTGCTCATTTTATCTACAATACCGTATTTACTATTTAAAGAAAATGCAACAATGTCGACATTCCTTGTCATTATCATTGCTGTTCTTGGAATTGGAGCAATGATGGTGCCTGCAACGATAGAAGAGAGTCGATACAATGTATTGAAAAAAGAAGAACTACTATTTGATCAAAACTTTCTAAAAGAATTGACAAAAAGATATGCGATTATTAAGAAGAAGTATGCCGCAGTGATGATTGTTGGATTTTGTTTTATTGCCGCAGGCGCAATACCGTTTTTGTTTGAGGAAAAGCATATCACTTCAGGAGAATTAGTGCAGTATTATCCGTACTGTGTTGTACTTATTGCTCTTGGAGTTTATCTTTTTGTTCGGGTGTTAGGAGTATTAGAGGTGTATCTAATTTTAGTAGAAAATCAAGAATATAGTAATCGTCTTATTTTTAAACTGAAAAAGAAAGTGAGAGAAAAAGTGGATAATTTTTAATAGGAGAAAACATACTTTTATGAAAAGTTAAGATAGGAGTGAAATGATGTCAAACATTCTAGAAATTAAAAATTTAAGTAAATCATTTGGAAACAAAATTGTTTTAAAAGATGTTACATTCAATGTGCCATCAGGGGCAATAGTGGGATTTATTGGTGACAATGGGGCAGGTAAATCAACAACATTTAAAACAGTACTAGAATTAATTTCTAAAGATAGCGGTACAGTAAAAATATTTGGTGAAGAAAATATAAATATAGATGCCAAGATTAAGGGGAAAATTGGAGTCGTATTTGATGCTATGAATCTACCAGCTCATCTTACAATAAAACAACTAAATAAGGTTTTTGAAAAGATGTTTGAATCTTGGGATAGAGAAAATTTTTACCGATTAGTTCATTCTTTCTCTTTACCTACTAATGAAAAAGTAGGTAGGTTTTCCCGTGGAATGTCGATGAAACTATCTATAGCTGTTGCATTGTCGCATAATGCCAAATTATTAATCCTAGATGAAGCGACGGGAGGTCTTGATCCTTCATCTAGGGAGGAGGTATTAGAGGAATTAAAAAGTTTTGTGAATAAAAGTAATGGTGGTATTTTACTTTCTTCGCATATTATGAGTGATGTAGAAAAAATAGCTAGTCATCTTATTGTGATAAAAGATGGAGAAATTTTATTAAATGAAGAAAAGGATAAGGTTTTGGATAGTTATGCCATTGTAGATGTTGATGAGGAACAACTAAATTTAATCAACAAAGATATAGTTGTGGTGAAAAGGAATAATGGTTCTTATTTCAATGTACTTGTATCAGATGTGCATAAACTACCAAATGGGATTGCTCATAGAACCATTTCGATAGATGGAATAAGTGTTTTATTAACGAGGAGTGAAAAATAAATGAAAGGTTTATTATTGACAAACTATTATCTAGTGTATCGAACTTTCTTTACGTTCATGGGAATAGCGATATTAGGATCGGGATTCGTTTTTTATTTTGGTAATGCTTCAATGTACCGTTTCATTGCTACGTTCATTATCTTATTTGCTGCGATTCCTGCACTTGAAGTTATTAAATATGAGAGTAAGTCGGGTTATGAAAAATATGTACTTACCTTACCGGTTACTAGAAATAACATTGTGCAAAGTCACTATCTTTTTTATTTTTTAGTTGTAATTATTGGTACCTTATTATCATATAGCGTATTTTATGTACATGGTTTCGTTTCAGATACGTCAATTGATGATGATATATTTAAGAGTGTTTCTTTAGGGACGTTCATCATCCTTAATGCTGGAGCAATAGCCTATCCACTCCTCTATATTTTTGGAGCAGAAAAATCTGATGCTATTACAATTGGAGGCGCATGCGGGGGACTTGTTACTTATTTTGGATTACAAAGTGTTATTGGTTATCTAATAGAACAATTTCCAATATCAAATTTAAATTCATCTGTATACGTTTCGATGCTATATACAATATTTGGTGTTATTATATACATCTTTTCTTTTGTTATTTCGGTATTTATATATCGTAAGAAAGAATTTTAGTATGTTTTCTCTTAGTATTTTCTGAATTATTTCCAAAGAAATAATTCAGAAAATACAGAAAAATGTCGTAATCATTTGTAGAAGTCTGTTATAATAAACAAAAAATGAAAACGCTTTAAAGGGGGATATAACCAATATGATGATGAATGTACCGCTAACAATTAGTTCTATGATGGAAAGAGCAGAAAAACTGTTTTCAAAGAAAGAAATTGTTTCACGGACACATGATACAATTACGACGTTAACGTATAAGCAGTTAGGTGAAAGGACGAGAAGGCTTTCCAGTGCATTAAAAAAATTAGGAATTAAAGAAGGCGAGCGTATAGGAACGTTAGCGTGGAATCATCATCGACATGTGGAAGCGTATTTTGCTATTCCTGGTATTGCTTCTGTTTTACACACAATTAATATTCGTTTATCTCCTCAACATATTTCATACATTATTCAGCATGCAGAAGATCGAATTTTACTTATTGATGAAGATCTCGTACCACTCGTTGAAAATATTCAATCACAATTATCAACTGTACAAGCCTACATTATTATGACTGATAAAGATGAACTTCCAAATACTACGCTAGAACCTGTATATCATTATGAAAAGCTATTAGAAGAAGGCGATCCAACTTTCCAATTTGTAAAAGATATTGATGAAAATACACCTGCTGGTATGTGTTATACGTCAGCGACTACAGGAAATCCAAAAGGTGTTGTATATACGCATCGTAGTACTGTACTGCATTGCATGGCACTCGGTTTAGCGGATACAGCTGCTTTATCGGAAAGTGATGCTGCAATGGCGATTGTACCGATGTTCCATGTGAACGCTTGGGGACTTCCTTTCGCTGCTACTTGGTTTGGGTCAAAACAAGTTCTTCCAGGACCGATGTTTACGCCAAAAATTTTATTAGAAATGATCCAATCTGAAAAAGTGACGTTAGCTGCCGGTGTGCCGACAATTTGGCTTGGTGTATTACAAGAGTTAGAAAATAATAGTTACGATTTATCTAGTATGACGAGAATACTATGCGGTGGTGCAGCTGCACCGAAAAGTGTTATTAAAGCATTTGAACAAAAACACAATGTTCCGTTCATCCATGCATATGGTATGACCGAAACGAGCCCACTCGTAACACTTGCACGTTTAAAAAGTTATGAAACAGAATTATCATATGAAGAGCAATTAGAAATCCGCTCAAAACAAGGATATCTTGTCCCTGGTGTAGAGATGAAAGTAGTCGGTACAAACGGTGAAGTGAAGTGGGATGGTACGGAAATGGGAGAGTTATGTTTACGAGCACCTTGGATCGCTGAAAGCTATTATAACGATGATCGTACTGTCGAAGGATTCCGAGACGGTTGGTTATATACTGGTGATGTTGTTACAGTTGATGAGGAAGGCTGCGTGAAAATTGTTGATCGTACGAAAGATGTTATTAAAAGCGGGGGAGAATGGATTTCTTCAGTGGATCTTGAAAATGCTTTAATGGCACATGATGCTATATTTGAAGCGGCCGTTGTTGCAGTTCCACACCCGCAGTGGCAAGAGCGTCCAGTTGCCTGCGTTGTACAAAAGGCAAATAGCACTGTTACAAAAGAAGAACTATATGAATTTTTAAAACCACAGTTTGCGAAGTGGTGGTTACCAGACGATATTGTATTTATGGAAGAAATTCCGAAAACATCGGTTGGGAAGTTTTTAAAACAGGCGCTTCGGAAAGAACTTGAGCATTTGCATAAAGGGAAATAATTGAATTTATATTTGTAAACCTATTATGAAAATAAGTTGACAAATGCTAAATAGAAAGATAATATAACTCCTATAATATGTTATCTAAAAAGAATTTTAAGTTTACAAATAGGAGAAGCAAATATGAATACAAAAAACTTAGTTTTCGTCGCTTTATTTAGTTCTATTATGGGAGTGTTAGGGTTAATACCTCCAATTGCTCTTGCTATTACACCAGTTCCGATTACATTGCAATCACTCGGTGTTATGCTTGCTGGTGGTTTGTTAGGATCACGTCTTGGTGCGTTAAGTCAGCTTATTTTCTTACTTATTGTTGGAGTTGGGGCACCATTACTTGCTGGTGGGCGCGGTGGCCTTAGTGTATTTGTTGGGCCAAGTGCAGGATATTTACTTGGTTATATCGTTGGAGCGTTTGTCATTGGTTATTTAATTGAGCGCTTACGTGAAATTTCTATAATAAAGGTATTATGTATTAATATAATTGGTGGTATTTTCGTAGTTTATGTATTTGGTATCATTGTACAAGCATTCGTAATGGATATTTCTATATGGCAGACGATGAAAGTAAGTGCCGTATTTTTACCAGGTGATTGCATAAAAGCGATTATAGCAGCAATTCTTGTAACGAAATTACATCGTTCATTGAAACATATTATTACGCCTGCTCTAAAGAGTGGGAAATATACAAATGCGGGATAAGAAAGAGAAGAAACACGTTCATTGCGTGTTTCTTTTTATTATTTCGTAAAGGAAGGACGTTTCAAATGGGGATTACAAAAGAATATAAAGAGTATGCCACTTTACAACCAAATAAAATAGCAATAAAGGAAAATAATCGAGTTTTAACATATAAAGATTGGTTTGAGTCAGTGTGTAAAGTAGCAAACTGGTTAAATGAAAAAGAATCGAAGAATAACACGATAGCAATTGTATTAGAAAATAGTATAGAGTTTTTACAACTATTTGCAGGTGCTGCTATGGCCGGATGGGTTTGTGTGCCATTAGATATAAAGTGGAAACAAGATGAGCTCAAAGAAAGAATTGCAATCAGTAATCCGGATATGATTGTGACAGAGCAATATAAGTTAAATGATCTATTGGATGAAGAAGAAAGAGTAATTGAAATTGATGAATGGAAAAGAATGATAGGAGACTATCTCCCTACGTATCATCCTGTAGAAAATGTACAACATGCGCCTTTTTATATGGGATTTACGTCAGGATCAACTGGGAAGGCAAAAGCATTTTTACGTGCGCAACAATCGTGGGTTCATAGTTTTGATTGCAATGTACATGACTTTCATATGAAAAAAGAAGATTCTATTTTAATAGCTGGGACGCTTGTTCATTCTCTTTTTTTATACGGCGCAATAAGTGCATTATATGTAGGACAAACGGTGTACATTATGAGAAAGTTCATTCCAAATCAAGTGTTAGATAAGTTAGAAACTGAAAATATATCAGTTATGTATACAGTTCCGACAATGCTTGAATCTTTATATAAAGAAAATAGGGTGATAGAAAATAAAATGAAAATTATTTCGTCAGGAGCGAAATGGGAAGCTGAAGCGAAAGAAAAAATAAAGAATATATTTCCGTATGCAAAAAGATATGAATTTTATGGTGCATCAGAGCTAAGTTTTGTAACAGCACTAGTCGATGAAGGAAGTAAAAGAAAGCCAAATTCAGTAGGGAAACCTTGTCACAATGTGCAAGTTCAAATATGTAATGAAGCAGGAAAAGAAGTACCGAAAGGCGAGATAGGAACTGTTTATGTGAAAAGTGATCAGTTTTTTATGGGATACATAATAGATGGAGTTTTAGCACGGGAGTTGAATGCAGATGGCTGGATGACAGTGCGAGATGTAGGCTATGAAGATGAAGAAGGCTTTATATATATTGTCGGTAGAAAGAAGAATATGATTTTATTTGGAGGAATCAATATTTATCCAGAAGAAATAGAAAGTGTATTACATGAACACCCAGCTGTTGAGGAAATAGTTGTAATTGGTGTGAAAGATAGTTACTGGGGTGAAAAACCTATCGCCATCGTAAAAGGAAGTGCTACGAAGCAACAATTAAAAGGTTTTTGCTTACAACGATTATCCTCGTTTAAAATACCGAAAGAATGGTATTTTGTAGATGAAATACCGTACACAAATAATGGGAAAGTTGCTCGTATTGCAGCAAAAAGTATGATTGAAAACCGGGAGAAAATATATGAATAGGGCGGTTATTGTAGAAGCAAAAAGAACACCTATTGGTAAGAAGAATGGGATGCTGAAAGACTATGAAGTTCAGCAATTAGCCGCACCACTGCTCTCGTTTTTAGGTAAAGGAATTGAGAGAGAAATAGACGATGTTATATTAGGGAATGTTGTTGGGCCGGGAGGGAATGTTGCAAGATTATCTGCTCTAGAGGCAGGACTTGGCTATCATATTCCTGGTGTAACGATTGATCGGCAATGTGGTGCTGGTTTAGAAGCAATTCGCACTGCGTGTCATCTTATTCAAGGCGGTGCAGGTAAGTTCTATATCGCCGGGGGAGTAGAGAGTACAAGTACGTCACCTTTTCAAAAAAGAGCACGCTTTTCACCTGAAACAATTGGTGATCCTGATATGGGGGTAGCGGCTGAATATGTTGCGGAGCGTTATAACATAACGAGAGAAATGCAAGATGAGTACGCTTGTCTGAGTTATAAACGGACACTGCAAGCGCTAGAAAAAGGATATATACATGATGAAATATTGTCTTTTAATGGATTATTAGATGAATCTATAAATCCAAAAATGAATTATGAACGAATCATTAAAAGAACAAAACCCGCATTTTTACAAAATGGTACAGTAACGGCAGGTAATTCATGTGGTGTAAATGATGGGGCATGTGCTGTTCTTGTAATGGAAGAGGGACAAGCCCGAAAACTAGGATACAAGCCTGTTCTTCGTTTCGTCCGCAGTGCTGTAGTTGGAGTGGAGCCAAATTTTCCGGGGACTGGTCCGATATTTGCGGTGAACAAATTATTAAACGAAATGAATATGAAAGTAGGGGACATCGATTATTTTGAAATAAATGAAGCATTTGCTTCAAAGGTTGTTGCTTGTGCAAAGGAGTTACAAATTCCTTTCGAAAAATTAAATGTAAATGGTGGAGCAATTGCGCTCGGTCATCCGTACGGTGCATCTGGAGCTATGCTTGTGACACGTTTGTTTTATCAAGCGAAAAGAGAGCATATGAAATATGGAATTGCGACGTTAGGAATTGGTGGTGGAATAGGGCTTGCGCTATTATTTGAGAAAGTAGAAGACTAGTGAGGTATTAACTGTACTATGATTAATAGGGGATAATTAGTTCTATATATGAGTGAATATCCTCTCTTAGTAACCAAAAAACAAACAACTATTATTCTATATTTTTGAGTTACCTGAGGTTAAATTTGTAAGCCTGAGCCTCATAAAATTGGTATAATGTAGTAATATGGGTGGAAGATGGAAAAGCTGATATTAGTAAATTGAGCATAAAAATTTCATATGCATCCAGATAAGTATTAATAACATTTCTCTCTCTGAACATAAAACTATACATATATTATGATAGGTAATATAGGCGTTATTCTTATTATATTGCTCTAAAATAATCAAACCAGTTTATTTGAAGAAAGGAATGGGAATATGAACATTGGTGAACGGATTCGACAAATACGTATACATAAAGAATTCACGCAAGGGGAAGTAGTATCAGGGGTATGTTCTATAACTTATTTAAGTAGAATTGAAAATGGACAAATTAAACCTTCAAATTCTGTTTTAAAAAAAATCGCTAAAAATCTAGATATTGATTACAACTTTCTTGTAGGTGCAGATTATGAGGATATTGAAGCTAAGATTCTTGAAATATGTAATAGGTATAAAAATGATAACGTTATAAACTCTAAAGACTTATCATCTTTAGAGTTATATGTTCGCGATACAGACTCTATTCTCTTATTATTAAAGGCCTATGGTGTTTTAATATACTACCATTCTCGAAATAATAACTTATTACATGTAGCAACGATTGTAAATGAGGCTTCGCAAGTACTTCCAAATCAAGTAGCCTCCCTGTATACTCAAGACTTTATATATTATTTAATGGCACGAGGTTATTATTTTTCTAATAAACAAGACTATATGACTGCAAATGAAATTTATATGCAGACAGAGAGTTTACTTGGTCTAGATGAAACTAGGCTACACGCTGATATATATTATAATCTAAGTCTAACAAATCAAAGTCTTTATAAAGATCAAACGATTAGTCGTTTGTATGCTAAAAAAGCCTACAGATTGTATGAAAAATTAAATGTAGAAAATCAAGTAATAAACATTCTTATAATCATTGCACTACAATATCAAAAAGATAATCTACCCGAGAAAGCTCTTGAATCTTTAAAACAAGCAGAAATTAAAGCAGAGGTTAGTGCTAATCCCATGTATTTACCTTTGATTGCATATAATTATGGGAAAATATATCAAGGATTAAAAGATTACACCAATTCTATTAAATACTATGAAAAAAGTTTACAGACTAGCAATCTCTATCCAGATCAAGCTCAAAAAATATACGCAGTAAGAAACTTAATAGAAATTTATATAGAATCTAAAGACTGGAAAATTGTTAATAAACTGATGGATGATGCATTAGAAATGTTATCAATTTCTGATATGCCACACGCATATGTTGAAATATATGGACTGAAGGGGAAAATATCCAAATTAAGGGGCGATAATCATGGATATGAGAAAAATATGCAAAAAGCTATTGAAATGGGCCTAGAAAAAAAGCAATACCCTTTAGTTCGTGAACTCGCTACTGAACTAGGAAACTATTTTTATGATAATCGTGCCTATAAAATGTCAGCAAAGTACTTGAAAATATCCAGTCAACTCCCCACTTAAGCTACGCTTAAGTGGGCTTTCTTATGTATTGATCTAATAGGAAATTAACGCCAGTAAAACTAATATGTTTATAACGCTTCCATTCAAGTACATTACTTTCGTCAAATATCTAGTTAGGGGAGTACAACTTTCCTATATTTCAAAATAAGTAAAATACCAAGTTTAAAACAATTGATAATTCGCTAAAAATTTAATGGAATTTTACTAATTGTTATTAACATAAATGAACATGTATATTTTAAGTACAGAAATTCAAACAGTAAGGAGGTACTTATTCAATTGATTTTGATAATGATTATTTTGTTCGTTTAAAAGATATAAATATTCAAGACTTGAAGGCAGGAATAGGTGAACCAAAAGGGCCATGAGCTATCGGATATATGATAAATCGAAACGAAAGTATCCGGCATTAAAAAGGATTTATGTACCAAAGATTAAAAGAAGCAAACTACAGAATGTAAGTTAGGCTTACAAAAGAAATTGCATATACATGGAGAGTTAGAAGAACAAATTAAGTTATCATTTAATTTCAAGAAAATAATGATGTCTTTAAACGTCTTACAATGGATGAAAAAGACAGTATTTAAGCAAATTCAGATGAGATGAACAAAAAAATTGATGGCACTGAAGATACAATGCAGCAGACTTTACTTAATAAAAAAGAAAGAGGGATACATATGAAACGAAACGAAACGGGAACTAAGCGAAAAATAGTAAGATATACGGGTGGGATTGCTATACTTATATTATTGATATCCTTTATATATCAATGGAAAAATGGTTTAGAGGTTGATACTACTGAAAACTTCAGTCTGGCATTAATTGTTGCCATTTTCCTGTCTAGTTTTATTCCCGAAAGAAAAAGAGATAGTTAAATAATTGAATAGGAAATTGAGATCTATTTCTCAATTTCCTATTTATACAAATGTAAATTCAAAATAAGAGATAAATGCTTAATATCGGTGATTACATACTTGAATAACAAATAATTCTTATTCAATATTTAATTATCTTTTAAAGTTTTTTAGATTTATGTCTTGATAGTAGTGCTATTAGTTTTCTACTTTTTGAGGAACATAAGCATTGCTACCAGGTTTTGCTTTTATTTCGTTCCAAGCAGCGATCGCATCAGCTTTTGATTTCCCTTTGTTATTTGGATCTTCGAAAAAGTCGCGAGTGAAACGATTGTATTCAAACTGAGAGCTGATAGTTGTTTTATAAGTAGGATCTTTTTTTCGTTCGTTTTCTTCATACCAAAACGTTATTGCGTCTTCATATGTTTTTCCAACATTCTCTTTAAAAAACTTTTGAAGAGCTACTGTAAAGCGGAAGTTTGCTCCGATTTTTTCTTTGAAAAAGGACCGAACCTCTTCGCTACAGCGGTGATTTTCAGTAATAACAGTTTGAAGAGAAAGGTCTTTATAAGAGAGAGAAGTTTTACTCGCTTTTGGACCAGAGCTGTATTTTAATATTTTACCAGTAGTTAAATAATGTGAGATACGCTCGGTTATTTCAATCTTAGAACCACTAGCTGGCAAACCATGTTCACGACAAAATATTTGAAGTTCTTCTTTTAACCAATAATAGTTTTGGAAATCTTCAATTGATATAGACTTTGTTAAAGATGGACGCATGAATGTAACAACTTCTTTCTTCCATAATTTTCTTTAATTACAAAACATACGTTCTTTTTGTGGAAGGATTTATTTGTAAATTTAATAGGAAGAGGAGATTGTATATAGAAAATGTAATGCAAGTTCGTGTTACTGGAATTTTAATTGAAGATGAAAAAGTATTGCTAGTAAAGCAAAAAGTGGCTAATCGGAATTGGTCTTTACCTGGAGGAAGAGCAGAGAATGGTGAAACGTTAGAGGAAGCAATGATTCGAGAAATGAGAGAAGAGACAGGGTTAGAAGTTAACATTCAGAAGCTACTCTATGTTTGTGATAAACCAGATGCACGCCCGTCTTTATTACATATAACGTTTTTGCTTGAAAGGATTGAAGGTGAAATTATGCTACCTTCTAACGAGTTTGATCATAATCCGATTCATGATGTGCAAATGGTGCCAATTAAAGATTTAAGTTATTATGGTTTTTCGGAAACTTTTATCAATCTTATAAGTGAAGGTTTTGTAAATGCAGGGAGTTATCAAGGTTTGAAACAAAATATAGGTCTGTAAATATAGTGGAAGGATAGCCGTTCGCTATCCTTCATAACATGTTTTACACTGCTGACTGTAAAGAAGAAACAAGTTGATTTAAAAACTCATCCCCAGTCATAATCGCTTTCCCACCGCCACGAGCACTTTTTTTATTTCCGCCACCTTTTCCTTCAATTGCAGGAAGCGAATCTTTTAAAAGTGTGTTCATATCAAGCGGGACTGTTTTTCCGCAAGCGAGGATGCATTGTAGTTTGTCATCGTTTTCGATAACGAAATATGTAATGGCAAGCTCTTGTTGTTCTGTAATAATAGCAGAAAGCTTTGCGATTTCTTGCATAGAACGATTTGTAAATACTTTAGAAATAAGTATGCCAGCATGTATTTCTGAAGGCTGTTGCAGTAGTTCGTTTGCTTCTGCATATAATAATTTTTCATTCATTGTTTGTATTGTTTTTTCGTTTTCTTTTTGAGAAATAAGCAGTTGTGCTACTTTTGCTGGAATATCATTCTCGCTACTGTTTAATTGTTTAGAAGCATCTTTTATAATTTGTTGCTGTTGCCCCATTAATTTAAGTGTGCGCCAGCCAGCGATAAACGTTAATCGTATGCCACCTTTATTACGCTCCCATCCTAATACTTGAATAGGACCTACTTCACCTGTATGTTTCGGATGTGTTCCGCCACAGCCGTTGTAGTCGAAGTTTTCAATTATAACAACACGTATATTTTCTGTTAAAGTCGGTTCTTTACGAAGGGGCAATGTTTTCGCTTCTTCTAAGTTCATCCACTGGATGCGGATTGGATGGTTTTCAAAAACAATTTTGTTTGCAATTTGCACTGCTTTTTCAACTGTTTCTGCATGAAGATTTTCTGTTTCTAAATCAATTGTTATCGTCTCTTTACCAAGATGGAATCCAATCGTAGGTACGTTAAAATGATCCCAAAAAGCAGCAGATAAAATGTGTTGAGCTGCATGTTGCTGCATATGATCAAAACGGCGCTCCCAATTGATTTTACCTTCAACTTCTTCTGTATGTAATTGTTCTACAATGAAGTGACGAATTTCTCCATTTATCTCTTCTACATTGATTACATCGATATTATTTAGTGTGCCGGTATCATACGGCTGCCCGCCACCTGTCGGATAAAATGCCGTTTCGTTTAAAATAACGTATAAGTTACCATCTTTATCATAATCTTGCTTTATAATTTTAGTAGTAAAGTCTTGCTTATAAGCGTCAGTGTAATATAATTTTTGCTCCAATTTTCTTTCCCCTTTCGTGTTCGCTAGTTTCATTGTAAAGCAATTGAAATTAGTTTCCTAATATTTCAGAAGAAAGAAACTATTTTTAGAATTTTCTTGCTATAATAAGAAAAAGAAAATGCGGGGGTGGAATGAATATGTTGTATGAAAACGGCGTAGATAAACTGCTTAGTTTAAGCAAAAATATTTCTGAATTGTATCGAGAATTAAACGAAATGACCCGGATTTTAACGGAGTGTAACCGTGAAAGTGTGAAGTTTGATCGGTTATATGTAAAAGAGGTAATGTGGAAGAAAGAAGATGTAATCGAGAAATATGACCAGTTACTTGTGCAACTTTGTATAAATGAATGCTTTGATCTAAAAAGTGTTATTACAGGGGAATATAAGTATACATATGAAGAAGTAGAAAACATCGTTTTACAATTTAATGAAAAGTATAATGTCGCAATTTTAATTAAAGATGTTTGTAAAGAATTACAGTTTACATACGGCATAGATATGGATATCACAAGAACAGCTCGAGTATCAACAGCTCAAGTATAAAAAGGGAAAAGAAAGCAGATCCTTTGCTTTCTTTTTTTGTGTGATAACAGGGAGAGTAGGTTTTTAAGATGAAGGGGAAGTTACAAAATATTCATCCGTTAGGAATGACAATTATAATAGGGACTTTATTTGCGAGGTTCGCCACGTCAATGAGTATTCCTTTTTTAGCAATTTATTTAACGACTGTTAAAGGCGTATCAGCTGGAATGACGGGTGCTATTATTGGAACGAGTGCACTTGTTGGAGTGTTTGCTAGTTTTATCGGAGGGAATTTATCTGATCGATTCGGTCGAAATATGATTCTAATATGGTCCATGATCGTTTGGGTGTTTGTATTCATAGGATTTTCACTTGCAGATCATGTTTTAAGTTTCTTTTTATTAAATGCTTTAAATGGATTATGTAGGTCCTTTTTTGAACCGACGTCAAGAGCGTTATTATCAGATTTAACGAAACCAGAGTATCGTTTACTCGTATATAACTTACGATACGGTGCAATAAATGTTGGAGTAGCGATTGGTCCACTTGTTGGATTGCAAATCGGAAGCGCAAAATCAACAATTCCTTTTTTAGTAGCAGCGGGGGTATATATTCTATATACAGTTATATTAGCGTTCCAATTCAAGAAATATCCACTGGAACAAAAGGAGATTAATAAAGAAAAGCCTGTTACAATGCTAAATGCGCTGCGTATATTACGAAAGGATGTCGTATTTTTAGTTGCGTTAGTTGGCATTATTTTGAGTAATTGTGGGTTTTCACATTTAACGACGACAGTGTCTCAATATTTTGCAAATGCACATATATTTCAGGATGGAGTGAAGCTGTTCTCATATATGCTCGCTTTAAATGCAGTTGTTGTAGTGGTTATCCAATATCCTATTATTCAAATGTGCAAAAAGTACACACCATTAGCATCTATTATGGTTGGAACTTTATTTGTGAGCGGGGGATTATTTGGTTTTGGAATAGTAGAATCTATGCTAGGTACTGCCATTTGCACAATTATTTTTACAATTGGAGAAGTATTAATGTTTTCAATGACGGATGTATTTATTGATGATATAGCTGTTTCACATTTAAAAGGAACATATTTTGGAGCAATGGGATTTTCAGGAATTGGAGCAGTAATTGGTCCATGGTTTGGGGGAGTACTTCTCGATTATTACGGGTACCAAAATGGATTTGTAGTATTTTCAGTGCTAGCTATATTTTCAACTGTAGCATTTCCTGTACTTTTAATTACAAAAGGTTTATTGAAAAAAAGATATGATGGAAATCGTAATTTAGAAATACATGCGAAATAAAATAAGCCCCAGTCGACGACTGGGGCTTATTTTTGTATTTATTTTACTTCTCAATTTGAAAAAGAACTTTTTCTTCATGTTTATTAGCAACTTCATTTTTGGAGATATGAATGGCTAAATATCCATTCTCTAAGCAGGCTAGCATCTTTTTATAAATAATAGTAGCGGGTAAAGGAATAATCCGCTGCAAAGAAATATTTTTATAAAGTATGCAAATGTTTAGGCCTGTCTCCATCTTTTTAATAACTACATTTTGTTCAGGTACATTTGGTACATCTGTTTCCAAAATGTACTCTTGTTCCGTTTCGCAAAGGTCAATATGAATTTGATTTGGGAAACTAAAGTTACTACAAGAATCAGAACAAAATTGATCCATCCATTCTTCGAAACCATCAACATGAAAAAGACAATTCTTCTTTTTCTTGCCCATGTAAGACACCCTCCGTAAAATCTCAATTCATACTATGTTATGCATGAATGAAGTAGGGGTGAAGAATAAATGTAAAAATATAAACATTGTATGTGATAAAGGTAGCCAGTGTGAGCCTTTTGTTTTACATATCATGATGTGCATGATTTTTTTGACGTGAATGGTTACGGTTTTTTACTTTATGAGATCCGCTTAATGGTTCAGGTTGTCCCTTTTTTTCTTTCGCTTCACGATTGTTTTTTCCCATTGTATGTGACACCTCCTCTTTCTCTTTAGAATGAGAGAAGTTTGCAAATTTATACGAGAATGTTTTTAGAAAAAAAGGTAAAGATAAATGGGACTAACTATTATGGAAAGGGGATTATATAATGCCATATCATAAAGATAAACAACAAGCTTTTCAAGCAGCGCAGCAAGGAGTTACACAAGCAGAACATGCATTTAACAACATTGTAAAAAATGATCCAAACTACGGTCATGATTTAAAAGAGTTGCGCCAAGAGGTTCAGGAGGCGTATGAACAGATTCAAAATGCGTTAGAAGTAGCTTCGGAAACACAACGCCCACAACTTGAGCAATACGAAAATAATCTCCAAAATATTATGCAACATGTAGATCAATTAGAAAAGTAAATGAGGTTGTTGTGTATTCGACAACCTTATTACTTTAACGAATATTATGCGAAAACAGAAAATTTTTCTACTCGTTTTTTCTTTATTATGCGCAGTACATATATTTCAAGTTGAAAAAGTGGAAGCGAAAATGTTGCTCAGAAAAGAGCTAGAACCAACTGGCTATGTAACATGGGAAGTACCTAATAATGAAAAGATTATTGCTATTACATTTGATGATGGACCGGATCCGACTTATACACCACAAATTTTACATTTATTACGTCAATATAAAGCAGAAGCGACATTTTTTATGATTGGATTTCGAGTTCAGCGTAATCCATATTTGGTGAAACAAGTGTTAAAAGAGGGACATGAAATTGGAAATCATACGATGAATCATTTGTATGCGAGTAATTCATCAGATGAAAAATTAGAAAATGATATTTTAGATGGAAAGAAATATTTTAAAAAATGGGTGAAAGAACCGTTGCTATTCCGTCCTCCTGGCGGATATATTAACGATGCTGTATTTAAAACAGCTAAAGAAGCTGGTTATCAAACTGTTCTATGGTCGTGGCATCAAGACCCACGTGATTGGGCGAATCCAGGGGTTGAATCCATTGTAAATCATGTAGTGAAACATGCTAAAAGTGGAGATATCGTATTGTTACATGATGGAGGAAATGATCGTAGTCAAACAGTAGCAGCATTAGCAAAAATTTTACCTGAGCTGAAAAAACAAGGTTATCGATTTGTGACGGTTTCGGAATTACTACGTTATAAACATTAGAAAAAATCCCAAAAGGAAATGGCCCTTTTGGGATTTTTCGTTACTGGTTCTTTTTACGTTTCTTATTATTTTGTCGCTCTGCGGGAGTTAAAGGCTCGTTTGCAAATTCTTCATTGTAACCAGTTCCTTGTCCTTGTGCAGATGCAGCATTCATTCCTGAAATAGTATGATTTGCTTTTCTTTTACCCATTTTATTTCACCTCTATAACTTTTTTGTATGTTGAATGATGAGCAGTTCATAGTATGTATGAACTGTAAGCAAAGCGCTAATAGAGCACTTTACTTTATGGTAATAGTATTCATAAGGAGCACGAACACTATTCAAATTTAGAAACATAAAGAAAACTTATGATAATCTATAAGTTTCTTATTATTTACTTATTTAGAAAGTTGTAATAAGATATTATCGTAAGGTATTGAAAAGTTTGTCTACATTTTATATTCAGACAACTTAGTCACGTTTAACAGGGGGGAAACATAATGGTCAAACATAATCCATTTCAATCACGTGCAACTTTTGAAGTAGATGAAAAAACGTATCATTATTATGATTTGAAAGCGCTTGAAAACGCAGGGGTTGGCAACGTATCTCAATTACCATATTCCGTGAAAGTTTTACTTGAATCAGTACTTCGTCAAGTAGACGGACGTGTAATTACAGAAGAGCATGTTACAAATTTAGCGAAATGGGGAACGAAAGATGTGCAAGATATCGATGTTCCATTTAAACCATCTCGTGTAATTTTACAAGATTTCACTGGTGTACCGGCTGTTGTAGATTTGGCTTCGCTTCGTAAAGCAATGGCAGACATGGGTGGGGATCCTGATAAAATTAATCCAGAAATTACTGTAGACCTTGTAATTGATCACTCTGTACAGGTTGATAGAGCGGGTACGGCAGACGCGCTTGCATTCAACATGGACTTAGAGTTTAAACGTAATGAAGAACGTTATAAATTTTTAAGCTGGGCACAAAAATCATTTGATAACTACCGTGCAGTTCCACCAGCTACAGGTATTGTACACCAAGTAAACCTTGAATATTTAGCACCAGTTGTTCATGCTGTGAAAAATGCTGAAGGTGACTTAGTTGCATACCCAGATTCATTAGTTGGAACAGACTCACATACAACAATGATTAACGGTATCGGCGTTCTTGGATGGGGCGTTGGTGGTATTGAAGCAGAAGCAGGAATGCTTGGACAGCCTTCATACTTCCCAGTACCTGAAGTAATCGGTGTGAAATTAACTGGTACACTTCCAAGTGGTACTACAGCAACAGACGTTGCATTAAAAGTAACACAAGTATTACGTCAAAAAGGTGTAGTTGGTAAATTCGTTGAGTTCTTCGGTAATGGACTAAAGAGCATGCCTTTAGCTGACCGTGCAACAATTTCAAACATGGCACCAGAATACGGCGCAACTTGTGGCTTCTTCCCAATCGACGATATTTCATTAGAATACTTACGTTTAACAGGTAGAGATGAAGAGCAAATTCGCGTTGTTGAAGAATACTGTAAAGCAAACGGCTTATTCTATACAGCAGACAGCCAAGATCCAATTTACACTGATCTTGTTGAAATTGATTTAAATACAATTGAATCTAACCTTTCTGGACCGAAACGCCCACAAGATTTAATTCCACTTTCAGATATGAAAGATGCGTTCCACAAAGCTGTTTTAGCGCCAGTTGGAACACAAGGACTTGGATTTAATGAGGAAGAGTTCGATAAAGAAGTGAAGGTTACATTAGAAGATAAAGAAGTAACGATGAAAACAGGTGCAATTGCAATCGCTGCAATTACAAGCTGTACAAATACATCAAACCCATACGTATTAATCGGGGCAGGTCTAGTTGCGAAAAAAGCAATTGAAAAAGGGCTTGTAGTACCTGAATACGTAAAAACATCATTAGCACCAGGGTCTAAAGTTGTTACTGAATACTTAGATAAGTCAGGTTTAACAACATATTTAGATCAATTAGGTTTCCAAACAGTTGGTTACGGCTGTACGACTTGTATCGGTAACTCTGGTCCATTAGCGCCAGAATTAGAAGAATCAATCGCAGCAAACGACTTACTAGTAACATCTGTTTTATCTGGTAACCGTAACTTTGAAGGTCGTATTCACCCACTTGTAAAAGCAAACTACTTAGCATCACCACCACTTGTAGTGGCATATGCACTTGCAGGTACTGTTGATATTGACCTGAAAAATGATGAAATCGGTAAAGATGCAAATGGCAATGCTGTTTACTTCAACGATATTTGGCCATCAGCTAAAGAAATTGAAGATGTAGTTCAAAGTGTTGTTACATCTGAATTGTTCAAAAAAGAATATGCACAAGTATTTAACAGCAACGAGCGTTGGAATGAAATCCAAACTTCAAATGAAGCTTTATATACTTGGGATAATGATTCAACATACATTCAAAACCCACCATTCTTTGAAGGTTTATCTAAAGAGCCAGGTGAAGTTGAAACGTTATCAGGCTTACGCGTAGTTGGTAAATTTGGTGACTCTGTAACGACAGACCACATTTCACCAGCAGGTTCAATCGGTAAGCACACACCAGCTGGACGCTACTTATTAGAAAACGGCGTACAACCAGTTGACTTTAACTCTTACGGTTCTCGTCGTGGTAACCATGAAGTTATGATGCGTGGTACATTCGCGAACATCCGTATTAAAAACCAAATCGCACCAGGAACAGAAGGCGGGTATACAACATACTGGCCAACTGGTGAAGTAACATCTATCTATGATGCTTCTATGAAATATAAAGAAGATGGCACAGGCCTTTTAGTTGTTGCTGGTAAAGATTACGGTATGGGAAGTTCTCGTGACTGGGCTGCAAAAGGTACAAACTTATTAGGTATTAAAGCAGTAATCGCAGAAAGCTTCGAGCGTATTCACCGCAGTAACTTAGTGTTAATGGGTGTGTTACCACTTCAATTTAAAGATGGCGAAAGCGCTGAAACATTAGGTCTTGTTGGTAACGAGTCATTTGAAATTCAAATTGACAAAACAGTTAGACCACGAGATCTTGTAAAAGTAGTTGCAACTGATCTAGATGGCAATGAAAAACAATTTGAAGTAGTAGCTCGTTTCGATAGTGAAGTTGAAATTGACTACTACCGTCACGGTGGTATCTTACAAATGGTTCTTCGTGAGAAAATCGAAGAGTCTAAAGTGTCGAACTAAATAATTGAAATGAACGATAAGGAAGCTAACAACTGTTAGCTTCCTTATTTTATGGAAAGGGATGAAACCATGTGGTTTCATCCCTTTCTTTTTACTATAAAAAATGGAGGGAATGTCATGAAAGAATATAAAAGAATTTTGTTACCGTTACAGAAAGAAAAAATATTAGTAATAGCAGCTGTATGTAGTGGATCCTTTGCAGCTATTTTAAATTTATCTCGTCCACTATTTATGGGACTAATTGTAGATAACTTGATTCAACGGGAGTTAAAGGGAGTGTATCTTTACATTACTTTGTTTGCAGTTAGCCGCTTGTTAATGTGGATAAACAATCTTTCATTCGATTATGTAAGCTCCAAAGCAAGTCAGCGAATATTACGAGAGAAGCGTATAGATGTATTGCGCCATTTTTTTCTATTACCGTTTGAAGAGAGTGAGAAAATCAAACAAGGAGAGTTAGAAACGTTAGTCGTATCTGATATTCCGAACTGGGTCAGATTATATGGTTCTATATTAATAGAATATATACACGCCATTGCGCAATTTATCGGTGCGATCATAGCGCTGCAACATATAGATACACAGTTCATCTGGTGGGTAACTCCGTTTTTATTTTTAAGTGCAGTTGTTCCAATGATTATGGGAAAAAAGGTAAGAAATATCGCAAGCATTGCTCAAAAAAATCAATCAAGTGTTGTAGAGATGGTTTCACAGTTTGTAAAAGGTGCACAAGATTTACGTAGTTTGCAAAAAGAAAAATGGGCTATTCGCTTATTTAAAGGGGTAACGGCGCAATCTTATAAAACAGAAGTAAAGAAGACAATGATGCAACACTGCATTGGAGTGGTTGGAACAGTTATTGAAACAGGAGCATATATCGTTGTTATGATTGTAGGCGCACAAAAAATAATGAAGGGGGAAATGGAAGTTGGTTCACTTGTTGCAGTGTTAGCTACAATTGAAATGCTCTTTTTCCCAGTCCGTTACGTGGGCGATTTATTAATGATGACACAAGTTGCGGTTGCTTCGGCAAATAGAGTTTTTTCCTTTTTAGATAAAAGAGTGGCAGATAGTAATGTAGAAAGAGCGATGGGGATGACGATAATAAATGTTTCATTTCAGGAGAGTGAAGAAGAGAAATGTAGAATTAATAATATTGATTTGAAAATTAATCCTGGTGAATTCGTTATCATTGTCGGAGAAAGTGGTGCAGGAAAAACAACGCTTTTAAAATTAATGACAGGTTTGTATAAACCATCTAACGGTAGCGTTGTTTATTATGGTCAAAAGGCTCGAATGACTACAGTGTGGCAAGAACCTCGTTTCTTTCGGACGACAGTAAACGAGAATATGTATTTCGGAGAAGAGTATTTAGAAAAACAGTTAGAAAAAAATATTGAACTTGTTAATGTGAAGCCGATAATTAGGGGGCTATCTGAAGGGATTCAAACTGTATTACATAAAAGTGGTGAAGAGTTTTCGGGAGGAGAAAGAAAACGTCTTGCATTATTACGAGCAATTGGTTCAAATCCGAATCTTATTATTTTAGATGAACCGACTGCGGGGTTAGATCCGAGTAATCAAGAAACTGTTTGGAATATGATTGAAGGACTAGGAAGGGATGTAACGAGAATTGTGGCAACACATGATGTAGAGAAAGCGATACTAGCAGATCGTGTTGTCATAATGAAAGAAGGCAGTATTGTTGCATGTGGAAGTCCTGAAAAATTAATGTATAATCATTCATTTTTTAAGAAATGTGAATAAAGATAAGAGCGACATAGTGCTCTTATCTTTATTCAATCGTATTAAGTTGATACGTATAAGACTCAGTATCGTTAGCATCAAACTCTTTCACTAAAGTAAGTTGGTTTGTATCTGGATTATATTTAAAAATTTTGACCGTATGTTCACTGCTTAGAGATGGATTATATTCTTGAATGGCGAATGTGTTTTCAGCAATCTGTGTCATATTACCGGTCGAAACATTTTCTGTAGAATCATGATTTGTAGAAATTTCAACGACTTTTTTACCATTGAAAAATAAAAGAACAATCACTAAAACAACTAAACATATCCGTATATAACGAAGTTCTTTACTTATAGGATGTTCTCCCAAAATAATCATCCTTTCTATAACTACTGTATAGTAGTGGTGGTAGTCGTCGTGAAGAAACTAAGAAAACCGAGGCCGGCTAATAGGATAAACGAGATTAAAGCGATATAGAGGCAAATACGTCCCACTTGCCTTTTTTCAGGATCTTTACTGAAGAGTGAGATGATCCAAGTGATAATACCGATTGGGGAAAATATAAAACTAAGAATATATAATAGTATTTTTTCAAATAAATTCATAAAAACATCCTCCTTTTTGACATTTCTATATGTGCTGTTTTCTTCTTATTAATGCTGCCATTATGTAGGAAAGTACAGAATAAACAGCACTAAAAATGATCCAAGCATCAAAGCTTTGTAAAGCTAGGTGTATGTCAAATTCAGAGACGATAATGAAAAATATAAAAGGGACAGTAAAAGAAATAATAATAGCAGCCCATTTAAATTTGTATAGCAAACTGCTCAAACAAATACATAGTAATGGTAAAGTGAAAAAAACGAAAGTGAAAGGGTGGATTAGCAATTGAAACATACATATCACCTCACAGGTTTCGTGTTTATTACTAATTATATGATAAAAAGGGAAATATTTCATCTTAGTTACGAATATTTTGATTATTTCGACTGTGAATATTTCCAAGCTTGTCCGTATAAGCTAAAATAAGGTATATAGTATTTGAGTAATTAAGTTATAAGAAGATAAATACGTTAGGGTGATATAAAATGTGGCGGAAGCTTACGATTATTGTAGTGTTACTTTGTTTAGCAGGATATGCAGCTTATGAACAGTTTGGTAAAAACGATCAGGCGGTACAAGAGGAGCAAGAAAAAAGTGAAGCTGCTATGAAAGAGATGATTGCAAGTAATGGTATTGAAATAGGGAAGAGTGCACCGGACTTTGAATTAACGAAGTTAGATGGAACGAATGTAAAGTTATCAGATTTAAAAGGAAAGAAAGTAATTTTAAACTTTTGGGCAACGTGGTGTGGACCTTGCCAACAAGAAATGCCGGATATGGAGGCTTTCTATAAAGAACATAAAGAAAACGTAGAAATTTTAGCGATAAATTATACACCTTCAGAAAAAGGTGGGGGGGTAGAAAAGGTAAGTAATTTTGCTAAGGAAAAAGGAATTACTTTTCCTATTTTATTGGACAAGAATATTGATGTGACAACAGCCTACAAAGTAATTACGATCCCAACTTCGTATTTTATAGATACAAAAGGTGTTATTCAAGATAAGTTTATTGGACCGATGACGCAAAAAGAGATGGAGAAACGGATTGCTAAATTAAAGTAAAGGTGAAAAGGTAGAAGTGGAAAGTAGCCATTTCTGCCTTTTCTTTTTTAAGTGGTGATAACTTCATGATATGATGTAAGAAATATATCCGTTAATAGATAAAGGAGTGGTATGGAGTGGGGAATGTATCCTTACCGTTAGATTATGTTGTAATTGATTTTGAAACAACAGGATTTAACCCTTATAATGATAAAATTATTCAAGTAGCAGCAGTGAAATATCGTAATCATGAACTAGTAGATCAATTTGTTTCCTATGTGAATCCAGAGCGTTCAATTCCGGACCGAATAACGAGTTTAACAGGTATTACGAATTATCGTGTTTCGGATGCACCGACGATTGAAGAAGTGTTACCTTTATTTTTAGCATTTTTACATACAAATGTAATTGTCGCTCATAACGCATCTTTTGATATGCGCTTTTTGAAAAGTAATGTGAATATGCTTGGATTACCGGAACCTCAAAATAAAGTGATTGATACTGTGTTTTTAGCAAAGAAATATATGAAGCACGCGCCTAATCATAAACTTGAAACGTTAAAGCGAATGCTTGGCATTCGTTTAAGTTCTCATAATGCATTTGATGATTGCATTACTTGTGCAGCTGTTTATCAAAAATGTGCCTCTATTGAAGAAGAGGCGAAAAGGAAATCAAATACAGAAGTGCTTGATGAAACAGCAGTATATGAAGCAGTAAAGGGGATACTTGTACGAAATAAACGTGATATCGAATGGGTTCGTTGTATGAATGTAGGAAGCTATTTGGATATAAAAGCTTTTTATCCAGTTATGAGAGTAAAAGTAAAAGGGCGAAAGAAATACATATTAACAGAGAGATTAGAAGATGATGTGAAAGAAATATGTACGAGTTTAAAATGTGAACCGGCGTTAAAAAGTGAAGTTGGTAATACGAGAATTATGCTGAATAGCTTAGAGGACGTCCTGAAATTAGAAAGTTATATTTTAGAGCAGTATGATTTCGTACTGCAAGCGCTGCATGATTATAAACAAAGTGAAATGAATGCAGATGAAAAGTTAAAAGAGTATTTGAATATTATGGTATAAAAAACTCCGTGTACGTTTTATTGTACACGGAGTTTTTTTAGGAGTAATAAAACATAAAATTTTCTTGCAAATCTGATTAAAGAGTTTTTCCTTTGCTCATACTATGTATAGTAAGAATGCGAAGGAGAGAGGGTGAACAGCGTGAGAAGAAGTCGCCGTAAATCATTTGACGAGCTTGTGAAAGAAAATAAACAACAATTATTAAGTGACCGCGATGCAATCGATCGTATTGAAGAGCGTATTGAAAAACGTTATGAAATGAAACTTTTTAAGCAAGCTGAATAATTCTTAACACTAGTACGATACTAGTGTTAAGGAGGCGATAGTAATGGGTAATCCGAAAAAGAATTCAAAAGACTTTGCACCGAATCATATTGGAACGCAATCAAAAAAAGCTGGTGGCAATAAAGGAAAGCAAATGCAAGACCAAACGGGTAAACAACCGATTGTTGATAACGGTTAAAAAGGGAGAATGTTATCATTCTACTTTTTGTGATGAGTAAAAAAGGGCTGACTTATGTCAGCCCTTTTTCGTAATCGTAAAGTTTTCGACGAGTAAACGCCAATTTTGCGGGAATGGTAAACCTATCTTCCAATAGCTAATACCGCCTATACCTTGTTCTTTCATTAAATTAAACTTACTTTGAACAGATCGTGAATCTTCAAACCAAACTTCGTGTTGTACACCATTTTCATCGAAATAATTAAAATGAGGAGCCTGAGCTGTGAAATCATAGCGGATCGGAACATTGTATTTACGAGCTAGTGCAACAGCTGCGACAGAGCTAATTGCTTTTGCAGGCGGATTTCCTTCTTTGAATGGAAGTTTCCAATCGAATCCGTATAAATTTTGTCCCATCATAATTTTTTGTGGAGGCATTTGAGATTTTGCGTATTGAAGCACTTCTTTTACAGGACCGATAGGAGAAATAGCCATTGGTGGCCCGCCCTGCCAACCCCAATCGTATGTCATAATGACGACGAAATCAACGATTTGACCTTGTGCTTTATAATCGTGAGCTTCAAAAAATTTTCCCTTTTGATTTGAACTTGTTTTCGGTACAAGTGTTGTACTTAATGTGTACCCGTTAGGTAAGCGTGTTTTTACATTTCGTAAAAAGCGATTATACGCTTCGCGATCTTCAGGTGCCACACTCTCAAAATCAAAATGAATGTCTCGCATACCGTACTTCTCAGCTGTTTGCAAAATATTTGTAATGAATTTGTTTTGAATTGTTGCGTCCCGTAAAATAACTGATGTCAGATCGGCACTGAAATTTCCATTTTCGATGTTCGTAATAACGAGCATAGGAATGGTGTTGCCTTGCGTTGCGATATTAGCGATTTTAGCTGTTTCCGTTGGTTCTTTTAACGTACCATCTCTTTTTGCCTCGAAACTGAAATAAGCTAAGTATGTTAAAAATGGATTAATAGCACGCGTAGCATTAACTAAACTTTCTTTAATAGGTATAGTTGAAGGTTGTAAATAAGCGATGGATTCTACTGCTCGTTTCGTCCCTTTCGGTATATATAATTGCTGTCCAACGTGGAGAATGGATTTTAAAGATAAGTTATTCACTTTAGCTAAACTAGCGAGAGGAACGTTATATGTTTGAGAGATCCGATACAGGCTATCGCCAGGCTGTACATAATAATTATTCCCTTTCGTATTCACAATCAGCGCCTGACCAACAACGAGTGTTTCAGCTGGATTTAGTCCGTTGTCCTTTACTATTTCGTCAGGTGTTGATCCATATTTTGAGGCCAAGCTATATACGCTATCACCGCTACGAACAGTTACAATTTGAATCATATGCTTGCTCCTTTCAGGAAAAGATTCACTGTTTTTATTTTATTTTTGATTCCGCTGTATTATGATTAAATGTATGCAAGGTAGTAGAAGTGAAAGAAGGCGAGTACATATGTTTGTAGCAGAACATGAAGTTGAAATCCGTTATGCGGAAACAGATCAAATGGGTGTTGTTTACCATTCAAATTATTTGGTGTGGCTTGAACTAGGCCGTACGAAACTTATACAAGATTTAGGGTTTTCATATGTTGAAATGGAGAAAGAGGGAATTATTTCTCCTGTGTTAGATTTGCAAATTTCGTATCGTAAAGCGATGCGTTACGGTGAACAAGCAATTGTGAAAACATGGGTGGACACTGTGAGCCCCCTTCGCGTTGTATATGGTTATGAAATATATAATGGTGAAGGTGAGCTTTGTATTACTGCAAGTACGACGAATATTTGTGCGAAAAAAGAAGGGTTCCGCCCTGTGTCATTTAAAAAGTTATATCCTGAGTGGTATGCGAAATATGAGGAAATTAAGAAAAAATAAAAAAGCGTGGCAGA
This sequence comes from Bacillus sp. Brlt_9, assembly GCF_051948935.1. NCBI lineage: Bacteria > Bacillati > Bacillota > Bacilli > Caryophanales > Bacillaceae > Bacillus > Bacillus sp. Brlt_9. Next base: position 570,091 of record NZ_JAYJLO010000004.1, on the reverse strand, counting down.
TGCCACGTTTTTTTTATTTTTCATAATTAAATTGAGGGAAATCATCACCGTCGTTAAATGTAACAGATAAATTATGTCCATCGAAGAACCACTCATCATCGCCTTCAATAAAGAAGTTAATACCTTCTTCTTGAGTTTGAACAGCAGGATGTGCAGGATCATCTTTACGAATACCTAAAGAAAGTCCCTTTTGCACTGTACTGCAACCGCCGTATTGTACGAAAAGGCGTAGTGTTTCACCCGATTGTAAGTTTAATTCGTTTTTATACCATTGTGCTGCTTCTTTTGTTACGGAAAGATTCATGTATAGTTCCTCCAAATTATGTTGCTTTTTCTTTAGTATAAAAAATAACGCAAAAAGACGCTATTAATATGCTTCACGTTTTCTTTTTGCGTTATGTGGGTTACGATCTTATTTTTGCTTTTTTGAAAAGTTTGCTTTCGGTTCAGTTTTATTTATAATTCGTCCGATATTTGCACGGTGTTTATAAATAACCATACCTGCTAATAAACACATCGCAATAATGAAGATTTTATCCCCGCTAACAATTGATGCAATAACAGCAACGACGGCTGTTACCATAGAAGAAAGTGATACGTATCTTGTTGTAAATAAAAGGCTGAAAAAGACAACAGCTAATATTGCAAAAACAACTGGTGAGTAGCATAATAGCACGCCAGCAGAAGTTGCAACTGCTTTACCACCACGGAATTTCGCGAAAATCGGATACACATGTCCAAGAACAGCTGCTAATCCGAACCATAGTGGGTGAACATCTAATCCGAAAATAATCGGTAGACTTGTTGCTAATGTACCTTTTAAAATGTCAGCAATTGTAACGATAAAACCTGCTTTTTTCCCTAGTGTGCGGAATGTATTTGTTCCGCCTAGATTACCGCTTCCGTGCTCACGAATGTCAATTCCATAACCAATCTTTCCAACGACTAGTGCAAATGGAATCGAGCCAAGTAAGTAGGCAACGATAAATAAAAGATATGTAGTAACCATAAGTTCAGTCTCCTTTATTCAAATGTGTTGATAAAGGGTAAAAAGAGTTTTTCCCGTATATTGTACCATACATTTGTAAAGAGCACATTTCTTTTTTGTAAATGAAAAATTCATTATTTCGTGAAAAAAATTTCACAGGAACGTTACATTTCTTACAGAAACAATCAGACTATATGTAGTAACATTTTAATCGAAAGACAACAACATATTGGTGGAGGGTTATAAATGTTACAAAAAAATACACGTGGAGAAGAATTAATGAGAGTGTTTGAGACGATTGTCCACGGCAATGAACAGGATTTAATGCAAGAAAATGCAAATGTAGATGGCCGCTCTCCGATGGGAGTAATGGGAACGTTCGCATCTGAGAGTGCGAAATATTATGCTGTTGAAAATTTATTGTCAGATCAAGTGAAAAAAGCGATAAATCAAAATATATTATATCCACATGACTTAGACTTTTATGCGACGGGAACGACGACTTGTTCGCAAATTCCGTTAGCGCAAATGCTTGCGAACGGTTTTCATACCGGACATGGGCATATGAGACAACCGCAAGACATTAAAAGTGCATTGGCCCTTTCATCTATTATTTTTCAAGCGAATCAAAATATGCAGCACGGTGGTCAATCGTTTGCACTCTTTGATATAGATTTAGCTCCGTATGTGAGAAAAACAGTAGCGAGACATAAGAAACGATTGCAGTCATATCCGCTTACGAAAGAACAAATAGAAGAGTTTGCATGGAAAGAAACAGAAAATGATACGTATCAGGCGTGTGAAGCTTTCATTCATAATTCAAATAGTATGCACAGTAGGGGCGGGGGACAAGTACCGTTTATTTCTATTAATTATGGAACAGACACATCAAAAGAGGGACGGTTATTAGTTAGACAGCTTTTAAAAGCGACACAAGCTGGTCTTGGTAAAGGGGAAACACCAATTTTTCCAATTCAAATTTTTAAAATGAAAAAAGGTGTGAACTTTGAAGAATGCGATCCGAACTACGATTTATTTGAATTAGCGTTAGAGACAACGGCTGAACGATTGTTCCCTAACTTTTCATTTTTAGATGCGCCATTTAATGCAGTGCATTATGATGGGCGACCGGAAAGTGAAGTGTGTTACATGGGATGTCGTACGCGTGTTATGTCTAACATACACGGAGAAGAAACAGCGATTGGAAGAGGGAATTTATCATTTACGTCTATTAACTTAGTGAAACTAGCGCTCATTAGTGGTTCAAAGGAAGCTTTTTTTGAAGCGTTAAATTACTACTTAGATTTAGGAATCCAGCAATTATTAGAGAGATTTGAGTATCAATGTACGAAGCGAGCAAGAGATTTTCGATTTTTATATTCACAAGGTGTATGGCGCGGTGGCGAAAAGTTACAGCCTGAAGATTCTGTAGCATCCATTTTAAAGCAAGGGACGTTAAGTCTTGGTTTTATCGGTCTTGCGGAATGTTTAGTAGCTTTAACAGGAAAACATCATGGAGAAGATGAAGAATCATGGAAACTCGGGTACGAAATTATTTCCTTTATGAGAGATAGAATGGATAAAGCGACAGAAGAACATGAACTGAATTTCTCAATCATTGCAACTCCTGCAGAAGGGTTATCAGGGAAGTTTGTGAAAAAAGATAGGGAAGAATTTGGCGTGATTACCGGTATAACGAACCATAATTATTATACGAATTCATTCCATATCCCAGTTTATTATAACATTCAAGCGATAAAAAAAATTCGTTTAGAAGGACCTTTCCATGCCTTATGTAACGGGGGACATATTACGTATATTGAATTAGACGGAGCAGCTATGCATAACAAACAGGCGTTAAAACAAATTGTACAAGCGATGGCAGATCATGGCGTTGGGTACGGTTCAATTAATCATCCTGTAGACCGTTGTAAGTGCTGTAGTTATCACGGAGTCATTGGAAATGAATGTCCAAGTTGCGGAAATGAAGACGAGGCTAATATAGAAAGAATTCGCCGTATAACAGGATATCTTGTAGGCGATATGTCGAAGTGGAATAGTGCAAAACGTAGTGAAGAAATGGATCGGGTGAAGCATAAATGAAAGTGATGAACATCATTCATGATAGTGTAGTAGACGGGGAAGGGTTGCGGACAGTCGTGTTTTTTGCGGGCTGTCCGCATCGTTGTTTCGGTTGCCATAATCCTAAATCGTGGAATATTTGTAATGGAACTGAAATGGCAGTAGAAGAAATTGTGAAAGAGATTGCAAGTAATCCATTAACTGATGTAACATTTTCAGGTGGAGATCCATTTTTTCAAGCTGCTGAAGTGAAAAAAGTAGCAAAAGCAGTGAAAGATATGAAAAAAAATTTATGGATGTATACAGGTTATACGTTAGAAGAGATACAGAGTTCTCAAAATAATGATATGATAGAGTTGTTACATTATGGGGATGTTTTAGTCGATGGAAGATTTGAAATCGAGAAAAAAGATTTAACACTTCCATTTCGCGGAAGCTCCAATCAACGTATTATTCGATTGAAAGAGTAAAAAGGCGGGATAGATTATATGAATAAAACAGTATTACTAGTTGAAGATGAAAGAAGATTACGTGAAATTGTTAGTGATTATTTTCGTAATGAAGGCTTTGAAGTAATCGAAGCAGAAGACGGAAAAAAAGCGTTAGAGTTATTTGCAGAGCATGAAATTGATTTAATTATGTTAGATATTATGTTACCTGAAATAGATGGATGGTCTGTGTGTAGACGAATTAGAAAAGAATCAGCAGTACCTATCATTATGTTAACAGCACGTTCAGATGAGGATGATACATTACTAGGGTTCGAATTAGGTGCAGATGAGTACGTAACGAAACCTTTCAGCCCGAAAGTGTTAGTAGCTCGAGCGAAGACGTTATTAAAACGTGCGGATGGCGTGGTAGGAGTAGCGGAAGAAAATGCTATGTCTTTAGCTGGAATAGAAGTGAATCGTCTATCTAGAACTGTTTTAGTAGATGGAGAAGAAATTATATTGACGCATAAAGAGTTTGAACTTCTTGTTTATTTAATGGAGAACAAAGGAATTGTGTTGTCACGTCAACATTTATTAGATCAGTTATGGGGATATGATTACTACGGAGATGACCGAACGGTTGATACTCATATTAAAAAACTACGAAACAAACTAGGAGATAAAGCGAAGCATATCGGTACTGTTATTCGAGTTGGTTATAAGTTTGAAGAATAATTGTAACGAATTGTGTACCTTAGCCTAGGGAAATGTCGATTTTATATCCTCTATTGCAGGTAGAATGTACAAAAAATACATTTCTTGTCTACAATGTTAGATAAGAGTATTTTTTTAATTGGATTTCACGATGAGTTCACAAGAAGGACACAAAACGTGACTATACTGAAAATACGAATTCACCAGAGAGGGGAAATAAAACATGGGATATTACGACGGACCGAATTTAAATGAAGAGCATAGTGAAACGAGAGAAGTGAGAAAATCAGGTAGTAAAAAAGGTTATTTTTTCACAGGTTTAGTCGGAGCGGTAGTTGGAGCTGTCACAATTAGTTTTGCGGCACCTTATATGCCATGGGCTCAAAATAATGGAGCGGCTGTATCATCATTTAGTTCGGATTCAAAAGTTGAAGGTACTGTAGTTCCTGTTGTCAATAAAGCAAAAAATGAAACTGATTTACCTGGTATGATTGAAGGCGCGAAAGATGTTGTTGTAGGTGTGATTAATATGCAACAAAGCATTGATCCATTTGCAATGCAACCGACAGGCCAAGAACAACAAGCTGGTTCAGGATCAGGTGTTATTTATAAAAAAGCAGGGAATAAAGCATATATTGTAACAAATAACCACGTAGTAGATGGAGCAAATAAACTTGCTGTGAAGCTGAGTGATGGAAAGCAAGTTGATGCGAAATTAGTTGGTAAAGACCCTTGGTTAGACTTAGCTGTTGTTGAAATTGATGGATCTAATGTAAATAAAGTGGCCACTTTAGGTGATTCAAGTAAACTTCGTGCGGGTGAAAAAGCAATTGCAATCGGTAACCCACTAGGGTTTGATGGAAGTGTAACGGAAGGTATTATTAGTAGTAAAGAACGTGAAATTCCAGTAGATATCGATGGCGATAAGCGTGCAGATTGGAACGCTCAAGTTATTCAAACAGATGCAGCGATTAACCCAGGTAATAGTGGTGGTGCGTTATTTAACCAAAACGGTGAAATAATTGGGATTAATTCAAGTAAAATTGCACAACAAGAAGTTGAAGGAATTGGCTTTGCTATTCCAATTAATATCGCAAAGCCGGTTATTGAATCACTTGAAAAAGACGGAGTAGTGAAACGTCCAGCTCTTGGAGTAGGTGTCGTTTCATTAGAAGATGTGCAAGCTTATGCAGTCAATCAATTGAAAGTACCGAAAGAAGTAACAAATGGCGTTGTATTAGGTAAAATTTACCCAATATCACCGGCCGAAAAAGCTGGTTTAGAGCAATATGATATTGTAGTAGCATTAGATAATCAAAAAGTAGAAAACTCACTTCAATTCCGTAAATATTTATATGAAAAGAAAAAAGTAGGCGAGAAAGTAGAAGTTACATTCTATCGTAACGGTCAAAAAATGACGAAATCGGCTACTTTAGCAGATAACTCAGCTACAAAGAATCAATAATCGGAATAAAAGAAAGTCTCTTTCATGTTGAAAGAGACTTTCTTTATCGGCTATACTAAAGGAATAGGAGGGATTAATTATGATGATTGAAAACCCAACTCGTACGGAAATTGGTGAAGTGTTAAAGAAAAGCAAAACGATTGCAGTTGTTGGATTGTCGGATAAACCAGAACGTACATCGTATATGGTTTCAAAAGCAATGCAAGATGCTGGGTATCGCATTATTCCAGTAAACCCAACAGTAGATGAGGTGCTAGGAGAAAAAGCAGTTTCTTCACTAAAGGATATTAAGGAACATGTTGATATTGTAAATGTATTCCGCCGTTCAGAATTTTTAATGGATGTTGCGAAAGAGTTTGTAGAGATTGATGCAGATGTTTTTTGGGCACAATTAGGAGTACAAGATGAAGATACATATAAACTTTTAAAAGAAAAAGACTATACTGTAATAATGGATCGTTGTATTAAAGTAGAACATGCGATGACAAAATAGTATAGATTTAAAGGTAGAAAGATTGATTCAGCCCTTATTATTGGTGAGTAGGGCCGATGAACGAGGTGTTCATCATGAGATTTTTTAAAGGCTGTTTTTGGGGATTGTTATTTGTAATCCCATTTTGGATCTTGATCATTTGGATCATAATAAAGGTTTGGAATGTGTAATCTTGGAATACATATCCATTTCTCGTTGACAAACGATTATTTTTCTGAAATAGTAGCCTAGAGGAATCCTTGTGAGAAAACAAGGATTTTTCTATTGAAAATGGTATATAAAAGAGATAAGATAACTTGCCAAAACTATAGTCGAGGCGTTATTCTATAATAGAAACATATGTTCTGATTTTGGATTAGGAAAGGGGCAAGGAGTTTGGCGAAGCATCAGTTCCAATATAATGAAGATGCGATTCAAGTGTTAGAAGGACTTGAAGCCGTTCGAAAACGCCCGGGTATGTATATCGGGAGTACGGATAGCCGTGGATTGCATCATTTAGTATATGAAATAGTAGATAACTCCGTTGACGAAGCGTTAGCGGGATTTGGCGACGAAATTTCAGTCGTAATACATAAAGATAATAGTATTAGCGTTATAGATAAAGGGCGAGGAATGCCTACGGGAATGCATAAACTTGGGAAACCTACACCTGAAGTTATTTTAACTGTACTTCATGCTGGTGGTAAGTTTGGTCAAGGTGGCTATAAAACGAGTGGTGGTTTACACGGTGTTGGGGCATCAGTTGTGAATGCCTTGTCAGAATGGTTAGTCGTAACGATTAAACGTGACGGAAATATTTATGAACAACGCTTTGAAAATGGTGGTATTCCTGCAACGACTTTAGAGAAAATCGGGAAAACGAAAGAGTCTGGTACGACAATGCATTTTAAACCAGATACAACGATTTTCAGCACAACAAATTATAATTATGAAACATTATGTGAGAGATTACGCGAATCTGCATTCTTATTAAAAGGAATGAAAATCTCGATAAAAGATGAACGAAATGATTTAGAGGATGTATTTCATTATGAAACAGGAATTGAAGCTTTCGTTTCATATTTAAACGAAGAAAAAGATTCCATTCATCCAGTTGTATACTTCACTGGTGAACAAAATGGGATTGAAGCAGAGTTAGCATTTCAATTTAACGATGGCTACTCAGAAAACATTTTATCGTTTGTAAATAACGTACGTACAAAAGATGGTGGAACACACGAAGCTGGATTTAAGACAGCGATGACGCGTGTGTTCAATGAGTATGCTCGTAAAGTTTCACTATTAAAAGAAAAAGATAAAAACTTAGAAGGTACAGATATTCGTGAAGGTGTAGCGGCTATTGTTTCTGTACGTGTACCAGAAGAAGTACTTCAGTTTGAAGGGCAAACGAAGGGGAAACTAGGTACAAGTGAAGCTCGTTCTTCAATTGATGCCATTGTATCAGAGCATTTAGCTTACTTTTTAGAAGAAAATCCGGATGTTGCTACACTTCTTGTAAGAAAGGCAGTTAAAGCAGCGCAAGCACGTGAGGCTGCTCGCAAAGCGAGAGAAGAAGCACGTAGTGGTAAAAAGAAAAAGAAATCAGAAGGTACATTAAGTGGTAAGTTAACACCTGCACAATCACGTAACCCGCAAAAAAATGAACTGTACCTAGTGGAGGGTGACTCTGCCGGTGGTTCCGCGAAACAAGGGCGAGACCGACGTTTCCAAGCAGTATTACCGTTACGTGGGAAAGTAATCAATACAGAAAAAGCAAAACTTGCTGATATCTTTAAAAATGAAGAGATTAATACAATCATTTATGCGATTGGCGGCGGCGTAGGAAATGAATTTGATGTGGAAGATATTAACTACGATAAAGTTGTCATTATGACCGATGCTGATACAGATGGAGCTCATATTCAAGTATTGTTACTAACGTTCTTCTACAGATATATGAAGCCACTTATTGAAGCTGGTAAAGTGTTTATCGCACTTCCTCCTTTATACAAAGTAAGTAAAGGAAAAGGGAAAAGTGAAGTAATTGAATATGCATGGTCGGATGATGAATTAGATGGTGTAACGAAAAAAGTTGGAAAAGGTTATATGTTACAGCGTTATAAAGGACTTGGTGAAATGAATGCAGATCAATTATGGGAAACGACTATGAATCCTGAAACACGTACGTTAATTCGCGTGAAAATTGATGATGCAGCAAGAGCAGAACGCCGCGTTACAACGTTAATGGGTGATAAAGTAGAACCTCGTCGTAAATGGATCGAACGCAATGTACAATTTGGTATGCAAGAAGAAGGAAATATTTTAGAAAATGAAATGATTATGGAGACGGAGGTGGAATAACATGCAAGCAGAGAAGTTTCATGACCTCCCGCTTGAAGACGTGTTAGGTGACCGCTTTGCACGTTATAGTAAATATATAATTCAAGATCGAGCGCTTCCAGATGCGCGTGATGGTTTAAAGCCGGTACAAAGACGTATTTTATATTCTATGTATGTAGAAGGAAACGTCCATGATAAAGCGTTCCGTAAGTCAGCTAAAACAGTAGGTAACGTTATCGGTAATTATCATCCGCATGGTGATTCCTCTGTATATGAGGCGATGGTACGTTTAAGCCAAACTTGGAAAGTACGTAATGTTTTAGTTGAAATGCACGGTAATAATGGTAGTGTTGATGGCGATCCAGCAGCAGCAATGCGTTATACAGAAGCGCGTTTATCGCCAATCGCATCTGAGTTATTACGTGATCTTGATAAAGAAACAGTGGAATTCGTGTCAAACTTTGATGATACGAGTGAAGAACCAGTTGTATTACCAGCAGCGTTCCCAAACTTATTAGTGAACGGATCTACAGGGATTTCCGCTGGTTATGCAACAGAAATTCCTCCGCATCACCTTGGAGAAGTAATTGATGCAACGATGATGCGTATTGATAAGCCGAATAGTACTGTTGATGATTTATTAACAGTTATGAAAGGACCAGATTTTCCGACTGGTGGTATTATTCAAGGGATTGATGGTATCAAAAAAGCGTATGAAACAGGAAAAGGTAAAATTATTATTCGTGGAAAAGCGGAAGTTGAAATGATGCGTGGTGGTGGTAAACAGCAAATCGTAATCACTGAGATTCCTTACGAAGTGAATAAAGCAAACCTTGTTAAGAAAATGGATGAATTACGTCTAGATAAAAAATTAGATGGTATTGCTGAAGTGCGTGATGAGACAGATCGTACAGGTCTCCGTATTGTTGTAGAGTTAAAAAAAGAAGCAAATGCTGAAGGTATTTTAAATTATTTATATAAAAATACAGATTTACAAATTCCATACAACTTTAATATGGTAGCGATTAATAATCGTCGTCCAACACTTATGACATTACCAAAAATTTTAGATGCGTATATTGGACATCAAAAAGAAGTCATTACGAGACGTTCACAATATGAATTACGAAAAGCAGAAAATCGTCAACATATTGTAGAAGGATTAAAGAAAGCATTATCGATTTTAGACCAAGTAATCGAGACAATTCGAGCTTCAAAAGATAAACGTAATGCGAAAGATAATTTAAGTGCAAAATTTGGCTTTACAGAAGCGCAGGCGGAAGCAATTGTTTCCTTGCAATTATATCGTTTAACGAATACAGATATTACAGCGCTAGAACAAGAAGCAGACGAGCTCAATAAGAAGATTATAGAGTTACAGTCAATTTTACAAAGTGAAAAAAGACTTCTTCAAGTCATTAAAACTGATTTGAAGAGAGTAAAGAAAACATATAGTGATGATCGCCGTGCTATTATTGAAGAACAAATTGAGGAAATTAAAATCGATGTGGAAGTTATGATTCCGCAGGAAGATGTCATCGTTACTGTAACGAAAGAAGGATATGTGAAACGAACAGGTTGGCGTTCACATAATGCATCAAACGGCAAAGACTTCGGTATGAAAGAGGGTGACATCTTACTTGAACGATTCGATACGAATACAACAGAGACAGTCCTCTTATTTACGAACAAAGGAAACTATATATATCTGCCAGTATATGAAATGCCAGATATTCGTTGGAAAGATTTAGGTCAACATGTTGCTAATATCGTTTCACTCGACCGGGATGAAACGATTATTTGGGCGACTGTCGTACCGAATTTTGAGGAAGAAAAACGATTTATCGTATTTGTAACAAAGAATGGTATGATAAAGAAAACAGAATTAAATCAATATAAAGTTCAGCGCTATTCAAGGGCGTTCGTTGCTGTAAACTTGAAAAAAGATGATGAAGTTGTCGATATATTTGCGACAGATGGAACGAGTGATATTGTTCTTGCAACACATGGTGCATATGCACTTATTTTCCATGAAGATGAAGTAAGTCCAGTCGGTGTAAGAGCTGCTGGTGTGAAAGCAATTAATTTAAAAGAAGATGACTATGTCGCTTCTGGTAAAGCGTTAAATGGTGACAAAGATCAACTTATACTCGTAACACAGCGCGGTGCTGTAAAACGTCTAAAAGCATCAGAAATTGAAAAATCAACGAGGGCGAAACGAGGTCTTGTTATTTTCAAAGAGTTAAAACGTAATCCATACCGCATTGTCGGTATTGAAATTGTTCGGGACGATGAATTAGTTTACATGAAGACAGAGAAAAACGTTGTAGAAGAGATAGATCCGAAAGCGTATCGAAATAAAGATCGGTATAGTAACGGTAGCCTAGTGCTAGATGTTAATGATACTGGTGAAGTAGTAGAAACGTGGACGAAAAAACGACCGGAGTAAAAAAGCATCTTGCTATGAATAATAGCAAGATGCTTTTTTCTAGGCAAATTATTATGTAAATAATAATAATCTTGTTATAATAACTGGATGAAATCGTTCTCATGAAGTGAAACTTTAATCAGTGGAGATTTTCTTTATCCCAACTGATTATTAGTTGAAACTGGACAGATGGAGGGGCAACATGAAAAAAATAGGTGTAGGGATTGTAGGATTTGGCTTTTCTAGTACAACATTTCATATCCCATTATTACAAACGATAGAAGAATACGATATTCGTGCTATTTTATCTTCAAAAGAAGAACGAGTGAAACAAGCATTACCAAATGCGGAAGTTGTTGGCACAATTGAGGAATTAGTAAATCGTGCTGATATTGACTTAGTGGTCATTACTTCACCAAACACAACTCATTTTCCATATGTAAAAGAAGCAATATTACATGGTAAGCATGTTGTTGTGGAAAAACCATTTGTTGTTTCAATTGAAGAAGGCGAAGAACTTATCGCATTAGCGAAGCAACATAATGTCGTATTGAGCGTATATCATAATCGTCGTTTTGATAATGATTTCTTAACGATAAAGAAATTGTTAGAAGAAAATAGGATAGGGAATCTATACGCATATGAAGCACATTTCGATCGTTTCCGTCCGAATGTACGTGATCGCTGGAGAGAAAAGAACTTACCAGGATCAGGGATATTATATGATTTAGGGTCTCATTTAATTGACCAAGCATTGTCGTTATTTGGGAAACCGGATGCGATAAGTGCAGATGTGATCAAACAGCGACCAGGTGCAGAAATTGATGACTACTTCCATGTTATACTTCACTACGGTGTGAAGCGTGTCACTTTACATAGTAGTAGTTACGTAAAGCAAGCAGGTCCACACTTTACACTGCATGGAGATAAAGGTTCTATCGTGAAATACGGTATGGATTCACAGGAAGAACAATTAAAAAATGGAATGAAGCCAGGCGATAATGGTTATGGAGCAGACATTGAAGAGAATTTTGCTACTTTAGAAACAGAAGGAGAGTTAGTGCGTATTCCGACAGAAGTAGGCTGTTATGACATGTACTATAAAGGTGTAAGAGATAGTATTGTAAATGGTGAAAAATTACCTGTGACAGCACAAGGAGGTTTAGATGTTATTAAACTGATTCAATTAGCGATTGAAAGTAGTGAAACGGGTAGAGTTATTTCGGTAAAATAAAAAAGACACGAATTTCGTGTCTTTTTTATTTTTGTGGAACAGAAAGTCCATAAAAGAACATCGTAACGATATCTTGTATATGTTTTTCGCGATCTCCTTCAAGAAGCTGTGCTCCGAAATCATCACCTAATTTAGTGAACATTTGAATGTATAGCAACATCATTTCTTTAGTAAGGTGAGGGTTTATTTCATTTTTTTGTTGTGCTTGTTCTAATATTTCTAAATACCAAGGCAGAATTTTTTCGTTTTGATAACTATAAATAAACTCTCGGAGCTCTTCATCTCTTTGCATCATTTGTAGCAACATATCAGGCTGAAATAATCCGCCAGTATTCATTTTTCTTACAATCATTTTTTGCATCATATCATGAAAAGGTAATTTTTCTTCAGCAAGCTCTTTATAATATTGAAATTCAGATATGATAAATTCTTGTATAAGTTCTCTAAATAACGCATCTTTACTTCCGAAATGATTATAAATGGTAACTTGAGAAACGTTTGCTTTTTTTGCAATATGTTCTATTTTCACTTCATTAAATCCGCGTTCTGAAAATAATAAGAAGGCTGCCTCTTTTATGGCACGTTTTTTCTTTTCTTTCACTTTTTCAAAGCCGTTCAATGCAATCACCTCAATTAAAATATACAAGAAAAAATAATGAAAAACAATATTTTTGAAATATGGACATATAAATATTTCAAAAAGTTGTTGCGAATGTGAAAGATGAGGAGTACAATAACTTTGAAATATCATATATCAAATATTTCAAAAAATGAGGTGGACTTATGATTTCAGTTCAAAATGTTACAAAACAGTTTTCAAATGGGAAAGGCTTGTTTCATATTACATTTGAAGTGAAAGAAGGGGAAGTTTTTGGATACTTAGGACCAAACGGTGCTGGGAAATCCACAACAATTCGTAATTTAATGGGATTTATAAAACCGACTGCTGGAAAATCTTCAATTTTCGGATTAGATTGTTGGAATGATGCCGCGAAGATTCAAAGGGAAGTCGGTTATTTACCAGGAGAAATTTCTTTTATTGAAGGAATGAACGGATTAGAGTTTTTAAAGTTAATGCAAGGAATGCGCGGTTTAAAGGATACGAAAAGACGAGATGAACTCATAGAGCGTCTACAATTTGATGTGAAAACACCAATTCGAAAAATGTCTAAAGGAATGAAGCAAAAAGTAGGAATTGTTGCTGCTTTTATGCATGATCCAGAAGTGTTAATTTTGGATGAACCGACATCAGGACTCGATCCGCTCATGCAGCAAGTATTTATAGATTTAATATTAGAGGAAAAGCAAAGAGGGAAAACAATCCTTATGTCATCACACATTTTTACTGAGATTGAGAGAACTTGTGACAGAGTGGCTATAATTAAAGATGGCCGCCTTGTAACAGTTGAAAATATTCATGATTTACAAAGTATGAGACGACAAGTAATAGATGTAACTGTATCATCGCAAGAAGAGATTGAATCTCTTACGCAATGTAATTTGGAATTTGAAGCGGTGAAAGGCAGAGAAGCATCGATTATTGTGCAAGGAAACTATCAAACTGTTTTACAAACACTTTCAAACTATAATGTAACGGCGCTTCAAACGAGAGCAATGGATTTAGAACATTTATTTATGCATTATTACGATAAGAAAGAAGGGATAAAGCATGAATAAGCAATTGTTTTTAGCTAGTTTGAAAGAAACACAAAAAAGTATTTTGAGTTATGCTACGGGTGCAGCCCTTTATTTATGGTTATTAATTTGGATCTTCCCTTCCATGGTATCAGCGAAAGGATTAAATGAATTAATAAGTGCTATGCCTGATAGTGTGAAAAAAATCGTTGGTATGGAAAGTCCGATTCAAAATGTAATGGATTTTTTAGCTGGCGAATATTATAGTCTATTGTTTATTATCATATTGACGATTTTTTGTGTAACAGTTGCGACGCATTTAATTGCTCGTCATGTAGATAAAGGAGCGATGGCATATTTGCTCGCAACGCCTGTATCTAGAGTGCAAATTGCAATCACGCAAGCGTCTATTCTTATATTGGGACTACTAATTATTGTAGCTGTTACGTATGTAGCAGGTATAGTAGGTGCAGAATGGTTTTTAGAAGATAATAATTTAAATAAAGAATTATTCCTGAAGATAAACGTAGTCGGAGGGCTCATCTTTTTAGTCGTTAGTGCTTATTCATTTTTCTTTTCTTGTATATGTAATGACGAGAGAAAGGCACTTAGCTACTCAGCAAGTTTAACGATTTTGTTTTTCGCATTAGATATGGTAGGTAAATTAAGTGATAAGTTAGAGTGGATGAGAAATATATCATTATTTACGCTATTTCGTCCGAAAGAAATTGCTGAGGGAACGTATAATATATGGCCAGTAAGTATAGGTTTAACTGCTGGAGCGCTTTGTATTTTCATCGTAGCGATTGTAGTGTTTAGAAAGAGGGATTTACCGTTGTAAAGTAGAAAGTCCACTGATAGAGTGGGCTTTTTTTGATGAGGAGGAAGCGAATGAATCATTTGTTCCGGGTGCAGCTATATGTAAATGATATTGAAAAGTCATTATTGTTTTATGAAGAAGTAATTGGTTTAAAGTTGTATAAACGAAATATGCATGGAGCTCGTTTTAATCATGACCAGTTTTCTTTATTACTAGTTAGTGATTCAAGATTGAATGAAAATCACTATTTTTACAATCGAAAAGAGATGAAGGGGAATGGCTTTGAACTAATTATTGTTGTCAATCGGCTTGAAGAAGTATATGAACGTTGTAAAGAGAATCGGTGCACAATACAAGAAGAAATTCAAACTTATCCATGGGAGATGAGAGGATTTAAAATTGTGGATCCAGATGGGTATTTCCTTAGAATTACATCCGAGTAAAGGTAAACATGAAAAATGTTTACCTTTTTTTATGAAAATATTCAAAAAAATGAACCTTTTTCTAGGCCCATCCGTCTAATACATGTAAAGTTAAATTTGAAGTGAGGATGAAACAGGAGGAGCAATTGTGAAAGTAATCCCTTTATATAAAATGATTGTAAAAGAAGAAACGGATGTTTCTTTAGCGAAAAAAGGTGATCATGAAGCGTTTATGGCGCTTATACATACAGAAAAAGTGAAGATGTATCGCATTGCAAAAGCGATGTTATGCGATGAGACAAATATAGAGGATGCGATACAGGCAACAATTTTAAAAGCCTATGAAAATATAAAAAAATTAAAGAAAGAAGAGTTTTTTCAAACTTGGTTAATTCGAATTTTGATAAATGAGTGTAACAATATTATTAGGTCATACAAAAAGATAATGGTAATAGAAGAAAGTGATTACAATATGAGTGCTTATGATCAGTATGAAGATATAGATTTGTGTAATGCGATTCAATCATTACATGAAGAATTAAGAGCTGTTACGGTGCTTTTTTATTATGAAGATATGAATCAAGAAAGTATAGCGAAGCTTTTAGAAGTGCCAAAAGGAACAGTGAAATCGAGATTGTCACGCGCGAGGGAACAACTGCAAAAGCGATTAAAGATGGAATAGGGGGTGTATAGGATGGATAATGAAAAATTATTTGATGAGAAAATAAAAAAGAGAATAAAAGAAGAGAATGTTATAGTACCGCCAGAGTTAAATGAAAAGATTAATCGTACACTACATAATCTTCCGGTAAAAAAGAAAGGTTACAGAGTTTATATGATGGCTATAAGTGCTGCGGTTCTAACACTTTCAATTGTGTCTATGTCGAAGTTTTCTGATCAAATTTTTGCTCAAAATGGTGGGGTATTTGAATATGTAAAGAAAAAGGCGTTTTCTGATTATGAAAATGAAGAAGAAATAAAATCGAACGTAAACTATCCAGATAAAGAAAAGATTCATGAAAAGATGCTGGATTCCATTGATCATTTTAAAAATATTTCAGGACAATTTGAGGAATATTCTAGTTCGTCAAGAATTGCTACAACATACAAATATGCGATTGATACGGAGCAACAAAGTGGTATCTCTTCGAAAGAAGATAGGCTAACGAAAAAACGAGCAATTATATATAACGAGGGCAAGAAAAAAGAATTTGATGATGAGAAGTATACATATAAAGAGACGAAATGGAGCCCGAAAGAAAGAAACTATGAACTATTAAAATTAAACCCTACGGAAAGATTATTGAGAAAATCAGGCGAGAAAAAAAGGTATGATGATGAATATGTGGGATTCGCAAAGTATAGTATACAATCAGAATTTGCTGATTTATTAATCCGATATAAAGATTGGAATTATAAAGAAACGAAGTATCTTGGACTTGATTGTTACAAAATAGAAGGGACAATAAACATAGAAATGCCTGTAAGTACATCTGAAGATTTAAGAGGAAAATTTGAAATGGTTGTAGAGAAAAATACAGGGATTATGCTAAAGTTCCTTAGTTTCCACGAAGGTATGATTCAATATTCGATTACGACTGAATGGATACAAATAAACAAAGGATTGAAAGAGAATGTATTTCAAAAGGATTGGGCTAAGTATGAAAAATTGAAAAACATATTAGATGAATAGAAAACGGAGGGAAATATATGGAGAATACCTCTTCTTCAAGAGAAAAGAAAAATAAAAGAAAATATAAGAAGACAATGATAATAAGTGTATTGTTAGTAGCATTATTATTTGGCGGAGTTGGATATGGTGCGTATGTGTACATGAAAACTTCTAATCTCGTACAAAAATCTAGTTTGAATTTAGCACGCGGTGAAAAATCAAATTTACGTGAGAAAGCCGTAAAGCCGATTACAAATAATGTTTCACTTTTAATTATGGGCATTGATGAAAATCAAGAACGACAAAAGGAGTATAATGGTGCATTTCATACAGATGCGTTACTGTTAGCTACTTTTAATAAAGATGATAAGACAGTGAAATTAACGAGTATACCACGTGATACATACACATATGTTCCAGTTGAAAAGAAAAAAGATAAAATAACGCATGCATATGGAAGTGGTTTCGTTAAAAATGGTAAAGATGGAGGGCCGCAAGCTTCAATGGAAGCGGTAGAAAAATTGTTACAAGTGCCTGTTGATTATTTTGTGAAGTTTAATTTTAATGCATTCACTAAAATTGTTGATGGATTAGATGGGGTTGAAGTAGATGTCCCAGTTGAATTTACGGAGCAAAATAGTAAAGATGAACCTGACGCGATTCATTTGAAAAAAGGACTACAAAAATTAACAGGGGAAGAAGCGCTTGCGCTAGCAAGAACGCGTCATATTGATAGTGATGCAATGAGAGGTCAGCGCCAACAACTTGTTATTGAAGCGATGTTAAGTAAATTAAAAAGTGTAGGATCGATTACGAAGCTAGAAAAAATAGTTGAGGCGGTTGACGGGGATTTTAAAACAAATTTAGTAATGGATGATATTTTATCTTTTTATAAATACGGTTTAAACGGTTCAGTTGAAAAAATACAATTAGCTGGTGATGATTTATATTTACCTAACGGTCCAAATGGGCAACGTGTATATTATTATAATCCTAATAAAAAAGATTTGCAGAGTTTGAGTAATACGCTTAGAACGCATCTAGGATTAAGTGAAAAGCAGATTGAGGAGAATTGAAGCAGGCGTAATGTCTGCTTTTTTATTTCGTTAAATAGTATGTCATTTAAATTTGAATGTTATATACTATTTTAAAATTATGGATAATGGTGTAACATAATAATGTAGTTTAAGTTAAATAGCAGGGGGCTATTACATAAAATACATCATTAGCAATTATTGAAATTGTATGGGAGAAATGAAAGAAACAGGGGAGTATCAAAAATGAGAATCGTAAAGAATTTAACATTTCAAGTTATTGTGGCAATTATTTGTGGTATTGCAGTAGGGGCAATTTGGCCTAGTGTAGGACAAGAGATGAAGCCAATCGGTGAAACGTTCATCAATATGATTAAAATGGTTATTGCACCGATAATCTTTTTAACGATTGTGCTTGGTATTGCAAGTATGGGAAGTATGAAAAAGGTTGGTCGTGTTGGTGGTAAGGCACTATTATATTTTGAAATTGTTACAACAGCGGCTTTACTTATTGGTATCATCGTAGCGAATGTTGTACGTCCCGGAGATGGATTAGATCCTTCAAAACTAAAGGGCGGAGATGTTTCACAATATGTACAAAGCGGACAAGAAATGAAGTGGATGGATTTCTTTTTACATATTGTGCCGTCTAACATGTTTGAAGCATTTGCAAAAGGTGATATTTTACAAGTTCTATTCTTCTCTATTTTATTCGGTGCAGGGTTAACGATGCTCGGGAAAAATGGACAGCCGGTTATCGACTTTTTTGAAAGGTTATCGAAAGTATTTTTTAATATTTTATCTATTGTTATGAAGTTAGCACCGGTTGGAGCATTCGGCGGGATGGCGTTTACAATTGGTAAATATGGTTTAAGCACGCTCATACCACTTGGTAAATTAATGATTTGTGTGTATGCGACAATGGCATTATTTGTTTTTATTGTTTTAAATTTTATTTGTAAACTGTACAAATTTAGTTTGTGGAAATATTTAGCTCACATTAAAGAAGAATTACTCATTGTTCTCGGGACATCGTCATCAGAATCAGTACTGCCGCGAATGATGACAAAGATGGAAGACTTCGGATGTTCGAAGCCAGTAGTAGGTTTAGTCATTCCGACGGGATACTCATTTAATTTAGATGGAACGACAATTTATTTATCGATGGCTACAATATTTTTAGCTCAAGTCTTTCATGTCGATCTTTCACTAGGTCAACAATTAACTATAATAGCTATTTTGTTAGTTACATCTAAAGGAGCAGCCGCAGTAACAGGTGGAGGTTTCATTGTACTAGCATCTACTCTATCTGCAATGAATGTTATTCCATTAGAAGGGTTAGCACTATTACTTGTTGTAGATCGTTTCATGTCAGAAGCGCGTGCTATCGTCAATTTAATTGGTAACGGCATTGCGACTGTAGTTGTTGCAAAAAGTGAAAATGAATTTGATGATGAGAAGTATACGAGAGTAGTAGAGGAAATGAAAAGAGGGAAAATTGCCGGATAAAAAAAGTCAGCTTTGCTGACTTTTTTATTTTTGTAGAAAAGAGCTTTGTTACGATATACATTATTTATTAACAATAATTTACAAGTCTTTTATAGTGAAGGGATATAAATACTATTAAATCAATACATAGAATTCAATAAGGTATATTGTTTCGAAAGAATATGGAATTTTTATGAATATTACTGTAAAAAAATAATTTTTTAAAAATTTTCAATAATAACACTTTACAAAACTCAAAAAATTAGTAGAATAATAGTTAATAAGAATCTTCTGATAAATATATAAAGAAAAACAGAATTATCAGAAAATTCTTAAATGAGAGCGTTAAGAATTAGGGAGGGTACAGAAAGTGAAAAAGAAAAAAATGAAAAAACTAACAGCGGTTGTAGCACCAGTTTTAGCAATGAGTATGGCATTAACAGCATGTTCTACATCAGGCGGAGATAAGAAGACAAACACAAATTCTAGCTCTGGCGGAGATAGTAAATCAGAAGAAAAATTAGCAGCGAAACAAGTACTAAATCGTACTGAAACAAATGAGATTCCAACAATGGATACTTCTAAAAATACTGATACATTAGGTTCTCAAATTTTAGGGAACACAATGGAAGGTTTATATCGATTAGATAAAGATAACAAGCCAATCCCAGCTGCGGCAGAGTCAAGCACAAAGAGTGAGGATGGTAAAAAATATACATTCAAATTACGTAAAGATGCAAAATGGTCAAATGGTGATCCTGTAACAGCGAAAGATTTCGCATATGCATGGCAACGTCTATTAGACCCAAAAACAGCTGCTGAGTATGCATTCATTGCATTCCCAATTAAAAATGCAGAAGCGGTTAATAAAGGGGAAAAACCTGTAACTGAACTAGGAGTAAAGGCAGTAGATGACCTTACTTTAGAAGTTGAATTAGAACAAGCAGTACCATACTTCTTAAACTTAGTAGCGTTCCCATCGTACTATCCATTAAATGAGAAATTCGTAAAAGAAAAAGGGGATAAATACGGTTTAGAGTCTGATACAACAGTATATAACGGACCGTTCGTTCTTACTGATTGGAAGCACGAGCAAGGCTGGAAACTGAAGAAAAACGATCAATATTGGGATAAAAAGACTGTAAAACTAGATGAAATTAACTATAGTGTAGTAAAAGAAGTAGCTACAAGAGTAAACTTATATGATACAAATGCAGTTGATTTCGCGCTATTAACAGGTGAATTCGTTGATAAATATAGAAGTAATAAAGAAGAATTTGGCACATACTCACAAGTAAGTACTTACTTCTTACGTATGAACCAAAAACGTGGCGGACAAGATACACCGTTAAAGAGCCAAAAATTACGTGAAGCAATTGCCCTTTCAATCGATAAAAAGAATTTAGCAAACGTTATTTTAAATGATGGATCTAAACCTGCTGACTTCTTAGTACCGAAAGGATTAGCAACTGGACCAGACGGTAAAGACTTCCAAGAAACATTTAAAAATGGTATTAAACCAGATGCGAAAAAAGCAGCAGCTGCATGGGATGAAGCGAAAAAAGAGCTTGGAAAAGATCAAGTTACAATTGAGCTATTAAACTATGACACTGGTAATGCGAAAAAAGTTGGGGAATATGTAAAAGATCAAATTGAGAAAAATTTAAAAGGTGTAACTGTTAATATTAAACTTCAGCCATTCAAACAAAAGCTGAAATTAGAAACAGAGCAAGACTATGATTTATCATATGCTGGTTGGGGACCTGACTACGCAGATCCGATGACATTCTTAGATATGTTCCAGTCTAATCATTCTCATAACCAAATGAGCTTCGCTGATCCGAAGTATGATGATATGATCAAAAAAGCTGGCACTGAATTAATGGGTGACGCGAAGAAGCGTTGGGAAGAGCTAGGAAAAGCTGAGAAATTACTTCTTGAGCAAGATGTAGCACTTGTACCTTTATACCAACGTGGTGATGCTTATGTTAAAAAGCCAAATGTAGAAGGTATTGTTCACCATAATATTAGTCCAGAGTATAGCTTCAAATGGACATATATCACTGAAAAAGGTGGAAAATAATTTTAAACAGTGATGCTTCTTTAAGTGGATGTATACAAGTTTCTTAGCTTATTTTGTAGTGAGAATCTCATCGTCCACAATAGTAAAATGAAATGATAGAGCATTCTAAAAGTAGACTATTTACTTTTGGAATGCTCTTTTATTATGACATTAAATGCAAAAAAACCAATAGATATAAGGAAGGATCTGTATTGTAAAATATACTTGTTACTATCACAAAAAAATAATTTTTAGAATATTTTAAAAATAACTTTACAAAACCGGAAAAATTAGTAGAATATTAATTAATAAGAATTTTCTGATAACTAGTTATTAGAAAATCTATCAAAATTAGTTTCGTACATATAATTGGGGAGGGTACAAAAATGAAGAAAAAGATGAAAAAGTTCACGGCGGTTGTAGCGCCAGTGTTAGCGATGAGTATGGCGTTGACAGCGTGTTCTGGATCTGGTGGGGAGAAGAAATCAACTACGACGTCTAGTGGTGGTGGGGAAGAGAAAAAATCTGAAATTAAATACGCAGCAAAACAGGTGTTAAATCGTACAGAGAATCAAGAAATTCCAACGATGGATGTTTCAAAATCTACCGATACATTAGGTTCTCAAATTTTAGGGAACACAATGGAAGGTTTATATCGATTAGATAAAGATAATAAGCCAATCCCAGCTGCTGCAGAATCTAGTACAAAAAGCGAGGATGGCAAAAAATATACATTTAAATTACGTAAAGATGCAAAATGGTCGAATGGTGACCCTGTAACGGCGAAAGATTTCGTATACGGTTGGCAGCGCTTACTTGATAAAAATACAGCGGCAGAATATGCGTTTATTGCTTACTATATTAAAAATGCAGAAGCAATTAATAAAGGTGAAAAACCTCTAACAGATTTAGGAGCAAAAGCGGTAGATGATTATACGCTAGAAGTAGAATTAGAAAAACCAGTACCATATTTCTTGAATTTAATGGCATTCCCATCTTACTATCCATTAAATGAAAAGTTCGTAAAAGAAAAAGGAGATAAGTTCGGTTTAGAAGCAGATACAACGTTGTATAATGGACCGTTCGTTATGGCTTCATGGAAACATGAACAAGGATGGCAGCTAAAGAAAAATGATAAGTATTGGGATAATAAGACTGTAAAATTAGAAGAAATTAATTATAGTGTAGTAAAAGAAGTTGCGACGAAAGTAAACTTATATGATACAGGGTCAATTGATTTCACACTATTATCAGGAGAATTCGTTGATAAATATAAATCAAACAAAGAGGAGTACGGTGAGTATTCAGAAGCAAGTACATTCTTCTTACGTTTAAATCAAAAGCGTAACGGACAAGATACACCGTTAAAGAGTAAAAAACTACGTGAAGCAATCGCATTATCAATTGATAAAAAAGGCTTAGCAAACGTTATTTTAAATAACGGTTCAAAAGCAACAGATCAATTAGTACCAAAAGGACTTGCAACAGGACCTGACGGTAAAGATTACCAAGATACATTTAAAAATGGTCTGAAATATGATCCGAAAAAAGGTGCAGCAGCTTGGGAAGCAGCGAAAAAAGAACTAGGAAAAGATCAAGTGACAATTGAATTACTAAGCTATGATGATGGAACTGCGAAAAAGATTGCTGACTACTTTAAAGATCAAATTGAGAAAAACTTAAAAGGTGTAACGGTTAACACGAAAATTCAGCCGTTCAAACAAAAACTAAAATTAGAGTCAGCACAAGATTATGAAGTTTCATTTGCAGGTTGGAGCCCAGACTATTCAGATCCAATGACATTTATTGATATGTTTGAATCGAAGAGCCCATATAACCAAATGAGTTATTCGAATCCAAAATATGATGAAATGGTGAAAAAAGCAGGTAATGAATTATTGTCTGATCCGAAGAAGCGTTGGGAAACGTTAGGAAAAGCAGAAAAATTATTCCTAGAAGAAGATGCTGGATTAGTTCCTTTATACCAAACAGGAAGAGCGTATGTAATGAAGCCGAATGTAAAAGGAATTGTGAAACATAACATCAGTCCAGAATATAGCTTTAAGTGGGCTTATGTAACGGAAGGAAAATAAAAAAAAAGAGCGTGTTAAAAGTAGATACTATACTTTTAACACGCTCTTTTTCTATTCAATTAAATAGAGAAGAATAAGAAAAGTAGTACTGACATATAGTAGATGGGGGAGAATTCGTATAGTAGTAATAGTAAAATACATAGTTACTATAAATTAAAACTTAAAAACTGAAGGTAATTAACAGGTATTAATAACTAAATTCATAGAAAATCTCTCAAAGTTAGTTTCGTACATATAATTGGGGAGGGTACAAGAATGAAGAAAAAAATGAAAAAACTAACGGCAGTTGTAGTGCCAGTTTTAGCAATGAGTATGGCGTTAACAGCATGTTCTTCTGGATCTGGTGGAGAGAAGAAACCGACTACAACGTCTAATAATGGCGGGGAAGAGAAGAAATCTGATATTAAATATGCAGCGAAGCAGGTGCTAAATCGTACAGAAACAAATGAAATTCCGACGATGGATACTTCAAAAAGTACAGATACACTTGGCGCACAAATTTTAGGGAATACGATGGAAGGTTTATATCGCCTCGATAAAGATAATAAGCCAATACCAGCTGTAGCAGAATCTAGCACAAAAAGCGAGGATGGTAAAAAATATACATTTAAATTACGTAAAGATGCAAAATGGTCAAACGGTGATCCAGTAACAGCGAAAGATTTCGTATTTGCATGGCAACGTCTAGTAGATCCAAAAACAGCTGCTGAGTATGCATTTATTGCTTACTATATTAAAAATGCAGAAACAATTAATCAAGGAAAAGCAGAAGTTTCTACATTAGGTGTAAAAGCGACAGATGATTATACGCTTGAAGTGGAACTAGAAAGACCAGTGCCATATTTCTTGAACTTAATGGCATTTGCATCATACTATCCATTAAATGAAAAGTTCGTAAAAGAAAAAGGGAATAAATTCGGTTTAGAGTCTGATACAACAGTATATAACGGACCGTTCGTTCTTACTGATTGGAAACATGAGCAAGGCTGGAAGTTAAAGAAAAATGAGCAGTATTGGGACAAAAAGACTGTAAAACTAGAGGAAATTAACTATAGCGTAGTAAAAGAACCAGCTACTAGAGTGAATTTATATGATACAGGTGCAATTGATTTTGCACTTTTATCAGGAGAATTTGTTGATAAGTATAGAAATAATAAAGAAGAATTTGGCGCCTATTCGGAAACAAGTACGTTTTACTTACGTCTAAACCAAAAACGTGGCGGGCAAGATACACCGTTAAAGAGCAAAAAATTACGTGAAGCAATTGCATTATCAATTGATAAAAAAGCTTTAACGAATGTCATTTTAAATGATGGTTCAAAACCAGTGGATTACTTAGTACCAAAAGGTTTAGCGAGTGGACCAGACGGTAAAGATTTCGCAGAAACGTTCAAGAATGGTTTAAAACAAGATTCCAAAAAGGCAGCAGCAGCTTGGGAAGAAGCGAAAAAAGAACTTGGAAAAGATCAAGTGACAATAGAGTTATTAAATTATGATACTGGTAATGCGAAAAAGGTTGGGGAGTATGTAAAAGATCAAGTTGAAAAGAATTTGAAAGGCGTGACAGTAAATATTAAACTGCAACCATTTAAGCAAAAACTAAAATTAGAATCAGACCAAGACTATGATTTTTCATATGGTGGCTGGAATCCAGATTATGCGGATCCAATGACGTATCTTGATATGTTTGAAACAACAAATTCACAGAACCAGATGAGCTACTCAAATTCAAAATATGATGACATTATTACTAAAAGTAAGACAGAATGGATGGCTGATGCAAAAAAACGTTGGACAGAGTTAGGGAAGGCAGAGAAATTGTTACTTGAGGATGATGTAGCACTTGTACCTTTATATCAAAGTGCTAAATCATATGTAATGAAACCGAATATAAAGGGCATTGTGAAGCATAATATTAGCCCAGAATATAGCTTCAAATGGGCGTATATTGAAGAGAAATAAAAAAGAGAAGAGCATTTTCAAGTTGCAGTATAGCACTTGGAAATGCTTTTTTATGTGCACGATTTATTGATGGGTGAATATATGTATTATAGAAAATTTAAAGGAGAATTTTATGAAACGAAATACTTACATCGATTTCCTAGCTTATTACGGAATAGGAAGTGCTCATCCTGGTGGTTTTACGTTAACAAAACAATTGTTAGCACAATTGCCTTTTAAATATGGAGCAAATGTCCTTGAAATCGGCTGCGGTACAGGGAAAACAGCGGCGTACATGACAAAAGAATGTGGTTATAAAGTAACGGCGGTTGAAAAGAATGAGATTATGATTCAAAAGGCGAAAGATAGATGGTCATTTGAACGAATAGATATTCAATTAATTGAAGGAAGTGTAGAGCAATTACCATGTTTGCATGAATCATTTGAGTTCGTACTGGGAGAATCGATACTTGCTTTTACAGAAAAAGAAAAGGTTATTTCAGAGTGCTATCGTGTATTACAGAAAGACGGTAAGCTTGTTGTCATTGAAATGATTATTGATAGGCACATTGATAAGGGAGAGGAAGAAAAAATCTCTCAATTATACGGGATGAAAGAACTATTAACTGAGAGCGAGTGGGTACAATTATTTCAGAAAGCAAATTTTAAGCGGGTTACTATTGCTGGCGGTGGTACAATTGCGGAAACGATCTCTAGCTATATAGAAGAGCCGGAATGGAATGTATCACAATTTATTCCGAATGAGTTATATGAGGCATGGGTGCAGCATGAAAATGTACGACTTATGTACCAGCACATTTTAGGTCATCGTATTTTTATATGTGAAAAATAAAGGTAAAGAGTTGGCTAAAGGTAGTCAACTCTTTACTATGTTAAATGAAAAATAATGCAGCTAATGTAATTCCGAAGATGAAACCAAATCCGAGTTCGACGCCCCATCCACAACCGCCGCCTCCCCAGCCGCCGCAACTACCGCAACCACGACCGCCACATCCACAGCCACTGAATCCACCACCACAACCAAATCCGCAACTATCACATCTGCTAATGCCGCCACAAAGATCACAACCACCGTTTGCATATGCGTCATAGTATCCGAATCCAGTATCAAAAGATGAGCGCTGTTGCACTGGCTCAATCCATACAGAGCTGTTTGTCACATCAATTATTTTACCTAAATGAATGCGACCATCACGATCTTCAATGCGAACGACTTTACCGAAATAACGCCGGCACGTATCATAACATTTTTGTCTATGCATATTCTTTCCTCCTTCCGCATTACAGTAATACGATATGTAAAGGGGACAAGTGCGGCTTGTACGAATGCCCTATCTATCATAATTGTTATAGGAAAGGGGAAATATAGGAAGAGGATATATAAGGAGGAAAAGGC
Source organism: Bacillus sp. Brlt_9 (assembly GCF_051948935.1). Lineage (NCBI taxonomy): Bacteria > Bacillati > Bacillota > Bacilli > Caryophanales > Bacillaceae > Bacillus > Bacillus sp. Brlt_9. Next base: position 543,353 of record NZ_JAYJLO010000004.1, on the reverse strand, counting down.
ATGAAATCTACAGATCAGTTTCAGACATACGAAGTACCGTGGGAAGAATTTATTGAAGCATTGCGAGAGGAAATGAAGAAGCAAGTAGGGGCAGATATTATTGATACAGTAGTTTGTAATTTAGAAGACGGCTTTGAAGTGTATACATATGTGCAAGGGGATTTGGATTTTGAATATAAAGAAGCGCTTGAAAGGAAATACGGGAGCGATGCAAAAACTCCTAACGTGTTAACGATTATGTTATTAGCTAGCATTTATCGTACAAGTGAAGAGAATTTACGATTACATGCGGATCATAAAGATAATCCGATTGTTGAAGTGTATGTGAAGGAATAAATCAAACTTTTTGTTATGTGTTTTCAATATAAAAAGTAGGAAAAGTCTGTTTAAGTGTAGAGCTTAAACAGGCTTTTTTTTACTTATAGTATCAGATAAAAAACGCTAGAAGGAATTATATTCAGTTTATAAAACTGTTTACATAATAAAGTTATGCTGTGTTAGTTGTCCTAAAATACAAGTCATATATCTTGTATCCTCTCATAAATTTAAACATAGGAATTTGTCTACAAAGGTGGCGAAGCCTCATCATGAAAATTCGAATTTGTGCCACATTCATGTTGTTTCTATTTATATGGTTACATCCTTTTTGGACTTTTGCAAAAGGAAAGGAGGCAAAGGAAAGGGTCGTTTCACTTGTATATGATGATTCAGGCAGCATGAGAAATAACGATCGCTGGAAATATGCCAATTACGCTTTGCAAAGTTTAGTTGCGCTATTAGATGAAAAAGATACATTTTCTTACGTTCCAATGAGCAAGCCGAATGATCCATTAAACATTTCGTTAACGAAGGATAAGAGACAAACAGAAATTGAAGGAATTGGAGCATGGAAGACGTATTTAAATACTCCGTTTAGCGCAGTAGAAACGGCGATGCAATCTATAAAAAAGGAAGCAGATATAGATGGGAAACGTGAATTTTGGCTTATTGTCTTAACTGACGGGGCATTTAATGATTTAGAGAAAGATAAGGTTGGCGGAAAAGAACAAATCTTGCAGAAGCTAGCGCAGTTTAAGAAAGATATGGATGCAAAAAAGATATCGCTACATCCAATTCTAATTACGATGGAAGAGGATTTAGGACAGCAAGAAAAGGCACAACTAAATACGTTTAAAGAAATATGGAAGAAAGAGATAAATGGCGTTACGATGCCATCTAGTGGAGAGGATGGTATTGTAAAAAGCGTCAATCAAGTAGCAGCATTAGTTGCAAATCGTGATCCGTTCTCCTCTGTTGAATCGATTGTAAAAACGAAAGTAGTAGGGAAGAAAGTAGAGATTACAACACCATTTCCATTAAAGCGTATGACGCTTGTACGACAATCGCCTTCTCTGCCCGATTATCAGGTCACACAAATTTCTAAACCGTTACAATTACAATCTTCCTTTTCCATACATGCACCAGGAGAAGCGAAATTATTCGGAAATATAGTTCATATCAGTACGGAAAATCAAGAAATTATTAAACCAGGAACTTATACGATAGAAGTAGACCAGGATATTGAGAAAGAAGGACTACAAGTATTAGTTGAACCGGCACTTAACTATACCGTTTCTACTTATGACAAAGATGATAGTAGTCAAAAGAATTTGGAAAAAATGTATGAAGGTGTTACTGCTGTTATTGAAGCGAAGCCTACAGAATTACCAATTCAGTCTTCATATTTTCAGGCAGAAGTAGAAATAGACGGAAAACAGTACCCGATGAAGTGGGACGATAAAAAACATGTATTTTACTACGAAACGAAGATTGATAAGGGATTAGTGCGCGGGAAAGTTCATATGAACATAAAGGGTTTTTACAGACAGACGAAAGAATTTAAAATCGAAGTAACGGAAAAACCAAAATTATCACTGCAAACCGTTACGAAAGATTATGAAGAAAAAGTAACAAATTTAGAGAATAGTAAACCGTTTATTATACAACCACAGTTAGATGGTAAGCCGATGACAGAAGAAGCTGTAAAGAAACTATTAAAATCTACTGGTGTCACATCTAAACAATCAATCAACTATGAAATAAAACAACATGGTAATCAAATTTATATTTATCCTCGCCCTCATTACTCCGACACATTTAATTTCACAGATACCGGCACCGTAGAAGCTACCATCGTAGTGCAAGATTCAAAACTACAAGAAGTAAAGAAAAGAATATCACTTCATATTCAAAATGCACCGTTTTATGAAAAATATGCGCTTATCTTTAAGTTTGTTATTCCTATCACTTTATTACTGTTAATAGTGGGAATAATCATTTTAGGTTGGATTGTCCGCCCAAGATTTCACCGGAAAGCACTATTGTATTACGAATGGGATCAAGAAGTAGCGAAAGATTGGTTATATCAATCTGAGCCAGAATTACTTAAAAATAAATGGTGGAAACATTATTTTGGTATTCCGTATAGAGCGGAAAGGAAGACAGTACAATCCGTTACGTTTATAGCAAAGAAAGGATCGAAATCGATATTTGTAGCGAAAGAATCCCAAGTAGTAGGAATGATTATTGATGGGATGTTTATAACAGAGGATGAGGTTGGAATGGAACATAAGACGTTATATCCAAATGAACTTTTAGTAATTGATAGAGGATATGGTAAAGAGATTTACAGGTACGAGTGTGAATAGTAGATAGGGCAAAGAGGGGGATTTTAATTTTCCCTCCTCTTTTCAAACAAGCAAGAATAGGAAGGTGGTTCACATGACGTTACAAGTTCCAACGATATTAATTGGTTTAGGTGGAATCGGTAGTACTGTGACACATCAAATATATGAAAGGCTACCTGAGGAGCGCCGAAAAAAAGTAGCAATGCACGTATTTGATACAGATGTGAATACTTTGAGTAAATTTGATCATATTCGAAAGTTTAAAACACAAACAAGTTCGAGTAAAACGCCAAGAGAGTATATTGCGGGAGACCCAACGATTCCAGAGTGGTTTCCGATGGATCCGACCATACTTGATAAACCGCTGACAGAAGGGGCAGGACAATTACGCGTCATTTCCCGTTTAGCGTTACGTGCTGCGATGAAAGAGGATAAACTCACATCCTTTTGGCAAGAAATTGAGAAGATTTTTCCGGTTACAAGCGATCAAACTGAATATGGAGTGCGTGTTATTATCGTAACATCACTAGCGGGCGGAACAGGTTCAGGGATGTTTCTGCAAATTGCATTATATTTACGTGAAATGCTCCGGAAAAAACTGCAGCATCACAACATTTTAATACGCGGTGCATTTTTAATGCCGGATGTGTTAGTGAAGACAAGAACGGTTAGTGCGAAAGAGTTTGAAACGGTGCAAGCAAACGGCTATGCATCGTTAAAAGAATTACATGCCATTACACTCGGTTCTACGGGGGAATTATCTAAACGCGGTGGCGTTACTATTGAATTAGAGTATCGACCTGATCAAGTAGATGAAGACGGCAGAACAAATCATACGATTAAACAACATCATTTACCGTACAATTATTGTTTCTTATACGATTACGAAAACCTACATGGACACCATCTGCATAATTTATCGGATTATATGGAGCAAATGGCAAATACGATTTATTTACAGTTATTTAGTCCGATGTCTGCAAATCATTTTGCGCAGGAAGATAATCAAATTCAGCAATTAGCAGAATCGAGCGGGAAAGGGCGATATTGCGGGGCAGGAACAGCAAAGATTATTTATCCGTATGAGCACGTGTTAAAATATTGTGCTTTAAAATGGGCCGTGCAAGGTTTAGATGAATCTTGGCTTCATTTAGATCAACTGTTTCAAGAGAAGAAACAAAGATACGATCAAGATGTAAAACGTGGTATGCAGCGTGAAAAGCCAGAGCGTGGGAAAAGTTATTTAGAAGACTTAGAACATCTTGCTACTCGTCCAGAACAGGCTCATATTTTCTATAGACAAATGTACAATGAAACGCGTGAAGGAGCAGAGGGTGGTAAGGTTGGTGTTGCAAAATCTAAACTGTTTTTAGAAGCTGTAGAAAGTTATGTACAGCGTACGGTGCAAAAAGACGAGGAATTAAATCGTCTGCAGCATGAGTGTAAAATTTCAGCTGCGAAGCTGAAAATGATGGAGCAAATGAAAGGTGAAGTAGCAAGAGTGGATCATGCGGTTCGTTTATATGCGTATGCGATTCCGAGCCGTGTACATGAACATGTAACGACACTATTGTATGACATGATTGAATCAGACCGTTTTTCGCCAAGTGGTTCTGAGGGGCAGTCCTATCAATTAAATACATGGTTTTTAAAGAAAACAGATCCTGTTCATCCAGTATCAGCTCGTTTTATGTTGTATGAAATTCGAAAGCAGTTAGTAGAAAAAATGAATCGACTACATGAAAATAATGAACAAAAGCGTAATTTAATTCAAAACTACGATAAGAAATTTAATGTAAGTAATATTGATGGAACGGTAACAGCTGTGCGTCGAGTAGAAATCGCGCAGCAACAAGGCTGGTTTGGAAAAATGATTAATAATCAGCAACGTTTATTTAAAAAAGAATTTGAAGATATTGTAACGCAGTACGTACACAAATTAAACGAGTATCGTAAAGAAATGCTATTAGAACTCGTGTATCAATCGCTATATCAAGCAGTTAACAAAATGATTCAATACTGGGAAAGATTTTTTGATAATTTACATGAAACACGTGAAAACTTACTGTTTGAAATTCAAAAACGAAGCAAGGAATTTGAAGGGAAAACAAACCCAACGAATGTATACGTATTAGCTGAAGAGAAGCTGCAAGAAAAGATATGGCAAGATATGCAGCAACATTTAAATTTAGGTGTATTACCGAAAGATATATCTGCTGAAATTTATATGAGTCTATACGGGGAATATTGCCGAGATGCGAAAACAGAAGAGATTCAATCGAAAAAAGTAGAAGACTTTTATCGTGAGCACATATTAAGTTATTGCTACGATGAATTACAAATACGCTATCGTGATAAATTAGAGCTGAATATCGTTGAGGCGTTACGAAAAGAGGCGGATTATAAGAAGCGTGATCGTGATGAGTACGTCCGTGAAAAAATTGAAGACTTGTTCCATTTAGCAAGTCCATTCGTTCCGAAAGTTTCCCACCATAGGGAATTACAATATTGGGGTATACATCCATCTTTAAAGAAAGAACTACAAGAGGAATTAATTCAAGAAATGTTTAAAGAAAAAGATACAGTACATGAAGCTTTTTCGCCATTTGAAGTCATTTGTTATCGTGCGCATTACGGTTTATCGTTGCAAGACTTCCCTAAGCTTTCCTCAGGGCATATTGCAAATGGATTTATGAATGATAAAGGTGATTATTTTCAGTCATACTATCGCCGTGTGAACAAGTTGAATAGTAAAAAATCTAGTTTAACGCCGCATTTAGATAAGTATTGGCACTTACCAGCATTCATGCCAGACTTAAATGCAACGCAAACGAAGTTGGATTACGATAAATGTAATCGCGCTCTTCTATACGCGTATATGTATCGTTGGATTAGTTTAGTTGCTGTGGATGGTCAGTTTGTATATCAATATAACGGCGTTGGACGTAGCTTCTTAATTCAATCGATGGGGAAAAATATTTCAAGCGAAAGTTATAAATTACACAGAGCATTGCTTCATAACCCATTTATTTATGAAAACATCTTGTCCAGATTTGAAGAAGAACAAGAAAAGGCGATGATACAAGGTGGACATTTATATACACATCCATTTGTATTAGGTGCTCAAGATATTAGATGGCTACGTAAAGAGCATGTCCATAATATTTTAGATATGATTTTAATGTATGACCGTGAAGCAAAATATGACCCAACGTTAGAAGAAACTTCTGATGAATTATTAAGGTTATTCCTTGATGAAATTGAGTTATATTTCCAAAACTATTATGGTACAGGTGCTGATATGGTTGCAAAGAAAGAGAAAGAAATGTTTATAAAACAATTGTGGGATCGTTCGTACGCGAAAGGTTATGTAGATCCAAATAGTGCTCCTTATAAAAAATGGCAAAATTTATTAAGTGTTCATGATGAAGAGGAAACGCCAAAAACGAATGTATAATGAATGAAAAGGGAATCCTTAAAAGTGGCAATACAACTTTAGAAAAGAGGGATTCCGGTGCCATTTTTAGGAAGTGTATATCAAATATTTGGATTGTATCCAGAAATTTATTATGGAATGATTTCAGCAGAACTTGCAGAGCAGCAAAGATTGGAACAAGCGGAAAACGAAGAGCCAGAAACAGAAGTGTAACTGTATAAGAAGCTTCAAAATAAAAATGATAACACGCTACTTACTCTTTAAACGTATAAGAGCAAGTAGCGTGTTTTTTGCTATTTAATAATCCCGTTTTCTAAAATTTTTATAGTAGGCGCTACTTTCACATTAGCTTTTGAAAAGGCACTTGGCCAATCATCTTCGACCGTTTTCCATTCTTTATATTGAAACGCTCTCGCATAATCACCAAATCCGAATGGATCAAGTTGCTGCTTTTGAATTTTGTGGATTAAATCATTTAAATCTTTTTTTAGTTGTTTTGTAATAAGTGCAGTTAATTTCTTTCTATCTTTATCTATATCCATGTTGAATGTAAGTTCAGATACGGAAACTTTAAAATCCATTGCAATATTAAATTTGAATTGGTTGCCGCTATAGCCTGTGTGAATGTCACGATTCATGCTAAGAACATTTATTGTTACGAAATCGTCACCTTCTGTATCTTTTCGATGACTATTACTTTCAACTGAATGAGAAGGGATTTTCAGTGTAAGTGAAACGGGTATATTCGCTTTCTTTTGCAACATAAGAAGAAGGGCACTTTCATAGCGATTTAAAGACATTTTATAGATTCCGCGAGAAGTTAATAGTGCAGAGCCGGTAACAATCACGTCTTTTTTCCCTTTTTTTATTTCTGAGATAGCAGGTGTGATACCTTTATTAAAAGTTTGCCTATGGAATTCATGGAATGTCGTAAACGCAGTTCGATTGTATAGTTTGTTCGTATTAATTAAATCTGTTAAATATTCAGGAAGTGCAGGCTTATCTTTGAAATTATTATATATAACTGAAGAAATTGGACCGTTAACTGCAACCATACGCATATTTCCTGTATTTTTAGGGTCGCGATACCAAACATCAAGGTAAGGCATAGCTCCTTCTTGTTTTAAAAACTTCGTGCTAAATAAAATGAGCTGTAATTTTTCTGTAGAGACTAATCCGTTACTTGAGCTATTAAACGTCGCTTTTGCTTCTCGAGGTGTATGTACTATTGCTTCATGAGTTTCGAACTTTTTTTCTACATCTTCATTAAAAATAGGGTTTACGTGGTACACGATTAATTTTCCTTTTTCTTTTGCATCAAAACCGTAAATTAATGAAATTGATTGTTTTTCTAAGTCGAGCCGATCTCCACAGCCTGTTAAAAAGGTTATGAGAAAGCAAAGTGTAGTGAAATGAATAAAGCGTCTCATTTAAATTTTTCTCCTTTTCCAATGCTGATAAAGTGTCATGTATAAGAGAAATACGACTGGGAATAGAAAAACGATAAAATAACTTGCAGTTCCCCAAAATTCTCGCAATGCACTTATTTGATACGAAGATGGGATATAAAAGAATAAAACGAAAACACACCCGAATAATAAAAACCAAATAGGTAATGAACTCCCTTTTTTGTTAAGTAATTGATTGATTCCATCTGAAGCAGTGAAAATATAGGGAATACAAGAATCAAAAATAATGAAGAGATAAAATGACAAAAAGATAATTTCAAACCGTTCCAAAAATGAAAAGTGAAATGGTGTAACGAGAGAAAGAGTGGGCCATAAAAACTTAGTTATACCATCCGGGCTAAAATAAACAAAAGAGACGAACGTGACTTGAAGATAGACAAATAGCGTAATCAAATTCGCAAGAACAATCCCTTTTTTGGCAGATGATTTATTACTGAGATAAGGATAAAGGACAAATGCAAACTCAAATCCGAGAAACGCAATAATAGATGATTTTACGGTGTTGAAAACTGGTATCCATCCTTCTTTAAGGAGAGGAAGAAGATAAACCCAATGCCCATCTTTAAGTGGGATAAATAATAATAATGGCATCCAGAGTGTAAATAAGACAGTAAAAACAGCATAGCGGCTAATAATAAGAACACCTTTACATGCGAGCATAATCATTGGAATAGATAATAATATCATGATTAAAAACATCGGAGATCTAGGCAAAATCCAAATGTGAATAACGTATAAGAGGGAAAAAATTAAGGAAATAGCTGCAAGAACAGCATATAAAATCCAAAAAATCATTCCTACTCTTCCTAGCCACTTTCCAAGATAACGAGTGAGTACATCAAGTAAATTATAACCAGGATGTTTTTCCATGATTTTTACGATACATAGACTGACTAAAGTAGTAATAGCGCACCCTATTATAATTGACATCCATCCATCTGTATTCGCCCCTTGTGCCACTTCACGTGGCAGTGTAAGTACACCGAATCCCACTTGAACACCACTAATCGTTAAAATATATTGAAATAAACTAATCTCCCTCTTTGCACGATTTGTCACTTATCTTCCTCCTTTTCTTCTATATCCGGTTGACGATTTTCTTGTTTTAAGTTAAGGGAGAGTGGTCGTTTCTTCATTAGTTTCCATGGTAAACGCACAAGAATGTCTTTTAAATCCGAAGCAAATGACGGAGAAAAAGGACTACCGTAAGGAACACCGAGTGATTCCATAGAAAGAATATGGATGATGATAACGGCCATCCCAACCATAATGCCAATGACTCCAAATAAAGAAGCCATTATCATCATTGGAAAGCGAAGAATCCGAACTCCTGCTGACATTTCCAAATTGGGGATGATAAAAGAAGCGACGGCGGTAATAGATACGACGATAACCATAACATTACTTACTATTCCTGCTTGAACGGCAGCTTGTCCAATGACAATCCCTCCTACGACACCAATTGTTTGCCCGACGGGACCAGGAAGGCGAACCGCAGCTTCGCGAAGCATTTCAAGTACCAATTCCATTAAAAGTGCTTCTAATATAGGTGGGAAAGGGATTTTTGCACGAGACTCTCCAATTGTTAACAATAATTTAAGTGGAATTACTTCATAATGAAAGGAAATCATAGCAATATAAAGAGCCGGGGCGAATATTGCAATAAATAACCCAGTGAAACGAAGTAATCGTATGAAAGATGGAATGATAGGCCTGAAGCTGTAATCATCTATTGTTTGAAAAAAAGATGAAAAGGTCATAGGTCCAATTAATACGCCTGGTGAGCGATCGACAACAATAGCGATTCGTCCATCTAAAATGTGATGGGCCGTTGTGTCAGGGCGTTCAGTGATAGATAATTGCGGAAAGAGAGTATAGGAATTATCTTCAACAAACCCTTCTAATTCTCCGGTAGTAAGAATGGCATCCACTTTGATTGATTCGATGCGGCATGCCATTTCTTGTACGACATCTTCGTTTGCAATGTCTGCTAAGTACAGCAAAAAAACCTTTGAAGTAGCTCGTTTACCAACAGTGAATTCCTTCACTTTTAATTCGCGATTTGGAATATATCGACGAATAAGTGCAAGGCTGTCACTCGCTACCTCATTAAATCCTTCGTGTGAGCTTTTTATGGAAGTTTCGGTTGTCGGTTCTTCAATACTTCTTTTTGGTGCCGATTGTGTATCTAGTTCTAACGCTGTAATTTGTCCATTTATGAATAAAATGCTTTTCCCATGTAAAAGGGACTGTTCAATGTCTGACCACTGCTGAACTTGTTTTACATTTCCGATTGTAACGGAAGATTCCCAAAAATCGTCCTTATTCCACTCTTTAAATAGTAGGGGGCGAAGGATATCAATGTTAATAACAGTTTTATCTACAAGTCCTTCCATATATATGAGAGCGGCTTCGTTTCCGTTTTGTAACGGAAACGTGCGTGTAATTAATTCTGGAATACCGCTAAACAGTTTGGACAAGTGTTTTAAATTAAGGGAAAGAGAAGAAGAGATAGTTTTATGTAATAGGTGATTAGCTTGCTCTTGTGCAGAAAAAGATTTTTCACCACGTATCCATTTATTAAAAGACCCCATTTGTTTGCTTACTCCTTGTCATATATTATCCCGCTTTAATGGGCAGTAAGACCCCCCCTCAAAATTTAGCGGAAGCAAAGAAGTTAGGTAGGGGATCAACTGCCCATAAAAGCCCGATTGGTTCAACTAATAATCAGTGGGGGGAAGAACCCCCCCACTGATTAAAGTTTCACTTTATATGGGTTATTATGGATAGTTCTATGCGGACATATGCGTAGTTTAAATTTTATATTGTATATTTTTAGCTTTAACGCTATAATTATAGTGTTAAAGATGGAATCGTGATATGACTTGTTATGAATCTATCGTTTTATTTATGAATAAATGGATTGGTATTTTAGCAAGATGTGCTAATAAACTACTCCACCATGATAATAACGTGCCGAAATGTGGTGCGTATATTTTCGTGGTGGAGTTTTTTTTATTCTCAAAAAGGGGGAAAGACCATGAATAACAACATGGTTCATATTACAATTGACGGAAAAAAGTATGCAGCGGATCCTGGTTCAACGATCTTGGGTGTTATTAATGAGAACGGGATTGAACATCCGCAAATTTGTTACGTGCCAGAAGTAGATCCTATTCAAACATGTGACACTTGTATTGTAGAAGTTGACGGAAAGTTAATGCGCTCTTGTTCGGCAGTAGTGACAGAAGGTATGAACATTGAACGTAATTCTACTCGTGCAAAAGAAGCACAAACAGAGGCGATGGATCGGTTACTAGAAAATCATTTATTATACTGTACAGTATGTGACAACAACAATGGGAACTGTAAACTGCATAATACAGCAGAATTAATGGAGATTGAACATCAAAAATATCCTTATGAACCGAAAGTAGATGTAAGTGAAGTTGATATGACGCATCCGTTTTATCGCTACGATCCTAATCAATGTATTGCATGCGGTCAATGTGTTGAGGTATGTCAAAACTTACAAGTAAATGAAACGTTATCGATAGACTGGGAAGCAGAACGCCCACGAGTTATTTGGGATGAAGGAGTAAATATTAATGATTCTTCATGCGTGAGCTGTGGTCAATGTGTAACCATTTGTCCTTGTAATGCTTTAATGGAGAAAACGATGCTCGGTGAAGCTGGATTTATGACGGGATTAAAACCAGATATTCTCGAACCGATGGTAGATTTAATTAAAGAAGTTGAGCCTGGATATAGCGGCATTTTTGCGGTATCAGAAGTGGAAGCGGCCATGCGTGATACTCGTACGAAGAAAACGAAAACAGTTTGTACATTTTGTGGTGTAGGTTGTTCATTTGAAGTGTGGACGAAAGGGCGTAAAATCCTGAAAGTACAGCCTTCTTCTGATGCACCAGTTAACGCAATTTCTACTTGTGTAAAAGGAAAATTCGGTTGGGATTTCGTAAATTCTAAAGAAAGAATTACAAAACCTTTAATTCGTAAAAATGGAGCGTTTGTTGAATCTACATGGGAAGAAGCATTAAATGTAGTTGCAAGTAAATTAGGATCTATTAAAGAAGAGTACGGTAAAGATGCTATCGGTTTTATTTCTTCATCAAAAATTACGAATGAAGACAATTATGTTATTCAAAAATTAGCTCGACAAGTATTTGAAACGAATAATATTGATAACTGCTCACGTTATTGTCAATCGCCAGCGACAGATGGATTATTCCGAACAATTGGTATGGGCGGAGATGCTGGAACGATTAAAGATATCGCACAATCCGGTCTTGTTATGATTGTAGGTTGTAATCCGACAGAAGGTCATCCTGTGTTAGCTACACGTATTAAACGTGCACATAAATTACACGGACAAAAATTAATTGTGGCTGATCTTCGTAAAACCGAAATGGCAGAGCGTTCAGACATCTTTGTTAGTCCAAAACAAGGAACAGATCAAGTATGGTTAATGGCCGTTACGAAATATATGATTGATCAAGGCTGGCACGATCAACGATTTATTGATGAGAATGTAAACTTCTTTGAAGATTTCAAAGAGAGTCTTACAGAATATACACTTGAATATGCAGAGGAAATGACTGGTATTTCAAAAGAAACACTTATTCAAATGGCTGAAATGATTCGTGATGCAGATGGTACATGTATCCTTTGGGGTATGGGGGTAACGCAAAATACAGGTGGATCTGATACTTCCGCTGCAATTTCAAACTTACTTCTTGCAACGGGTAATTATCGTCGTCCAGGTGCTGGTGCATATCCGCTTCGAGGTCATAATAACGTACAAGGTGCTTGTGATATGGGTACTTTACCAGGCTGGCTTCCTGGATATCAACACGTTACTAACGATATGGAACGTGCGAAATTTGAAATGGCTTACGGAGTGAAAATTAATAGTGAACCAGGTCTTAATAATATTGAAATGCTGCATGCAATTGACGAAGGGAAAATGAAAGCTATGTATCTTGTCGGAGAGGATATGGCTCTTGTAGACTCTAACGCGAATCATGTACACGAAGTGTTATCAAGCCTTGATTTCTTCGTTGTGCAAGATGTTTTCCTTTCTAAAACTGCTCAATATGCAGATGTTGTATTACCAGCAGCACCGTCTCTTGAGAAAGAAGGTACTTTCACAAATACAGAGCGCCGTGTACAAAGGCTGTATCAAGTGCTTCCTACGCTTGGAGATGCGAAACCAGACTGGTGGATTGTGCAGGAAGTTGCGAATAAATTAGGTGCAAACTGGAATTATAGTCATCCAAGTGAAATCTTTGCTGAAATGGCAAGTTTATCACCACTATTCTCACAAGCAAACTATGAAGTACTGGAAGGATGGAATAGTTTCCATTGGGGAAGCTTTGATGGTACGAATACACCATTACTTTTCCAAGATGGATTTAACTTCCCAGATAAAAAAGCTCGTTTTGCGATTGCTGACTGGGTACGTCCAGCTGAATTCCCAGCGGAGTTCGATCTTCACATTAATAACGGTCGTATGCTTGAGCATTTCCATGAAGGAAATATGACAAATAAATCAACAGGTATTCAAACGAAAGTACCTGGTGTGTTTGTTGAAATTTCTCCAGAACTTGCAAAAGAACGTGGAGTGAAAACCGGTTCATTAGTTCGTCTTGTCTCTCCGTTTGGGGCGTTAAAATTACGTGCACTTGTAACAGACCGTGTAAAAGCGAATGAGTTATATTTACCAATGAACTCTACAGATAATGAAACAGCAATTAATTTCTTAACAGGTCCTGCAGTTGATACGCGTACAAATACACCTGCTTATAAACAGACGAAAGTGCGTATGGAAGTGCTAGAAGTTGATGGTGAAAACCCGATGCCAAAAGCGAACCCGCGCAATAAAAAACGTCACCCTCAAGCTGGCATTGAGGTACATCGTAAGTGGACACGTCCAGGGTATGTGCATTTAACGGATAAGTAGGAGGAGAAAAATATGGCTGCACCTATAAAAATGATTCAAAAACAAGAATTAACAGAGGAAGAAATAAAACAGCAAAAACTAGATGATTTAAAAGAGCTTCTAGCTAATAATGAAGAAGCTTTAAATCAAATGTTTAATATTGTCGGGGAATTAAATGACATCGGAATGCTAGAAGCCGCAAATTCTATGCTAAAGGCGAAAGAACCAATCGCAAAGATTGTTCTTGGCCAAGTGACTCGTGAGCCTGTTACAAATTTAATTAATAATATGATGGGTGCTGCAGGTGCTTTAACAGAACTTGATCCGGAACTTACGAAAAAACTTATAGCCAGTTTATTAGTAGGACTGGAAGAAGGTAATGAACATCTAGAGAGTAATAAAAAAGTAGGGGTATTCGATCTTATGAAAGTATTGAAAGATCCAGATATTAACCGTGCTATCGGGTTTGGGCTTCATTTCTTAAAAGGTATGGGTAAAGGGTTAAAAGACGAATAATCTTCATGAGGTGAATCTTTTCGCTCAAATGTTGGTGCGAAATAGTTTGGGCGAAAGGATCATTTTGGTAAAATATATAATAAAGTAAAATGAGGATTCTGGGAGGTATAATTGTATGTCAAAAAAAGTACATGAATTTAATGATATGATACGAAAACTTCGAAAGGAACTTTTCGGAAAAGGACCGGAACGAATTCATACTGTTTTTGCTGAAAATATGGCGATTGCGACCCTTTACGGAAACTTAACACCTACTGAAAAATTCATTTCAAGTACGATGGACGGTGCGGAAATGGTTCATATGGCTAGAACGAAAATGATTCAAGAAGTATATGCTGCGAATTCCCGTGAACATTTGGAGGAACTTGTTGGAGCGAAATTAGTGAACCTATTTTCAGATATGAAAGTGGAAGAAGATATTGCAGTTTCGGTATTTGTTTTTGATAAAAATATAACGTGAGAGAAGGATACTGATCGTGAAACCGATACAGGTAGAAAGAGAAATCTTTCGTTATGAACAAGGGGCGTTTAAACATATAGAGGACAGCATTGTAACAGAGTTTCCAGTCACAATTAAAATGAACGGACAGGAGTTTGTTACAATGGTTAGTACTCCAGAATATATAGAAGATATGGTAATAGGCTTTTTAGCATCTGAAGGAATCATTCGAAAGTATGAAGATATTGATGACATATGGGTACAAGAGAAAGAAGGATTTGTTCATGTCACAACGAAAAAAGTGAATCCGTATTACGAACAAATGCAAAATAAACGTTATATTACGTCGTGTTGTGGTATGAGTAGACAAGGTTTTGTTTTCGCAAATGATGCACTAAGCGCAAAGAAAATGAATGGCGTCCATGTACAGGTTGCTGCAGAAGACTGTTTTCGATTAATGAAAGAAATGCAGCAATCTGCGGAGACATTTCGTCATACAGGCGGCGTTCATAATGCGTCTTTGTGTGATGTGAATGGTATTATTTTAAGTCGAATGGATATCGGAAGGCATAATGCGTTAGATAAAATTTACGGTTATTGTTTAAAAAATAATATTTCTATAAAAGATAAAATCATAGTTTTTAGTGGTCGTATTTCTTCGGAAATATTATTGAAAGTTGCAAAGATTGGTTGTGAAATTATACTTTCAAAATCAGCTCCAACTGAGTTGGCTTTGCAGCTAGCTGAAGAATTAGGTATTACTACGATAGGGTTTATTCGGAATCAATCCTTAAATGTATATACGCATCCAGAGCGTGTTTTAAATATAAAATAAGTAAAAGCGAGGCAATAAATATGAAATCTGTCACATTAGACAAACTACAACGTCCTTTAAAGGATTTACGTATTTCTGTTACTGATCGCTGTAATTTTCGCTGTCGTTATTGTATGCCAGAAGAAATATTTGGTCCTGATTATTCGTTTTTGTCTAATGATAAAATTTTATCTTTTGATGAGATTGAAAGGATAACACGTATTTTTGTTTCTTTAGGTGTAAGAAAGTTACGAATTACGGGCGGAGAACCGTTACTGCGAAGAGGTCTTCCGCAGCTTATCGAGCGCCTTAATAAAATAGATGGTGTGGAGGATATCGGCTTAACAACCAATGGATCGTTACTTAAAAAGTTTGCTCCTGATTTATATAAGGTGGGTTTATCGCGTGTGACAGTTAGTTTAGATTCCTTAGAAGAAGAACGATTTTTCTATTTGAATGGTAATAGAAGCAAAATCCAAAGAGTACTAGAAGGAATACAGGCTGCAGCTGAAGTCGGTATGAAAATTAAAATAAACATGGTCGTTCAAAAGGGAAAAAACGAACAGGACATTTTGCAGATGGCGCAATATTTTAAGGAAAATAAACATATTCTTCGTTTTATTGAGTATATGGACGTTGGGAATTATAACGGCTGGGAGTTAAAAGAGGTCGTCTCGAAACAAGAAATAGTAGATGCCATTCATCAAGTTATGCCATTAGAACGGATTGAAGCGAATTATGCAGGTGAGGTGGCGACTCGCTATCGTTATATCGGAAGTGATGAAGAAATAGGTATTATTTCATCAGTAACAGATTCCTTCTGTTCCTCATGTACGAGAGCCCGTATTTCTGCAGAAGGAAAATTATATACTTGTTTGTTCGCTTCTAAAGGAAATGATTTGAGAGAACTACTTCGATCTGGGTACACTGACGAGGAAATAACATATATCGTACGTGATATATGGAACAACCGAGAAGATCGTTATTCAGATGAACGCTTAAGTCATACAAGTAAAAAAAGAGCGCCTAAAATTGAAATGTCACATATTGGTGGTTAATATATAAGAGTGACGCTATGATGAATTATATACAAAATGGAAAATGTGCAACGTTTGTAGATTTTCTATTTTATAGTAAAAGTGATGATTGATATCTCTGTAAAAGATGTGCAGAGAAATTAAGCAGCATTCAAAAACCTTTGTTTTGTGGAGGTTTTTTGAAGCTGCTTTTTTATTTGGAGAAAATGGAGGAATTAGTAATGGCATTTCATAAACCGGAACAAATTGCTGAGCTTGTAATTGAGGCCGGTGTTCAAAAAGTAAGTCAGACCTTGCCAGCAATGCTTATTCTCGGTTTTTTAGGAGGAGCATTTATTTCATTAGGATTTTTACTTAACATTCGAGTTTTAGGTAATTTACCTGATCGCTGGGGGAGTTTAGTGAATATTTTAGGAGGCGCTGTTTTTCCTATTGGACTCATGCTCGTAGTATTAGCAGGAGGGGAATTAATTACCGGAAATATGATGTCAATGTCTATGGCACTTTATGCAAAGAAAATTACATTGATAAGTGTACTCAATAATTGGGTTTGGATTACGTTTATGAATTTTGTTGGAGCTATTTTTGTTGCGTATTGTTTCGGTCATCTTGGGGGATTAACAGAGGGAGATTATTTAAATAAAACGGTAGCGATAGCAGAAGGAAAGTTACATGAATCATTTGGGAGAACTTTAATTTTAGCAATTGGTTGTAATTGGCTCGTTTGTTTGGCACTTTGGCTCGCTTACGGGACGAGTGATTTTGTCGGAAAAATAATCGGAATTTGGATTCCGATTATGGCATTTGTAGTGATTGGATTTCAGCAAGTAGTAGCAAATATGTTTGTCATCTCGGCAGTTATTTTTGCAGGTCATCTGACGTGGATGGACCTAGCTAGAAATTTCGTTCCTGTCTTTATCGGAAATGTAATTGGAGGAGCTGGATTTGTTGGGTTTGCTTACTTTGCTTGTTATCAAAAACAACATTCTAATATGAAATAGAGTTCGTGAGAGGAAGGGTATGTAATGGCTGAGCGGTATTCACGACAACAGTTGTTCAAACCAATTGGGAGTAAAGGGCAAGAAAAAATTCGAAATAAACATGTGTTAATTGTAGGAGCAGGCGCATTAGGAAGTACAAGTGCTGAAAGTTTCGTACGTGCAGGCATTGGCAAGTTGACGATTATTGATCGTGACTACGTTGAATGGAGTAATTTACAAAGGCAACAATTGTACTCTGAACAAGATGCGAGAGAGAAAATGCCGAAAGCAATCGCTGCTAAAAATCGGCTAGAACAAATTAATTCTGAAGTACACATACATGCTTTCGTAATGGATGCAGTTGCAGAAAATATGGATGACCTATTAAAAAATGTAGATGTAATAATTGATGCAACAGATAATTTTGATATTCGATTTGTAATAAATGACTTATCACAAAAACATAATATCCCGTGGGTATATGGTTCTTGCGTCGGATCGTACGGTATGAGCTATACAATTATTCCGCAAAAGACACCATGTTTACATTGTGTGCTGAAGACTGTTCCAGTTACAGGTGTAACATGTGATACCGCTGGAATTATTAGCCCTGCTGTTCAAATCGTCGCAGCATATCAAGTGGCGGAAGCACTCAAAATTTTAGTAGAAGATTTCTCAGCAAGTAGAAAAACATTTTTCATGTTTGATATATGGAGTAATCAAAACCAATTTATAAAACTAGGGAAAATCAAAACAGACGATTGTCCATCATGCGGTTTGAATCGAACTTATCCTTATTTATCATACGAAAATCAAACGAAGGCAGCTGTTTTGTGCGGAAGAAATACAGTTCAAATTAGACCAGTAGAAAATAGACAGTACAATTTTGATGATATAGAAACAGTATTAAAAAAACTTGGGAAAGTAGATCGAAATCCGTATTTACTATCTTGCCAACTAGACAATTACCGCGTTGTTATTTTTCAAGATGGTCGTGTTTTCATTCATGGTACAAATGATATTTCGAAAGCGAAGCAACTATATTATCGCGTATTCGGTTAATAGAAAGGGTTGTCAATAATGGAAAGAAGAGTGCCAATTACGGTTGAAGAAGCTGTTCGTGAAGTAATGGGATTTGCTAATGAGGGATTAAAGGAGCTACTACCTATTGAATTAGCTTACGGACGTATATTAGCAGAGGATTTAGTAGCTGATCATGATGTACCTTCATTCAATCGTTCACCGTATGACGGGTTTGCTATTAGAGCAGAAGATACTACTTTAGCGAGCTATGAAAAACCAATTGCATTTGAGGTAGTTGGAGAGATTGGCGCAGGATCACTATTCCACGAGAAAGTAGGTCCGTTTCAAGCAGTTCGAATTATGACAGGAGCGCAAATTCCAAGTGGGTGTGATGCGGTTGTTATGTTAGAGCTGACTCGTCAATATGAGGAGGCTGGCAACAGTTATATGGAAGTGAAGCGATCATTCAAAACGGGCGACAATATTTCTTTTCAAGGTGAAGATGTTTGTAAAGGAACGGTTCTTGCAAAGAGAGGATCATACATTCATCCAGGTATTTCAGCTCTTCTGGCTACGTTCGGTTATAGTGAGGTGCCAGTGGCGAGAAAGCCTGTAATTGGATTGTTAGCGACTGGTAGTGAATTACTGGATGTAAACGATTCACTACAGCCAGGGAAAATCCGAAATAGTAATACGTATATGATATTGTCTCAAATTCGAAGAGCAGGCGGAAGAGTAAAATATTTTGGGAAGTTTAGTGATGATTTTCATACATGTTTTACAGCTGTAAAAGAAGCGTTAAGCCAAGTAGATATGCTCATTACAACAGGCGGTGTATCAGTAGGGGATTATGATTATTTACCAGCCATTTACGAAAAGTTAGGTGCATCGGTTCTTTTCAATAAAGTTGCAATGCGACCAGGGAGTGTTACGACTGTAGCGCAATTAAATGGCAAGTTATTATTTGGTTTATCAGGGAATCCATCTGCTTGTTACGTAGGATTTGAATTGCTTGTAAGACCTTGTATTCGGACGTATATGTTTAGTAGAAAAGCACATGCAAAAAGAGAAAAAGCGTTATTAGGAGAAGATTTTCTAAAACCAAATCCATTTACAAGATTTGTGCGAGCAAAACTGATATATAACGACGGACAGTTAATCGCTTATCCGTCAGGGTTTGATAAATCTAGTTCGGTTTCTTCTCTGGCAGAGACAAATATATTTATTGTACTTCCAGGTGGTACGAGAGGTTATAAAAAAGATATGTTCGTAGATGTTCTCTTGCTGGAAGAGAATGAAGGTAGTGAATGGCCTTGGACATTTTATAAAGTGAGAGGTGTTTCTAATGGCACAAGCGCTATTTGAGATTGTAGATATACCGATATTAGTTGAAGAAGTAACGAATAAAGTCGCAAGAAGAGAAGCAGGTGCAATTACAACATTTATTGGTACGGTGAGAGAACTAACAAAAGGAAAGCGAACGCTACATTTAGAGTACGAAGCATATAAACCGATGGCAGTAAAACAACTTACGAGAATTGGTGAAGAAATAAATGAAAAGTGGCCGGATGCAAAAATAGCAATTACGCACCGTGTAGGGCGGTTAGAAATTATGGATATCGCGGTAGTCATTGCAGTTTCATCACCGCATCGGAAAGTCGCTTATGAAGCGAATGAATACGCGATTGAACGTATAAAGAGAATCGTCCCCATTTGGAAAAAAGAATTTTGGGAAGATGGAACGATGTGGATTGGAGATCAACTTGAAAATACGGCATATCCAGAAGGAAAACCGAAGAAGGAAGAATGAGAAGATGATTACAATTTTATTGTTCGCAAATTTGCGTGAGGAAGTTGGATCGGATCAATTCGTAATTTTAGAAAAACAAGAAATGACAGTGCAGCAAGTAAAAGAATGGCTCAAAGCAAGCTATTGTTTACAATCGCTAGATAAAGTGATGGTGGCTGTTAATGAAGAATTTGTAACGAATGAAGAGATGATAAAAGCTGGAGATGTAGTCGCATTCATTCCGCCTGTTAGCGGGGGATAATAAGCTTTTTCGCCAAGAAGATGTTGTATATAAATTAGAATTATGAGAAGGGATGAGTTTTATGATTACTCAAGAACAAATAATGAGCGCGTTAAAACATGTGGAGGATCCGGAGTTACACAAAAGTATTGTAGAGTTAAACATGGTTAGAAATATACAAATGAATGGAACAGAGGTTAAACTTGAAGTAGTGTTAACAATTCAAGGTTGTCCATTAAAGGCAAAAATTCAACAAGACGTGGAAGAGTCTCTTCAGGCAATTGGTGCATCGAAAGTAGATTTGACATTTGGCTCTATGACACAAGAAGAACGAGCTGCGTTAACAGAGAAGTTAAAGAAAAATAGTAGAACAGAAACTGGTATGCCGAGCATGCTTCGCCTTGATTCAGGGGTGCGATTTATTACTGTAACGAGCGGAAAAGGTGGAGTTGGAAAATCGACAGTGACAATTAATCTTGCGACTGCTTTAGCTCGTATGGGCAAAAAAGTGGGGATATTAGATGCAGATATATATGGTTTTAGCATTCCAGCTATGATGGAAACGAATCAAAAACCTACGATGATTGATCAAACAGCAATTCCAGTCGTTAGTCACGGTGTGAAAATTATGTCGATGGGATTTTTTACAGAAGGAAATAACCCGGTTATGTGGCGAGGACCGATGTTAAATAAATGGATTCAAAACTTCCTTGCGAATACACACTGGGGAGAATTAGATTATTTACTTCTTGATTTACCACCTGGTACAGGAGATGTTGCCATTGATGTTGCAGCAATGATTCCGCAGGCGAAAGAAATTATCGTTACAACACCACATAATGTAGCTTCATTCGTAGCATCTAGAGTAGGCGTAATGGCAAAACATATGAAACACGAGATTTTAGGTATTGTGGAAAACATGGCTTATTATGAAGAACAAGATGGATCGAAAAATTATCTGTTCGGAAAAGGCGGCGGCGAAATGTTAGCAGAACAATTGCAAACAGAAGTAATCGCGCAAGTACCTTTTGCAAAACGTGAAGAAAATAGCGGTTCATCTGTATATGATGAAGATTCTCTTGTTGGAGAAGTGTTTACATCGTTAGCAGAAGATATTATTTATAAAGGATAGAGGAGGAATTTTTTATGGCGTGTAATATCGATCATTCTATTGAAGATGTAATGAATAAACTTGAAAGTCAAAAGAGTTTTTTATCTGAAGATGTTTTTAAAGGGTTAAAAAATTTTTTGCAAGGTAATCACTCGCAAAAAATGTTAAATGATGTATTTCATCTTTTAAAAAAATATGACTTAGTTAGTGAGGAAGAAAGAGAGACGAGAAATACTCAATTATTGCTGATTATAAAATAAATACACTTTGGCCTTTGTTTTGCAACAGGAGGGGTAAATGTAATGGATATGAAAAAGATGATTGAAATGATAGAAGCAACAAAAGTGACTAAAGAAGAATTATCGATTTCTACTTTACATCAAGAGCTTGTGAAGTTATATAGTCAAAAAAATGTTGCTTATTATACGGAGCTATTAAAGTATATTTTATCATTATCCGTGCAGCTAAACATACATCTTGTATTGAAATATTTTGGCGTGCGACCGGTTGTTGCGACAGATGAGCGTATGCAATTTCAAGAGATATTTAAATGTTTAGCTAAGAAAGATGATAATGGGGAATGGTTTTTAAATTTCGTTTCTTTATATGTAGGGTTAATTATAGTTCTTCATTTTGATGAGAAGGAGATTGAGGGAAGTTTTTTCGATGCTATGGTAGTGGGTGAAGGGAATGAAATATAAGATTCTGCTCATAACAGCTTTCTATTTAATTGCTATAACTGCGATTTTAATTGGTTATGTAAATATGAAGGTAACGAATTAAAATAGTTTGATAAAAACTGTTCTTCAGTTGTTTCCATCGTTTTTTCATGTTACCATTAAGCGAATTTTTCATAGGGAGAGAAAGCGATGAAATGGATTTATTTTATTATTATTAACGTTATAGCTTTTAGCCTTATGGGGCTTGATAAACGAAAAGCGAAGAAGAAACAGTGGAGAACGCCAGAAAGTACGTTGTTTTTATCAGCAGCAGCTGGGGGCGCAATTGGTGCTTGGATTGGTATGTATATGTTTCACCATAAAACTCATAAAAAGAAATTTGTTTTCGGCATACCGTTACTTGTCGTTATAACAGTATGTTTACTTTTTGCTGTATGAGAAATGTCGAAAGAAATGCAGATTGATTATTGGTAAAGTGAGCACGTGGGACCGTATAATGGAGAAAAATGAGAAGAGGAGAAAAAGGAAGATGGGGAGTCAATCAGCAGAGCAAAAAAAAGGGATTATATATGCGGCTGGTGCGTATACGATGTGGGGAATACTACCAATCTATTGGAAATGGGTTGAGGAAGTCCCAGCAGATGAAATATTAGCACACCGCATCGTTTGGGCGTTCGTGTTTATGTTAATCGTATTAGGTGTTACGAAGAGATTTCGTCAGTTTATTGGGGAGTTCGTGAATCTTTTTAAACGACCTAAATTATTAATGTCATTAACAATAGCTTCAGTCTTGATTAGCGGAAACTGGTTTGTCTACATATGGGCCGTTAATCATAATCATGTCATTGAAGCAAGTCTTGGCTATTATATTAATCCGCTTATTAGTATTTTACTTGGTACAGTCGTTTTAAAGGAAAAGTTAAACTTTTGGCAATACGTTGCAGTTGGTTTAGCTGGAGTAGGGGTTATCATTTTAACAGTACGTTTCGGGGCTATTCCATGGGTTTCTTTATCACTTGCCCTTTCATTTGGATTATATGGATTAACGAAAAAATTGTTAAACTATGATGCGACAATTGGACTTACGATGGAAACGATGTTAGTGACGCCGTTTGCGATTATTTATTTAGTAATGACAGGAGTACATGGTTTCGGCTCATTTGGCTCGATCTCAATGTTATCGACATTACTATTAATAGGGGCGGGCATTGTTACAGCATTGCCACTTTTTTATTTTGCAAAAGGAGCCCAACTTATTCCGCTTTATATGGTAGGGTTTTTACAATATATTGCACCAACAATTAGTTTGATTTTAGGTGTATTCGTATTTGGTGAACATTTCACATCTACTCATATGATTGCATTCTTCTGTATATGGGTTGCATTATTTGTGTTCTCGGTAGCGAAAACAAAGTTCTTGGTGCAGAAACAACCGAAATTTATAAAAAATAAATCAGCAAAAGTATCATAATGCGTAGTATTTTCTACGCATTTTTCTTTATACTGATACTATAGGATTTCCATTATAGCTAGTAGGGAGCTGAGAACGTGGAAACGATTTTACATAACGATCCGCTTATGGCCGCTGTAATTTCATGGTTTTTAGCACAATTAACGAAAGTAGTCTTTAAATTAGTCAAAACGGGTGAATTTGATTTTGCAAAGTTTTTCGCTTCAGGTGGGATGCCAAGTTCTCATGCTTCAACTGTTACAGCACTGGCTACAGGTGTTGGTGTTGTGGAAGGTGTGGAAAGCACCTTATTTGCAATTGCTGCTATTTTTGCCATTATAGTTATGTATGACGCTTCAGGAGTAAGGCTTGCAGTAAGTAAACAGGCGAAAATATTGAATGAGTTTTTTCACGGTAGACAAACAGAATATAAGAAGTTAAATGAACTTGTCGGGCATACACCGTATGAAGTAGTAGTCGGTGCCTTATTAGGGATTATTGTCGGGGTAGGATATTGTTTATGAGCAGAACATTTTATATGTTCTGCTTTTCTTTGTTTTCATACATATTCAGCGACTTTTTTGAATATCGTTATACGGATTTCGAAAGGGTGGGTGAGTAACTTGCTATTATATGAAAAAGTGCATGAAGAAATAGTAAGAAGAACAACTGCACTTCAAACGATGCAACGGCAAGATGGTACGTGGCGGTTTTGTTTTGAAGGAGCTCCATTAACAGATTGCCATATGATTTTTTTATTAAAATTATTAGGTAGAGATAAAGAGATAGAACCGTTTGTAAAAAGATTAGCATCACTCCAAACAAATGAAGGAACATGGAAATTGTATGAAGATGAAGTGGGTGGTAATTTATCTGCTACAATTCAATCTTATGCTGCCTTGCTTGCTTCGGAAAAATATACAACAGAAGATACGAATATGAAGCGAGCGGAAATGTTTATAAATGATCGTGGCGGGGTAGCGCGTGCTCATTTTATGACGAAGTTTTTATTAGCAATTCACGGAGAGTATGAATATCCTTCGTTCTTTCATTTACCAACACCAATCATGTTTCTACAGGATGATTCCCCCTTCAGTATATTTGAATTGAGTAGCTCAGCACGTATCCATTTAATTCCGATGATGCTATGTTTAAATAAAAGATTTCGAGTAGGGAAAAAGTTATTGCCAAATTTAAATCACATTGCGGGCGGAGGCGGAGAATGGTTTCGGGAGGATCGGTCTCCGTTATTTCAAACGTTATTAAGTGATGTAAAACAAATTATATCGTATCCACTTTCGTTACATCATAAAGGATATGAGGAAGTCGAACGGTTTATGAAAAAGCGTATTGATGAAAATGGAACGTTATATAGTTACGCAACTGCCTCGTTTTATATGATTTATGCTTTACTCGCGTTAGGACATTCTCTTCAATCATCAATGATTCAAAAAGCGATAACTGGGATAACGTCTTATATATGGAAGATGGAAAGAGGAAATCATTTGCAAAACTCTCCTTCAACTGTATGGGATACGGCTTTACTCAGCTATGCGTTACAAGAGGCCCACGTTCCGAAAGATAATAAGATGATTCAACATGCATCAGCGTATTTATTAAAAAAACAGCATACAAAAAAAGCTGATTGGAGCGTACATGCTCCGGCGCTTACTCCAGGCGGTTGGGGTTTTTCGGATGTGAATACGACTATTCCAGATATTGATGATACAACAGCTGTGCTAAGGGCATTGGCAAGAAGTGGAGGAAACGAAAATGTAGATAACGCTTGGCAGAAAGGAGTCAATTGGATTAAAGGATTACAAAATAATGATGGTGGCTGGGGAGCGTTTGAAAAAGGTGTGACGAGCAATATATTAGCAAATTTACCAATCGAGAACGCAAGCGATATGATAACGGATCCTTCTACACCAGATATTACAGGGAGAGTGTTAGAGTTTTTCGGGACATATGCGCAAAATGAATTGTCTGAAAAACAAAAACAAAGTGCGGTAAATTGGTTAATGAATGTACAAGAGGAAAATGGATCATGGTACGGGAAATGGGGGATTTGCTATATATATGGTACATGGGCTGTTATGACTGGTTTACGGTCACTCGGAATTCCATCTAGCAATCCTTCATTGAAACGAGCAGCTTTATGGCTTGAACATATACAGCATGAAGATGGTGGGTGGGGAGAATCTTGCCACAGTAGTGTAGAGAAAAGGTTCGTTACTTTACCATTTAGTACACCATCCCAAACAGCATGGGCGTTAGATGCTCTCATTTCTTACTATAATAAAGAAACACCAACTATTCGAAAAGGTATTTCATATTTGCTTGCGAACCCTAATGGTAATGAAAAATATCCCACTGGAACGGCTTTACCAGGTGGGTTTTATATTCATTACCATAGCTACGCTCATATATATCCGCTACTTACTTTGGCACATTATATAAAAAAATATAGAAAATAAACCGAGAGATATCTCTCGGTTTATTTTGTTGGGTAGTAGGTCCCTGTTGAAAAGAATAAGGTTATGCTTTCCTTATTTTTCTGTTGGCTGGTGTTTTTGACGTGCATCAGCGGCATTTGCACGTGCGTTCGCTTCTAAGTCATTGTGGTCAGCGAGTTCACGAGAGAACTCAACATCAATGCCATCAGCAGCTTTGTTTTGCTTGAAATTTTTTTTGTTCATTCGACACAATCTCCTTGTGTTTATCCCGCTTTAATGGGCAGTAAGACCCCCACCTCAAAATTCAGCGAAAGCAAAGAAGTTAGCTGGGGGTCGGGCTGCCCATAAAAGTCCGATTGGTTCAACTAATAATCAGTCGGGGATGGAGAAAACTCCCACTGATTAAAGTTTCACTTTATGCGACGTTGCAAAGTTAGTTTGACACAAACAGACTTTTTTATACAAAGAGGAATTGGAAAGTAAAAAGCCGAAATATACAGTATAAGTAATAGAAATGGGGGATAGGGATGGAGTTTTTAAATGGGAAAACAGCTGTTGTAACAGGAGCTGCACAGGGAATTGGAAAAGAGATTGCAAGGGTTTATGCAAAACTAGGGGCGAAAGTATTAATTAGCGATGTAAATGAAGAGAAGCTACAAAAAACGACACGTGAGTTCTCGGATGAAGGATATGAAGTGAGCTTATATCGATGTGATGTGAGTAATCAAAATGAAGCGAAGTCGTTAATTGAATATGCGGTTCAAAAATTCGGAACATTACATATTTTGGTGAATAACGCCGGGATTACAAGGGATGCAATGTTACATAAAATGGAGAAGTCTGCTTGGGAACAAGTATTGCAAGTGAACTTAACTGGAGTTTTTTATTGTATGCAACCAGCTCTCCTTTATATGAGACAACAAGGATATGGACGCATTATTAATATATCTTCAATTAGTAGAGAAGGAAACATAGGTCAAGCAAACTATGCAGCTACGAAGGCAGGCGTTGTAGGTTTAACGAAAACGGCAGCGAAAGAAGTTGGAAGTTTCGGTATTACATGTAATGCGATTTGTCCAGGATTTATGGATACAGATATGACAAAAACGATACCAGATAAAGTGAAAGAAAAGATGGTCGGCGCGATTCCAGTTGGTAGAATTGGAACGCCAGAAGATATTGCGAACGCAGCTGCCTTTTTAGCATCAGAATACGCATCCTATATTACAGGAGAAGTATTGAATGTGAGCGGGGGACTGCAAGTTTAAAGGCATACATAATGAAAAGAACCTGACCGTATAGGCCAGGTTCTCTATTTCGTTAATTTAAGTTAAGCCAAACGCTCTTCACTTCTGTATAGTTATTTAATGCATAAGATCCCATTTCACGACCAAGACCAGACTGTTTAAATCCTCCAAATGGAGATGCTGCATCAAAGACGTTATAACAGTTTACCCATACTGTACCAGCACGTACTTTACTTGCAACATAGTGTGCTGTTTTAACATTTTCTGTCCACACACCAGCCGCTAAGCCGAATTGTGATTTATTTGCACGTTCAATTACTTCATCAATATCGTTAAACGGAATTGCAGAAATAACTGGACCGAAAATTTCTTCTTTTGCGATCGTCATTTCATCATTTACGTCAGCGAATACGGTAGGAGAAACGAAGTAGCCTTGATCGAATGGGTTACTTCCTCCGCAAAGTACTTCAGCACCTTCTTCAATTCCTTTTTCAATGTAGCCCATTACACGTTTTTGTTGTTCTTCAGAAACGAGAGGACCGATTGTAGTTTCTGGGCTTAAGCCAGCACCTTGATTTAATTTTTTAGAGTAAAGGACAAGGTCAGCCATGACATTATCATACATTTTCTTCGGAACAAATAGGCGTGATCCAGCAGAGCATACTTGTCCTTGGTTAAACATAACACCAGAAAGTGCACCAGGAATTGCACGAGATAAGTCGGCATCTGGTAAAATAATGTTTGGTGATTTACCACCAAGCTCTAAAGTAACACGTTTTAATGTTTCAGATGCTTGTCGCATAATTTGTTTACCGACTGGAGTAGAACCGGTAAATGCAATTTTATCAACAAGTGGGTGATTAACGAGAGCTTGTCCAGCTGATTCACCGAATCCAGGAACGATATTAATAACGCCTTTCGGGAATCCAGCTTCTTCAATTAATTCAGCTAAGTATAGAGCAGATAGTGGAGTTTGTTCTGCAGGTTTTAATACGATTGTACATCCTGTAGCAAGCGCTGCTCCCATTTTCCACATTGCCATAAGAAGCGGGAAGTTCCAAGGGATAATTTGACCAACGACACCAACAGCTTCATGGCGTGTATAGTTAAAGTAATCACCGGAAACAGGAATTGTTTGACCAACGATTTTCGTAGCCCAGCCGGCATAATAGCGCATATGTTCAATTGCGAGTGGTATGTCTGCTGCCATTGTTTCACGGATTGGCTTTCCGTTATCTAACGTTTCGAGCTGTGCAAGCTCTTCTTTATGTTCTTCCATTAAATCAGCTAATTTGTACATAAGACGGCTGCGCTCAGCAGTGCTCATACGTGACCAAGGACCTTCGTCAAAAGCCATGCGAGCTGCAACGACAGCTTTATGAATATCTTCGCGACCAGCCTCAGAAACGACAGCAAGCGTTTCGCCAGTTGCTGGGTTAGGTGTTTTAAACGTCTTACCGGAAGCGCTTTCAACGAAAGATCCATTCACATATAACTTTTTTGTACCTTGAAGAAACTTTTCTACTTTTTCATGAAGATTTACAGCTAGTTGACTCATTGTATAACCCCCTTGAAAATATAATGTAAACGCAGTACGAGACGGCGTTTATTCCGAAATCAAGGATGTGGGAACTAGATGGAAAGCCTCTAATTTAAATCATAATTAACAAATACTGAAAATTCAAATTTCATTTGTGTTACAATTGTAAAAAATATGTAATGTAAGAGAATCTTCTATATGAATATAAAAAATCCTGCTTGTTTTTGCTTTCTAGTAGGAAAAACTAGAAGAACAATGGTACAATAATACATCGTGAGAGGAGGGAGAAAATGAAGAATTATCATGATGATCCACGCTTTCGGATTGCCCATAGAGAAGCGTTAATCGGTCTTGGACTTGCTATTATCAATTTTATAATATGGTACGGATTTGCTTATGGGCTTGGTAGTAAAAATCCGAGTGAATATACATATGTATTCGGTTTTCCAGCATGGTTTTTTTATAGCTGTATCGTTGGATTTATCGTTATGGTTATATTACTTAGTTTAGTTGTTCGTTTTGTATTTCAAGATATTTCACTCGATGAGGAAGAAAAAAGTGAGGAATAATAGATGAATTGGTATGTAATCATTCCAATGATAATTTCGTTTATCGTTGTATTTTTAATTGGTGTATATGCTTCAAGACGCGTGCAAGCAACTGCTAATAATAAATTTTTGCAAGAATATTTTCTTGGTGGGCGTGAGCTTGGCGGTTTATTATTAGCAATGACAATGATCGCTACGTACGGTAGTGCAAGTAGTTTTATTGGTGGTCCTGGTATTGCATACAATATGGGGCTTGGATGGGTGCTACTATCTGCAATTCAAGTTGTAACAGGGTATATCGTTTTAACGGTTATCGGTAAAAAGTTTGCAATTATCGCTAGGAAGATGGAAGCCATTACTCTTATCGATTATTTAAAGGGAAGATATAATAATAAAGCAGTTGTTATACTTTCTGCATTATGTATTATTATTTTCTTATTTTCAGCAACAGTAGCTCAGTGGGTCGGCGGTGGTCGATTAATTGAGTCACTAACGGGTCTCTCCTATACAACGGCACTATTTTTATTTACTTTTTCTGTACTTGTGTACGTATTAATTGGTGGATTCCGTGCGGTTGCTTTATCAGATACGTTATTAGGTATCATTATGTTAGTTGGAACGACAATCATTTTAATTGCTACTGTCATTGCTGGTGGTGGAATTGAAAAGATTGTGCAGGAACTTGTTCAAATTAATCCGAATTTAATTACACCATTCGGAGCGGATGGTAGTTTAACGAAATCATATGTGACATCATTTTGGATTTTGATTGGAATTGGCGTTGTTGGTTTACCGCAAATTAGCGTGCGTGCTATGTCTTATAAAAATTCAAAAGCTATGCACCAAGCATTAATAATTGGAACGATTGTTGTAGGTACAATTATGATTGGTATGCATTTAACAGGTGTGTTTGCACGAGTCGTACTTCCCGGTATAACAGTACCAGATAAAGTAATGCCGCTACTCGCTATGGAAGTGTTGCCACCTTGGCTAGCTGGAGTTTTCTTAGCTGCACCAATGGCAGCAATTATGTCTACAGTAAATTCGTTATTGTTACTTGTAAGTTCATCAATTATTAAAGATATATACGTAAATTACATAAATAAAGATGCAGCAGACAGTACAATTAGAAAAGGAAGTTTGTGGATTACTGGTATTGTAGGACTGCTCGTTTATGCAGCAGCAATTAAACCACCAGATTTTTTAATATGGTTAAATTTATTTTCTTTCGGTGGATTAGAAGCAGCATTCATTTGGCCGATCGTATTAGGGTTATATTGGAGGAAAGGAAACGCAACAGGAGCGCTTGCCTCTATTTTAGTTGGGGTAGGTTCATATATGTGCATCCATCTTTTCTATCCAAATCCATTCGGTATACATACAGTTGTCTTCCCGATTTGCTTAGCGTTTATCGCTTATATCATTGGAAGTATGAGTGCTGTGAAAAAAACAGTATAGGTTATATGAAGAACGTAGTCCTTATAGGACTGCGTTTTTTCGTATGAATTTGTTCTTTTTTATTCTGTATATCAATGACTATTCATAAATTAATAACAATTGAGGGGATGGAGTTGAGGGTGATGAAAAAAGTATTATTTTTAGGAGACCCGGGAATTGATGACTCTTTAGCAATTATGTATGGATTGTTGCATCCTGATATTGATATTGTCGGCGTAGTAACGGGATATGGAAATGTAACGCAAGAAAAGGCGACGAGTAATGCAGCATATTTATTGCAGTTAGCAGGAAGGGAAGATATACCAGTTATTAATGGTGCGAAGATTCCTTTATCTGGAGATATTACAACATATTATCCGGAAATTCACGGGGCAGAAGGTTTAGGACCAATTCGTCCTCCAAAAAATCTTTCTCCGAATATAAAGCCTTTTTGTGAGTTTTTTGATATTCTTGAAAAATATAAAGGAGAATTAATCATTGTTGATGCCGGCAGGTCAACGACACTTGCGACAGCGTTTATTTTGCAAAAGCCAATGATGAAGTATGTGAAAGAATATTATATAATGGGTGGCGCTTTTTTAATGCCTGGCAATGTGACACCAGTCGCAGAGGCGAATTTTCATGGTGATCCAATTGCGTCACAATTAGTGATGCAAAACGCCAAGAATGTGACATTAGTGCCACTTAACGTTACATCTGAAGCAATTATTACGCCAGAGATGGTGAATTACATTACGAAACATTCTAAAACGAATTTTAATAAATTAATTGAACCTATTTTTACGTATTATTATAAAGCTTATAGAAAGCTAAATCCGAAAATAAAAGGAAGTCCAGTGCATGACGTTGTCACAATGATGGTTGCGGCAAATCCGTCTATTTTGGACTATGTATACCGCCGTGTCGATGTAGATACAGTAGGGATTGCAAAGGGGGAAAGTATTGCTGATTTTCGGCCTCAACCTGATGCAAAAGCTTTAAAGAATTGGGTTCGAATAGGTTGGTCATTACAATATAAAAAGTTTCTCGAAGACTTCGTCAAAATTATGACGTAGACATAATAAGAGGATACAAGTTAAAATAGTGGAGATGATTACTAAAATAATCATCTCCACTATTTTGTTTATAAGAGATAAATAGAGAAGAGTTACACAATAGGAGAGGAATTTTACTTGAAAAAAACTATAGTATGCGCAGTAATTGTGGGTATTTTCGTTTTGCTAATATCGGGTAATTTTTTAGTGAAAAAAGTATGGAGCTCAAATAATGATGATGCGCAGTATATCGCATCTTTTATTGAAGAACATAAAGATGAAAAAAATAGCGCGCTTCTAGTAAAGAGAAATGATAAAGTTGTTTATTCTGTAAATCCAAATGTTGTATTGCCAGTTGCGAGTACGATGAAATTAATCGTGGCGCTTGAATATACGAAACAAGTTACAGAAGGGAAAATTGATCCATCTAGTTTCGTTTCCATAAATGATGTGAATCGTTATTACGTACCGAATACAGATGGCGGTGCACAAGATAGATGGCAAAGGTATTTGCAAAAGACAGACAAGATAACAGAAGGAGCAGTTTCTTTAGAAGAAGTGGCAAAAGGAATGGTTAAGTTTAGTTCGAATGCGAATGCTGAATATTTAATGGAAGTGTTAGGATTAGATAATATTAATCGTAATTTACAAAGTTTATCGCTT
Source organism: Bacillus sp. Brlt_9 (assembly GCF_051948935.1). Classification (NCBI taxonomy): domain Bacteria; kingdom Bacillati; phylum Bacillota; class Bacilli; order Caryophanales; family Bacillaceae; genus Bacillus; species Bacillus sp. Brlt_9. The sequence goes on along the minus strand of NZ_JAYJLO010000004.1, from coordinate 510,797 downwards.
CCAGCACATCAGCCGCTATTTCCGATTGTTTCATCTTTATACATCCCTGGATATTTGCATAAAGAACTACATGTTCCGAAATATAAAGTAGAGAAAAAGTTAAAAGAAATGTCTCAAGAACAATATCGTGAATACGCGATGATTATTCATGAACGCTTAAAAAAGAAGGGACCATTATTGCAGAAGGAAATTCCTCTTTATTTAGAGGAACGTTACGATAAAATTTGGTCAGATCGATTACCAGCAGCTTCTGCAAACGATTATATGGTACTGCTTCAAAAGGCAAATCATAAAGGTGGCCTAACAGAAGCCGAAGAAAAAGTGTGGGCGAATATTGTTGAAACAGATATGAGCGCTAAGAAATATCGTAAAACATTTAGACATGCAGGGCAAAAAAATGGTTATACGCCATGGACAGTTACAAAAGCAGTTTATGCAATGGATAAACGCGGGAACTGTACAGAAATAGTGTTTTTAGCAAATAATTTAAATGAGGACGACAGTGCAGAAATACGTAAACATTTAGCAAACTTACATTTCCAAGTGTTGCAAAGTGATAAGTATGATGCGACTTTTATTAAATAAACTCGGTGCAGAGAGCACCGAGTTTATTTTTATCCCGCTTTAACGGGCAGTAAGACCCCCACCTCAAAATTCAGCGAAAGCAAAGAAGTTAGGTGGGGGTCGGGCTGCCCTTAAAAGCCCGATTGGTTCAAATAATAATCAGTGGGGGATGAAGAAAACCCCACTGATTAAAGTTTCACTTTATGTACAAGCACTTTTTTCCTATCTCTGGGTATGATGGGTAGTAATACTTAGGTGAGAGGGGAAAAGGTGATGAAACAAAGTAAGGAAGAGTTTATAAAGAGTGAAGGCGCTGATTTCCCTGGGAAAACATATGTGGATTGTGTATTACAACAGGTATTTCATTTTCAAAGAAATTGCTTATTAAAAGATATGTTTCAAGTGCATAAAGCGCATATTACGATGCTGATGGAAGAAAATTTAATGAAAAAGGAAGAAGCCAAAGTTATACTACAAGCATTAAAAAAGGTAGAGGGAATTCCAGAAGAGCAATTGCTCTATACAGAGCAGCATGAAGATCTCTTTTTTTTAGTGGAACATTTAATTTCTCAAGAAGCAAAAAGCGATTTTGTAAGTAATATGCATATTGGTAGAAGTAGAAATGATATGGGTGTAACGATGTATCGCATGAGTTTAAGACGGTATGTATTACGATTAATGGAGCATCATTTGTTATTGCAAGAAAGTATGCTGCAACTTGCCGATGATCATAAGGAAACGATTATGCCAGCTTATACACATACACAACCAGCGCAGCCAACAACATTTGGTCATTATACGTTAGCGATTTATGATACGATGCAGAGAGATTTAGAACGCATGAAAAAAACGTACAAATTTTTAAATCAGTCCCCAATGGGAGCCGCTGCGCTTTCTACAACAAGTTTCTCAATCAAACGGGAGCGAGTGGCCTATTTACTTGGATTTACAAATGTAATTGAGAATTCATATGATGCTGTTGCTGGAGCGGATTATTTATTAGAAGTTAGCTCGTTACTTATGGTAATGATGACGAATACGAGTAGATGGATTCATGACTTCTTACTATTAGCGACGAAAGAATATGATGGTATTACTGTTGCAAAGCCATATGTACAAATTAGTAGTATTATGCCGCAAAAGCGAAATCCAGTTTCCATTGAACATGCCCGTGCGATCACGAGTAGTGCTTTAGGGGAGGCATTTACAGTATTTCAAATGATTCATAATACACCATTTGGTGATATTGTCGATACAGAAGATGATTTGCAGCCGTATTTATATAAAGGAATTGAAAAGACCATTCGTGTTTTTTGTATTATGAATGCGGTCATTCGAACGATGAAAGTAGAAGAAGAAACGTTAAAAAGCCGTTCTTATAAACATGCAATTACGATTACAGATTTCGCAGATGTTTTAACGAAAAACTATGGCATTCCATTTCGGCATGCACATCATGCAGCGAGTGTTATTGCAAATATGTCATTGGAGCAGAAAAAGGAGCTACATGAATTACATGTAAAAGATGTAAATATATACTTACAAGAAAATTATAAAATACAGCTATTAGAAAACGAGTGGGAAGAGATTGTATCGCCAGAAGCTTTCATTCAAAAAAGAAATGTATACGGTGGACCGAGTAAAAAAGAAATGGAGCGCATGATTAATAATCGAAAAGAGTCATTTCAAAAAGAAGAAGCGGTATTTGAAAAAGAAAAACAGAGAATTTTACAAGCTGAAAATGATTTGAATACGTTAGCCTCGAATATTATTGAATCGTAAAAGAGGGATTTAATGAATTAATCGCCAATATTAAATGAAACTATAAATAGAGAGAAGAGATTGTCGATGATTCAATTACATGTATATGAAGAGACTCTTACTTTTAAAGAAGAGGTTACGCCATTTTTAGAAAAGAATGAGCAGGAAAATAATCTCATATTAGGTGTATTACAAATGATCCAACAACCGATATTTATGGGGGTAGCAAAACAAGAGGAAGAAATAGCGGTTGTATTTCTTCAAACAGAAGAGAAGAAACAAATCATTGTTGCTACGTCTGAAATTGCGGAAGAGGGCATCGTGGAACTTGCAAAAAAATTAACGAAAGTATATCCAAATGTTCCTGGATTGATTGGTAATAAGAAAGTTGTACAGAAATTAGCGAAAAAGATTGCGATGTTAGAACAGAAAAAAATTATTGTTGCAATGGAGCAAGGTGTATATGAATTAAAACAAGTACAGAAAAAGTGGAACGGAGATGGAATCTTTCGAGAAGTACGTAGTGAGGAGCTACCATTAATAGAACAGTGGATATATCAATTTTGCGAAGATGTGAAGCTTCCTACTACGAAAGAAGAAGCGAAACAAACCGCTCATACATTAATTACGAACCGTCGTCTATTTGGTTTAGAAGTAGACGGGAAGCTTGTTTCTGTAGCTGCAAAAACACGTCCAACTAAAAATAATATAACAGTTAATTTCGTGTATACGCCGAAAGAAGCAAGGAAAAAAGGATACGCATCTAATTGCGTAGCGGCACTTAGTCAACGTATGTTAGATGAAGGATACAAGACGACTACGTTATATACTGATCTAGCGAATCCTACATCGAATAAAATTTATCAAGAAATTGGTTATGAACAAATTGCGGAGTCTGTGCTTATATTTTTAGAGAAATAAAATGAAAGGCACGCTATGAGAGCGTGCCTCTTTGTTATTCATCAATTCGAATGACTTCACCTTGCGGGAAATTCTCAGTTTCTAGTAAGCTACGAATTGCTTTCGCAACGTATTCAGGTGATAGTAGTTTTCCTTCTGCTTTTAGTGCGATAAAGCGGTCTAAATTTATGAAGTCTTCTTTATTTGTTTCACGAATTTGTGCTTGCATACTTGTATCAACAACACCAGGTGCAAATGCGACGATTTTTACTGGATATTCTTTTTCTGTTTCTTCGGTTGCTACGCATTGTGTAAACATATTTACACCAGCTTTCGTTGTACAATAAGCGCCCCATCCAAAATAAGGATTTTTCCCTGCACCAGATGAAATGTTTATAACACGTTTATCTACTTTCCAGTCTTTCGTATGTTTCATGAAAGTAGAAGTAAGGATCATCGGTGCAAGTAAATTAATGTGAACGTTCGTAATGAATTGTTCACTTTCTGCTTTTTCAATTGGCTTCATAGGAGCAACTGTGCCCGCATTATTAATTAAATGAATAGAGGATACATTGTCTTTTTTAATAGATGAAATGATCTCTTTAAAGTTAGTTTCTAAGTTATGTACATCTTGAAGATCTAGGGAATGAAAAACGCAATTGCTGTTATATTGCTGTGCAAGTTTTGTAAGTTCTTTATTTTCTCTTCTAGAAATAGAGATGATGCTCGTGTTTTCTTCTAACAATTGCGCGGCGATTGCCTCGCCTAAACCTTGTGAAGTTCCTGTTACGATAACATAACGCATAGTGCAGTAAGCTCCTCTCGTATGTGCGGAATTTTGTTGGACAACGTACATCCCATAGGTTGTCTACATTTTATAGTATAGAGCACTTTTTACTATAATTGAAATGAGATGATTGTGTGCCTTTTATAAACCGTTTTACAACAACAGTACCTGGTGCCGTCACGTTCACTGGGAACACGTTGGGACTTAGTCCTACATCACCTGCACCAGGTAATATTTTTGGTACACTTGCTGTTTTTACGACAGTAAATACAACGCTGCAAGTACCAGGATTCCCAGCAGGAACAACGAATGACTGGCAATTGAATTCTTCAAGTGCAATTTTAAACCTTCCAGCGGGAAGCAGTGTGTTGTATGCAGAATTAGTTTGGGCTGGTACTTTCCGGACTGATACGGAAGATGTTTTACCATTTTTAAATGATAACATTACATTTACAACGCCAGCAGGGACGTTTTCTGTTACGCCAGATCCTGCTACCGCGCAGCAAGGCTCAGTAGGGAATCAGTTTTATTATGCTCGCTCTGCCAATGTAACGAATCTTGTTAGTGCAGGTGGGGCAGGCACATATACAACAGGTGCCGTGCCAGCTGCAAGAACTTCAGCTGATCCAACAATCAGTCGTTCAGCTGGCTGGACGCTTGAGGTTGTGTATCAAAATGCAAGTTTACCACTTCGGAATTTGTCAGTATATGCGGGGCAAGAAATTATTGATGCTTCATCACCACCAGTTGATGCTGCTATTTCAGGATTTGCTACTCCAGCTACAGGAGCTGTAACAGGAAGAGTGCTCGTAACTGCTCAAGAAGGTGATTCTAACATTGTTGGAGATCAACTTCGCTTTGGGCCGAATGCGAATACTACAGTTGCGTTATTCGGACCGAGAAATCCCGCGAATAATTTCTTTCAGTCACAAATTTGTAATGACAGTGGAAATTTAGATACGAGCGGTACATTTGGAGATTTGAATCAGCCGTTAGGGATAGCTTTGGCTGTCCGAAGACAAGGGTGGGATATTACGAATGTAGATGCCTCCTCATCTTTAGTAAACAATCAAACGTCAGCAACTGTTCGCTTCGTTACAAATGGAGATGGATACGCTGCAGCTGGTTTTGGTGTTCAAATTGATGCGACAGGTCCAATTATTAATCCCGTTAAATCGGTTAATAGAACAGTCGCAGGGGTAGGGGATACTCTCACTTATACGATTACGGTCCCGAATACAGGAACAGGAAGCGCAGAAAACGTTGTATTACGTGATAGTATTCCGAGCGGAACGACGTTTGTTGCAGGTAGTGTAACGGTAGGAGGAGTAACACAGCCGAATGCAAATCCTGCCAATGGAATTAATTTAGGTACAATCCCAAATAACACGCAAAGAGTTGTTACATTTCAAGTACGAATAACATCGTTTCCGAACCCAAACCCTATTCCAAATCGTGCAATGGTTTCATATCAATTCCGTCCTTTCGTCGGTAGTCCACCTATTACAAGTACTTCTTCTTCAAATACAGTACAAACGACAGTAAATCAAGCAACTATAAGTATGCAAAAATCTGTAGATCTACAGACGGCAACGCTTAATGATGTATTAACGTACACGGTTAATGTCACAAATAATGGAAACGTTACTGCAAACAATGTTATTTTTGTTGATAGTATCCCTGCTGGAACAACATTTGTCGCAAATAGCGTTACGGTAAATGGAGTAGCACGTCCAGGAGCGAATCCAGCAAGTAGTATTAATCTAGGAAGTATTAATGCTTCGCAAACGACCGTAGTGCGCTTCCAAGTTCGAGTAACATCGAATCCTCTTGTCAATCCAATTCCGAATCGTGCAAGTGCAACATTTACCTTTACGCCAGTGCCTGGTCAACAACCAGTTTCAGGGCAAGCGACAAGTAATACTGTAGTTACGACAATTAATATAGCTGATATAAGAACGAGAAAAACAGTGGATAGAGCTTTTGCGACAGTGAATGACGTTCTGACGTACACTGTTACAATTGAAAATACAGGAAATGTACTTGCAACGAATGTTGTTTTTCAAGATCCGATCCCAATAGGAACGACTTTTATTACAAATAGTGTGACTGTGGATGGGGTTTCTCAACCTGGGGCAAATCCAGCAACTGGGTTTACAGTAGCAAATATATCTCCCGGCGGAAGTAGGACAGTGACTTTTCAAGTACGAGTGACATCAACGCCATCAGGAGGCACGATTGCGAATCGCGGAAATGTAACTGCTAATTTCGTCGTTATTCCAAATCAACCACCAATAACGATTAATAGACAAACAAATACAGTTGTGACACAAGTTAATACAGGCGGTTTAAATGTAATAAAAGAAGTGAATACAACACAAGCGGCAGTAGGAGACACTTTAACGTACACAATTGCCGTTCAAAATACGGGGAATGTTCCGTTAACAAATGTGTTTTTCCAAGACGCTATTTCTTCCGCTGTTTCATTTGTTGCAAATTCTGTAACAATTAATGGAGTACCGCAAAGTGGATTGGATCCGAATACAGGATTTTCTCTTCCGAATATTCCTGCGGCTCAAACCGTTGTAGTCACATTTGACGTAATAATTGTACAGGATCCAGAAAATGAAGATATTTTAAATCAAGCAAATGTAACAGCAAGTTTTCAAGTGAATCCGAGTGAACCACCAGTAACAATCAATGTTCCGAGTAACATTGTGAATACAACTGTACAATCAGGGAATTTTGAAGTTGTGAAATCAGTAAATACAGATGTTGCGACGGTAGGGGATGTTTTAGTATATACAATCGAAATCATAAACGCGGGTAGTGTATCAGCTACGAATGTATTTTTCCAAGATTCAATTCCACAAGGGACATTATTTATTGAAAACAGTGTATTGGTTAATGGTATTTTACAAGAAGGTGCAGATCCAGAACTTGGATTCCCGTTAAATGATTTGCCTACTGGCGCGAATGTAATTGTTTCATTTGAAGTGTTAATTGATGAAATTCCTCAAGGAAACAATGTTGTAAATAATGCGAATGTAACTGGAGATTTCCTTGTAAATCCAACAGAGCCACCGATTACTGTAACAGAACCAAGTAATACTGTTATGACAGTCGTGAATTCTTCAGGGTTAAATGTAATGAAAAGTGTAAGTGCTACTGAAGCCGGTGTAGGAGATACGTTAACGTATACAGTTCGTATACAAAATAGTGGAACAGTAGCAGCGACAAATGTATCATTCCTTGATCCGATTCCAGTTGGAACTACTTTTGTAGCGAATAGTGTAACAATAAATGGGACACCTCAACCAGGTTTGAACCCGACAACTGGATTTCCACTTGCTAATATTCCAGTAGGAGGAATGGTGACGGTCACTTTTCAAGTGACAATCACGAGTGTACCACCAAATAGAGTTCTTCCGAATAATGCGAATGTCACTGCTGATTTCCAAGTAAGTCCTCTCCAGCCACCAATTACAATTGTAACGATTAGTAATGTTGTTGTGACGCGAGTGAATGTAGGATCACTTAATGTAATGAAGAGTGTAAATACACTACAAGCCGGTGTAGGAGATACGTTAACGTATACGATTCTTATTCAAAATACAGGAACTGTTCCTGCAACGAATATTGTTTTTCAAGATCCAATTCCGTCTGGTACTGCCTTTGTAGCAAATAGTGTGACGATAAATGGAGTCGTACAGCAAGGCGCGGATCCTATGCTAGGTTTCCCGGTACCAAATATTCCGGTCGGGCAAACGGCTACGATTACGTTTCAAGTTACAGTGACGAGTGTTCCGAGCGGTGGAAATATAAGAAACCAATCGAACGTTACTGCAAGTTTTCTTATAAATCCAGCAAACCCTCCAATAACGACTGTTACAAATAGTAATTTTGTAGTGACGCAAGTAAACACAGCACAGTTAAATATACAAAAATCTTCATCTGTACAACAAGCAGCACTTGGAGAAACTTACACGTATTCTGTTGTCATTCGAAATAACGGTACAGTAACAGCAACGAATGTCTCTTTCCTTGATCCAATTGCTTTAGAAACAACTTTTGTAGCAAATAGTGTAACGATAAATGGAACGCCACAACCTGGATTTGACCCAAATGTTGGTTTCCCGCTTCCTAATATTGCAGCTGGAACATCATTGACAGTAACGTTCCAAGTTACGGTAGTTGCACCGTCTACACGTGGAGCAGTATTAAATACAGCATCTGCTACAGCCACTTTCTTATTAAATCCTTTACAGCCACCTGTAACAACAACGAATTCAAGTAATACAACGGTAGTTACAATACCGTTACCTCCTCCTGGTGAAGTAACTGCAACAAAAACAGTTGATGTTGCAACTGGGGCCGTTGGGGATGTATTAACGTATACTGTGCTCATTTCAAACGTAGGAATTATCCCTGTTACAGATGTGTTCTTCCAAGATGTCATACCAGAAGGAACGACGTTTGTTGACAATAGTGTAACGATAGGTGGAGTGCAGCAACTTGGTTTAAATCCAGAAATAGGATTTACAGTTACTCCATTATTAATCGCTGGTGGAAGTATTGAGGTCACATTCCAAGTGACGATTACAGAAATTCCAGATAATGAAGTCATATTAAATGATGCAGATGTTACATTTACTTCACAACCAAATCCGCAGGAACCACCGATTACGGAAACGATATTAACAAATTTAGTCGTTACGACAATTAATATAGCGTTTATTTTTCCATTGAAACTAGTAGATAAAGAAGTAGCGACGGTAGGAGAAATATTAACGTATGATGTATTGATTTTTAATTTCGGAACAGTGCCAGCGACGAATGTTCAATTTATCGATACTACTTCCGCGGGTGTAGCATTTGTACCAGGAAGTGTGAGCATAAACGGGGTACCAGCACCAGGATTAGATCCTTTCATTGGTTTTACAGTTCCAGATATACCTGTCGATGATTTTGTACTTGTCACATATCAGGAAGTGGTTACAAGCATACCAGAAGGTGGAACGATTGTTAATTTTGTAGACGTTACAGCTACATTTGCTGTAAGTGAAACAGAACCGCCTATTACGGAAACAACGACAAGTAATACGACATTAACAGAAATCAATGAGCCTGGTTTGAATGTTTTAAAATCAGTGAGTCAGCCGGTTGTTGCAGTAGGCGATACAATCACATATACAACAGTAGTTCAAAATACAGGAACAGTGCCAGCAACGAATGTTCAATATAGTGATGTATTACCTTCCTCTATAGCATTCGTGCCGAACAGTGTAACGATAGATGGTGTGTTACAACCTGGATTCAATCCGAATAACGGATTCCCGCTTCCAGATATAAATCCAGGTGAAAGTGTAGAAGTCATCTTCCAAGTAACCGTTGTTAGTGCGCCATCAAACGGAACAATTGCCAATACGGCAAATGTAACTGGAAGTTTTGTATTAGTACCAGGAGAACCACCAGTTATAGTAACAGAGCCGAGCAATACAACACTTACAACTGTAAATAGAGGGCAATTTAATGTTATTAAACAAGTAAATAGGGTTGCTACTCTCGTTGGAGATATATTAACGTATACGGTTCAAATAACAAATACAGGAACAGTAACAGCTAATGCTGTTCAGTTTGTTGATACCATTTCAGCAGGAGCGTCATTTGTACCAAATAGTGTAACGATAAATGGAGCCCCGCAACCAAACTTAAATCCGATTACTGGATTTGGAGTTGGAGATATCCCAGTTGGTGAAACAGTTATAGTGACGTTTCAAGCGACAGTTACAAACATCCCGTCATCAGGAACAATTACGAACGTTGCAAATATAACAGGAAGCTTTACTTTAGTGCCAGGAGAACCACCAGTTGTAGTAACAGAGCCGAGTAATACGACGATAACTAGAGTGAATAGAGGACGATTCAGCGTTATAAAATCTGTAAATAAAGAAGCGACACGATTAGGAGATACGTTAACGTATAGTGTGCAAGTTACAAATACGGGAACGGTAACAGCAACGAATGTTCAGTTTATCGATGTTCCATCACCTAGTTTAGAATTCGTTCCTGGAAGTGTACAAATAAATGGGATTCCGCAAGTAGGTTTAGATCCATTTGTAGGCTTTGCATTGCCTGATCTTGCAGTAGGGGATAGTGTATTAATTACATTTGAAGTAAATGTAATCGCAGTTCCGCCTTCTAGTAGCATTATGAATACAGCAAGAGTAACGGGTGATTTCGAATTGATTCCAGGAGAACCTCCGTCTACAATTACAAATTCAAGTAATACGACGGTTACGCCGGTAAATAGAGGCAGCTTAGATATGCTAAAAGAAGTAGACCATTCAGTTGTTGGTGTAGGAGAAACGGTAACGTATACTGTTCGTATATTAAATACTGGTACTGCTGATGCAATGAATGTTCAATTTATCGATGTGCTATCTCAGGAAGCTGATTTCGTTCCAAATAGTGTAACGATAAATGGGATTCCGCAACCGGGGTTAAATCCGCAGATTGGATTTACGATACCTGATATACCAGTTGGTGAGACGGCACTTGTAACATATGAAGCTACGATTACAAGTTTTCCGGATGGTGGTACAGTAGTGAATGTTGCTGGGGCGTTAGCAGAATATATTTTAGTACCAGGGGAGCCGCCAGTTACAGTGATGGATACAAGCAATACAGTTATAGTGACGGTAAATACTGCAATCTTATTTGTTGCAAAAGGAGCAAACTTTGAAGTAGCAATGATAGGGGATGTTGTCACTTACGGAATCGCTGTTATAAATGATAGTACAGTTCCTGTGACCAATATTGTGTTAACAGATATCATTGATCCGAATACGCTATTTATAAATGGTACGGTAACGGTAAATGATGTACCTCTTCCATTTGCTAATCCGAATACTGGTATTCCGTTAGGTGATTTTCAGCCAAATGATGCAGCAATTATTAATTTCCAAGTTGTAATAATAGGTGGGCAAGTAAATAATTTAGTTACAAATACTGCTACAGCGAATGGGCTTGCAATTGTAAATCCGAATGAGCCGCCAGTAGTAGTTGAAGGTGATAGTAATACAGTTGTTATCCCGTTTATTCCTCAAAATGTCTCAACGACAGTCGTAAAAACGGCAGATTTACAGGTAGCAACAATTGGGGATGTCATTACGTTTACGACAGTCATCACAAATACGGGTGATACTGTAATGCAAAATATTCGTTTTCAAGATATGTTAGATAGTAGTGTTCGATTTGTTCCTGGAAGTGTAACGGTTGATAATACGCCAGTGCCGAATGTAAGCCCGGCAGTAGGGTTTCTTATCGGAAGTTTAAATCCTGGTGAAGCAAGGACAGTTTCGTTCCAAGTAGCAGTACAGAGCGCACCAAATGGTTCAGGAAATTATATAAATCAAGCGAGTATTCGTTTTGAACATCAAGTAGGCACAGTATTGCCACCTGTTACACAAATAGTAGAAAGTAACATAGTTGTCATTCCATTTGTTCCAACGATTGAACAAATTTGCGAAACAAACTTTAATTGCTTAGATAAGATTCCATTTCAATGTTCTCCGTGTAATCATTTGCATGGACATAAAAAATAAAAACAGAAAGAGCATCCTGAAAAATAATTGGATGCTCTTTTTGTTTTAATCATATAGATTCATTTTCGGGCGAGGTAAAAAATTCGTTGATTTTGTTGGAAAGTAGAAATGGAATGGCTCCTTTTATAACAGAAATATCCCAATCCCACCATGCGAGATTCTCTAGTTTTTCAATCGTTTCTTGCGGGAAACGATATCGAACAAATTTTGCAGGATTACCAGCTACAATTGCATATGGCGGTACGTCTTTTGTAACAACACTCTTTGCACCAATGATGGCCCCGTTACCAATTGTAACACCAGATAAAATGCAGGATTGATAACCGATCCATACATCATTGCCAACTACAATATCCCCTTTTGAAGAAGGGTGACCAGTAATATGTGCTCCTTCATTGAAGAGAGCGTTAAATGGATAAGTCGTTATCCAGTCCGCGCGATGTTCACCACCAAGTATGAAAACGACTTCTTCTCCTAATGAACAAAACTTACCTATTTTTAATTTTGTTTCATCATTCCAAGAAAAAATGGTTGGACCTACTTTACTATAAGTATAATCACCAATATCATATTTATTATATTCAGGTTTTTGATTTAAAAATAACATAACAAATTTAGCATCCTCTCTAAAGCAAGTAATGGATATGGAACATTATATGCAACTTGGAATAAGTCGAACTGTGTTGTATGAATTGGTAATGCACAAATAAAGTAGTAGGCGCAACGAATAAAAAAGGAGTGGAATGAATGATATACGAAATGGGATTATATAATAAACCTTTTCAGTCAATTCTATCAGGAAAAAAAGTATATGAAGTACGTTTATACGATGCAAAACGTCAACTTATAAAACGAGGCGATCATATTGTATTTACGAACGTTACGACAGAGGAAACGATGACTGTAAAAGTAATGGAAATAAACCGATACGAAAGCTTTAAAGCAATGTACGAACAAATTGATAAAAAATTATTGGATTGTGAAAATGATAGCTTAGAGGAAATGCTAGAAAGTACATACAAAATATATACGAAAGAACAAGAACAAAAGTGGGGAACAGTGGCGATTCGTATTGAGGTAATAAAATGATAAGAAATCGCGGCGCAGCTATCATCGTGCAGGGAGGGAAAATTGCTCTTATAAAACGTATTCGAAAAGGTGAAACATATTATGTTTTTCCAGGCGGAGGAATTGAGGAAGGAGAAATACCTGAAGAGGCAACGAAGCGAGAGGCTTATGAAGAGTTAGGGGTACATATAGAAGTGGAGCACCTTTGGAGTATAAGGATACGGAGTATTATTTTAACGCCCGTATTATAGGTGGAGTTTTCGGAAGTGGTAAAGCTGAAGAATTTGAACTGAAAGATAGAGGAAGTTATATTCCGTTATGGTTGCCGATACAAGAGTTGGAAGAAGTGAATATAAAACCGTATGAAGTGGTCGGAAGTATATTCAATCATTATAAAAAGTAAGGTCTGACAACATACAAAAAAAACCATTGACATAGCCTTCTGATTTAAGTATTGTATTCGAGTATGTTTATAATCAGGAGGTTTATATGAGCAATCAAACAACTACACATCATGTGAAAATGACAACAGCGGATCCATCTGGAATTGGTCTATTTGGATTAGCGATGGTAACACTTGTAGCATCATCTCAAAAGTTAGGCTTAACAGATGGCGTTTCTCTTGTATTACCGTGGGCAATCTTTTTAGGAGGATTTGCACAAATCTTTGCGTGCATTCACGATGCAAAGCATAACAATACGTTCGGTACAACAGCATTCGGTGCGTACGGCCTATTTTGGTTAGGTGTTGGAATGACTTGGTTAATTCAACTTGGAGTATTTGGCGAAAAATTAGCACAAGCTGCAGATTCAAAACAGCTTGGGGTAGCCTTTATCGGATATTTAATTTTCACAATCTTTATGACAATTGGTGCAATGGAAACACATAAAGTATTATTTATGATTTTCGTCCTTATTGATTTCTTATTTATCGGTCTTTCATTAAGTACTTTAGGTGTTATGCCGCATGCAATGCATAATTTAGCAGCATATTCTGAACTTCTTATTTCATTATTATCTTTCTATGGTTCAGCAGCAGCAGTGTTAAATACACACTTCGGAAAAGTTGTTTTACCAGTTGGAAAGCCGTTTGGTATTTTTAAAAAGTAATAAAAAAGCACAGATGATTGTATAGTCATCTGTGCTTTTTTGTGCGGTAAATAGAAATAATAAAAAATATAATTGAAATTGATTCTCATTATTAATATAATGAGAATGAGAATCATTTATTGTAAGAGGGGGATGCCGAAGTGGCGAAAATTTTAATAGCTTATGCAAGTATGTCAGGAAATACAGAGAGTATTGCTGATTTAATTAAAGTTAGTTTAGATGCTTTTGATCATGAAGTAGTATTGCAAGAGATGGAAGGCATGGATGCTGAAGAATTATTAGCTTATGATGGAATCATTTTAGGATCTTATACGTGGGGTGATGGTGAACTACCATTTGAAGCGGAAGATTTCCATGATGACTTAGAAAATATAGATTTATCAGGGAAAAAAGTAGCGGTATTCGGATCAGGAGATACGGCGTATGAACTGTTTTGTGAAGCGGTAACGATATTTGAAGAGAAACTTGTAGAACGCGGTGCAGAGCTTGTACAAGAAGGATTGAAAATTGAATTAGCTTCAGAAGATGAAGAGGATGTTGAAAAATGCAGTAATTTTGCAATTGCATTTGCTGAGAAGTTCTAAGAATGGGAGTGTCAACGTGGAGACGATGTTAAGTGCGACCGCTATTACAAAGTTAAGAGATGGAAAGCTTATATTAGCTACTACATATAATGGTTTATTTATTGAACAAGACGGAGAATGGAAACAAATTTTACATGGTTTTCAAAAACGAATTAGGGATTTACATAGCGAAGATAATGTAGTGTATGGTGTAGGTGACGAAGGAATTTTTATTCGTAGTATGAATGGTGGAGAGAACTGGACGGTTCAGCGTTTTCCAACAAAAGCAACGAGTTGGAATGTGTGTAGTAATGTACAAGGAACTGTCATTGCTCATGGAGATAAAACGTTGTATCATTCTAATGATTTTGGTTCGACATGGGAAACTATTCATCCATTTCTTGAGTATGGTGGCGGGGCACCATCTATTCGATCGTTGTTTTTATATAAACATTACTTATTTATCGGTACGAAAATACATGCTAAATATGGTGGTGTTTGGCTCTTAAATTTGGAGACACGTAAATTAAAGAGGATTAAAATCGTGATGAATCAGATGATCTCGGCGTTGACTTTACACAATTCTTATTTAGTAGCAGCCAGTGGATCATGCAAGGGGATTAGCGGGAATATCTCTTTTTGTAAAATAGATGAAAGTATTGAGAATGAAAAAACATATTGGCACACATGTCAAAGCGAGCAGAAAGCAAGTAGCTATTTAGACTTAAGTGTAGATCAACATGTGCTATATACAACATCAACGCAAAATAAGGCGGGGATTAGTACTGTTTGTCGTGTACTTTTAGAAGAAGGAATTGTTACAGTATGTGACTCAGTTAAAGGGCATGGCTGGCGCATCGTTAACGAAAAAGAAGGCTATGTTGTAGCTGGATCAGGTGAATCAAAAGCGATGCAGTGGAAGAAAAAAGTTGTATAGTAAAAAAAACTTTGCTTTTATTATATTGATATGATATATTATATTTAAACCATTTTACTTTTAATAATATAGAGATTTAAATGAGCTGTAACTTCCGAGGAGGATAGCAATGTTAAATCTCCTCAGAGTTGCAGTTTTTTTAATGTCTGACTTATTTTTGTAAAGTGGTTGAAAATGAATATGTACATATAGGTACATTGTAGGAGGATTTTTTAAATGCAAAACGGTAAAGTAAAATGGTTTAACTCAGAAAAAGGTTTCGGATTCATCGAAGTTGAAGGCGGAGAAGACGTATTCGTTCATTTCTCAGCTATCCAAGGCGAAGGCTTCAAAACTTTAGAAGAAGGTCAAGAAGTTACTTTCGAAGTAGAACAAGGTAACCGTGGACCTCAAGCTACTAACGTTAACAAGAAGTAATTACGGAAAAAGAAGGGCTTGCCCTTCTTTTTTTTTGCATTTTTATTGAATAACCTCCTATGATAGCATAATGAGATTGAATTTTCGTTTTTTTGACGAAGTATTACATGCATAAAGTGTATGAATAAATGAATACTGAAAATAAAGTATGAGTGTGAAAAGGAATGTAGAAAGAGGTAAATAAATTGGAAAACGCTACACATTTTATTGTGTTTGATATAGAGAGAAATTTCAGGCCGTATAAATCAGACGATCCGTCAGAGATAGTTGATATCGGAGCTGTAAAAATAGAAGCCAGTACAATGAAGGTAATTGGAGAATTTTCGGAGTTAGTAAAACCGGGTGCTAGGCTTACTCGTCATACGACAAAATTAACAGGGATTACAAAGAAAGATTTAATGGGTGTAGAAAAATTCCCGCAAATTATAGAGAAATTTATTCAGTTTATCGGAGAAGATTCTATATTTGTTTCATGGGGAAGGGAAGATTATCGCTTTCTAACTCATGATTGTACGTTGCACGGCGTAGAATGCCCAACTATGGAAAAAGAGAGAAAATTTGATTTGCAGAAATTTGTTTTCCAAGCGTATGAAGAATTATTTGAGCATACACCAAGTTTACAATTCGCAGTAGAACAGCTCGGTTTAACATGGGAAGGAAAGCAGCACAGAGCTTTAGCAGATGCTGAGAATACAGCCAAGATACTTCTTAAAGTATATAGTGAGAGAGATATTTATAAACGGTACAAAAGACACGGTGAGCTTGAACTTGTAGAGAACGGAAAACTAACAGAAAAAGCGAAAAAAAAGATGCGAAAATGGGTATTTAAAGAAATGAGAAAAAATACAGAGCGTCCTTTCGTTTGGAGTACATTTGAAAGTAGTGACACATGGGAAAATATAACGGAAAGATACTATATAAGCGAATCTACAATAAAACTATTGAAAAAGCATTTTCCTACTGCGGTTCGAAAAGCGGAAAAGCAGATTAAGTATTTGGCTGAGATGGAGAAGAATGCAGAGGTTCAATGACATTCTTCTTTATTTCTAGCTACATAAATGTAACGTCATTGTATGTATAGATGAATAAAATATTCATATTAAATAGCAATTGATTTGTTGTAATGCGGTCATTATAATTACTTTGAAAATTAAGGTGTATTAATGATTAAAATCGAAGAGTAAGATAAGAGTTTTATATAGGGAGGTGTGATAGTGATAGACTTAGATATTAAAGACGTCAACGTACAGATGGAATTAAACGGAGTCTTTTGGAATGAGGATGGAATTGCTGAAATGACGGTGACTACAAAAGAAGAGCATTCTCTTCTTCTTCGTCTAGTAGTTGACTTAGAAAGTAAAACGATTAGGGCGACAAGTGCCGAAATAGTGAATGGGTTTTGCCCTCTGTGCAAACAGAAAAGGGACGAATGTAGTGAACTTAATGACTTACAAAATAAAATGGGAATTTTAGAAGAAGCCTACGATTGGGTGAGAGAGCATCCGGAATATCGTTTTCAATTATCTTTTTACGAATACAATAAGTTTGAGGTAATGAAATGAAATTTTCACTTGAACAACATACATAGTGACTAAAAGAAAACATAAAAAATTTATAGACGGACTTGTCCAACTAGAAATATTGAAGTAAGTCCTTCTAATGGAAATACGCTTGTGCAATAAGGAAGTAATCTACTTGATTCTGTAACAAATGTCCTCTTGGATCAAAAATAAGCATATATTGTTATAAAAAACCGATTCTTAGTAGAATCGGTTTTTTATATAACTTTCAACTATGTCCCAAATAAAAGAGCGCTTGTTCATAGCGCTCAGTAAAAATAGTTAAATGGAAGCAGTTATTCAATCCCGTTCGGATTATAAGAATACTGCTGCTTATTTTCAATCCGCTCAATCACATCTTGCAACTCATCTGGCTTCAGAAACTCAATTGGAGAGAAGCCTTTCTCAAACGTAAGTGTATCAGCCTCAATCATTAATACGTATCGGTCATTTACCTTTGCGATATGTATTTGATCCCCAAAATCAGCAAGCAGGGCCTTCACAGAGATATGGTCTGCTTTTAGCTTTAATTCCACTTCAGGAGCGTGCTCGACGATTTGAGCAGTAGCTTCCATTACTTCTTCGGTTGAAAATTGTTCCATAATCTCACGTTTTGGACTGGCAGCCCATACTTCCATTGCTTGGTCGAATTGTTCGCGTTCTTCCGTACCTTCTTCAAATACATCTTCAATTTGGTCGTATACCATGTCCATTACTTGTGTTTTCATAATTTCAGGCATAGAGCGTTCGTATTCGACGAATTTTAAGAAGTCCTCAAAATAACGGGCATGTGATGCTTGGTGAATTTTTAGTTCGCCCACTTCGACCATGCCTTCTTCAGGCATGTACGGATATTGGATAGATTTCATGTTTTTTGTTGTGATGGCCATTTCAACGTTACGAATCAGTGTAGATTCATCTGAAATAGAAGCAACTTTCGGTTCAAAGTCACATTTCATAACGAAAACGAATGGATCATCAAAGTATTTACGTAGTTTTGCTTGCGCAATTAAAAATACACCACCGCGTACAGCACTTGTGTCAAGATATGTATAAACGAGTGGTTCACTCATATCTTTGAAGTTTTCCTTCGTTTCTGCAAAGCGAATGCGATTAAATAGGTTGTAATGAGGGTTTGAATCAAGTTCGTGCCCTTCTTCTACAATGAAGCGACCGATCTTTGTCGGAGCTTGTTCTGTTTTCGCATGACGTTCTACTTTTCGCTTTGAAATTTTTAATAATTCTCCATTCAAAAACTCTTTTAAGGAGCTATCTTCATACTCTTCAGCGTCTAATGTTTGAAAATGTTTGTAACGTTTATCGACAGCTTCACCTTTTCCTTCTACTTGTACAACATAAAAGGAAAGATAATTTATTTCAAAATCCATATTTATCACCTTGTTTCATTTCATTAACTCTTATCAGTATAGAGATGGAAAAAACTTTCGTCAATTTATATAAGGAAGGGGGAGCCCCTTCCTTCATATATTTTTTATTTTCGAAATTAAAATCCGTCTTCTAATGCTGAAAATGGAATGTTTAGTCTGTTTTCTATTGTACGTAAACGTTGGTTTAAGCGGTTTAATCTACGTGTATGACGCTCGACTGTGTTTTCTAATTGACGTACTCTTTGCTCAAGCTCATTTACTCGTCTTTCTAGTTGACGGTTTCCAGCACCAGGAAAAGAGATTGGAAGTTGGAATTGTCGAGTTTGATCATATGGATTAACTTGTTCTGCTGAATCTATATATTGTTGGTATTGTGCTTGTAAATCATATTGAGGTTGATAAACATTTTGGTTATATGGATCGTATGGATTGTAGGGGTACATAAAAACATCCTCCATTTCTTTAAAATAGGTTAATTCACCATAATGTATGTGTAAAAGGTGAGTGTGGCACGGCAAATACCTATTTATGTTCACAGGATGTTCCTTTATAAATAAGAATATAGAGTTCTTACATTTGTATTCCGTTTGTTTTATGGTATATACTGGATAATAGGGAGAGGTTACGTAAAGGTTACAATTCTATCAAACTCAAACTTTTATGTAAATATGTATAGACATTTGGAAAAGAAAAGAGTAATTTATATAGAGTAAAAAATAACTTGTAACATTTTATAAATATATTGTAAAATGATTGTAACAAAACATACATAAAAATGAAATAATACATAAAAGTAATATTGGGAAAAAGGGGAGAGTATATTGTTCCGTAAAGTAAAGGGTATATTAGTTGGGGTATTATGTGTAGCTATAGTAAGTGGTTGTGGCACAAAAGTAAGTGATGTTGCATTAGTAAGTGATATTGGTGGCCACACGGTAGAGGCTAAAGCAGAAGTACAGGATTCTATTAGTTTAGTAGATGGTCGTACAGGTACAGAAGTGAAAAAGCTAGATTTATCAAGTCTAGGTTATTTTGAAGACGAAGCAAAATTTAAAAAATCAGTGACGAAGGTTGCTAGCGAAGTTGGGAAAAGCGTAGACAAAAAGATGGTTCCATCACGTGTAGCACCTGATGGAAGTTGGCAAGAAGGAAAACCTTCTTATGAATTAATGGAAAAAGAATTAGTAGATAAATTATTAAACGTTGGTATGTGGGATTCTTCATATCAATTACCTATTGTTGAGAAAAAGCCTACTGCAACATTAAGTGATGCACAAGGAAGTGGCACGGTAATTGGTAGATATGAAACGAATTTAGGTGGCTCAGCAGGTGGCCGAATTGAGAATATTCGTTTGTCAGCAGCGAGTATAAATGGAGTTGTATTAGCAAAAGGAGACCGTTTCTCTTTCAATGCATTAATTGGTGATACAACACCGGATAAAGGATATCAATTAGGAAAAGAAATAGTAGATGGTAAGTTAGTAGATGGATATGGCGGCGGTGTTTGTCAAACATCATCAACATTATACAATGCAGCAGATCAAGCTGGTTTGAAAATGGTAGAGAGAACGACACATTCTAAAACGGTAGGTTACGTTCCACAAGGAAGAGATGCTACAATTGCTTATCCATACTTAGACTTAGTGTTTGAAAACACGAATGATGCACCAGTGAAACTTTATATGGGCATTCAGGGTGGAAAATTAGTTGCTGAAGTACATAAAATGAAATAAGAGTTAAAAAGTCACCTCTTCTGAAAGTTAGAAGAAGTGGCTTTTTTATTATGAAAATGAAAATGTGTATAAATTCTGACTTTTCTTATTTACATAGGATAATTTTAGTTGTATCCTTCATAGTAACGGTTATATGAAATAGGAAAATATAGGGATAAGGAGATGGAGTTATTCATGATACAAATTCATCCGAAAACACGTATTGGGCATGTGGAATTTAAAGTGATAGATTTAGAGCGTCAAATTGCTTTTTATGAGAATGTAGTAGGCTTAGAAGTAATTAAACAAGAGGCGAATAAAGCACATTTAGCTGGAAAAGGCGGTAAAAATACATTACTTGTTCTTGAAAAGTTAGAGGGTGGGGTACTGCAAGAGCCGCGTGCGACTGGTATATATCATATAGCCTTTTTAGTTCCGACTCGTGAGGCTTTTGCTTCGGCGTTATTTGGTGTGATTCGTAATAAGAACGTAATTGATAGCCCGGCTGAGCAAGAAGGACGTTATACATATTCAAATGAAATTTTACCAATTTCAAGGTTTAATAGTGCAAGTGATCATACGTATAGCGAAGCGTTTTATTTACAAGATTTAGAGGGGAATGGTATTGAAATTTATGCAGACCGTCCGCGTGATCAATGGGGAGAAGGACCAGGAGGAAGTACGCCGCTAGATTTAAAAGAACTGGCAACACTCGTTGATTATGAATTTGATGGATTACCTGCTAATACTGTCGTTGGGCACGTACATTTACGAATAGCTGATGTAGAGAAGTCACACGAGTTTTATGTAGAGACAGTAGGATTTGAAGTGCAACAACGCGAAGATGACTGCTTATTCATTTCTGCAGGAGGATATCATCACCATATCGGTGCAAATACGTGGAACGGAGTAAATAATCCACATCCACCAGCACATGCAACTGGAATTAAAGTATATACAATTGTATTACCGCATAAAGAAGCGTTAGTTGAAGTGAAAGAAAGATTAATAGAAAAACAACATAAAGTAAACGAAAGTACAAAGGGATTTACTGTAGTAGACCCAAGCGGTATTACAGTGCGGTTTGAAATAGAAGAATTATAAAAAAGTCAGAAAGTGTATAATCACTTTCTGGCTTCTTTTTGATACGTAATCCAAGTAGCACAAGGGTTAAAAGGGAAGGCTTTTAATAATGCCATTGCATATATACTCGTTGAATCGAATTCACCCTGAATGAAAGAGTAGCTGTGTTTATTTGCATACATAGCTTGTTTGAAGACGAGCAGTTTCAGTAAGGATACATTTTCTGTAGTGTGAGTCCCGCACCATCCGAGTTCTACCGTATTATCCTTTTCTGATGTATGGAGGAAAGAGTACGCAATAATTTTATTCTCTTCATCTATCATGACAAAGCTCCCATCTAGTAACACATCATCAGCTAAGATCTTTTCTTTCCAAGTTTCTAGCGGGAATGAGGCAACAGGATTTGCTAAGTGAGTATCTTCATAATTCGTTTTTACTAAGTGAGCTAGTTTTTCAAAGAAGCTATTATTGGATAAAATGTTTGATAAGTTTTGCACATTATAATCTGAATGAAGCGTTGTCCCGATAGGAATGATTTTTTGTACGTCTAATATTGGCATATATGTTCTTCTGATTTCCGTAAAATTACGTTCTTCATAATAGGATTTTAAATGAGCTGACGTTTCCCATATAGAGGTTTGTAATGGGAGTTTAAAGTTTTCTCGTTTTTGAATCTCGTTTAATAAAAATTGTTCTATGTGTAGCTCTGAATAGAAAGGGTTCGTATATATTCGAAAGTATGTGCAGTATGGGTGGAAGTTACTGTTCCAGGTGAAAAAGACGCCTACTACATCTTTTTTACAGTAGGCAACATACGCACATTTTGTTATATTATCTCGTAGTAAGTGAAATAGATACGATTCTTCATTGTATAAGTCAATAAGTTGTTTTACTTGTAGCTCATGGCTGCTACTATATTTTTCTATAACAAGAGTATGTTTATGGGAAGACTTCTTCATAGCTCAATCCAAAATCTTCTTACTACATTCCCATCTTCCTCAATGAAATCATCATCACGAAGCCCACCGTTATGTAAAATTGTTTTTTCAGAAGCAGTATTCGCTTCATCACAAACGATAAGTGCTTTCGTGATGTTTAATTCCTTCGTTTTTTCTAGCGATAATTCTAATAACTTCGTAGCAAAACCTTTTCTTCTTTCCGAAGGGCGAATGCCATAACCAATATGACCTCCAGCGTTAAATAAATGTTCGGTTAAACTATGACGTATATTAACAGCTCCTACAATTTTATTTTCATCTGTGACGAGCCAATATGTAGAGTCTGGTACCCAAGATTCGGGAAGGTTTATTCCGTTATGCGCATCGTGAAGTTCTTGAATCATTGCCTTGAAATTAGAGGGGTCTTTGGAGATAACCCACGGAATCATTGTTTCACCGCTATCTTTCCATTCGTTATAAAAATCTAAGTATTCTTCTTGTAAATCGGTAGTAGGTGTAAGTAAAGAGACGTTCATTGTTTGTAAGCTCCTTTATTTATGTAGTATGTATAAAAAATTACAGCACAAAATGAAAGCGTTTTCTAAAATTTCTCAACCTCATTTCATGTAATCCACCTTTATTTTTTTAGAAAATTAGTGGAGTTTTAAAATTAGAAGTTATTTATTTTGTGTTAATATTTAAAATATTAACACAAAACGGCCTGGGTATTAAGTGTATTTTAGTAAGATTCCTTCATATCGATAAATGGATGTGTGTGATAATTTTTGTTTTATCTATCTATAATCAACGAAAGGGGGAAGGGCTCGTGAGTGTAAATATTGATTTCATTATACGAATCGGTGTTGCGGGTTTGTTAGGAGCAATAATCGGAATTGAAAGGGAAATTCGATCAAAAGAGGCGGGATTAAAAACACATTTCCTAGTAGCGGTAGGAAGTGCTTTAATAATGGTCGTTTCGAAATATGCCTTTTCAGATATTATGTATGAAGAACATATTGCTCTTGATCCGAGCCGTATTGCAGCGCAGGTTGTTAGTGGAGTAGGTTTTTTAGGTGCAGGTACAATTATAATTCAAAAGCAGGCGGTGAAAGGATTAACGACAGCGGCTGGTTTATGGGCTACAGCAGGAATTGGATTAGCAATTGGGGCTGGCATGTATGTAGTAGGAATTGGAGCGACAATTCTCGTTTTAATTGGTTTAGAGATTGTGAGCCGTATTTTTAAGGTGCAATTTTTATTTCTTCAAAGCATAACAGTGCAAATACATATAAATAAACATGAAGCGATACAACAAATAGTAGAAACGCTACAAGTGAAAGGCATTCCAATACTTTCATATGAAGTGGAAGCTTTACAGCAAGGGTCAGAAACTGTTTATAAGGTAGGGATACAGCTGAAAAATATATCATCAGAAGAAAAGAATGAGTTGATTCAGCATATGCAAACATTCCCAGAAATTACGTTTATAAAGTTAAAATCATAGCGCTGAAAACAAGGATAGATGTAGCAGGAAATTCGCTATTATCTATCTTTGTTTGATATAAAATGCACATAAAGTCAAGTGTTAATTTTGCTAGGCATGGATACATGTGTGAACGTTCCCTTATTTTTTCTCAATACAGAATAAAAAGTAAGAATAGTAAAATAATGGTGCAGGACACTAAAAAATGTAAGGTAGGGGAGAGCATGAAAGGCTATTCAAAAAAAGTGTTAGTAGGGGTAAGTTTTGCTAGTTTAATGTTAGGGAGTTTCCAAGGGAGCACATTGGCAGAAAGTACAAAGGGAGAGCAAGTTTCTTATCGGAACGTTCTCAAAATGGAGCCAGTTGGTGTGCAATTACCAGTGCAAGAATTAGCTCATTCATCAAAAGTGCTTGAAAATAAGTCTTTTGAGAAAAGGGTACAATTTGCTGATTTGTCTCAAAGACCTCCTGAAGTCAAAAAAGAAAGTAAGCAATTAGCTGCAGTGAAAACTTACACAATTGCTGAATTAAATCAATTGAGCAATCAGCAGTTAGTAGATTTACTCGTAACAATAGATTGGGAGCAAATTACTGGTCTATTTCAGTTTAATAAGGATAGTCTTGCATTCTATCAAAATGATAGTAGAATGCAGGCAATTATTGATAAATTGAAGCAGCAAGGACAAGCTTATACGAAAGATGATTCCAAAGGGATTGAGACTTTAGTAGAGGTATTACGATCAGGGTTTTATTTAGGATTTTATAATGCAGAATTAAGTAAACTAAATGAGCGAAGCTATCATGATAAATGCTTACCTGCATTAAAAACAATTGCGAATAACCCGAATTTCAAACTCGGTACATTAGAACAAAATAGGGTTGTTTCATCATACGGAAAATTAATAGGAAATGCTTCGAGTGATGTGGAAACGATAACAGCAGCTGCAAAGATTTTTAAACAATATAATGAAAATTTTGCTACATTAGTAGACAACCTTTCAGCTGGAAATGCGATTTACGATATTATGCAAGGTGTTGACTACGATATTCAATCGTATTTGTACGATACGAGAAAAGCCCCGAAAGATACAATGTGGTACCAAAAAATTGATAGCTATGTCAATGAATTAAGTCGTTTTGCCTTAATTGGAACGGTAACAGCGAAGAATGGATGGTTAATTAATAATGGTATTTATTATACAGGTAGACTCGGTACATTCCATAGTACAGGAACGAAAGGATTGCAAGTTGTAACAGACGCAATGAAAATGTATCCGTATTTAGGAGAGCAATATTTCGTAGCGGCTGAGCAAATTGCGACGAACTATGGCGGGAAAGATGCAAATGGAAATGTTGTGAATTTAGATCAAATACGAGAAGATGGAAAGAAAAAGTATTTGCCGAAAACGTATACGTTTGATGATGGGGCAATTGTTTTAAAAGCTGGAGATAAAGTGACAGAAGAAAAAGTAAAACGTCTATATTGGGCGGCAAAAGAAGTGAAGGCACAATTCCATCGTACGGTTGAAAGTGATCAACCTTTAGAAAAAGGAAATCCTGATGATGTATTAACCATGGTTATTTACAATAGTCCAGCTGAATATCAATTTAACCGTCAATTGTACGGATATGAAACGAATAATGGCGGTCTTTATATAGAAGGAACAGGTACGTTCTTTACTTATGAACGTACGCCAGAAGAAAGCATTTATAGTTTAGAAGAATTGTTCCGACACGAGTTTACGCATTACTTACAAGGTAGATATGAAGTGCCAGGACTGTGGGGACAAGGTAAGATGTATGAGAATGAGAGATTATCTTGGTTTGAAGAAGGGAATGCAGAGTTTTTTGCAGGTGCAACGAGAACAGATAATGTTGTTCCGAGAAAGAGTATTATAGGAGGAATATCTTCAAATCCAGCAGAACGTTATACAGCAGAGAGAACGTTAAACGCAAAGTATGGAACATGGGATTTCTATAATTATTCCTTCGCTTTACAATCGTACATGTACAATAAGAGATATGATATGTTTGACAAAGTTCATGATCTTATTAGAAAAAATGATGTAACAGCATATGATGCATACCGCTCTGCATTAAGTAAAGATGCGAATTTAAATAAAGAGTATCAAGATTATATGCAAATGTTAGTCGATAACCGTGAGAAGTATAATGTTCCGTTAGTATCAAATGATTATTTAGCAACGCACGCACCGAAACCAGTTTCAGATATTGCGGCAGAAATTACGGCAGAAGCAAAATTAAATAATGTATCAGTTAAGAAAAATAAATCACAGTTCTTTAATACATTTACACTGCAAGGAACGTATACAGGTACGACTGCAAAAGGGGAATATGAAGACTGGAAAACAATTACACAAAACGTGAATGATACGTTAAAGCGTTTAAGTGCAAAAGAATGGACAGGCTATAAAACAGTAACAGCGTATTTTGTAAATTATCGTGTAAATGCAGCAGGACAATTTGAATATGACGTTGTATTCCATGGTATTAATACAGAAGAAGGTGCTGTGAATAAAGCGCCAGTTGCGGTTATAAATGGTCCATATAGTGGAAATGTAAATGAAGCAATTTCATTTAAAAGCGATGGTTCAAAAGATGAAGATGGAAAAATTGTAGCTTATAAATGGGAGTTTGGTGACGGTACTGTAAGTAATGAACAAAATCCGACTCACGTGTATACAAAAGAAGGAACATATACAGCGAAATTAACAGTAACAGATGATAAAGGATTAACGAATACTGCTACAACGAATGTAACGGTTCAAAAGAAAGAAGATAACAGCGTAGAAAAAGAGCCAAATAACTCATTCCAAACAGCAAATAAACTACAATTAAATCAAGTTTTACGCGCAAGTTTAGGAAATGGTGATACGAGTGATTTCTTTGAAATTAATATAGAAACGGCGAAAAACCTTCAAATTAATGTAACGAAGGAAAATAATATCGGAGTAAACTGGGTTCTTTATTCTGAAGCGGATTTAAATAATTATGTTACGTATGCACAGCAAGAAGGGAATAAGTTAGTAGGAAGTTACTACACGTATCCAGGAAAATATTATTTACATGTGTATCAGTATGGGGGGGGAACAGGGAATTATACGGTAGAAGTGAAATAGTAAAAAGGTCGCCGTGAGTGGCGACCTTTTTTTATGCGTTATACAAAAATTTCAAATGAAATTTATAAAAGCTTGATAGGCGATACCAATGGAAAATACGGTAGCTACCATATGTGCAGTCCATTTAGGCATATTTAATTTCAATACTGTATTGTACAAGATTCCATATACGATACAAATGATTAATATAAATGCAATGAATTGAAGAACTAGAAAAAATAGTGGTTGTTCTAAAGAATTAATATCATGTTGTTCCATTTATTCTCACTTCCTTTATTTAATATATTAATATAATTTATTCGCAAGTGGAAGATTTATTTCTATAAAGTACCAAAAATGTGATATGAAAGGTATATTGGTAATTACAAGAATTGATGCAAACTATAGTATAACGCGTAAAAAAGGTCGCCATGAATGGCGACCTTTTTTACGCGTTATACCCAAATAACTTTAAATCTTCTCCAGAGTCTGAAATGATCTCTTCGAACTGAAATCCTACTTTTTCTAAAAGCTTTCCTGAATTGATGTTATCAATAGTAGTAATTGCTACAATTCGTTTCAGTCCGAGCTTTTGTACACCGTATTCTATTACAGCAGAAGCTGATTCAAAACCATACCCTTTTGAACGGAATTTCTCTAAAAAGGCAAAACCGATATCGACATCTTCTAATGAATCTCTTTTAATAAGTCCGCACATACCAAGTGGAGTGAAATCATCTTTTCGTTCAACTAAGTAAAGACCAAATCCCATTTTATTATACATATCAACTGGTCCATTTAAGATGTATTTTTTTGCATCTTCTAAGTTTTTAATCCTTTTATCACCAATAAACTGAATCCATGCAGGATCGTTTACTAATTCAAGAATAAATGGAGCGTCTTTTATATGAAACCAGCGAAGAACGAGTCGTTCAGTTTCAAGAACTATCAATCCAATGCACCACCTTTAACATTTATAATAATTAGTATGGATTGCCTAATACGAAATCGCAACATATTTTAATAGAGTCCTGCTTGTTCACATAAAGTTCGTTTGTTTTGTATAAAGAGATATTTTATAATTAGGATTGATTGTAAAGAGTGAGATGCTTATACAATAACTCCTAGGTAACTAGGAGTTTTTACTATATAACTATCATTATTACTAAATATGACACACTACACATTCTACTCAAGGAGGTACATAATGAAAAAATTATATAATGCATCGTTTACGTATTTGATTATCGGTTTATTATCCGGAATTTTCGCTAGGGAGTATGGAAAGTATAAGGGGATTGTAGGATCTACTTTGTTAAATCTTTTGCATACACATACACTTGTACTTGGCTTTTTCTTCTTTTTAATTGCTTTAGGATTAGCAAAAGTATTCGCGTTTCATGAAGCGAAAAGTTTTAATAAGTGGTTTGTTGTACATAATATCGCATTAATTTTAATGTTAGGTTCATTGGCTGCAAGAGGGCTTCTTCAGCTAAATGGAGCGGACTTTAAAGGGTTAACTTATATTGTTGGGTTTTCTCATTCATTGATGGCAGTTACTTTAATTTGGTTTATGCTGTTAATAAAGAAGTCATTTAAAATATAGTTTTCTAGAAAAGAACTTGCAATATTTATTGCAAGTTCTTTTTGTTTTTTTTTGACAGAAGTAAATGAATTTCGTACATGTAAAACTTGAATTATTTAATTTTTCGGATTATTATGTATAAAATAGTTAACATATTTTGTAATTCTAATTTATAGAAAGTAGGAGAGTATAAGATGGAAATAACGATAGAGCGTTTAGTAAATGAATTAAAGGGTGTACTTCCCGGCGATCGAGTAGTTGTGAATACGACAGTAAGAGAGTTACATAGTAAAGATGAATCTTATCATGCTAGTAGTTTACCTGATGTAGTAGTTTTTCCGAAAACGACCGAAGAAGTTAGTGCGATAATGAAAGTAGCGAGTCAGCACGGAACAGCTGTCGTTCCGTTTGGAGTAGGGTCCAGTTTAGAGGGGCACGTAATTCCTTATGAAAAAGGGATTACAGTTGATTTTTCGTTAATGAACAAAATTCTTGAAATAAGAGAGAAAGATTTTCTAGTGAGAGTACAACCAGGAGTGACTCGCTCTCAGCTTAATAAAGAATTGAAAAAGTATGGATTGTTTTTTAGTGTGGATCCGGGAGCAGATGCAACGTTAGGTGGAATGGCTGCTACAAATGCAAGCGGAACGACAGCGGTTAAGTATGGGGTAATGCGTGATCAAGTTCGTGATTTAGAAGTCGTTCTTGCTGATGGAGAAGTAATACATACCGGGAATTTAGCAGCGAAGTCGTCATCAGGTTATCATTTAAATGGTATTTTCGTAGGTTCAGAAGGGACGCTTGGATGTTTTACGGAATTAACTGTAAAAGTATACGGTATACCAGAGCATGTTATGGCTGCAAGAGCGTCGTTTCCAACTATAAATGATGCAGTAGAAGCTGTTATTAACATACTACAAGCGGGTATTCCAATTGCGAGAATTGAACTTGTAGATGAATTATCTATGAAACAAGTAAACCATTATAATGAAACAAGTTACAGAGAAGAGCCTACACTGTTTTTAGAGTTTCACGGTAATGAAGCTGGGCTAAAGCAAGATATTGAATTTACGAAGGAAATTGTTTTTGATCATAAATGTAAAGAAGTTGCTTTTGAAACGGAAACTGCGGCGAGAAATAAATTATGGGATGCACGGCATAATCTAGCATATTCTTACGTTCATAGCTATCCTGGTAAAAAGCTTATGAGTACAGATGTATGTGTACCAATTTCAGAATTAGCTGGTGCAATCCAACATGCGAAAGAGACATTAGAAAAGAATGGTCTTGTTGGTGGCATTCTTGGTCATGTAGGAGACGGAAATTTCCATGTGCTCTTAATGGTTAATCCAAACGATAAAGAAGAAGTGAAAAAGGCGGATGAAATAAATGAAAGTATCGTTTTATATGCTCTTAAACGAGGTGGAACGTGTACGGGAGAACATGGCGTCGGAATTGGAAAAAGGAAGTATCAAGAAGAAGAACACGGGGCAGCATTAATCGTAATGGAAAAAATAAAGAAAGCTCTTGATTCGCAAAATATTTTGAATCCGAATAAAGTGTTTCAATTAAAGGATAGGAGCTGATCGGGTGAAAGTACTAGAAGCGATAAGTAATATAGCTGGAAAGTATTTTGCATTTTGGGTTATTTGTATTGCAGCTATTGCATATTTTATTCCTGCTCCATTTCTCGGATTAACTAGTTACATAACGATTTTACTTGGGGTTGTCATGTTTGGGATGGGATTAACATTAAAGGCTGTTGATTTCAAAATCATTGCTACAAAACCATTGCCAGTTATTATCGGTGTATGTGCTCAGTTTATTATTATGCCACTTGTCGCATACGTACTAGCCTACGTTATGAATCTGCCAGCTGAATTAGCAGCTGGACTAGTGTTACTCGGTTCAGTACCGGGTGGCACTGCATCAAATGTTATGGTTTATTTAGCAAAAGGGAACTTAGCGTTGTCTATTGCAATGACGTCATTATCAACGTTACTAGCACCCATTGCTACACCTCTTATTTTATTATTACTTGCAGGACAATGGATGCCAGTGAATGCTATGTCTATGTTTCTTTCTATCGTACAAGTCATTATCCTACCTATTATTTTAGGATTAGTGGTGAAGAAGTTTTTCCCTAAAACTGTTACGAAAGGAATTACTGTTATTCCTTTAATATCAGTATTAGCAATTATTATTATAGTTTCAGCGGTTGTTTCCGCAAATGTAAGTAGCATTACTTCTTCAGGCCTTCTTATCTTTATTGCGGTTATGCTCCATAATGCGTTCGGTTTTTTACTCGGATATATAACAGCGTTCGTACTTGGACTAGATGAAGGGACAAGAAGAGCTATTTCAATAGAAGTAGGAATGCAAAATTCAGGTTTAGGTGTTGCACTAGCAACCGCACATTTTGGACCAGCTGCGGCACTTCCAAGTGTATTAGCAGCAGTATGGCATAATATTGCAGGGCCGATTTTAGCAACCATCTGGTCAAAAAATGCAAAGAATACTTTCAGTGATGAAAATGTATCGGTAAATATAGAAAAATAGGAATGATAAAGAATGCAAAAACGTATTGTACATTTTGAAGGCTTAGTTGTATTCTTAGCCGCGATTTATATGTATTCATTATATGAATTTAGTTGGATTATATTTTGGATATTCCTATTAGCACCGGATTTATCAATGTTAGCTTATGGGATAAATAATCATATTGGTGCTAAAATCTATAATATATTTCACACATATATTATATCCATTTTAATAGCTATAGTAGGTGTTTATTTTAAGATGGATACCGTTATTATGATAGGCCTAATATGGACGGCACATATCGGAATGGATCGAATGTTTGGATATGGATTGAAATATGAGACTGATTTTAAGGATACTCATATTCAAAGGTTGTAAATTGTATTGGGAAGAGGGATATATTGAAACAGAGAATTACTATTGAAGAATATAACACCAAATGGGAAAGTGAATTTAATAAACTACAAACTCTCATTAACGATGTAATGGAAGACAGTATTTTATCCATTGAACATGTTGGCAGTACATCTATTAAAGGACTTGCAGCAAAACCAGTATTAGATATTGATATAGTGATATAAGATTACGGGATTTTTCCTGAAGTAGTAAAAAGGATTGAAACGATAGGATACTATCATCAGGCAGAATGGAGTTACAAAGGGAGAGAGGCGTTTGGTAGAAAGGATGCTTTCGTTCCATGGAACGGGGAAAGTACAGTTTGGATGGAACATCATTTGTATGTGTGTGACAAAAATAGCGAAGAGTTAAGAAGACATATAGCGTTTCGAGATTACCTTCGTGAACATGAAGATGTTGCTGTTGAATATGGACGTTTAAAGAAAGAATTAGCAAGAGAATCGAAAAATAGAGCGGGTTATAGTGAAGGTAAGACGGCATTTATTACAAATATATTAGAAAAAATAAACTAAGGTCGCATTGAGTATATGCGGCCTATTCTTTTTTAATTGAGAGCTGCCATTGTAAAAGAAATACAAACTGGCCCTGTTGAATGCTACGATACTTAAATATAATGAGAAATAAAAGATCGGAAAAGAGGGAACTTATGTATATACCAAAATATTTCGCAATACAAGATGAAGAAATGAAGTATGAAATAATGGAACAAAATAGCTTTGCGACATTATTTTCTCAACATAACGGGGAACCATATGCATCGCACTTACCGTTGTTATTAAATAGGGAGACTCTAACTTTACATGGCCATTTCGCACGTCCGAATGAACAGTGGAAAGATAGTGAGAATCAAGAAGTATTAGCTGTATTCCAAGGACCACATAGCTATATATCGCCGTCATGGTATGAAACAAAGGATGCAGTGCCAACATGGAATTATGTTGCAGTGCATGTATACGGTGAATTAGAAATTGTTGAAGATGAACAGGAATTAAGAGATTCTCTTCAAGAGTTAGTACGTAAATATGAAAATCCACAGAGTACGTACTCACTTAATGATGTAGACCCGAATTATATGGGAGGATTAAGTAAGGGAATAGTGGGCTTTAAAATAAAGATAAATAAAATAGAAGGAAAAGCGAAGTTAAGTCAAAATCATTCTGTGGAGAGACGGAATTTAGTTGTGGAGGAACTTGAGAAAGTTGGTAGTGAGGGGAGTAGGGGGATTGCAGGGTTGATGAAAGATTAACGATTATATAAAGGATATGCGCGTTTAATTTATATAAATTAAAAATTCGTGCTAATAATTAGCACGAATTTTTGTTATGCTTGTTTAAGCCCGTATGCTGGAGACCATGTATCGCCTTTATTTAAGGCTACATCTTTGGAATTATGACTAAATCCAAAACTCAAAATTAATGTCAATGCTACTGCCGATAGTGCTAAACCAATTTTTTTCATTATTTTAACGCCCCTTTAGCTAATGATTTTTTACGTGCTTGATTGCTTAAATAAAAATATTTACTTGCTTTGAAGTGATTTTCTTCTGCATAAAACTTATTTGCTATTCTTTCTGTATACTCTTCGATGCATTCCCATAACTCTTCTGTTTCGAAATAAGAAACTCCTGCTAAAACTACTTTTTCTATTTCAATTGTATTTGATTCTTTACAAAGCTCGTCTAAGATTTTAAATCGATATTGATATTCTTTAATTTCTAGTTTGTTACAGACGGATAAACCTCTTTCAATAAATTGAGATGCAGATTCTTTTTCACCTAATTTCAAATATTCATCTGCTTGCAGATAAAGAGCTTTAAAATGATTCGGCATACTTTCAGTAACTTCGGATAGATGACGAATTGCTAAAGAAGAAAGATTTTGATTTGCGTACAGTAAACCAATATTATTTCTTGTACGTAAAAGTAATGATTTTTCGCCTTTCTTTTTAAGAATATCGATAGCGGAGTTAAAACTTTCTTCAGCTTGTTCATATTGTCTTAAATCTAGACAAGATAGCCCGAAAACATTGTCACATGCAGCTAAATTAACTTCATATCCTGAGTGTGTAGAGAAAACTTTTTTAGCTTTTTGTATATAGTTGATTGCTAATAATGGGTTGTATATTTGGTAATAAAAAGAGGCGATACGATAATTGAATTCAGCAAGTTCTAATTCTTCAGGTACATATTTTAAAAGTTTTTCAGCTTTCTCGAAGTGATTTTTAGCTTCATTATAGTCTGCAAGAATGGTGCTATGAATGGCTTTAAAGAAGTGATAATAATAAGCAAGACAATTATTTTCGGGTACTGGATAAATATCAATTTTATTAAAAGCATCTTTAGTAATATTTAAACCATCCGTTAAAACTTCATATCTAAAATTAAAAAGTGAATAATACAATAGTAGATTAGTATCTTTTTCAGAACTAGAGATTTTATCCTCAATATCATTTTTAATCTTTGTTGCTTGAATAGTTTGATGTTTCAATATTACTCTATACCAATCATTAAATAATTTCGTAATTTGTTCATTGCCTTGTAGTTGAACGTTCATGAAATCCCCTCGCTTTTTGAATATTCTTATAAAATATAGTATCAAAAATAACAATATTTAGAAATGATGTTTTATATTTCTCAACATTTGTATAGTAGAGTTGTGATTAAGCTCATTGAAATAGAGTGGATTTTGTTTTTGGAGTAAAGAAAGAGCAGAAGCGAGGGTATAAAAAAGGTGTGCTCACACAATTTGTATGAACACACCTTTTTACATATTAAACAATCAAGTCCCACAAAAAGTACGATAAGGACGATTCGTCGGCGCAGGCGGAACGCAGTATTCTTCTTGATCTGTAGAATACGCATAAGGATTTGATAGAGCCTCAAGAAGTTTTTCCATTACGCTATAGTCGTCATTTGTGACAGCTGCTTCCAGTGCTTCTTCTACGCGATGGTTTCTTGGGATGATGGATGGGTTATTATTTTTCATCATTTCGTAGGCATTTTCTTTCAATTCTTCTTGTCTTTCTAATCGAGATTGCCACAGTTTGTACCATTCTTTAAATTCAGGGCTATCGAATAGAGGGGTATTTTCTAACGTATCAAGAGTTAATGAACGGAATGTATTTGTGTAATCAGCTTTATATTTCTCCATCATTTTTAAAAGTTGCTCAATAAGTGAATGATCTTGTTCTTCGTTGCTAAATAGTCCTAATTTCTTTTTCATTCCAATGAACCATAGGTTTTCATACTGTACGCTAAATTTTGAAATTTCATCTTGAGCAATCTTTAGTGCTTCTTCTTCATCTTCGTGTAGGATTGGTATTAAAGATTCAGCTAGTCGCGCGAGGTCCCATGCGGCCATATATGGCTGATTTCCATATGCGTAGCGACCTTGTGTATCAATGGAGCTAAATACGGTTCCTTGGTCATAATTGTCCATAAATGCACAAGGGCCATAATCAATCGTTTCTCCGCTAATTGTTATGTTGTCAGTGTTCATTACGCCGTGAATAAATCCAACAAGTTGCCATTTAGCAATGAGACTTGCTTGTTTCTTTATGACTTCTTGTAGCAATGCAGTATATCGGTTTTCATGAGCCTCAATTTCTGGATAATGCCTGTTTATTGTATAGTCAGCTAGTGATTGAAGATCCTCGATAGAACCACGAGCTGCAGCATATTGGAATGTGCCGACGCGTATATGGCTACTTGCTACTCTAGTTAGAATTGCTCCAGGTAACTTTGTTTCACGATAGGTTGGTTCACCAGTTGTAACAACTGCTAAACTGCGAGTAGTCGGAATATCAAGTGCATACATTGCTTCACTAATAATATACTCACGTAGCATCGGACCGAGTGCAGCACGACCATCACCGCGGCGTGAATACAGAGTAGGGCCAGAACCTTTTAGCTGAATGTCAAAACGTTTACCTGAAGGAGTCATTTGTTCGCCAATTAAAAGCGCACGACCGTCGCCTAACATATTAAAATGTCCGAATTGATGACCAGCATATGCTTGTGCTAATGGGTGAGCTCCTTCTGGGAGTGCATTACCAGCAAAAACAGCAATTTCAACTTCTTTTTTCAATTCTTCAGGATTAAAGCCAAGAGATATTGCGAGTGAATGGTTTAGTTTAACTAGCTCCGGTGAACTTACGGGAGTAGGGGGGATTTCTGTATAAAATGATTGCGGCAGAGTCGTATAACTATTATTTAAATTCCAACCAGCTTCATTATTTTTAGTCATTTTATCTCCTCCTTGTTTATTTTTTTATTATGTATTTGTACGTATGTATTCTTTGTAAAGTTAGCTAAAAGTATAATATGATATTTCCCCTTGCAATCTATTGTAAGGACTTCACTGCACTATGTCTATTTAACAGTAAATACAAAGACCCCATTTTAAGAGAATGGAGTCTTTGTTATTATTTTATTTTTACGATTATTTTTCCTTTTGCTCTTCCAGCTTCTGAATATTCCATTGCTTTTTGCGCATCTTCAAAAGGGAAAACTCGATCGATAACCGGTTTGATTTCACCTGTTTCAATGTAATTTGCGATAGTACGTAATTGATCTCCGCTTGGCTTCATAAATAAAAATGAATATTGCGCATTATGCTTCTTTTCAAGTGCAGTAAGTTTTCTACTTGCTAATGAAAATAAGAGTGTTTTAAAAAATCCGGAACCAAATTCTTTACCGAATCGAGCATTTGGCATTCCTGAAACGGAAACGATGTTGCCACCGCTTTTTATAATATTGAATGATTTTTCAAGTGTTGTACCGCCGATTGTATCAAATACTGCATCATAATTTGTTAGTATTTCTTCAAATTTTTCTATTTTGTAATTAATAATTTCATCTGCGCCAAGAGACTTTACTAAATCGGAACCAGCTTCACTAGCAGTCGTTGTAACGGTAGCGCCCATTATTTTTGCTAACTGAATTGCGAAAGTACCAACACCGCCAGAGCCAGCGTGAATTAAAATGTTTTGTCCTTTTTGTAAGTGCATAATGTCATGTAATGCTTGATAGGATGTTAAGCCAACGAGTGGAATCGACGCCGCTTCCTCAAAACTAAAATTTTTTGGTTTTAAAGCTATATCATCCTCATGAATGGCTATATATTCCGCGAAAGTGCCGATCTTATTTTTTCTTGGACGTGCATATATTTCATCGCCGACTTTAAAACGATTCACTTTTGATCCAACCTTTACGATAACACCGGAAAAGTCATTCCCAAGGATTAGGGGCATTTCATATTTAAGTAACATCTTTACTTTTCCATCACGTATTTTAAAGTCGATTGGGTTAATGCTAGCTGCATGAATTTCTGCGAGCACTTCATGCTCATTTATTTCAGGAGTAGGTACCTCTGCCATACGCATTGAAACTTTCCCGTATTTATCAATTATCATTGCTTTCATTTCTTATACCTCCAAACTTCAATAAAAGTTGTGTAATAGCTTTTCAATATCTAATACAAGATTTTTTAATACACTTAATTTTGTACGTATATCAATATAATAAAAGTTTTTTGTACCTTCTTTTCGCATTAAAATAATACCAGCTTCTCGTAAAATCCGAAGGTGATGTGATACTGCTGGTCGAGAAAGGTGTGTTTGTTTCGTGATTTCTCCTACACGTAATCCGGTTTGACATTCTGTTTCCATGAGAACTAACAAAATAGCTTGCCGTGTTTCATCGCCAATTGCCAATAATACTTTTTGAGAATCAATAAAATCTTTTTTTATAATATTTAATTGTTCTTGTTTATTCATTTCAATCACTTTACCTCCAAAAAATTAGTCGAAAGGTTTAAGATGATGAACCATTGCATCGATACGATAATGCTACATGATTGTTGAATGAGCTGCAATATTGGGAAAGAAAATCGAGACGAATGAATGATTACAAGTTAAAAAGTATGGCCTTGTAAAAATGTATTAGCTTTTGGATTATATTTAAAAATCAAATGAATTTGTTTTATATAAGGAAATGCCTACTGTTATTATGCTTTCAACTTACAAAATAAAAATATTGTAAGTTGAAAAAGGATATGTTAATCTTATAACCTAATTGAAATCGTATTTTTTTGCACTCAACTTACAAATAATAAAAAATGTAAGTTGTTATTGTAATAATATTATGTAAATAAATTGGACGGTGAGAAAAATGACAGAGAAGGCGTTAACGAAAAATGTTGTTTTAGATGCAGCTGAAAAAGAATTAATGAAGTACGGATGGAGTAGAACGACTCTTGTTAGTATTGCGAAGTCACTTGATGTTAGTCATGCAGCTTTATATTCTTATTTTCGGAGTAAGGCCACGCTGCGCGATGCTATTTTAGAAAGGTGGCTGCTTAAGTACTCAGATCAGCTTGAGCAAATTGCGGGAAAAGATGAAGAGACGGAAATCATTTTACAAGAGTGGTTCTTTCATTTATTTCAGCTTAAAAAGAGAGAGCTACTTGAAAACGAAGAGTTATTTACATTAAATAGTTCGTTAGTGCAGCAAAAGAATAAGGTGATTCAAAAGCACGAAGAAAGATTAGTTGGACAACTGGAGAACGTGATAAATCGTGGAATAGAGCGCAATGAGATTGAAAAACAAGATAGTTTGTTTTTAGCGCATACGCTATTTAGGTTACTTTCATCGTTCTATCACCCTGCTTTTTCTGAGAGATGGAAAGAAGAGAGGATAAACGAAGAGTTTCAAAAGTCGTGGGAGATTGTTGCCTGTGGCATTTTTCA
The DNA here is from genome assembly GCF_051948935.1 of Bacillus sp. Brlt_9. Taxonomy (NCBI): domain Bacteria; kingdom Bacillati; phylum Bacillota; class Bacilli; order Caryophanales; family Bacillaceae; genus Bacillus; species Bacillus sp. Brlt_9. The sequence continues at coordinate 472,511 of NZ_JAYJLO010000004.1, read as the reverse complement.
AAAGTAAAAAGTTACGTATCATATAAGGCTTTCAAATAGTAAGAGAAGGGGAGATTATATGAGTCATTATAAAGAAGAGCAACAACGTGTAGATGTAGTTATTGAAAAAGTAGACGAGGAACTGAAAGAGCTGGATGATCGAGTTGGCTCAGTGAAGTCTGAAATTGTAAGTATTAGAAAAAACTTTTGGGAAGATGTAAAAGTAAATATAGATAATATTAAAGAAGCGGTTGAAACGGCGGCGAGTATTAGGCAAGAGGCAGAGTTTCTTGCTGAAAGAGAACATATACATCGTCACACGAAAAATGAATATAACCTTTTAACGAAAATAAAAGAAACGCCGTATTTTGGGCGGATTGATTTTAAAGAAGATGATGAAGCGGATACTGATGAAATGTATATCGGTATCGGCTCTTTTTATGATAAAGAAAATGATGAGTTTTTAGTATACGATTGGCGGGCACCTATTTCGAGCCTTTATTATGATTACACTTTAGGGAGGGCCCAGTATAAAGCCCCCATAGGTACGATTTCAGGTGATTTACTTTTAAAACGTCAATACATGATTCGAAACGGAACGATTCAAAGTATGTTTGATACAGGTGTGACAATAGGTGATGAGTTATTACAAGAAGTACTTGGAAGAAATGCAAGTGAACAAATGAAAAGTATTGTAGCGACAATACAAAAGGAACAAAATCAAATTATTCGAAACGATAAAAGTGATGTGTTAATTGTGCAAGGGACTGCTGGGAGCGGGAAAACTTCAGCAGCACTGCAACGTGTTGCGTATTTATTGTATCGTTACCGTGGCACGGTTCATGCGGATCAAATGTTACTGTTTTCTCCGAATGAGTTGTTCAATAGTTATATTGCGAACGTTTTGCCAGAGCTTGGGGAAGAAAATATGCAACAAACGACTTTTCAAGCGTATGTGGAACATATGATTGGAAGAAGCTTTACTGTAGAAGATTCATTTGCGCAGTTAGAATACGTTTTAACGAAAAAGCATGAAAGTACGTATGAAAATAGAGTGAAAGGCATTCAATATAAATCTTCGGTTGAATTTATGGGACTACTTGAGAAATACGCGCGAAGCTTAAGTGAAAAAGGTTTACAATTTCATGATGTTACATGTAAAGGTGAAGTACTCATAGAGGCAAAATCAATATGTGCGTATTTTTATAGTTTAGATATGTCTATTGCTATACCGAATCGAATGCAACTTACAATGGAATGGATTCTTCGGAAGTTACATGCATTTGAAAAGATAGAAGTGAAAAAAGACTGGGTGGAACGAGAAATTCAGTATTTAAATAAAGAAGATTACAATCGCATATATGAAAAATTAGAGAAGGATAATCAATTTGATTATTATGAGAAGGAACATGAGTTATTAACGAAATATGTAGTGAAAAAACATTTTCGTTCGTTACGTAGAAGGGTAAAAAAGTTCACTTTTGTAAATCATCCGGCGATTTTTCAGCAGTTATTTGAAAGTATGCAGAAAGATATTTTCGTACCAGATTGCTGGGGAAATATATGTAAGCAGACAGTGAAACGTTTGAAGAATAAACAGCTAGCAAATGAAGATGCCACGCCGTATTTATTTTTAAAAGAATTACTTGAAGGTTTTAAAACGAATCATCTTGTAAAGTTTGTATTCATTGATGAAGTACAAGACTATACAGCATTTCAATTAGCATTTCTAAAAAGATTATTTCCGAAGGCGAAATGGACATTGCTTGGTGATCATAATCAAAATATTTTTTCGTATGATCAAAATAGAGAGAAGAATTTTACCTCCACATTATTTGCGAATCGTAAAGTGGAAACAGTCCAGCTTAACCGTAGTTATCGATCGACAAAACCAATCATTGAGTTTACAAAGTGTATGATTCCAAATGGAAATGATATTCAAGCTTTTAACAGGGATGGTAAGAAGCCTGTTTATATAAAAGTAAGTGATGAACGAGAGCATGTAGAGAATATGGTGCTTAAGGTGAAAGAGTTAGAAGAAAAAGTTTATAAAACAATTGCCGTTATTTGTAGAACGAATAAAGAATGTATGAAAGTTATGGAGCTAATAGGGGATACATTACATGTTCATCTGATGCAAAAAGAGAATACAACTTATGAGAAAGGCGTTGTTGTTATTCCTGCTTACTTGGCGAAAGGGATAGAATTTGATGCTGTTATTATATTTGATGCTTCTAAAGGTAGTTATTATAGAGAGTCTGAACGCAATTTGTTTTACACAGCATGTACGAGGGCGATGCATGAATTATATGTCTATTATGCCGGGGAGATAACGGAATTTCTTACACAAGTTCCAAAAGAATTATATACAAAGGAGAGATGTTAAATGGCGAATCAATATAATACTATTCAAAATTGTAGTAAAGAAGTGTCAATGTTATTACCACTTCCGAAGTATGTAAAGTTAGTACGGGAGCATGAAGAATTACGTGATGGTGTACAAGTTTCCATCAAGCGCTATCAGGCAGAAGGGCCGCTACATTATGGTGGTGCTCATATTACAACCATTACTTCTCAAAATGGTAAGTGCTTATTAAGTTATACGAATATGATGCCAGTGTACTTAAATAAACTGCCTCATAAAGATGATGCTGAAAAATTAGCAATGGATGTAATGGAAAAGGTTGATCAACAATATGCAAGTGGTTTAACTTTACTTCGTATAGAAAAACAAACGAGACAGTATAAAGATGAAGGAGAAACTGTTACTTTCACTGTTTTATGGGTGAAAATGATGCATGATAACGGGAATTTTAACTGGGTGACAATTGGAGGCAACGGACAAATCATCGAATTTGAGCGTGAAGTACGCTGGGATTATATGATGAGTCGTCGTCAAACGGAAATGTGGTATTACGATAATTGGGTGTTGGCACGTATGGGAAAAGGTCCGCAATTAATGCCGCCAGCTGCTTTAGCATAGAAACTATCTATTTAAAAAATATTCACAAATATTAATAGGTTTGGTATGATTAATTTCGACAAGTTAATCGAGGCCGGAGATATTTGAGATAAGCCATAAATTTATTTAGGGATACAGAAGTGTCCTCTAAATAAATTATGGCTTTTTTTATTGATGAACTGTAATTAATACGGAGTTACATGTGAATAGGAGGGATATGGAAAAAATAGTATAGTAATAACATAAGGGAATTATATTTGTAAGATTGGAATTTTAATATAGGCTTATAAAAATAATGAAAGTGTATCTTCTATTTCGTGTAAATCTCATTAACTTGTTGAAATTTGCAACGTAGGAAGGGTTAGAAGGATGAGAAAAATTATTAGCGTGTTCGTTATTTTCTTTATGACGGGAAGTATCTTTGCTGGGGGAGCTGTTCATGCAAAAGCAGAAGGGAAGCATGAATGGAATACGAATAAATTTTTAAATATTGCACATCGCGGAGCAAGTGGACATGCACCTGAGCATACTTTTGCTTCTTATGATCTTGTGAAAAAAATGAAAGCGGATTATTTGGAGTTAGATATTCAGTTAACTAAAGATGGCCAGTTGATTGCAATGCATGATACAGTAGTTGACCGCACTACAAATGGTACAGGTGAAGTACGAGATAAAACATTAAATGAAATAAAGAGTTTAGATGCAGGATCTTGGTTCAATAAAGCTTATCCAGAAAAGGCTAAGCAAGAGTATGTTGGTCAAAAGGTTCCGACTCTTGAAGAAATCTTCCAAAAGTACGGAAGAAGCATGAAGTATTACATTGAAACAAAATCACCAGATGTGTATCCAGGAATGGAAGAGAAGTTGTTAGCGCTGTTACATAAATATAATTTAGTAGGTCAAAACATGTCTTCTAGCCGTGTTATGATTCAATCATTTAGTAAAGATAGTTTAACAAAGATTCATAGTATGAATAAAAATATTCCATTAGTTCAACTGCTTTGGTATTATCCAAATGAAAACAATGAGATTGTTGAATGGTCTGGCATTACACATGAACCGAAAAGTGTAACGAATGAAGATTTTCAAGAAATTAAAAAATATGCAGTTGGTATTGGACCGAACTTACGTAATGACAACGGAGAACTAATTATTGATGAGTCATATATGAAATTGGCTAGGAAAAATGGACTGTTAATTCATCCTTATACAATTAATGAGAAACCAGATATGAGATTGCTAATTAAATGGGGTGCTACAGGAATGTTTACAAATTATCCAGATCGATTACATAGTGTGTTAAAAGAAAAATAAAGTGAAACTTTAATCAGTGAGGGTTTTCTTCATCCCCCACTGATTATTAGTTGAACCAATCGGACTTTAATGGGCAGCCCGACCCCCACCTAACTTCTTTGCTTTCGCTGAATTTTGAGGTGGGGATCTTACTGCCCATTAAAGCGGGATAAATATTAGAAAAGGTATACCGATGTATTGGTATACCTTTTCTAATATGCTAGATGATAGAAGTAAGGTACCCCTTTTAAGATAACTCTCCAACAAACCAAATCTTTTTTTCAACGATTGTATCCTCATCATAAATGACTTCTTGAAAGTGCAACATTTGGGCAGTAGGACAAATTGAAATTTCCCATGCCTTCCAAAAATCAGATTCATTTGCAAGAGGAATCCATTTTTGAAATTCACTATTTCTATTAAAGAAATTATGAAAGTATCCCTCATTTTTAAATATAATGATTTGAGAATCCCACAAACTTTCTATAGAAATCAAAACAACAACTCGATATGTATGTGTATCAAGCGGTTTAATTTTTATTAAATGGTTTGCTTGATTTAATAGAGTTTGTATACATAATCGTTTTACTTTTCTAGGCGTTTTACACGAATCAATAAAAGCTTGGGAAACTGGTAAAGGTATATACCAATATTCATCGTTATAGAAAGTAGAAGGGAAAGTTTTTGTATGTTCTTCAATTCGCTTTATCATTGTGTTTGTTTTACGCTTCATCCCACGTATTTTCTTTTCACGCATTGTTAAATCATCTCCATAAATTTTTGTAATGCAGCTGAGTGATATATATCCTTTCTAGAGATAAAAGTAGTAGGAACTTTTTTGAATCTATTAGGTAAAGGATTAAATGATAAGTTATGTGCATGACCATTTAATATAGATTTCATCATAATTGCTACGCCCATATTTGATTTTACACAGGCGAGTATTGCTTCAATTGTTCCAAATTCTAATACACGTTTAGGCGAGATGCCTTCTTCTTGAAGCCAGTCTTCTAATAAACTTCTATAATAGCAACCGTGACTAAAAGCGAGTAAATTCATATCTTCTATATTTTTAAGAGAGGATAAAGGCTTTTTACTAATGAGAACTAATTCTTCTTCACGAAATACATTTGTATGAAGTTCAGTATGGTGAGTAGATCCTGCTATAAACGCTCCGTCTAGTTTTCGTTCTAATACAAGCCTAATTAGTTGTTCAGTCGTATTTGTTTCTAAAATCAATTCGACTTCTGGGTACTTCTCATAGTAGGCCGTTAATATAGAGGGGAGCCTTACCGCGGTTGTAGATTCTGTACACCCGATTTTTAAAGTACCTTTAGGATCAGTTCCATTACTTTGAACCGCTTTTATAGATTGATCCATTAAGTGGATAATTTGTTTGGCGTATGTTAATAAAATCTCCCCATTAGAAGTTAAAGTTACACCTTTTCCGTTACGATAAAATAAAGGTACACCTAATTCGTTTTCTAGTTGTTTCATACGCATTGTTACGCCTGATTGTACGTAGTTCAAATTTTTCGCAGCGTGAGAAATATTACTTTCCTTAGCAACTTCGTAAAATACAGTTAAATCTTTTATGTCCATGCATCTTCCCTCCGAAAAGGTATCAATTTTTTTGATGGATTATATGATGAACCTTTATTTTATATGATATCAGAACTTTCATACAATGGAAGGGGAGGGATGATGGTGTTAATTGAAAAAAGGATGAAAAGTAATCATAAGTGGGTTATGTTAATGTTTGCGACGATTGCTCAAACGACAGCGACACTTATAACATATGGTGTCGGAGCTTTCGCTTTATTTTGGAAAGAAGAGTATGGACTTACGAACATGGAGAGTGGATTGTTAGTAAGTGTTGTAAATGTGGGACCGTTATTTTGTATGCTTTTTGTCGGCCAGTTACTTGATCAATATAATGAAAAATTGTTAATTTCTATCAGTTCATTTTTGCTAGGGAGTTCGTTTTTACTAACTAATATAGTAAAGGGATTTAATGGTCTGTTATTTGTACTTTTATTCGTAGGAATGTTTTATAGTGTTTCCCAGCCAGGAGGAAGTAAAGTGATTTTAAAATGGTTTCCAAAAGAAAATCGTGGATTAGCAATGGGAATAAGGCAAGTGGGTATACCGATTGGCGGCGCGTTAGCGGGAGTGCTAATCCCATTTTTTACAATACAATATAATATGACTTACGCAATAAATAGTATGGCATGCATTTGTATAATGGGAGGATTATTATTTTTTATGTTTTATAAAGAGCCATATGTTCATGAGGATGCAAGGAAAGAACATATTAAAATTTCTTTTTGGACGCAGCTAAAAGTAGTGATACGTAAAAAAGAGTTGTATCCAATATATATAACGGGGATTTGCATGATTTCATTACAAATGGTGTTAGTTGGACACTTCATGAAATTTTTAGTAAGAGAACAATCTATTACATCTATTGTAGCTGGAACAGTATTTTCAGTGATGTTCTTCTCTGGAATGATTGGCCGTGTTGTATTAGCAGCTAGTAGTGATTTGTTTTATAAGAGTAATCGGCGCACGCCATTATTTATAGCTGTCTGTGCTTCTATCGGTTTAATTCTATTGTTAGTCATGGGCATACATACAGTAACGAGTGGAGTATTGTATGGTGTAAGTGCATTGTTAGGGTTCTTTTCAATTGGTTGGTTTAGTCTTTTTATCGTCGAAGTTACTGAATTGGCAAGTGAAGAATCTGTGGGAATAACAGTTAGTTTGGCACTTACATTCAATCAAATTGCGATTATTGTTGCACCAGTTTTATTTGGTTATATTGTCGATGAGAAAGGATATACGTATGCGTGGTTGTGTATAGTGATGTTATTAAGTATCTCGGCAGTGAGTTTATATCGTAAAAATAAAAAATAAAAGAAAGTTAGCAATGTAAATTTTTTATGAAGAAAGTCTAAAGAAATGCCGAATGAGCGACATTTCTTTTTTTATATGTTGTATAATCAAAATATAAATGAGATTCGTTTTCAATACCGTTCATTGCCTCTTTTGAAGTTGCCTGTAACTTTAGCCATAATCAGTTGTATTTCTGTATCGTTATGTGCATGATTTATTTTGTTTATAAATTTTTCAGCATCATTTCCTTTTAATATCATAATTTGTTTTCCATAATATTCAATTAAAACTATGTTGTTTTTTGTTACTCTGTAATGGAACATCATATCATCTAAACGATTGCGTTTATCAGTATTTTTCATGTTTATAACTCCTTTTTGATAATGTGCAACAAATGTTACATAAGCTGTTGAAATTATAGTAGAGTGTATCCGATTGTAAGGTGGAAATTTTGCAAGAAAGAAATACAATAGAGAGTAGCCAAAAACTCAATGTGAGAAAAAGGAATCTAGTTTAATTAGGTGAATAATAGATAGGTAATATTATAAGTATTTGAAAATTAACAGATATAGAATAGAATGGATGCGCGTTAAGTGAAACTAGATAAAAGAGGGTTCCTAATATGCTAAAGAAATGGTTAATTGTTTTCTTTATTTTTGCTATTTTTTGTGGGAGTGTCGTTGCACTAATACATGCAAATAAAGGTAAGAAATATGATATAAAGGCATTTTCTAATGTAAATAGTAAGCAAAAGGACGGTATGCAAGAAGTTGATGCAAATGAGAAACAGCGCTATGAAGTTATAGCTGGAAAACTAGATCAATATTTAAAAGATAAAGGATTTAATGGGAGCGTTCTTGTAGCTAGTAAAGACCATGTAATTTTACGAAAAGGTTATGGGTATGCGAATGTAAAAGATAAAGTAGTAACAACGCCAAGAACGAGATATCGCATTGGTTCAATTACGAAAACAGTCGTTGCCATATCTATTATGCAGCTAAAGGAAAAAGGTAAATTAAATATTGAAGACAATGTAAATAAATATATTCCATCGTTTCCAGCAGATAAAAACATTACGTTACGAAATTTGTTAACACACACGTCCGGGTTACCAGATCAAGGGCAAGGTAGGGTGAATGCGGCGTCACGATTAAAGTTAGTAACATGGATTGGAGCGCAAAAATTGCAATTTCCTGCAGGGACAGGGTGGAAATATACAGACTATAATTATATGGTACTTGCGTATATTGTAGAAAAGATAGCAAATAAACCGCTCGCTGAATATGTGAAAGAAAATATTTTTACTCCCGTTGAAATGCATGAATCTGGAATGGGTGCAACTCTCCCTGAAGATATTTTTTTAGCAGAAGGTTATACGAGAAAAGATAATGAGTTAATAGCTACACCTCGCTTAAAAATGAACTGGTTGTATGGGTGTGGTGAGATGTATACGACTGTTGAAGATATGAAAAGGTTAGATGAGGCTATTATGGATGGGAAATTGCTCTCTAAACAAAGTGTATTAGATATGTTTACTGCATCACCTGCAAGAAAATATGGATTTAGTTTCTATACGTATCCAGATTATTATCATAACCACGGGGTATTAGCAGGTTGGAATACTTTTAATAATTTTAACTGGGATAAAAAAACGTTCGTCATATTATTCTCTAACGTTCAAAATGGTATGAATGATACATTTAATCAAGAGTTTAGGAAAATGGCGAATGATTTAATAGAAGGAAAATAATAATTTTAAAATCGGTATTGATATGTAATTATCAATACCGATTTTTTTATTTCGTAAAGTTATGCTTGCTGAAGAAGTAATTATGAAAGGGTGATATTAGAATAATTTTGTATAGGAATTTAAATGATATGGATGTTAAATATAGGAAAGTTGCTGCGTGAAGTTCATCTATTTGTATTGAATTTATGTGGAAAATCAATTGGGAAATTTTACATCGATAAAAAACTTGAGCTTCACACTATGTGAAGCTTTACATTATTGAAGTAACGAACAGGAGGTTAGAAAAATGAAAAAAGCAGTAAAGTTTTGTTTAATAGCTACATTATCTACAGCGATTATTAGTGGATGTTCTTTTGAAGGGAACAATGAAAATGCTAAAGGGAAAGAGGAGGAGAAAGTAGAGGTACAGAAAACCGCCGGGAAATATATGATGCCAGATGAAACAGATAAACATGAAGGTACATGGCTGCAATGGCCTCATGAATACACGTATGGTGAAGAGTATAAGCGGGAGGTTGAACCGATTTGGGTTAAGATGGCAAGTGCCTTAACTGAAGGTGAGAAAGTCCACATTGTTGCATACGATGAGGAGGAGAAAGAGCGAATCAATAAGCTTTTAACAGACAAAGGACTGAATATGGATAAAATTGATTTCTTTATCGCTCCTACTGATGATGTGTGGGCACGAGATAGTGGACCAATTTTTGTTTATGACAAGAATAAAAATTTAAAAATATTAGACCCGGCATTTAATGGATGGGGAAAGAAAACGCCGTACAAAAATGATGCTCGTATACGTGAAAATGTGAGTAAACAAGCAGGGATTGAAAGAATTGATTGGGGGAAATTTGTCCTTGAAGGTGGCGCAATTGAATTAGACAGCAACGGGACTGCTTTATTAACCCGGAGTGCTGTAACGAATAAAAATAGAAATCCTGATTTATCGGAAAAAGAAATTGAAAAATATATAAGTGATCTTGGGGTGTCAAACTTTATTTGGTTAGATGGAGTACCTAATTTAGATATCACGGATTTTCATATTGATGGATTTGCTAAATTCCATAATAAATCTACCATTGTAACGATGAAAGAAGATGACCTAGCCGAATGGGGTTTATCTAATAAAGATATGGATACATTGTTAGATGCAAAAAATGCTTCAGGAAAGAAATATAAGTATGAATACTTACCGCTTAGTAAAGAAAAAGTTGTATTAGAAAATGGAAAAACTCTCGATTATAAGGGGGCATATATCAATTATTATATTGGGAATACAGTGGTATTGGTGCCTAATTATAATGATCCAAATGATAAAATCGCAAACGATACGATTCAGAAATTATACCCAGATCGTAAAGTAGTTGGTATTGATGTGAGAGAGCTTTATAAAAATGGCGGTATGATTCATTGTGTGACGCAACAACAACCCGTTAGTTTGAAGTAGTAAGTGGAAATATAACTATCGGCAGGGATGTCCCATAGTCGAACTTTTGGCTAGGTGACATTCTTTTTTATTTGTATAAAAGGGAGTAAAGGTGTTGAAAGAAATTATCTTAATTAGCTTCATAATGATTGGATTTATGATTTTAGCATTTAACTGTATACTTTCATAATTTTATAGATTAAAAAGGAAGAGGTTTTTGAAAATAGGGTTCATTACAATTATTAAATATGTATATATTAAATCTTTGTCAATAGCCAATTTAAGGCTTAACGACGGCTTTATATTTTTTATATAAATATATAATATTTCTCCGTGCTATAATCCATTCAAGAAATGTGCACGTTTTAAAAATTGTAATGAAAAGTGAAAAGTATTGAGGAAGAGCTGGCTACTTAATTATTATAAAAAAGTGAGGGAAAGAAAATGGAACACAAACAAAAGGGAATTATTTTTACTGCGATACCAGATGAATCAAATGAATATTATGAACCGTTTTATGAAGAACTTATTTATTTTAATGAAAATTTAAATAAAAAAAAGGGAGCTACAGATCAATTTATTTCTTTATCTGTTGAAGAACAAGACTTTCATACAAGCTTTTTTGAGTATGATGATATTTGGCTAAGAGATGTAGCGCCAGTTGTAACGAATCATCTTGTTAAATTTAAATATCGACCAAATTATTTGCCAGATGATCAAGGGCGATATTTAGACCAACAGTTTAATAAATGGTTGAAAAAGAACGACTTTGAATATGTGAAATCTCCATTGATATTAGACGGTGGAAATCTTATTTGGAATAAAAAAGATACTGTTATATTAACGGAACGCATATTTGATGATAATGATGATTGGACGGAAGAAGAAATTATAGAGCAACTAGAATGGGATTTAGATGTGAGCCGAGTTATTATTATTCCTGCTGAAGAAGGGGACGTACTTGCACATGCAGATGGAATGGTTAAATTTATTGATGCACATACGATGTTTATTAGTGATTTTTTAGGGGATCATGAATTTAGATATAATGTTCAAGAGATTATTCAAGAGCAAATGCCAGAAGCTAAATTTATAGTTGTTCCATCGTCATATACAGAAAAGGGACAATATGATGAAGAAATAGCATCGGCAAAAGGGTTGTATATAAATATGTTTGAAACATGTGATACGATTTACGTTCCTAAGTTTGGATTAGCTAAAGATAGGGAAGTTTTACGACATATTCAACAGTATACGGAGAAACAAGCTATTCAAATTCATGTAGGAGAAATATCGACAATGGGAGGCGCAATAAATTGTTTAACGTGGTATTGTCCTCATCATTTGTTACCTTCAAAAATGAAAAGATTGAACAATCAGAATGAAGAATTTTCAGTTAGGAAAATTTTTGATTGGTTTTAAAATAAGAGTATAAGAAAATGTATTCAAGGGGTAAGTATATGTATACAATTACTGAGTTTTCGCGGATTTGTAAAATGAGTACACGGATGCTAAGGCATTATGACAAAGAGGATATATTAAAACCAGCATATGTGAAGCCGGAAAATGGGTATAGATATTATGAGCAAGGGCAGTTAGATATAGCGTTGAAAATAAAAAAGTTAAGGGAGTATAAGTTCCCGCTACCGAAAATTAAAATCATTTTGCAGTCGTCAGATCAAGAGTCGTTTGTGAAACATATGCAAGCACAAATTATAGAGTTATCTCATGAGGTGAAACAAAATTTACAGGTTATTTCAGAAATGAATGAAATGGTAAGTATGAATAATGGTTTAAGTATCGCTCGCCATAGAAATTACGATATATTAATTGGAATGAGAAATGAAATAACAGTAATTGCTCAAAGATTGCAAATAAATATAGATGATATGGATGATTATTATTATGACTTATATGAAAAAGTACAAAAGAGTAACTTTCAAATAGCCGGTTCGCCCTCTACAGTCTTTTATGATGAAGAGTATATTCCAAATAAAAGTGATATTGAATTAAGAATTCCGGTCATGTATAGGAACAATAAAGATGTAGTACAAGAATATGAAATAAAAAAACTAAATCCGCATCAAATCGTTACTACTATGCATTATGGAAGTTATGACTATATAGGTTACGCTTATATAGCATTAGAAAAATGGATTGAAAGAAATGGTTATGTAATAGAAGATTCGCCATATGAGGTTTACGTAAAGGGACCTGAATGTGATTGTTTAGTAGAGGAGTATGTGACACAAATTTGTTTTGTAGTTGTGAGAATAGAATGAGGATAAAGTAATTCAAATGATAAAAGCAAGCAGAGTATATACTCTGCTTGCTTTTTATAATGCTGAAAACTCTTCAACAAGTGAGCTAAAACGGTTTAATGCACTTTCAATTGGTTCTGGCGTAGTTAAATCAACTCCAGCTTTTTTTAGTAGATTTAATGGATAGTCAGAACTTCCACCTTTAAGGAATTCAATATAATGTTTTTGAGCATTTGGATCGCCGCTTAATAACTTATCAGCAATTTGGATTGCAGAAGCGAATCCAGTTGCATATTTGTACACATAAAATGGACGATAGAAATGCGGTATTCTAGCCCAGCCGTATTTTACTTCTTCGTCAAATACGAGGGATTCACCATTATACTCTCTAAACAAGTTTTCATAAACTTCGCTAAAGACTTGAGCATTTAATGGTTTACCTTGCTGCGCCATTTCATGTGTGATTTTTTCAAACTCAGCGAACATAATTTGTGTAAAGAAAGTGCCTTTAAATTTGTCGATAAAATGGTTTACTAAATGGTTACGTACATTAGAATCTTTTGCTTCTTTTAATAAATGATGAATTAGTAGCACTTCATTTACTGTAGAAGCGACTTCTGCAACAAAAATAGTATAGTGTGCAGAAATTCTTGGTTGGTATCCGTGTGAGTAGTGCGTATGCATACCGTGTCCACATTCATGAGTAAGAGTGAAAAGGCTATTTAAATCATCGTGATGATTTAAAAGAATGAAAGGATGAACACCGTATACACCAAAGTTATAAGCGCCGGAACGTTTTCCTGGCGTTTCTCTCACGTCAATATAACGTTTATCTTTAAAGCTTTTTAATGTTTCAATATATTCTTCACCTAATGGAGCTAGTGATTCAATCATGATGTCAAACGCTTTGTCATATGGAATGTCTTGTTTTACACCTGTTACTAAATCAACGCTCAAATCGTACTGGCGTAGTTCATCTACATGTAATTTTTCTTTTCGAAGTTCATTATAAGTATGTAGTGATTGAATGTTTTTTTTCGTCGTATCAATTAAATTTTCATATACTTCTTTCGGAACCATGTCGCCAAATAATGATTTTTCTAAAGCTGATGGATAGTTTCTTATCTTTGAAACAGTAACATTATTTTTAATAGCAGCAGATAAAGTAGAAGCGATAGAATTTTTTAATTGAACGTATGGTTTGTAATAAGCTTTATAGGCTTCCTTACGTTTTTCGCGATTTTCATCTTCTATTAACTTTGCATACATTCCGCGTGTTAAATTTACTTTCTCTCCATCATCAGTCGTAATTTCACCAAATAGAATATCTGCATTATTTAACATGCCGTATGTATGCTGAGGAGAGGAAAGTGCTTCGCCCATTTGTGATAAAATCTCTTCTTGGTCCTTATTCAATACGTGTTTTTTATAACGGTATAATTCAAATAAGTCTTCTTTATAATATTGTAAGCCTTCTGCTTCTTCTATGTAAGAATGTAATGTGTCTTCATCTATGCTAAGTAAGAATGGAGAAAAGAAAGATTTAGCCGCACTTACTTTCACATGTAATTGTGACACTTTATCGACAAGAGATTGAGCGGCAGTATCGCGCGTATCAAGGTCAGATTGTAATCGTGCATAAGCGAACATTAAAGATATTATGCTAGATATTTCTTCACTCTTTGTTAAATAAGCTAATAAGCTATTGCCATCGTAAATATTTCCATTAAACTCGTGTAATTCTTTCGTTAATACTTTAATTTTATGAAAATCGCTTTCCCAGTCTTCAATGCTATGGTAGATATCCGTTAAATCCCATTTTTCTTTATCATCTACTTGTAGTCGATCTTTAAGTTCAGTCATAATCATTTCCTTTCTAAATATGTAGTTATATTCCTATATAACTATGAAATACAACAAATTGCAAAAAATCCCTGCTGGAAAATGAAAAGCCTTGCTTAAAATGGCAAGGCTTAAAAATTTATAACGTAATTCCGAATTTAGAATGTAAAAGATTTTTATACTGTACATCTGTAACGTGTTCTTTCGTTTTTTTACCGTTGGTCGCTATTGTCAGACTATCCTTTGTTAAAGATGCATGCCCATCTTCAGTTAGTTTTACAATAAGAGGTACTTTGTTAAATGGTGAGCCCTTATGTTCAACGATAATTTTTTGTGCCGCATTTGCTTTTTCTTCATTCACTTCTTCTATATAAAATGTATAACCTAAAGTCCAATCATCAGCTGAAGATTGATCCAAAAACGCATTGTTTTTACGCATCTCTAAAATATAGTTTCCCTTTTCGGTTATTTCTTTACGAATACGATAATCGCCTGTGACGGAGTGAGTGACTTCACCTGAGAAAGGGACAGGTGCAAGAGGTAAGTATGATCCGAATCCTACTTCAATTAAATAAAGTTCATTATGATGTGTTAAAACAGTTGCGATGTGTCCAGAATCAACAGCCCATGTAGAATTTGCTGCATTGTACACTGTTCCTGAAACGAGATGAACATCAAATCCGGCGTCTTTAAGGAAGTAATATATAGTAGGATTGAGCTCATAACAAAGACCGCCACGGTTGTTTACTAAAATTTTTTCTTTTAGATTTTCTTTTGATATTTCTGTAAAGTTGTTTTGGAGAATATTTAAGTTTTCAAAAGGGATGGTTTGTGCCATCGCGTACATAATGTTAGGTAAATCTTCAAATGAAACTTTGTCTTTTTCTTCTATATGTAATCTCGCAAAAAATTGTTTTTGAAAGTCCGTCATAGAAATCCCTCCGTTATGCTTTTATAGATAAATTGTAAACAATCTTGAATTAGATGTGAAATGAAAACTACTTTGAAGTATTTGTTGAATATGTGAAGTTAGACAAAAAATAATATGGGAGAGTGAGAGATTGCTACTTTACTAATTGTAGAACGAATATTATAATAATTTCGATAAACTATGCAAACGTTTTCTTGAAAGGGGATGGTGTAAATATGTTGAAAAGAATAATGGTAGTCGGTTTGTCGGTTGTTTTGTTTTTACCTAGTATATATGGGGGGAGTAAAACGTATGCAGATACTGTTAACAATGGAACGTTAATGCAGTATTTTGAGTGGTATGCACCGAATGATGGGAATCATTGGAACCGTTTGCATTTGGATGCTGGAAATTTAGCACAGAAAGGAATTACATCTGTCTGGATACCGCCTGCATATAAAGGAACTACGCAAAATGACGTAGGATATGGAGCGTATGATTTATATGATTTAGGAGAATTCAATCAAAAAGGAACAGTGCGGACGAAATATGGGACAAAAGCACAGTTGAAATCTGCAATTGAAGCTTTACATAAGCAAAACATTGATGTATACGGTGATGTAGTTATGAATCATAAAGGTGGAGCAGATTATACTGAAACTGTAACAGCTGTTGAGGTAGACCGTAACAATCGAAATATTGAAGTATCAGGTGATTATGAAATTAATGCATGGACAGGGTTTAACTTTCCAGGGCGTGGAGATGCTTATTCTAATTTCAAATGGAAATGGTATCATTTTGACGGAACGGATTGGGATGAAGGAAGGAAATTAAATCGAATTTATAAATTTAGGGGGATAGGTAAAGCATGGGACTGGGAAGTGTCTAACGAGAATGGAAATTATGATTATTTGATGTATGCAGATCTTGATTTTGATCATCCAGATGTTGCGAATGAGATGAAAAATTGGGGGACGTGGTATGCGAATGAATTAAATTTAGATGGCTTTCGTTTAGATGCTGTTAAACATATTGATCATGAATATTTACGTGATTGGGTAAATCATGTCAGGCAGCAAACAGGAAAAGAAATGTTTACGGTGGCTGAATATTGGCAAAATGATATCCAGACTTTAAATAATTATTTAGCGAAAGTCAATTATAATCAATCTGTATTTGATGCACCACTGCATTACAATTTTCATTATGCTTCAAAAGGAAATGGGAATTATGATATGAGAAATATTTTAAATGGAACAGTAATGCAAAATCATCCTGCACTTGCAGTTACTCTCGTCGAGAATCATGATTCTCAGCCTGGACAATCATTGGAATCTGTAGTAAGTCCGTGGTTTAAACCGTTGGCATATGCATTTATTTTAACTCGTGCAGAGGGCTATCCTTCAGTTTTCTATGGTGATTACTATGGGACAAACGGAAATAGTAGTTATGAAATTCCAGCGTTAAAAGATAAAATTGATCCGATTTTGACCGCACGAAAAAACTTTGCATATGGTACGCAGCGTGATTATTTAGACCATCCAGATGTAATTGGATGGACAAGAGAAGGTGATAGTGTACATGCGGATTCTGGTCTAGCAACATTAATCTCAGATGGGCCAGGAGGATCAAAGTGGATGGAAGTTGGAAAGAATAACGCAGGGGAAGTATGGTACGATATGACGGGTAATCAAACAAATGCTGTAACAATTAATAAGGACGGATGGGGGCAGTTCCATGTAAGTGGAGGATCAGTTTCCATATATGTTCAGCAGTGAATTGGTGATAAAAAAGAAGAGGAAGACTGAAATATAAGTCTTCCTCTTCTTTTTATATTGTTATCATTCCTAAATTTTTATTTTCATAAATGAATTAGTCGACTTTTAAAACAACGAGAGATGCGTTGGAATAAATAATATCACCCGTGGCTTCTCTTATTCGTACTCGAAGAACGTCTCCTTGGGTTAAAGGTAATAAATCAGTTCTGGCGGATGTAGCTCTTACCCCAGAACCACCACCAACTCGTGTTTCAATTGTGAATTGAATGGAATCGTTTATTGTAAGATTTAATATACCGGACGAAATAGCTTGTATCGCAAATACGATTGAAAAGGATACAGAATATACACCAGTGGTATTAATTGTAATGGAGTTGCCTACTGGGTTTAGAGTAGTTCCACTAACAGGTCCTGGAATGGTGAAATTAACATTTGTATTAACTACTGCTGAAAAACCGATACCTATTTCAGAAGTTATTGTTCCAAATATGGGCAAGGTCACTAAACCGGTTGCTCCAGTGGGACCAGTTATTCCAATTCCAGTAGGACCTGTCCCCCCGGTGGGACCAGTTGTTCCAATTCCAGTAGGTCCGGTCCCCCCGGTGGGACCAGTTATTCCAATTCCGGTAAAACCTGTCGCACCGGTAGGTCCTGTGATTCCAGTAGGTCCGGTAGGTCCGGTAGGGAATGTAAATGGTGGAATTGGTGGTAGTGTGGGGCCAATTAAATCTGGTTCAAGAGCAGGTCCATGTAAAATAATATATTGTTCGTTCATATAGTAACCTCCTATGATTGCTTGTCATAATTATTAAATGTATTAGGGAAAGTAAATGACATTCGCAATAGCGGAGGCGTTTATTAAATTTTTTCGCAGTGAAATTAAAGTGGTTATTTTAAGGTTGGAGACAATAAAAAAACGTATTGTGATTGCTATAGAGTTAAATATTAGTATGTTTTTAACGGATTTTAATAGAGATTATATTTGCTTTACGATAAAATGAATTTAGTGTAAAATTACACTTTAAGTGTAAAATGATAATAAATGGGTGTTTTTATACTTGTGGTTATTAAAAGAAGCACTTTATATAAACCGTAATTTAAAATCGATAAGGACACTTCTATATAGGAAGTAGTAGCAAAAGGAGAGGCAATATGAAAAGAACAATAATGAAATATAGCATAATGTTTAGTTTACTACTATTAACATCATGTGATATATCGGATGAAGAAATTGAACAAACAGCACAAAGTTATACAAAAGCTGAGTATGGTATGTCTGTTAAATTAAATAGTGTTGAAACACTGGATAATGGAAAAGATTTCCTTGGTCCGAAGTGGCGGATAGTTACTGTACAGCAAGTCGATGAACCGTATTTGCGATTTCAAATTTCTTTCGAGGGACAAATCTCTCCAAAAGTAAATAATGATAACTATAAAATAAAAAAAGAAGCAAATAATTTACAAGAAAGATTCAATACATATTATGAAAAAAGAGAGAATAATACTATGATTATTTTCAATCGAATACAGGTGGGGGATACTGTTTTCGATAAAAATGAAGAGAAAGAAATAGCGAAGAAAAATTTGAAGCAGTATTATACAGTAGTTTTTAGAAGTAATACTGTTTTAGATGTAAACAATCCTGTACATATGGAAACAGTAGCGGAGGCTGCAAGAAGTGTAAGGGAATTCAATAAAACGATTGAAAATAGTAAGAGTAGTGTGGGAGAGATAACGATCCAGTTACCCAATATTAATGAGGATGTGTTACAACATATTGCGGTAGAGCATTTAGTAACGGCTGAAGATGCGAAAAATACCTTTGAGAAAAGAAATGAGTATATAAAGATTTTGCAATCCATCAAGTAAAAGCGTATTATTAGAAAAAATTTCCTTAGTAAGGTGTGAAAGGTAATAGTCTGACACCTTTACTTCTCACAAAACATATAGTATGATGATTTCAGTAAATTAGATTTCAATGACTATAATATAAATTAATGAGAGGTGCTTTTTGTGAGTGCGGTAGGTACTAAATAGGAAAAATTTAATGAAATAAATCGGATAAGAACAGGGGATTTTTATGTATACCATACCCCTAATTTTGTCATGGATTTATTTCGATACCTATGAAGATACCTACAATACTTTATAAAGCGTGTAATAAGGGGATTGCCAGCTGTTTTTAATGGCTTATTTCCTCATATGTTATTACTTATGCCTTGTAAATGTAAAAGCTGCGGTATCCCCGCAGCTTTTTTGTATATATTTTTAATGTATAAAAATGGTAATTGAATCATGTAGGGCTCATTGGAATCTAATGGGTAGGTATCTTCATTTATGATAAAAATCAATCATAGTGAGGAGAAACAAAATGAATAAGATGACTTTTGAAAAGTTACAATATAACGAATTAAAGGATATAGTGAAATCTTATTGTGTAAGTGGATTAGGTAAGGAATTATTAAATAAATTAGAACCGAGTACGAGTATAAAAGTAGTGAGGAATCGCTTGAATGAAACGACGGAAGCACGAGCTATAGTAGATGCAGAAGGGCATGTTCCTTTCTTCGGCATTTCAAATATTGCTAGTACAATTCAAAAATTAGAAAAAGGGATAATTTTAGATCCTGAAGAGTTAGTAAGTGTTTCAGACTTTTTACGCGGTTGTAGAAAGATTAAAAAGTTTATGTTAGATAAAGAATTTTTTGCGCCAGTATTAGCTTCTTATGCAAATTCAATGACTGAATTTAAAAGTATTGAAGAGGAAATTAATTTTTCCATTAAAGGAAATAGCATTGATGCAGCTGCTAGTAAAGAGCTAAAAAGAATTCGAAATAACATTGGTTCGGTAGATGGAAAAATAAAAGAACGTTTAACGAAGTTTTTAAATAGTAGTACGAATAAGAAGTATATTCAAGAATTCTTTATTAGTAAGAAGGATGATAGGTATACAATTCCAATTAAATCTTCTTATAAAAATCAAGTTGCGGGAAGTATAGTGGAAGCGTCAGCTAAAGGTTCTACTGTATTTATAGAACCGCACACAGTTACAAAGTTAAATGCGGAACTCGCAAGTTTGAAAGCAGAAGAAGCGATGGAAGAGTATCAAATTTTAGCGACTTTATCAGGCATGGTAGTAGAAAATATTTATCATATAAAGATTAACATGGAATTGATTAGTCAATATGATATGGTATTTGCGAAAGCGAAGTTTAGTAAATCAATCGATGGAATAGAGCCGAAGTTAAATGATCATGGCTACATCCATTTAGTAAATTGTAAGCATCCGCTTTTAAGTGGAAAAGTAGTACCGTTACACTTTGAAATCGGTCAAAACTACCGTAGTTTAATTATTACAGGACCAAATGCGGGCGGGAAAACAATTGTATTAAAAACAATCGGATTGTTAACTTTAGCGACAATGTCAGGATTGCATATTGCTGGAGATAAAGAAACAGAAATTGCTATTTTTGAAAATGTATTTGTAGATATTGGAGATAATCAAAGTATTGAAAACGCACTAAGTACATTTTCATCTCATATGAAAAATCTATCTGAAATTATGAGGATTTCAAATAATAATACGTTGCTACTATTTGATGAAATAGGAAGCGGGACTGAACCGAATGAAGGGGCAGCACTTGCAATTTCTATTTTAGAGGAGTTTTATCTTGCGGGATGTATTACAGTTGCGAGTACGCATTATGGTGAAATTAAACGCTTCTCAGAAATGCACGATGATTTTATGAACGCAGCAATGCAATTTAATAGTGAGACACTAGAACCGCTTTATAAATTAGTGATTGGTAAATCAGGTGAAAGCAATGCACTTTGGATTGCGAATAAAATGAACGTAAGAGAACGTGTACTTCAAAGAGCGAAAGAGTACATGGAAAATAAAGAATATGCTCTAGAAAAAGTGAATGAAAGTAAAATTAGAAAACCAAAATTTGTGCAGGAAAAAAGAGAAAACCATTACGAGTACAAAATCGGCGATCGTGTAAATTTATTAGATTATGATGATTTTGGTATTATCTATAAGGAAATAGATAATTTCTATAACGTCGTTGTATATTATAACGGTGAATTCGTTGAAGTAAACGTAAAACGTATTACGTTAGAGGTAGCGGCGAAAGAATTATACCCAGAGGGATACGATGTAAATACACTATTTGTCGATTATAAAGAAAGAAAAATGCAACATGATATAGAGCGCGGATCGAAAAAAGCGCTTCGTAAAATCCAAAAAGAAATAAGAAAGAATAGAGGATAATATAGAATGGTAACGATTAGACAAGAGCAACAAAACGATTATAGAAAAACAGAAGAAGTGGTACAACAAGCATTTTTACATGAAGAATTTAGTGATAAAACAGAACATGCACTTGTAAAACGTATTAGAGAATGTGACGCGTTTATTCCTGAATTATCAATCGTTGCAGTAGATGAGGAAATCGTTGGTCACATTATGTTATCCAAAATTACGATTGAACAGGATGGAACTTCTGTAGAATCGTTAGCACTTGCACCGGTTTCAGTTGCTAGGGGTCATCAGAAAAAAGGAATCGGCGGGAAGCTTATTGTAGCTGCGTTAGAAAAAGCGAAAGAACTAGGATACGGATCGGTTGTAGTGTTAGGACATCCAGAGTATTATCCGAAATTTGGTTTTAAGAAAGCAAGTGAGTGGAATATAAAAGCACCATTTGAAGTGCCTGAAGAGGTATTTATGGTAGTGGAATTAAGAGAGAATGCTCTTGAAGGTGTAGAAGGAGTTGTTCAGTATTCGAGTGCGTTTTCTGAGTAGGAATATCAGCTAAGCAATGTAATCATAAAAGATGCTATTTTTTTGTAGAGGTATACAGAAAGATAGCTTTTTTATTAAGCAAATTCACTTACGTATATTTTGCTCAATGAATAATTAAGGTGGTAAAATTGATATAGAAATGTAAAGGGAGAGAATATGATGAAGAATCGAGAAACTGTTAGCAATGAGAATGTAGTTACGTTATATGTTACGAGACATGGTAAAACGATATTAAATACGAATCATCGCGCGCAAGGTTGGGCAGACTCTCCATTAGTAGCAAAAGGTGTGGAAGTTGCCTCGAATTTAGGAACAGGATTAAAAGATGTTCAGTTTGCGAATGCGTATAGTAGTGATAGTGGCCGAGCGATTGAAACTGCTAATTTAGTATTAAAATATAGTGAGCAATCAAAATTGAAACTAGAGCAAAGGAAAAATTTACGAGAATTAAATTTTGGTATTTTTGAAGGTGAAAAGCTTGAAAATATGTGGGATGTGGTTGGAAAAGCTGCGGGCGTTACATCACCAGAAGAACTCATGAAGTTTTCTATTCAAGAAGTGATTAATCTGATTAGAGCAGCAGATCCAACGAAACAGGCGGAAGATTGGGAATTATTTTCTACTCGTATAAAAGTAGAGATTGATAAAATTAGTGAAGAAGCTGCTGCAAATGGAGGCGGCAACGTTTTAGTTGTTGTTCATGGGCTTTTGATTACTGCATTAATTGAAATGCTAGACAGTAGTAAAACAAAACTCGGAGTGGAAAATGCTAGTGTGACGAAGATTGTATATAAAGACGGAACATACACAGTTGAGTCGGTTGGAGATATGAGTTATGTTGCAAAAGGGAAAGAAAGTGTGGAAATATAAAAATAAGAAAAGGAAGATAGAGAAATCTAGCTTCCTTTTTTAATTGGAACGATTATGGGATTAATAAAATCTTCCCTGTGCTTTTTCTGCTCTCTAATAATTTATGTGCAAGAGCGCCATCTTGTAAGGAGAATGTAGTAGGGCTCGCAATGTTTAATTTGCCAGTAGCAATCCAATCAAATAATTGAGTAGATCGCTTTTTACGTTCTTCATACGTAGTAAGCACGTTCCAAAGGTCTCCGCCAGTTAAAGTTTTTGAAGTATCCATAAGCATACGCGGATCAACGGGCGCAGGATTACCGCCGGCCATTCCGTAAAATACGACAGTACCACCAGTTTTAGTAGCATTAAAACTTTCCTCTAATGTAGAACCTACTGATTCATATACAACATTTACTCCATCACCATTTGTTATTGCAACTACTTTTGTATGCCATGCTTCCGTATATAAAAAAACGTGATCAGCACCAGCTAATGTAGCTATCTTTGCTTTTTCTTTAGATGACGTTAGGCCGATTACTTTTCCGCCTAGTAGTTTAATTATTTGAATAAGAAGTTGCCCAACACCGCCAGCTGCTGCGTGTACTAAAGCTATATCACCTCGTTTTATTTCATAGCTATCTTTCGTTAAATAATGTGCTGTTAGACCTTGTAATAAGACAGAAGCGGCTGTTTCAAAAGAGATAGAATCTGGAAGCTTAATTGCTTTCTCAGACGGAACAGCAACTAGCTTTGCATTTGCAAATGGGACATCAGCAAATGCAATACGGTCTCCAGGATTAATATTTGTAACGTCAGCTCCTACTTCTTCAACAATACCAGCCCCTTCATAACCTAATATATAAGGCGGATTGCCAGCGAGATGATAATCACCGCGGCGTCTATAAATATCAGCAAAATTTAAACCGATTGCTTTTGTGCGTACAAGAATTTCATTTGAATTTATTATTGGATCATGTATTTCTTTATATTGTAGTACATCCGGATTTCCGAACTGTTCGAAACAAAGTGCCTTCATATGGAATACCTCCATTTTTATTGTTTGTCGATGCTCTTTATCATACAATACAAATATCGATAGACAAAGAGGATTATTTCGATGAAATCAATCGGAAATTACGATTGAAAAGAGGGATGATAAATGGAGATAAAACAATTAATTACATTTAAAATAGCCGCGGACACTTTGAATTTTACACAAACTGCGAAGAAATTAAACTTTGCTCAATCGAGCGTAACAGCGCAAATTAAAACGTTAGAAGCTGAGCTAGGTACGCCGTTATTTGAAAGATTAGGAAAACGCCTTTTCTTAACTGAAGCAGGAAGAAAGTTTCAATTATATGCCGACAAGATGATTGCACTCAGTAACGAAGCGAAAATGGCTGTGAAAGATGATGAAGAAATAGCAGGTACGTTAATAATTGGTGCGCAAGAAAGTCAGTGTACATATAGGCTTCCTTCCATATTAAAGAGGTTTAAGGCACAATTTCCTCAAATAAAGCTTATATTTAAACCAGCGCATTCCAATAAAGATGCGAAGGAACAATTGATGGAGGGAAAAGTCGATCTTGCATTTATTTTGGATGAATGTAAAACAGAAGATGCTTTACATGTGGAGCCGCTTATGAAAGAAGAATTGAAAGTAGTAGCTGCTTCAGGACATCACTTACTCGAGAAAGCTTCCGTTTCTATAAAAGATTTAGAAAGTGAGACGCTGTTGCTAACAGAGCTAGGGTGCTCGTACCGAACTTTATTTGAAGAGCTACTTCGTACAAAAGATGTGTATCCAGCAAATAAAATTGAGTTCGTTAGTGTCGAAGCAATTAAACAATGTGTGATTGCAGATTTAGGAATAGCTGTGTTACCAGCAATAGTAGTAGAAAAAGATATAAGAGAAGGGACGATAAAAGAGTTACATTTAGAAAATGAAATCTCACCGATTTATACACAAATTGCTTGGCATAAAGATAAATGGATGACAGCGCCACTGCAGCAATTCATTGATGTGACGAGGGAGTTTTTTACAACAGATTAAGTGGAGAAATATTTATTTTATATAAAAGCAAAAATGGCAAATTTGTATAAAGAATCGATGCTTGCATGTAACAAGTATCGGTTCTTTTATGTTTTAAATGAAGAATGCTATAACATGTGTATTTCTCAACTTTTTTTCTTAGACGGATACGTAAATTTTTTCGTATATTCCAATAATCATAAGGAAATTTACAACGTTTAGTCGTTTCTGTAAGATGCCTCTAGGAAGCATGAAAGGAGGGGCGTACATAGGGGATAGATTGTCTTTATTATACGTACTTATTTTGAAGGGGGAGATTTACAATGTTTAAAAAGTTAATGAAAGCATGTGTGTTAAGTGTAGCGAGTGTAGGGGTATTATTTAGTTTCCAAGGAAGTACATTTGCGGCTACTGATTTAAGTAGTTATTATGACGGGAAAAATCCAGCAACAACGAAAGTATACGGAGGTAGTACAACATGTGATGCAGATGGATTTAATGCAAAGTCTACAGCCGTGTACGAAGGGAGTAAAAAAGTTGGGACAGTGTATTTACGTTACAGCAATAAATGTCATGCAGCATGGGCTAAGTTTGTATTAGATCAACCAGCACCAGCTGTTTCTGGAGGAGTGTATGCGTACGCTGTTGTGAATAAATACAAAAATGGTGTATTTCAAAAATCAGTCACTTCTAATCAGGGAAACGGCACAATAAAAACAGGTCAAACGAGCACGTATACAGGAATGGTATTTGATTTAACTGCTGATTTCGGATACACAGCAGATGCTGAAGCAGTTACGTTTAATAACGGTTACGGGAAAACAGCACGTTATTAATAAAGGAGTGAAATTATATGAAGCTATTAAAAAAGGTGAGTGCATGTTTATTGCTATCTTTACTCGTTGTAACTAGTATGTTTAGCATGACTAATAGCGATAAAGTATATGCAGAAAATCATTCGTATGATGGGAAAAGTCCGTATTACAATAGCTGTGATCAATCAGCAGTAACGAAAGAAAAGAAGTGGATTGATTCCAATTCTTATGTGGAATTAAAATTTAGCACAACGTGTAAGACAGCGTGGGCAAAAGTTACAGTAACTCGTGCAGCAATTTATAATAACGAAGCTGATGCAAGAATTGTAAGAAAAACAGATGGAAAGGCATATACTTGCGGGAGTGCTGGAGGAAATGGAGTTGTGAATAAAGGGCAAACATCATGCTATACGCCAATGGTATATGATTTAGATCCAAGAAAGGCACAGGCGCAAGGGAAACATGCTATTCCGAATAGTGATGCATATAATTATGCGGAGACTATTTGGTATTAATAAGATTATAAATGCGTTAAGAGCTGTTATTTGATATGAAAATGAAAGAGCCTTACTGCATTTTACTGTGGTAAGGTTCTTTAAAGTTGTTTAATAGCTTAAGACATTCATTTAAAATGGCATATTTTTATAATCATTTTTAAGTATTGCCATAATAATTTCATCCGAGTATGCATCGTTATAAAATAAAGATTGACGTAAAGTTCCTTCTTTTATAAAACCAACTTTTTCATAAGCTTTAATTCCGCGTAAATTATGGCTAAATACTTCTAACTGTAAACGATTTAATGATAGTTGTTCAAAAACAAATCTTAAAATTATTTTAATAGCTTCAGTTCCATAGCCTTGTCCTGTTACTGCTATTGAAAGCATTGATATTCTGAACCCTGCTCTTTTATTCTCTTCATTAATATCTAAAATCGACAATTCTCCAATCATTTCGTCAGTGCTTGTTAAACAAATAGCAAAATCATAGCGACTTGAATCATTATTTATATGATCTATATGTGTTTTAATTTGCTCCAATGAAAAAGTAGACTTGGTTCCAGTCATATATCTTATTTCATCATCCATTGTACTTTCTAATATAATAGGCGCATCTAGCTGACAAAGTGGCCTTAAATAAATTCTTTCCCTTTCTAATCTCATTATAATGTTCTCCTTAAGGTTGGTGATAGAGTATATAAATATTATTGCTCTACATGGAAGAAGAGTTTTGTTTTTTGTATTGTTTGAAAAGTATGATTCTTACTTTTATGTTACATGAATTTTATAATGATATGGTATACCTAAAACAAATGATAAAAGTTTTATACACGACAAAATGTATCAACAAGTTTTTTAATGATCGAATTAAATAAGATCTGTATCAGGAGGATTGTATCCAAGGTGACGAGCCATGGATGCAATTTGTCCTTTATGATGAAACTCATGTGTTTCTGTATGAGTTAAAAGCCATAGAGGTGTTGTGCTCCAAGGTTCTTTTTGCCATTTCACTTCATTTGCAATATTTTCGAGCCAACGGTCATTGTATTCATCTAAAAAACGTTGTACAGTTTCATCTACTAACTTAAATCTAGCACGGACTTTCGTGACATCTGCATGCTCAATTTCATAATCGCTAGCAAATGAAAAATCTGCCCGTTTTTGCTTGAATGCGAATGATCCAAGCCAGTATCTGTAGCAATCGGCTACATGAATATGTGTCTTTATAATGCTACCGCTCCCGAAATTCGGAATAGTGCTATGTAATTTTTTTAGTGGGATTTCTTCCAAAAACGAAAATAGAGTTTCTCTTGTAGAGCTAATAAGATTATATTGTTGTTTTAAAATATGTAACATGCAAGTACACTCCTCTTTTATTTACATAGTAAGTAATTCTATATTTACGAGGAGTGAACCTTTTTATTATTTTTAATAAGCATATTAGATGTATTTCTTATTTGTTTCTGATAGATTAAACAAGGTGAAACTTTAATAAGTTGAACATTCTTAGTTCATAATAAATTGTACATGAAGAAGGGGAACGATAAAATGAATAGACTAGTTGGCTTAAAACAATTTGAAATAACGCGCGGTGCATTACTTACATTTATGGAGACGCTAGATGATAAAACTGCAGATACGCAGCCAGAGGGTTTTAACAATACAATTCGCTGGCATATCGGTCATGTGTTAACGGCAGCAGAAGTTTTCATGTTTGGAAAAGAATTCAAACAATTACCAACGGAATATCCAGGTATGTTTGGATATGGATCAAGACCATCTAAATGGACAACAGCAGGACCATCGTTAGAAGTGTTAACGGTTCAATTAAAAGAACAAGCAAAACGTATTAAAGAAATTCCAGCAGAAGCATTTGAAAATAAACTGCCAGAGCCGTTCCTAGGACTAGAAACAGTTGGTGAGCTTTACGGTATGATGCTTTATCATGAAGCAGATCATATTGGTCAGATGAAGGCGATGGAACGTATTATTAAAGCTCTTTAGTCTTAATTGCATATAACGAGCAATACAGGTGTAATGTTAAATAATATATACAAAAAAGGTAGATAAATTATTATCTACCTTTTTTGTATAACTTCTTGAAGGATTAGGGATTATCATCGTGATGCTGATGAAGAAGGGCGAAAAAACAATATATAAGGATAAAAAAATATTATTTTTATGATGGATTATTAATTATAGTATTCCTAAATATGGAATATGCGTATAATAATAGAGAGGAACTAGAAATAGGGGTGAATACTATGATTACATTAGAACAAAAGCTAGAGCAATATATACATACATATTCACAGTTAAAGGGAGAACTAAAATGGAAAACGAGTGATTCTCGAACAGGAATGATGATTGCTGCTATGTATACAAGTAGTGATAAATTGTTTGATCTTGGACGTTTTTTAGAGATTAGTAGTTATATTAAGAATCAGGTGGGGATGTTTTCATACTTGAAGTCTTATCATCGCTTTGTGGTGGCCGCAACTTTACATATTCACTTTACAGATTATAAGAAAGCTTTTCGGGAGTTTTTAGATTTATATGAACAATTGGTTGCTGGTGGTTTTAGCCGAAGTATATTTACTTATCTCGCAGCAGCTGTGCTTTTAACAGAAGAAAATGAACAGCATGGCACGCACATTCAGCGTTCGATGCAAGTATATAAACGTATGAAAGAGGATCATCTTTTTCTTACAGGTACAAATGATTATCCACTCGCGGTTTTACTAGCAGGACAATCAGAGAATATAGAAACACTTATGCGAGTAGAACGTCTTTATCAGAAACTAGCGAAAGCTGGTTTGCGTAAAGGGAATGATCTTCAGTTTTTAAGTCATATACTTTCATTAAAGAAGGATGTCCGTGAAGAAATATTAGTTGCAACATGTACAAAAATTTGGAGTTCGTTAAAACAAGAAAAGGTAAAAGTGAAACAGATGCATTATCCAGCCATCGGGCTACTAGCGTTACTTGAAGATGGAGAAAAAGAGATTCATGCTATTAAAGCATTGATTGAAAAATTGCAGGGGGAGAAATTATTCCGTTGGCATACAGATGCGAATGTTCTTATTGCTATTCAACTGTTCGTAAGTCAGAAAGGTGAGGAAAGTAAAGCGACCAACACAGGTTTACAAACTATGATAGAAGTCCTCATACAAGCACAACAGGCAGCTATGATGGCAACGATTGCCGCTTCATCTGCAGCAACCTCTTCAGCTAGTAGTAGTTCATAATGTGTAACTGCTTATGCTCCTGTAATTTATAACTCCTTTGATAAGGACGGTAAAAAAGCCCATCACTTTCTAATGTGTGATGGGCTAACTATTATTACATAATCAGTATTATTTTTTCGACTCCTTCAAATGTTTGAGTTGTGTAACAATCATAATGCTAATAACAACGAGTAAAAACCATGAGCTAATTTTGCTTAAGTGAACGAGATTCCACGCTTCACGTTGATTTGGATATTGCCATGCTCCGAAAAAAGTTGCAATGTTCTCTGCAATCCAAATAAAGAACCCGATAAGGAAAAAGGAGAGAACGAGTGGCATTTTATATGTAACACTTCGTAATGAAAATTCCACAAATGTGCGAAAGAAAACGATGAATAATAGTACAGTTAATCCCCATCTAAAGTCATATAGAAAATGATGTGTGAAAAAATTAAAGTAAATCATTGCTCCTAGAGGTATGGTGAAAATAGCCCTCGGCCAATGGTACATTTGTAAATGTAATCTTCTCCACGCTTGGCATATGTAACTGGCAACACTTGCATACATAAAGCCACTGTAAAGCGGAACTCCAAAAACTTTTGAATATGCCTCTTCCGGATAACTCCATGAACCGAAATGTACTTTATATATTTCTAGTAAAAGCCCGATAAGGTGAAAAACAGTAATTACTTTTAATTCGTCTTTCGTCTCAAGTCCAGTCTTATACATAATCCACTGCATAAGAAGACATACGATGAGTATGAAATCATATCGATACAACCCTGGAATCGATATGATTTTTGAAAGAGCAAGTGTTAAAAAAATAACGACAGGGAACAAACAGGATAATGCTTGTTCATAAGTAAAATAGAGTAGTTGTTTTATATAAAACATGTTTTCACCTTCTATAATTTCTTGTTTTAATCGAATAATCTGAAGAATAATTAAGTATACTATAGTTCTAAATAATAGAACACAATAATTGGTTTGTTTGAAAAAGTGAAAAAATGTAAAATGAAGTTAACTTAATGTAGAGGAGATGTGCCAATGTCAGCGCTTATTGTAAGTATCCCGTTTAAAAAACAGTTTATGGAACAAGGGGATAAATAGGCTGAAATAATTATCCCCGTTATTTAATAAAGGGGGGAGTTTGAAATGACAATGAATCTTTTTCGAAATAAAACGATTAAATTATCAGCTATGAGAGAAGCAGACGCTGAAGTAATGGCTATGTGGCAAGAAGATAGTGAGTATTTAAGAAATGTCGATACAGATGTAGCATACCCGCAATCTTTACAGGAAATAGCAAGTGATGGTCTATTAAAGGGGCGAAGATCGAATAGTGTTTCTTTCATGGTAAGGACAGTTCAAGATGATCGCTTAATTGGTTTTGTTGCAATTCATGGCATAGAGTGGAATAACAGAACGGGTTTATTAGCCATTGGTATAGGAGATGCAAATGATAGAGGGAAGGGATATGGAAGAGAAGCGATCCATCTTATCTTAAAATATGCTTTCTATGAATTGAATTTGAACCGCGTTAGTCTGGATGTTATTTCTTATAATAAAGCAGCTATTGGGTTGTATAAAAAGATAGGTTTTCAGATGGAAGGCTGTATGAGGGAAGCAGTTCAAAGGGATGGGAAGTGTTTTGATCGTATCATTATGGGGATATTGCGGGGGGAATGGATGGAGTTGCAAAAATAAAAGTGATGATATGAATAATGGACTAAAAAGGAAAACTAGGTAGGTATTAGTTTTCCTTTTTTATTTTTAGTTCTAATTATATTTTCTTATAAATAGTTTGTATCCTGCGAATAAAAGAGTACAGCCTAAGACAAATGTTAACATAATCCCATTTGAAAGATTAATAGAAGGATTAAAAACTAAAGTCGCTGTTTCGCAAGTGAGAACACTGTGAATATTCACGTAAGTAAATGGGTTGTAAGGAGAAGAGAAACTTTTCATTCCGATAAAAGTTATAATACCTACAATAGACGTTGTAATACTTAGGCTTTTTAGTACAAGTGATGAAATGTAGTAAAAAGAATATAGAAAAAATGTTAGTAAAACAGTTAGTAATAATACTTGTCCAAAGTAATTTTTCAAAGTGATAAAGTGAAATTGATCTTTAATGGGATTTAAACTATTATACTCACTGCCAAATGGGTTAGGCTCTGATCCTTCATATATAAGGACTGGGTAATTGAAGCTCCCGACTTTTTTCGTAAAATAGCTACATAACAAAGGAATAAGTAGCATTAGTAAAACAAAAACAAGTGTAGAAAGGAATCCACTAAAATACTTTGTTATAAATAATGATTTTCGCTTAATAGGCAAAGTATAGTAAAAGTGCAAACCACGCTTCTTATTATTCATTTCAGAAGAGATATTGTTTCCAAAAATAAAGCATCCCAATAAAATGAGTACTGGTATATAGTAGTACTGGATTATTTGATATAAAAATAAAGAACCAGTTGTGCCATAACGCATAGTACTCTTTTCCCATTGTTCTAAGGCACTACCTGTAAATTGATCATAAATTGTAAATAGGAAGGGGGTATAAATCGTATTTTGAATGAATGGTTCAGCTTTAATTTTTTTCAGTAATACTAATTCTTCCAACGTTGCTCGTGGTGTAAATAAGGAAATATTTTGTTTCTCAATTGAGTAATGGAATGTGTTAGTGCCTTTTGAGTTCTTGAATATAAATTGTAATTCACTTATATTTTCTTCATATATTTCTTGCCAATTACCTTGAGAATAGTTCGCAATCCATTTGTTCTTTTTTGAAAGAGATTGCTGCGCTTCTTGAATAGCTAATTTATTTTCTGTAATTTTTTCAACATCGCCATTCTTTTCAGCTTCAATCTTTTGTAATTCTAATTCTTTTAAAATCTGCTGCGAAATGTTAACACTATTTTGTGCAAATGACAAATTCCCGCGCTGGATATCTTTCGCGACAGAATAATTTAAGAAATATAAGCTACTAATGAAAAGAATAGAAGTTAGTATTGCAATCCATGTTGTTTTTTTCTTGAAATATTTTTTGAATTCAAATTGGAAGAGTTGTTTCATATTACACATCCCGCTTTCGATTCATGCATATGGCACATAGTAAGAGCAAAAATGTACTTCCAATTAACACCACTGCACCTAATGGATAATATCCATTATTATCTAAAATGACGTGATCTATTTGTTGATAGGAAAGGGGAGATAGAAACGGATTAAAGCCGATTTTTGATAAAATGAAACCACTGCTCAAAATAAAGGTGAGAATTAAATATGTAACAAGAGTATTTCTTATCCAAAATCCAATGAGCACTAATAAGGAAATAGCTACAGTGGAATAACATAGACTGTAAGTGAGGGCTGTTTTTAAGTATGTACCTGAACTAATAATAGTTTCTGTTTTTGTGAAAAGCGGGTAATTAAAAATATTACCGGTAGATTTTCCGAATATTATCGGTAGTATATAAGACAGTGAAAATACTAGTAAAATCCATAGAAGACTAACAACAAGTAAACTGAAAAATTTTATTAAGACATAGTGACTACGAGAAATAGGTAAAGTATAGGCTAGCTTAATTGTATGGTCTTCAAATTCTTTCGTAATGACTGTACCTAGTAAGAGTAGTAAAATAAGAAATCCTGGGGCATTGAGTAGTAGTGAAATTATTTTTTTCATAAATAGAGATGGTTGAATGGAAAGGTCAAGGTCTTCTTTTGGCAAACTTTGTTGTAATAAGTTTTCATTCAGTTGGATTGCTTTTTTCATATCTATTTCGCTAGCTGAGAAGCCCCCTTCTACTTGTTCAAAGTGCATAGCTAAGTCATACACTTTCATTTCAGTCTGTAACTCATTTTTCCACTTGTTATCTTTTACTTCTTGTATAAGTTGATTTAAATGTTTTAATAGCGGAAGTCCGATCTCTAATCGAGATTCAATTTTTGCGTTAGGTCCTTTTTTTAATGTTTCTTGATCCCCTGTAACTTGATTAGAAACTTCTGTTTCGTATTTAGAAAATAATTCAATTTTTTTCATTTGGACTACTTCTTGTTTAAGCGCATTATGAAGAAATAACCCGCAAATGATTAGTATAGTAGCAATGATTAAAGTAAAGAGAATATTAGAGTAGAGCATTTTTTTAAGTTCAAATAGAAATATTTTCATGTCGTATCACCACATACATGAAATACTTCTTCATATCTTTTTTCAGAACCGATAACTTCTTTTTGAATATCAATAATATTAATGTTATGAGAATAAAATAGATTAATAAGGTCTTGGATAGTGTGGTGTTCTAATTGGATTCGAAGACTTTTCTTAGTTAATACTGCTTGTACGTTTTCTTGTAATAAAATGTGTTGTGCATGTTTTAAATTTGAAAATAAGAAGTGATAATAAATTTTTTTGTACTTTATCATATCCTCTTCTATTAATTTGCCGTCTTTTAAAAAAAGAACCTTCTTTGTAACACGGTCGATTTCTGATAAATTATGAGAAGAAAGAATGATTGTTGTACCTTTTTCTACTAAGCGTAATAAAATATTTCTCATCAGTATCGCACTAGTTGGATCCAAACCATTCAGAGGTTCATCAAGGAACATAAGCTTTGGTTTGTTTAAGATTGCCATTGCTAAGAGAAGGTGCTGTTTCATACCTAAGGAGTAATCTTTAACTTTCCTCTTCGCATAACTTTCCATTCCTACATATTTTACAACTTCATTCATGCGTTCTTTTGAAAGTTTTTGCACATCACAAATGAATGTAAGATGGTCGTAGCCATTTAAATAGTCATATAGTACAGAATTGTCCTGTAAAAAAGAAACGTCTTTAAACACTGAAACATCTTTGTTAGATTTTCCTATCAATTCAATATTTCCGGATGTAGCGGGCAAAAGGTTGGTAACTACATTTAAAAAAGTAGTTTTACCAACACCGTTAGGACCTACTAAAGCCCAAATTCCTGGGGAATTAATTGTGAGGTTAATTCCATCTAATATTTTTTTATGTTTGTAACTTTTGGATAAATTATTGATAGATAGAATAGTCAACTAGAATTCCTCCTCTTTAATGAATTGGTATAAAATGTAATTATATCATTAATTATAACTGGAAATTCAGACTTATAAAGAGGTATAGTTACAAATTTAAGTTTTTCTAAATTTAATTCTTAAACCTATTATATGAATAATTTAGAAATGAGAGTGTGAAGAAAGGAAAAAGAACACTTGTTGGAGAATTTTTACAATGTGTCGATTAGAGAAAAGGAGTTATGAAAAATGAATTTAGAAAAAAGTAAACCAGTAAATGAAGAAGTCGCTGAATTAAAGGAACTAATTAAAGAATTACACGGAAGTGTACATCAACTTCAAAGCGAAGTGCAGCAATTAAGGCACGAAAGACCGGTTGTTGAAGTGCGAAAGGGTGTTCAATTATCACCAACAATCATCGGACAAATTGGCGGTATGATATTAGGTGGGTTAGCAATTATCGGTATATTTTGGTGAACGAAAAAAGGTATGCAATTTAGAGCTGCATACCTTTTTTATTGTCGTTATTTGTCGGTAAGTCGATATTCTTTGTCGAATCGTTGATATATTCGAAGAAACGATCGATATATTTTAAAAATCGTCAATATAATTTCACGTACTATAGCTTTTACATTAAATAACGTAAATATATGTAAGCATGTGATAGCAATAGCGCAATAATTGTTAACGGTAAACCAATTTTTAAGAAGTCCATATACGAGAAAGCATGTCCTTCACGTTTTGCAATACCTGCAACGACTACGTTTGCGGATGCTCCGATTAACGTACCGTTTCCTCCTAAGCAAGCTCCAAGAGATAACGCCCACCATAGTACTTCGATTTGCGGAGAATCGACAGATAGTCCGAGTCCTGTAGCTAAATCTTGAATAAGTGGTATCATTGTCGCGACAAATGGGATGTTGTCAATTGTCGCAGATGCGATGCCGGATACCCATAGGATAAGTAACGCAGCGAAACCGATGTCGCCATTTGTTACGTCAAGTACTTCTTTTGCGAGTGAAGAAATAAGTCCGATATCAATTAACCCGCCAACGAGAACGAATAGTCCAGCGAAGAAGAAAATAGTTACCCATTCAACGTGGGCAAATACATCTTCAATATCATGTTCTTTCACACCTATTAGCATAAGAAGTGTAGCGCCTGTCATCGCGATAACGGCAGCGTCTACATGAATAATCGAATGAAGTACAAAGCCTAAAATAGTTAGTCCTAAAATTGAAATGGATTTTAAAAGGAGGCTCTGATCTTTAATATAATCTTTTTCATTCAATGCCATTAATATTTTAATTTGTTCAGGTGTTGTTTTTAGTTTATTGCGATACATAAAGTAAATAATGCCAAGTGTTACGATAGAAATAATAATTACGATTGGAGCTAAGTTCAGTAAAAAGGCATTAAAATCTAAATGCTTATTTGCCGATCCGATCATAATGTTCGGTGGATCACCGATTAATGTTGCTGTTCCGCCTATATTTGAAAATAGCACTTCTGAAATCAAATAAGGAACAGGGTTTACTTTTAAAATACGTGTAATGGACAGTGTAACAGGTACGATTAATAAGACAGTTGTTACGTTGTCCAAAAATGCTGATCCGACAGCGGTTAATAGGGATAGCAATAATAAAATGCGAATCGGTTTTCCGCCAGCTGCTTTTGCCGCTTTAATGGCGACAAATTCAAATACGCCTGATTGACTCGTAATATGTACGAGAATCATCATCCCAATTAAAAGGGTAATCGTTTCCCATTGAATATGTGATGTGAAAGCAGTATGTAAATCTACAACTCCAAAAATAATCATAATAGCAGCGCCGAATAGTGCGATTACAGCACGATTCAATTTCTCAGAAATAATAAATCCGTACGTGACTAAAAATACGGCAATTGCAAAATAATATTGCCAATTTGCTACTTCATGTGCTGACTGTTCCAATCATGTCACCTTCTTTAAAGTATGTATTCAATTGTCAAAATGTATCTCGCTTTATAAATACGGGATAAAATATATTGTAGCAAATTCAAAAAAGAAAGAAAACTATTTAACAAAGTGAAGGAAAAGATGATGATTTTACATATGATATAAAAAAATAAAGAAACACAGTGCAAATTATTAGGAAAAGTAGGCGCTGTCCTCTAATATAGAGATAGCAATTTACATTATTTTTGCGTAAAATGGTTTAAAGAGGTGAATTCCGATGGAAATAGTAAAAGATAGTTCTCTTATTCAAAATGAAATTGAACGTTTTGTAAATAAAGATGTATATATTCATTTAGAAACAACGAACGGAGCGTATGCGTCACACTTTAACGAAAAGATGATGACAGTTGGAGCATTCATTCGAAATGCAATTATCCGCTTTGAGCGCGGGAAGATTACTGGAACGAATCCATACCGAGTTGGTCTAAAGATGGATCATGGCTGGGTATATGCAGAAGGTATTACGCACTGGGAAGTAGACGATAAAGAGCGTTTATTACTTGCAGGGCATGATAATCAAGGTCGCTTAGCAGTTGCACTTGAGTTAAGCTTAACACCATTTAAGTAAGAAGGAGGGAAACTTATGGAGAGACATGTACTTGTTGTATTTCCGCATCCAGATGATGAAGCATTTGCTGCGGGAGGAACAATTCGCTTATTAACAGATCAAGGAGTACCTGTAACGTATGCGTGTGGTACTTTAGGACAAATGGGACGTAACATGGGGAAAAACGTATTCGCTAACCGTGAAACGATTCCAAATATCCGTGAAAAAGAATTAAAAGATGCATGTGAAGCGATGGGGATTCAAGATTTAAGAATGCTTGGTTTCCATGATAAAACGTTAGAATTTGAAGATGTTGATTTCGTTGCAGATAAAATTGAAGCAATCATTCAAGAAGTAAATCCATCTCGAATTATTACATTTTATCCAGAGCACGGCGTACATCCAGATCATGATGCATTTGGCCGCGCTGTCGTTCGCGCTGTATCACGTATATCAAAAGAAGAACGTCCAGTCATTCATGCAGTTGCGATTACGAAAAATCGCGAAGCTGTACTAGGTGAGCCGGATGTTGTAAATAATATTAGTGAAGTATTTGAACATAAATTAGCTGCACTAGGTGCACATCGTTCGCAAACAGAAGCGATGCTTGAAGAAACGCATGCAAAAATAAAGAATAAAGATGCAGCAACATTAAAATGGTTGCAACTTGAACAATTTTGGACTTATAAATGGGAGTAGGCTAGAAGAGAACCTTCTAGTAGCTCTTACATAGAAAAAGCACCGTCATTTGTGACGGTGCTTTTTTAGTGAATACTTTTTATTCTCCGCTATTTGCGAGTAGCATTCACTTTATCTCGTACTCCATTCTTTTACGAATTCATCATGATATACTTCGCTCCAATGGTATGGCTGCAACTCTTTTAAAGGCTTGAAAACAATATCTTGTTTAGAATTTGTAATAGCGCATAGTACTTCTGGTCCCCAATAAAATAAACGTTCTTGGCACACACCACAAGGAGATAATACTTTTAATTCAGAATGCTCATTTTCTCTTGCAAGACAAATCGAATGTGTAACTTTCTTATGAAATTTATGTGCTTCTAAAATAGCACCTGTTTCCATACAAAGTTCTGTTGAAGCGTTTATTACGTCAGGGGCCACACTTGTATAAATGGATCCATCTTCTACACGGATTGCTGCAGCTCCGCCCCAACCATGTGGGTATCTTTGGTCAATTAAACTTTTCACTGCATCATATAATTGTTGTTTAATGCTCAATTGTAGTTCCTCATTTCTACTTAATTTTCGGTTCAATGACTGTTATTTTTTGGTAACACCATTAAAAAAGAATAGACACTCAATTTCAAACTATGAATGTAAGAATTACTTTTCATCTGCATACTTTTCCTCTAAGGCAATTAATAGAGGAATTGATATAGTTACAATAATGATTAAAGTGGTTATAAAAGATTTAGAAAGAGAAAAAGAACCTTCGATTAAAGGTGATAAAAACTTGAATGAAAGTATACTTGTTATTAAGGAAACTACTAAAAAGCTAAAAAGAGACACATTTTTATTTTTGATAGATGTTTCTATAAAATCTTTAAGACAGCTTATGACGACAAATATAGTTAATATAATAAGAGAAATAAAATAATGTGTTACATTTGTCATACTAATAGTAGGATCGTCTATTATGTAAGCAAGTAACTTAGATACTAACATACCTCCAAATAATAAAATAATAAAAGCAAGTAATCCTTCCGATGTATAAGTGCTGAAATTATCTTTCTTGTTAAAGAGTTTATAATTCAGAGTAGATTGGCTTATTTGAATTAGGAATAGGGTAATAATCCACACATAATATACAATTGGTAATTCTCCTGAGAATAGAGCAATTAGGAAATTTATTACTGTCCTTAAAATTTCAATCATTACAAAAATCCTCCTGTTTGTAAGCTTTGCGAAATTAGAAATATGCTAGTCTATCGTTTAATAATTAGAACTATTAATTCAAACTATTTCTAATTATTCCATAAAAAGGTGGTAGCATCAAGTTATCTTTTTAACTAATACTCTAAGGCCAAACACTAGAAAAAGAATCGCAATATGTAATATAATTGAAAAAGTATATTTTAAAATCAATGTTAATATTACCCTCCTATAAGTATTAACATACGTAATTGAGGTGTTTTCTTTGTTGTTTTATGATCGCATTTCTATAATGGCCCCTCCTGTTCCGTAGCTTAGGAAAGTCTTTTTATTTCTGAGATTTTCAAAGTTATAGGAGGGTATGAAAAATGAAAAAAGTCTCAGTACCATCAATTTTGTTAATGATTATTCTTGTGGCATTTCCGCAAATTAGTGAAACGATTTACACACCGTCTTTACCTGACATTTCAAAGGCGTTACATGTAAGTAATAATGAGGTACAGTTAACGCTTAGTGTGTATTTTGCTGGATTTGCTTTAGGTGTATTTTTTATTGGATGGTTATCGGATATAATTGGCCGTCGCCCAGCAATGTTACTTGGAATTGTCGTATATGGTGTAGGGAGTTTCTTATGCTTTATTGCAAATTCCATTGAAGTTTTATTGCTAAGTCGTTTTATTCAAGCGTTTGGAGCAAGTGCTGGCTCTGTTGTTACACAAACGATTCTTCGTGAAAGTGTAGAGGGGCATAAGAGGCATGTTATGTTTGCTCAAATCTCGGCAGTCATTGCTTTTACACCAGCGATAGGACCGTTAATTGGTGGCTTTCTTGATCAAATGTTTGGATTTAAAATCGTATTTTTAAGTTTAGTAGTTATGAGTATCGGGATTTTTCTGTATACGTTTGTTTCTCTTCCGGAAACAAAGACGGACTCAGTAACGAATAAAATAAATGTGTTTTCAGTCTTGAAGAGGTTAATTACAAATCCGAAAGTAGTAACATATGGGTTATTAATTGGAGGAGCGAATGGTGTTTTATTTAGCTATTATGCAGAAGCGCCGTTTATCTTTATTGAATACTTTCAGTTATCGCCTAGTATGTATGGACTTCTAGGAATCGTTGTTGCTTCTGCTTCTATTATTGGAGCGAAAGTTTCAAAACGATTGCTTGCTACGTATAAACCAGAGAAAATTATATATATCGGTTGTCTCGTAATGACAGGGGGAGCTATCCTTTTATCTGTAATTACGTTTGTTGGATCAAATCCGAATGTAATATATATGATTGGATTTTTAGTAGCGATGTTTATATTGCTATTAGGAATTGGTATAGCGTTGCCTAACTGTTTAAGTTTAGCGTTAGTGGGTTTTCAAGATGTTATTGGTACAGCGGGAGCATTGTTTAGCTTAGGCTATTATGCAATTGTAACGATGACAATTTGGGGAATGAGTCAGCTGCATACGGGCTCGTTACTGGTGATGCCGCTTTATTTTCTCGCTTTAGTATTTATCATGATGGTATTTACTAGAGTGTTTATTTTAGGTAAACAAACTTCAAAAACAATTTAAATATGAAATGGTAAAAGGGTCTCATTTTTTAATGAGGCTCTTTTATATTTTATCCTGCTGTTTTGAGGAAATAAGATTCCTGCTTCAAAATTGGACTGGACTAAAGAAAATAGTAGTTTATCAATATATTAAATTTCTGGTTGGTATATGAATTGGACGTGTGGGAAATTACGTTATTAACTATAAAGATTGAAGTACATGAGATGTGAAGCCGAGGAAGAAATACTTTCCTCGGTTATTTATATTGTAATAATATTCATTCTGGAATCATATTGAATAGATGTATTTTATTGTTAATTTAGTTAAAAATTAATCAGACTTACGTATAATGATTTATCGAAAAAATAATTGAATTTTTCAGATAAATGAATTAATATAAGGTAAGTAATTTTAAGATTTATAGAATATTGGAAGATGAAAGGTTTTGAGAATTTTGTAAGAGGCAAAAAACGATTTTAGGATAGCTTTAAAGTTAGTCTGAAATGACGTTTGCTTCATCATTTTCAGGGCCGAAAGGAATTAGGGGAAAGTATCTTGTTTTAAAATGCGGCTATGAATCATCTAAGAGGGGGAAGTGAAGTGGCAAACAAAGAATTGAAAAGAGGTTTAGAAGCACGTCATATTCAAATGATCGCTTTAGGCGGAACGATTGGTGTTGGCTTGTTTATGGGGTCAGCCAGCACGATTAAATGGACAGGTCCGTCAGTAATGCTTGCGTATGCAATTGCAGGTATTTTTATCTTCTTCATTATGCGTGCGATGGGTGAAATGTTGTATATGGAGCCGAGTACAGGTTCATTTGCGACGTTCGGTCATAAGTATATTCATCCGCTAGCTGGTTATATGACAGCGTGGAGTAACTGGTTCCAGTGGGTTATCGTTGGGATGTCAGAAATTATTGCGGTTGGAGCATATATGAAATATTGGTTCCCGGAATTACCAGCGTGGATACCAGGCGTAATCGCAATGGTTATTCTTGGCGCAGCTAACTTAATTT
This sequence comes from Bacillus sp. Brlt_9, assembly GCF_051948935.1. Taxonomy (NCBI): domain Bacteria; kingdom Bacillati; phylum Bacillota; class Bacilli; order Caryophanales; family Bacillaceae; genus Bacillus; species Bacillus sp. Brlt_9. Next base: position 431,144 of record NZ_JAYJLO010000004.1, on the reverse strand, counting down.
CTGTTAAGTCATTTGGTGAATTTGAATTTTGGTTTGCGATGATTAAGATCGTTACAATTCTATTAATGATTATTGCAGGATTTGGACTTATTTTCTTTGGAATTGGTAACGGTGGAGAAGCAATTGGCATATCTAATCTTTGGTCAAATGGCGGTTTCTTTACAGGTGGTTTTTCAGGATTCTTCTTTGCATTATCACTTGTAGTTGGCGCATACCAAGGTGTGGAATTAATCGGGATTACTGCTGGTGAAGCGAAAAATCCGAAGAAGACACTTACAAGAGCGATTCAAAGTACAATTTGGCGTATTTTAATATTCTATATAGGTGCTATTTTCGTCATTGTAACTGTGTATCCATGGGATCAATTAAGTACAATTGGTAGTCCGTTCGTAGCAACTTTTGCGAAGGTTGGTATTACGGCAGCAGCTGGACTGATTAACTTCGTTGTTATTACAGCAGCGATGTCTGGTTGTAATAGTGGTATTTATAGTGCTGGTCGTATGCTGTATACGTTAGGTGTAAATGGACAAGCGCCGAAATATTTCACGAAACTTTCTGGAAATGGTGTACCTTTATTCGGTACAGTTGGCGTAATTATCGGTTTAGCGGTTGGTGTTGTATTAAGCTATATTGCACCGAAAAACTTATTCGTATATGTATATAGTGCGAGCGTACTTCCTGGTATGGTACCATGGTTCGTCATTTTAATTAGTCAAATTAACTTTAGAAAAGAAAAGGGAGCAGAGATGAAAGATCATCCGTTCAAAATGCCGTTTGCTCCTGTTACAAACTATTTAACAATTGCCTTTTTAATTATGGTATTAATCGGAATGTGGTTTAACGACGATACGCGCATTTCACTAGTTGTAGGTATTGTTTTCTTAGCTATCGTAACAATTAGTTTCTACGCTTTCGGAATAGGAAAACGACCTCCGTTAGATATTCAAAATGATCAAGAGATTTCAAGTAAATAAAGATAGTAAAAAGTCCGATTTCTCATTTAGAAATCGGACTTTTTGTTATTAAAACTTTTCTAAAACGATTTTCCCAATTGTACTTCCGCTTTCAAGCAGGGCATGTGCTTTCTTTACGTTTTCAGCGTTAATTGGTGATAGTGTTTCATTTAATGTAGTCTTTAAAATACCTTCATCTAATAGTTCGCTTACTTTATTTAATAGTTCGTGCTGCGTAATCATATCGCCAGTTTCATACATCGCTTTTGTAAACATAAACTCCCAAACGAATGTAGCACTTTTACTTTTTAAAATACCCATCTCAAGAGGGTGTTCATTTTCTACGATTGAGCAAATTTTTCCTTGTGGTTTAATGAGGTCACATATTGCTTGCCAATGTTGATCTGTATTGTTTAAACAGAAAATATAATCTACATCTTTTAGCCCAAACTCTAATATTTGATCTTGTAAAGGTTGGTGATGGTTAACGATATAATCGGCACCGAATTTTTCAACCCAGTGTATCGTTTCATTACGAGATGCAGTTGTGATTACATTCAGTCCAGCCCATTTTGCCAGTTGAATTGCAATTGAACCTACACCACCAGCTCCGCCGATAATTAAAATATTTTTAAATGTATTCTCATCTCTTTTATTATAATCAATGCCTAAACGTTCAAATAAACCTTCCCAAGCCGTAATAGCTGTTAAAGGAAGTGCTGCAGATTCAGCATCACTTAACATTTTTGGTTTCTTACCAACGATTCTTTCATCAACTAAATGATATTCACTATATGTACCTTGTCTCGTAATGCTTCCAGCGTAAAACACTTCGTCGCCTTCTTTAAATAACGTACATCCTTCACCAGTTTGAACAACAACTCCACTGGCATCCCAGCCAAGTATTTTCGCTACATCTTCTTTTTTATCTTTCGGAGATCGGACTTTTGTATCAACTGGATTAATGGAAATAGCGTTAATTTTAACGAGTATATCTCTTCCTGTAGCAACAGGTCTTTCAACTTCCATATCAATTAAACTGTTTTCTTCTTCAATAGGTAAGTATTCATGTAAACCAATTGCTTTCATTTCTATTCCCTCCATTAAAGTAAGAGTCTTTTTCTCTTTTATTATAGGGGGGAACGATTGGTATGTAAAAAAGTACACTCAAAATATTTTCATGAACTCGGGAAAATTTTAAATATTAAGTATATATGGTATATTTTAGGTAGAAAACATTGCGAGGTGAATGGCTAATGACAATGCAGTTAAGAAGAAGCGACTATTTTATAGTAACGGGAATTATTATTATGTATCTTTTCATCGGTCATGTATTGAATATTGATATTTTAAAACTTATGACGATTCATAAAGATGGTTTTAGCGTTAGTTTCTTAGGGATTGCTGTGTGTTATATTTCGATTGCTTTCGTATATTTTGTTATTCGGAAATTGAAAAAGGGTAAATAAAGCTTATATGTAGTGCAAAAAGTCATGAGCTCATTTGCTCATGACTTTTTCGTTTAAATAATTTTTTTAAATAAGTTATAAACCTTTTTAGAACTATCTTCATTTAATTGATAGTACGTAAGGTTTACATCATCAGGAGTATCTTGCTGAGCAATCATTACTTCGTTGTTGTGATGGTCAACTACCCATATGAAATATTTTTTATAAGTTCCATCTTGGAAAGTAATCCACATATCACAGTCTATTAAATCTGATCCTTCTTCATCTAATGTTAATTTTCCTTTCTTTGCTGAATCCATACTATTAATGAATGTTTTTAATTCATCTGTTTTTGTGAGAAAGATATCCTTTTTTGTTTTAATTGACTCGACATGTATATCTTTTATTTCCTGTTTTCCTAAAAAGACAGGGGGCTCATTTGGATCTCGCGAGCTTGAAATGATAGTAGCTTTCTTCTTTGGTTTATTTGCTGTATAGAGATCTTGAATAGATTTTCCAGAGTTTACAAACCATATGATTCCACAAATAATCAATGTGCTACAAAGCAGTAAAATGATTTTCTTAATAGAATATTCTCCTCTCTATTACTTCGTATGAAGAGCTTTTCTATTAATATATGATAGGTAAGCGTAAAGTATTATAGTTGAACGTGGCTATTCTTAACAGTTTTAAGGGGGCGATCAACGAGTAAATTGTAAGTAAGCCCAATTAATACGAAAACACCGCCGATAATCTTTCCAGTTGAGAGTTCATTTGTTAGGAAGAAATCAATGATAGTTCCTGCAAATAATTGTCCGATAAAGATGAGTAACGTTAAATAAAATGCTGATATTTTAGGAGTGATATAGTTTGATAATGAAATAACAATAACGCCTACTAATCCGCCTAAATATACAGCGATAGGAATGGACTGTAACGTATGCATTGGAATGTAAAATGAATCTGAACTGAACATTAAAAATAATATAGAGAAAAATAATCCAGTAATATAATTAAAAAAAGTGCCTTCCCAATTGCCAATTTCTTTTGCTAAATTCGCATTAATAATTCTAGCAACGACGATAGAAACACCAGCTAAAATAGCGATCGTAATATATAACATTTTCTTGCCCCCATTAATAAATTGTCATGATTATAATTCCGGAAGAGATGAAACATAATCCAATTAGTTTTTTCTTTTCAAACTTTGCAACTTTCATTCCTAATAAGCCGAAATGGTCAATAACGATGGAAGCAATAGATTGACCGAGTAAACTTAATGCGATCGTAATAGAAGCACCGAGGACGGAGAAACTTATATTATTAAAAAGAACAGTGAATACTCCAATCGCTCCAGCGCTATATAGAAAAAGTGGAATACCTTTATCGAAACGAATTTTATTTTTGTTTATGATTAAAATGAAGATAACTGCAATTAAACCGACAAGGTGAATGACGACACTTGCTGTATACTTGCCGATTAACTCAGATAAAATCCCATTCAATGGGAGCATAACGGCGATGAGCACACCAATAAAGACAGAAAGAAAGTTATACAATGTAATATCCCCTTTGTATTTCATATTTGTAATGACTGTATCATGCTGAAATTGTGAATTACTATGACATATGTCATAGTGGAAGGAGAAAATTTTGATTACAATGGGGAGTAGTTGTAAAGGCGGGGGAACTATGAAGAAAGTATGTAATTCAATTAAATTAGCAGAGTATATGAAACAAAATAATATTGATTCATTTTTTAGTAATGATATGAAACCATACATGGAACTTATATTTTTTAAGAAGAATGAGTTTATTTGTAGAGAAAATGAAGAAATAGATTATTTATATTTTTTTGTTGAAGGAAAAGCAAAAGCGTTTAACACATTAAGTAACGGGAAATCTGTATTACTGTGTTTTTATGATAGTTTGCAGTTACTTGGAGATGTGGAGTTAATTCATTCACAAAGGATCACTTCAAATGTACAAGTAATGGCAGATTCATATTGTGTTGCTTTACCATTAGGAAAAGTGAGAAACCAGCTATTTCACGATGCGAAATTTTTAAGATGTATTTGCGGATCGTTAGCACATAAATTAAATCGACTTTCAAAAAATAGTACAATTAATTTACTATATCCACTTGAAAATAGACTTGCGAGTTACATGTTAGCAGCAGGAGAACGAGCAGTACAGCACGGAAATAGAATTGTATTTAGTGGGAATTTAACGGAAACAGCGGAATTGTTAGGGACGAGTTATCGACACTTATTACGTACATTAAATATTTTTTGTGATAAAGAGATTATAAAGAAAAACAATGGTTGCTTTGAAGTAGTGAATGTGGGTGTTTTGAGGGAATTGGCTGCGGATGTTTATAAATAATATAGTAAAGCGGGGGTTTAGATGAAAATAGCTATAATTTCAGACATTCATGGGAACAGTCACGCATTAAAAGGGGTATTAGAAGATATTGAACGTCGCAAGGTCGAAATGATAATAAATTTAGGGGATAGTGTGTATGGGCCGTTAGATCCTTTAGGGACAATTGAAATATTAATGAAGAACGAAATGATACATATTAAGGGAAACTGTGATCGCATGCTTTGGAAACCTATAGAAGAGCAGTCTGCTACACTAACTTTTGTCCAAAACCAATTAACAAAAAATCATATAGATTGGTTAAAGCGACATCCTTCTCAATTTATTGTAGACAATATTTTATGTTGTCATGGTACACCAACTTCAGATGAGGTGTATTTACTAGAAGAGATGGACGAGAATGGTGCGATATTAAAGAATGAAAAAAATATAATGGATCAACTCCAAAATATTGAGCAAAAAATAATAGTATGCGGTCATACACATATTCCTAGAGTTGTTTATTTATCTAACGGAAAGATGATTATAAATCCAGGGAGTGTAGGACTTCCAGCATACAAAGATGAGTTACCTGTTATGCATAAAATGGAATCAGGAACTCCGCATGCAAAATATGTAGTGATAGAAGAGGTTTTGGGAGAATGGATAATTGAACAAATTTCAGTTCCGTATAATTGGGAAGAAGCTGCTGGATTAGCTGTTCAACAGGAAAGGTATGACTGGGCACAAGCGCTAAAGACTGGGAAGGTAGAATGAAGGGGAGTTTACTTGATGGTAAACTGCTCTTTTTATTTTGAATACATATTGAATGATATAAAAATAAAATGTTATTATTATGGAAACATATGAATACATGAACAAGTATTCATATGTTTAAGAGGAGGAGGGATTAGAGTGAAAGATCTAATTATTATTGGGGCGGGTCAAGCTGGATTAACAATGGGATACTACTTGAAGCAAGAAGGCTATAATTTTTTACTACTCGAGGCAGGAAACCGAGTTGGTGATTCATGGAGAAATCGATATGATTCTTTGCAGCTTTTTACCCCAAGGTCTTACAGTAGCTTGCCAGGTATGGCGTTAATAGGTGAAAAAAATGAATTTCCATATAAAGATGAAATTGCAACTTATTTAGAAGAATATGCAAGGCACTTTCAATTACCGGTTCAAGTGCAAACCAAAGTTTTTAAAATAAATAAAGAAAGAGATATATTTGAATTACATACTCCTACAGAAATTCTACAAACGAAAAAAGTTATTATCGCAACAGGTGGTTTTCAGCAACCATTTATTCCCTCAGTTTCAGCAAATCTATCATCACATGTTTTTCAAATACATTCATCACAATATAAATCATCATCACAAATTCCTAAGGGGAAAGTACTAGTAGTAGGTGGCGGGAATTCAGGAATGCAAATTGCAGTAGAACTTGCACAAACTCATGAAGTTACAATGTCTATTAGTCATCCTTTAACGTTTTTACCGTTACATATTTTTAGAAAAAGCATTTTTAGTTGGTTAAAAAAATTGGGTTTATTGTACGCTGAAGTAAATACAAAGAGGGGAAAATGGTTTCAGAAGAGAAAAGATCCCATTTTTGGTTTTGAAGGTAAGGAACTCATTCGTAATGGAGCAATTAAACTAGATGGAAAAGTAGTTAGTGCATCAGAAAATGGCATTATGTTTCAAAATGGTGGTACGTATAGCGGAGGAAGCATTATATGGTCAACTGGTTTTATTCAGAACTATAAATGGATTGAAATAGAAAAGGCAGTGAATGAGAATGGATTGCCTAATCATGTAAAGGGAATAAGTCCAGTAAGAGGATTATATTATATCGGCTTGCCATGGCAATCTCAAAGGGGTTCTGCACTTATTTGTGGTGTAGGAAAGGATGCAGCATATTTGCTTTCTGAAATCAAAAAAATAGATCAGTAGCAGCGACTACTGATCATCCATATGTACATGAATTAGGAGAGGTCAAACATTTATTAACTTTATTATAATAGATTTTCATGAATTAAAAAACTGAAAATTCTAATTTTGTGTTGAGAAAGTTTTTTGTATCGAAATATATGAAAAAATAGGGATTTTTATTAAAAAAATAATGATATTTATATTTTAGTAAATTATGATATAGTCTAAAGGATAAGTATTTCCATAAATGTGATTGCATTAATGTTAATTACATCTATGTGAAGGAGGGAGAAGTAATTATGAAGTTTGATGATCAACGCCTACTAGGAGTACGATTAGGTTCTGTACTTGTAACAGAGGAAAATCAATATTTAGTAATTAAGAAAAAAGATCATTATGCATTATTAAATATACATACTTTAGAATGCACTCATGTTGAAGTGCAGCTGGAACATATTGAAGAAATGTTGCGGGAAGATTTCCAAGAAAGTATAACGGAGATTATCGCACCGGAACATATAAAAATTGTTGCGAAAAATGTTATATAAGAAAGAAGCTGAAAGGAGCAGCTTCTTTCTTTTCATTATAAGGATAACGTTTCTAAAACGTCACCAATAATCCCTTCCATTTGATGAACACCTAAATCAGTGTTCGTCATTATAACAGCACCATTACCCCGGTATGGATAACAAACCATCATACATTGAAATCCAACGCCCCATCCAAGTGAATATATTTGTAAGTCTTCATTTGAATCATCTAGAAAAACACCTAGTCCAGTCCATTTTGAGCAACCTTGAGGAGAAATCATATCTTGAACTGTTTTTTGAGAAAGTTTTAGTTTACCCTTTCCTTGTAAGGAATGAATAATTTCAATTAATAAAGTTGATAAGTCAGCTGGTGTTGTCCAAATACCTGAAGCAGCTGCGAATGGGTAAAATGGATATTTCTCATTTGTAACGGTGCCATCTTTATTATGCCCGCAAGCAAAAACGTCGGTTTTATCTATGTCTTCAGGAGAGAAGATTGTACTATTTTTCATTTGCAGTGGTTGAAATATATATTCTTCTAGTAAAAGGTTAAATGGTTTTCCAGTTATATCTTCAAGTAGTAGTTCGATAATACAAAAGTTTGCATCAGAGTATTGAAATTTGCTTTGTGGTTTATAAGTTATTTCTATCGGTACGGGGCAATATGATGTTTTACCAGCAAGAAGTTCAGACATGTATGGGCGCCCTTGTGCAAGTGTATAATGTTCAAAACTATTAGGAGGATTAATAATTCCAGATTGGTGACTTAATAAATTTCGCAACGTGACCTTTTTCTATGAAGTAAATAGATTGGTAGGAATATTCCAAGATGTGAGCCTATCATTTACGTCTTCGTCTAAATACACGATTTCTTGATCAGATAACGTTAGTACGAGCATTGTAGTGATGAATTTGCTAATAGAACAAGAATTGAATATGGAATTCATAGTGACAGTTCTATTTGTTCCAGATTCAAGCGTTCCGAAAGTAGCGACTTCGTCTAGTGTGCCGTCACGTATAACAGCAAGACTTAAACCAGTAACGGAATATTGGTTCATTTTCTCGTGTATATTGTTACTTTTTAAGTTCATAGTGACTCCTTTCTTGTAAGAGACAGAATATTAGTTCTATTATATAGTATTTAATAGAGAGAATGAGAGAAAAGAAAAAACTTCATCTTTTATTGATGAAGTTTTTTTAGCTAATTCGAAATAAATGCTTTGAAAAATTTATCTCGGTACATATACATAACCCATGAGATTGTTATTAGAGAAATAATGATTTGTTTGTTTTTAATTGGCGCATTGAAAACAAGCCAACCAACGATATCAAATAATAAATGTAGTGCAATTGAAAGAACTACAAATTGTAGTAGCGTCTTAAAAAATCTTTTCATAAAGTGCCCCTAAAATAAAAGGTTTATTTACAATGTTGTATAATACTATTATACATTAAATGTTTATCGTGGTAAAATTTACATAAGTTAGTGAAATAAAACAAATGAAAGCTAATGAGGAGGAATAGTCATGGAATTTTGGATGATCATACCGATAGCGATCTTTGGGTTTATTTATATCGTTGAAAAATTAAATAGAATCGAAAAGAAAACGGATGCACGTTTAAAGCGGATGGAAGATAGATTACAGCTAATTTCGAAAGAAATGGGAATTGTAGATAGAGAACCTGAAATTAATAAAGAGTTGCGCCAGCTTATGGAAGAAGGAAAAACAGTTACAGCAGTTAAGAGAGTAAGAGAGGCTTTTGGTTTTTCCTTATTAGAAGCGAAGCAATATGTTGATAAATTATAAAAAAGATCATCCATTGGGGTGATCTTTTTTCAATGCACCATGCGTGTATTTACATAAGAAGCGATTATAACGTGGCCAATTATAATGATAGGAAATAAGATTTTGACATTAGGAGTAGTGAAGACACTACCAATTGTGGCGATAATACCAGCAGTTAAATTATAAAGACCAACTATTTTTGATAACCTAACTTTATCTGGCACACGGCGTTCATTGTATCCTGATAAGAGCCAAGTGTATTGTTTTACTCCGATGAAATAAGCTAATGCAAATGAAATAATTGCTAGTATGAATAATGAGGGGGAAGCAAAGAGAGTCATTGAAAACACCTCCGTTAAAGGGTTATAAATAAATTATAGTATGAATGTTATAATTTAACAAAATGTAAGTGTAATAGAAAATGGAGTATATATCATGAAGGGAGATTAAGTATGAATATTGTGGAATTCCAGAGATATGTATCAAATTTCAGTAAAGAAAAAGGATTTCAGGATACAACCATTGAAGAGCGTACGATGTATGCGATGGCGGAATTAGGTGAGTTAGCGGAAGTTATACTAAAGCGTGATAAAATACAAGATTCGAAAAGAGAGATTGGTTTAGAAATGTTTGATGTCATTTGGAATGTATGTGATTTAGCAAACAAGTTAGAAGTTGATTTAGAGAAAGCATTTGAAGAAAAAATTATGATTAATAAAAAACGTGAATGGTAAGTGGAATATTAATGTGTAAAGATGGGGGATACGAATGAAAAAGAAGCTTATTATAGGAGGAGTCTTTACCTTAATTAGTGTAATGAGTGTTGTCGCTTACTTAGTTTTTCACGGCATATTTATTCCGAATCAAATAAGTGCGGATAAGTATGAAATAAAAGGTGTAGATGTTGCGTCATATCAAGGGGATATAGATTGGAGAGAGTTGGAAAAGCAAAATATGAAGTTTGCGTTTATAAAGGCTACTGAAGGAAGCTCGTTTGTGGATAAATACTTTTTGAAAAATTGGGCGAATGCGAATAAGACAAGCATTCGCGTCGGAGCGTATCATTTTTTTAGTTTTGATAGTAAGGGTGAAACACAAGCAGAGCAATATATACGAACTGTTCCAAAATATAAACAAGCATTACCACCAGTAATTGATGTGGAGTTTTACGCTAATAAAAAAGATAATCCGCCTAAGCGTGAAGATGTTGTGAAAGAGTTGTCGGTCATGGTTGAATTGCTAGAAAAACATTACAGTAAGAAAGTAATATTGTATGCAACTCAAGAGGCATATGATTTGTATATAAAGGATGCGTATCCCCAATGTGATATATGGATTCGTAGTGTCTTTACAAAACCGAGTTTATCTGATGAGAGAAAATGGACGTTTTGGCAATACACGAATCGCGGGAGATTAAATGGTTATAATGGAAAAGAAAAGTATATTGATTTGAATGTATTTTATGGGAATGAGGAAGAGTTTGAGAATTATGGGATAAAAGATTAAGTTTTAAAGCGTACAAAATTTGTGCGCTTTTTAATAATGTTATGAAAAATATGTAAGAAAAGATGGAACAAACATTTGAGATGAATTGTCTAATATAGGTAATAACTATTTTGTTTGAAAGAAAGGGTTGAGAGAATGAAAAAGAGTACGTTATTAAAAGTAGGGGTATGTGTAAGTTTATTAGGATTAACTCAATTTGGTAGTACAATTTCTTCTGTACAAGCGGAACAAAAGCTAGAGCAAAAAGTAATAAAAAATGAGGCAGGAACTATTTCAATTTCGAAGTTAAACAAAAATGTATGGGTTCATACTGAGCTAGGTTATTTTAACGGAGAAGCAGTTCCTTCGAACGGACTAGTTCTTATTACTTCTAAAGGGTTAGTACTTGTCGATTCTTCTTGGGATGATAAGTTAACGAAGGAATTAATAGATTTGGTAGAAGAGAAATTTAAGAAACACGTAACAGATGTCATTATTACACATGCGCACGCTGATCGAATTGGCGGAATAAAAACGCTGAAAGAAAGAGGCATAAAAGCGCATAGTACGGAATTGACTGCAGAACTAGCAAAGAAAAATGGATATGAAGAACCGCTTGGAGACTTACAAACCATTACGAATTTGAAGTTTGGAAATATGAAAGTAGAAACGTTTTATCCAGGGAAAGGGCATACAGAAGATAATATTGTCGTATGGTTACCTCAATACAACATTTTAGCTGGAGGCTGTTTAGTGAAATCTGCGGAAGCTAAAGATTTAGGAAACGTTGCTGATGCCTATGTAAATGAATGGTCCACATCGATTGAAAATGTGCTGAAGCGATATGGAAATATAAATTCAGTAGTGCCTGGTCATGGGGGATTAGGGGACAGAGGATTACTTTTACATACATTGAATTTGTTGAAATAAAAAATTATGGGACTAAAAAAACGAGGAGAAACAATTTTCTCCTCGCTTTCTACTAACTATATTTAAATGCGAAGTAAGCATACGTTACTGAGATTTTAATTCCAAGTATACAAATACCAGTACCGTCATAATTGCTATAACAACGTAAGTAGCATCAAGCATTATAAGTGTTTTTAAAGTTTCAGTCATCCCAATTCACCCCTGGTATAAAAATATAACATGATCTCTTATTAATCAGATAAGAGATCATAAAGATAACAATGTACATGAAATATATTAAGTAGATTCCATATAAATATATCATATAAATAATATAAACAATGTTAAGATAGTGTAAATTTATTGTAAATAAAGTGATTTTTCATAAAATCTTTAATCAAAAAATTGATAGTTCTTCAAAATGAAAAAAAGCTATTCTTTCAGTTGAATAATAAAAAGAAAGAATAGCTTTTTTGTATGTCTATTTCTGTTAACTTTCTAGTTTATAGTAAGAAATTTTCATTTCGTACTATAAACTAGAAAGTTAAATATGTGATTCAGTAATTGTACAGATATTTGAAAACCTGAACAATATGATTATGTAATGTTTTTTGAGTGTCAATAAAAATATTATGTCAACGATGTGAACTGTCACAAATTTATATATATTATTGTGATTGATATCACATCCTTTTATCTCACCAGATATTATGCTTAGTTTGTAAGGAATGATTGGGAGAGGGTGGGATAATCATGTTTTGTTATCAATGTGAACAAACGCCAACAGGCGGATGTAAAGTAATCGGTGTTTGCGGTAAAAATGAAACAATAGCAAGTTTACAAGATACGATTGTGTTTGGGTTAAAAGGAATTGCGGCTTATCGTACGCATGCTGCTCAGCTAGGGTACACTGATGCTTTTGTAGATGCTACAACGCAAGAAGCACTGTATATGACACTAACCAATTCTAACTTTAATGAAAAAGAACATATTGATATGGCTATGAAAGTAGGGAAATCGGCTTTACGCGTAATGGAGTTGTTAGATGAGGCGCATACGAATCACTTTGGTGTTCCAGAGCCTGTTCAAATTACACAAAACCATGTAGAAGGTAAAGCAATTGTAGTTACTGGTCATAATTTATTTGCGTTAGAAGAACTATTAAAACAAACAGAAGGAAAAGAAATTAATATTTATACGCATTCTGAAATGTTGCCAGCACACGGGTATCCGCAGCTGAAAAAATATAAGCATTTAAAAGGAAACATCGGTAAGGCATGGTATGATCAACGACGTCTTTTCGAAAAATTTACAGGTGCCATATTAGCGACAACGAACTGTGTTATGCCAATTAAAGGGTCATACTCTGATCGATTCTTTTCATATGATATTGCAGGTTTAGAAGGTGTACAAAAAATTGAAAATGATGATTTCACGCCGTTGATTGAAAAAGCGGTAGAACTTCCAGAAGTACATATGGATTCGGATGAACAGTTAGTAACAGGGTTTCATCATAATACAGTATTATCATTAGCTCCAGAAATTATTGAGGCAGTAAAAGAAGGAAAGATTAAGCGTTTCTTTGTCATCGCAGGTTGTGATGCACCAGGAAAAGGCGGAGAATATTATCGTGAATTAGCAACGTCACTTCCGCCAGAAACAGTTATTTTAACGACTTCTTGCGGGAAATTCCGCTTTAATGATGTGGATTACGGTGTTGTACCTGGTACAGAGATTCCGCGTTATATTGATTTAGGACAATGTAATAATTCAATTTCTACAGTGAAAATAGCAGCCGCTTTAGCAGATGCTTTTCAATGTGAAGTGAACGAATTGCCAGTTAGTATTGTCCTGTCATGGTTTGAACAAAAAGCGGTTGCCATTTTACTTGGACTATTTAGTCTGGGTATTCAAGATATTCGTATCGGTCCAAAGGCGCCTGAATTTATTTCACCTGGCGTACTTGATGTTTTACAAGAAACATTCGGTTTAAAACTGATTACAAATGCAGCGGAAGATATGGAAATGATGTTATCGTAACAAAAGAATGATCTGTCTTATTCAGAAGAAGAGCTAGCCTATAGTGCCTCAAAACAAAAATGTAGAATTTTTGTTTGGGGTATTTTCTTTTCTTAGCGGGGTGGATAATAGTGGATTTTAGAAAAATATAAAAATCGAGTTGACATTTACAACTACTTAGTCATACAATGTAGTTGTAATAGGTAATACTGAGTAGTGTTGTTTCTCAAAATATTTTCAGTAAACGATAGGTAATAGTGGATTTTAGAAAAATTTTGAAAATTAGTTGACATTCACCGCTACTTAGTCATACAATGTAGTTGTAATAAGTAATACTGAATAGTGTGATTTTAATCAAAAGCTATTCAGTAAAAATTCGCCTTAGTACTCTGTGATACTGAATATAAGTCAGACAGAATAGGGGGTAAAGGAGGATCATAACATGGAAAATTTAACTGAAATGCTGAAAGGTTCACTGGAAGGGTGTGTGCTGGAAATCATTAGCCGCCGAGAAACGTATGGCTATGAGATTACCCGCCACCTGAATGATCTTGGGTTTACCGAAGTTGTGGAAGGGACGGTTTATACTATCCTCGTACGATTAGAAAAGAAAAAGCTTGTGAATATTGAAAAGAAACCATCAGATATGGGGCCGCCTCGTAAGTTTTATTCATTAAATGAGGATGGCCGTCAGGAGCTTGAACTGTTTTGGAAAAAATGGGATTTTGTATCTTCAAAAATTAACGTCTTGAAGTCAAACTAGCCTCATAATATAAAATGTTCCGGCTCATATTTGGAGAGTTTCTTGTACTGCTTTATAAAAAAGGAGGAAAATAAGATGTTGGAAATATTTAAAAAATTAATTGGTGATAAAAAAGAGTACAAAATGATGATGGCACGTGTTGCAGCACTACCGGAAGACTATCAGTTTGTGTTTAAGAAAATCCAAAACTACATGTGGAATTTTTCGGCTGGAAACGGGATGGATATGTTACACATACAGTATGAATTAATCGATTTGTTTGAAAATGGTGCAGCAGAAGGCAGACAAGTGCTTGACATTACTGGGGAGGACGTAGCATCCTTTGCTGATGAACTAGTAGCAAACGCTAAAACATATGTCTCTAAGTATCGTGAAGATTTGAATGAAAGCATCATGAAGAAATTGAGAAAAAAATAAATGTAATACGTAATATCGACTGATTAGCTGGTTACAAATGTGAACTGCCGCCATCGCTACTCAGTTATATTTTTAAACCACTACTAAGTAATACGGATTATCAGTGATACTAAATAGAGGGTATAGGTAACCTATTTTAATAAGGGGGAAAAAGTATGACCAATGCAGCGATTTCTATAAAAGGGTTAAAAAAATCTTTTAAAGATAAAGAAGTCTTAAAGGGAGTAGATTTTGAAGTGCAGCGTGGTGAAATTTTCGCGCTGCTAGGCTCAAATGGAGCGGGAAAGACGACAACGGTCAATATCCTTTCAACACTAATGAAACAAGATAATGGTGAAGTAAGTATTTGCGGATTTGATATCCAGCGTCAACCAGATCATGTTCGTCAAAGCATCAGTTTGACAGGACAGTTCGCAGCTTTAGATGGCATGCTTACTGGGAGGGAAAACTTGATCATGATCGCCAAGTTACGTGGTGTTTCCAGTCCCGCACAAGTTGCTGACAATCTACTTGCAAAATTTAGCCTGACAGATGCGGCAAACCAAAGGGCAGATCAGTATTCAGGCGGGATGAAGCGCCGGCTTGATATCGCGATGAGTTTGATCGGGGCACCAGCAGTTATTTTTCTAGACGAACCAACGACTGGACTTGATCCGGAAGCGCGGATTGAAGTGTGGGATACTGTCAAGGAACTTGCCGGCAGCGGCACAACGATCTTGCTCACAACTCAATACTTGGAGGAAGCAGAACAACTGGCTGACCGTATCGCTATTTTGCATGGCGGAAAAATTATTACGACAGGTACTCTTGCTGAACTGAAAGAGATGTTCCCGCCAGCAAAAGTGGAGTATATCGAGAAGCAGCCGACATTGGAAGAAATTTTCCTTTCAATTATCGGTAAAAAGGGGGAGATGTAAATGAAAAGCAAAACAGGGGTATTACTAGGGCGCTTAATGCGCAATATTATGCGTAGTCCAGATACAATTATTACAGTAGCGATTACACCGATTATGATGATGCTATTATTTGTTTACGTATTTGGCGGGGCTATAAAGACAGGAACGGATAACTACGTTAATTATTTATTGCCGGGAATTTTGCTAATGGCTATCGCATCCGGTGTAGCTTACACTTCTGTCCGATTATTTACGGATGTAAAGAGCGGACTTATGGCACGCTTCATTACGATGCCTATTAAGCGCTCATCGATATTATGGGCTCACGTTTTAACCTCTCTTGTTGCTAATGTGCTTACTATCGTGGTGGTTATTCTTGTTGCGCTCTTAATGGGATTTCGTTCTAGTGCAAATATGCTAGATTGGCTTGCGATAGCGGGAATACTGGGGATGTTTACGTTAGCGCTAACATGGCTAGCTATTATTCCAGGACTGAAAGCGAAGTCTATGGAAGGGGCGACAGCTTACTCGTACCCGCTAATTTTTCTTCCATTTATTAGTTCGGCCTTCGTACCTACTGAAACGATGCCTAAAATTGTTCGTGCGTTCGCTGAGAACCAGCCTGTAACTTCAATCGTGAATGCGATTCGCGCCCTATTATATGAAGGAACTGTTGGTAACGATATTTGGATTGCGCTTGCTTGGTGCGTGGGAATCATGATTATATCTTACTTTTTCGCTAGTAAAGCATTTAAACGTCAGTTAGGGTAAGTAAATTTAGTCATCTGAAATAATAAAAGCACGGGAAGATTTTCCGTGCTTTTATTATTTGTTGTGTACTTATGGTAAAAAGTATGGGCAACTGGTAATGAATTAAACTCAATATTTTGAGGTTTCACTGATTCATGCTTATGGGGAATATAAACATAATCGCGCTTGTAAACCTTCTAATACTTCTTCAGGCATTTCCCTGATTGTAATATCTTTCCCTAGAAAAAGTAGCCAATTTGTTATTTCCGTCACTTCATCGGAATTGTTAACATCGATAAATGTTTTTAAAATGGCTGTAGATTGGTAAGGATTTGTATAAGATATTGAAACTTTGAAAGGGTGGTATTTTTTGAACTGGGCAATTGCTTTCGGACCAAGTTCAAGTGCCAAATTGATAATTTCGTCTTTCTTACTTAGTTTTTCTAAAATTTTTTTCTTGTTTAGCTTTTTTTTCGTCGTGTACGGTTCGATATTGATGAGGTCATCTACGGGAAACATCATCTTCTTTTCTTCATTTAGGTCAAACCCTTCAATAATCCATTGACTTCTTTGTTGATAAAGATGTAATAGATAAATTGGATAAGACTCGATTTTCTCTTCTTCTTTGACAGTAATCAATAAATGTCTATCCGAAAGAAGGATTTGGATGAGTTTTTCTAACATAGGATGGGGGAGGTCAGAAAGCTCAAGTAGGTCAGGGTTATGTGGGTTAGTTCCTTCAAAAAGCAAGATTTGATTTAAAAGAACAAGGTCATCTTGCTGGGTTTCTGAAATAAGTCCTAATAGTTTTTCGGCTAAAGATTGACGACTCTTTAGATAGGGAAGTTGTTGATTTCTTGTAGCCATAAAGGCAATAAAAAGAGCCTTCACTTCATTATCAGTAAAGCGAACAACGGGTAAGATAGAATTATGCATAACAGAATATCCCCCAGCTCTTCCGACTTCAGCTACAAGTGGCATCCCCATAGCTTCAATTTCTCTAATGTCTCTAACAGCTGTCGAACGTGAGATGTTAAATTCTTGTATGATTTCAGAAATTGTAAAATGGGAGCGGTTGTTGATATATCGCATGATGGTATTAATCCGTTCAACTTTTTTCATTTGATTCTCCTAAACAGTATCATTTTTTGACATGATTTAAAGATATTATAAACTCATCAGATGAAAAGATAAATCGTTTGATTAAATTAAAACAAGAGGAAGGTTTTGAAAATGAAAAATTACACTATTGAAGAAAAAGATAGCTTTATCGTGTTAGGAATTGGAACTGAAATTAAGAGCGACTATACAGACTTTGCTGGAATAAATAAAGAAAAGGAAGACTTTTGGTCAGCTGTTAAAGAAGATGGAAGGCTGGACACTTTAAAATCTTTAGCTACAAATAATTACATCTTTTCTGTGAGCGAAGCGGTGAATAACAAGATGATGTATTATGCCGGCGTTATGACAGAGGCACAAATAGAAGAAGAGTCTAGAGTGATTCAGTTTCCAAGGGGAGAATACGTAGTAGTGAAAGGAGAAGACAAAACGGCTGAAGAGTTAAGTAATAAGCTGACTGGCATCGCATTCGGTCAAGCTTTACCAGATGCAAAAGATTTTGCCTATGTTGGTGGGCCGAATACAACGGTTGCGATGGGGCAGAGAGATGGTTTAGTATTTGGTGAAATGTGGATTCCAGTTGTTAGGAAGTAAAGTGGTAAAAGGTACGAATACGGAAAGTAGAGGCTAACAATCTTGAAGTGTTAGCCTTTTTGACATGAATATAATATTCATATGCTGCTACACATGATGTTCTGATAAAATGGAATAAAAGGGAATTAATGTAAGGTGGTGGTAGGTTGAATAAAAGACGGATATTTGAGCTATTCATAGTAGTGTTTGTTTTTTTATTCCTTCATGTAAGCACATTTACTAATGAAAAATTTAACGATAAATTGGGATCCTTTACTTTCATTGTGCTACTTCTTATGCTTTCTATTTACACTGCATTTATAGAAAAGTATTTTGATGATATACAAAAGTGGATTCGAAATATCACATTTTGTTTTGCTTTGTTAGTAGTAGTTTTAGTAGCTCTATGGATAGGTTATTTTTAAATCTCTCTTTAAGAGAAGGAGAAGTATGTCATTACCATACATTCGATCCGATCATATTACTTAGCTGTATCGGCTTATATTAATCTTTTCTCTTCTTAATCATGATAAAATGTACAATAGGAAATTTTATGTAACATAAAGGGGGAAGGATTATGGTTAGCTTTAGTACATTGTTAGCCTTTGCAATTGTTTCACTTAGCATGGTTTGTTCACCTGGGCCTAATATGATTTATCTCATTTCTCGTTCTATTACGCAAGGGCGTATGGCAGGATTTATTTCTCTTTTGGGCATTATGCTCGGATTTGTAATTTATATAATCGCAACAATGTTCGGACTTACAGTTTTATTCCTTGCAGTGCCAGCTGTCTATGAAGCAGTCAAGTGGGCAGGTGCCGCTTACTTACTTTGGCTCGCCTGGAATTCGATAAAACCAGGTGCTACTTCTATTATGGAAGCTCGTACGATTTCTAATGAGCCACCGCGGAAATTATTTTTGATGGGACTAATGACTAATCTTCTAAATCCAAAGATTGCTATTTTGTATGTGTCACTTTTACCTCAATTTGAAGATCCTGAGAAGGGATCATTACTCCTACAAGGTGCAGTTTTGGGCCTTACACAAATCACTGTTAGCTTTATAGTGAACCTCCTAATTGTGCTTACAGCAAGTAAAATTGCTACATGGTTTGGCACACGCCCAACGTGGCTACGAGTACAGCGTTGGCTTATGGCAAGTGTATTAACGGGGCTTGCTGTACGTCTTGCTTTTGAACGTCGACAGTAGGATTATCTTAAACATTTTGACGATCTTATTGAACTGATTCAAGTTAGTTATAAAAAAAGTAAAAGAAAACCATCCATTTGATTAGTTTTTTCAAATGGATGGTTTTTATTTTTGAAACAAATATTTATTTTATAAAAAATTTTTTTAGACCCCCATAAATTTTGTTGTTCCTTCGAATATGTATAGTGCAGAAAACAAATGAAAGAAAAATTACATATCGGGTACAGCATTGAAGTATTTATAAAATTGCTAGATTAAGTGAGGAAGCCGAAAGAAAAGGCTGAAATTACCAACAATATAGAGAAGAGTTATTTAAAGATTGCAGATAAAATAGAAAAAGAACAAGCAAAACAATATAAGAAATGAAAATGCAGATTTAGCTTTTGTATAAATAAAACAGAATAATCATTAAGAAAACGGTGGGAAAAGTCGTTCTCGAAAAATATGAGCAACAGCAAAAAGATAAGCTCAAAGAAAAGTACTAACAAAATGTGGTTAAACGGTCACTTGTTTAGTGACCATTTTGCTATGTGAAGGAGGCTGGGAGATTACAAGTGTTGAGTTTAGTAATGAAAATCTTAAAAAAACCAAAAATAGAAGATATCGTATATAACATACAAAACAACAGAGAAGATAAGGAAGCTTTTATCGTACAGTATCAGCCATTTATTAGAAAATCAACCTCGTCTGTCTGCCGTAGATATATTACAGAACAGGATGATGAATATAGTATTGGATTGTTTGCGTTTAATGAAGCAATTGAACAATACTCATATAAAAAAGGGAAATCTTTTCTAGCGTTTGCTGATCTTCTTATAAAAAGAGATGTAATTGACTATATACGCAAGGAGTCTAAGCATAACCTTGTCTTTTTAAAAGAAGATGAGCAAGAGGAAATGTTAGAAATGCAAGTATCGCTTACGGAGTATATGAAAGAGATGGAAAATAGTAACCGTAAAGAGGAAATTCTTCATTTTCAAAGTGTGTTAGCCGAGTTTAAAATCACATTTTCAGAGCTTGCTAAAGAATCTCCTAAGCATCGTGATACGCGTGAGCACTTAATAGAAATTGTGAAGATTATTATAAAAGAAGAGGAAATGATAGAAGAGCTGTTCCGAAAGAAAAAATTACCGCTTAAGCATATTGAACCGCGTGTTAGAGTAAGTCGTAAAACGTTGGAGCGACATAGAAAATATATTATTGCAATGTGCATTATCTTCGCAAATAACTATACATACATTCTTGATTATATAAGGGGAGGGAAGCATGATGAATAAAGGAATTGTGATGGATATAAAAAAACATAGCGTGGTTGTTTTAACGCCAAATGGAGAGTTTATTACGTGTAATAGAAAAGGGGATTCTTGCGTGATTGGAGAGGAAATCTCGTTTGAAGAACAAGAACAAAGAGCATCGCGTTTTTCAATCCCTTATTTCTTAAAGCCGGCATCATTACTTGTTGCTTGTTTTCTATGTGCGCTTTTATTTTTCTACAACCAACCGGAAGAAAAAGTATTTGCTTACGTCTCAGTGGATATAAATCCAAGTTTAGAGGTGAGTGTAACAAAAGATTTTCGTGTTATAGATTTGCAAGCTTGTAATGATGATGGAAGGCTTATTTTAAAAGAATTGAAGCAATGGGAAAACAAACAATTGCAAGACGTAATACGTACAATTATAAAGCAGAGTCAAGAGGATAAGTATTTAACGAATGATAAGCAAGTTATACTAACAGCTGTTGCAAAGGATAAGTCGCTAGAACCACAGTTGGAAAAGGCAATGAAAGAATTAAAGAAAGAGTATGAGCTAAAACATATTACAGTTGAATATCAAAGTAGCACGATGCAAGTACGAGAGAATGCTAGAAAAGCTGGAATTGGCACTGGTGTCTATATAAAGCAAGAGAATGAGAAGAATAAATCGCTTACGCCTCCTGCCACGCCGTCTAATCAGGTGGAAAACGAAGAAGAGGTGCAATCGCAGCCGCAGTCATCTCCTGATGCATCACCAGATTTGTCTCCTGTAGAAGAAAAAAAATATGAGCAGCCAGAACATAAAGAACAAAAGAAAACAGAGGAACAGCCATCTAGGCAAATAAAAGAAAATAATGGACAACAGCAAGGAAATAACGGAAGAGGATCTCAGCAAGAAAATAGAGGATCCCAAAAAGGAAATAATGGAAATGAGCAAGGAAACAACGGAAGAGGGCCTCAACAAGGAAATAATGGGAATGAGCAAGGGAACAACGGAAGAGGATCCCAAAAAGGAAATAATGGAAACGAGCAAGGGAACAACGGAAGAGGACCTCAACAAGAGAATAATGGAAACGAGCAAGGGAACAACGGAAGAGGACCTCAACAAGAGAATAATGGAAACGAGCAAGGGAACAACGGAAGAGGACCTCAACAAGAGCATAATGGAAATGAGCAAGGGAACAACGGAAGAGGACCTCAACAAGAGAATAATGGAAATGAGCAAGGAAACAACGGAAGAGGGTCCCAGAAAGAAAATAATGGGAACGAGAAAGGGAACAATGGTAGGGGGTCTCAACAAGAAAATAGAGGCCAACAACAAGGCAATGAAAAGAAGAATCAATAGAATATGGAAGTGAGAGCTTTAATTCAAAGCTAAAAGGATTCATCTCGCTATTGTGGGCAGTAAAACTCCCATCTTAAAATGTGGCTAAGGCAAAGAAGTTAGATGGGAGTTGGGCTGCTTATAAATGTTCGATTGGTGAGGCTAATTAAAGTTTCACTTTATTATTCTATAGTTCTATTAAGAAGGAGTATGTGGAAAATATAATGGAGAAAAACATTCAACAAGAGAAAGATAAATCCAAACCTGTTTTTTATGATCCGAAAGGAAGGAGAAACATAGCTTTTATCTCGTTTCTATGTATCTCAATAGTTAGCGTAAGTATTGTATTTTATTTTTTCTTTCAAAGTATTTTTTCAACACCAGAAATTCCAAATATGAATCCTACGGTAAAACAAGATACGAAATTTGTACCAATTAATCAAAAGCTTAGTGACGAGCAGTTAAAAAAGGAAGAATTCAAACCGAATACCGAAATGAAGGATAATAAAAATTTGGTGAATCCGACGAGCGATAGTAAACAACGTAAAGAAGTGTATGGTTTTTATGTAAATTGGGATGAAAATAGTACAGCGTCTTTAAAAGAAAATATCAATTCATTAACCACGTTAGTACCAGAATGGTATCATTTAAAAGAAGATTTAACGATTAGAAGTGAGATAAAACCTGAGATTGTAAAACTAGCGCAAAAAAATCATGTGAAAATTATGCCGTTACTTACTAACTATACAGAAAAAGCTTCTGGCCCTGACAGTGAGCTTATCCATAAGTTACTGAATTCGCCGAATGATGTGAAGACGAAATTTATTAATGATTTAGTAAACCAAGTTGAAAAGAATCAGTTTTCAGGTATTAATATTGACTTTGAGGCTGTACCTGAAAGCGATAGAGAGTACTTAACAAATTTCATGAAAGAACTTACTACGGTCTTTCATAAACATGATTTACTCGTTACACAAGATGTTCCAGCTAATGATAAAGCTTTTGATTATGGTGCATTAGCAAAAATAATAGATCGTATGATAGTAATGATGTACGATGAGCACTATGGAGCGGGGGAACCAGGACCAATTGCTTCAAATAAGTGGTTCCAACACACATTAAACAAACTGAATATTCTGTCTAATAAGCTTATAGTTGCTTTCGGTAACTACGGATATGATTGGGAAGTAAATAGTAGAAAACCTGCGAAGTCTTTAACTTTTTCAGAAGTTATGACAATGGCTCATGATTCCAATATGAAAATTCAATGGGATAACATGAGTGGAAATCCATATTTTAGATATAAAACGGGAGAGAAAGAACATACTGCTTGGTTCTTAGACAGTGTTACTCTCTACAATCAAGTGAAAATCGCAATGGACAACAATGCAAAGGGGTTTGCGTTATGGAGATTAGGAGCAGAAGATCCTACAATATGGAAAGTTTTAAAAAATCCGATTGAGGCACAAAAAAATCTTGATGCATTACATACAATTACTAGTTTAGATGAAGTGAATTATGCTGGACAAGGTGAAATTTTACAGATTGAGAATGAAAGAAAAAATGGATTGAGAGATTTTAAAATAGGAACCGATGGTTATCTTACAGATGAAGTATATAGATCCTTACCATCTGCATACGAAGTGCAACGATATGGAAAACCAAAGGGGAAACAAGTAGTATTAACATTTGATGATGGACCAGATCCGAAATATACGCCGGAAATTTTAGATATATTAAAAGAGAATAAAATAAACGCTGCTTTTTTTGTACTTGGTGAAAATGCGCAACTCAACCCTAGTATTGTGAAAAGAATATACGATGAAGGGCATGAAATTGGCAATCATACTTTCAAGCATCCTAACGTCGCTGATACGTCTTTACTACGAACAAAATTAGAACTTAATACGACACAACGTTTAATTCAAGAAATAACTGGACATTCTACGGTTTTATTTAGACCACCATATGAAGCTGATGCTAACCCGGATTCATCCAATGAAATATCGCCTATTTTGCGTGCGCAAAATATGAACTATACAATGGTAGCAGAAAAAGTTGATCCTGAGGACTGGGCAACACCATCAACAAATGAATTAGTAAAGCGTGCTCTTACTCCCATTTATAAGGGAGAGGGAAATATTGTTCTTCTCCATGATGCTGGAGGGAATCGTACCCATACGGTAGAAGCGCTTCCGATTATCATTAAAGAACTTAAAAAAAATGGATATAGTTTTGTAACAATTTCAGATTTAATGAATAAAGAACGAGATGAAATTATGCCCCCTGTTTCTTCTGAGGGAAAGCAATATTTACTTTATAATAAAGCTGTCTTTTCAGGAGCGGGATATTTTAAGCATATATTAACTACTATTTTTTATATTGCTATTGGATTAGGTATTTTCCGATTCTTATTCTTAATTTATTTTGCATGGAAGCAGAAAAGAAAAACGCAATCTCGCTCTATTCATTCGTCCTATCAACCTTTTGTTAGTGTTGTCATAGCAGCATATAATGAAGAAAAGGTGATAGCCAAGACGATTCGCTCAATTTTGGATAGTAATTATAGTGAGTTTGAAATTATTGTTGTGGATGACGGATCGACAGATGATACGTCAAAAGTAATGCAAGAAACATTTTATAAACACCCTAAAGTTCGTTTCATTCAGAAAGAAAACGGCGGGAAATCATCGGCAATGAACCTAGGGTTTCAACAATCGCGAGGAGAGATCATTGTCACTTTAGATGCGGATACTATTATTGCGCAAGACGCTATTTCTCTCATGATTAGACACCTTGAAGATCAGAATGTAGCGGCAGTTTCAGGTAATGTCAAAGTGGGGAATAGACGAAATTTGTTAACTACTTGGCAACATGTTGAGTATATTACAGGGTTTAATTTAGAACGTAGAGCTTTTGATGAGTTAAATTGTATTACAGTAGTTCCAGGAGCAATTGGGGCATGGCGTAAAAAGAATGTAGTTGAATCTGGATATTTAAGTGAGGATACTTTAGCAGAAGATACGGATCTTACTATTACATTTTTACGTCAAGGATATAGAATTGTATATGAAGAAAAGGCCTATGCTTTTACGGAATCACCTGAAGATGTGAAAAGTCTCATTAAACAGCGATATCGTTGGTCATATGGTACACTCCAATGTCTTTGGAAACATCGAAAAGCAGTGTTTCATACAAAACATAAAACGTTAGGATTTATTGCATTGCCTAACATGTGGTTATTCCAATATGTTCTGCAATTCATTGCTCCTTTTGCAGATATTTTAATGATTATGGGGCTGTTTGGTAGCAATCCGCTAAAAGTGTTAGGGTTTTACCTTGCATTCTTTTTATTGGACCTTCTCGCATCTCTCTTTGCATTTAAATTAGAGAAAGAGGATCCTAAACCGTTAGTGTGGTTAATTTTACAACGCTTTATTTATCGTCAATTTATGACTTATGTTGTCATTAAATCTATATTCTCATCTATTCGAGGTGTAGCGGTAGGATGGAATAAATTAAAGAGAATGGGGAGTGTTCAGCATTCCACAGAACATAAGGAGGCATCTTAAGAGAGCAGGTTATCTGCTCTCTTTTTCATTAGTTTTAGTAAGTTGAGTGTAGAGTAGATACGTCTGTATCTATAAGGGGATTTTTATTGATTACTGATAGTGAGACAGTATGTTAAGGTACTCCTTTAGTTTCGGAAAAAAGTTTTTTTTTATATTTTTTTTAAATGACGGACATAAAATTGTATATACCTTCGAATTATATATATGGATAACATAAATATTTATATAAAAGGGGAGAAAAATATGAAAGAAATGTATGAAGAAATCACTGAAGTATTAAAGGTGTTAGCACATCCGGTCCGTTTATCATTAGTAAAAATAATGCTTGCAAAAGGTCCTATTAACGTAACGACAATGTATGAAATGTTACAAATGCCTCAAAGCACAATTAGTCAACATTTATCAAAACTAAAAGCTACGAAAGTCGTTACAGGTACTCGGAAAGGGTTAGAAATTTATTATGAGGTAACTGATAAGCGTACAAAATCAATATTAGCATGTTTAGTTTAAATGCTGATTGTTTAGACATTAAGAAGAGGATGCTAAAGTAATTCTGTGACTACAATTTTTAAGATTTTATACAAAAGTAATATGTATAAGTGTATGTGATTTTCTTATTAACATAAGTTGTATGTAGACTGGTTATTAATTTGTTATACTTCTAGATTATTTTATTTATTTAATAATATTGTATGATCTTCACCTTGTTAAATTTAATATTATTTTATTAATAATTAGTAAGGTGAAGGATTATTTATGTACACATGAAATATTTTATAAAGAGTACGACTTTGCTCCAAAGTTACATTTTTAGTTTTTTATCTATAGATCTAATACTAAAGGGAAAATAACTGAAATATAAATGTAATTGAAAGGAGTGGAGTAACAATGGAGGTAAGCCTTTTTTTAGGTTTTTTTTGGGGGTGGATAACGGTTATCATCTCAGGAATACTTTTTGTGCGACCATCTATACTACGTGAACTGAAAAAATTAGTGGTAGAAGACAGAGGATTTGGAATTATGTATGGCTTTCTATCAATTTTCCTCGGGTTAGGTACTGTAATCCTACATAATGTTTGGACACTTAATTGACAGGGACTCATTACACTTATTGCATGGCTTGCACTATTAAAAGGGATTTATGTAATTGCATACCCTGAACCATCCAAGAAAACCGATTTTGAAGTAAGGGTACTATCTACTCGTATAGTGCTTGCTATCCTTTGTGCTTTATCTTTATGGATGCTTATCATAATTTATATGAAATAGAGACAAATATTTTTGATCATGGGAGTATGTAGGTGGGGAGTTTTGGGTAGTCCTTTGGAAAGGGATTTTATAGTTAACTGTAAATTTAGTGTTTCTTCCCTTGTAGATATGTTCTTATAAATAGTGAGATGGGTAAAACGAAGAGAGTCCTAAATAAATAGGATTCTTTTCGTTTTATAAAAGTGAATTTATCTTGTATCACTAATACAATTGATATTCATTTTTCTGGACTACTGGCAATTATCTACCTTGTTATATTCAATGTCGGCTATGTGACCATCCGGTCGAATCAAAACGGTATCTATATTTTTTAACTTGGAATCTTGTATTTCTCCTATTATCACCTTTATGTGTGAATCAAGATTTATTTTATTTATCTTATCTATATAAGAAGGGTGTATTAATAAGATAAATTTACCATCCTGCATTAATTCAAAGAGTTTATAACTTTTCTTATTTAGAGAAGAAATAGTGAGATTTGTACATCTTTTTCCTATCAATGGATGCCTTGCTGTATCGTGCATCGACGAATACATTATCCCTAAGCCACTTACATACCCCGAGATAAATCGTGATTTATCTCGGGGTATGTAAGTAGGTGCGAAAATAAATCCCTTAATTCCATTCCTGCGTTTGAAAAGTTTATCATTAATTGTTCTTGCGCTTGTACTTCCTTGAAAAATTGTTTTCCTACAACATGTCTTTCAATATGATAACTTTCTAATAGGCTTTCATATTTTTTTGTTTTATTGCGAGCCCTAATTACCAGCCTATATTAAAAGCATCTTGTAGACCTACATTCAAACCTTGTCCTCCAGCAGAGAAGTGAATATGTGCTGCATCCCCTGCTAAGAATACACGCTTATGTTGATAGGTATTTGCTAGTTTGGTTGCATTGCCAAAACGAGAAAGCCATATTGTGCTTTTAATTTGAAGATGTTCACCTGTAATACTATAAATACTATCTATAAACTCTTTTTCTGTAACAGCAACATGAACGGGTATTGTCTGATTCTTAGGATCAACAATTGCAAAACGAAATACATCAGGGGCAATAGGTACCATCATTAATATCCCATTTATATTAGAAGTAGATAAAAATGGAGTATCTGGTATATCTTCTAAAATAACATCAACTGATATAGCAGTAGTTGTTGTGTTGGTTCCATGGAGAAATCTACATAGTAAGTGTGTAGTTAAAGCTATATAGCGTGTCTGCAGCAGTAGCCATTGGGTAGCATTGATATGTAATGGTGTTTGCATTAAAGGATGCAGCTTCTTTTGCTTGTGCTATTTTTGCTAAAAATGCTACTGCTGTAGTTCCATGTGGGAGTTGTAAAGGCCTTTCCGCTATTCGTAGTTTTAATGAAGTAGTAGTGGTTTTAACTCGACTTCAAATAATTCGCTTTCCATTTCATTAAGTGCATCCATTGATACAGGATGTGGAGAGGTATTAGATAAGACTTGTGATGAAAGAAGTTCTCCTGATGATGAGTAAAATGTAACAAACACTTGTGAAAATGGAGGGACCATAATGATTACACGGTCAGTTTTGTGTAACGTATTAACCAACTCCAAAATAATATAGTTTTATAAAAATCAAAAAACAATAGATAAATATAAAGATATTATTATGGGTAATTTTCCGATAGTGAATAAAGAAAATTAATAAACTCTTTATATTTATTGTAAATAATTTAAGAGCACACAAATATGCGTGCTCTTAGAATAGAAAGGTAGTTTTCTATGAGTAGGGAGTCCCCATACAATAAAATATGCTTGTCCAATTTAAATGTGAGAAGTTTTTTAATAAAAACGCTATTTGGTAAGTCTATGTAAAAAAACGCTTTGTACAGGAACTCCTTGCAAAGTATTTTGTCTGCAGTCATGATTATTAAAGGTGATGAGAGCTGTTATCCGACTAATAAAACCACATCTCAAATTGTTGACTCTATGTCTAACAACTAGGATGCGGTTCAATTAATAAAAAGTTTCCGAGTTAAATATAAGGTAAAAAGTATAGGATACTTTTGTTATAAAGAGTATTTATAGATGAATGTTATTGTTTTTTACTTCTGAAAGATTTGAGGTTCTAAATTACCAGTTGTTGGAGTACCGCTACTATAACGTTTCAATAGAAATATTGAACTACTAATATGAATGTATCAGATTTAATAAAGATGGTAATGTTCTGTTAGTCATGTAATCTTTTCATTTGATGGTCTTTTCCCCATTCAAATAGTTCATTCATTATTTGCATTAAAGATTTTCCGTATTCACTTATTGTATACTCAACCTTTGGTGGTACTTCTTGATATACAGTACGATGGATAATCCCATCAGCTTCAAGTTGCCTAAGTTGTTGTGTAAGGACTTTTTGTGTAATGTTTGGGATTTCTCGCCGGATTTCATTTGTTCGCATTTTTCCATCCATCAAAACACATAAAATATGAACTTTCCATTTTCCGCCGATTACATCGAGCGTCGTTGCAATTGGACAGTTATCATTTTGATTCATATAACACCTCCAAAGGTACCTCAAGGTTCCTATAGCACTTGAAAGTACGTACTTTTCAATTATATGTAACGCATTCATACTAATACGTAAAGGATTGATTAATTTATAAAGGGGATGGAAAATGATGAGAACACTTGTAATTGTAGCACACCCTCATATTGAAAAATCAAAGATTAATAAAAGATGGATAGAAGAACTTGAGAAACATTCGGATGAAATTACGGTGCATGAATTATATAAAGTGGCACCAAATTGGGAATTTAATATTGAAGAAGAGCAAAAGTTATTAGTAGAACATGACAGATATATATTTCAATTCCCGCTATACTGGTATAGTTCACCACCATTATTAAAAAAATGGTTCGATGATGTATTAACATATGGATTTGCGTACGGATCAAAAGGGGATAAAGTGAAGGGAAAAGAGTTTGGTGTGGCTATTTCTATAGGTGGATTAGAAAAAGATTATGAAAATAGCGGAATTACAATGGATGAGTTAACGAAACCATTTCAAGCTACGTGCTTATATACAGACATGAAATTTATACCTTCGTTTTATTTATATGGTGCAGAATATAAACTAAGTGATGAAGAGATTGATAAAAGTGCACTTGAGTATGTACGATATGTGATGAATAAGCAGTATTCTAATATATAAAAGGGAATAGCCATTTACTTGTTAAGTAGGTGGCTATTTTATTGGTTTTATATTCACTAAGTGTAATCTTTAGTAAATTAATAGTTAATATGGTAAAATAAAAAACCTAACATATATAAAGGGGAGTTTTACTTGAGAACGATGCAAAAATTATTACAAAAAAGAGCAATGCAATCACCAAATTTGGAAGCGCTTGTAGGGGGAGAGAAAAGGTATTCGTTTCAGCAGTATAATGAACGAGTAAATCAGCTTGCACATTATTTGTTACAAAACGGTGTGCAAAGAGGAGATCGTATTGGAATACTATGCAAAAATAATCATCCGTTTCCAAGCATTATGATGGCGAGTTTAAAAATTGGAGCGGTATGTATTCCGCTAAATCATCAGCTTACTGCGTATGAATTAGAAACGATTGTAAAAGAAGCAAAATTAAAAGTATTAGTTATTGATGAAGAATTTAGTGAAGTTTTATTAAAGATTGATGCTGTTAAAGAAATTCCTTATGTAATGAAAACGACAAAAGAAGGCTTTGGTTTATTTGAATTAACATTACAAGAACAGCCAAGTACAGAACCGAGCGTAGAAGTTCATGAAGATGATGATGCGATTTACTTATTTACTTCAGGAACGACTGGACAGGCGAAAGCGTGTGTTATTGGTCATAAAAACTTACATCATTACTTTACTGAAATTGCGGGCCAAAGAGAAATTCCAGCAGGGGAACGCTTTTTATCCGTGCATCCATTGTTCCACATGAGTGGCGTGCTTTCTATTTTAAATTGCATTTATCATGGCGTTACGATGGTCTTCTTAGCTGATTCGAATCCTACTTTCATTTGGGATAAAATTGAAGAAGAGAAAATTACGACGATGCTTGCGTTTCCAGCTGTTTATAGCTACATGCTTGATGAACTAAATAAAAAAGAACGTAACATTTCAACCTTTAAATTAGCACAAAGTGGTGGGACAAAAGTGCCAGAAACGCTCATCCAAAAATATATGGAAAAAGGAATCTCTATGGTGCAAGGCTATGGTAGTACAGAAGGTTGGGTGGTCACTTCTTGGCATCCAATGATGGGAAAAGAAAAGATGTCTTCTGTAGGAAAAACCTTGAAAAATGTAGAGGTGAAAATTGTTGATTCAGAAACAGGACATGAACTAACAACTAATGAAGTTGGGGAGATTCACGTAAGAAGTCCATACATGTTTAAAGGATATTGGAATAATGAAAAGGCGACAAAGAAGGTAGTAAAAGATAATTGGTTTAACATGGGTGATGCTGGCATGATAGATGACGACGGATTCCTGCATATTATGGGAAGATATAAAGACGTTATCATACGCGGTGGTGACAACGTATATCCAGACCAAGTAGAAGATGTTATTCATGAAATACATGGTGTTTTAGAAGTTGCAGTAGTTGGAGTTCCAGATGACTTTTGGGGAGAGGTTCCAAAAGCTTACATTGTGAAGGATAGCGAAAGAACATTAACAGAAGAAAGTATTATTCAGTATTGTAAGGAGAAATTAGCAAGTTATAAAATACCAGAAGTGGTATTCGTAGAAGAGTTACCGAAAAACGCTTTAGGGAAAGTGTTGAAAAGGGAATTAAGGGAAGAATGTACTTGTAAAATAAAAATTGATTAGATGATGAGGAATCCAGTTATGTACAAAGCATAACTGGATTTTTTGTTTATGATTCTGTTAGCGGATATTGTTAATATTTGAAACTTTTTGTTTATTTCTAGTGTAATATTGAAAATAAAGGAAGTTCATTCATTTCCGTACAAGGGGGAGAAAATATGGCTATAAAATTAGAAACTGAGCATTTATGTATAGAACCTTTTACCAATGATGATGTATGTAGAATTAAAGAATTGGCTAATGACAAGGAATTAGCCAATATTCTTGGGCTCCCACACCCATATAAATTGGAGTTCGCGCAAGATTGGGTTGATATACAACCAGAACTTATAAGGCAAGGAATCGAATATCCTTTAGGAATCATTTCTAAAGAATCAAGAGAAATTGTAGGTACAATTACACTAAGAATTGACAAAGGTAACAATAGAGGTGAGCTTGGTTATTGGATTGGTAAGAATTATTGGGGCAAGGGTTTTGCAACCGAGGCTGTAAATAGAATGATTCATTTTGGCTTTATCGAATTAGGTTTAAATAAAATTTGGGCATCTGCCATTTCTAGAAACCGATCATCGATTAAAGTGTTAGAGAAGTCGGGCTTACGTAAAGAAGGTACATTAAGACAAAATAGACTTTTATTAAATACATATGAAGATGTTGATGTGTATGGAATATTAAAGACAGAATACAAGGTTTTAAATTACAGATAAGATTGGTAGTATGATTACAAAAGGGAACCCTTCAGAACAGGGTTTCCTTTTGTATTTTAATAGAACTTGTTTATTAAAGACATAATAATTTACTAGATTTTTTATTTTGTGTAAGATAATAAAGAATATTCAATTAACTATCAAAGGAAGAGATGTAAATGAAGCTGCCGCTATTACAGGTAGAGACAGAGAGACTTATGATCCGTCCGTTCCAAAATGATGATTATGAAAGTTGGGTAGGTGGATTTAATAAGAGGTTACCATCGCAGTATAAATACGACGATGGCTATCAAGTTATGCATCATTAACAAAAGAATGGTTCACGGAATGGATAAGAGGTTTTGATGAAGCAGCACATCGAGATGAGATGTATGTATTAGGCATTTTTCGTAAAGAAGACGGAGCTAATATTAGAAAGCTAGAGCTTTATTATAAAATTTTTAAAAAAGGTTAGGAGAAAAAATGAAGACTATAAACATATTTCATTATGACGCATTTACGAATAAACCGAATATGGGGAATCCAGCAGGTATTGTATTAGATGCGGATGGATTAACGGAAGAGGAAATGCAACGTATTGCTGAAAAAGTTGGATTTAACGAAACGTCTTTCGTTCTTTCTTCAGAAGTAGCAGATATAAGAATGCGCTATTTTACACCTGGTTATGAAATGGATTTATGTGGACACGGGACAGTTGGGACTATGTATGCCTTGCGTGAAAGAGGTTTATTAGAAGAGAAAACAAATCTTACGATTGAAACGAAGGCCGGGATTTTACCGATACAAATAGTTGTAAATGAAAATGAAGAAACCTTTATTAAAATGGGGCAGGCAACACCTCAGTTTAAAGATTTTGCAGGTTCAACAGAAGCATTAGCTCATAGTATTGGTTTAGAAGAAAATGATTTAGATGTAAGTTTACCAATTGTATATGGAAGTACGGGGAACTGGACTGTAATTGTACCGATTAAAAATCTAGATGCATGTGAGAGAATGAGACCTCATAATGATGCATTCCCATCCGTATTAAAAGAAATACCTAATGCTTCTATTCATCCAGTTTGTTTAGAAACTTATGATGAACAGGTGCAAATGCATGGGCGTCATTTCTCATCAGCTTATGCTGGAACGATTGAAGATCCAGTGACAGGAACAGCTTCAGGTGTAATGGGAGCGTATTATGCGACGTATTTGGAGAAAGATTTTAATCATGAAATGGAGTTAATCGTTGAACAAGGACAGGAAATGAATAAAGATGGTCGTGTAACGGTATATGTAACGAAAGATGTAGAAAATGAGAAGTTACAAATTGATATTGCGGGAACAGCGGTGTATGTGAAAGAGTTTGAAGTTTCAATATAAAAAGAAAGCCCAGAGTACATCCGGACTTTCATTATCTGTTCAATACTTCAATATACGAAGCATCTCCAGTTGTTCTTAAAGCAGAGCGGAAATTGTTGTTTTCTAACGTTTCAGCGACTTGTTGTAACTGCTGTGCATCATCATGATGGATAAGTAAGCTGTCGGCACCACTTTCCTCTATATGAATGTGTTCGACATTTCCGATGGCATCATGTACAGCTTTTAAAAATTCAGGTTTCATAGTGTCCTCCTATATGTATGTAACGTTGTTGTTAGTATTTCCTTATTTTTGAAATGTAAAAGTGAATGAATTTTTGTTATATTATGATTTTGGAAGGGGTTTCCTATTCGTTTGTCAAATAATAGTAAAGTTGTCTTTTGAATTGAAGGAATCTTCGGAATTAAAGGGTGAGGGAATGGACATTTCAGTAATCGCTACACAACTAGTTAAGGAGGAAGTTATTTCACGTTATCCAAATAGCATAAAAGTGTTGAACGGAGGAACGACAAGTACTGTATATTTGTTGGATGGAAAATACGTTGTAAAGCTGAATAAAGCTGAAGTGATATGTGAAGAAGCTAATTTTCTTTCTTTTTATGAAGGAAATACTTTGTTTGCAAAGCTTTTGTATAAGGAGCCTTTACATACATATATTGTGTATTCTTTCCTTGAAGGTAGTACTTCGTGCAAACAGGGACATAAACGAATTACGCTTAGTACCCTTGTAAAAGAAGTTATTAATAAGTATGAAATAGTTTCAGGTAAAGATGGTTGGGGATGGAAAGAAAGTCCGGTTCAATCTTGGAATGAATTTTTAACGACAAATGTAATGGAAGCTTATGAAAATGTAAGACCGTGCATAAGTGAGGAAGAGTATAGAACGGTTCTTAAGTTAGCAAATAGTCCAAGTAAGGGGACTGGAATAAATCAGCCATTTTTATTGCATGGTGATCTTGGATTTCATAATTATATATTTCAAGAAAATAAGCTGCATGGTGTAATTGATCCTTTACCGGTGTTAGGAGATCCTATATACGATTTAATTTATGCGTTCTGTTCAACTCCGGAAGATTTAACGAAAGAAGCAATTAATTATGTGATGAAACAATGTGTATTTCATAAAACAGACAGAGAGTTATATGAAGAAATAGTTATTGGCTTATATTTGCGTATAGATACATGTTTAAGACACCACCCGAAAGATTTAGAAGATTATTTAGTAGCTTGGCGTTATTGGATGGGCGAGGTTGAGGTGACTTTATAATACAAATATTTTGGGGGAGATGGTGAGATGAATGTTTCAGAAGCGAAAAAGGATTTAGCAATAAAAACGAAGAGAGGCTTGCCAATTATATTAGCTGGCGTTTTATTTTGGGTCGTTATGAGTATAACGGGTTTTGTTCTTTCTGAAAAACAAGTGGTATGGGTATATTTAATCGGTATGGGTTGTGTATTTCCTTTTGGCTTAATGATAGCTGCTATATTGAAAATTGATATGTTTGCGAAAGGAAATCCGTTAGGGGTTTTGGCAGGATTAATTGGTGGGATAAATGTATTGAATATTCCGCTTGTATTACTTGCCTATTTTCAATTTCCAGAATGGTTACCTTTTGTAGTAGCAATGTTAATAGGTGTTCATTTTATCCCGTACGTATGGATTTATGAAAGTAGAAGTTATGGTTTATTGTCAGTAGGGACTGTATTTGTAACGTCAGTTTGCGGGATTCTTTTTGCAGAAAAAGGATTTACTGTAATTCCATTATCGGTTACAGGTGTCTATTTACTCACTTTTATAAGTTTACTAATTGAAAATAAAAAAGCAGATTATTATCAACAAAAATCAGCTTAATAAAAATATAGGGATAGGGGGAATTATGATGAAAAATTTCGTTTGTACAACGTGTGGTGTGCAGTATGCAGCGGGTGTAGAAGAACCGGTGAGTTGTCATATTTGTGATGAAGAGAGGCAATATGTGAATCCGAAAGGGCAGTCTTGGACGACACTAGAAAGCTTACAAACGAGTGATACATATAAAAATGAAATAATCGAAGAGGAAAACGGGCTTTATAGTATTACGACAAAACCAGGGTTTGCGATCGGGCAAACGGCATTTGTAGTGAAAACAGAGTCATATCGTTTACTATGGGACTGTATTACTTATTTAGATGAAACGACAATTGAGAAGATAAAAGAGCTTGGCGGTTTAGATGCAATTGCATTGTCTCATCCTCATTATTATTCAACGCAAGTAGAATGGGCTGAGACATTCGATGTACCAATTTATATACATGAAGATGATAAAGAATGGGTAATGCGCCCGAGTAGTCGTATTATTTATTGGTCTGGTGAGTCTTTACAATTAGTTGATGGATTGGTCATTCATCGTTTAGGTGGCCATTTTAAAGGAGGATCTGTCTTACATTGGGAAGAAGGTAATGATGGAAAAGGAATTTTGTTAACAGGTGATATTATTCAAGTTGTAGCGGATGAACGATGGGTAAGCTTCATGTACAGCTATCCAAACTTAATTCCATTACCAGCGAGAAAAGTGGAAGAAATGGTGAATCAAGTGAAGCCGTTACAGTTTAATCGTTTATACAACGCTTTTCATCGAGTAGTAAAAGAAAATGCAAATGAGGCAGTTGAACGTTCTGCTGAAAGATATATTAAGGCGGTAGAAGGAAAGTTGTTTCATACGTAAAAAGTAATTTGATAAGCGGCAAAGCACTGGATGCTTTGCTGTTTTTATAGTGCTGAAACGTCGGTATTTGTCGGTAAGTCGATATCCTTTGTCGAAACGTCGATATATTGAAAAAATCGTTGATATATTTCAAGTTGTGATCGATATAATTGAAAAATCGTCGATATAATTCCATATACCTAAAAACAACGAAAAGCAAAGCGATATCGCTCTGCTTTTCATTGTTTTTAGTAGATTAATCTAGAAATGCATGCTGCAATGCTTTGAGCCCATCACTATAGATGCCATGAAACAGATTAATTGCCTCTTTATCACTAACCTCTACAGGAGTGAAAGTACCAGACCATTCTACTAACGATGTGTTACTTTCGGTACCTTCTTTAACTCGGATTGTAGATAGATAATTAGTGACTGGGAATGGTGCATTCATGATTGAATACGTGTAGTAGCGTTCCTTATCATTGAATACTTCTAAGCGCTCTATAATCGTATCACCATCTGGATTAGCTAGGTGACGTACACGACCGCCTTCAGTTAATTTACTGCTAGGTATATAAGGTAACCAGTCTGGAAGGGAGTTGAAACCTCCGATTAATTGCCATACTTGTTCAGGTGAACCGAAAATTTCCATAGATGTAGTAGTATGTGCCATGTTCATTACGCTCCTTTTTATCTCGATATTTGCGAGCAAATAATCAGTGGGGGGATGGCCCACTGATTAAGATTTCAATTTATTTTACGTTGATTGGTAGTGGTGCATTAGGTGCTACTAGTTTTTGTTCGCGCATTTCTTCCCAGAATGCTGCTGGAATTACTGTGTTTAATGCGTTTTGGTCTTCTACAATTCGTTCCGGTTTACTTGCACCAGGAACAACAGCAGCAACTGCTGGATTTGCTAGTGAAAATTGTAACGCAGCAGCTTTGATGCTGATTTCGTGACGATCTGCAAGAGCTTTGATTTTCTCAACTTTTGCAATAATTTCTGGTGATGCTTTTTGGTATTCAAAGTGAGCACCTCCAGCAAGAATACCTGAGCTATATGGGCCACCAACGACAATATCCATATTATGCTTTACAGCTGATGGCATTACTCGTTGCAATGCACGCTCGTGGTCTAGTAATGAATAACGACCAGCTAGTAAGGAGATATTTGGCTTCGCTTCTTCTAAATCAAGCATAAGTTCAATCGATTCTACTTTGTTTACTCCAAGTCCCCAGCCTTTAATGACGCCTTCTTCACGTAAGCGTGTTAGCGCACGGAATGCTCCTGTTCGAGCAATTTCAAATTGTGAAATCCACTCATCGCCATAAAAGTCTTGTGCTAAATCATGAATGAAAACAAAGTCTAGACGATTTGTTTTTAAACGTTTCAAACTTTGCTCGATAGAGCGAAGTGTCGCATCTGCGCTATAGTCATTGATCATTTTATTTTTACGACCAAATTCGAACAGTCCGCCTTTTTCACCTAAATCACGTGCAGATGGATCTTCTAGTTCATCTGAAATCGTTCGACCTATTTTCGTACTTAAAAAGTAATCATCACGATTTCTTTTTGATAGTGCTTCACCAAGACGAATCTCCGCTAAGCCAGATCCATAAAGGGGAGCTGTATCAAAGTAACGAACGCCATTCTCCCAAGCAGCATCCACTGTAGCGATTGCTTCTTCTTCTGGGATATTACGGTACATATTTCCTAGTGGTGCTGTACCAAAACCGATTTTTTCTTTTAGTAATTTATTCATTAAAGATATCCTCCTAAAATGTATTTGAAAATTGATTACTGATTTTGAAAATCAATATATAGCATTTCATCGTCTGACAAAATGCATGATAAAAATACTCACTTTAAAGTACGGGTACTAAAATGTAATTTCTAATACTGCATGACTCACTCAACTCTTACAAATGCTATTATGAAATGTATTTTACATAATGAAAAGTACGTACTTTAAAGTAATATAGATACCAAAAAGTAATACAGGTACTTTTTGGTGCCGTACTACTCATTTACTGTTTACGTATGCTATTATGAAACATGTTTAATACAATAAAAAGTACGTACTTTAAGGTGCTATAGATACTTAAAAGTAATATTTAAATCTTTAGCTTACTTGCCTTATAACATTATTAAAGGAGATTTTTATATGAAAACATACAATATTCCTGTAGAGGCGACTTTAGAGGTTATCGGTGGGAAGTGGAAAGTCGTTATCCTTTGTCATTTAAAGAAAGACAAAAAGAGAACGTGCGAATTAAAACAATTAATGTCTGGTATTACACAAAAGATGTTAACACAACAATTACGTGAATTAGAAGAAGATGGTGTAATTGAAAGAAAAGTATATAACCAAGTGCCGCCAAAAGTAGAGTATTCTTTAACTGATTATGGTCATTCTTTAGATTCTATACTCGATTCTCTTTGTCACTGGGGAGAAAATCATCTCGACAAGAATGGGAACACATCTATGCTCATAACAGCAGCTGAATAAACAAGGGAAAAACGAACAACAATATGTTCGTTTTTTTCTTGTTGTTTTGTCATGTATATATAAGGAGATTTTTTAAGCAGCATAATTACTTTTTAGTAATATAGGTACTTTTTTGTGCTGTAGGAACTAAAATGTGCCGTATAGAAAATTATTTGTTTTTACGCAACAATAGAGAAGAAATTTAGAAAAAAGGAGAGGAGTACGCGTGAAACAATATAATATACCGATAGAAGCGACTTTAGAAATTATCGGGGGAAAGTGGAAGGTCGTTATTTTATGTCACTTAACGAAAGGGACAAAGAGAACGAGTGAGTTGCAACGTTTGATTCCTGAAATTTCTGTTAGAATGTTGACGCAGCAATTACGTGAGTTAGAAGAAGATGGTGTGATTACACGTAAAATCTATACAGAAATTCCACCTCGGGTAGAATACTCCTTAACTGATTATGGTTGGTCTTTACAAAATGTATTAAACCAATTAACAGTATGGGGAGAACGATGCATAGATAGAAAAAATGGTAAAGTTAAGTGAAATCTATATATGTAATATTGAAAACACCACCCCATGAAGAGGTGGTGTTTTTTCAGTATAAAACGTTAGAAAGTTAATATGGTGAAAAGTAAGGGTCTATACCATATCAGCAGCTGTTTTAGTAGGGTGAATGTTTAATTTATCATTCATCATAGGTACTTAAAAGTGCCTTCATCACTTTAAAGTACGTACTATGCTTCATAATATAACCGTTTTATAATGACACTCGTAGCAAGAAGTCATAACGGTTTTAAGCTATGCTCAAAAAGACTTATTAACTAGTATAGTTTTTTGTTCAATTTCTTTAGTAGGAGATGTTTATATGGTTGAAGAACTTTTTTATAAAAAAATACTTAAAAATCTTTTTTCAGATCCAGTTCAAATTACACTTTGGAATGGAGAAACAATACAATATGGAGAAGGGGAACCTCAATTTCATGTAACGTTCCATAAGCCTCTTTCCAAAAAAGAGATTGCTAAGGATCCTTCTATTGCATTCGGTGAAGCGTATATGAATGGGGACCTTGAAATAGAAGGGAATCTTGAAAAAGCAATTCAATCTATTTATAAAAGGCAGGATAGCTTTTTAGGTGATAGTAAGTTGCAATATTTCAAAAGTAAATGGAATTTCTCAAAACAAAAAAATAAAGATGATATTGCTCATCATTACGATATTGGGAACGATTTCTATAAATTATGGCTTGATGAAACAATGACATATTCTTGTGCGTATTTCCGAAATGAGCAAGATTCTTTAACGACAGCTCAGCATAATAAAGTGAATCATATTTTGAAAAAGTTGAACCTTAAAAAAGGTGATACGTTATTAGATATTGGCTGCGGGTGGGGTGAACTCATTACAGCTGCCGCTAAGCAGTACGGTGTGAAGGCGATGGGAGTAACGTTAAGTGAGGAACAATATGCTAAGACTTCCGAGCGAATTAAACAAGAGGGGCTTACCGATTTAGTTGAAGTATCTTTACTTGATTACCGCGATATTAAGAATCATAAATTTGATAAAATTGTTAGTGTAGGTATGATTGAACATGTAGGAAAAGACAACATTACGCAATACTTTGAAACAGTGAATGCACTACTAAATGATGGTGGGATTTCTCTACTTCATTGTATTACTTCCCCGGCCAATGGTGGTGCTACGAATGGTTGGATTGAAAAATATATATTCCCTGGCGGATATGTTCCTGCTGTTAACGAATTAATTACGATCATGACAAACGAACAATTTTACATTGTTGATGTGGAAAGCTTACGTAGACATTACGGGAAAACATTACAACATTGGGCTCAAAATTTTGAAAACGTACTGGAGGAAGTTCGCAAAACGAAAGATGAGCGATTCATTCGTATGTGGCGCTTATATTTAAATGCATGTGCAGCTTCGTTCTTTACAGGTAATATTGATCTACATCAATTTGTATTTACAAAAGGTATTAACGATACAATTCCGATGACACGTTCTTATATGTATGAATAAGAGTATGTAACCAAGTAGCTATCTACTAGTCATCGAATGTAAATAAAACTGATGGTAGGACATAAGTCTATAACGTAAAGTCGAGATGGGAATCAGAAAATGATTTCCATCTCGACTTTTTTGATATATAATTTTAAAACTAAAACTATATACTTTTGATAATGAAAATATATAATAAGTATAGAAACAAAAATATATGAGCAAGGAAGTTGAAGAATATGACATTAACAATGGGCTTTATTGGATTTGGAAAATCAGCTAACCGCTATCATTTACCTTATGTAAATACACGTAAAAATATAAAAGTAAAAATGATTTTTGCTCGCCAAATTAATGAAGTATTAGCGGCTCCATATAAGGAAAAAGGTGTTAGTTTCACTACTAATTTGGACGAATTGTTGAATGATAAAGACATTCAAGTGGTGACGGTCTGTACGCCAGCACATACGCATTACGAATTAGCGAAAAAAGTTATACTTGCTGGAAAATCAGTTATCGTGGAAAAACCATTTTGCGATACAGTAGAACATGCGAAGGAATTATTAGCTTTAGGACGAGAGAAAGGTGTAGTAGTTATGCCATATCAAAACCGCCGTTTTGATGGTGATTTTTTAGCGGTGAAGCAAGTTATAGAACAAGGATTCCTTGGTGATATCGTTGAGGTTGAATCACATATTGATTATTTCCGTCCTGGTTCAATTACTCACGAAGGTCCAAAAGAAGAAGGTTCATTTTATAGTTTAGGTATTCATACGATGGACCGTATGATTTCACTATTTGGCCGTCCTGATACGGTGACATACGATATTCGTAATAATGAAGTGGAAGGTGCGGTTGATAACTATTTTGATGTTGGTCTACATTACGGAAATAAGTTAAAAATTAAACTGAAAACGAACCATGTTGTAGCGAAAGATTATCCACGCTTTATCGTTCATGGAACAAATGGATCGTTTATTAAATATGGTGAAGATCAGCAGGAAAATGATTTGAAAGCGGGTATTATGCCTGAGAGTGCAGGATTTGGTGAAGATTCGCCGATGTATTATGGAATTGCTAAATATCAAAATGCAAACGGTGATTGGATTGAAAAACAAATTAAAACGCCGCTTGGTGATTACGGTCGTTTCTATGATGCAGCGTATGAAACAATCGTAAATGGTGCACCAAAACTTGTGAAAGATGAAGAAGCGGTAACGAATATTGAAATCTTAGAAAACGGATTTGCTGCTCCATCACCTTCCGTTTACAAACTTGAGGCTTTAAACTTGAATGAATAGAAGAGGGAATACAGTATAAAGGAGGTATGGAAATGGCAAGCGGATCAACACAAGTAAAATACCTCGGCATTTACCAAAAAATTAAACAGCAAATTTTAGACGGTGAATATAAAATTAATGAAAAAATTCCAAGCAGTCCCATCCTTGCTGAAGAATTTGGGGTTTCAGTCCTTACCATAAAAAAAGCGCTGGATCTGTTAGTTAGAGACGGCTACATCATCCGCCGGCGCGGAAGTGGAACAGTCGTTCAAGATTGGCGGCAGCAGGAAAAGGCACGAATGATTCAAACTTTAACAGGTACGAAAGCTGTTTACGGCAGTGAGGTAGAAAGTGAAATTATCGAGTTTACGATTGTCGGTGCCGATGAAATAATTGCTGAAAAATTGGGCATTTCAGCCGGGGATTTTGTATATAAAATCATCCGCCTCCGCATTATTCACAGTATCCCAACGATTATGGAGCATACATGGATGCCTATTTCGGTCATCCCAGGTGTTGAGGTTTCTGTTTTAGAGGAATCGATCTACTCGCACATTCAAAATAAGCTAGGTCTTGAAGTGGGGACATCCGTTGTTAGGGTCAAAGGTGTTCGCCCGGATGATAAAGAAAAGCAGTTTATGAACTTAACAAATCAAGATTTCCTAATGAGAGTTGAACAAGTAGCCTACTTAACGGATGGACGCACTTTTGAGTACTCTTATGCCGATCATCTGCCAGAAACCTTTGAATTTGAAACAGTTATTACTGCAAAAAGTTATAAAGAGGTATAAAAAATAGGTTGGGGTAAGTATTGCCTCGACCTATTTTTTGTCTTCAATATAGTTATAATAGGAACAGTTATTATTCATCGGCTGTAATAAGCATGGATGTGTTCCCGTTTTTTTCAAGATGAACTTCGCCCCAAGTGCAGAGGGAATCGAGTATGGCTCCTAAAGACGAACCGTAATTAGTTAAAGAATACTCTACTTTCGGTGGTACTTGGTCATATACTTTTCTTTGAATTACATCATCTTCTTCTAATTCACGTAATTGTTGTGTTAACATTTTTTGAGTAATACCAGGCATTAAACGTTTTAATTCGCTCGTTCTTTTTGTTCCTTTCTTTAAATGGCAAAGGATAACGACTTTCCACTTTCCACCAATAACTTCTAAAGTTGCTTCGACAGGAATATTATATGTCTTCATAAAAAAACTCCTTTGATGAATTTAGATTACAGTTTTGGGTGTACATACTCAAATTATTTCTTTATAGTACCTATAACACTTTAAAGTGCGTACTATTTATTGTGCTAAATATCGGTCATAATAACCGATGTAAGAGAGAAATAGGTAGAACGGCACTTGAAAATGCATACGTTACTTTTTAGTACCTATAACACTTTAAAGTGCGTACTTTTTATTATGCTAAATATATTTCATAATAGCACATGTAAGTAAGAAATGAATAAAATGTATTTTGAAGTGCATTGGAAATTGATTCGTTATAACGCTATGGTGAAATTCACACAAAAAAATGATTAATTACTCCAAGACTTAACAGTTGATTAATTGAACTGTAAAGTTTAGAATTACAGTAAGATTTTTAGAAGTGAATTGTCATCGACGGTAAAATGTAGTTTCAATCATTTTATAGAAGAAGCATGAAAAGAAACGAATAGTAGAAATAAACGAAACATTGCTGAATAAATAATATTACGTGTATTTGATTCTAAACTGTAATTTTTTTTAATACATTTCAATAATCGATATTTAAAATGTACGTTTCATAAAGAACATTAAAGGAGTGAGTGAAATATGGTGGTTTTATATACGACAGCAAGCTGTGGTTCATGTCGAAAAGCAAAAGCATGGCTTGAAGAGAATCAAATTAATTATACTGAAAAAAATATCGTATCCAATTCTATGACAGTGGATGAACTTAAATCCATTCTTCGTTTAACAGAAGAGGGTGCTACTGAAATTATTTCAACTAGATCCAAAACTTTTCAAGACTTAAATATAAATATAGATGAGCTTTCGCTGAATGAATTTTATAAATTAATAATTGAGCATCCACTAATGTTGCGTCGCCCGATTATGCTGGACGAGAAAAGATTGCAAATTGGTTTTAATGAGGAAGAAATTCGAAAATTTTTACCACGTAGCGTTCGAACATTCTTGAACATTGAACTGCAAAAGTTGGCTAATTAATAAGTAATAGTGTGAAAGGGAATTTTTTGAAAGGAGGAAACAGAAGGTGATAGAAGTATGTGTTACAGTCAATTATAATAATAGAAATTATCAAACAAATGTTATTGTAAGCAAAGATACGGTGTGGACAAAAATTAAACAATTGGCAGAAGAACAAGTCAAAA
Source organism: Bacillus sp. Brlt_9 (assembly GCF_051948935.1). Lineage (NCBI taxonomy): Bacteria > Bacillati > Bacillota > Bacilli > Caryophanales > Bacillaceae > Bacillus > Bacillus sp. Brlt_9. Next base: position 386,826 of record NZ_JAYJLO010000004.1, on the reverse strand, counting down.
AACAGTGGGATTTTTAATTTGATTATTTAAAAAATGAAGTTATAGGTTAGAGATTATAACTAAACCCAAGACTGTTCAGTCCTTAAATATAGATAAGAAGAAATTTGTTTGAAAGGAGGAAGAAGGAAATGATAGAAGTATGCGTTACAGTCAATTATAACGATAGAAATTATCAAACAAATGTTATTGTAAGCAAAGATACGATATGGACAAAAATTAAACAGTTGGCAGAAGAACAAGTGAAGAAACAATGGAGTCTTTAAATGTATTTTTAACTTAAAAGCTAAATGAAATTATGGAATCTATTTCTTTATGCTAAGTGTGGTTCTATATTGTAACGTTCAACTAACCTATCTGTAATATTTATGGCTACAGTATGTTAATATAGGAGAAACAATAGTTTTGATCGTAGGAGGAAAACAATGAACAGCGACTTTACCTTGGCCATACACAGTTTAACTTATTTAGCTTTACAGCCAGACCGGATGTCAACAAGTAATGCTATTTCAGAAAGTGCAGGTGTTCACCCAGTACGCATTCGCAAAGTGCTAAGTTTGTTAAAAAAACATAAGTTTATACAATCAAAAGAGGGGACTGGTGGCGGTTTTATTTTCGCCCGAGATTTAGATGAAGTTAATCTTTGGCATATTTATCAAATAACCTCTGAAGGTGCATTGCAGCCTAAGTGTCCTGAATCAAATGGTCAGTGTATTGTGGGTTCGAATATGCGAAAAGTTCTTTTCACTATTTTCTTAGGTGCAGAAGAACATCTAGGTGAATATTTAAAGGACTATACAATGAAAGAAGTTGTTGATCTTATCAATCAAGAACGTTAAGCGGCTTAATTGTTATATAGAGCCGTAAGTTCTTACTATTTAAATGTAATGGAAAATATTACAGTTTGATTTTGTTTTTATTTTTTATCGCCACAAAAAATATTTATAAGAAGGTGAAAAAGTATGATGTCAAATAATAATCAAGTTTTAAAAGTAGGAGATTGGGTTCGTGGAATATCAAATGAGGGTGAATTCATAGTTGGTTACATTGTATCACTTGATGAAGTGGAAGATGTAGTCACAGTTAGTATTGTGAAACGTGACGACAAGTACACAATGAACGAAGCTATTTTACTCTTTAGTAAACATGTTAACAAACTCCCTGAATCAAAGGTAATAAATAAGGAGCAAATCCTTTATCTTATAGACCTTGCATTAGTAACAGGGGACGAAGAATGGTTTATCGAGCTTTCTTCAAAATTAAACTCGATAAAAGAGCTAGTTAGTGAGAGGGTTTAACGTATTATATTATATGGAGAGGACACAATTACTTTTCGTATAAAAGGAAATGAAATACAACCAATTCAATACAAACATAGAAATATCCCTGAAGAAGAGTTGAAAAAACTAAACTTAAGATGACATTGAAGTGATTTGTTTGCTCACTCCTAATAATAATAATGATGTAAATAAGCTGTCCATATGGGCCAGCTTATTTTTTCATTTAGCAAAATGTTAGAGGTTCTCTCGTTGCCATCAAGTTGAAAAACGTATATGAATGCAATATCTATAATATATATCCTAAAAATTGGTTTATGTATTTAAAAAGATATTTCTTTTTAACCACATTAATTATTTATTAGAATATCTTTTTTAGTTTGAAATAAAATTTTTCGGTAAAGAATAATATAAATATTTTTAAAATGAGTAGCTAAAATAAACAATATTTTACTGTATTTTATGCTAATTAATTCCGTTGTAAGTGATAGAAACAAGGGTTGTGTGCTAACTGTAAAATATTATCCATGTAAAATTATATCCATTTAATATTTCTGAAAATATAAAAATATTAATTTTATAAATATACACGTTATAATGAGTGCGTCGAGAGAAATTTTATTATCTCTGGAGAAAATATAAAAAATGCGATTATTAGTAAGAAGGGTGTGTGGTTAGAGGCGAAATGTATGTAAAGTGCTTCAGTGGCTTGTGTAATCAATACCATAAATGCTGCCGAAGCTATTAAAGTGATGGTATAGAATTGAGAAAGAAATGCCTCATAAATGAAGAGAGGCTGGTTTAACTGAAATTACTGTTACAAGTAATGTAGAGAAACCATTAAAGTAATACATTGTTATTAGAAATGTTGCAACGTATTTATGAAATCTATTCAATATTGTTCTCTTAAGTGGTCTTTATATAAGGAGCGGATATTACGAGTAAACTTTTTTGTGAACGCTAACAATTATATTAGGACGCTAACTAGCGACTGTTTTAATTTGGATTCATTATGATGAAGGACTTGCAATGTGGGGCAACTTGTAAGGAATTCATTTTCTGAAAGAATATTCGTTAGTTATAAAGGGAGACGCAGGAATAGATAAAAGGGGGAGTTATTATATGAACGGGAATACTGCAAAGAAAATAGAAGTTCAAGCTGAAAATACCGCACTAAAAAATGAGCAATATGCAGATCCGAAAAAGTGGCATAAGCAGGATACTACATGGGCATTGAGCCTATTTGGAACTGCAATTGGAGCAGGGGTGCTCTTTTTACCGATTAATGCAGGTTCAGGTGGATTATTATCATTACTACTAATTACATTGCTTGCATATCCAGTTATGTATTACTCACATAGGGCACTTGCTAAAATGATATACGCTTCTAATTCTGCTGATGAGGGGATCACAGGTACAATTAGAGAGTATTTCGGAAATAAAGCGAGTATCATTTTTAACATCGTATATTTCGGTTCAATTTATACAATCGTACTAATGTATTCGGTTGCGCTTACAAACACTGCAAGTAGTTTTATCGTGCATCAATTGCACATGCCAGAACCTCCAAGAGCCATTTTATCACTTGTATTAGTTCTTGGTCTTATCGCTATACTGAATTTTGGTCAAGATATTACTGTGAAAATCATGAGTATGCTAGTGTATCCTTTCATAGCTTCTCTACTGTTTATCGCAATATCTTTAATTCCACAGTGGAATACGTCAATGCTTAGCTTCTCAGCTGTTTCTACTGCTTCAACAGGAACAGGATATTTAGGAACGATATTAATGATTCTACCAATCATCGTATTCTCATTTAATCATTCACCTATGATTTCATCATTTGTTGTGAAACAGAGAGCTACGTATGGAATAGAAGCTACTGATGCTAAATGTGCGCAGATACAAAAAGTTTGTTATATCATGACATTCGTAGTAGTTATGTTCTTCGTTTGGAGTAGTGCACTAAGCTTGACTCCAGAGGATTTAAAAATGGCAAAAGAGCAAAACTTATCAATTCTTTCATATCTTGCAAATGAACTGAATTCACCTGTAATCACGATTGCAGCTCCAATCATCGCTTTTGTGGCTATTACAAAATCTTTCCTTGGCCATTATATCGGAGCATTTGAAGTAATGCGTGACATGATTATTAAGTTCGGTAAATCACGTGGAAAAGATATTGAAGAAAAAACAATTAAGACAATCGTCCTTACTTTTGTTGTATTATCATGCTGGTTTGTTGCTTATACAAATCCAAGTATTCTTGGACTTATTGATTCTCTAAGTGGTCCATTAGTTGCTGCTATCTTATGTCTATTACCGATGTATGCGATTCAAAAAGTACCAGTACTAGCTAAATACAAAGGGAAAATGAGTAACGTATTTGTTATTATTGTAGGTGTCCTTACTGTTTTAGCAAGTATTAAATCATTATTCTAATTCACGATTGTTAGTTCTAATATTAAATAGAACGATTTTGGGACAGGCTTCTCCGTTTGGAGGGTCTGTCCCTTTTTAATGCGTTACAGTTTTATCTTGTTGATTTTATGAGATATTTCCGCATAATTGTAGCTAAGGGAGATGATTTCAAGTTGAGTAAACTGAATATTAGCACGAAAGTTTCAGGAGATATAATTGTTACCCGTCTAATTGGCAAGATTAAAACAGATGATGTGTATGAATGGTTTAATGGTTTCGAGCAAGTTTGTCAGCAATTCATTTCCGAGGAGCGGAAATATAAATTGTTGGTCGATAGAAAAGGATACATACCAGATCATTTTTCTGTTCAAAAAGCATGGAAAGAGAAGTTTTTCAATGAAACGATTTTGAAACACAGTAAGGCAATTGCTTTTCTTCTTGAAGAAGGAGAGATATTGAATTATTTACAACAATCTAATACAAAAGAATCTGTAAAATTTTTCGATGATTATGAACAAGCATTCCTATGGTTGAATGCATATCCCATATGAAATTGTTAGTGAACCAGTTGCTTAAGCAACTGTTTTTTTATGCTTGCAAGTAGTATCAGGAAGGAAACTTCTATGCGAAATGTTTAGCATTAGAGGACATACATTTTTAATGCGTTAAATATAATTCATAATAGCACCAGGAAGAAGAGTATACGCTTTAAGGTATTAGATATATTGCTTTCAAAAATATCAATGTGGCATAAAGTGAGTAAGGGGGATAAACATATGAGTACTTCAAATTTGAATGAAATCAGTAAACAAATTTTAATAGAGGAGGAAACACTTCAATTTTCCTCTTTTACAAATGAAGATGCACTGCAAATAGGTTTATTTATCGTTGAAACGGCGAGGCAAGAAGGGAAATTGATTGCTGTTGATATAGCGAAAAATGGCGTGCAACTATTTCATTTCAAGATGACAGGGACAACTGCGGAAAATACGCAATGGATTGAGCGTAAAAAACGAGTTGTTTCTTTGCATAATCATAGCTCGTATTATATGCAAATACAAAGTGAAATAACGGGCGTTTCATATAATGAAAAGTATCTTTTAGATAGGTCGGATTATGCTGCGTTTGGTGGATGTTTTCCGGTCCAAATAAAAGATGTAGGGGTTATTGGGATGATAACCGTTTCAGGATTACCACCAGAAGAAGATCACGAATTGGTAGTAAGGGCAGTTAAAAATCATTTGAATGAATAGTAAAAAGGCAAAACCGAACAAGAATATGTTCGATTTTGCCTTTTTACTATTCAGTTCATGAACATATTTCTAATAAGATGTTACAGGATGAAAAATCTTTAATTCGAGACACTTTTCTTGACGATAATAATCTATGTAGTTAATATGATAGACATAAAATAACTTAATTACTTTTAATAATTAAGTTATTTTATATAAGTTACAGGTAAGTAGTATGTGGTAAAAATGCTTTGAATTGCCACTATTAATATTGGGGACAATTAGAAAGCGACAAATATAAAGAATTAGCAGTTAAGAAGTAAGAATGGATTAACAATAATAGTAGCTTCTGTACAATGCATTTTTACTATAGTGAAAATGACTATACATCACGAGGGGGACTGAAATTGGAATCAATGACCTTTGTTTTATTTGGAGCAACAGGGGATTTAGCTAAAAGAAAAATTTACCCCGCGCTATATAACTTATATAGAGATCAAAAGCTTCCAAAGCAAATATCTGTTATTGGGCTTGGAAGACGTGAAGTATCTCATTTAGATTTTCAAAAAAGAGTAAAAGAATCCATAGAAACTTTTTCTCGTCGCAAGGAAGAAGGTACTCCGAACATAGAAGATTTTTTAGCGTATTTTCGTTATTGTCCGTTAGATGTGAATAAGCCAGAAGACTATAAAAGGTTATTACAAGTAGTTGTTGAAAGGGAAGAAGAACAAAATATACAAGGGAATAGAATGTTCTACCTTTCAGTTACTCCTGACTTCTTTGAGACCATTGCTTTAAATATTAAAGAAAGTGGACTGGATAAAACGGATGGATGGAAGCGCCTAATGATTGAGAAACCGTTTGGTCATGATCTTCCATCTGCTCGAGAGCTGAATGATAAGCTTAGCCGAACGTTTGAAGAAGACGAAATATACCGTATTGATCATTATTTAGGTAAACCGATGATTCAAAACATTGAAGCGCTTGAATTTGCAAACCCTGTTCTCCAATCGATTTGGAATAAAGAACATATTGCGAATGTACAAATAACAGCTAGTGAAACGGTTGGGGTAGAAGAAAGGGCAGGATATTATGATCATGCAGGAGCCATTCGCGATATGGTTCAAAATCATATGCTGCAAATATTAATGATGACTGCAATGAATCTGCCGGAAAAGATAAATGCATGTGAAATTCGTGAGGAAAAACGAAAAGTGATGGAGACTCTTCGTAAAGTGAAAAAAGAAGACGTTCAAAACCATATCATTCGCGGGCAATATGCTTCAGGTGAAATAAAAGGACAACAAGTTATAGCGTATAGAGAGGAGCCAGGAGTTAATCCTTCTTCTCAAACAGATACATTTGTTGCGGCTCGCTTATGGATTGATAACCCATTTTGGACTGATGTTCCTTTTTACATACGAACAGGAAAAAGAATGAAAGAAAAGTCTACTCGTATTGTAATTGAGTTTAAAAATACATTAAAACAGCAGTATCAAGATAGTAATCCAAATGCAGCGCCTAATTTGTTAATCATTGAAATTAGTCCAAATGAAAATGTTTCACTCCAATTAAATAGTAAAAATCCATTGAACAATGGAGAGCTTGAACCGATCCGTATTCATTTCACTTGTGAGCAAACAGGAGTGGGAATACCTGAAGCTTACGAAAGGCTTATTTATGATGCTATATGCGGAGATTCTACATTCTTTGCACACTGGAGAGAAGTTGAATTGTCATGGGAATGGGTGCAGCCAATCCTTGAAGCGTTCGAAGAGAATTTGTTACCTCTTCATAAATATGAGTCTGGCTCGTATGGTCCGGATGCTGCTCATGCTCTATTACAAGAAAGTGAATTTAAATGGTGGTTAGATGAGGAATTGAAAAAGTAAGTACATTCTTACAAGTAAAGCAATATGACAAAAAGATATTCATCATTTTATTAACATGTATTTATGATGAAAGGTAATTCAAGGAGGAATTATATTATGAGAGTAGGATTAATTGGTTTAGGTAAAATGGGATTGAATTTAGGGAAGAATTTAATGGATCATAAACATGAAGTAGCAGCATTTGATTTAAATGCAAGTGCAGTGGAAGAAATGAAAGAGTACGGGGCTACAGGTGTATCTAGTTTAAGTGATCTTGTTCAGTCATTACAATCACCAAGAATTCTTTGGGTTATGGTGCCACACGCTGTTGTTGATTCTGTTATTGATGAAGTTACACCACTTTTATCAAAAGGAGATATTTTAATTGAAGCGGGTAATTCACATTATAAAGAGTCCATTCGCCGATATGAACAACTAAAGAAAGATGGCATTCACTTTATGGATGCAGGAACTTCTGGCGGAATGGAAGGCGCTCGTAATGGTGCTTGTTATATGATCGGAGGAGATCAAGAAGCTTGGGACATCGTTGAACCTATCTTCCATGATACTGCTGTAGAAAATGGATACTTATATGCTGGAAAAGCTGGTAGTGGTCACTTCTTAAAAATGGTTCACAACGGAATTGAATACGGTATGATGGCTGCTATTGGTGAAGGATTTGAGATTCTAGAGAAAAGTGAATTTGACTACGATTATGAAAAAGTATCAAGAGTATGGAACAACGGTTCAGTAATCCGTTCATGGTTAATGGAATTAACAGAAAATGCATTTTCTAAAGATGCAAAATTAGATGAAATTAAGGGTGTTATGCATTCTTCTGGTGAAGGAAAATGGACAGTAGAAACAGCATTAGACCTTCAAACAGCAACTCCTGTTATCGCAATGTCGTTATTAATGCGCTACCGCTCATTAGACAATGATACGTTTACAGGAAAAGTTGTCGCAGCACTGCGCAATGAATTTGGCGGACATGCGGTAGAAAAGAAATAAACATCTTAAAATTATAACTCATTAACGTTTAAAAATTGGAGGGAATGGATCATGAAGTTTTTTATTGATACTGCAAATCTTGAGGACATAAACAAAGCATATAAACTTGGAGTTTTAGCTGGTGTTACAACGAACCCGTCTTTAGTAGCAAAAGAGGGCATTAAGTTTGAAGACCGTATTGCGGAAATTTGTCAGGCAGTACCTAACGTTGAATCTGTTTCAGCAGAAGTAACGCCAGATGCTGTTACAGCTGAAGAAATGATCGCTCAAGCAGAAGAGCTGATTAAAATTAACGGTGGCGATGAAAAAGTTACAATAAAACTTCCGATGACACTAGCAGGATTAGAAGCTTGTCGTTATCTTACTGAAAAAGGTGTGAAAACGAATGTTACACTTATTTTCACTGTGAACCAAGCTCTTTTAGCTGCCAGGGCAGGTGCAACGTACGTTTCTCCATTTTTAGGACGTTTAGATGATATTTCTGAAGATGGTGTATTATTAGTTGCTAAAATTGCTGAATTATTCGATGTTCATCAAGTAGATACACAAATTATTGCGGCTTCTGTTAGACATCCAGATCATGTAACTCGTGTAGCGATGGCAGGTGCACACATTGCAACAATCCCTTATAAAGTAATTGAACAACTTGCTATGCACCCATTAACTGATCAAGGTATTGAAAAGTTTGCTGCGGACTGGGCGAAAGCGCCTAAGTTATAATGAAGTGAGGCTTTTATTTTTCAAAATAGCACTATAGTTAGGAAAAGGACCTCCTTATGAGAGTGAAGTTTATGAAAACGTAGCTCTCATAAGGGAGCGTCTTTTTTGTATAAACAATAGTGGTATTTTGTTATAGGAATGTTTTGAAAGGGGTTACATAGTGAGCGCGAAATATATGATTGGTGTAGATATTGGAACAACTAGTACAAAAGCAGTTTTGTTTTCGATCGATGGATCAGTTATTGCAAGTCATGGGATTGAATATCCTTTATATTCACCTGCGCCAGAAACAGCAGAACAAGATCCAGAAGAGATTTTTCAAGCAGTCATACATACGATTAAAGAAACTATACAAACAAGTAATGTGCAGCCAGTTGATATTCTTTGTGTTTCTTTTAGTTCGGCCATGCATAGTATCATTGCTGTAGATGAGAAGGGAAAGCCGTTAACGAGATGTATCACTTGGGCAGATAATAGAAGCGCGCGCTGGGCAGAGAAAATAAAGAATGATATGAATGGTCATGAAATTTACCTTCGTACTGGAACACCAATTCATCCTATGTCACCACTTTCAAAATTAGTTTGGCTTAAAAATGAGCATGCTGAGTTGTTTGCGAAAAGCTATAAATTCATCTCAATTAAAGAGTATGTTTTTTATAAGTTATTTAAAGAATATATAATTGATTATTCTATAGCATCAGCAACAGGAATGTTCAATTTGAAATCTTTAAAATGGGATGAAGAAGCCTTGCGTGTTGCAGGAATTTCAGAGGAAAAGCTTTCTAAACTCGTTCCAACGACGCACAGTTTAATAGGGATAAATGAAGAACTTGCAAGAGAAATGGATGTACTTGTTACGACTCCTTTTATAATAGGAGCGAGTGATGGAGTACTATCGAATTTAGGTGTGAATGCAATAGAACCTGGAGTAGTTGCTATTACAATTGGTACGAGCGGCGCGGTGCGAGTTGTAACAAATCAGTCTGTAACGGATCCGAAAGGGAGGACTTTTTGTTACGCTTTAACTGAGGACCTTTGGGTAATTGGTGGACCGGTTAATAATGGTGGTATGATTTTTAGGTGGGTTCGCGACCAATTATGTACGTTAGAAGTTGAGCATGCGAAGCGCTTAGGAAAAGATCCTTATGAAGTACTTACGGAAATAGCAGCAAAAGTGAATCCGGGATCTGACGGTTTATTATTTCATCCGTATTTAGCAGGGGAAAGAGCTCCTTTATGGAATGCGAATGCACGGGGATCTTTCTTTGGGCTTGGCCTACATCATAAGAAAGAGCATCTTATTCGTGCTGTTTTAGAAGGAATCATTTATAACTTGTATACAGTTCTTCTTGCTTTAAAAGAGCTAATTGGCGAACCGAAAAAAATTCAAGCGACAGGCGGTTTTGCAAGATCGGAACTTTGGAGACAGATGATGGCAGATATTTTCCATCAAGACGTATATGTTCCGGAAAGTTTCGAAAGCTCTTGCTTAGGAGCTGCAATCCTCGGTTTATATAGTTTAGGTGAAGTAGATACGTTGCATGTAGTTTCTGAAATGGTAGGTGCGAATTTCCACCATGAACCAAACATGGAAAGTGTGGAAAAATATAAAGATTTAACACCAATCTATATTCGTCTGTCCCGTCAATTGGAAGAAGAATATGAGAGTATAGCAGCTTATCAAAAAAAGTGGGTTTAAAAGCTATTTAGCAGGAAAATATGGTAACGTATAAAGAGGTACTCCGATTTTTTAGGATACTCTTTCAACATAAAATATTTTAAGAAGTAAGATGAATGAAAAATATAGGGAGAGAGGGTTATGAAAATGAAGGATAACAAAGATTTTATTGGATATGTTGGAACATACACGAAAGAAAATAGTGAAGGAATATATAGGTTTACTTTAGATGTAGAAGCAAAAAAAATTAGTAATGTAACACTTGCGGCGAAGCAGGATAACCCTACATATGTAACAATTAACAAAAATAATGAATATCTCTATTCTGTTGTTAAGGAAGGAGAATCTGGTGGTGTAGCTGCTTATTGGATTGATAGTCATACTGGAGAACTAAAAGCGAAAAATAGACAAGTAGTAGAAGGTGCTTCTCCTTGTCATATTAGTGTTGATAGTGGAAATCATACAGTAGTTACAGCGAATTATCATAAAGGAACGATTGAGTCTTTTGAAGTAAATGAAGAAAATGGAACGGTAAGTCCTGCTCTATCTATTATGACACATGAAGGTACAGGACCGAATAAAGAAAGACAAGAAAAACCACATGCACATTACGCGGGATATACTCCTGATGAAAAATATGTGATAGGTGTCGATTTAGGGATTGATAAATTAATTACGTATGAAATAAAAGATAGTGCATTAAAAGAAGTGAATAGCTTGTCTGTGAAACCAGGGAGTGGTCCAAGACATATTACATTTCATCCAAATGGAAAGTACGCTTATGTGATGACGGAACTTAGTTCAGAAGTCATTGTATTAACGTATCATCCTGAAGGGGGATCCTTTACAGAATTGCAGTATATTTCTACTGTTCCAGAAGATGATGAGAACAGTCAAGGGAGTGCCATACACATCTCTTCTGACGGCCGGTTTGTGTATGCAGCGAATCGTGGTCATAATAGTATTGCTGTTTTCAGCGTGGATCAAAACTCAGGTCAGCTTACATTTGTTGAACATACACATACAGAAGGAAATTGGCCGAGGGACTTTGTATTAGATCCTACTGAAAAGTTCCTTGTTGCTACAAATGAAAAGTCACATAATCTTGTGTTATTTTCAAGAGATGAATCTACAGGTAAGTTAACACTTTTACAATCTGATGTTGCTGTGCCAGAGCCTGTTTGTGTGAAGTTTTTAAATATTTAAGTTGTGTTCGATATAATTTCATATACTCAGAAAACAATAAAAAGCAAAGCGATATCGCTTTGCTTTTATTGTTTCTTTTTCGGTCTACGTACTAACTCGCCGCCGCAGTTTGGGCAAACGTTGTGTCTTTCTTCTGTACATGGTGCACAAAATGTACATTCATATACGCAAATGTATGCCTCAGAATCTTGTTCCAGCGATTGATCGCAAATTTGACAGTTTGTTTTCATTTGTAGTGCCATAGTAAATCTCCTTTTTGTTTGAATATTTATAATTTAATTATAATTCAATAGGCAGAGTTAGTCCTTTTCAATTGAAAGGAAATCGAATGATAAAGTTATGATTTGAAATGAAAGGAGCTCTTTTATTTTTAAATTGATTATTTTGTGCAGTTAGAATATTATGAAATAGTCAAAAGACAACAGGGGGTATACATTTTGACTAATCATAGCGAATATTTAAAAGCAAACTGCGAAAAATGCTTCGGTCTATGTTGCGTGGCATTACCGTTCGCAGCATCGGTAGATTTTGCAGTGAATAAAGATGGTGGTAAACCATGTTCCAATTTACAATCAGATTTTAAATGCAGTATACATAAAAATCTTAGAGGAAAAGGTTATAAAGGCTGTACAGTATTTGAATGTTTTGGCGCTGGACAGAAAATTTCTCAAGTTACGTTTAACGGAATTGATTGGCGGAAAGATGCCAAGCATGCGAGAAAAATGTATGATGCTTTTCCAGTTATGCATCAGCTTCATGAAATGCTCTGGTATTTGAATGAGGCTATTCTTTTACAGGCGACACAATCGATTCATAAAGAGTTAAGTAAAGCGATTGAAGAGACAGAGCGACTTTCGAATTTAAATGCGGATGAGTTAATGAAAGTAAATATTCCATTACATCGTGCAGAAGTGAATATTTTACTTTTAGAAACGAGCGAACTAGTATGGAAGGAAATGAATGCTGCGCGTAAGAAACGAATCATTCACCGCGGAGCAGACCTTATGGGAGCAAATTTGAAAAAGAAAAATTTGCAAGGGGCGAATTTAAGAGGAGCTTATTTAATTGCGGCTAACTTAAATGGTGCAGACTTAAGAGGAGCAGATCTCATCGGAGCTGATTTACGAGATGCAGATATTCGTGGGGCTGATTTTACAAATAGTATTTTTCTGACGCAAGTTCAAATTAATGCAGCGAAAGGGGACAAACATACGAAATTGCCGAAAATGTTGTCCCGTCCATCGCATTGGAGTGCGTAAAGAGTATATACAAACAGGCAGAGATTAAAAATCTCTGCCTGTTTTTCATTTCTTTTCAAAAGTAGTAATGAAAACACTACATATAATAAGAATACCACCAATAAAAAAGTTACTATTTAATGTTTCATTTAAGAGCAGCCAACCAAGCAATGATCCAACGATAGGTTGGAAGAAGAAAAATAAGGAGCCGATGCTAGCGTCCATTAATTCTAACCCTTTATTCCAAAGGAAAAAGGCACCTGCTGTTGAGACGATTCCTAAATAAAGTACGCCTAATACTACATACATGTTCAAATCTTCAATCGGGTTTGTTTGAAATTCCCATATCATAAAAGGTGTAATAAAAAAGAGTGAAAAGAATATGGCGTACGTTGTAATCACTAAAGATGAAAATTTGGCTGAAGCAATTTTTACATAAATAGATAGTAAAGCCCACGTAATAGCTGCCCCAACTAATATGATTGTACCGATAAAATAGGAGCCAATTTCAATATCCCATCCAATGACGATAATGACACCGATTGTCGCTATGATGGTAGATAGTAATCTACGAGCGGTTAGTTTTTCTTTTAAAATGATCGCTGCAAATAGAACCATAAATGCAGGTGTAGCTGATGTTACTAAAGAGCCTGTATGAGCGTCGGATAATTTTGTTCCGATAAATTGACATGTAATCGAAATGAAATATCCGATAAATCCAATCCAAGCGAATAAAAGCCAATCTTTTTTGCGAATAGTTACTTTCTTCTTTTGCTTTTTCTCAGCTATTTTCAAAAAGCCATATAAAACAACAAAAGCAATGATAAAGCGTAGCCAAACGAGTGTTAGTGGTGGGATAAAGTCGAGTACGTATTTACTAACAACATACATACCGCCCCATATACTAGCTGCTAGTGATAAACATATAGCTCCTAAAATTGTTTGTTTCATGTAAAGTACCTCCGTCTATTTTTAGGGTTTTATGAGTTCCCTAAGACGAGGCAAAGTGTATATGTTTTATAAATGCCCGTCTTAGTTTATAGACGGCCTACAGGTTGATCGTTTTCGAATGAAGCGTTGTAGTACATGTGTATTCCTCCTTCTTAAGTTATAATGACATTATAACTTAATTTTCTGATTATTGGAGGTTGTTATGGAATATATCGTAATAAAATCACATGTTAGCAATTATCCTGATCCAATTCGCTTAGAAGAGGGGGATATAGTGAAAATGATAGAGAGTTACGCTGGTCCTGAAAACTGGGAAAACTGGATGTTTTGTCACGAAGAGAAGTATAACCGGAAAGGATGGGTTCCGGAGCAAATTATAATGAAAAATACAACTGGTGTAGGAATCATTACGAAACAATATACTGCGAAAGAATTAAATGTGAGTATTGGAGAAAGATTGATTGGATTAGAAGAATTGAATGGATGGGTTTGGTGTGAAAAAACAGGTGGTGAGGATGGCTGGGTACCGAAGGAAAACTTACAAAATATTAGTAATACTATTTGGTTATTAATATAGGAAACATATTTTTAGTTTATGAGTATATTGGTTGTAGGATGAAAAAGTAGATTAATAGAGACCGAGGAGGAGATTGTTATAACTACAACCGTTATTTCTCATTTTTATAATGAAGAGTATTTATTACCATGGTGGCTTGCTCATCATACGAAACTGTTTGATCATGGTATTTTAATTAATAAAGGTTCAACAGATCGTTCGGTTGGAATTTGTAAAAAATTCGCGCCACACTGGGAAGTACGAGATTCTGCAAATCCAGAGTTTGATGCATTTGCGACAGATCATGAAGTGATGAGGGTAGAAGAAGAAGTAAAGGGATGGAAAATGATTTTAAATACGACTGAGTTTCTTTGTATGCAAGATAAAAATCAGTTTTGGAAATCACTGAATGAATTGGGAGAGAGGATGTATTGGCTGGAAGGGCTTATTATGGTCGATGATCTTAACTATAATTATCCGGACCTTAACTTTGGAATACCTTTAATGAAACAGCGATTTCACGGTTATTTACCAGAAGATTGGCCGTTATGGAGGAGAGGTAGATTTATTCATAATCATGAACACGGAAGTTATACGGTTGGAAGACATTTATCTGCACATGAATCTATGATTTATCCGCCTCTTGCTTGTATATTATGGTTTGGATTTAGTCCGTGGAATGATGCGATGAGAAAGAGGAAATTACAAATTGGACCGACACTTTCAGAAGCTAGTAAGCAAGGGGGGATGGGAACGCATCATATTATTACACCTGAAAAATTAGAAGAATGGTATAAGGATTTAGCAAGAGGGACGAAGGATTTACGTTTTAGTGATGCATATCGTTATGTTTTTTTATAAATGATTCCCACCATAAAATGGTTTCTTCAATTCCTGTATTTAGATCGTATGTTGGTTTCCAGTTTACTTCAGTTTTTAAACGCTCTACATGAACGCCGACGAATAAAGGTTCATCTGTAGAGAAAGGGATTGCACCTAGTTTAATTAAATGTTCTTTTCCTATCTTTTTAGCAATGATAGATGCCAATTCTTTAATTTGTACAGATTGACCAGAAGCGATATTGATTGTGCCTGTAACGCCCTGTTCCAATATTGTTACAAGAGCATGAGCGACGTCGCCCACATGGAGGAAATCTCTTGATTGTTTTCCATGTGTACATAGTGCTTCCTCATTTTTTAATAAGGAAGTAATAATGTTAGAAACGAGCCGGTTCCCTTGTTCGTGAGGGCCATACATATGAAAGATGCGGCCCCAACACATGCTGAGGCCTATTTGCTGTGCATATGATTGTAGCCAAGAGTGCAGTGTGTTTTTACATAATGAATACGGTGTTTTATAGGAAAGAAGCGGTGAATCTTCAAATAGTACGCCATTAAACCATTCATATTCTGCGCCAGTACCGGCAACAACGACTCGCTTTCCGCCGCAAGTTGTGAAGTGTTGAATCAACGAGATACTGGATGTAAGCCAATAGTAATTATTGATAGATACATAACACGCCGGTGGCACTGCTTCCCAAGCTAAATGAATGAGATGACTAGGCTTCATATCGTAAATGAGTTTTTTTACTTCTTCATCGCAAAATAAGTTTACTTTATGCCAGTGGCAAGAGATGTGAGAAGGCTTATTTGTATGATAAGTGGCGTGCACCTCATAACCCTTTTGTATAAGAGAATTTACAACATATTTACCAATCCACCCACTACCGCCTGTTACAAGGACTTTTTTCATGGCTCAATTACCTCAACTTCTGGTATCGTTACTAAAAATTTGCCGCCCCATTCGCGAATGAAAGAGCATTCTTTCATAATTTCATCTTTTAAATTCCAAGGGAGAATGAGGATGTAATCAGGTTTTGTACGCTTAATTTCTTCTGGAGATTGTATTGGAATACGTGTTCCTGGTAGAAGGAGATTTTGTTTGTGAGGATTTTTATCTACTGTATAAGCTAGAAATTCTTTTCCTATCCCGCAATAATTTAAAAGGGTGTTTCCTTTAGCTGGAGCACCGTAGCCGATAATTTGTTTATTTAAAGCTTTTGCTTCGATAAAAAATTTTAAAATATTTATTTTCAATTGTTCGATGCGTTTAGAAAAAATGAGATAGCAATCTAATGTATCTAGCCCGTGATCTACTTCTTTTTGGATTAAGTTTGTAACATTGGAATGGATAGTGGAATTGTTACTGTAATGTTTTACAAAAATACGTAAGGAACCACCGTGCGTTGCAAGTTCTTCTACATCGACAATTTGTAAATGATGGTGAGCTAAAACTTTTTGAAGACTTATAAGTGAGAAATAGGAGAAATGTTCATGGTAAATCGTATCAAACTGTTTAAAGGATATGAGGTTTAATAAGTGAGGGAATTCAATTGTTATTGTGCCATCTTGTTTTAATAACGTTTTTAAACCGGTAACAAAATCATGTAAGTTCGGAACGTGTGCTAATACGTTATTTGCGACGATTAAATCTGCTTGAGGTAACCTTTTTGCTAAGTCATTGCTGAAAAAATTCACTTCAGTAGGAATCCCTTTTTGGATAGCGATTTCTGCTACATTTTTTGCCGGCTCAATTCCTAGCGTCTCGATATGTTCTTTTTGAAAGTATTGTAATAAGTATCCATCGTTACTCGCGATTTCAATTACTTTTGAATGGTTTGTTAAGTTAAAACGTTTCATAGCCATTTCTACGTATTGCTTAGCGTGTAGTAGCCAGCTTGATGAGTATGAGCTGAAGTATAAGTAGTCATGAAAAATATTGTGCGGAGATTCAAATTCATCTAATTGTACAAGTAAACAAGAATGACAAACAAATGTGTGCAGCGGATAAAATGGTTCCATTTTATAGGAGTGTTCTGGAGCGACAAATGAGTTAGCGAGAGGGGAAACACCTAAATCTAAAAAAGTATTTATTAGTAGTGAGTGGCAAAAACGGCATTTTTTCTGGTCCATTTTGTAGCCCCCTTATAAATTTTTGAATGCATCGATTTGTTGTCGTGTGAAAGATTCCATATTTTCACCAGATGCATATTTTTTGTACCAATCAACGGTCCAAGCGATAGAATGGTCTGTTGATAACTTAGGAGTCCAACCGAGTTTATTTATTGCTTTTGTACTGTCGAGTGTTAAGATAGGTGATTCATAAGGAGTGTTTGTATGAGGAGAAAGGATTGTTAGTGGTTGATTCCATAATTTCATTATAGATTGAATGACATCATGAACTGTTCTGTTAGGTTCATTCATCGGACCGAAATTCCACGCTGTTGCATATTCAGCGTCTTTCCAAAGCTTTTCAGCTAAAAGGATATATCCATGTAAAGGATCTAATACGTGTTGCCACGGGCGAATAGCGTGTTTGTTTCTAATATTTAACGTACCATCTTCTAAATATGCACGAATGACATCTGGGAATAATCGGTCTTTTGCCCAATCACCACCGCCGATAACGTTCCCTGCTCTTACTGAGGCAAGGTGAAGTGCGTTCGTGCGGAAGAATGATTTTTGATAGGATGTTGCCACTAGTTCAGCACAAGCTTTACTAGCGCTATAAGGATCGTAACCTCCTAACCGGTCGCTTTCTTTGAATGCACGGTTACCACTCCCATCATTTTCATAGCATTTATCACTTGTAACATTAATGACGCCGCGTATACTTTCTATATGTTTTGCTGCTTCTAATACGTGAACAGTACCTAAAACATTCGTTTTAAATGTTTCGATAGGATTTTTGTATGAAATGGTGACAATCGGCTGGGCTGCTAAATGAAATAGTATGTCAGGGTTATGTTGTTTTAGGGCATGTAATAAAGCATCGTAATCTGTAATGTCGCCATTAATTGATGTGCACTCTTTTGCTACATTACCTTGTTCAAAAAGGTTTGGGGTAGATGGGGGGTGAGAAGAGTAGCCGATTACTTCTGCACCTAAGGAAGTTAAAAAGAGGGTGAGCCAGGAGCCTTTAAAGCCAGTATGTCCCGTAATAAATACTTTTTTCTTATTCCAAACAGATGATGAAGCCATATTACCAAACCTTCCACGGAGCGTTATTATTTTCCCATAGCTCAACTAATTTATTTTTATCGCGCAATGTATCCATCGGATGCCAAAAGCCGGTATGTTGATATGCGGCTAGTTCATTTTTGTTTACTAACTGAACTAAAGTGTCTGTTTCAAATACAGATTTATCTCCACTAATGTAATTGAAAACTTCAGGATTTAAAATGAAAAAGCCACCGTTAACCCATCCACCATCCCCGAGTGGCTTCTCTTGAAAGGATGTGACAGACTGTTTATCTAATACGAGAGAACCGAATCTGCCAGGAGGTTGTACGGCTGTAACAGTAGCCGTTTTTCCGTGTTTTTTATGAAATGCAATGAGTTCTTTTATATTTACATTACTTAATCCATCGCCATAAGTGAGGCAGAAAGGTTCGTCCCCAATGTAATTTTGTATTTTTTTAACTCGTCCACCTGTTTCGGTATTTAGACCGGTATCGATCAGTGTCACTTTCCACGGTTCTATACGATGAGAATGGTTAGTAATTGTATTGTCGCTTAAATGTATCGTGAAATCGGACATGTGTAAGTTGTAATTTAGAAAGAATTCTTTAATTGCATATCCTTTATAGCCTAAGCAAATAATAAACTCAGTAATTCCGTAATGGCTATACAAGCTCATAATGTGCCATAGAATAGGTTTTGTTCCAATTTCAATCATAGGTTTTGGTTTTAAATGCGTTTCTTCCCCAATCCTTGTTCCGTATCCACCTGCAAGAATAACAGCTTTCATTTCTTCCTCCTACTTATAAACAGAATTTGATATCGATGTTATTATGATATGTACTTAAATGAGAAAGGAACGGGCAATTTCATGGTTATGGTTCGTTCGTTTTTGTTTTTTTATTTAAATATTTGATTATAAAGTTAAAATAATAGATTAGATTATATAAAATGAAACGAAAAATTTTGTATAAATTGTGAATAATAAACCGTAACGTTTGACTGTACAGTTTATGTATTGTATGATGGTAGTAATATAAACAAGGGGGGAAGATCGTTGGGAAGGTGTATCGAATCGGACAGTTGGCTCTCATGGCTCACGTGTCGAAACGAACGATTGATTATTATACGAATCTAGGTATCTTAAAAGCGGAGCGATCTCAATCTAATTATCGCTATTACGACGAAACAGCATTTGAGACATTACAATTTATTGAGAAGTGCAAAGAAATGCATATGCCGCTTTGTGAGATTAAAGAGAAAATCGAGGAGAAGAAAAAGCTGCTCGGTATCAATGAACACGTTTCGAAACATGTGAATGAAGTGACAGACCATATTCATAGATTAGAAGCAGAGTTAACAGAGTTAAAGCCGCTTTTAGATGGATTGACTGATTCACAACGTGAAAAAATATCGAAGTCTTTATCAGGTCAAACGACAGCTTTAATACAGACACTTGCTCTATTATTATAGAAAAAAGTGAAATCCGACCTCTTTAATTTTTGTATCGGGCTATGTTTTCTAAGAAACAAATAAGAAAACATTATAGTATACAGGAGGTGGACACCTTAGTTTTTTAAACTAAGGGGATTCATTGGAAATATTTAATTTAGTCATGGTTGCGATTTTAATCGCATTTACTGGATTTTTCGTAGCAGCAGAGTTTGCGATTGTAAAGATACGTTCAAGCCGTATCGATCAGCTTGTTGCGGAAGGAAAACGCGGTGCTTTAGCAGCGAAAAAG
Source organism: Bacillus sp. Brlt_9 (assembly GCF_051948935.1). Taxonomy (NCBI): domain Bacteria; kingdom Bacillati; phylum Bacillota; class Bacilli; order Caryophanales; family Bacillaceae; genus Bacillus; species Bacillus sp. Brlt_9. The sequence continues at coordinate 366,904 of NZ_JAYJLO010000004.1, read as the reverse complement.
GTAACAACAAATTTAGATGAATATTTATCTGCTTGTCAATTAGGTATTACAGTTACAGCTATGGGATTAGGTTGGTTAGGTGAACCGACAATCGAAAAGTTATTACACCCGCTATTTGAGAAATGGAACTTAAATCCTTCTATTTCATCAGTATTAACATTTGGTCTTGCTTTTATGATTATGACGTATTTACACGTTGTAGTAGGGGAATTAGCTCCGAAAACAATGGCAATTCAAAAGGCTGAAAGGGTAACGTTATTATTGGCAGGTCCATTAATGATGTTCTATAAAGTAATGTATCCATTTATTTGGGTATTGAACGGTTCAGCTCGTGTGATAACTGGTTTATTCGGTTTAAAACCAGCTTCAGAACATGAAGTAGCTCATACAGAAGAAGAATTACGCCTTATCCTTTCAGATAGCTATGAAAGTGGCGAAATTAATCAAGCTGAATACAAGTATGTAAATAACATTTTTGAATTTGATAATCGTATTGCAAAAGAGATTATGGTGCCGCGAACGGAAATCATTGGTTTCTACCTGGAAGATTCAGTAGAAGAACACATGAAAGTAATCCAAAATGAGCGATACACACGTTATCCAATTTTTGGAGAAGATAAAGATGATATTATCGGTATGGTCAACGTAAAAGATTTCTTTATTCGATATATGACCGAGGATCAAAAAGATTTATCATCTATTCGCTCGTATATGCGTCCGATTATTGAAGTGATGGAAACGACTCCAATTCACGATTTATTACTTCAAATGCAGAAGAAGCGAATTCCGATGGCTGTTTTATATGATGAGTACGGAGGAACAGCAGGGATTGTAACGCTTGAAGACATATTGGAGGAAATCGTCGGCGAAATTCGTGACGAATATGATGAAGATGAAGCACCACCAATTCAGCATGTGAATGAGCACCATAAAATCGTTGATGGAAAAGTGCTTATCTCAGAAGTAAAAGATTTGTTTGGATTACACATTGAAGAAGACGATGTGGATACAATCGGTGGCTGGATTATGATGCAAAATCATGAAATTGAAGAAGGACAACACGTTGAGGCGGAAGGTTATGAATTTAAAGTGTTAGAAAAAGACGCTTACCAAATTAAACGTGTTGAAATTCGTAAGATGGAACAAGAGCAAGAAGAAGAGAAAGCAGCAACTGTGTAAGTTGCTGCTTTTCTTCTAACGTATAAAAAATGAGAAATTAGGAGCGGATATTTTGATTCAAGCAGCCTTACGTGTATATCGATTACAATTGTATGGGATCTTTAGTGGTTTACTACTTATGTGGACGATTACTCCGTTTGGAAAACAAGTAACAGGATTTGGTATCGGATTAGCTGTAAGTGCATATTGTCTTTGGTTATTAGCTCGCAGAGTGGAGAAACTCGGAAAAAGCATCGTAATGAAAGAAAAGGCTCCGGGATTAGGAGTTTTAAACCGATTCGCTGCAGCCATTTTAGGAGCTATTATCATGTATGAAATTGAGCATGAAATGGAAATGTGGGCATTCGGTACAGGCATTTTAGGTGGTCACTTTTTAATGATTGCAAATTTAGCTTATGCGAATATGCAATTAGTGAAAGAGGAAGAGAAGCAAAGGGAACATGCTTCGAAAAACATAGAGCTATGATGAAAGGGGCCTAATGGGGTTCCTTTTTTGTGTTTAAGCGAGTTAATAAAAGGAATCAAATTAACGACAAATATAATACGCTTCTTTTTTTCGTTTTTCAATAGTATAAAAAATAATAAAAAATTTTTAAAAAACCCATCGATTTCTAAAGGTTATGTATGTTATTATGACAAAAGACTTTTTGAAAGAGGTGGATACCAATGTTACAAGCGTTACTTATTTTTGTGCTTCAAATTATTTACGTTCCCATTTTAACAATCCGTACGATTTTGCTTGTAAAGAATCAAACAAGATCCGCTGCTGGTGTTGGATTGCTAGAAGGAGCTATTTACATTGTCAGTTTAGGTATTGTGTTTCAAGATTTATCAAATTGGATGAACATCGTTGCCTATGTCATTGGCTTTAGTGCTGGTCTATTATTAGGCGGTTATATAGAGAATAAATTAGCAATTGGTTATATTACGTATCAAGTTAGTTTACTAGACCGTTGTAATGAGTTAGTAGATGAATTACGTCACTCTGGATTTGGCGTTACAGTATTTGAAGGGGAAGGTATTAATTCAATCCGTTATCGCTTAGATATCGTTGCAAAGCGTTCTAGAGAAAAAGAACTGTTAGAAATTATTAATGAAATTGCACCGAAAGCGTTTATGTCTTCTTATGAAATTCGTTCATTTAAAGGCGGATATTTAACGAAGGCGATGAAGAAAAGAGCGTTAATGAAGAAGAAAGATGAACATGCATCGTAAAAAAGGGGAGTCGTGCTGCATTAAAAGTGCAGTATAAGCTCATATGTAAAAGAGAGGAATCTATTTTAATGTAGATTCCTCTCTTTTTTATGAAAATAATTATCTGTTAATTGAAAAACTAAATCGTATAATTATTTTTTCTACTCATTCTCAAATTAATAATTAGCCATATAACTTGAAAAAATACCGGTATGATAAACGCGATTAATAAAACGATAAGTGATATGGATTTAATTTCGGGTGTTTGGATAACACCAGCGCCATCAACGTCGCGTAACCAAATAATAGCGGCCCATATTCCAAAAATGATAATCCAAAATATGTTACCGATCCACCAAGAAATCCATCGTTTTTTCATGTTAACACCCCTTACATTTCTCCTCTGTTAAAAGTATATTTTCGTTCGTTACATTTATAATGAAATGACTATAAAATTAGTTTTTATTAACTGTATATCTAACTTGTTTAAAGGTTACCATTTCCCCATCTTTATCATCATCTTCATTCTGTAAAAGCTGAACTCGTGGTTTGTAGTCTGTCCTATGAGCATCCTCGATACCTGTAATATCAAGCTTGTAGGATTCCCCATTCTTTATTTTTTGTTCGAATACTTTTGTATTGGCAACATAAATAAAAGTTACTTTATTTTCATCAATACCTTCAGTCTTAATTTCTAATTCGTTATCTTTTGTTGTAATCGTCGGTGTTAATAATTCAATACTGCCATTTCCGGTTTCTAAAGAATTTTCTACTATAGTTGAACATCCGGATAATATGATTGTGGTGAATAGAAGTATAGCTAATTTCTGTTTCATAACATCCTCCAATTTCAAGTGATTTTTGATTTTGGTATTGCTAGGCTTGTAGTATTTTATGTAAATGTTTAGCTAGCACTCTTTTTAATTGTACCATAATATGTAAAGTGAAACAGGTTATATATCCAATTTATGGAGAAATGAAAGGTTTACTTATTGTTGAGAATTAGTATTTTTACAGTAGGTATATTTTTTTCTTTAGAAAGCGGTGTTGCTAAAGGTATTATAAATTAGATGTTCAAATGTAGGATAATGAATTTGTTTTTTATAGAAATTACAATTTTAAAATATTAAAATAAAGATATGGAATAGATGAATTCATTCACTTCGGAGGTATTTATTTGAATATTAACGAGAAGGCAATTGAAATGTTTGAACAAAATGAATATGAGGAAGCGATGGAACTGTTTCAACGAGCGGTACACGAATCTAGAGGTGTACAATCCCTCAATAATCTTGCTTGGATGTACTTTTATGAGGAAGAGGATAATGATAAAGCTCTTGAATTAATAAAAGAAGTTGTTAAGTTGAATCCTTCCTCATACTTTCCTTATAACATTTTAGGGGACATTTACATAAAACAAGAAAAGTGGGCAGAAGCGAAAGAAGCATTACAAAAATCTATTTCGATTCAACCATCGGATGAAGCATATCACAATGTAGCTGTAGCTCATTATAATCTTGGAGAACTGGAACAAGCTTCGGAATTTTTCTTGCGAGTTGCAGGGGATTCGGACTATATCATGTATAACTATGTAAAATGTTTAATTGATTTAGGACGAACGACAGAAGCGAAAGAGAAGTTAGATGCTTTTAACAGGAAAGCTGATGATTTTGTAGGGGAAATTAATGTAGCAGATTTATATGTTGAATTGAATTGTTATAACGAAGCAATTGAGTGTTTTGAAAAGGGATACAAAGAAGATTGGAAAAGCCCCAATTGGATTGCTAGATTTGTTTATGCTTTATATAAAGCTAATAATTTCTCCCGTATAAATGAAGTTATACGGGAATCTATTGAAGCGAAGACAGCAGAAATAGAAGATGTTCAGAATGAAGAAGTAGAAGAAAACTGGACAGAAAACGATAAGAAAGAGTTAATTGAGGAATATACAGAAGAGAATAATTGTTATAAAACAATGATAGAACGTATCAAATCTGGATATGTTCCAGGATTGGAATTTGAAACGGATTATATAGGGGGTTGTTATTTATTTGGTTGTAAAAGACATAATCATCTTGAATATGAAGAATAAAAAAATTCGACTGTCAAATATGATGGTCGAATCTTTTTATTATAGGTCGTTTGTCTAAAGATACCATCTCGACTTAATTTTGTTAAAGATGTTTCGTATCATTACATAGGTATGTATCCTCCTTAGGGAATCCTTTTTTATATTTAAAATATGTAGTGAAATAAAACCAATAAGTCCTATTCCGCCGAAAATAAGCCATGGTGTATACATTCCGTTTAAGTTGGATGTAAAAGATGTACCCGTATAATTACCGATGATAAAACCAAATGCAAGTGATAGTTGATAGAATCCGAAGTAAGTAGCTGTATACGATTCGTTACTGTAATTTGCAATAGCGATATCAGCGTTAGGTAATACGAGTGTTTCACCGATTGTAAATAAAATTACACAAATAAATAGCCAGTAGGGGTGTTGAAATAAAGGAATGAGTAAAAAGGAAATGCTCATTAATAAAACACCGTATTTAATAATCGAAAGTGTGTTGTATTTGTGAAAGAGCTTTCGAAATAACACCATAAATATGACGCCTGTTATTGCATTTATCGTAATAACGAGTGTAGCAAGCTGATTGCTATTAATAATGTTTTTCATATGAAGTGGAAGTGCGACAGTAAGCTGAGTAAACATAATATAGAAGAAAATCATGATAAATGAAAACAGAAGAAAAGACTTGTTTTGTAAGATAGCCTGTATTCCTAATGTAATAGACGTGTTTTCAGTAGTGACTTGGAAGTGATTTTTAAGTAAGTAAAAGATAAAAGCGAATAATAGCATAAGTGATCCTGTTAGAGAGAAGGCATAGATTGGATCAAGTAAGAGTAAGAACCCTCCTGCAATTGGTCCGATTATTGCACCACAATTAAAACTAAGGTTTAAATATGTAAATAAATTTTTTCTCATATGAGCTGGTTGTGAGCCGAATATGGCGCGAGCAGCAGGTTCGTAGAATGCAGTTCCGAAGCCAATAAGTGCAGAAGAAATAGAAATTGTATAGAAATCAGAGCATATTCCTAAAGCGATAAATCCGATTCCTCTTAAAAATAATCCAGCTATCATCATAATGATATAGCCTATTTTGTCAGCAATTAATCCTGAGAATAAAGGGATAACTCGTGATGTGATTGTCATAACCGTCAATACTGTTCCTACTTGAACAGCTGAAAAATGAAGAAAGGTTAATAGATAAATAGCTAAAAATGCGTATACCGCAAAATACCCGAAAGACATAAAAAATGAAGAAATAAGCATGAAACGTATTGGTATTGAGAAATTTTTCATATAACTCCTCCTAACTATGTAACCAGTAAAATTATTTGATGGTTAACTAATTTATATTATAATTATACATAAAGTCAGAAAAAAGTAAATTTTAAGAAGAAGGTGGATGGAATTGAATCAAAATGCACCAAATGAACTAGAATATATTCGGGGATTTTTAAATACATGGAAAATACCAAACGATACGAGAGAGCCAATTGATATGCTGCAAACAGAAGTGGATATAAAGCTTTTTATGAAAGAATATTTTCATGAAGATCTTCCATTTCATACGATAGAGGAATTAAAAAGTTTTCGAGAAGATATCCGGGTGGCAATTGAAGGTGTAAAATCATTGCAAAAGTGGTTAGAGAAATACCCATTTCATGTACAGGTAAAGGAAGATATGAAAGGTATTACATATGTGCCTGTGTATGAAGAGAATGTATATACCAAATTATTAAGCATTGTTTTAATGTCAATTCAAGAAAATTTTTGGGGAAGGTTAAAAGCATGTCCAGATTGTCGCTGGGTATTTTATGATCATTCGCGAAATGGAAGTAAAAGATGGTGCGGTATGTATGCTGGAGAAGAAGGAGGAAGAGCGTGCGGGACAATCGCCAAAGTGAAAAATTACCGTGCGAAGAGAAAAGGAAGATCGGATTATAATGTGTAATTTATATTAGGGGAAGAAAATGGGATGGGGGAATGTAGAATATGAAGGGTACACAAATGTTAGCTTTAAATAAAAAGTGTTGGGATACAGTTGCACCATATTTTTTTCAAGTAGATTGTTTACCGAAATACGGACCGTATACAGCGTCTGAAGATGAGATTCATTTGTTCGATTCAATTAGAAATAAAAAGGTTCTTGATATTGGATGTGGAAGTGGCCATTCGCTACAATATATGGCAGAACATGGGGCCGAGGAAGTATGGGGTCTTGATTTTTCAAGTAAACAAATTAAAACAGCAAATGAAACGTTAAAGTGTTGGAATCCAACGTTAATATGTGGAGCAATGGAAGAAGAAGGAGATATTCCGAAAGGATATTTTGATATTGTATATTCCATTTACGCATTAGGTTGGACTTCGAATTTACGTAAAACGTTGGAACTGATTTATTCATATGTAAAGCCAGGAGGCAGTTTTATTTTTAGCTGGGAGCACCCAGTATATTCAAATTTACAGTATGGTACAGAAGAAATTGCTTTAAAGTCTTCTTACCATGAGGAAACGCCTATTACGTTTGAAACATTTAAAGGGGAGAATGTACAAGCGACATTATATAAGAGAAAAATAAGTACATACATAAATGAGTTAAATAGAGCGGGATTTACAATTGAGAGAATAGAAGAGCCTGAACCATCGAGCTCGTTTGATGAAGAACTAGCTGAGCCGTCTACGAAATATTATTCTTTACATAAAGCTAGAATTGTACCAACTACCTTTATTATTAAGGCGAGAAAGTAAAGTGTTTTTATAAAAAGAAGCCTATCATTTCAATTATTTGAAATGATAGGCTTCTTTATTTTTAAAAAAATAAGGTCAGAGGTGTACTTTTCTTATAAAAATGCATTTCATATAAAAGGTGTAATTATTTTTAGGAAGGGGGATTGTTGTGCGTCATCATAGAAAGTGCAAAAAATTTGGAGTGGCACTGCCTCTTCCGCTTATAGGATCGACTGGTCCCACTGGTAATAGCGGCCCAATCGGTCCAACTGGAGGGCATGAAGGTCCGGTTGGGCCTCTGGGAATTACTGGGCCTACAGGAGCAACTGGCCCACAAGGCCCTCAAGGTATCAGGGGGATACAAGGACCACGGGGGACAATAGGGGCTCAAGGAATACAAGGAGCCGTTGGTGATACTGGAGAGCAGGGAATTACAGGTCCGGTTGGTTTACAAGGTCCTCAAGGATTAATTGGAGAGCAAGGTCCTGTTGGTGATATTGGATTACAAGGACTGGAAGGAATACAAGGAATTACAGGCCCCGCTGGTAGTCAAGGTGTACAAGGCGCCCAAGGAATACAAGGAGAAATAGGTGAGAGGGGACAAACGGGCGCGCAAGGAGTGCAGGGAGAAATAGGTATAACGGGGATAACAGGTGTAACAGGTCCTCAAGGTTCTCAAGGAGCACAAGGAATACAAGGGGAGGACGGAACTACAGGTATACAAGGAGAAGAAGGGCCACAAGGAATACAAGGAATTACTGGAGAGCAAGGACATCAAGGTGATCAAGGGATACAAGGTGTAGTAGGTCCAACTGGTTCTACTGGCATACAAGGTCCCCAAGGTATAAGCGGAATAAAGGGGATAACAGGTGTAACAGGCCCTCAAGGTCCACAAGGTATTCAAGGAATACAAGGGGGAAGCGGATCCACAGGTTTTCAAGGAGCAAAAGGAGTACGAGGGATAACAGGAGCAACCGGACCTACTGGTACACAAGGTCCAGTAGGTCCGCCTGGTGGACCAACAGGAACAACCGGTCCAATTGGTCCGTCTAGTGGAGTGACTGGTCCATCTGGTCCACCCGGTCCACCTGGGGGACCAACAGGTCCAACGGGCGAAACTGGTGCGCGGGGTATAACGGGGGGAACTGGTGCGATAGGAGCACAAGGGTTACAAGGAATAACTGGTCCAACTGGTCCTCAAGGTGTAAGAGGCGCACAAGGAGCTCAAGGTGTAGTGGGAGCAGTTGGATTACAAGGTGCACAGGGTTCTCAAGGTAACCAAGGAATAACAGGAGCAACCGGTGTAGAAGGTCCACAAGGAATACAAGGTCCGCAGGGAGAAATCGGTCCAACGGGTGCAGAAGGTCCTAAAGGAGTGCAAGGAATACAAGGAGTAACAGGTCCAACAGGAGCACAAGGAATGCAAGGGTTACAAGGTATACAAGGTCCAACAGGAGTGGTAGGAGCTGCAGGAGCTCAAGGTGCACAAGGCATACAAGGTGCAACCGGGCCAGCTGGAGCAGAAGGCATACAAGGTGCACAAGGAATCCGAGGAGAAACAGGGGCAGCTGGAGTACAAGGAATCCAAGGAGTTCAAGGGATACAAGGGATAACGGGATTGACAGGTCCTCAAGGCGCACAAGGTCCTCAAGGAGTGCAAGGAATAATAGGGCCGACTGGAGCTATTGGTTTGCAAGGACCTCAAGGAATACAAGGTATAGTAGGCCCAACAGGAGCACAAGGCTCTCAAGGAATGCAAGGCATACAAGGAATAACAGGTCCGACAGGTGCGCAAGGAATTAGAGGTCCCCAAGGGAATCTAGGAGAAAACGGGATAACAGGTCCTCAAGGAGTGCAAGGTGCACAAGGTAGTCAGGGACCCGAGGGACCACAAGGAAATATTGGGGTTACGGGCGTAACTGGAGAAACAGGAGCGACCGGAGCAACCGGTGCGACCGGAGCACAGGGGATACAAGGCATTCAAGGGATTATGGGGATACAAGGAAGTACAGGAAGTACAGGACCTACCGGTGCAACGGGAGTAACCGGAATACAAGGTACTCAAGGTATACAAGGTATACAAGGCCCAACTGGAGCAAGGGGAACGACAGGGGGAAGCGGTAGTGTAGGGCCAGCCGGAGCGCAAGGTAGTCAAGGGCCGATTGGAGCTGCGGGACCTGCCGGAGCAACTGGTAGTATAGGGGCTATAGGTTCCTTAGGAATAGTAGGTGCAACAGGGGCGACTGGCTTACCTAGCGGGGGTGGTTATTTCTTTTCTACTTCAACGAGTGCAGTTGCAGCGAATGCATTAATATCTATTAATTCTGGGTCTACAACTTTTGGTTCTGGTGTCAGTTTAACAAATGCAACAACTGTAACGTTAAGTACGCCGGGAATATATTTGGTTAGCTATTATTTTCAAGGTGATCCAAATGGGGGGAATGAAACGATTTCCGTGAGGCTTACTTTAAATGGAACGCAAGTCGCAGGGAGTTTTATTTTTTATGTTACAGGAGGTACTTTTGTATTAGAACCAGCGATTTCTAATACGATGGTCATTAATGTTGCTTCTTCAAATGCTACTTTATCTTTACAAAATGGCCCATTAGCTATTGGGCATGTAACGACATTATCTGGTGTGATAACAGCTAGTTTAAATGTATTAAAAATAGTTTGATACGTTAGTTATAACGGGGGAGATGCTTGTGAGGGATCAAGATAAGTGTAGTAAGTTTCAAGCACCTATTCCTTTTCCGGCGTCAGGTATTACGGGGCCGACTGGTCCAACGGGTCCGACAGGTTCTTTAGGTGGACCGACTGGCCCGCAAGGAATACAAGGCGTACAAGGACCAATTGGTCCAACCGGTCCGACAGGAATTCAAGGAGTGCAAGGGGTACAGGGAGAGATTGGTCCAACAGGTCCAATTGGTTTAACAGGACCACAGGGTGCTCAAGGTAGTCAAGGGCCGATGGGGGAACAAGGTCCGCAAGGAATACAAGGTGTTCAAGGAATACAAGGCGAAAGAGGTCCAACTGGTCCAACAGGTATTCAAGGAATACAAGGAATTCCTGGCTCAACCGGTCCAATCGGTCCAACAGGAATACAGGGCGTACAAGGAGTGCAAGGAGAAATCGGTCCAACAGGCCCAACAGGAATACAAGGTATACAAGGAGTGCAAGGAGAAATCGGTCCAACCGGTCCAACAGGAAATACGGGTATACAAGGTGTTCAAGGGGATTTAGGGAATAGTGGTTTACAAGGTGTAACAGGTATACAAGGTATTCAGGGACCAATTGGCCCGACTGGTCCAACAGGATCTCAAGGAATTCAAGGAGAACAAGGGCCAATGGGACCAACAGGGGCAACTGGCGTCCAAGGTTTACAAGGTCCACAAGGTGAGATGGGGCTAACCGGTCCAACAGGATCTCAAGGAATTCAAGGAGTGCAAGGTGTAATAGGGCCAACTGGCCCAACAGGCTTGCAAGGGGATCCAGGTCCAACAGGCTCGACAGGTCAGGCGGGAGTAACTGGTCCAACAGGATCTGCAACAGGTCCAACTGGTGCAACCGGCCCAACCGGCCCGCCAGGAGGTCCGACCGGTCCAACAGGTCCAGCAGGATCACCAGGAGGTCCAACCGGTCCGACGGGAGCAACTGGTGCAACCGGGGCGACCGGAGCAACGGGAGCGACTGGAATTCAAGGAGTGCAAGGAGTACAGGGACCAACTGGAGCAACAGGTTTAACAGGTTTGCAAGGAGTGCAGGGACCAATGGGGGCAACTGGTCCAACGGGTGATCAAGGTATTCAAGGACCTCAAGGTGTAATGGGAGTAACAGGTCCAACTGGTCTACAAGGTTTACAAGGAGTGCAGGGACCGGTAGGAGCAACCGGCCCAACCGGCCCGCAAGGTGTGCAAGGGGCACAGGGGCCAATCGGGCAGGCAGGCCCACAAGGAATTCAAGGCATACAAGGTGAGCAAGGCGTAAGGGGAGCAACGGGTCCAACTGGTTTACAGGGGTTACAAGGGATTCAAGGCATACAGGGACCAACTGGACCCCAAGGAATCCAAGGAGTACAAGGGATGAGCGGCATAACAGGCCCAACAGGACCGCAAGGAATTCAAGGCATACAGGGACCTCAAGGAAATATAGGTCCAACCGGTTCGACTGGAATCCAAGGAGTGCAAGGTCCAGAGGGTCCAACTGGTCCAACAGGGGCAACAGGACCACAAGGAATTCAAGGCATACAAGGTCTACAAGGCCCAACCGGTCCACAGGGCATTCAAGGAATCCAAGGAATCCAAGGTCCTATTGGTCCAACCGGCCCAACTGGACCGCAAGGAATTCAAGGGATAACCGGTTCGACGGGACCAACGGGGCAGGCTGGAGCAACAGGGCAGGCGGGAGTAACGGGTCCACAAGGTCCACAAGGAATTCAAGGACCACAAGGAGTAACAGGACAGACGGGAGCAACTGGAGAGACAGGAGCAACGGGCTCACAAGGTCCACAAGGAATCCAAGGACCACAAGGGATAACAGGTCCAACTGGTGCAACCGGCCCGACGGGAGCGACGGGTCCAACCGGTCCACAAGGAATCCAAGGACCACAAGGTGTGACGGGAGCAACCGGCGCAACAGGAGCGACGGGAGTGACAGGTGCAACAGGACCGACAGGAATCCAAGGAATCCAAGGAATAACAGGAGCAACAGGGGGAACGGGAATAACGGGAGCAACCGGTGCCACGGGTCCAACAGGTTTGACAGGTGCAACTGGATCATCTGCAATATCAACAGGTGGCGGCTATTTCTTTTCTACATCAACGAGTGCCATTGCAGCAAATGCCAATATTCCAATTAATAGTGGATCTACAGTATATGGAACAGGTGTATCTTTAACTAGTTCCACAACGGTTACCGTATCTACGCCAGGCATATATTTAGTAAGTTATTATTTTCAAGGAGATGCAAGTGCGGGGAATGAGACAGTATCTGTCAGATTACTATTAAATGGAGCCCAACTAACAGGGAGTTTTATACAAAACGTAACGACATCAACTGTAGTAATCGAACCTGCCATTTCAAATACACTCCTTGTGAATGTAACGAGTGCTAATTCCACGTTAGTATTACAAAATGGTCCATTAGGTGTAGGGCATGTGACCACTATAGCAGGTGCGATTACGGCAAGTTTAAATGTAGTGAGAATATTATAAGGAATATAAAAAAACACAAGGAATGTCTTTTTAGACACACCTTGTGTTTTTGATGTTAAATGAACCATTTCCTTATCTTTTCGGTTGAAAAATATGTTGAAAGAAGTATTTGTGATGTAAATTATCTACAACTTTATTTGCTTGATATGTGCGGTGTTGTTCGAGTCGAAGTCTTTGCTCCATCATTTTTATTGCGTGATCAGATAAACGTAACATTTTACATTTCTCCTTTTCTATAAATATAGGTGACTATTTGGTATCGATCCCATATTTACAATTAAGGAGGCAAAATGTGTAACATAGGCAAAAAGCACCTTCCTCTCCCATTACGCTTACGAGGTTAGCTGTCGGACTCGGGAAGTGAGAGTTTCCCTACTTAAATAAGATTCGCCCCAAGTAGCATAGCTACAAAAATGGTTCCCCCGCTCCAAAATTTGGACTCAGCAAAAGGTTTTATAAAGTAAAAGATAACATAAATAAAATGATGAGTCAAACTATTTGTTGTTTTCTGATTTTTTAAGTGAGGTTAAAATCACTCCATCGGGTAATATGATATCCTTTACTTCAATAAATCCATGTTTTTTGTATAAAGACAGAGCGGGGGTATTTTCTTTCCCTGTTTGTACAACATATGTTTTAGAAGAAGAGAACATGTCAAATACATATAGTAGTAGTTTTGTTGCAATTCCTTTATGAAAATGATCGGGGGATACTACTAAACGATGAATATCAACTTCCTCTTCATCTATTTTAAAAGAAATAAAACCGGCAAGTGTATCTTCATAAAAATATCCGTAGAAAATTTCATCACATGATTGAATATCGGCTACAGTATCATAAAGGCGAGGGATAGCGGTACTATTTATATATTTCGCCTCAATTTCATAAGCGGGTATTTGAATATTTAAAATAGAAATAGCAGTGTTGTGAGATGTTGTTATTAATTTTTGAATCATAGGGTAAAACCTCCTTGTAGGCATTATTTTCATAGATTTGACAAGATTTTTCTTTATTGGATATAATAATTATAATAGTTACATAACAATTTAGTATTAAAAAGAAATACACCATAATAGAAATGGAGGACTAAAAATGGGATGGATTATCACATTAATAGTTGGTGCTATTATAGGTGCAATTGCAGGTTCTATAACGGGTAAAAATTTTCCAGGTGGTATGTTTGGAAATATTATCGCAGGTTTATTAGGTGCTTCGTTAGGTGGTAGATTATTTGGATCTTTTGGACCGTCATTTGGTGGGATTCATGTCGTGCCAGCATTATTAGGGGCAATCGTGTTAATTCTTATTGTATCATTTGTAGTGAAAGCTGCAAGGAAATAAAGATATAGATTATGATGAGAAGCCCTGAATAAGGGCTTTTCATCATTCGAAGAGGTGGTTTCATTGGAGAAAGTAAATATAAGAAAAAGAGATAAGTTGAAAAAGTTTTTTAGAGAGCACAATTATTTAGCGGTGTTACTTGGTTTTGCGTTATTGTTTATTAACATATTACTGTTAACGAAAATTTCTTTTGTGTTTACTCCGTTTATCGTCTTTTTAAAAACAATTTTCTTCCCCGTATTATTAGCGGGTGTACTATTTTATATTTTGCATCCATTCGTTTCACTTTTAGAAAAGAAAGGTGTTTCAAGAATCGTATCAATAGCTTCTATATATATAATAGTACTGGGATTATTTGTATTTTTAGTCGTAACAGTTATTCCGATTATTAAAGATCAAATTGATGCATTAATAGATAACTTACCGTATTTCGGTCATGAAATTGAACGAGCGGCACGTAGATTTGGGGAAAGTAATGTACTAAGCAAAATCCAGGAGAATTTAAATATCGATGTAGCGAGTATGGTAAAAGACTACACAGTTGATTTTACGAAGTCGTTATCATCAGTAACAGGAAATGTGACTGGATTTTTAAGTACTGTTACAGAGGTCGTTTTAACGTTTGTAATGGTTCCATTTATATTGTTCTATCTTTTAAAAGATGGTGAGCAATTACCGAATCATTTCTTAAAGTTTATTTCAGAACAAAGACAACCAGCAGCGATGAGAATACTAGATGATATGCATTATGCGATTAGCTCGTATATTAGAGGGCAAATTATCGTTAGCTTGTTTATTGGTATTATGTTATTAATCGGTTACCTGATTATTGGTATTAAATATGCGGTACTACTTGCTATTTTAGCGATGATTGTAAATATCGTTCCGTACGTAGGACCAATTATTGCAATTACACCAGCATTAATTATCGCATTTATTGACTCGCCAGCAATGGTGTTAAAAGTAATTATTGTAATGATGGTCGTACAATTAGCAGAAGGTAAATTTATTTCTCCGCAAGTTATGGGGAAAAAGTTAGATATTCATCCAATTACAATTATATTTATCATTTTAACTGCCGGAAATTTATTTGGAATTATGGGGATAATTTTAGCGATTCCAGGGTATGCGATATTAAAAGTGTTAGTAACGCATAGTTATAGATTTGTTAAGTTGAATACGTAAAAAAAGAGCTAAAACAGATAAAACTGTTTTAGCTCTTTTTCATTTATACTCTTGTTATAGTAAATAAATTTATCTTATGCGTAGGCTTTTAATTCAACAATAGGTAGATTGCTTTCTTTTAGTTTATAATCAAATATTAAATCGTCCATGTGAAAATTAGCATCTACTTCAAGAGAAATGAAAGTACCCCCGATTTCTACTTGATTTCCGTGTTCATTTTCAAAAGTGAGTGCACCGTCAAATGTTTCAATGTACTCATCGCAAGTGTATACATATATAGCGACAGGTGTGAAATGTATAATGACCCCTAAAGTATCATCTTGCGTTTTATCATCGTTATTAAACGTATCAATCTTTCCGTCATTCTTTTTAGTAAACCAACCCATAACATCACCTCGTTTTTGTATTGCAAATCGATTCTATATATATTGATTATATATCGTTCGTAATAAATTGGTAATCAATATTGTTAAAACCTAACAAAAAAAGAAAATTCAGTTTTAGATAATAGAGAAATGTGATAAACTGTAAAAAATAATCAAAAGCAATGAAAGAGAAGAGTACATATTCAAAACTTTTTAGAGAGCTGATGTGTGGTGGAAATCAGTAAGGGATGAATATGGAATGGGCTCTGGAGCTTCTAGCTGAAATGAGTAGGCAAAGACGGTTACTTCACGTTAAGAAGTTGAAGTGAGCTATTAATGATAGCTAATTAAGGTGGTACCGCGGGAGTCTCTCGTCCTTTTTTAAGGATGAGGGGCTCTTTTTATTTTGAGAAAGGAGGGGTTAGGTTGAGTGAAAAAATAATGTTAACAGGGATTAAGCCGACAGGTTATCCGCATTTAGGGAATTATATTGGGGCGATTAAACCAGCATTGCAAATGTCAAAGAAGAATCAAGGAAAAGCATTGTATTTCATAGCTGATTATCATGCGTTAAATGCTGTACATGATCCAAGTCAGTTTAGTAGTTATACGAAAGAGGTAGCCGCTACTTGGTTATCGCTCGGACTTAGTAAAGATGTTATTTTTTATCGGCAAACAGAAGTACCAGAGATTCTAGAACTAGCTTGGATATTAGCTTGCCTAACTCCGAAAGGTCTTATGAACCGTGCTCATGCGTATAAAGCGAAGGTGGAGCAAAATAAAGAAGCAGGTTTAGAGGTAGATGCGGGAGTGAATATGGGATTATATACGTACCCGATTTTAATGGCAGCTGACATATTATTATTTCAAGCTACTCATGTACCAGTCGGGAAAGATCAAATTCAGCATATTGAAATCGCGCGTGATATTGCGGCGTATTTTAATCATACATTCGGCACGACATTTACGCTTCCGGAGTATGTCATACAAGAAGAAGGTGCCATTTTACCTGGTCTTGATGGAAGGAAGATGAGTAAAAGTTACGGAAATGTGATTCCATTATTTGCAGAACAAGAAAAACTACGAAAGTTAATATTTAAAATCAAAACAGACTCCTCACTTCCGAATGAACAGAAAGAACTAGAAACGTTGTTTACGATTTATAAAGAATTTGCGACGGAAGATGAAATACAGTCGATGTGTGAAAAATATGAAACTGGCATTGGATGGGGCGATGTGAAAAAAGAGTTGTTTCGCGTTGTAGACCGCGAATTAGCCGGACCGCGCGAGAAATACGCTATGTATATGAATGAGCCAAATTTATTATATGAAGCGTTAGAAAGAGGTGCTGGAAGGGCAAGAGAAATCGCGAAGGTAAATTTAGCAGAAATAAAGAAACGGATTGGATTTGAGAGGGAATGCTGAGCGTTCCCTTATTTTTTTATAAAAAATCGAACGAAATTTAAATTTGTTACCAATATAGATTGAGGGAGGGATAGAAATGGTCACAATTCTCGAATTAAAAATGTTGCTAGTTCAATTAGGAACAGAAATTGTACCACCTAGTAATTTAAAAGAAAAAATTTTAATTCAAGTTAATCTGATGGAGGAAATAACATTTAATCATATTGAGGTGAATAAAGATGAGTGAAATTGTGTTAGCAGTTCAAGGTTTAAGTAAGACTTATGAGAGTGTAGATACAAATGTTAGAGCCTTACAAAATGTATCTTTGGAGTTAAATAAAGGAGAACTCCTTGCCGTAATGGGAACAAGTGGGTCTGGGAAGAGTACATTACTTAACATACTTGGTGCTTTAGACAAACCTGATGAGGGAGTCGTATATGTAAATGGTGAAGTCACTAAAAATATGTTTGTTGAACCATATGCGACGGAGTACAGGCGGGATAACATAGGATTTATATTTCAGTCATTTCATTTATTAAAGGATTTATCTGTAGAAGAAAATATTGCATTACCTCTCATATTATCAGTCGATTCAGAAGAAGAGATACGAGAAAAAACAAATAAAATATTAGATGTTCTTGGTTTAGTAAATTGGAGAAATCATCGACCAGTTCAGCTTTCTGGGGGACAACAACAACGTGTTGCAATTGGTAGGGCGTTAATAACATCTCCTCCAATTGTTCTTGCAGATGAACCTACTGGAAATTTAGATTTCAATACGTCTAATGATATTTTACGAGTACTAGTCGATATGAAACAAAGATTCAATCAAAGTATGATTCTTGTTACTCATGATCCTCACATTGCTACGTATGCAGATCGGGTTCTCTTTTTTCATGATGGAGAAATTGTTGATGATTATACGTGTTCCCATGGAGTAAATGATATGAATATCATTTTAGATAAATTTAAAAAATTAATGGAGAAATCAAAATGATAAAATCAGTACGAGGATTAAGTTTACGCTTTTTTAAGACAAATAAATATACTGCTATTTCCTCTATAGTTAGCGTTATGTTGGCTGTTTCTCTAATTGTTACGATGATTGTATTTTCGAGTCATGCGAAGCAGTCTGTTATAAATGAAGTTAAAAAATTATATGGAGATATGGATTTATCTGTTGGATATAACCCTGATCAAAATAAATTGATGGATAGATTTTTATTACAAAATATTAAGAAACAAGAAAATATTGAATATATGTCAAAAGTATTCGTAAATCATTTGCAAGTGAATACATTGAATGCAGCTATTTATACAGTAGGTGTTCAAAATGATTCGTTATCTAAAAGTCGATATCACTTTTCTAAAAATTTATCAAATGAGGAAGTAACATTAAATCATGGATTAGCGGAAACTTTACAAGTGAAAGTTGGGGGAAAGATTGAAATAGAAAATAAATCATATGTAGTAAAAGAAGTGTTACCTGATATAGAAGCTGGAGGTTCAGCTCCAGATATACTCATTTTATCGGAAGGTGCAGTGAAACAGCACGTATATGAAAAAACAGGTAAACACAATGAGGCTACTTATGTGTTGATAAAAGCGAAAACGAATGCGGATGTACTAGCGTTATCCAGTCAAATTCATAAAATAGACAAAGAATTAAGGATCGATATTGCGGAGGAAGACGAGTTTTTAAAAAGTAACTTAGCGTCATTACATATTTTTATAATCGTTTTATCTATATTAATACTTATTATTACTGCGTTATTATTGATGTCTAATTTTGAAGTGTTTTTATATAAATATAAAAGTCAATTTGCTATTATGCGATCAATGGGAGCAACGACGAAACAAATGTTTAAAGTTATATTTATTCAATGTAGTGTAATTAATTTTTTTGGTGGAGTATTCGGTTTGTTACTAGCTATAATAAGTAACCGTTTTTTACAAAGTTGGCTAGAGCATTTATTTGCTTTTCAAATGAATTCAATGGGTTTCGACTATGAAGTAGCAATTGTAACAATGATTTGTAGTATCTTTTTTATTGAACTGTTTATGTTATATCCTTCATACAGAAGTTCGAAAATATTGCCAGTAAAGCTTATGCACGAAAATGAAGAATCCGATTTTTCTAATAAAAAAACACGCAGTATGATGGGGAAATTCCTTTTAATTAGTAGTATCTTTTTAACTATTTTAGGTGGCTTTGTAGCAAATACGGGAGATACGCAGGCGATATTGATAGTAATAGGGTCTATATTTCTTGTTTTAGGAGTGTATATTTTATTTCCCACTTATCTTTCTTCGATATTAATAGTAAGTCTACCTATGATGAAAAAAATATTTGGAAGGAATACATTTGTTGCTATTAAAAATGTAATTCCACAAGTAAGGAAAAATACATTTGTTATCTTAATGATAAGTACAATGATGGTGATAGTTGTCTTCGGCTCCACCATATTTAAAACGATGCAAAAAAATAATGAAAGATATTTAAAACGAGAATTTCCAACACATATTGTTGTGGAAAATCGTTTGACTAATGATTCAACGATTACCTCATCTCATATACAAAATATATTTAAAGAAATAAGTAGTGTAAAAGGAGCAAGTACAATTAGTACGAACTCACTGGCAGAATTAAAGCAAGGTGAAAAATATATTACTTTTGACTATAATTTAGGTGATTTAAAGGAAATGGAAAAGCAAGGATTACTGCCAGAAGTACCTGCAAATTTGGAGAATAGTATAATTGTTACAGAAGAGTTAGCGGGGCGATATAAACTTCATGAAGGTGATATCGTTCAATTAGGGCTATTTTCAGAACAGGAACAAAAGGTTAGACCAACTAGTAAGGTAGAAATCGGATTAATTGTTAATGAGCTACCGAATTCGCCTTCGGTGCTTATGGATTGGAGTAATGTAACATATAAACAAGATTATACAGTTTTTGAGCGTGCATTTATTAGTTCAAATAATGAGAAAGAGACGATGGAGCAATTAAAGAAAGTAAAAGGCCAATATCCACAATTAAAAATAAGTAGTTACACTCAATCGTTAAAGCAATCTAATTTAATGTTTCAGCAAAGGTGGTCCATCTTCATTGTTGTTATTGTAGTAATTTTGTTTAGTGTGACATTAGGGGTATGTAATACACTTATAAATAATATTCAATCTAAAAGAAAAGAGTTTGCTATTTTACGAGCAATAACAGTTAAGAAAAAAGGGATTGTACAAATTATTTTGACGCAAGTTAATTTATATGTACTTATTGGAGTCGTACTAGGGGCTTTTATAGGAATATTATTAACCTATATGGTAAGTATAATAGATCGTACACCTTTATTTTTTGATTTCAAACTTATCGTAACGGTAGTAGCGGGGATGTTCGGAATAGTTCTTATTATTTTTATCCCTTTTGCTAATAGAATAGGAAAAAAGGACATTGTAGAAGAGTTAAATAAAGATAATAAATAAAAGAGGTTAACCCAAGTAGCTATTTAGCTACTTTTGGGTCAACCTCTTTTTTATTAACGATTGATTTGCATATTGGTGTGCCCAATAGCGCCTAAAGGAGGGGATTTTATGTGATGATGAGTCTCAACGGTTTTAATGAAAAACAATGTATAATGCATTATATTAGTTAAATGCCACTAAGTAATATTATTAGGTGAAGTAAGGCGTTTGCATTTCTTTTTTAAACTTATTAGTTGCATATATGAAAAAATATGCTAATATAGGGATACTTATTAAACTCGTTTAATAAGTATAATGAAAGTCACTTATTAAAGGTGTTTAATAAGTGTATCCCATATAGTAGAAAAGGAGAGGATTGTATGAAAACAGAGAAAGAAAAGATGTTAGCGGGAGAAATGTATATTGCGGATGACGAAGAATTAGTGGCTGATAGGGTGGAGGCAAAACGGTTAACACGCCTTTATAACGAGGCGATGGAGACAGGAGATGAGTTGCGTTTTACGTTACTAAACCAGCTTTTAGGTTCTTCAGCTGACGGGAAAACTCACATTAATCCTGATTTTCGTTGTGATTACGGCTACAATATTCACGTTGGAAAGAGCTTTTTCGCAAATTTTAATTGTGTGATTTTAGACGTTTGTGAAGTGCGAATCGGTGATAATTGTATGTTTGCACCTGGAGTTCACATTTATACTGCTACGCATCCTTTGCACCCGGTAGAGCGGAATTCTGGCAAAGAATATGGGAAACCGGTAAAGATTGGTAACAATGTTTGGGTTGGCGGGGGCGCTATTATTAACCCTGGTATTTCAATTGGAGATAATGTCGTAATTGCCTCTGGGGCAGTTGTGATAAAAGATGTACCTAATAATGTAGTAGTTGGAGGTAACCCAGCTAAAATTATTAAAACGATAGAAGAATAAAAGGTGTTTTCATTAGAGTGTAAATTATCGTATAGACAATTTGGAAGGTGTTTCATATGAAGAAAGATTTTGCGGAGAATGATACAAAGACGCTACTTGCCTCTAGAAACGCTCTATTCCTCTTATTTGCTTTGCCAGGTGTCGCGTTTGCTACGTGGATTTCTAGAACAGCAGCTACTCGAGATATTTTAGCAGTTTCAAATGCAGAAATGGGCTGGATATTGTTCGGATTATCTATCGGTTCAATAATTGGTTTACTGAGTGCAAGTCATTTTATTGACTGTAAGGGAGCTAGGGACGTTATTATAGGCAGTATGTTTTTTATAATTGTTGGATTAATTAGTTTAGGTATAAATATTTATTTTGCTTCTAGCATAGGGGCTTTTAGTAGCTTACTAGTATTTGGAGTAGGATATGGATTAGCAGAAGTCGCACTAAATGTAGAAGGTGCTGCTATTGAGCAGAAATTAGGAACAACTCTTCTTCCAAAATTCCATGGCTTTTTTAGTATAGGAACTTTAGTAGGCGCGCTCAGTGGTTCTGCTGCCATCTCGCTTCATATGCCGATTCTGTATCAGTTCCTGGCGATTTCGGTCGTGTTTGTATTACTTGTATGTATGTTGTATCGTTTTCTTCCGCATGGAACAGGAAAGAAGGAGAAATCGCGGAACGAAAAGAAAGCGAAGCGTACGTCCTTACGGATGGAAAAAAAGGTGCTTCTACTTGGTCTTTTCGTGCTTGGAATGGCATTTGCAGAAGGGAGTGCTAACGATTGGCTGCCTATCGTGATGGTAGACGGACATGAGCAAAGTGTAGTGACAGGTTCTATTATGTATACTGTTTTTGTATTGGCAATGACGTTAGCTCGTATGTGTAGTAGTTATTTCCTTGATCGCTTCGGTCGTGTCGCTGTTATGCGTGCTACGATTATGATGGCGATGATAGGAATTTCAATCGTCATATTTGGGAGTAATTCGTATTTTCTAGCGGTTGGTGTATTACTGTGGGGGATTGGTGCCGCGCTAGGTTTCCCAATTGGGCTTTCTGCTGCTGGAGATGACAGTGAAAATGCGACTTCTAATGTTGCTACAGTTTCTATCATCGGTTTTACAGCGTTTTTAGTCGGACCACCATTTTTAGGGATACTTGGAGAAGCATTCGGAATACGTAATGCTTTGCTAGCTGTTTTATTATTTGTTATCTTGTCTGGGATTGTATCGTCTGTTACGAGAGAGAATGCATCGAGTTAAATGCGGAGTGCCGCTAGTAGAAATATATCATCTCTATTGCTTTAGAAAATGATGTATGATATATTGTCAACGCAACTTATTAAAAGTGTTTAATAAGTATGTTGATTAAGGTGGTGAGCGATTTGAGTGAACAATTTGTTACTCAAAAATCGATTAAAGAGACGATCCTTCGCGGCATTCGTAAAGTTCTTCTAGAGCGAGGTAGTGCAACGAAAGTTGAGCTTAGTAATACATTAGAAATTAGTTTTCCAACGATAAGTAAATTTATAGAAAAAATGAAACAAGATGGTGAAGTCACTTTAGCCGGTTTAGATGATTCAAGTGGCGGAAGAAGAGCGAAACGATATGAATATAATCCAGAATATATGTTAGGTTTAGCAATATTTTTAGAGAAAAATGAGACGAACTATACAGTTTTTAACTGTTTAGGTGAAGTGAAAGAACAAGGAAGTACTTCAAGTATGTTAATTGATACGGGCGTAAATCTATTATCTAAACATATTGAAGGTCTTATCGCTACATTCCCGAAAATAAGCTCTATATCAATTGGTGTGCCTGGTTCGGTTGATAATGGTCGTATTTTTTATATTCCTGGATATGAAAAGTTCCAAAATTTTAATTTGAAAAGTCATTTGGAGGAACAGTTTTCTATACCAGTAGTAATAGAAAACGATATGAATGCCGCAGTGCTTGGTTATTATAAAAACACTGGAAACTATGATAATTCCTCTCTTGTATATTTGTATTCAGGTCAAAATGGTCCAGGTGCAGGTATTATGATTAATGGAGATGTCGTAAGAGGAAGTACTTTTTTCTCAGGAGAGATATCTTTCGTTCCGCAGTATGATAATAAAAATTTCTTACAAGCTTTGAGAAGTGAAGATTCGAATAATCCAGAGGAATATCATATAGATGCTATGACCCGTTTAATATCGACATTTATAGCTATTATTAATCCTCATGCCTTTATTTTCTGTGATGATGAAGTGAACCAATTTGTAATAGATCAAATTGTAAAAAGCTGTCCGCAGTACATTCCGGCAGAACATATTCCAAAAATAACAGTGAGCGACTGGAAAGAAGATTATTTATATGGATTAAAAAGCCTTGGACTTGATCTTATGATTACTAAAACAAATAAAGAAAATTAAATGTACTGGCAATGAAGTATCCGATTCTTAGTTGAATAACATAAAGGAAAAGGTGTCGATTATGAAAATTGAACATGTAGCAATTTGGGTGAATGATTTAGAAGCCATGCGTGATTTCTATAAGCAGTACTTCGGCGGTGAGGAAAATAGCTTATATCATAATCCGAAAAAGCAGTTTGAATCTTATTTTATAACTTTTGAAGGTGGTGCACGTCTAGAACTTATGAAGCAGGTAGGGATAGATGATGTACTACAAACACAAACAATAGGATATGCACATATTGCTTTTTCTGTAGGTAGTAAAGAAAAGGTGAACGAATTAACTAATACATTAAGAGAAGCAGGATACCCTGTGTTAAACGGCCCACGTACTACAGGGGATGGTTACTATGAAAGTGTAGTAAGTGACCCGGAAGGAAATCAGATTGAGATAACAATCTAACATAAACACCCTCATTTCGCGTTATCATGACGGGAAATGAGGGTGTTTTAATATGTAATGTTTTTTAATTGAAGTGCTGAAACTCCTTAATAATCCTCTCAATAACAGAAGGAAGATTACTAGGTAACTCTTCAAGCGGAAAAAAGCACAGTTCTTTCGATTCCGTTTGGTCGCATACAAGTTCACCGTTGAATTCACGGCAAATATAAACAACGAGTACACCGTGTACTTGATCGCCGTTTGGATAGATTTGAAAGAAATCAGGTCCTGAGTATGTACGGAATAGTTCTGGATTTTTAATGATAAGTCCCGTTTCTTCATATACTTCTCGTTTTAAAGCGTCTTCTAACGTTTCGTTATATTCTAAGGCGCCGCCAATAATGCCCCAACGGTTAAAATCTGTACGGAGCTGCAGTAATATTTCATTTTTCTCATTTAATATAATGGCGTGTGAACCGATTAAAATAAGTGGTTGATTGCCTATTAGATTTCTTATGTCTTCAATATAACCCATAGTGGTTCTCCTTATATTTTAATAATAGTTAGGAAGTTCTTTTAACATTCTTTCTGTTTTCCGTGCTGTAAATGCTAAGTTATGATCATCTTTCGTTCTAAAAAATAATGTGCGTAAAAAGGTTTTAATGTTGGCACATAAAATACAATACTCGTTTAGCGAAAGGCGTTTTCTAATTTGAGGAAGCCTTTTTATTTTTTTATGAATAATGGAAATTAACTCATCTTGCGGGAAGTCATGATATAGCATCGATAATAACGGCGTAACAATTCGTTCATCTTCATTATTATGAAAAAGGTCAGATGGAATGAAGATTTTATTTAATAAACAATGAATTAATTCTTCGTACCACTCAAAAGTCGTATAGGAATTGTGAACAATTTCAGTAAAGGCATCAGATACGTGGGCAAGACAATGGGCCCATCCTTTATTTTCAATATAGCCTCGAAAATCCGTTTCTAAGTTTGTGTATGTAATGAGTTTGTTTTTTATTTCTTCGATATCCTCCTCTGTAAAAAAGTAGTGCGAGTTAGCGAATTGGAGTATTAATGCAAGTAACGAAACAGTGTAAGAACGTGTGAAAACCCCATCTGTATGTGGGGAGTAGATGTCACAATGTAAATACTCATCACTTAAACAAGTTTGTAAAAGTAATTTCAGCTGATCATCCATAAGGAATTCATGATGAATGAAATGTGCAAAACATTTATATATAAGTTGGTAACGAACGTAACTATCAGTCGTTCCGATATGCTGAAGCATATTGAGTGTTAACTCATTCATATCTATATGTTGCAGTTGCGTATAGTCATTTTGTTGTATAAGCTCTAACTGTTGTTGCAGCGCTGTAATATCCAATGGAGAACCTCCTCCGCACTTTAAAGATGCGATGTTTTCTAGTATTCTATATATTCAAGGACAATCCTGCTCATGCAAGGATAACAAGTAGAAATTCGAGTATGACATAGATGAGGGAAGTATATGATGACTATAGAACAGTTAGAAAAACATTTTAAAATAAGAAGAAACGCTTCTTCTATCATGATAAAAGAAAATAATGCAGAGTCTTTTACAGAAGAGCAATTAAAGGAAATGATGCAATATTGCGTTGCTGAGGCTGAAAAAGAAGGAATAGAATACTTACATTTTGAGATTTCTTCAAAAAGCCCAAATTATGATGTGTATAAGAAATGCTTCGAAACGTATTCATTTGAATATGTTACTGAAAACATAATTGTATTTAAGGATATATATGAAGTAGAAGATGTAGAAAGTGAGATTGATTTTAAGCTGATTGAAGAGATTGGCGAAGACGTTTTTTACTCACTGTGGAATGAAGTGACGGAAGAACAAATCGATTATGATCAATTTGTAAATATGATGTTGCAAGAAATTGGTGAGCAATGGAAAGAGCATTGTTTAACAGCGAGTGTAGGTGAAGAGCCGATAGGAGTTGTAATCCCGCATATTGAGAGTGGCACGTTAGAAGAAGGAAAACTCATGTATTTTGCAGTCACTCCAAATATGCGAAATAAAGGGTATGAAGTAGCATTCTTTACGGGAGCAATGTTTGTCTTAAAAGAAATAGGTGCATCTTATTATATTGGTGAGACAAATGTACAAAATGAGTGGATGAAGGATGTTTTTGAAAAGAACGGATGTCAGTTGCTGAGTTGTACTGAGCGATATGTGAGGGTGTTTTAGGAAGATGAAAAAGGTTCTTGAACTTGTTTAACGGGAATCCGTGTACAAATTTTGAACAAGTAAAAGAACTACTTGCCTATTTGTAAGATAAAAAGAAAAATGAGAACGACAAAGTAGATATCCCTATAATACAATAGAGAAAGATTCGATTATAAGAGAAAGCGTTGGTGAAAGAATGGAGCAGCAAAGAAATTGGTTACAAGCGACTGTAGAAAGAAATGAAGACAATACACTATATATAAAGTGGGAAAATAATATAGAAGAAGTTCGTATTTATTGGAGTACTTCACCAGATCATATTGAAGAAACCGGAGAATTACTTGCAACGGTAAATGGAGAATCATCATGTACAATTGAAAATCCGAGTGAAAATGAGCGTCCATATTTTAGACTAGTAGGAAGTAATGGACAAGCAGTGACAGTAGCTGAGCGTAGATTGCCATTACAAGGCGCGTTTAACTTCCGTGATATGGGAGGATATGAGACGACTGAAGGCCGTAAAGTAAAATGGGGCAAGCTGTACCGTTCTGAAGAATTAGCAGGACTAACAGAGTGGGATATCGACTATTTACAAAAGTCTGGCTTAAAGTTAATTTGTGACTATCGTACAGACTTTGAAGTGAAGCATAAGCCGAATCCAGAGATTACAGGTGCTCGTCAAGTGTGCTTACCAGTTATGCAAGACTTAGCAAAAGACTTAAACATAAATGAATTTTTCCAAGTTGGTGACCTTTCTATGTTAGGGAAACCAGGTGAGTACCTTGTGAAAATGAATCAAGATTTCGTAAGTGGTAATGAAGCGTTCGTGAGCTTCTTAAACTTAGCGCAAAACCCGGAAAACTTACCGTTAGTCAACCACTGTACAGCTGGAAAAGACCGTACTGGATTTGGATCGGCACTGTTATTACTTTTACTAGGTGTACCGGAAAAAACAGTAATGGAAGACTACTTACTAAGTAACGGTTTCCGTGAAAAGTTAAATGAAAAAATGATGGCCTTTTTAGGTGCAAAATTACAAAACGACGAAAGCAGAGCAATATTAGGTGCAATGTTTGAAGCACGCGCTGAATATTTACAAGCTGCAATTGATGAAGTGAAAAAGCAATACGGTTCAGTTGAAGCGTATGCTGAAAAAGCACTTGGCTTTACGAAAGAGTCGTTAGAGGAAATGAAAGTGTTATTGCTAGAGGATAAATAATGAGGGGGAGGCTAATTGGATTAGCCTCCTGTTTCTATTATGAAATTTTTCGTTGCCTTATTATTCCTATAATAATTGGAATAGCTGTCCCGATTAATAATATCGGTAAAAATAATTTTCCAAAACCGCCGCTCCAATCTAGCGCTATCGAAATTGTTTCAAATTGGATGAAAGCAAAAATAAGTAAACAGACATTTTTTAATTGATTAAGCATTTTTCTGCTGTTTAAATAAAACTGCTTCGCATTTGATTCATTAAATCTTTTTGGGTAGTTATGAACTTCTGGAAACTTTTCTAAAGTCTGCATGAGAAGGAGTATGAATGCTCCTATTCCTGGTAGAAGTAAAAGCTCCCACTTTGATCCCCAACGATCTACAGCTCCATATGCGTTATAATGTGCGGGCACTTCCTCGGGCAATCTTCCCCATATGATAATCAAAAAAATGATGGATCCAAAGAACAATGAATATCCAATAATATCTCCAACCCATTCACTTTTTGTTTTTGGGATTTTTATTTTAGGTCTTTCCCACGAATTTACTATGTCTTTCCGCCCCTTTCTATTCCTGTATTCCCTTTTTAAAATCGGTTCATTATCCAAATTATCTCAAATTTATAGTATTTTCACAATTAATTATTTTCGAATAACATAACTCGTGTGCCTTAGAGTAACTTTAAATTCTCTGTACAGTTCCTATTCGTAAAGGGAAAAAGTTCGACTTAAGAGGCAATTAATGAGAAAATACAAGTTGTAAATAACGTACTAGTTGAGGAGAGCATAATGAAATATAAAGTTATATTATTCGACGTAGACGATACATTATTAGATTTTCCTGAAACGGAAAGAAACGCATTACATAACGCGTTTGTACAGTTCGGGATGCCTACAGGGTATAATGATTATCTTGCAAGTTATAAAGAAATTAGTAATGGATTATGGAGAGATTTAGAAAATAAAATGATTACGCTAAGTGAATTAGCGGTAGATCGATTTAGACAATTATTTGCCCTTCATAATATAGAAGTAGATGCACAGCAATTTAGTGATGCATACCTTGAAAACTTAGGGAAAGAAGTACACCTTATAGAAGGTGCAGTGCAATTATGTGAAAATCTACAAGATTGTAAGTTAGGTATTATTACAAATGGATATACGAAGGTGCAACAATCTAGAATTGGAAATTCGCCTTTATGTAATTTCTTTGATCATATTATTATTTCAGAAGAGGTTGGTCATCAAAAACCAGCACGTGAGATTTTTGATTATGCGTTTGAAAAGTTTGGGATTACGGATAAATCTAGTGTACTAATGGTTGGAGACTCGCTAACTTCTGACATGAAAGGCGGAGAAGATTACGGCATTGATACGTGTTGGTATAATCCCAGTTTGAAAGAAAATAGGGAAGTTGTTAAGCCGACTTATGAAGTGGAGAGTCTGCTACAAATTTTAGAACTTGTAGAAGTGGCGGAAGAAAAGGTAGTTTCATTTTAATTGCGGCGATATTTGTCGGTAAGTCGATATTCTTTGTCGAATCGTCGATATATCGAAAAAATCGCTGATATAATTTGAGTTACGATCGATATATTGGAAAAATCGCTGATATAATTTGAGTTGCGTTCAATTTATAGGTACGATCGGTGTAACAACTAGAGGTGAGTGAAAGATGTTAACGTTTTTATTTGAGTTAGACAAGAGTATTCCGCACAAGGATGAGCCACGGTATACCGCTTATGCAAATGGCTTTATTGAAGGGGATTTAACGATTCTTGTCGGTGACAGCGTACTGTTCCAGAAGTCGTGCATGAAGGTCGCAGAGATCGGCATTTATTTAGGACAGTGGATGGAACAAGTGCAGCATGGGCAGAACGAACAGATGAATTATGAAACGCCTGAACGTGATGAAGTCATTCTCAGATTCTTCTATGAAGAGGACGATCAGTGGAAGATTTATTCCAGTTGGCAACAATTTGAAATTCAGGAGAGTATCTCTACTACGACATTAGTAGAGAGCGTTGGGCGTTATTTATATGAGCTAAATAAGGAACTGCGCGCGATAGAATATCCCGTGACGTTTGATCAGTACTTACGAGGAGAGCGAATGATGCAGCTTTCTTATAAACGACTGTGTGATAGTAAAGCGGATACGACGTCGATAGAAGTTTACAATGAAAGTGAAAGAGTAGGCGCAGTACGGGGCTATTATAAAAATACGTTGATGAAAGTGCTAGACTTTATTCCGAAAGTCGGTAGTAATATCATGTATGAAATAAAGGATAGTAAGGACAATATTCGCGTCATTGCAAAGGATATAAGTAGGCAGCGCCAAAGAAGGATTTTAGTAACGTACATCGATCATAATGATGCAGAGCATGAAATACTTGTATGTGACGGAAAGTTATTAGATGCAAATTTCCTATTTACCTTTACATATAAGAGAGAAGAATATGTTGTTCACAAAACTCCAATTGGGCTTGGAAAGTTATTAAGAAAAGGCTATGTAATCGCAGATTGGAATATTCGTCTTGGGGAAGATATGTATGATATTGAGATGAATGTGTATGATGAGGATTATATAGAAGATCAATACTTACTATTAGGCGTATTTCATGCGATTTTGTATGGGTGATAGTTGTATAAATGAAAAATACCGGTATTCTTTGTGAAAAGAATGCCGGTATTTTTTATTAATCCTCAAAAATAAAAATCTCATCAATCGTACTATGAAGAGCCTTCGCTATATCGTGAGCGAGTTGTAAGGAAGGATTATATTTACCTTTTTCGAGATGGCTAATCGTTTCACGGCGCACGCCCACAGTTTTCGCTAAATCTTCTTGTGTCATATTCAACTTGGCGCGGTATTCTTTTATTTTCGTTACGAACGCCATGGCGCATCTTCCATTTCATCAACTGGTTTATCGTAAAAGAACATAGAGAAGCCGAACGTAAGAATGAGTGTGCCGAAAATAAGAGCGATATCAATCTCTTGTAGCCCCGGGTTTGGAAACAGCATTTCAATAAACAAAATGATAGCGGTAGTTAGTAACGTAACGATAAATGCATTGCGGCACGATTTATTGACGATTTGTTCAAACAGTTCATCGTGTTGAACCGTTCTATACGTTGTGAAAAAGGAGAAGAAACAGAACATAGTAAACAATCCCTTGTCGTAAAAAAAGCCGAGGAATCCAAAGAAACCGAGAAACCCTAAATATTTAATCCAAGTTGTTTTCATAATAGGTCCTCCTTGCAATGTTAGAAATAATTCACGTTATGTTATAAATATATCACATGTAAAAATGTATAGTAATAATAGTTTTCCAATTCTTTTCATAATAATAGTAAAAAGAGGAAATATACTGCGAAATAAAGAGGATAATATTGTAAAATGGTTGTGAGGAGGGGGAGGAAGGTATGCTAACTTGGATTATGATCGTTGTATTACTTGTAGTGATTACTGTAGTGGCTACGGTGTTAATTGGGCGAAATGGTGATGCGAATTATAGTAAAGCGACAAAAGGGAATATTAAACGGCTGACGATGATCTATATTTTACTAGCTGTCGTTTTGATTGTTGGATTGGGCTTGTATATTTATTTTAAAGGTTGAAAAAACTGAAAAAATATAAAAATCTAAAAATAGAAGTATGCTATAATATTAATATAGTTATTTGGTAATTAAGGAAAGGATTGGATGGAATGATTGAAATTACGAATGTGTCAAAAAGTTATAATGGGTCTACCTATGCAGTAAAAGATTTAAGTTTATCAGTGCCTAGCGGAGAAATTTTTGGATTTTTAGGGCCGAATGGTGCGGGTAAATCAACGACAATTAAGATGATTACTGGCATTCATGGGGTGGACAAAGGGACGATTACGATTAACGGTATAGATATTATGAAAAATCCGATGGAAGCGAAAAGGACGTTTGGTTATGTTCCAGATAGCCCAGATATGTTTTTACGATTAAAGGGAATTGAATATTTAAACTTTATGGCAGATATGTATGAAGTGCCAAAAGAAGTACGACAAGAACGAATTGAGTCCTTAGCGAAGAAATTTGATCTTTACAATGCGTTATCGGATCAAATTCAAAGTTACTCGCACGGTATGAGACAAAAGATTGTTATTATTGGTGTGCTCGTGCATGAGCCAGATGTATGGATTTTAGATGAACCGTTAACTGGGCTTGATCCGAAATCTGCATATATTTTAAAAGAAATGATGAGAGAACATGCGGATAAAGGAAAGATTGTATTCTTCTCTACACACGTATTAGAAGTGGCAGAAAAATTATGTGACCGCGTCGCGATTATTAATAAGGGAAACCTTCAGTTCAAAGGGAATTTAGATGAAATGAGAGATCATTTTAAATCCAATGAATCACTTGAAAAAATGTTCTTGGAGATGACGGGCAATGAGTAAAATTTGGACGTTAACGAAAGTATTATTGAAATTAAATTATGCAGATTTTATAGCAGATAAGAAGAAGCGATGGGCGTATGTATTTTCATTTGCAGCTATTTTATTTGTCGGCTTTTTACTGTTTGGTTCTATCACGCATGCAATGTATGAGGGAATGATACATTTAGGGCAAGATCCAGGAATGATTATCGCAATGGGACTTGCGATTGCGAGTATATGGGTATTTTTAATGAGTATAACGAACATTTTAACTGTATTTTACTATAGTAATGACATTGAAATGTTGTTGCCATTACCATTAAAACCAGCACAAATTATTTCGGCGAAATTTTTAACGGTATTAATTACACAATACGTAATGAGTTCATTTATTTTATTACCAATCTTTATTACGTACGGTTTAAAAAGTGGCGCGTTTATTACATATTACATATATATGATTTTTATTTACTTACTCTTCCCAATTGTGCCGTTAGTACTAGCTTCGTTACTGATGACAGTTATTATGAGGTATACAAATATAGCGAAAAATAAAGACCGAGGAAATATATTTATTGGAATCGTAAGTATACTATTTATTGTAGGAATTAACGTATTTTTGCAGTGGAAAAATAAAAGTTCGTTTTCTGAAGATGCAATCATGAATTACCTAGCGAACAACGAATCTTCTCTTCTAGTACAAATGACAAACTATTTTCCAACTACATATTTCGGAGCAGTGGCATTAGTAGAAAATGCAAATTGGAAGGGTCCTTTAAACGTAATCATCTTTGCACTTATTTCATTTGTATTTTTTGTGTCGTTTTATTACATTGCAGAGCGTACATATTTAAAAGGGATAATTGGACTTTCAACGAGTACAGCAAAAAAAGAGATCATTTCAGCAGAAGGGTTACAGAAATCAACGGTACAAAGTTCACATTTAAAAGCGTATGTGAAAAAAGAATTTAAAACGTTATTCCGTACACCACAATTTTTCTTAAATTGTATCGTACAAACTTTCGTTATGCCGATTATGTTGTTCTTCGTTTTATTCGTGCAAGATGGGAATTTAAAGTGGATTACAGGGTATATTGATAACCCAAAATCAGCAGGTCTTGCAATTGGTGTTGGCCTTTGTGCATCGCTATTTTTAATGGGAAGTAACGTCATCGCGACAACATCATTTTCACGTGATGGAAGCTCTTGGTTTGTGAATCGTTATTTACCTGTAAAAGCTTCGGATATCTTTTTTGCGAAAGCGATAACGGCTTGGTTAATTAATGTGATTATTTTAGCAGTATTCGGTATTACGATGGCGGTTGTAGCTGGGATTTCGCCTGTATTCATGTTACTGTGGTTTTTACTAAGTGCGAACGGATTATTGTTAATTAATTTAATCGGTACACGCTGGGATGCACAAACTGCAGATATACATTGGGATACAGAGCAGAAATTATTTAAGAGCCGCTATACAACATTGTGGAATTTTTTAGCTAATATCTTTATAGCTTTAGTTATTGTAGCGGGAGTAAGTTTATTATACTTCTTCCTTCAAGTAGGACTGTGGGTTATGTTTATCGTTTTATTTGTAATGTTTACGATTGTAAATTATATCTTCATTAAAATTTTAAAATTAGGTGCAGAACGTATATTGTCAAATATTGAATAAATAGATAGATCCTCTGTATTCGTGCAGAGGATTTATCCATAGATGGAGGAGAAAAGGTGAAGAAAATAGCAATTGTAACAGGGGCAACTCGTTTGAATGGAATTGGTGCAGCTGTATGCAAGGTGCTTGCTCAAGAAGGGATAGACATTTTTTTCACGTACTGGTCTCAGTATGATAAAGCGATGCCGTGGGGAATGCATGACAAAGAACCCTTTTTGTTGAAAGAGGAGATTGAAAGTTTAGGTGTTCGATGTGAAATGGCAGAAATCAATTTATCGCAGTCGTATTCGCCAAATCGTTTGTTTTATATGGTCTCAGAACGCTTAGGTGATCCATCTATTTTAATTAATAATGCAGCGTATTCAACTCATACGAGAATTGAAGAATTAAATGTAGAACAGTTAGATAAACATTATACAGTGAATGTTCGCGCTACTATGTTATTAAGTTCGTTATTTATAAAGCATTATGCAATGAAAACGAGTGGGAGTATTATTAACCTTACTTCAGGGCAGTCACTAGGGCCGATGCCTGATGAACTAGCATATGTAGCGACGAAAGGGGCAATTGAAGCATTTACAAGATCAGTAGCACCAGTTGCGATGGAGAAGGGAATTACAGTGAATGCAGTAGATCCAGGGCCGACGAATACAGGATGGATTACAGAGGAGCTAAAGCATCATTTAGTATGGAAGTTCCCACAAGGTAAAGTAGGGGAACCGACGGATGCAGCACGCTTAATTTCTTTTTTAGTAAGTGAAGAAGCAAAATGGATTACGGGTCAAGTCATTCATTCGAATGGTGGTTATTCATAAATATATTATGTTAACAAATGTTGAGAAAACAAAAAATAAAAGAAAATTTTATTTTTTTGTATAAATAAAATGTCAAGAAAGATAAAAATTTGATAGGAGAGTATATCGTCATATGAAGATCGTAATTCTTCATGTGACAATATACTCTTTTTCTTTTGCTAGAGAGAAGAAAAATGAAGTAGAAGAAACTCGAATATTCAAAATGATTTATCAGTTTTTGTACGTATTATTATGAAGATTACTGTCGGAAAGATGGTAATTCGTATGAAAAGGGATTTTTTAAGGGGAAATCGAATCGTAAAGGGGAGGATAAATAAAGTAAACATAGGGGGATTTATATGAAAATGAAAAAGGTCGCTATCGCATCGATAACAATTGGTACAATGCTTACTATGGCAGCTTGTAGTCCTTCAGCAGAGAAAGAAACAGAAAAGAAAGAGCAAGTAACTGCGCAAAATGAAGGAGAATCAAAAACGACAAGTGCAGATGAAACGTCAAAAACAACGAAAGATACTGAAAAAGAAACAAATACTTCTTCAAATGAAAAAACAGATAAAGATGCAAAAAATACGAAAGAATCATCAGGAACAGAAAGTAACGGTAAAACGTCATCTCAAAATGAGAATGTGAAAACAAAAGAAAAAGAGACGACAGGAAAAACGAATGACCAAACGACTAGCGGGAAAACGACAGATCAAAGTACAAGTACAAACGCAAACGGAAAAACAACGAAAGATCCGAAGAAAAGCGTAGCGGTGAAAACAAATGTAAAAGAAGTTGCTGCATTAGTTGATAGCTTAGACAAGCAATTAGCTGCGAATCCGAAATTAGAAACGGTAAATAAACTTGGAAAACAAATTAATGAAAAGTGGGATGTGATTGAGAAAGAGCTAGAAGCATCACACCCAGTTGAATATAAAACAATTGGACAAAGTATGTATCCGTTAATTGTAGGAGCGGAGAAAGAAAAGATAGATATTACTAAAATGAAGTCATTAACGACGAAAACGAAAAAAGATTTAAATCAGTTATTAACGAAACTTTCGTAGTTTTAAAAGCCTACTTGTGTGAGTAGGCTTTTTTTACGTTGTTTAAGGGGAATTTGGATGAGTGTATCCTTCTATAGAAAATATTATACGGAAAATATAACAAATATTGTATATAGATTGATATAATGATTATATGATGTAAGAAATAGTTTAGGCAATAAAGATTAGTATCTATTATTGTTATAAATTTTTATAGAAAATGGGGGTAGTTTTGAATGATAGGTAAAAGTTTAGCTAACGGATTAATGGCGGCAAACGGGGAGCAATTACGCTTAATTTATGTTTTAGTTATGGAGACTGGAATTTTTAATATGATAGCAAATAAAACGAAAGACTTTTTTTATAAAGGTGTAGACCATTCAAAGCAAGAGCTAGATTTCGAAATTGCAAAGCTAAAGGATGTGGATGACAATACACTACGTTTACAATTATTTTTATATATGACAAAAGAATTTGACCTAGCAGGGTCGTACTATAATACCTCTTATGAAATAGAGAATAAATGTGGAGAAATTCTTCAAAAAGCACATACACTTCAAATGAAAAAAGATAAAAATTATAGTGCGTTTGTATCACGTAATGAACATTTGACAATCGATAATCAATTAACATTGTATCAAATGCAAAAAATATTCGAGTCAATTGGTGGGGAGTTAAAAAATCTAACTGCGGATCAAGAAGAAAATTTTGCCAATCAAATTGAGCAATTTATTGAGTCTCTACCAACAGAGCAGCAAGAAAAGATTAAAGATAAATTAAATATTGATGCAGTAACAAGTGCTACGATAAAAAAACTCATTGCGACACAAGGCAGTGCTGTATTGTTGGCTGTTATTGTGGAGATAGCAGGGTTTGCGGCGTACACAACTTTAACGTCGTTAATTGCTGGGACAGCTAGTTTGCTTGGATTGACATTACCTTTTAGTGCTTATATAACAGCAACATCTGCATTATCTGTTTTGACAGGGCCAGTAGGCTTTATTTTAATTGGTGGATTTAGTAGCATGATGATGTTAACACAAAGTAAAAAAGTGAAGAAAACATTGTTACAGATGGGTATTGTTCAATTAATGCTACCAGTACTTTTAGGAGATGCGAAAGTATATGAGTATGATACTTTTATTCAAGAATGGTCTCAATTTTATAACGAGCAAAATAAATTGTTAGATGTAATTGCTAATTATAAAAAGGAATGCGAAATGATAACGCAGCAATTAAAAATGAACAAAGATAGTCTAGTGTATTGCAATAATCAATTATCGGAAAGTACAAGTGCTTATAATAACATAGTGAATCAACTCATTGATTCTTTAATACTAGTAAGTGAACATGAAAAGACAGAGGTTTTCAAACAGAAGAGCATGAAAATTGAGGGTTTAGAAATGGAAGTGCGAACTAAGAAAGAGTCTATTGGAAAAAATAGACATGTAGATTCTTTTTGGGGGAAAGTTAGCGGAATGGTTTCAAATATTTCATATGAAAATGATATTTCAAAAATAAAAAAAAAAATCCATGAATTGAAAAGAGAACAAGCTGTTGAAGTGATTTCTATTCGGCCGATAAGCCTAAATAAAATGTGCAATGAAGCACATTTTATTATGGAGGAGAAACAAAAAGTAAATGAAAAAGTGACTAAGTTAAAAGAGCAAAAAAGAGATATTGAAAAAAAATTATCGACAGTAAATACCATGCTTTATGAAAAGAAAGATGAATTACGCGCATTACAAAAAGAAATCTATGGCTTAGGTGATATCGTATGATTCAAAATGAACAATTTTGGGAGTATTGGCGGAATGGTGAATTTGAACAGGCAATGAAATGCACAGTAGGTAAGAAAAATAAAAGAAAAGGTGCTAGGTTATTTGGGAGTACCAATCAAACAGAAGAAATGAATGGTATTGTCGGAATTAGTGTAGGTGAGTTTTTATATGATTATTTTATGATTAATCCTACCGTTGTTAAAGGAATTGACTTTGCACGTAGTGAGGATTTGAGTTCGATATTTTCATTGGCTCAGTTTGCAAAAACAGTCGATATAGACTTAGCTACAGGAGACATGGCTCAATTACAAGGATATGTAGCTGAACAAATGATTGCCCAAAGATTAGAAGCAGCAGGATATGATGTACAGTTTCCAGAAACCTCAAATCAAGCTGGATGGGATATCCTTATTGATGGGGAACAATTTCAAGTGAAGTGTGGTAGTAATAAAGCAATTGTTGATGAACATTTAGAACGTTATCCCGATATTCCTGTATATGTGAATGATGAATTGGCGATGCATTATTCAGATAACCCTAATGTTTATAGTATCGGGGTAACGAGAGAAGAAGTTCTTGAAGCAACACAATCTACTTTATCTCATGCAGAGGGGATACTTGATTTTGAGGTTCCATGGATTTCAGCTGGGGTGAGTTCTTTTTACAATTTAAGGCGAGTTGTGAAGGAACAATTACCTTTTCAGCTTGCAGCACGAAATGTGGCTATTGATACAACGAGTCGTGCATCATTAGCCGCTGCAGGACAAGCAGCTTGTACTTTTGCTGCGAAAGCCATATTTGTATCAGGAGGAGCATTTGTTATAGTACTGCCCCTAGTAGGTGCTTTTGTCGGATTAAAACAGAGCTGGCGTGTTGCGAATAAGTTAAAGAAAATTCTTGCGAAGAAGGAATTTAGTCAATTAGAAATAAGTTTGCAGGATCTAGTTGTAGCTATGAAAAGACAATTGGGCTTGAAAGAAGAAATAAAGAAAGAAAAGTGGAAAAGTATTTTACACGAAATTTTTAATAAAAAACTTATAGTTAATTTAGAAGTGGTTCATCAGGGGGAAATTCAATTTCTCGGTAACATGAACAAGGAGCTTACTGCAATTGAACAGGAAATACATAAAGATGCTTTACGTGCATTTGAAAGGTTAATTGGAGTCTTAACAAAGTCAGGAATTCATGTACACAGTATTCGAAATGAACTTTTGAACGTAGAAAAATCAATGAAGGCATTATATAAGAAACTATAGTTTTTTGCTTAAGTAAGTAATTATATGATCTAAATTATAACTTCATTTTGCTATTCAATTCATATTTTTAGACGACACCTATAATGAGAATTAATCATTTTTTAGTGGGAATCCTAATGAAAAAGGATGGTGGAAATATGACAATCGATCGAATTTGTACAATTGGTCCAGCAAGCAATAATAAAGAAACGTTAGCACAGTTAATAAGCAATGGTATGAAAATAGTAAGGTTGAATTTATCACATGGCACGCATGAAAGTCATAAAGATATTATTCGTTTAGTCAAATCGTTAGATGATTCTATTAAAATTTTAGGCGATGTACAAGGCCCTAAAATAAGATTAGGTGAAATAAAAGGAGAGCAAATTACACTTCAGGCGGGAGATTCTTTTATTTTACATACGCAACCAGTTACAGGGAGCGATAGAGAAGCAAGTGTTGATTATGAAGGAATCGCAAAGGATGTGAAAGTTGGCAGTAGAATTTTAATTAATGATGGAGAAGTTGAGTTAATCGTTGAGAAGGTAAGTACGGACAAA
This sequence comes from Bacillus sp. Brlt_9, assembly GCF_051948935.1. Lineage (NCBI taxonomy): Bacteria > Bacillati > Bacillota > Bacilli > Caryophanales > Bacillaceae > Bacillus > Bacillus sp. Brlt_9. The sequence goes on along the minus strand of NZ_JAYJLO010000004.1, from coordinate 328,064 downwards.
ATAGATACAAAGGTCAGAACAGGTGGTAATATCTCATCTCATAAAGGAGTGAATTTACCAGGTGCGGCCGTTAGCTTACCAGCTATTACAGAGAAAGATCAAAAAGATATTCAGTTTCTTTTGGAAGAGGATGTTGATTTTATTGCGTGTTCTTTCGTACGAAAACCTAGTCATATAAAGGAAATACGGGATTTTATAAAAGAGCATAAAGAAACTTCTCCAAGTTTAATTGCAAAAATAGAAACGATGGAAGCAATCGAGAATTTTCAAGATATATGTAAAGAAGCAGATGGAATTATGATTGCAAGGGGCGACTTAGGAGTAGAGTTGCCGTATCAATTTATTCCGCTCTTGCAGAAAATGATGATTCAGGAATGTAATCGAACGGATACATATGTTATTACAGCGACACAAATGCTTCAATCTATGGTAGAGCATTCTATTCCAACAAGGGCAGAGGTGACTGATGTGTTTCAAGCTGTACTGGACGGAACGAATGCTGTTATGCTTTCTGCTGAAAGTGCGTCAGGCGAGCATCCAATCGAAAGTGTAAGGACATTACGTCTCGTTTCTGAATTTGCGGAGCATGTAAAAAAAGATGGGCCTTTTGCGATGAAAGATATACTAGAATTACTGCATAGATCTTTCGGTGAGTGATAAATAAAAAAGAGGGCGGATATGCATCCCCCTCGTGTTTTTAACTCAAATTAATCTTGCTCTTGCTCATCCAAAATCTTATCAAAAGCAGCAGATACTTTGTCAAACTCTTCGTCATTTTCAATGTATGAAAACTCATTATCCTCTTCTACTTTTAAAAAGAAGATATCAATGTCTTCCTCAGTTTCTGTTTGAATGTCTTCTACGAAGGCAACTGCAATATATTCTGCACCTTCGACATCCATAGCTCCAAGTACTTCTACTTCCTGATCCTCATTATTCTCATCACTAAGAGTAAATACTTCGCCAACTTCAATATCAGACATATTCATTCTCCTCCTGTTCAACTCTAAATAATAGAGCGTTTAAACTGCATACATACTAATATATCTTTCCATGAAAAATCAATTTCATACATAAGAAAAATCAAATTCTACTTCTTTAGTATGAGTATCCAGTAATAAGGAGGGGTATTTTTTGCGTGCTATATTACTAAATCCATTCAACAATTGTATCCATAGTCTGCCTTGTTTTATCACGCTTTGGCTCTTCTTTACGATAACCAAAAGCAACCATAACAGACACTTCAAGATTATCGCCCTGTATAATGCCTTCTTGACGAAGTAAAGAATCTACTTTCTCTTTATCAAATCCTTCTATTGGACAAGAGTCAATGCCAATTTGAGCTGCGCTCGTCATCATATTACCTAAAGCAATATAAGTTTGCTTAGATGCCCAATCAAATACAGCACGATCGGATTGTAATAAGTTAAAATCCGATTCCTGGAACTTTTTGAAGAATTCATATCTAATTTTTTGAGTGCCTTCAGGTAATCCAATAATATCGTTCATCATATATTTAATATACTCTGCATCATAATGCATATCTTTAATATTTCTTGAAAGAACAATAACAAAGTGACTAGCTGTTGCAAGTTGCCCACCAGCGCCCCATGAATACGGTTGTAGTTTTTCTCTTAATTCTTTATTTTGTACGACAACAAATTTCCAAGGTTCATATCCGAAAGAAGAAGGAGATAATCTGCCTGTTTCTAAAATAAATTTAAAATCCTCTTCTGAAATTTTGTGCATAGGATCGAATTCTTTACATGCATGTCTGAAATGGAAAGCATCCATAATTTTTTCTTTTGTAATTTCTTTTGTATTTGTCATAAAAGCTCCTCTTTTCATTCATTTATTTTGTAAGTAAATTATATTTTTAAAGTAACATAGATACAAGTACGCACATTTATGTGGTATAGTATCAAAAAAGATACTATTGGTAAGGGAAGGAATTTATAATGGATTGTTCAAATGAAAATAATGTAAATTACCCATTTTTAAATAAATATTCTTGTCCAGTGGAAGCGATGGTTGAGGTTATTGGCGGAAAATGGAAAGGGGTTATTTTGTATCATTTATTAGATGGTACAAAGAGGTTTAATGAATTAAAAAGATTAAAACCTAATATCACACAAAGAATGTTAACATTGCAGCTGAGAGAACTCGAAGCAGATGGCATTATACATCGTGAAGTATACCGTGAAGTACCTCCAAAAGTAGAATATTCGCTAACGGAGCTTGGTGAATCGCTTCGTCCAATGATTCTATTAATGATGGAGTGGGCGACTCATAATATGGAGAAAGTTTTGGAGAGTAGGAATGCGAAAAATAATATTGAAGAGATGCAGAAATAAGAGGTGTTTTCCATATGTGAAGACACCTTTTATTTTTTGCTTTCTGAAATGTTGGTTGTAACTAAAATGCATGTGAATCTATTTTTGGGATATTAGGAATAAGGTTAGTGTGTGCTAGTGATTTTTCTATTTATAGACTAATCTAAAAACGACACTGATTAAATTATCCTGCTATGAATCCAAAACTTCCTTTTTAGTAGTGGAAGCAGCATCTAATAAAAGGAAAACCGCTGCTATAATATGTAGAACGATTACTATATAAGGAAAGAAGGCAACTAGAGTAACGATAATACCTATATAATGAGCGTACGTATTCATGCCTGATTTTTTAGCTAATAAAATAGTAGTGATATGTAAAACAATCAATAGTAGTAAAGGTATCCCATATAGGTTAACAAGACTTGGAAATACATAATAACAAGGAAATAATAAAAGATGATAGATCCCTGTAGTCCACTTTAGTGCTTGTATGTAGGTTTTCAAAGTTAATCCTCCTAAAATAATTCATATCTATATATTACCAAAATTAATAGGTAAGTGGATATTACATATTTGTGGTTTTTAGTATAATATAATTATTTTATGTTAACTAATTGTTTCGTTATCTTTAAAATAGAAAAACCACCCAAACGAGGGTGGTTCGTATTATAAATAACTACTTAAAGAAGAAAGGGGAACTTTCACCTCACTGCCTTCCTTCATATTCCGCAGCACAACAGTGTCTGTACTAATTTCTTCTTCCCCAATAATAAGCACATAAGGGATATTCTCTTTATTGGCATAATTAAGGGCACGTTTTAGTTTGCGTCCTGCTAGTTCTAGTTCGACTTTTAAGGAAGTAGTAGCTCGTAATTGCTGGGCAATTTGTAAGCATTGTAATTCCGTCCCGAGCGGGATGATAAATACATCCGCTGTAGATGATATTGTTTCTTTCTGCGATAGTGCTGTATAAATGACATCTAGGCCGAATGAAATACCAACTGTTGGATAGTTCATGTTATCACCGCGGAATGCCCCAATAATATTGTCGTATCGACCACCGCTACCGATGCTGGATGTGATTGAGCCGTCTTTTAGAAAGATTTCATATACGGTGCCTGTGTACATTGTGAGTCCTCGTGCTAAAAATGGATTGAATATAGCATTTTCATTTATTCCAAGGGCGATTAAATATTGTTGTAATTGTTGTAATTCGTTTACTCCATCGGCAACGAGTAGAGTATTGAAAGTTTCTTTAAATTCAGCAATTGTAAGCTCTAGACAAGATAAAACAGTATTACATATCGTATCGGCCATCTCTACAGTAATTCCGCGCTCTAATACATCTTTTCGTACACCATCAATCCCAATCTTTTCGATTTTGTCTAATGATAAAATGACGTCACTCGTTAGTTCAGTAGGGATATTAATAGCCTGTAGAATACCGTTTAACAATTTCCGGTTATTATATTGGATCGTTACTTCTAAGTTTAACGTTCGGAACAGTTCAAATGCCATGCTCATAAGTTCAGCTTCTGCCATGACAGACTCAACACCGACTATATCAACGTCACATTGTATAAACTCACGAAATCGTCCTTGCTTAATCGGACCATCTCGAAATACTTTTCCAATTTCATACCGTTTAAAAGGGAGGCGGATGTTCGGATTCATTGCCACGACTTTTGCAAATGGAATTGTTAAATCATAGCGTAGGGCAAGGTCACGTTTACCTTGATCTTGAAGTGTATATATTTCTTTTAAAATTTCATCACCGCCGCCATACTTATAAGACATAAGCTCATACATATTTAACGTAGGTGTTTCTAACGGTTTACATCCGTATCGTTCAAACGTATTTTCACAAGCTCTTTTAATTTTATTTCGCAATACTTGTTCCTCTGGTAAATAGTCTTTCGTTCCTTTTACATTTTTCATTTCCATTATAATCACTCCTTTTTTAAATTAAAAAAAGCTATGCGGGTATAAAAATACCCACATAGCTTTATGAACGCTTCGTGGGTCAACAGGAAAAGCCCTGTACCCACGAAGAAAAATTTTTCTTCGGATACACGGCGTTACGTATGATGATGAAGTTGGAAAGACGTATTAACATTTCGCATGACAAATCTCTCCTTAACATAAGTTTTTCCAAATTATATCAGATGATTTTTGAATTATCAATATTTTTAGTTTTGAAATATACGTGAAGTTATGTAGGAGAAAGGGAAATGGGTGTATAATAAAACTTAATAATATGAAATAACCTTTTAAGGAGACCGTTATGAAAAAAGATAAAACGAATGCGATGCGAATATTAGATAAAGAAAAAATTGAATATTCGATGATGTCATATAATCCAGACGATGGGAAAATTGATGGCGTATCAGTAGCCGAGAAAATTGGACGAGAAGTGAGAGAAGTATATAAAACGTTAATCGCTCAAGGAAATAGTAAAAATTATCACGTTTTTATCATCCCAGTAGATGAGGAATTGAATTTAAAAGCTGCCGCAAAAGCAGTAAGTGAAAAGAAAATTGAAATGATTCCTGTTAAAGATATTACGAAAGTGTCAGGATATATTCGCGGCGGCTGTTCACCAGTTGGGATGAAGAAGTTATTTTCTACATGTATTGATGCGAGTGCCCAATTACTTGAAACGATGATAGTAAGCGGCGGAAAAATAGGTATACAAATTGAGCTGAAAGTGGATGACTTGGCGAAAGTGACGAGAGCGCAGTTTGGTGAGGTAACGAAGTAATGATACATAGGAAAAGAAGTTCTAGTTTTATTAACTTTAGATAAAGATTTATAGGATAGTTAGTCCATTATGGGGCTGATTATCCCTTTTATTTACATACCTATATTAAAATGAATAAAGATTGAATATTCAGTTTGAAATAGACTGTAATATGAATCATTTGTTTGGATTTGGGAGGAGGACAAAGGCTCGTTGTGAGGACCTTAAATAAACAAGAGTTACTCTTAAAGGTAGCTAAAGGACTGGAGAGTATTTTAATGAGGGTTCAAGAAATACCCATAAGAAAGCATATATTGGTGATGCTAGTATTTTTGAAAAACCCCACGCATAAGAGTATACAAGATTTTATACAGTTTTTTGGCTAATCGAGTAACAAACAAGAACCATAAAACGATACCAGAATAGGAATGTATAGAATATGTATAGATTCATAGAACTAAAAAAGAAGGTTCCCTTGTGAGAGCAGGGTTCTCCTTTTTCCATGCTACTGATAATGGTGCGTTATGTCAACCTGACATGAATGGAATATACATCCAATTTTTACAACAAATCAATTATTCTAAATGATACAATAAAGAAAAAAGGGGGTACTATTTTGAGAATAGTTGAAGTTGTCACACATAATGAGGAATGGTCAAAAATGTTCAAGGAAGAAGCAACAGAAATAAACACTATCTTTGGCAATGAAATTATAAATATTCACCATATTGGAAGTACAGCAATCCCAAATATTAAAGCTAAACCTATAATCGATATATTGATTGAAGTAAAAGTACTAGAACAAGTCGATGAATTTATAAACGGTATGGAACAAATTGGTTATGAATACAAAGGTGAATTTGGAATAGTGGGAAGAAGATTTTTTATCAAAGGTGGAGATAATAGGAGCCACCATGTTCATATTTTCGAGACAGGAAACGAAGAAATAATACGTCACCTAGCATTTAGAGATTATATGATTGCTCATCCTGAAGAAGCACAACAATATAGCAATTTAAAACAAACGTTGGCTAAAAAATTCCCGATAAATATTGAAAAGTATATAGAGGGCAAAAATGATTATATAAAAGAAATAGATAATAGAGCTAAGAATTGGATGAAATTAAAACACAGATATAATATCTAAAAGGCATTTTTTCAAAGCACTATACTATATTTCTTTAAGCACTACAGACACAACTTTATTATTCATGAACATAATTCTCGTTAGCTGACTTCCGCTTTCGAAAATTATGTAAATAAGCTGTTCAATGGATTCCCATAGAAAACTATGGTGAGATGAAATGTTTAATTTTGCAGCACTTCAAACTCTTAGCTAGATGGCTATGTATCGGTACCCCACAATAAAAAGGCAGGGACATATCAAATATGTCCCTGCCTTTGATTTTAGAGACATGTTTCCTAACAGTTGATTTTGTTAACGAAAGTCGACTTCAAATCCATATTTTGTGTGAAATAAAAGCATATAATAAAAGTATGAGGTGATGATGTGAAGGAGATAAACATTCATAAAGTAATTGCGGATAAGAGAAAAGAAAAGGGAATTACGCAGGAAGAGTTAGCGGCGTATATCGGTATTACGAAGGCGTCTGTTTCCAAATGGGAGACGGGGCAGAGTTATCCGGATATTACATTTTTACCACTGTTAGCATCGTACTTTAATATAAGTATAGATGAACTAATCAGTTATAAACCGCAAATGGAACAGGAAGATATTAAAGATTTATACCATAGACTAGCGGAAGCTTTTAGTGAAAAACCATTTGATGAAGTAATGATAGAGTGCAGGAAAATCATAAAAAAATATTATTCTTGTTTTCCATTATTAATTCAAATAGGAATACTTTTTATTAATCATCACATGTTAACGGAGGACACGGATAGAAGAATTGAAATTTTAGAAGAAGCAATGAATCTCTTTAGCAGGGTGCAGGAAGAAAGTGATGATGTTTCTCTTGTGAAAGAGGCGGTATCGTTTCAAGCAACTTGCTATCTTATACTCAATAAACCAAATGAAGTATTGCAATTGCTTGGCGGGACGATACGTCCTAACGTTCCAGAAGAGGATTTAATTGCCCAAGCATATCAAATACTTGGAAATGCTGAAAAGGCAAATGAAATAATGCAAATTAGCATGTATCAACATTTAATACAACTCGTTGCGACAATACCGAATTATGTAGTAGTAAATGCCTCAAGCGTTGAAAAAGTAGAGGTGATTTTGAATAGAGCTTTTATGTTAATAGATATATATGAAATAGAAACATTACATCCTAATATGACTTTAAAAGTATACTATGCTGCTGCGCAAGTATATTGTATGCAAGGCAATTTTGAAAGAGCCTTAAAAATGTTACGGAAATATGTAGCAGTTTGTGCGGCGAGCTTTACAGTAAATAGTCTACATTTACATGGAGATTCCTATTTTGATGCGATTGATGGATGGTTTGCAGAGTTTCCGCTCGGTGCTAAAACAGTTAGAAATGAAGAGATTATAAAGCGAAGTATGTTACAAAGTATTGCAGAGAATCCAGTTTTTGCTCCAATGAAAGATGTAAGAGAGTATAAAAATATAATAACGAGTTTGAAATTTAAATTGGATATAAAAGAATAGGGGGACAAAATGATGACTTTTGATGAATATGAAGTAGCGATCAATAGTGAGTTTACTTTGCAAGGTACACTCACTAAACCGAAAGCTGACGGGAAGTATGCGGCTGTTGTCATTATCGCAGGATCTGGAGAAATTGACCGTGATGGAACAATCGTACCGCTAAAGCTTGAGGCGAACATATATAAAGATTTAGCGCATGTAATGGCGAGACTTGGGGTAGTGACGCTCCGCTTTGATAAGCGCGGAGTAGGAAAGAGTGACGGAGAATTTCTAAAGACTGGAATGTGGGATTTAGTTAGTGATATAGAGTCTACGATTACGTATTTAAAAGAACAACCATTTGTTAATCCGGAAAATATCATTTTAGCTGGTCATAGTGAAGGTTGTATGTTAGCAACTGTAGTAAACGCAAGTACACCAGTAAATGGACTCATCCTTCTTACAGGAGCTGCGGAATCGTTAGAAGAAGCTACGAAAAGACAAAGAGAGATTGCTTATAAAGAATTAAAAGAACAAAAAGGAATAAAGGGAAAACTAATGCGCCTTCTCAATGTGGAGAAACGTGGAGAAAAGCAGATGGAAAAAATAAAAGAAAAAATGATGAATACAGAAAAAGATACGATTAAAGTTGGTTTTAAACCGATGAACGCAAAGTGGTTTAGAGAGCATTTTCAGCATGATATTTATAAAGATTTACAGCAAGTAACATGTCCAGTGCTAGCTATCGCTGGTGATAAAGATATTCAGGCTGATCCTGAAAGAGCGAGTCGAATTGGTGAGTATGTGAAGGGTGATTCTGAAGTACATGTAATAAAAAATATGGATCATAGTTTGAAAGTTTTTGAAGGTGAGTTTAAAGCATTAGATTTTAAAAAGAATTATGAAGAAGGGGCAAGAAAGCCACTTCATCCAGAGCTGGAAGAAATAATTATAAATTGGCTGGAATCATATTTTATCCCTGGTAGTAGGACTCTTACATCAAAATTAGGTGAATATGAGGAAGATGGAAGGGAGAGTAACTGCCTGTAAAAGACGGACTGGTGTGGGGGAATAGTAGGTGTAAGTACTTCTGTAGTTTCAAACATATTCCCCTGATTGTAGGTTCTATAAACACCCTATAAATAATCCAGGCTATTTAATATTAGGAGGAAGCCAACTATACACATAATCCATGATAGAGCCGATCCTGTACTATTAGCAATTTTCATTCGAAGCCTCTCGAGAGGTTTTTGCATCCACCGACCAAATAGGAGATAGAAGAGAAACAGCACAAGAGAGGGCAATACCATAATAAAGTTGTATCCAGCTAAAATAGAAGACCATTCTACCCATGATAGATTAGAAGTAGTCAGTATACCAATTGCTGCAAAATAAGGAAAAGCAGTTCCCGCTTCAATTAATGTAGTAGTGAATCCGAGCGCAATCATTGAAAGAATGCTATTTGATTTTGGTGAAGGGAGCTTTGAATTTTTCTTTGGTGGAATATAAAAGCTTGCAATGAATAATAAGGCTCCAATAATAAATAACGTCCAGCTTACGATTTGATTTTGAAATAAGCCAGAAATAAATTTAAACAAAAAATCTAATCCTAACATGAGTGAAACGCCAACAGCAAAATAACATCCTGCTACGGTCAATAAATAAACGAATAAACGTTTCGTAAGATTCTCTTTATCTGTTAAAAGTAGATATATTGTTACTCCTATTGTAGTAGGGCTTAGCGTGTCCAATATGGCTAATCCGCCTATTAGGAGAAGTTGTTCTGTACCCATCGCTCGTGCCCCCTTATTTCGGTTCAGGATGATTCTTTTCAGCCATAAAAATGGCATGTGCCTTGTTCATAAACTGAAGCACATCTTGATCAATTGGATATAAACTTAGCTTCTCTGATTGTTTTGGGGACATTCGTATCTCCCAAAGCTTATTTAAAAATTCATCCTCACCTTCAAATTCTTCTAAGCACTTTTCTTCCATTCTTCTTATGATATTTTGAACTTTTGTTGCTTTTGGTCCGTCCTTCATATAACGCTTTAACTGACCTATGAGGGCAATCCATTCGAGTGAATCAGAGCAGTCACTTGCCATTTTGGGGACCTTTTCTAATAGTTTTATTTCTTTTTCTTTAAATACAGATTCGCGATAATATTGTTGGATTTCTTTATCTTTGCTGGATAATTGCATGATTTTTTGAATCGCGATCCAGCTTTCTTCTCCTTCTATCGCAATTCCATTTATCATTTCCCGTAAGGATAATTCTATTTTCTTTAAATTTTCCTGCTCATTTATTACATAAGATAATTGGCTCTTTAAACTATCCGACCAATCCCACTCATTGAAGCCGAGCATATGTTTAATCTCTTGTAACGGAAAGCCAACCTTTTTTAAAAATTGAACGTGCTGAAGTTTTTTTATTTCTTCATTTGTATATAAACGATGGCCACCCTCTGTTTTGGATGCTGGTTTTAATAATCCGATTTTATCGTAATAACGCAGTGTCCTTACTGTAACGCCTGTTAGTTCTGCAACTTTATTAATGTGTATCAACTAATAAACCTACCTTTCAGTACGTTAAGATTTTATCGTAAACGATTATTTTCTTCATACCACATCTATTCTTCTTTACTAAAAAGGTTTTTAAGTAAGTAGCCTGTTCCTAAGCCAATTAGTACACCAGGAAATGCATGATCCAATGTGAGTCCGATCCCTGCACCTATAATGACACATCCATAAATAATAATATCGCCTTGTTTCATCTGAAAACCTCCTATTTTTCTAATTTCTTTTATGAAATTGCTAAATAGTAGCTACTTAAGAGTATATAAAATGACCCAAGGTCAACTTCAAGTGTTTTTTATTAATAAATTTATATAAACCTTTAAAGCACCCTCTAACGGAAGATTTAATTTCAAAATATTTATACTAAATTATATAATAGGGGGGTGTTAATTGGGTAGAAAGGTTATGATACTACATATATATTAAATCTTATTGAAACGAAGGGCATAAGCCGAGCTACTCTTTACGATAGTTTTGAAGATAAGGATGCCCTATTTAAACTAGTTTTGGAACCTTATAAAAACTTCGGTGCCTTATCATACAGAATTCACGTATTGTTCTTACTATCTCGAGGTGAAAGGGGAGGGAATGTCTTTTGGGAAGTAGACCTGTAAAGTTATTTTTAAAATCAGTCCTATTTTTTCTCTTATGCGGTATTGTTGTTTATTCTATATTTCAGATTATGTTTGTCTGGAGTGTTTCGAGAGGATTAGGAAGGGATGATATAGTCGGATTTTCTGATAATAAGTATGTAATTGGTCGTCCACCTGTTAGCTATAATTTATATAAAAAAGATAGTGGGGAAACTATATTAGATAATGTTATTGGTTATAAAAAAGGAAAAACGAAAAGCTATGTTCGGAATGAAAGCGAATTTGTAGTGATAAATGAGATAAAGGGTAGCTATGAATTGTATAAAATAGAAAAAGCTTCAGAAAAGGATATAGAGCGGCTGAAAGAAATACAGAAATTAGAATGAAAGAGACTATTTGAAGGGAAAAAATACTGTTTGGTTAGACTTCGCAATGGCTGAATTGTACGTGAGTAGCGAAGATGAGAAATCCAGTTATCCTCGCTTGTATCGTCAGATGTTAGACAGATTAGCAAAAGCGCAACGAGTATTAGCAAGGCGTGTAAAAGATTCAGCTCGCTGGAAGAAATAATTGTGAAGTGTATAGAGGTGCATTTTATCTCGTAATACGAGGGGAAAAAGACTTCCAGCTCGATATAAGGCGGAAGTAAGAAAGCTTAATTGTTTGTAAAAGTTCAGTTGTTGTAGGTGAATTTAGTTTAGTATTCAGAATATAAGTTTTTATCGGTATTTTTCGCTTTAAAATAGACGAAAAAAAATAATTTTTCCTTCAAAAACGAACATTAAAAATAATTTTAATGAAAATGTTCATTTTTAGATTGCGTGCGCACTAAAATTTTGATATATTACCAATATAATAATTTTACACATCATCACTCGTATATACTCGGTAATATGGTCCGAGCGTTTCTACCTAGTTCCCAATGAAAGAACTGGACTACGGGTTAAAGTATTCGGCCGTGCTATTTCATGAGCGCTACCGATCTATAATTTGGCATTTGTTTTATTTTTTGCTCAATTAACTTTGACTACCGTAGTTCTAGAAAGTAGAGATTCTTCTACAATTTCTAGAACTTTTTTGTTTGGACCAAAAGCATCGAGTATAGAAAACAACAAGAGAAAGAGGAGATTATTTATGAAGAAGAATACGTTGAAAAAATGTGCTGCCCTAGTAACTACTGTTGCACTGTCATTCTCAATACTTGCGGGATGTAATGCGGGTCCAAAACAAGTTGAAGCAAAAAGTAATCAAAAACCTATTTTAATTCAAGGTCCAATGCCGATAGAAGCTGAGAAGTTTGCAAAAAGGTTAAAAAATGTGAAAGAAGAAAAGTCTGGAACTTTCGTATTTTATAAAGGAACTGTCGACAATTATCCTGTAATCGTAGCGAAAACAGGTAAAGGAATGGAAAATACAGCAGCCGCTACAGCAGTGGCTATTGAAAAATATAAGCCTAAGGCGATTATTAACCAAGGAACATCAGGTGGACACGATCCAAATTTAAAAGTATTTGATATTGTTTTAGGAAAACAAGTAGCAAACATAGGTTCATTAAAAACAACAAATTTGGATGAGAATCAAGGGATTGAACCGACAAAATGGATTTCAATGGACTTAATGGCTTCTGAAGGAAGTGCAGGAGAAGATCCAAATGCTGAGAAAATCCGATACTACGAGGGAGATAAGGATTTACTTGCAGCAGCTAATGCGGTGAAAGATAAATATACAAAAGGTAAAGTGGTGGAAGGGACTATAGGCTCAGCAGATCTTTGGAATAATGAAGTGGATAGAATTAAGTGGTTCCATACAAAATACGGTACATCTGTAGAGGAAATGGAAGGTGCTGCAGCAGCGCAAATTGCAAAAGCTTATGACGTACCATTTTTAGGGATTCGAGTATTATCTAACAATAAAACTAACGGCGGAAAATACAATCCAAATACAGCGGCGGCAAATCAAGAATATGTATATGAAGTAGTTAAAAAGTATATAGATTCGATGCAAAATAAATAGTAGTAGTTCTGTCCCAATATAAAAATGTAATCATTACTGCACAATGTGTAGTGAATTCAGAATTAACAAAGTTTCTTTCATTAAAATAGATTGGTGCCTTACATGGTATCCAATCTATTTTTGTACTTATTCTTCAGAGGAAGAAGGGTTTTACACCAAAAAATAAAGACAATTATAGAAAAAGGAAAAGTCGAGCTATCATCTTAATTTTTATCCAAAAATTTTTTTGAACGATTTATCAAATATGCATAATTGCATAAAAAAATTGAAATTTATAAGTTAACATTAAACTACTTTTTAATTGTAAAGAATATTTTAATAATCTTTACTAGAGAAGGATATTCCTTGTGAAAAGTAGATAAACAAAAATTGTGGAAATAATACAGACTCAATAGAGTTTTGTATTAAATAAAAAGAAAAGGATGGGTATGGCTTTCTAAAAGTTTTTGGGGGTTAGAAAGCACTTTTTAGTGAATAGCTTCAAATTATATTTTAAAGGGGAAATGGGTATATGAAGTTTCGAAATACAAAGCTTGCTATGGTTACACTCTCTTCATTTTTTATTTTAGGTACGGCATCTCTATCATTCACAGATATCATACACGGTGAAGTAGCTTCTGCATCACCACAAGAGATGACTGTAAAAAGCTATGACGATACATATTATAATAATGCAATAGGAAAAACGGGTTTAGAATTAAAGAAGGAACTTCATAATATTATTGATGACCATACAAAGTTATCATACAGTGCGGTTTGGGAAGCACTAAGAGATACTGATGAAGATCCAAATAATAAAAACAATGTGATACTCTTATATACTGGGCGTTCGCAAGGGAAACTTACGAATGGTTCAGGAGTTGATAATTGGAACCGAGAGCATGTTTGGGCGAAATCTCACGGTGATTTTGGAACGACTGCAGGAGCTGGAACAGATTTGCATCATTTAAGAGCGACGGATGTATCTGTAAATAGTTCACGTGGAAATCTGGATTTTGATAATGGTGGTGTGAATCATTCGGAAGCGACAGAATGTAAATACGATAGTGATTCTTGGGAACCTCGTGATAGTGTAAAAGGAGATATCGCTAGAATGCTATTTTACATGGCTGTTCGTTATGAAGGAGACAACGGTGAAATAGACCTAGAATTAAATGAAAAGGTGAATAACAATAAAGACCCATACATGGGCAAACTATCCGTTTTACTAAAATGGAATGAACAAGACCCGGTAGATGATTTAGAGCGAAAGCGTAATGAAGTGATTTTTACGAAATATCAACATAATCGTAATCCTTTTATTGATCATCCGGAATGGGTAAATAAAATTTGGAACTAAAATACTTAAAGGTATTTTACTTTGAGAGAAGGGATTGATCATAGTGATCAATCCCTATTTATATCTATACTAGAATAAGTGATTTTTATAGGGTTGGAGAGGAGAATAGATATTTTATCAAGTTAAGTATAATATGAGTCTTTTAATAAGGTCCCCATTCAATATTCACACCAACAATAAGAAAAATAAGTCCAATGATAAACCAAATGAATGCAAGTGGAGCCATAAATCGAATCCATTTTCCGTAAGAAATGCCGCTCGCTGCGAGTACTCCCATTAAAACACCGGAAGTTGGATTGAGGCAGTTCACTACACCTTCTCCAAGCATAACAGCCTGTACTGTAACTTGGCGTGTAATATGCATGAAATCAGCTAATGGAGCTAATATCGGAATGAAAATAACAGATTCTCCTGTCCCGGATGAAATGAGGAAATGTAATGCGGCACTACTTACATACATACCGATAACGCCAAATACAGGGCTATGTCCTTCGAGAGACTGTGCGAGCTGATTCACAATTGTATCAAGTAATTTGCCTTGTTCTAGAATAACTGAAATACAACGAGCCATTCCGACAATCAAAGCACCGTAAATGAGATTTTGGCAGCCTGCTAGAAAAGTAGAAGCGATATCGTTTGCTTTCATACCACCTATTATTCCCGCTGTAATTGCTATGAAAATAAAAGTAGCAGTCATTTCCGCGTCCGTCCAATGTAGACGAAAAGCACCTATTAAAAATGCAATTAATGATAAAGCTGAAACGATTAAAATTAATTTATGACGTATTGTCCAAGGAACTTCTGTTTTCTCTGTTTCTTTCTCGCTTGAAAGAGCATTACTTGGAAACCAGTTATCGCCGAGGATGCTTCCTTTATTCGATTTTTTTAAGCGTTTTATATACCAATTAATATATAGAATGGTAGCCAGTAAAAAAGAGATATAAATTGCTGTACGTAAACCAATTCCTGAAAACATTGGGAGTTCCGCGATTTTTTGTGAAATGCCTAAAGGTGAAGGGGATAAAATAGTAGCATTGAAGCCGGCATAAGTACCTAAATAAATAATTGCTACGCCAACGATAGCGTCCCATTTCAATGTGCGCGCAACGATGATGCCGATGGGGATGAAGCCAATAACTGAGTTTACGATAATGCCAGTCGTGCCGAGAATAGAAAAGAGTGCGGCGACAATGCAAATGAAAAGTAATTGCTGATTACGAAACTTGTTAATCACATGATAGATTAAACCGTCAAGAGCGCCTGTTTTTTCAAGAATCGCAATGGCACCGCCCGTAAATAAAATTAAGAAGATGATAGGAGCAGCAAGTGTCATTCCTTTTTCAATAGCGGTAAAAAAAGAAACAAACCCTACCGGCGATTGTGGAACAGAATGATAACTTCCTGGTATTGTCGTAGTAACAGTCCCGTTTGTAACTCTTTTAAACTCTCCAGCAGGAACGAAATATGTAGCTATTGCACAAAGTAAGGCAATAAAAAATAGTAGTACGTACGCATCAGGCATTTTAAATTTTCGTTTACTCGGCTGCTTTTTTACCTCGGTATGTAATTGCATAAAACCCCTCCTTTTTCACTTGGTTAATTTTTAATATTCTGAAATTTATCTGTGAAATAGATTATAATAAAGGTGACTTCTTAAGGCAATAGTTTTTCTGTCCTTTTCTTACGCATACAAATTCTTGCAACATGAGACAGGGAAACGAAAAGTATCAAAGAATATGTTATATAGAAAGAATAAGGAAAAGAGGGAAAAAGATGTGGAAAACTACGGATCTATGTGATGAGTTTGAAAAGGAATTACAAATATGTCGTCAGTCTTTTCGGTCTTTTGGGAAGAAAGAACAATTTCACGGGAAAATTGCAACGGTAAAAGTGAAGGATGATAATGTACTAGTGAAGGAAGGATTGCAAACACTACCAGAAGGAACGGTATTAGTTGTTGATGGCGGAGCATCCACGAATTGTGCGTTACTTGGTGATAATTTGGCTGCTATTGCGGAGAAAAGAAAGCTAGCAGGAATTATTGTAAATGGATATGTTCGTGATTCTAGTGAACTAAAGAATATTAATATTGGTATTTTAGCGTTAGGGACGATGCCAAATAGAAGTGTAAAAGAAGGAAAAGGCGAGCGGAATATTTCGTTGCAATTTGGACAAGTAGAATGGAAGCCGAATGAATATGTATATGCGGATGAAGATGGCGTGATTATTAGTGAAAAGAGTTTGCATCGTTAAGGGCTAGTAAACTACTATTCTTAGAAAATAAATCTGATAAGGAATGGACAAAACTCTTTGTCAATAGTAAAATAATACAGAAATTTATAATTAACAGAATGTATAGGTTTATCGTTTTACGATAACTGAAATGGAAGTAAGTAGTGCCTAGAAAAGTGAATGTTATCACAATGATACGTTCATAAACAAAATTATTTTTCCTATACAAATATAGCCGCGAATGATGCGGGTAGGAGGTGTTGCACAGTTTGTTCGACACTTACAAAAAAAGAGTGTCAATTGCACGCCCTTGAAGGGTCTTTTTTTGTGTAAATAGTAGTAAGGGAGGAAATTTTGGGATGGCAATGTTGAAAAAATGGCTGCTTATGTCGTTAATGGCAGTTACACTCGTATTTGTGTCTTTTGCAAATACAGTACATATTACGTTTGCTGAAGGAAATACAGCAAAACTTGCAATTATTGGGGAATCACAAAAGGGCATTATGTTATGTCCAAAAGAAGAGCAAATTAAAGATGGAGAAACAGCTTTAAGTTTGCTGCAAAAGGTCATGGGGGACAAAGTAGAATCTGAAACGATGTCGTTTGGAACATATGTAAAAGGCATCGACGGTTTAATGGCCGGGGCTACAAGTGGTTGGACGTACGATGTAAATGATACATCTGCACAAGTTGGGGCAGATAGTTATAAATTAGAGTCTGGTGATGTTGTTGTTTTCCGCTTTGTTTCAGACTGGAGCAATATGAGCCAGGAAACATTACAGCAAACATTAGATAAATTTGGTACTTGTAAAACTGTAGAAGAACCAAAGACAGATGATCCGAAACAAGAAAAACCAGAAGAACCAAAAACGGATGATCCAAAACAAGAAAAACCAGAAGAACCAAAAACGGATGATCCGAAACAAGAAAAACCAGAAGAACCAAAAACAGATGATCCGAAACAAGAAAAACCAGAACAACCAAAGCAAGAGAACATTCAAGTACCAGCAGCGCAAGTAAATGACGCGATCTCTAAGACGTCTGAAAAGATGTTACAAGATGGAATTGAAAGTGATTGGGTAGCTTTAGGTCTTTCTCATTCTGGAAAGAATGTTCCAATTGAGGCGAAATTAAATTATGTTAAGGCAGTAACTGAAAAAGTAGAAAAGCGCATTAATCGTTTTTCAGCGACAGATTTAGCTAGAACGATTATTATGATGAATGCAATGCAAGCAGACCCTACAAAGGTTGGCGAACATAATTTAGTTCAAAAATTGTACGAATCAGATAAAGTAAATTCTGTTACAGGTTATACATTTGCTTTACTTGCATTTGATACGAAGAAATATGAAGTTCCAGTGAATTCAAAATGGAATCGAGTTGCTTTAGTAGATGCGCTTTTAAACGCACAGCATACAGATGGTGGCTGGACTTACGATAGCGCAAGCAGTAAAGACAGTGCTAGTAGCGTTGATGTAACAGGCATGGTTTTATCGGCATTAGCTCCTTATCAAGATCGACCGGATGTGAAACCAGCTGTAGAGAAAGCTGTTGCTTATTTATATAAAGAACAGTTAGACAATGGTGGTTTTTCTGCTGATGGACAAGAAAATTCTAATAGTGTTGCGCAAGCAATTATTGGATTATCACTTGTGAAAGATGTAGATCAAAATCGTCTACATAAGGCAGTGCAAAATCTATTATCATATCAACTTCCAAATGGTGAATTTAAATGGTTACCAGGTGATCAAAATGGTAGTGGAATGGCGACAGAGCAAGCATTATTAGCTTTAATTCAGTTTAAAGAACTTGGGAAATCTATTTATGATTGGTCGAATGTAGTCATTGGTGAAGTAATTAAACCGAAACCAATTGAACAGCCAGAAAAGATTGTTGAACCGGAGAATAATGTAGTAGATAAAGAAGTTACAGAAGAACCGGAAGAACAAAAACAAGTACAACAAGAAACGAAAGATGACAATTTAAAAGTTGTTGTTGATAACGAAACGGTTAAAAATAAAAAATCCGGAAATGGTAGCACATTACCAAAAACAGGAGCATCTTCTCATAGTGCAGCGACAGAAGTAGGTATGGGTGTATTATGTATTGCTTCTGCATATGTATTATGGAGACGTAAAGCAGCTTAACAAAAATTAGGAGCAATCATTTGCTCCTAATTTTCTTATGAAAGGTGAGAGACAACATGAGTAAGATGAAGTGGTTTATTTCTTTACTGCTTTCACTTGGGCTACTTGCCGGATGTGAAGAGGCAGCTGTAAAGCCTGAGAAGAAAGTAGAACCAAAGCAAGAAGAGATAGCAAAACAAGAAGAGAAAAAAGATGAAGCGAAACCGGAAGAAAAACCGGAGGAAAAACAAGCTGAACAAGAGCAAAATAAGCAAGAAGAGCAGAAAGAGAAGCAAGAGCAAAAAATAGAAGAAAAACCGAAAGAAGAAAAGCCACAGGCACAACCGGAAGTAAAGAAGGAAGAAAAACCTCAGGAACAGCCTGCTGCTAAGCAATCAGAACAGCAAAAAGCACAAGAAGAGAAACAACAAGAGCAACAACCGAAAGCACCAGAAGTAAAAGAAGAAGCGAAGGTTGTAAATCAGCCAAAAGAAACACCGAAGCAGGAGCAAAAAATTGATCCGAATAAAGAGGAGAAAACGATACCGACGCCAGTAATACCAACTCCTGAACCGAAAAAACCAGACCCAGTACCAGAACCTAAAGCAAAACAAGTCACTATCTCAGTAAAAGGTAATGAAGGATACTTACTAGGTGCGAAAAAGATGGATGTACAAGAAGGCGATACAGTGTATAAAGTATTGCAGCGTACGGGATTAGATGTTGATGCAATGGGTTCTAAAGGTGATATTTATGTAAAAGGTATTAATGATTTATATGAAAAAGATGTTACGGCTACTAGTGGATGGAAATATCGTGTGAACGGTGCGTTTCCAAACTATAGTGCAGGTGTAGCTACAGTAAAACCAGGAGATACAATCGAGTGGGTGTTTGTATTAAAATAAGAAAGGCATTCGGTAAAGGACTATGAAAATAAGTTTTTCTTCTTTACATCCTTTTGTGAATTTTTTCTATTATATCGGGGTGATGATACTATGTATGATGTGTCTTCATCCTCTTTTTTTAATTGGAGCGATACTATTAATCGTTATGTTAAATATAATGCAAGGGAATAGCGAAAAGATAAGAAAAATGTTACCGAGCACAATTGTTTTCTTTTTTATGGTCATTTTATTTAATTCGTTATTAACGCATAGAGGTCGAACTACGTTGTTTTGGTTAGGTGATAGTCGTATTAAGCTTGAGGCGATCATGTTTGGAGTAGTAATGGGGTTATTACTAGTTGCGATTATGTTTACGTTTGCTTCGTATAATGATATTATTTCGAGTCATAAATTTTTATATTTGTTTTCTAGAATTTCACCGAAAGTAGCATTGTTAACGATGATTACAGTGAGGTTTGTGCCGTTGTTTATTAGGCGATTACAGAAAATTACACTCGTCCAAAAAACGAAAGGTGTACAAGTTGATGCAGGTTCCATTATTGAACGCGTGAAAAATGGTATGCAATTGCTGCAAGTATTATTAATTTGTTCGTTAGAAGATGCACTGCAAACGGCAGATTCTATGCAAGCTCGTGGATTTGGTGTAACGAAGCGTACGACGTATATTCGATATAGAATGGAAAGACGCGATTGGTATACACTCAGTTATTTAACGATTCTATTCATAGCCGCGGTCATCTTTAATAATTATGGCGGAGGAAAATTAATTATCTATCCGAAAGTTGAATCTATTTTATTTCAGCAATATGATGGAATAATGTTTGGCATATTTATGATGTTTATTAGTCTACCAATTATAATGGAAGGAAGGGAGTGGCTATGGTGGCGCATGCAGAAATAAACAATTTATCATTTGTATATGCTGATGAAAACGAATATGCGTTACAGCATATTTCTCTTTCTATTCAAAAAGGAGAGTTTATTGCACTTGCTGGAGGATCAGGATCTGGGAAGACGACTTTATTAAAACATTTTAAAAAGGAGTTACTTCCGATCGGTACACGTTCAGGAGAAATTTTTTATGATGACGTTTTATTAGAGGAAGTACCAGATCTATTATCTGCACAAGAAATTGGTATGGTATTTCAAAATCCAGAAAATCAGCTCGTAATGGATACAGTCATTCAAGAATTAGCATTTTCTTTAGAGAATGTTGGATTACCATCACATATTATTCAAAAACGAATAGCAGAGCTCATTAGCTTCTTAGGATTTCAAGATTTATTGCACCAATCTGTTCATACGTTATCTGGTGGACAAAAACAACTTGTCAATTTAGCTGCCGTACTAGTTATGCAGCCAAAACTATTATTATTAGATGAACCAACAGCGCAGTTAGATCCAATTGCAGCGAAAGAATTTTTAGGATTGTTAAAACGTATTAACGAAGAACTTGGAATAACAATCGTTTTAAGTGAACATCGTTTAGATGAAGTAATACCACTTGCTACGCGCGTTATTTGTATGAATAATGGTCAAATCGTGTATGATGGAAATCCTAAAACGGTTATAGCGAACATGTGGGAAGTTGAAAAATTCCGTCCATTTATTCCGCAAATTCCAAGATTGTTTTTAGAATGGAACGCGGAAGATATTCCGTTTACAGTGCGAGAAGCGCAAATGAAATTGAATAACTTTTCAGATATATCATATGTGAATGAGCCAATAGCACAAAGTGAAAAGCGGGAAGTTATTTTAAGTGCAGAGCATATTTCATTCCAATATGAAAAAAGTAGTCCACTTATTTTACGAGACTTAACTGTATCGATTGAAAAAGGAAAATGGGTAGCTCTCGTTGGGAAAAATGGTACAGGGAAGTCTACACTGTTAACGATATTAGCTGGATTACAAAAAGCGAGAAGAGGGAAAGTAAAGTGGAACGGCAAAGTGATACATAAAATTGATTCGAAAGAACGGTTTAAAAGGATCGGGTATGTATCACAACATCCGTACTATCATTTTACATTTGATACCGTGTGGGAAGAAGTGTATGAACGTGCACGAGAGTTATACGGAGAACAAGGAAAAGAAATAGCAGAAAATATGCTCAAACAGTTTTGGTTATATTCGCTTAAAGAACGCCACCCGCATGATTGTAGCGGGGGAGAGCAACAACTACTCGCGTTATGTACAACGTTATTATCAAAGCCGACTTTATTATTACTTGATGAACCGACAAAGGGGCTAGATCCGTGGAAGAAAGAAAGAGTAGGAGAGCTATTTAGGAAGCTGCAAAAAGAAGGTACAACAATTGTAATGGCAACGCATGATATTGAGTTTGCAGCGAAATACGTTGATCAATGTATGATGTTATTTGACGGAGCAGTCATTATGAATGATGCACCGAAAGAATTTTTTAGTGGTAACTTCTTTTATACAACATCTATTAATCGATTCATTCGAAAAGAATTGCCATATGCATTAACGTGGGAGGATGTGTACGAAGCGTGTCCAAACGATATGTTGCATTCATAATATGCATTTTTGCAGTAATAATAGGCACATTACTCTTTACTACACTTATCATGGATGGTTATTACATGTTAAGTAGTTTGTTTTTATTAGTTGTTATTATGATACCTTTCTATATCCGCTTTGAAAGAAAGGCGTTTGTTTCACGTGAAATTGTTCTCGTTGCCGTATTGGCGGCAATTGCAGCAGTTAGCCGCGTACCATTTTCTATTTTACCGAGTGTACAACCAACTTCTTTTGTTATTATCGTTTCTGCAATTGTATTTGGAAGTGAAACTGGTTTTATGATCGGTGCAACAGCGGCTATCGTATCTAACATTTTTTTAGGGCAAGGTCCGTGGACGCCGTGGCAAATGTTCTCATGGGGGATGATTGGTTTTATAGCTGGATTATTACGTAATACATTTTTAATGAAAAAGCTATGGGGAAGACTTCTATACGGATTATTTGTTGGATTTTTATTTGGCTGGATTATGAACTTATGGGGGCTTCTCGGTTTTATACAAGAAGCAACGTGGGAAACAGTTGTCGCGTACTATGTTGCAAGTTTTTATTTCGATTTGAGCCATGCAATTTCAAATGTTATTTTCTTACTATTATTTAGTACGTCTTGGATTACGATTCTTACGAGATTCAAAAAGAAATATGGCATATTAGATAAGCATAACATGGCATAGAAAAGCATACTCATATAAGGTAGGGTCGCGACTTACATATTCGTTTGCCTCTTTCATGCTTCTTACATATTGTAAGGAGCATTTTTTATTGTCAAAAAATAGTCCAATATATATCCGTTACTATATAAAATTATTTGTATAATAATAGGTGAGAACTATTTTCAAAGAGGAGGTGTATAGTTAATGAAGTTAGTTATTCCGAAGCAACACGGTGCATGGGCTATGCTCGTAATACCGTTTCTATTAAGTGTCATACTTGGGAAACCTACTATGTATCATATTCCATTGTTTTTAGCTTGGTTCTTTATCTATTTAGCTACGTATCCATTTCTTACGTACATAAAGCAAAGACGAAAAAAAGAGTTTTTACATGCTGCAATTGTATATTTTATCATCGCATTTATATTTGGGGTGGTTTCTCTATTATATGAATGGCGCATTCTTTTATTCGTAGCAGTAATGATCCCATTATTTATAGTAAATATGTATTACGCTCGTCAAAAAAATGAAAGAGCGTTACTAAATGATATTAGTGCGATTATTGTTTTCTGTATTGGCGGTTTAGTTAGTTATTATTTTTCAATGAAACTTATAGATAAAACAGCATTATTTATTGCGCTTATATCATTTTTATATTTTTTAGGAAGTACGTTTTATGTGAAAACGATGATTCGTGAGAAAAATAACCCGAAGTATCGTTTTATATCATGGGGTTATCATATTCTATTAACAATCATTGTATTTGCTATCAATCCGTGGTGCGCCCTTATTTTTATACCGAGTGTCATTCGAGCCATTATGTTGTACGGCAAAAAGATTTCTATTATAAAAGTAGGTATTTTAGAAATTGCTAATTCTGTATATTTTTTAATCATCACGGTAATAATTATGAAGTATGCCATTTGAAAAAGCTTCCCACCTTATGATGGGAAGCTTTTTCAATCTTGTTCTAAAATGTGAACGGTGTAATCACAGCGTTGAATAGCTTGTTCGATCGCATAAAGGGATTGTTCAATACGTGCGCGATTAAAATCTTTTTCAACAGTTTGTAGTGCTGCTTCTAAACAATGTTTTGCTTCTTGTAATGATTGAAATGAATCTTGTACATATCCGCGAGCATTTTCGTGCATTTCATAATCCTCCTTGCATATTCATATATGTATAGTATGAGCAGTAAAGAAGAAAATATTATTTGTTATATTTGTTTGACAATTAAAATGAAATTACGTATAGTAAGAATTAAGTGAATATTTTCTTATCCAGAGAGGTGGAGGGACTGGCCCGATGAAACCCAGCAACCGCGATGCAGGTGCTAATTCCAGCAGAACATATTTGTTCTGGGAGATAAGACGAAGATATATACGTAACTTCTTCTTATCGGAGAGGTTTTTTTATTGCAAAAAAACCGATTACGAAAATTTATATTAAGAAGAAAGGGGTTGCGAAGTACTGTGACACTCGAAAAATACGTAAAACTGCGTAGTACAGTTTATGAATATATGATAGAGCAAGATAAGCCAATATCATTGTTAGATATTCAAGAACATATCGTTTCGCATCATGAAGGAAAATTCACGAAAAAGATGTTACATCAATTTTATTTGTCAAGACTATTAGATGAACTGAAACTGGATGGGAAAATTACATTAGCTGATGAATATCTCTATAATGAAAAAGGGGTATTTTATAAGGCGAGAAAAGGGAGCTAAGCTCTCTTTTTTTTGAAGTATGTAGAGTAAAAGACTGCTTAAGCAGCCTGATACAGGGAATGGTGTTGAGTGTGTAGTGTCAAAGATTGAATGTGCCTGAAAGAGGCACTTCATATCGGCTGCAAATGAAAAGAGACACCTTCGCCGAATAGGTGTCAGTCGTTTGTCATATAGACTTGCTATTTGACAGTTATTAGAATAACATGCAGTGGCTCTAGAAGTCAAAAGGGAATTAAAGGAAGAGGTGTTTTTATGTACGCTTACTTATTAAAAGAGTTATATAGGTATATTCCGAAACACATTATTGATAGAGGTTATGAATATTATGAAGAAGGACATGTAGAAGATGTTGAAATACATAATAATAAAGTATTTGCGTTTGTGACTGGTAATGCAGGAAATTATGAAGTAGTGATAGAACTCGAGGATTTTTCGGAAAGTAGCTGCGAGTGTCCATATGAAAACTATTGTAAGCATATGGCGGCAGTTGTTTATGATATTCAAAGTGCTGGTGAGAGTACGGTGAAAGAGAAACTGAAAGATTTAGACAAGGAAGAGTTACTTACCGTATTAAATCGTTTATTACAAAGCTCAAAAAACGTGCAAATTGTAGAAAAGATGTTAAATAAGGGGAAACTTTAACTATAGAGGGAGTTGTTTTGTAGTGAATGTACTAATTGTATACGCTCATCCTAGTACTTCCAGTTTTAACGCAGCGATATTAAAGCATGTGCAAAAAGGATTACAAGAAACAAATCATTCGGTTACAGTACTTGATTTATATAAAGAAAAATTTGATCCCGTCCTTGTATTTAATGAAGAGAAGAAAAGGCGTGATTTAGTACATGAAGAAGAAACAGCTCGGTACAGAACGTTAGTAGAAGAAGCAGATACGCTTCTCTTTATATATCCGATATGGTGGTGGGGAATGCCTGCTATTTTAAAAGGATTTATTGATCGCATTTTCGTAGCTGGATTTGCTTATAAATATGAAGGGGCCCTGCCGAAAGGCTTATTGAAAGGTAAGAAGGCATGGGTAATTAATACGTTAGATTCACCGTTATGGTACGTCGCCCTATTATATCGATCAGCAGATTGGATTATGATGAAAAGAGGAGTTTTACGTTTTTGCGGCATTCGCGATATAAAACGATCTGTTTTTCAATCTGTGAAAACGAGTAAACGAGAGAAGCGGGAAAAGTGGTTATTACAAATAGAAGAAAAGGCTCGTACGTTATGAATGAAATCGATCGTATTATAAACTGTTGTGGGTATGATAATGAACTTTTGCGAACGTATATTACATGCTTACTTCAATTGAAAAAATGTAGCGAAACATTTCAGCAAATTCAAATAGAGTTAAGAAATGACTACTTGATAAGAGGAATTTGTGAAAGAGAAGTTGATGAGGTAGTACGGGGAAGTAAAGAATATGAAGCATATTTTCTTCCTAAAGCGTTACAGTGGAATTTTTTGAGGGAACATCCACATTTAATTGAAAAAGTATGTGTAGATTTTTTTGCATTTGAGGTATTATCTCTTACGGAGATAGAGTGGCAGAGGGTTATAAATTGCATGGGAAATAAATGATTTATTATGTAAAAAAGCTAGTATAAAACTAGCTTTTCGTTTAAATAAATAGGAAACATAGACTAATGATAAATCCTGCATATAGCAAGTTAACAACGCAAAATCCCATAATATCACGAGCACCTAAACCAGCTATCGCTAATGCTGGTAATGCCCAGAATGGTTGAATCAAATTCGTCCAAGCATCACCCCATGCAATGGCCATTGCTGTTTTTGCTGCAGGTACACCAAGTTCAGCGCCAGCTGGAATCATAATTGGTGCTTGCACAGCCCATTGACCGCCACCCGATGGAACGAAAATATTAACGATGCCAGCACTTAAAAAAGTAAAGAGCGGGAAAGTCGTTTCGTTTGAAATGCTAATAAAGAAATTAGAAATAGCTCCTCCAAGTGAAAGTCCTTCACTATTTGCTCCAATCATCATTCCCATAATTCCAGCATAAAACGGAAATTGTAGTAAAATACCAGAAGCACTTTTCGTAGAATCTGAAAAAGCGCGAATATATTGAATCGGAGTACGGTGGAAAATAAGTCCAGCAATTAATAACATAAAAATAACGATGTCTAGCGTAAGGTTAAAGCCTTTCGTATAAAAGTAATTGAAAATATAAATGAGACCTAACAATCCAACGCAAAGTGTAATAATGATGCTATTTTCCATTTTTTCAGCGAACGTATTGTTTCCTACTTCTTGAGCCGCAGCTTCTTCATGAAATACGCTAGGATCTACCGTTATTGTATGTTTTTCATCTGGATGCATCGCTTTATTAATGAGAGGCATCGTAACGAGAAAAATAATAACTGGTACAAGTGCGTATGGTGAGAATAACGTTTCTGTTATTGGGATCGCTTCTTTAATACTGCCAGCTGTCGTTTTAATTAACGTTTCGCCGCCTGTTGCTAACGTAAGAGGAATAGAAGCAGAAAGCCCCGCATGCCAAATGAGAAATCCAGAGTAAGAAGAAGCAATGGCTAGTCTATAATCTAATCCTTCCAGCTGCCTTGCCACTTCTTTTGCATATAAAACAGATACAACAATACCAAATCCCCAGTTTATGTATGCCCCTAGTAAACTTACGATTGAAATGGCAATAATACCTTGTCCATTCGTTTTCGGTAGTTTTGCCGCTTTCGTTAACCCTTTTTTAATGAGGGGAGCATTTGCTAAAGCAGATCCTGTCACGAGTACAAGTGCCATTTGCATAGAAAAGGCGAGTAGTCCCCAAATTCCATTACCCCAATGATTAATCATTTCCACAGGTGTTTGGTGCGTTGCAAACATGCCGAAGAAAATAACAAAAACAGTTAATAAACATGATAAAATAAACGGCTCTGGCAAGAAACGTTGTACTAAGGCGACGCAACCATTTGTAAAAGAACGAAACAAAATAGATCAACCTCCTTATGTATATGTATTACAATTATTCGAGGTTGATTCGTTCATAACCTTTTGTAATTAGAAAATTCTGATATTTTTAGAGAGATTGAAATATTGTCAAGAAGAGTAGTACCATCATCATCATCTGACAGAAAAAGTTGCTTTTCCTCAATATGAAATATTGCATATAAAAATGAATTGATGCAAATGCAAAAGCTTATTATAATGAAAGCATAAATATACAACACATCTCAATACAGCAAAGAGGAGGAAGTAATATGGAAATCGCAATGGCAGTATTAAAATTTTTAGGTGGAGTAATTCCGTTAGTTCAAGAACTTTTAAAAGCGTTTATGTAAGTTTATTAGTTAGCTATCATGTATCCATCATTATTATATCTTACTAAAAAAAGAATGGTGTGATTTTTCTGAACATTAAGAAAAATACCAAGAGAAGAAAGTTCCTTACATGTTTATTAGTCAGTCTATGCACTCTTAATTATTCATCTATTTCTTTCGCAGAAACACAAGCGGGTAATGCAACTGATATAACTAAAAATGCTAGTAGCATTGATACTGGTATAGCAAATCTTAAATATAATAATCAAGAGGTTTTAGCTGTAAATGGTGATAAGATAGCGAGTTTTATTCCGAAAGAAAGTATCAATTCAAATGGTAAATTTGTAGTAGTGGAACGCGAGAAAAAATCACTTACAACATCACCAGTCGATATTTCAATTATTGATTCTGTAGCAAATCGCACGTATCCAGGAGCTGTACAACTTGCTAATAAAGCTTTTGCAGACAATCAACCGAGTTTATTAGTGGCTAAGAGAAAACCTTTGAATATTAGTATAGACTTACCCGGCATGAGAAAAGAAAATACAATCACTGTCCAAAATCCGACATATGGTAATGTGGCTGGAGCAGTAGACGATTTAGTATCTACTTGGAATGAAAAGTATTCTACAACACATACGTTACCTGCAAGAATGCAGTATACAGAATCTATGGTTTATAGTAAATCACAAATCGCAAGTGCTCTTAATGTTAACGCTAAATATCTTGATAATAGTCTAAATATTGACTTTAATGCGGTTGCAAATGGAGAAAAGAAAGTGATGGTGGCCGCATATAAACAAATATTTTATACTGTAAGTGCTGAACTACCTAACAATCCATCTGATCTCTTTGATAATAGTGTTACTTTTGGTGAGTTAACTCGTAAAGGAGTAAGTAATTCGGCTCCACCTGTTATGGTTTCAAATGTAGCTTATGGTAGAACGGTTTATGTAAAATTAGAAACAACATCTAAGAGCAAAGATGTACAAGCTGCTTTTAAAGCTTTACTTAAGAATAACAGCGTTGAAACGAGTGGACAGTACAAAGATATTTTTGAAGAAAGTACCTTTACTGCTGTAGTATTAGGCGGAGATGCGAAAGAGCATAACAAGGTTGTTACAAAAGATTTCAATGAAATCCGAAATATCATTAAAGATAATGCAGAATTAAGCCTTAAAAATCCGGCATACCCAATTTCATATACAAGCACTTTCTTAAAAGATAATGCAACTGCTGCTGTTCATAACAATACAGATTATATCGAGACGACAACTACAGAATATTCAAGTGCTAAAATGACACTTGATCATTACGGTGCTTACGTTGCTCAATTTGATGTATCTTGGGATGAATTCACATTTGATCAAAATGGGAAAGAAGTACTAACACATAAAACATGGGAAGGTAGTGGCAAAGACAAAACAGCTCATTACTCTACAGTTATTCCTCTTCCACCAAATTCTAAAAATATAAGAATCGTTGCAAGAGAATGTACAGGTCTTGCATGGGAATGGTGGAGAACAATTATTAATGAACAAAATGTTCCATTAACAAATGAAATAAAGGTTTCAATTGGAGGAACAACATTATACCCAACTGCTAATATTAGTCATTAGGTTGGAGTAAAGCGCCCTGGTTATAGGGCGCTTTTTTACTTGTTTGAAAGAATATCGTTGTTTTTAGATGTATCATAATCAATTCGCAAATCTTGTAATCATATTTTTTATGGCTGTATCAATGTTATTAACGATTGCATTCCCCATTATTAAATCCCCATAAATGTAGCCTATCTTAGGTTGATAGTGATGCATGGTGCCTCCATGTATATAAATGCATTTTGTCGAAATTATTAAAAAGGGGAATTTTTCTATTTGAAGAACTAATAATTGATTGTCAATATGTATTAGAAATCTCAATCTAAACTAAAGGAGAACAAAATGGGACAAAACAATAAGGGCTTTTCTGAAACAGGATTGCGCAAAATGCGCAATATATTGGCGCGGCATGTCGATTCTGGAAAGATTCCTGGGCTCGTCGCCTTAGTCAGCCGAAACGGCGAGACGCATGTCGAAGCGCTTGGAACAATGAGGCATGATGGTGGTGCACCAATGCGTCGGGACACGATTTTTCGATTGGCGTCCACTAGCAAGCCAATCGCAGTTTCACCAGTAATGGTTCTGCTCGATGAGTGCAAACTGCATTTAGACGACCCAATAGACAAATGGCTACCGGAACTCGCCGACCGGCAAGTATTGAAACAGCCCGATGGCCCGCTAGAAGAGACCGTCCCAGCACGGCGTCCTATCACTGTACGAGACTTGTTGACCTCCACATTCGGGCTCGGAGTGGATCTCACGTTGATGGGTTCTCCAATCATGAATGCGTTCTTCGAGAGTGGGATATTCGACACGCCAGGGCAGGATATGCCCGATCCAGATGAGTTTATGCGTCGCCTAGGTGGACTTCCGCTAAGCTATCAGCCCGGGGAGCGGTGGCAGTATCATATCAGTATAGAAGTAATCGGCGTTCTTGTTGCCAGGGTCACGGGTCAGACGTTCGAGTCGTTCTTGCGCGAACGCATATTCGACCCGTTAGGAATGAAGGACACTGGATTCTACGTACCTCAGCTCAAGATTGATCGGCTTCCACCAGCCTTCAACCCCAATCCGCAGACAGGTGAATTCATCGTGTGGGATGAGGGGGCGGGTGGACGTTATAGCAAACCTCCATCATTCCAAGCAGGCGGTGGTGGACTGCTTGGAACCGTCGACGATTATCATGCGTATTTACAGATGCTTTTGAATAAAGGGATGCACGGTACTAAACGGATCCTGTCTAGGCCCGCAGTCCAGCTGATGACCACCAACCGTCTTACTCCAGAACAACAAGCATACCGAGACGATTTGGCCAAAAATAACGTCCATTTGTCGTTCGGACAAGGGATCCAAGGTGGCTGGGGCTTTGGGATGGCGGTGCGTACCTATCTTGGAGACTACGCGTCTATTGGTCAATTCGGCTGGGATGGTGGAACCGGTACTTCAGCTTACGCTGATCCAGATAAACAGTTTATTGGAATTCTGTTCACCCAGGTTGGGATGTCCACTCCGGCCCCATCGCATCTTATCCAAGACTTCTGGACTACGGCCTATCAAGCAATCGAAGACTAAGGTACGTTTAAAGGAAAACGCTACGATCGACATCATGGTTAAAAGTTAGGATAGGACCGTGTTGGAAGTACGGCGGTAACACTTGGGCATTATTAATAATAGCCCAACAAAAAATCCTCTTGGATGCAAGAGGATTTTTTTATTGGGAATAGTAAGGATGAGGGGGGGTGTATTACATATGGGAAAAGGTAGAAGTAATAATGCTGGTAAAAAGCAACCAAATTTCGATGATTCATCTAATTTCGCTAAACAAAGTCAACCGACAGAAAAGAAGAAGAAATAAAAAAGGAGCTCTCTTTATCAAGAGAGCTCCTTTTTTTTATATATTGACGTTTCGGCACAACGTATCGATTGCTCAACCAAATAGTCATTATAGTCATTCATGCAAGGCTTAAACTCCTTCGAATGGAAGTAAATTTAATATTATTGTCCTGCTTTTTATAATGTTTCTACACGTTTACCTTATTTAAAAAGCCAATAAAAAAAGACACGTTTCCTAAATAAACGAGCTCTTAATGGAGTATTATCTTTATTTTGAGCATTTAATAAAATTCTCCAATTTATATTTTCTAATAGTCTATGAAATTTAATTAATTAAATGTAAAATTTATATAGTAAGTTATAAAAATTTATGGAGAACTTTAAATATATTATTCTACAATTAGGCCAAATTATAGAGTGAAAGTTCTACTAGGTCTAAAAATATTGAGAAACACGAGGAGAGGGTTACATTGACTATTTATGAGCAATTTATAGAGGCTCTTAAAGAAAAAATAGGTGATACTTTAACATCTGCAGAAATAAAGGACAGATTAATAATAAAATTTAATACGAAACCAGGGAGTATTAATCCTGCTGATTATTGTTATAACCGTTATAACAAAGGGAGAGTGTTTAATAAAAATTTGTTTATATATATAAACAAAAAAACTTATAGGTATGTAGGTGAAAATTATCCTTATACAGGATTAGTTTTTCACAAACCTAAAGGGACAGATGTTGAGTCTGTTGTAGGGGAGTGGGAAAATGGCAAACTTCTTTTCTATAAGGATAAGGATAAAATAGGAATCTCACAAATTAAAAAGTTATATGAGGCATACTTTGAAATGTTACGATTTGAAATGAATGTTCTTGGTTGTAAGGCAACTGAATTAAGACATCTTATAGGTCGTCTAGGTGAATTTTTTTGTGTTCTTTATACGAATGGTGAGCTATCCAAAGTGACTAATCAGCATGGATATGATGTCATTAAAGATGGACGAAGAATAAGTGTTAAAACAACTGCCCAAGAAAAAGGTTTTATCACGATCAATCAGAAGACATTTGACCTATTCGATGACTTCTTCGTAGTTCAGTATAAAGATGATGATTTGAAACTATTATTTTATGGGCCAAAGGAAGAGATTCCATCGCTTAGACCATATGGGAATACTTATGAGGTTGATATACATTCTTTAAAGAGAGTAGAAAAGACACTCGTATAAGGGTGTCTTTTTTTGCAGAAGTAAGCAGCTCCAACGATGATTATTCAGCTTTGTAATTGTTATAGGAATCATATGAAACAAAAGACACTTGGTAAAAGGGATACATTGAATTTGTAACCCTTTTTTTGTTACTCATTAAAAATTATTAGTGTGTAGTGACTGATATTTTCTATACATACCTATCAAGCTAAAAAAGAACATATACCAACATAGTCTTATAGAATTGCATTTAACTTTATTTAAATCTTCATGTATGAGTGTTATTTTATACATTCACTTGATTGTTGAATATGCAGGTATGATCCCCATAGCTCTCATGTTTACCTGTTTTGAGTTGAAAATTAGAAATTTTAAAATATTTATTGTATATATTATGTTAAATATTGTAAAATAAAATGGTACCGAAAAAACCAAATTGGTACCATTGGTTTAGGGGGCGGATTATGAAACAAAGAATAGTAACAGAAACAATTCATCAAATTCAAATGAAGGGGTTTACATTTACAATTAGTGACCTAGCAAAACAGTTAGCTGTCAGTAAGAGGACAATCTATGAGCACTTCTCTTCAAAAGATGAAATAGTAGATGAAGTTATTCGTAATGTAATAGAAAGTATTCAAGAAAAGGAAAAAGATATCGCTGAAGACGGTACGTTACAAACAGTTGAAAAAATAAGACTCATTTTAATTTGCATTCCGCAACAATTTCAATTTATGGATGCACGTTTATTAGTAGAACTAAAAAAACATCATTATTACCAATGGTTAAAATTAGATCAGTTTTTACGTGAAGGTTGGTTTACTGTAATTGGTTTAATAGAAGAGGGAATGAGAGAAGGAAGCATAAGAAAAATTCAAATCCCGTTTTTTATTGAAGTATACTTGGGGGCACTGAATCGCATATATGATCCTATGTTTATAGAAAAGAGTGATTATACATTGGGAAGTATGCTTGAATCGATTATGGATATGTTACTGTATGGAATTTCTAATTCAAAATAGAAGGTGGGAGAATAGTGCAGTGGATTTATTTATGCTTAGCAATTTTATTTGAAGTAGCGGGTACAACTGCGATGAAATTATCTGATGGATTAACGAAACTTGTACCAAGCATTCTTATTTTTATCTTTTATGTAGTAAGTTTTGCATTTCTGTCATTTGCATTAAAAGGGTTGGAGATGTCCGTTGCATATGCAGTTTGGTCAGGTATGGGAATTGTAACGATTACAACAATTGGTTTTATTTATTTTGGAGAAAGTATCAATATAATTAAGATACTAGCAATTCTTTTTATTTTAGTTGGAGTCGTAATATTAAATTTTAATAGTGCGGCACATGAAGCGAAGAAAAAAGAAATAGTGGAGGAACGTATACATTGAATCGATTAAAGTATTTTTTCTTTATTACTGATTTTGGGTTTGTTATATATTGGCTCACAACAATTTTTCATATGATTCCGCAAGAATATTTGTTTAAAGATTATGAAGATCCTATTTTAGTAGCATGGAACTGGTCTTTTTTACCCTTAGATTTGTTAATCTCGTTAACGGGATTTCTAAGTTTATATTTACATTCTAAACAAAAACATATTTGGAGCCACTTTGCGTTCTTATCATTAATTTTAACTTTTTGTTCAGGGTTACAAGCTCTAGCATTTTGGACAATCCGTTTAGATTTTGATATTTCTTGGTGGATTCCTAATATATATTTACTAGTTTATCCATGCTTCTTTTTTAAAAGTGTTTGGAGAGAATGTGGATCGTATGAGATTAATGCGAGAAAAGAATTCATGTAATATAGATAGCAACTTTAAGCACATTCGAATTCTAGATTCTAAAACATTTCAGCTTCAAGTTCAGTTTTTTCGCCAGCCATACAGCAAAAGTCAAAATGAAGATAGCCGATGATTCCTATGGTAAGGAAGCATCGGCTTGTATTATGTATGTTGAGTGAGTTCACGTTTCTGGAATAATTGTAATAGCGATGGTCCGAACCGGAGCCTCTATTTCATCTTTATTTTGGCTATTGTAGTATTTAATCATTAATTCGTTAAGTTCGCTTTGAAATTTTCCAAAGTGTTCTTCATCTAACTTTAATTCCACTACAGAAAAAGTAGCCTTATCTTCTTTACTGTTTTGTTCTTCTAATTTCTTAAGGTAACTTTGATATTGTGTCATAAGTGATAACTGGTAGTAGGAAATGTAGTTTAACTTTTCATCATCAGATAAGCCTTTCCATTCACTTCCTTCAATTTTTGCATCTTCTTCATTGATTGCGTAATATTTTTCAGAAACAGATTTCACCTTTTTTTCTTTAATTACATGGACGATACCAGAATCAACCATAGTTTGTAGCTGTCTATATAGAGTTGCTTGTGGTACATTTTTAATGATTTTTACCATTTCTAATGGCGTTAGCCCATCTTCTTTATTTCTCATTAACACTTGGCAAATTTTCATTCTTACGGGATGCATTAAAATTTCAACTTTATTACTCATTCACTCACCTTATTTATTATGTATTTTTATTCTCATTATAAATAATGAGAATAATGTTTGCAATTCATCCGCTTATGATTTATCATTATCAATAATGAGAATGAATTTAGGGAGGAATGACAATAATGCAACTACATTATGGATTGAATGATCTTAAAGACATTGATATTATGACTTTTCTACCCATTATATTGCCAGTTATTGCAGTGGGGGCACTTTTAGTCTTCATTGCATTCATTGATTTATACCGACATAGAAAAACAAGAAAAAATGTACTTGTATGGACGTTCATTATTCTTTTCGTTAATATATTGGGATCTATTTTCTACTTTGTTATAGGGAGAAAGGACAGTGAGAAATTATGAAACTAGAGATTAAAAATGTAACAAAATCATTTAAAGGAAAAATTGCTGTCAATAATTTCTCGATGGAATTGCAAGCGGGGGAATGTGTCGGATTAATTGGGCCAAACGGAGCAGGGAAATCCACATTAATAAAAGTAATTTCGGATATTATTCATCCAACTGTTGGTGAAGTTTTATTGAATGGAATAAAAATATCAAAAATGAAAAGTGAAATTGGTTATTTACCTCAATATCCTAATTTTTTTCATTGGATGACAGCGAGAGAAACGCTTACGTTTATGGGCCAACTTTCGGGATTGAAAAAAGAAGAATTGTCAAAGTCGATTCCAAAAATGTTGGAGAAAGTTGGACTAAAGGGCGAAGAAAATGCAAAGGTTAGTACATTTTCTGGTGGAATGAAACAACGACTTGGCATTGCGCAAGCATTATTGCATAAACCTTCGCTTATTGTCATGGATGAACCTGTATCCGCATTAGATCCGATCGGCCGGCGGGAAGTATTAAATCTGATTGAAGAAATAAAAAAAGATACAACCATTTTATTATCAACCCACATATTAAGCGATGCAGAAGAAATCTGTGAACGATTTGTCATTATAAAAGATGGAACAAAAATAGAAGATACAACGATTACGGAGCTTTTACACCGTAATAGTGAAAATAAATTAATGATTGAAATAACAGCTAAAGATCAAAAGTGGATTGAAGTTGTAAAAAAATTACCGTATGTGAAGGACGTAGAAGTGGTTGGGCTTAAGATCAAAGTAAAGGTTGAAAGTATCAAAATAAATAAAAATAGGTTACTGCAAAATGCACTCGAACATAAAGTGGACATCGTTAAATTTGAAATGAGCAACGATACTTTAGAAGAAATTTTCTTGAAATTGGTGGTGCAAAAATGAACAACTCAATGGTATTGATAAAAAAAGAATGTGTTCAAATGTTACGTGATTTTAAGATTATTTGGCTACCAATTGTTTTTATATTTTTAGGCGCAACACAACCGATAGTAACTCATTATTTGCCATCAATTTTAGAAGCGTTAGGTGGAGGACAGGGAATTACCATTGATCCAAGTATGGTAGCGCAACAAGGAGGCGAAGTATTAGCGAGTACTTTGGGATCCCAGTTTGATCAGCTTGGACTTATGATTCTAGTGATTTCTATAATGGGTGCAATTCAAACCGATAAAGCAAATGGTATGTTGGCCTTTATTTTAACAAGGCCGGTTACTGTTACTTCATATGTAGGTGGGAAAATAGTGTCAAACTATTTAATGGTAGGGTTTAGTGTAACAATTGGATACGTAATTTCTTATCTATATGTAAATTTTCTTTTTACTGCTGTTCCATTCGCACACCTAATTACAGGATTACTATTTTATCTAATTTGGGTTCTTTTTATCGTATCTTTCACAACAATGATAAGTGCTATTTTTCACAGTCAAGGTATTATCGCATTAATTTCAATTGTTTTCCTGTTAGCCTGTAGAGTAATCGTCGGTTTGAATCCAATAATGGATCAGCTTAATCCAGCCAGTATGAGTACGTATGCAATGGAAACATTAGTTACGGGGGACGTACATTCAAACGTAATAATTACAGGATTACTAACTATAGTTTGAATTTTGTTGACACTCTTCGTAATGTATTATTGGATTGCTAATAAAAAGTTTCATTATGAATAAACGTGATGAGGGTAATGGGTTTAAATAAAACATCCCAACAATAAAAAGCTTCCACTACTGTGAAAGCTTCTCTAACTGAAAGTGTTGGAAGTACTACGAGAACAGTGGTGCCTTATGAATAAGGGACAATAAAAAAACTTCTGGATGCAAGAGGATTTTTTTATTGGGAATAGTAAGGGTGAGGGGAGGTGTATTACATATGGGAAAAGGTAGAAGTAATAATGCTGGTAAAAAGCAACCAAATTTCGATGATTCATCTAATTTCGCTAAACAAAGTCAACCGACAGAAAAGAAGAAGAAATAAAAAAGGAGCTCTCTTTATCAAGAGAGCTCCTTTTTTAGATATATTGATGTTTCAACACAACAGATCGTGTGTTCAATCAAATAGTCATACATGTAAGGTTTAAACTCCTGCTTCCACTACTGTGGAAGCTTCTCTAAATGATGTGCAATATCAATATACATATTGGAGTAAACGGAATGTATTTCATTACTTGGCGTAGCGTTAGAAGAGAAGTGGACAATTACCATATTCGCTTTCGGATCGATGTAAAGTGTTTGTCCGTAACTACCTAACACTTCAAAAGCACCTTGTTCATTGTGCGGAATCCACCATTGATTATGATAAGAAATGGAAGCCCCAGGGCCAACTGCAAGTTCACCTTCTTGGACATTTTTTATATTTTCAGTAATAGAAGAAGGGAGAATTTGTTTTCCGTTATATTCCCCGTTGTTTAATAGTAATTGCCCAAATCTAGCCATATCTCTAGCAGTTGCATTTAAGCCAGCGCTTGCTTGTTCAACTGTTGTTTCATCGGTGACGTAATAAGCATTTTCTTCCATACCAGTTTGAGACCATATGCGATCGCTAACATTTTCAGCTAATGATTTACCTGTGATCGTTCGAATAATCCAAGCGAGTGTTTCTGCTGATCCGTTATCGTAAGAAAAATCGGAACCAGGCGGTGCAGTTTCTTCTGCTTCTCGTAACATATCATAAATTTTCATCGGACCGTCGTAGTTTTTACCTCGAGGTAAAATATTGCTCGCTAAATATAGTTGTGCATCTTGATTTTCTAACGCTGGATGTTCGTATCCATGAGTAGGGTACTGTGCAGAAACTTGCATGTCCATTAATTGCTGGAGCGTGGCATTACCGAACGGTGTATTTTTTAATTCTTTTATATATGTGTCAGCCGTTTTTTCTAAGTCAATACGGTTTTCTTCAGCGAGAGATTGTATAATTGCCCCGGTAAAAACCTTCGCTAATGATGCCATGCCATGAGGTTCACTCTCTTTATACCCGTTGAAATATCGCTCATATACAAGTTGTCCATTGTGTACAACGACAAAAGCATCCGTTTTATTATCGTCTAAAAGTTTTTTTAGAGGAGTCGTTCCAAATCTACGCTCCACAGTAAAATCGTCTAAGTTTTGCGATGCAGTAGGGAAGTGGAAAACGTGATCCGGGTTATTTTTCACTTCGTTAATTAAAGTGAATTCTTTCATATGTGTATACGACCAACGTAAGTACGGGTCATCTAACCAATTTTTCTTCGTCACGTTGTTTTTCGATGGGATTGTTTTATTATGTTTGAAGTATGTAAAACCGAGCCCTGTAATTACAAATATAAATGTGATTATGAGTAAGAGTAGGGGAGATTTTTTAAGTTTCATAGGGGGTCCCTCCTTTTTATTTCTATTATAAGTATACGCTTCTATTGAAAGAAATACAAAATAAGGAAAGTAAACGGGGAAGTTTACTTTCCTTATTCATGTTAAGCGGAAACTTTTCCATCTGTATGTTGTTTCTTGAATTTTTGTTTTCGTCCGTGTAATCCATAATAGAGAAGTAAAGTGAAAGCAACGATAATAGCCGCAATGAAATACATATTATGGTAACTTGATTTCGCTGCGACGATACCTAAAATGAAAGAACCAAAACCGAGACCACTATCAAAGAATGAGAAGTACGTAGCTGTCGCGGAACCACGTCGATGGTTTGCAGCGGCAGAGATCGCAATCGTTTGGAAACTTGGAATTAATGTTCCGTAACCTAAACCGATTAACATACCTGCGCCAAGGAACCAAAACGGAGTTTGTGCTTGACTTAAAATGAACATCCCGATTGTGAAAATAATGATAGCTGGGTAAACAAGTACATTTTCACCGAATCGATCGAAAATTTTTCCTGTAAATGGACGAGAAATTACAACAACGAGCGCGTATACAATAAAGAAGTAACTAGCAACTTCTCCTAAACCGATCTCTTTCGCATAAATAGGAATAAAGGATAAAATACCACTATAAGAAAAGGCTAAAACAAATCCTGTCAGAGCGATTGGAATAG
The DNA here is from genome assembly GCF_051948935.1 of Bacillus sp. Brlt_9. Lineage (NCBI taxonomy): Bacteria > Bacillati > Bacillota > Bacilli > Caryophanales > Bacillaceae > Bacillus > Bacillus sp. Brlt_9. Next base: position 288,815 of record NZ_JAYJLO010000004.1, on the reverse strand, counting down.
AAGATGGTTCAATTAAGTCCTTCCATTTCATTTTTTCACGTTTTTGTTTGCTTACTGGCACTTCATGCGGAATATTTACAAGTAGTCCTAATAAAAATGCAAGCAATGAAAATACGGAACAAACGATAAATAGTACAGTAAATGAAAAATGAGAAATAATTGTTAAACCTAAAAAAGGACCAATTACCATCGGCAAACTCATAAATACGCCGAAATAGGCCAGTGCTTCGCCTCTTCTATGAGCTGGCGCAACATCTGTGACAATCGTACCAGTTGCAGTTGTTGCCATACCGAACCCAATACCATGTAAGAAGCGAAGGGCAAGTAATAAGAATAAACTTTGTGCACCGAAATACATAACAGTAGCAGCTAAAAATAATGACAGTGAAATAAATAAAATTTTCTTTCTCCCTAATTCATCAAGCCATTTTCCTGTAAATGGTCTACATAAAACAGATGAAATAAGAAAAACAGTTGCAACTAAACCAATTTCCTCAGGTTTTCCTTTTAGGCCGTCTATGACATAGACAGGCAAAGTAGTCATGAGCATATAAAATGTTAAGAAGAGAAATAGACTACTAAAACAAGTTCCGAGGAAATCCTTCGTCCAAAGTTTTTCACTTTGCATCGTCATCCCTCCAATTTAATCTAAGTTTTTAATAATTTGTTGTAACACTTGAAATGCTTGATGTAACTCATCTTCGTTAATACCTTCTAGTGTCTTTTCTTCGAAAGTATCAACTTCTTCTTGCCATACCGGAATCATTTGTATCGCTGTTTCTGATAAAGAAATAAGCTTCTCACGGCGATCTTTACCTTCTGTACGAATAATCCAGCCCATCGTTTCCATACGTGTTAGCGTACGAGTCATCGTTGGTGATTCAACATTTAAATACTGACATAATTCTGTTTGCGTGCAAGAACCGGTTTGATTAATGCGGAAAATAACGGCCCATTGCGCACTAAATAGCCCAGTGGGAGATACGCGTTCATTAAATTTCTTTGTGAATTTTCGAGAAGTCTGGCTGACAATGTGAAAAAAATGTTGTTTTTCGTCCATGTATTTTGATCCTTTCAAATTAGTTACCTAGCTAACTATATCCTTTTTTATGATAATTGTCTAGTAATAGACATGTTGATTTATGTAATAATTTCGTATAGCTTTTTTGTTGAGAACATACATTCTGCATGTTATTCTTTAAGTAAGTAAAGAATTTTCTTTCTATTAAAAAGAATGGGGGAACTTGTGATGATTAAGCCTGCAACAATGGAGTTTGTTTCACTATCGAACGGAGAAACGATTGCGTATCAGGAAGTTGGAAGGCAAAATACAGAAATTCTTGTACTCATTCACGGGAACATGACATCGTCACAACACTGGGATTTAGTTATTGAAAAGTTGCAAGATCAATACCATATTTACGCTCTTGATTTAAGAGGATTTGGCCAATCAACATATAATCAATCGATAGATTCATTACAAGATTTTGCAGGAGATGTAAAACTATTTATCGATCAATTAAAATTAGAGAAATTTTCATTAATGGGCTGGTCAATGGGTGGTGGTGTTGCGATGCAATTTACAGCGAATCATCCAACGTTTGTCGAAAAGTTAATTTTAGTAGAATCAGTAGGCATGAAGGGATATCCAATTTTTAAAAAAGATATTAACGGGCAGCCGATCGTATCAAGTTTAGTAAAGACGAAAGAAGAGATCGCACAAGATCCGGTACAAATTGCACCGGTGCTAGATGCGATAAAAAATATGAATAAATTATATTACCGTACAGTATGGAATCTATTAATATATACACATAATCAACCTGAATCAGATCGTTATGAAAAGTATTTAGATGATATGTTAACACAGCGAAATTTCGTAGATGTAAATTATGCGCTCATTACATTTAATATTTCGAATGAACATAATGGAGTTGTAGAAGGAAATAAGCAAATTCAACATATTAAAGCTCCGACACTCGTCATACAAGGTGACAGAGATTACGTCGTACCGCAAGTAGTAGGTGAGGAATTAGCAAAACATTTGCCGAATGCAGAGTTGAAGATATTAGAAGATTGCGGACACTCACCGTTTATAGATTGCTTAGATGTATTTATTAAGCATGTAGAGGATTGGTTAGAATAGAAACAATCCCCGAAATGAAAGGTATTAGGGGAGATTATCAATGCATCATCCGTTCTTCATTGCTCATTCGCCATATAATCATCATGTATATACAAAAATGATGATAGCTCCGCTGTATATACAAGTTTCACCAGCTGTAGTTCCTTTACAACTGCAATACCCGCAGCCACCAATCGCTAATGCACAGCAATACGCGTATGAAACTGCTTTTTATAAACATCCGTATTTCAAGCAATTCCATAACAATGTGAAAGCACAAGTTTGGGAAGGATAAGAAGCTAAAAGATTCATTCTTTTAGCTTCTTTTTAATTGCGAATATTCGTACACGCATTTGCAGAAACAGTTTATAATGAAAAGTGGAAAGCGTGAGAAGGAGAGGGAAAAGGATGTCGATGCGTTTTACGTTTTGGATTATGGTTGGAATTGTAGCAATCTCAGGTTTATCACAAGGGATGCTTTTACCGGCCATTGCAATGATTTTTGAACAAGAAGGGGTTAGTTCAAGTATTAACGGTATTCATGCGACGGCATTATATATTGGGATATTAGTTATTTCACCGTTTCTTGAAAAACCGATGCAAAAGTTTGGAATGAAGCCAATTATTGTGATTGGTGGGTTTCTCGTTGTTATATCATTATTCTTTTTTACACAAACTTTTTCATTTTGGGTATGGTTTATTCTTAGATTTCTAGTTGGGGTTGGAGATCATATGCTTCATGTTGGAACACAAACATGGATTACGACAACATCAGACCCGAGTAAAATAGGGAGACAAGTATCGATATACGGTGTATTCTTCGGAATTGGTTTTGCTGTTGGTCCGTATTTAGCGAGCACTGTTCAGTACGGTCTTGCAACACCATTTATGATATCTACTATACTTTGCTTAATAGGTTGGCTTTTACTACTGCCAACGAAAAATGCATTCCCGACGCAAGATGAAAGAGAAGTGAAGAGTGAATCATCATTTTCTCGTTATAAACAAGTTGTTGGATTAGGATGGATTGCACTGCTGGGACCACTTGCATATGGCGTACTGGAAGCAATGTTAAATAGTAACTTACCAGTATACGCGCTTCGAAAAGGATGGTCCGTCTCAGAAGTATCCTTTTTATTGCCAGCGTTTGCAGTTGGCGGCATTATTACACAAATACCGCTTGGTATATTAAGTGATAAATACGGAAGAGATCGTATTTTAACGTGGACGTTCAGCGTAAGTACGGGGATTTTTCTACTGGCAGCTGTATTTGACCAATATTACTGGATTGTCTTTGCCTGTATGCTGTTAGCGGGTATGGTCATTGGATCGTGCTTCTCTTTAGGACTTGGATTTATGACAGATTTATTACCGAGGCACTTACTACCAGCAGGTAATATATTATCTGGAATCGCATTTAGTTTAGGAAGTATACTGGGACCTGTATTAGGAGGCGTATTTATAGAAAAAATACAGTATACAAGCTTTTTTATTGCGGTTATGATTATAATAGGAATTCTCGCAATGTTATATATCGTCTACATGAAGAATCAATTCGCATCAAGAAAAATAGAAAGTAGGTTAGGGCATGACAAAACAACCTAATAAAAAGAAATTTGAAGTACTTGAAAACGAAACAATTACAGACTGCTTAGCACGTATGGAACAAGAAGGCTACGCACCATCACGTCGCATGGAAGAGCCAATCTTTCATGAAGTGAAGAAAAACGGAAAAACAGAAGTTGAACCGTGCGGTAGGAAAATTGTTTTTGAGGGGAAATTGAAGTAATAAATTATATAAAAAGAATTTGCTTTTGGGTACAAGTAAGATAAAACATATGGTCAAATAAAAACGCTACTGATTTCAATATCAATAGCGTTTTTATTTTTACTAAATATATAGATCAAAATGAATTTCTGCTTGAATGAGACTAGCAAAATTAATAATCTCTTTTTGTAAATACATCGCGGGTGATTCGTTATTTTCCACTTGAATTACTATCATAAAAAGAAACTCTAAACTATATTTCTTCTTGAGATGTTTTAATTGTTCTGCTTTTCCTTCAAGGGATTTTAGAATAATATGCAACTGATTATTTATATCGTATGATTCTTGGTATCCAGTGCTTAAAATCCAATCCGTCTCTTTTCTATATAGGGTTTTGGTGGATACAAGATTCGGATTATCACGTCTTGCAACAACATCCCCTTTTTTATAAGTTCTTGTAGGCTTGATACTTAGGGCCTCGGTAATTGCTTCAACAGGGAATATATCACCCGTTACACTAAAGTAAGCCATAACTTTGGTTTTATCCAGAACGGTTCCTCCTTTATTATTAAGATGTTACTCTTATTACAATATAAAAATTTACGAATGTAAATAGAATTTTTATATTGCTATTTGTGGGCAGTAAAGCTTCTAATGGGGGAAAGTAGGTGAGAGCAATTTTCCATAAAAGCTTGATTAGTGTGGGGAATATAGGCTAACTAGTTTTATTGTATTGAATTCTGGCGTGGGGACATTAGTTAAAGTTGATACCTATACCGTTGTAGGAAAGAACAATTATACAAAAGTAGGATGCTTAAAAATATATTAATTTGTATGATAAAAACAAAATATATTTTTAAAATCTGAATGTAGGGGAGGGAGAAATATATAATGATACAAAGCATATACGAAACTCATTTACATGTAAGAAATTTAGAAAAGGCGATAGATTTCTATCAAAATAAGTTAGGTTTAATATTAGCAAAAAAACTATCGAAAAGGCGGGTTGCTTTCTTTTGGATAGGAGAAAATAAAAAACAAATGCTCGGATTATGGGAAGTACATAGTAATGAAGAGTTTGAGATGAAACACTTCGCTTTTCGTGTAGATTTAGATTTTTTAAAGATTTCTAAATTATGGTTAGAGAAGCGTGGAATAGAGGTAGTAGGGAGTCAGGGGAAAGGGAATGAAGAGCCAATTGTTCAAAGGTGGATGCCAGCTGCAAGCGTATATTTTCTAGATTGTGATGGAAATAAATTAGAGTTTATTTCTATATTACATGATGATCCAGATGAATTAGAATATGCTACTTATTTAAGTGAATGGGAAGCGGAGCACCAAGAAAAATAAAGTTTGATCAGTAGGAGTGTTATAGCTTTGTATTATGTTAAATAGATAGAGACAAAAAAATCCCTCAAGAAAAGGCATGTTCTTGAAGGGTTTTTTTTTATTGTTTGTAACTTAATAACGATCTTCAGCTTTAGATATTTCAGCGCGTTGAATATAACCATCAGAGAAGCTGAAATAAAGAGAATAGCTTCCTCGTTTATATATAAAGCCTTCACTAGTCATATCCTCTCCGATTAAATCGGGCTCACCAAACCATTCTTTTAATTCGTGGATAGGGATATCCATTTTCACCCATATATATCTTGCGTCCGAAGGGTACATATCAATATAATAATCTCCGTATACCGCTATATTAGGTGCATCACATTCTGTACAAGGTGCTTGTTTCAAAACATCAGGCACACCAAATTCTTTTTTTACTTCAGATATATCTTTACGCAATGTATTTAATGTAAATGGACCAAACGTCCCATTCTGTAAAGCGGTTGTTAACATTTGTTTCAATTCTTCTTTTGAATTGATGTTGAAATTATAATCTCTGTTTTTTGCTATTGCATTATATAAAAATTGTGCATACTGCTCACGCTTTACAATCGTATTTCCAATAAAATTACCTGATTCGTCACCTTGTGCTATGCGGTTACTACGCACTGCATTTACAGATTCATAGGCCCAATGCCCTTTTGGTACATCTTTAAAGTTCCCTTGTCCTTTTAATTCTAAATGAAATGCTTTTTGTAATACTACTGCCATCTCATAGCGAGTTAATACATCATCTGGACGAAATGTACCTGTGCCATCACCTTTCATAATTCCGGCTTGCGCAATGGCTTTAATATCTTTTTCAAACATATGATTTGTAATATCACTAAACATATTCCCTTGTTTATCGTCTGCTTTTAAACCTAAATATCGATTGACTAAAGAAGCTACCTGTCCTCTAGTAACGTTGTCTCCAAAACCAAATTTCCCATTTCCATATCCCTTATAAATCCCTGCTGACACTAAGTAATCGATAGCAACTTTTGACCAGTGGTTCTTTGGTACATCTGTAAATACAGTGTCATTATTGCTAACTGCCTTATAGCTATTTTCATTACCGTTTGTTTTCGTAAGTGTTTCTGCATTTACCGTGCTTACCATCGTTGTAGTTGCTAGTGCTACGGTTAGTACGAAGCCAAAAAACTTTTTAACTGTACTTGTTTTTCTGCCCATTTGTGAACCCCCTTGTTATATGAAACGAATTGAATAACCTAAACATTTAATATAATTTAATGTTTACATCGTGATTATAACATGTAATTAATGAGTATTTACCATAAATTTCTATGAAATAAATGTCTATTTTTCTAACCTACATGAAACTTAATCATCCTATTTATAAATCCATTCAACAAAAAGCATATAAACTCCTTTTCGCTATTTGTGAACAGTAAAACGCGTCTTTTTTCAATCTACGATAGAAGATAGAACATATATTTGGTATAATCAAAACATACTATATGAAACGATGTACATGAGTTTGAGATTTATGTAAAAAGGTAAGTAATACATAACAATAACTACGCTATAGGATTCAGTTCATGTTATACAAATTAATCGTTAGAAAGGAAAAGGAGTAATGAATCAAATTTCATTTGAAGATTTATTTGAAGAAGAAAACAAACCAGAAAAGGTGGAGGTAGCTAATATACCAGAGCCTTTATCGCCATTACAAAAAGATATATTGGAATTAGTGGATTCGGAAGAAATAAGTGCGCTTGAGCTATGTGAACAATTAATACGATCTGGCAAAATATCAGATGAAAGGTTCACAACGAATAAGCCAAAAGCATATGGACAAGTATGCTTACTATTAGAAGGTTTTGTTAAAGAAGGAAAGTTTATTTTTGTCAAAAGTGATGAGAAAAGAGATAGGGTTTATAAATTGAATGAAGAAATGTTTAACGAATAAGGTGTGCAGAGGGAATTCATTCATTTTTCTCATAAAAAAGGTGTCAATCTTGCTTAGATTGACACCTTCTTTAATCGTTTAACATCTAACATACTTACGTTTGAAACCAAGTCTTCCTCTATCAAGTTCTTTCTGAATACTCTCTGCAGCATTTAGCAAACTGCTCTTTTTATTTTCACGTTTTATTTCAACTATACCAACTTCTTTTGCAGTCTCGGCCGCCTTTTCGTGTAGTGGTACATATGAAATTGCTACAGTGTTTAGGAAATTATTCATAGCGGATTTAGTTCGTTCTGGCGAATGATGGATTGTATTTTTTACCATTTCAAGCATGCCGGAAAGTTTGCTCTCGGAAAATTCATTGTCTTTGCGATTTCCTAAAAGCCAGCAGTAGCAACTCCAGCCTGCTGACATTTTAAGCTCGTCCCCACTTGCAATCCATGTATCAGCAACATCTTGTGCAATATTTGATTCTGATAAAGTTACTGCCACCACATAATCAGACAACATATAAAAATACGCTCCGTCTATCCAGCGATCAAAATCAGACTCACTCATAGCTTTCGGATCCGCAATAATGCCTGCAAAGTACATAGCATCGTAGTTGCCTGTCGCATAAAGTTCTTCAGCTAACTCCTGATTTAATTTTATTTTTTTAGCGATTGGTTTCATAGCGCCTGTAGCTACGCCGAAAACTGGCTCGTGCGCACCGTTAGATATGTATATTTTTTTCGTTCTTTCTTTGCCTAGGGCCTCAAGCTCTTGCATAACTGTTTTAAAATCCAAAGTTGTGCACTTCCTTCCTTAATATAAAGACAATTTTAACTGCGAGTGTCTAGTTTATATTTCTTATTAAATCTTCTTCACTTTCCAATTTTAATCGTATTCAAGAGGTATGTCTATTTTCTGTAATCCCTTGCATATCCATGGTGAAAATAATAGAGAGGAGAGCAGTAACATTTGTTGTATTTATCGGAGTATAGTTTTTTTATTTTTCGTAAGTACTTTTGACGGCAATTGCAATTGGTTATAAAATAATGTCTGTTAAGGGATTTTATAGAAACTATCATTCGCCTGTTGGGGATAAAGTGAAAGTATTTATAAAAGGGTGGAATAAACATAGTTTTATACATACATAGTAGATTCATAGTATTACTAATGAGAAAATAAAGGGAGGTTAGGATACTTACACGAACTGTGTAGGTATTTCATACAGCAATGAATATTAAAAAACAGGTAATCGCACTATCAACAAGTTTAGTAATGTTAGGGAGCGCACCTTTAGCGATATCAGCAGAAGAGAGTAAAAACCTTCAAACTGATCAACTTCGTATCGCGCAAGGGGAGCGTGGAACGAACGGATTAAGTTATTCTAATTTCAATCTAGAAACGCCAGATTACATGCAAATTAACGAAGCAGAATTATCAGAAAACGAGAAAATTCTTTTAGAAGAATATAAGCATAAACATGATGAAACAGCAGAGTTACATAAAATGAAAGAAGCTAAAAGAGGTCAAGTAGCGGAAGAAGAAGCTCTTTCAAACATTGAAAAGGCATTTGAACATGTAGACGGTCGAAATGATGGTTCTACTCGCGAAATGAAGCCGGTTGAAAAGCCAAGAGCTATTCAGTATAGTGCATCGATGACGACAAAGAAATATGGAACACTTGCTGGTGTCCCGTTTATAGAGTGGATTGTTCCAGCAGGAAATCCTGATATTCGCCCTGCCAATCCGATGAAAGCACGTTATATTACAATTCATGAGACTGCAAATACAGCTCGTGGTGCGAATGCTGAAAATCATGCGAAATATTTGTATAAACAAGCAACGGAAGGTACGTTCCGAACGGCTTCTTGGCATTTTACTGTAGACGATAAACAAATCTATCAGCACTTACCAACAAATGAAAATGGTTGGCATGCAGGAGATGGGGATGGATCAGGAAACAGAGAATCTATCGGAATTGAAATTTCAGTTAACCAAGATGGAGATTATAATAAAGCGTTAGAGAATGCGAAGCGACTTGCAGGTTACTTAATGAATAAAGGAGGAATTAGCGCGGATCACATTTACAGGCATCAACAATGGAGTGGAAAAAACTGTCCTGATATTTTAATTTCTCGCGGGAATTGGAATAGCTTCGTACAGGGTATTCAATGGTATGCAAATGTTAATGCGCAAATTGACTCGCCTTTACAAGAAAGAAATGAGTTATTTGATTCAAATGAATATAATCCAGCTGAACCTAATATGGAGCTTGTAGTGAATGGTGACGGCATAAACGTACGTAGTGGCGTAGGCCTTGAGCATCATATCGTTTATAAAGCTTCAAAAGGAGACCGTTACAAAGTGTTAGCAGTTAAAAACGGTTGGTATAAAGTAGGTAACGATGAGTGGATTTTCTATAACCCAAGTTGGATTAAGATAAACTACAATGTGCCAAATAAAGAAGTACAAAAACCAAAAGATGATATTACAGGTGGATGGTTTGAAGGGCATATTCGTAAGCTGAACAGTCTCGGAATTATGCATGGGGAAGGAAATGGTGTATTTGCGCCTTATCGTAATGTAACGAGAGCTGAGTTTGCGACATTAATCTCAAATGCTCTAAAGCTACCAGAAGGAAATAAGTCATTTGTAGATATGAACAAAGCGCATCCATCCCTTCATAGCGGTATTAAACGTAGTGCAAGTGCAGGAATTATTAACGGTCGTGGCGGCGGGATTTTTGATCCTAACGCATCTATCACTCGTGAAGAAGCATCTATCATGATTGACAACGCATTACAGTATAAAGGTGCTACAGGTGAATTAGTCGCATTACCATTTACAGACCAACATTTGATCACATATAAACAGCCTGTTCAACGATTATATAGCTTACAGGTAGTTACGGGTGTTGGAAATAATGAGTTTAATCCTAAAGGTACAACAACTCGTGGTGAGGCAGCTGCCTTTTTAGTGAAGATGTTAGACTCTATGCAGAAATAAATAAAGTGTATGTAGCAGTTTGTAATGGTACAAGAAAATTAATAAAGATTCTAAAGGAGCTATCCAAAATGAAAATTTGGGAATAGCTCCTTTTTATTTTAGCCCCTCATAAGCCCATTCCAAGCCCCTCATAAGCCCCTACCAAGTAATAAATCACTAAGAAAAGAAAAAACAATACAAAACAAAAACAACTACAAGAACAAAAAAGCGCGAAAAAATAAAACCGGCGTTGTAGTAGTTAAAAAAATTTGAAATTCAAACGCAAAAACAAAGCCCTCATTCCTATATGTATATTGAAGGATTGAATTCTGCCTTTTTAAAAATAAAAGGAGGAGGGAAATATATGGCGGTGTACCGTAATGTGCAGGTGAACTTTTGGCAAGATGAATTCATATTAGATTTAACGCCAGAGGAGCGTTATTTTTACATATATTTGTTAACTGGTACGAAAACGAAGCAATGTGGAATTTATGTATTACCGAAGCGTGTGGCAGAACTGGAAACAGGATACAGTATGGAGACTGTTGAGAAGTTATTAAATAGGTTTGTTGAATATGGAAAGATTTTATACGATGCGGAAACGAAAGAGTTATACATACTAAATTGGCTACACTATAACCCGATATTAAATACGAATGTAGAGAAATGTGTGTTACGTGAGTTAAAGACTGTAAAAAATAAAGAGTTCATACATATGTTTTTACGTAAATGTTTGGAAGAAGAATGGAAGATGCCATTGTTATTACAGCATTTTGGAATGCCGAAAGAAGAGGATAATAGTAGTTTAGAAGTAGTTGTTGAAGAAGGAGAGATAGAAGAGGATACTTCGCATTGTAAAGTTTATAAATTTTACGAACAACATATAAGTAGTTTATCTCCATATATTGTGAAGGAATTGAAGGAGTGGATACGAAAAGTTTCAGGAGAGAGAGTATTAGAGGCGCTTAAAATTGCATTTGAACAGAATAAGCGAACGTTTGCTTATGTGAAGGGGATTTTGAGGAATTGGTGTAGCAAATATGGTGGAGAGAAGTGTGTAATGGGAAGTTTGGAGAGAAGGAGAAGTGTTTTGAGTAGTGTGTTTTAATTTACATTAACTTAATATAGAATATATGTTCGTTTTTGTTAGTTTTATGCTATACTACAAGTAAATAAGGGTATTTTTATAATGGATAAACAGATGCGGGGGAACAAAGTTTGACTACAAATACAGCTCAGTTGTTTCAATATGTCCATATGACAGAAGAGCAGGAACAATTATCATTACGTTATTTAAAAACGAAAGATGAAGAGATTTTAAATAATATACAACTAACGACAATTAGAGATCAAAATAGAAGCGATTTTGCAAATCAGTTTATAAATGATTTTAGGAAAGTATATAAACAAGATCCGGCTTTCTTTCGGTTATTTTATTATTTGTTAGGGGAGCAATTGTTAAATGTTCTTATAATAAGGTTTAAATATGTGGATTTTGCTAATATGAAGATTTATTTAGAAAAAAGTACACTTCCATTGGATAAACTTTTGGGAAGTGCATGTAAATATTTAACTAATATTTCAAGTTATGTGGATGAAGCGTATGTTTTTCTTCGAGAATTAATAGGTGAGAATCCGAACTATATAGAAGAGCAGCTATTAAAATTATCAAATCAACAGCAACTATCACTACTTCTCGTAATGTTTGAAGTAGATTATGAGAGGTTCCATACATATAGCTCTTTATTGGATGAGAGATTAGAAGAACATGCTGAATTTATATTGAATTTAAATGGAGAAAAGGAAAAGGTTGAAGCAGGTGAACGGTATATAAAAGGTGAAAGCGATAGAGAATTATTTTTAGGTGCAAATTTACCAGAATATATTTGGCGACTATTATTTAGTAATCATCAGTATTCAAATATTGCGAGGCGGTATGTTGAAATATTAGCGAAGAAAAACGTTTGGGGTTTTATGAATCATGCTACGCGTTACGTGTGTCAAGCTCTCAATCAGCCTCAAAACTATAAACGAACAGGGAGTGTAAATAAGAAAACCTATGATGAAATTCAAAGTTTTTGTAAACAGTTTTGGATTTCGGAGGAAAGATTTTTTGCACACCGCCTGAGGCAACATAATTTAAATAATGAAGAATTTTGTAAGACGTATGAATATGAAATGTTATGCTCTGTGGTGGAAGCAAATCCTGAATTTGTTCAACGTACTTTGCAATATGTAAGTAAAATTAATTATCTCATAATCGCACGAATGTTGGCTGAAAAAGGACATGAGTTAAATAGAGGGAGAATGCGAGAAGAATTTTTTGTTGCTGCTTTGCAACTTAAGTTGTCTACGGTGCGGGATACGTATCGTGATTATTTACTCGGGAAATTGTCATTTGATGAAATGAAGCAAATACTTAAAAATCCGAAGTATAGAAGTATGTATTGGGGGATGCCAGTGTTAGAGGTTGCACTTCTTTGGGATGTAGATGATGTAGCGAAAAGGGAAGCTGTACTTACACTGCAATTGGGAGATGAATATAACATTAACTTATATGAACTTCTGTATGAATGTGCTGTCAGAGGGATAGAACCGAAACAAGTATTAGAAGATCTTCTTTCGTATGGATTAAGCAAGGAAAAGCTTATCACTTATGCAGTTGAACAAGCTGCATGCTACAGTGAGGAGAGAAATAAGGCGAAGGAAGCGCTTGTTCATGTCATTGTAAAAGAACAAGCGTACATCATTGAAAAATTTGATGAGTATTCTACTGTGGCGAAAGCATATATTTTAGAAGAGTTAGCAAGGGATAACATGATTAAAATGCGTCCCATTTTAATCAAATCCTTAGGAGATTCTTCGAAAAAAATGCGTGAGTCTGTAGTTGAAATTCTTTCAAAAGATGTAGAAGCTGCAGCAGATGTAGCAGTTGAACTTCATAATAAAAAGAAAATTGTTCGTGAAAATGTGATGAAAATACTACTAGAGTATAAGGTTGAAACATATATGCAACTTGTACAGGAAGCATTGAAAGAAAAGAAAAATGCCTCTTTTGTTGAAAAATTTGCTCCATTACTTGAAGTGGAAAGAAACTCAGAAAATATAGAAGAACTTTGTGGCCGTATTGTAACGGAACAAAAAAGAAATTCACTTCTACAATTAATTGGGGATGAACCACAAATCCGTCTTCGTCATTCAAATGAAATTGCGGATGCCACAATTTCATTAGCTTATATACAACAGTACATTTCAGATTCTGTCATCGAAAAGAAAGAGGCAGCTGAAGTAATTGGTAGTAATTTAAATGAGCAAGATTTGAAAGAATATGTGCAAGCGATATATCAAATGTGGATTTTTCAAGATGCAGATGTGAAGAAACGCGGTATTCTTTCGTTATATGGAATATATAGTGATGACAAAATGGTCGGTATACTTAAAAAGCAAATCGATGAATGGGTGCTTCATATGAGAGGAAAGATTGCAGCAGATGCTGTTCGTGCTCTAGGTTTGTCCTCATCTAAGCTTGCACTTATGTCTATTCATGCAATGGCATTTAAATATAAACATAAACAAGTGCGTAATGCGGCAAAAGAAGCACTAAGTCTTGCTGCGAAAACACGTGGTATAACGGAAGAAGAGCTGGAAGATCAACTAGTACCAGATCTTGGGTTCAATATACGTGGTGAGAAGAAGATTGATTTTGGGGATAGATGCTTTACTGCTATTTTAACTTCTGAGTCAAAAATAGAATTAGAGACAGAAGAGGGGAGTCGTGTGAAGTCACTACCAAAGCCAAATGCAAAAGATGATATAGAAAAAGCTGAATTAGCTAAGAAAGAGTTAGCCGCTTTAAAGAAAGAGCTTCGAAATGCACTTTCCATACAGAAACAACGTTTGGAAGCCGCTTTATCATTAAAGCGCTATTGGTCATACGAGACGTGGAAATTGGTATTTTTAGAAAATCCAATTATGAAGCAATTTTCCACTTCACTTATTTGGGGTGAGTATGCGGAAGGAAAGTTACTGAAAATGTTCCGTAATGCGGAGGATGGTACGTTTTATTCAATAATAGGAGAGAAACATGAAACTTCATCTGGAACTGTAATTGGTTTAATTCATCCGCTAGAATTATCTGGAGCGGAAAAGGGAATGTGGAAAGAGCAACTGGAAAATTCGAAAATTGTCCAGCCATTCCTACAAGTTGAACGTCCAGTGTTTGTAGTGGAGGAAAACGATAAGGTTACTGTTGAGAGATTTGGCGGTATTTTATTAAATGGTCGCTCGTTATTCGGTAAGATGACGAAACTTGGGTGGATTCGCGGGTCGGTTCAAGATGGCGGCGTGTATTATACGTTTTATAAAGAAGATACTCGCACTGGATTAGGGGCGCAACTGTCATTTAGTGGAGCACCGATTGGCTATGAAGATGAAGAAGATGTATGTGTATTTGAGATTCAATTTTATAAAGCAGGTACAGTAAACCGAGGTTCATATGAATACGATGAAATTGATGATGAAAGACGTATTGTACCAAAACAAGTAGATAAACGCTTTTTTAGTGAAAGATTATATGAGGTACAATTAGCGACCGATTCAAATCTCGGTCATAATGAAAGCTGGCGTAACAAACGTTAAAAATTCCCCCTTCATTTGTAGGAAAATGAAGGGGTTTTTCAACTTTTCTAAAAGGTTCTTCCTTAAATAAAAGCGAATAGTTTGAGAAAGGAGGGGTAATATGGAAGTCGTCATAAAGAAGAAACGAACGAGAGGTAAGAGAATTTTTATTTGGTCTAGTAGTATCGTTCTTTTACTAGTTATTTGTACAGTAATTTTTTTGAACATATATACGCTTAGTTCTGTGCCAAAGATAGATGGAACGATAAAGCTAGAGGATTTACAACATGCTGTTACTGTAAAACGGGATAGTAAAGGGGTACCGCATATTAAAGCGGAAAATGCACATGATTTATATTTTTCGCAAGGGTATGTACAAGCGCAAGATCGTTTGTTTCAAATGGATTTAAGTAGAAGGCAAGCTTCTGGGATGTTGAGTGAAGTTGTAGGGGAAGCAGCTGTTGATCGAGATAAATTGTTTCGAACGCTCGGTTTACGGAGAGCAGCTGAAGCATCCGTTAGTCAATATGACGGAGAAGCGAAATATGCTCTGCAGTCATTTGCTGATGGGGTGAATGCTTTTATACGTGAGGCGAAAGAGGAAAAGAAATTGCCAGTTGAGTTTACTATATTAGGTTATGAGCCTGCTGAATGGTCCATAGTTGATACGTTAACGATTGGAAAGTATATGGCGTTTGACTTAGGCGGACATTGGCACGGACAGGCGTTTCGATATTGGGCGCTGAAAAATTTACCGAAAGAGCAAGCAAATGAGCTATTTCCTACATATCCGAAAGATGCGCCTAGATTGCTAGCTGAACTGGAAAATACAAATGTGGACGTAGCGCAAAGTTTTGCAAAAACGATCATACCACCAGAGTTTAATGGTAGTAATAACTGGGTTATAAGCGGTGAGAAGAGTGCGTCTGGTAAGCCGATTTTAGCGGATGATCCTCATTTATCTCTTGCCACGCCTTCTATTTGGTATCAATCGAAACTTGAAATGAAAGATTTGAATGTAAGTGGCGTTATTTTCGCTGGAGTACCAGGTGTTATTTTAGGACACAATGACAAAATAGCATGGGGCGTTACGAATACAGGCCCTGATGTGCAAGATTTATATATTGAGAAGAGAAATCCTAATAATGAAAATGAATTTTTGTATAAAGATAAGTGGGAAAAAGCGACTGTTGTGGATGAATCTATTAAAGTAAAAGGCGGAAAGACAATACCGTATAATGTGACGGTTACGAGGCACGGTCCAGTCATTTCAGAGTTTGCGGATAAAGGGAAAGAGAAAACGAAAACAGTATTTGCTTTGAAATGGACTGCTTTGGAACCTTCCGCTGAATTAAAGGCTGTATTAAATATGAATAAAGCAAAAGATTGGAATGAGTTTGAAACGGCTCTTCAAGATTTTCATACACCAACTCAAAACTTTGTATTTGCATCAAATGATGGCACAATTGCTTATAAAGCGAACGGAAATATACCAGTGCGTAAAAAAGGAGATGGGAGTTTACCAGTACCAGGGTGGACAGATGAATATGAATGGGAAGGGTATATCCCATATGATCAACTCCCAAAAGTAATCAATCCAAAACAAGGGTTTATTTCAACTGCGAATAATAAAATTGTGGATGATCATTATCCGTACCATATTAGTAATACGTGGGCACAGCCATATAGACAAATGCGTATTCAAGAGTTTTTGCAAGAGAGGGAAAAGTATACGGTGAAAGATTTAGAAGAATTACAGATGGATCAAAAAAATTTATATGGGAAAGAATTTACTCCTATATTGTTAAAAGAGTTAAATAAAGCATCGTTAAATGAAGTAGAGAAAGAAGGTGTAAAACAATTAACGAAATGGAATTTTTACGATAGTAAAGATGAATCAGCACCACTACTTTTCCATTTGTTAATGAAAGAGATTTCGAATACGTTATTTTCAAAAGAAATACCGAAAGATGTGATGGAGTTATTTGAAGGGAAGTCACAAGTTGTTGATGAATTAATTCGAAAAGAAGTAGCAGGAGAACAGAGCGCTTGGTTTACGAAGTACGGCGGCTTCACGAAAGTTGTGCATACTTCGTACGAAAATGTAATGAAGAAATTACAGAAGGAATATGGACCGAATGTTGCAGAGTGGAAGTGGGGCGATTACCATCAACTTGCTTTTACACATCCAATCTCAAAATCATCTAGTATGTTAGCACTACTTGCATTTAATCGTGAAAAACTAGTTCCGATTGGCGGCAGCCAAGTTACCGTTCAAGCAGCGAGTTACGGAGATAACGGTATTGTCAATCACGGAGCTTCTTGGCGATTCGTAATTGATACGAAAGATATGTCAAACGGTTATCATATCGTAGGGCCAGGACAATCAGGACATTTTAGAAGTGATTGGTACCATGATCAAATAGATGATTGGGTAAACGGAACGTATCATATGACTACACTGAATACAGATGGAATAGAAGGGAAAGTGTTAAATTTAGAGCCGAAGTGATAATATTTCTATTGATGAAAATTTATAAATTAGAACATAAACCAATCCTTAAATAATTTTAAAAGCCTACTATCAGTTAAGTGGATAGTAGGCTTTTGTATTTTAGAGAATAAGATTCAATGATTTTATTATTCCACAACAGTAAGTGTTTTAACATTTACTTATACGATAATGGGCCTTATTTACTCTGTTACAAAAGAAATCACACAAAGCGTTCTGTTTCTTTGTTACTCTTTTTTATTATTCAATAATTCCAATTTCTAGAGCTTTTTGAACAGCTTCTTCTTTGTTGCGGACTCCTAACTTTGTATAGGCTGTGGAAGCATAGTTTCTGACCGTACCATTCGATAAATATAACCTTGATGCTATGGTAGTGTATCGAAGTCCTTTTGCTACTAGCTGCAATATTTCAATCTCCCTAGCTGTTAGCTCATAAGCGGTTGCTTTTGATTGTGGCGTTTCTTTTTGCTCATCAAACTTCTCAAATATTTTGTGAGACATTCCCTGATCAATCAGTGTCCCACCTTTGTGAATAAGTCGGATCGTATTAGCTAGTTCCAACGTTTCAATAGATTTGAGTAAAAAACCATCCGCACCGTTGCGAAGCGATTCCAACGCCTGTTCAGTATCCTGAAAAGTTGTAAAAATCAATACGCGGATATGTGGCCATTGTTGCTTAATCTTTTTGGTTGCTTCGACTCCATCCATGTGCTGCATATCTAAATCCATAAGTATAACATGGGGTTGAAGGCGCCCACACAAATCGATGGCTTGATTGCCATCCTCGGCCAAACCGACTACATTTAAATCTTCATATCTATCGAGTAGTGTCCTCAAACTTTCCCGAACAAATGGCTGGTCGTCTACAATTAACAAACGAATAAGTCCATCTTTTATTTCAGTTTGTCGCGGTATGGTACATGTAACAAGCATTCCTTCCTCTGGCTTTGTATATACAGAAAATTGCCCTTGCAAATTCATTGCCCGTTCTTTCATCGCATTCATACCGAAGCCTTCCTGCCATTCTACATTTCCTTTTCCATTATCTTGAACTTCTAACCTCGTATATTGTTTTTCAAACTGCAATGAAACTATAATTTCAGTCCCTTGACCATGACGTACTGCATTCGTAAGGGACTCTTGTAAGCAACGAATGAATGCGATCTTCGCTTGCCGAGACAATTGATATTCCTCTCCGAATGTCCTAAAACTTACATGTACCTGAGCGTGCTCCTGAAATTCGGCTCCAAGATTTTGTAGAGATTGAATCAAGGAAGGCGATTGACACGGAGAATCCATTTGATGTAGGTAACCTCTCACGTCCTCGATGCTTTTACGCCCCATTTCAAGCAGAGAATCTAGCCGCTGTATACCCATTTCAGTAGCTAGTTCGGTACGCAAAGTTTCCATCCCCATAATAATAGAAGTATAAGCGTGACCAACTGTATCATGAAGCTCGCTCGACAGCCTGTTCCGTTCTTCTGCCAGTGTAATGCGTTCAATTTGAGACATATACTGCTCAAGTACCGCGTTTTGTTTACGAATTGCTTCATTTTGCTTATGATTGACAATTAATAAATGAAAGGCGAATCCCATTACATAAGCGAATCCATAATAGATGACCATAACCCAATAGCTATTACTTGGCGCAACCGCATAGAAAATTCCAGTTGTTATAAAAACTGTTGTTGGAGCTGTCCAATAATAGGACAAATGCTTACTATTTGCTGCGATAAGAAACACTGATATAAGAAAAATATTGTAAGCCTCTGGAAATAAAGAGGTTAAATATATACATAGTCCACCATAAAGCAATATTTCTGTGAATAAATAATATTTATAATTGAATAGTAAGGCCACCCATGGAACAGAGAAGGCAATAATTTCCCAAAGAATAATAATCCAAAGTGGTAATGTTAAACCATCCTGAAAATTTAATGTAGCTAGAATGATAGACACACTAGCAAGTAGACGGATTCCTAACATAATCCAATCATACCAAAACCAATATTTAACCATATCAAACAAGTCATTTACCCCCTAAATAGCCTACCTTTTTACTTCCTATATTATAATTTAATGCTTCCTTATTATACTTTTTATTTTAAAACTGCGATACTACTCACAGACTGCAAATTTCTATTGATTTAGTTGCCGAATCATACTACGTGTATAGCCTCCAATTTTCTTTGTCAAACCATCTACTATTCTAATACTTATGGCGGTAAATACTATACCCATAAACATTACAAAGAGTGACTTGGTAAAAGTATCTATTTGTATGAATATAATATTCATTTCGATGTAGCGATACAGTAGTGGTGCCAACAGCAACATAAGTGGCATTACATAAAAAATGGTTGCACTAATGAGACTAATAATGCCAATCGCAAATTTCTGCATTAACCAATAGACAGCAGACCAAGTGCGACGATCTGTAAGCACTAATTTCATCTGAGCCCAGTTCGATGCATCCATTGTTATCCTTCTATCGTAAGAGTCTGTTGAAATGTCTGTATAAATTTTCGTCTGTATGCGCTCGAATTGGATAAAAGGTGTAGTAGTCTGTAGTACGCGTATAACTAGTGGAATCCCAATTACCGTGAATGAAAGGGTGAAGCTGAATAGCAGAGCTATTAGATAAAAACAAAAATAAAACAATCCTGTAACGAAAGTTAGCAATAAAAAATAACCATTCTGGATGAATCTTGATTTCATAAAGTTCATCGCTCCTATCTATGTAATAACCGAATTGTACGGCGTCTTTTGTCATTCTCACTAGTGTAAAAGTGTCATATGACAGTTCTAAATGATGCTAAAAAGGGGAGAGTAACCTACTTCTGTTTAAAAAAGAGGCTTATATTAATCTCCATAAAACAATCCCTTCTGGCAGATGCAAGAAGGGATTGTTTTGTACTTTTATTGAATATGAGATGGACTTGTTTTTCGAATGTGAAAAATGATATCAAATTGCTCAAGCAATGAAGTATCAAAGTATAACGAACTGTTCGGGAGAATTTGTCCCCCTAAACTTAGTAATGGTCTTTTTGCTTTAACCCATTTCTCTGCTTGTCCTTTAAGGTGACGGTTATCCAATAAAAACATGTTATATGGTACTTTTCCGAGGGTATAGTTAAAACTATTTACATTTTGTGGAATCGTATCCGTTGTAATCTTACCCCCGGTGGAAGGATTATATTCGCTGTATAAGGTGAAATTCCCCTCCGTAGTTGTACTACCAATTGTGACGTAATTATTGTCTAAACGTTCCTTCAAAAATTGTCCCGCAACATCAGGGTATAATTCCTCATCGATAATGCCTTTAGCTATATGAATATTGTGTGCCCAAACCATCGTTTTACCACCAAATGTCTCTTGTGCCCACATTGCATGATCGGCCAAGTATTGCTCATGTAGCTTTATCATACTTGGATAGTCGTTAGGCAGTAGCATTGTGGTAAATTTCTCTATTGCACTTGCCGTTGCTTTCACCCAGATGTACTCAGGTGAAACTATTTCTGTGTTGGCTTGCATATTCTCATCTTTTAGTAATCGGGCTACTCTCTCAGCGTTTGCTTTGAACTGCTCTTTCAATTCAGGAGTAAGTTCCATATATTCCTGTACACTTCCAGTAAAAGACGATAATTCTTTATAATTTTCTTCTACTTCTGCCAGCAAATCTGGTCGATGCACCCTTACATAATCAATTACTTTATTAAAGCTACCTTGGTCCAACGTTTTTAAGTCGAGCCCAATAAATTGGATCTTTTTTGTATTGGATGAATCAGCATTATAATCTTTCATCCACTCAATCATGGCTATAATTTCATCAGTAGGATATAACAAGTTTAAAAAATCCCTAGGGTTTCCTTTTCCTGTTTGGATATATTCATTTAGCTTTAAGCCGTTTCCCCAATCTTCTTCCATTGTGAAATTTGTAAAACCCATCTCAGTAACCAAATATTTCACAAGTCGAAACTTCATAGTGAAAATTTCAGAGCTTCCATGAGTATTCTCTCCTAATCCTACATATTGTGCACTCCCAATCATTTTCTTAAGTGGTTTTAAATCCTCAAATGATTTTGACGGCTCTATCGTTTTTAATGGATAAGCCTGTGATTGTATTGATTTAACTATATTTTTTTGGATTGATTGACCTGAATTTTCGACTGCTACCGTTTGAGCGTTTCCTACTTCCCCACATCCTGTGACTAATAAAGCTGTACTAACCGTTGCAATTATTCTTTTCTTATTCATTTTTTTCCACCTCAATTGAATTATTTTTAAAAGCAAGATTGATTCATGTACTTGCACGTATCAATTGCCTTAATTCAATTGTTATCTATCCCATATCATATTTTCTAGTTACATATTGTCATAAGATTAATTGACACAGGTCATAGACTAATCATTACACTTTTGTACTATCGGCTATGACAACTTATAAATAATAATTACATTGATGAGTCGCAAGTAAGACTAGATTATAAATTTGGGAGGGATTTTAAATATGAATGAATCTGTATGTCAAAATATTTTTATTCTAAATTGTGTCTGTTGAAATGAGAAGAAGTAAATTCGATAAACAAGTGAATGAAAGGGGAAGGGCGGATGACAATGATATTACACGCAAAATCGTTTCACAATAAAGATAAAATCCAACGTGCTAAAAAAGGACTTCAACTCTTTCTGAGTATCTTGATCATTACTTCTATTATCTTAAATGTAGTAGTAATAATTACGAAAAGTATTCCGCTTATTGTGGTATATATGTTTACCCCAGCATTTTCTTCTATTTTGACTCGCATAATACTGAAAGAAGGGTTTAAAGATGTATCTTTTAGTCTCGGTAACTTTAAGGTATGGAAGGGGATTGGTTTTGCTCTGCTAATACCTATGGTTATTTGTGGAATTACTTACTGTATCGCCTGGTTGAGCGGCATTGCGGGGTTTCAGCATCCCGAAGGTGGTATGTTAGAACCGATCTACAATATACTTGGACTTCAGTATATACCGGCGCCATTCAGTTTCATTTATCTAGTAATATTGAGCGGCATTTTAGGAAGTTTGCTTAACTTAATCCCAGTTTTAGGAGAAGAAATAGGTTGGCGAGGTTATATGCTCACAAGGTTAGTTGATGCAGAGTTTTCACGGCCTATCCTTATTAGTGGATTGATTTGGGCAACGTGGCATGTTCCAATTGTTATTGCTGGTCTATATGTAGAGGGATCATCTATCCTACTTTCCGTACTTGGCATCTATTTTTGTATTGTGCCCTTCAGTTATATTACAGCTTATTTACGACTTATCACAGGTAGCGTTTGGCCTTCGGTTATCATCCATACCACTTGGAATGCCATTATACAAGGACCTTTCGCACGTGCAAGTACAGGATATCAAACTGAGATTTGGATTGGAGAATCTGGCTTGATAACCGCTAGTATTATCTTAATTACTGCAATAATTACGTCTCGAATAGTAAATCTTACTAAATAGCATACGGATGTGTTTTAAATTCAATTAGTGAAATATGACGAGGCACAATTATGGATGCTCAAAGACATGAAAGTAATACAAATGAGATTCTTATTTCTGCTGAGAACTATTGAGCAGATGAAGTACGTGATTGCTCGTGAATTAGGAGTCACATTAGGACTGGATACATCAGCACGTGCAAATGGTTCTGTCGGTGGAGAAATAACAAAACGCCTTAGTTCGAATGGCCGAAGAACAGTTAACAGGACAATATAGGTTACAGTAAGTTAAGGTGATAAATAAAAGAATCTATATATATTTAAATGGATTCTTTTCAGACTGTGGAGAAAATCTTCTCCACAGTCTGTTTTTGTGTAAAAAGAGGAGTAAGGACTTCGGGAAGAAATACAACGGATGCTGAATTAAAGCATGGATTCAATCCTTCTGATTTCATCAGTACTCCAGTTGAAGATTTTTACGATAAGTATAGCATTTTTTTATTTTGAGGATATAATTTTAACTTCGCTTGACGAGCATGTGGCGTTATCCTATTATGTTTTTCTTACGACCATCAATCGAATACCAAAAATTATATTATTAATGAAAGAAATATATTTTTCGGAAATTTGTTGTTCTTATTAATTAAATATTTAAATATACAATTGTATTGAATAGATAAATTATTGACAAAGAGAGGGGCCTATAAAATCAATTTCATTGCAAAATTAATAAACCGCTTATTTTATAATACTATCAGTATAAAAACGTGATGTCTTTTATGACAACCGGGGTTATTTTTAAAGTTGTGGGTTATTTACGAAGTCAGTTCATTTTTCTAATGAGGAATTGGAGCTGTTTTTATGATGGGATATACTTTTACTTTTAAGAACGGATATTTTCAAATGATAACCATTAATGAAATAATGATATGTTATAATTTTCATAATATATATGCAAAGAAGGGATGGAATGAGCACACAAATAAAGGTAACACCGGAACAATTAGAACAAGCTGTTAAAACCGTAAGAAATACGAGATCATCATATAGAATATATACATAAAGATTTATACTTTCAAATTGAATATATAGCTTCTCAGTGGAGCGGAGCAAGCAGTGATCGTTTCTATCAGATGTTTAATGAAGCAAAGCCAAAGATGTTTAACATTTTGTAAGAATTAGATAAAATCGCAGTAGAATTAGAACGTGCAGCCGTTAAATTCCGAGATGCGGATGAATTGTATGCTGGTAATTTAGTTGACTTTGATATTCAAGAAGGAGCCACGTGTGGAAAGCTCCCTTCAAACTCAGAAGAGTCATTTTTTAATAAAAAGGATTTAAATGCTGCGTCGACTGTTATTTCTGCTGGATTTATAGATGGTGTTGTAGATGCATGGAAGGATTCGTGACTTTAGGAGATAAAGAAACTTGGTTAAATATGCCAGATATGATTGTAAACTATAGTGAGACTATTCCTCCTGCATGGAACACTCTATCAGATACATTTATGAATAATTTTTGGAATGGAGATCTGGAAAGCAGAGAACATTATGCAGCTTACCAAGCCTTGGTGAACTGTAAAATTACGTTTTTCTAGTCGAACCCAGAACCTCTAAATAATGCTGATTGTACATAATCCCTAAGATGTTCCCAAAGGGATCGACCACGGAAGCAGTAATAAACCCCTCGCCGCGCTCTGTGGGTGCCTCGTATTCTTTCGCTCCCATAGATAGCAGATATTTGAAAGTTGCTGTTACATTATCGACGTGCCAGTACACTACAGCACCGGCCGGTCCGGTCGCTGAACCATTGGGCGCATAGCGGCTATCAATCAGCCCCAGCTCGTGCTGGTAATCGCCAAGACGAAACTCGATATATCCTGGACGTTCGAAGTAAGGTTCGATGCCCAACAGCTCGGCGTACCACTTCTTTGCCGCTGCTAGATCATCTGTCCAAAAACTGACTGTAGTTAATCCTCGTAATATCTGTGTGTCACTCATAATCGATTTCCTCCTTAATGTTGAGTAGTACGTCCCGATGCTATACTAGATAACAGCTTCTGAATTAACTTCGATTTACTTATGAATATTCCTTTCTATTATTCAAGAAAATGTACCTTTAACCGAATAAAATCACTGGAATTTTTAAATACCTTTATTGTAAATGTAACAATTTTATTTTTAATTAAACAATTGTATTATTACTTAACAGCAGAGGGAATCTACCTATTACTATAATATTGATATCCATTATATACATGAGTATAATAATACTAATAATGTCAGAGCATGCTCTGAACAGTTAGCATTATAGGGGTATAACAGATGACATTCATTTTTAAAATCATAAAATCGGATTCACTTATATGAAAGATAAAAGTCCTCCTAATTTTAGGCGGGCTTTTATCCTCGAACAAGTATATTTTCAATCGAGAATGGAAGTTGAAAATATGAAAAATATAAAAAGGTTAAATTTCTGACTTTCAATAAAGCTGCTTAACAGTAGACTAAATAAATGAAAAACAATATATTTATAGGTTAGTAACCAGGTCTTGTTAAGTCATATGTACTATTTTTAGTTTAGCGTTGCCCAGAATGTACACCAATTAATCTCGCGAATTATAAGAAAACTATTATTGAAATGAGGCGTGCATTGTGAAGTTCGACGTGAATGAGTTAGCAGAGTATCTTTCCAATAATCCTTTCCGAGTAGAAGGAGTATATCGTTATGCTAAAAATACAGGTGTGCCTTGTGCTGAGTCTACAGATGCTTTCCCAGGATTTGTATTTCCACTTACAGGGAAGACGCAATTTCAATTTAATGGTACGCCGTATACCCTTTCCCCAGGAAAAGTTATACATGGGGGGGCAAAAATGACATTAGCCCATAAAATGCTTGGTGAAATAAACTGGGAATATATTCTTGTTTTATATCGGATAAGCAATTCAGAACGAGAAGACTCTGGCTTTACTCATCAGCATTTTGAATTATTAACAGGACAATCTCCTCGTCTTGTCGAATTACTTATGCGTCTTTGGGATGTGTATAATCAGCGTGGAGGCATTTCAATGTTTCAGACCGAAATGCTGTTTCGCGAAGCGTTGAATGAAGCTTTATTAAGTGTTGTCAATAGAGAAAACAACTATGAGTCGCATATTTTATTCGAACGAATATCTAGTTACGTTCATAAATACTATTATAAAGATATTACAATAAACGCGCTTGCAGAACAAAATAATGTTAATCGAAATCGTCTTTCTTACGTGTTTAGAAAGCATGCAGGTATGGGACCAGCAGAATATTTATTGAACTATCGTATAAAGATGGCTCAAAAAATGTTATGTACAAGTGGTGTGCCTGTACAACAAATTGCGCAGGCTGTTGGAATCGCAGACCCTTTTTATTTTAGTAGAGTTTTCAAGAAGCGAGTTGGTATTTCGCCTACTAAATATCGCGAGAAGTTCATCAATAATCCATACTAACGTCAACAGGGGTCCATTCTTATTTGAAAATCACTGTTCTATACTTATGGAGAGCTAAAGGAAATATTAGATTGAAAGAACTTTCATCGAAATTAATCCTTTGTACGATCTGAATGAAAAGTTCTGGCCTGAGCATTTTCTTTTTAAGCGTAATGACGACTTTTTACTTAGATTACTGTAATATAGTGGAAGTTAAAAATGAGGAGGGATTATTATCCATTACGAACCTATTAAACTAAATGACGAGTTATCTAAAATTAACGATTATTGGTATCCACGAGTGATTGGTGAACTGAATGATGATCAAATTCAGCTTTTTAAAGCTAATGGAGATTTTATATGGCATGAGCATCCTAATACGGATAAGCTATTTATCGTGCTTGAAGGGGAGATGTTCATCGATTTTCGTGATGGACAAGTGAAAATTTCTAAGGGCGAGATGTTTATTGTCCCGAGAGGCGTTGAGCATAAACCTTTCACTGAAAAGGAATCCCACATCATGTTGGTAGAGCCTAAAAGGGAAATGGATTGATAATTGTATCAAATGTTTCGTTGGCAGATAAGAAAGTGTAGATACAATTGAGAAGTTAGGATTTAAATGCTCTATTAGGGGGAGCGTCACATACCCATCAAGCTAAAATTTTATAGTACCCCCAGAACGGAATTTTGTACTAACTTGTAACAAATTGCTCATTTTTTCGTTTTGAGGTATTTGCATTTCTTAGCTTGATGGTGATGGGGGGTACCCCTACTAGAAAGATTGTCTCCGCGTGAACGTGAAGAACTTGAAAAAATAAAAAAAAGAAGCAATGAAAGAACCACCGGATTTCTTTGAATATATTCAGTCTACCGAAAAAGATAATAAATGATACATAATGCCTCGAATAGAATATTTATCAAATTGATAACATATGTATCCCTTTCTATTTTTACAGAAATTTTAATATTATAAGTGTATGCATATAGAAGAGGAGGCATAGTTTCTATGAAAAATGTTAAGTTTTATGGGTTGATTCTAGCATTCATCTTGCTACTGGCAGCTTGTAGTAGTAATTCCTTTGAAGATTATACATCAAAAGCTGATAAGAACATTAAGAATAAAAAATATAGCGAAGCTATAAAGAATTATCAAGAGGCTTTGAAGTTGAAGGATGATAAGAAGATTAAAAGTAAGTTAGAACAAACCGAAAATTTAAAGAAAGCGCAAGATGCTTTTGATAAGCATGAAATCGGGAAAGCTATGAATAATGTTCAAAAGGCAAAATGTGATGAAAATAAAGAATTAACAAAGCAGGCAAATGCATTGCAAGGTGAGATTCAACAAGAATTTTTAGCTACATTTAATAAGTTGAACATGAATGATATTACTGGCGATGTAAAAGAAGCCCGTAAATCTTTAGATGATCTTATGGCTTGGATACAACAATCTGACCTATTAAAATCTCAAAAGGATTTTGTTGATACGTTACCTGAAAAAGAAGCAAGTATCTCTAAACTAGAGGAAAGTAAAAAATAAAGAAAAGAGGTTGCCTAAAAGTAACTATTCAGCGACTTTTGAGACAACCTCTTCTTTTTATTATAGATTTTTAAGAAAGTTTAGAATAAAATAAAAATACGGTCACCTACCTATTATTCACTAATGAAAAGAAAAGGAGGTAGCGAAATGCAACTGAAGTATGGGAAGCACATTAATATATTATCTATTGTTCTAACTTTGTTCTCTTTTTCCGTAATTGTAAGTTTCTCTACCTGGTTGAGTGGATATTCAATTCCCAATCTTTCTACAATGCTTAAGGTAACAATGTTGAGTGCATTTATTCTTGGAATTATAGGGTTTAGACAAGAGAAAAGCGCACTAGCGATTATCATTATGGGAATATGTGCCTTTGCTCTAGTCGTTCTATATATTTATGCGGTTATAAGTTTTCTTGAGCATTAAACACCATGAAAAAGAAACGAACATTTTTGTTCGTTTCTTTTTCATGGTGTTGGATGATTATTATAAAATAGCCTCTTCTAATGATTGAGTGCTGAATCCAAGAATTGATTTTTGAGTGTTATTTTCATGATCTTTTACAATGATATATGGAACGCCCTGTACCTTAAAGGATTCAAACTCTTCTTTTCCTTCTGGGGTATTAGGGGTACCGCCCCATCGCTATCAAGCTAAGATAAATTTGTATCCATATAATCAAAAAAACGCTATTCTTTTTGTAGAAATATACAGAAAGGATGGCGTTTTTGATGAATCCTATCATTTCCAATGAACTGAATCTTTTCGCACAAGAGCTACAATACTTTTTATCTCCAATAGTCCTACAAGATATCGCCAAACAAGTTGGTTTTGTACAGCGATCTAGTAAGTATCAAGCAAACGAACTCATTGCCCTTTGCGTATGGCTCAGTCAAGAAATCGCTAGCACATCGCTTACACAATTGTGCAGTCAGTTAGAAGCCTCAACTGGGGTACTGATGAGCTCAGAAGGATTGAATCAACGCTTTAATCCAGCAGCTGTCGCATTTCTTCGAGAAGTCTTTACTTCTCTTCTCACACAAAAACTCTGTTCAAATCACTCGCTTTCTGCACACATGATCTCTACTTTCAATCGTATCCGTATTTTAGATGCGACAGTGTTTCAACTGCCTGATCATTTCGCCACTAACTATCAAGGTTCAGGCGGGAGTAGTAATACGGCAGGCGTAAAAATCCAATTGGAATATGATTTACTTAGTGGTCAATTTCTTAACGTGCAGCTTGGACCAGGAAAGAATAATGATAAAACATACGGTACCATCTGCCTTGAAACCGTAGAGGCGGGTGATTTGTGTTTACGTGATCTTGGTTACTTCGATTTAGGAGACTTACAAACTATTCATGATAAAGAGGCTTACTATATCTCGCGGTTGAAGCTGAATACACGCATTTATATCAAGAACCCTGAGCCAGAATACTTCAACAACGGCACGTTAAAAAAGCAAACAGAATACATCCAGCTTGATATGGCACAAATGATGTCGGGTCTAATCCCTGGCGAAACGATAGAAATCCCCGAGGCATACATTGGCCAAAATCAGAAGCTTCCAGCACGTGTCATTTTCCATCGTTTAACCGATGATCAAACGCAAACACGCCTGAAAAACCAAGCGATACGTGAAAAGAAAAAAGGCATCGTCATGAAGGAGAAAAGTAAACGTTTAATGGGTATGAATGTATATATCACGAACACGTCTCTAGAAGGAGTACCAACGAACTACGTGCACTCATTGTATTCACTTCGTTGGCAGATTGAAATTTTGTTTAAAACGTGGAAGTCATTTTTTGAAATTGATGAATGTAAAAATATAAAAAGAGAACGCCTAGAGTGCCATTTATATGGACAACTCATCGGCATTCTCCTCTGTTCTTCTACGATGTTTCAAATGCGCCAGTTTCTGCTTGAAAAGACAAAGCAGGAGCTGAGTGAATACAAAGCGATTTATATGATTAAAGATTACTTTCCGTTACTGTTTCAAGCGATAGCCGTTGGCACAGAAGAAATTTTAAAAATTCTGCATCGTCTTTATCTGCTGCTCAAAAAGAACGGTCGTAAATGTCATAGGTATAAGAAGATGACCGTCTTTGATATTCTAGGGATTGTGTATAAAACGACGGTGAAGCATAGACAATCTGCCTAGCGAAAAAATCACGTTTTAATAGGCTTCTTTAGCATGCCTACTTTTCTATCAATTGCTAGTTTTGAAACAAGGATCGTTTCATATCTAGTAATTTACTTGATTAGCTTGATGAGCATGTGGTTCTACCCCTAATACATGTAAACTAATGGTTCACATATTCAATCCCTTACTAAATCAACCACTACATTCAACTAATACAATATTGTCAGAAACTAAAAAAAGAATCCTATGAACATAAGATCCTTGTTTACTTTTATCGAAAGTAAGCTTTTGAATATTAGTTTATATTTTTATTATAAAAAAGCTATTTACAAAATTAAGAAAATAAAGTATTTTTAGTATGTAATAACAAATAAAGGAAATAGGAGTGTGGTTTTAATGTTAAGTAAAAAAGCATTATCTTTAGCATTAGCTGGATCACTAGTTTTTCCAGTAGGAAGTGCATTTGCATCTGAAGAACCTACAAATTTAAACGAGCAAATATCGCAATATTCACCAGAATTAAAAAAAGAATTACAACAGGCGGAAATTGATACTAAAACAGCAGCTCAAAAAGTAAATAAAATTAATCAAGAGGAACTCAATAAAGAATTAGAAGAACTAAAAAGTAATAATCCAGAGAAATATCAAGCTATTATAAAAGAAAAACAAAAACAAAAATTTGCAGCAAGTTCAGGAAAAATGGGAACTAAAGGAGATATTTTAATCTCTTATGACAATAAAACAGCTGGATGGAATCATGGACATGCAGCAATTGTTTTAGAAGATAACAATTACTATATGGAAGCATGGCCTGATCGTGGAGTTAGAGTTCATGATAATGATTTTGGTACACGCTTCAATAGTAAGAAAAAACAATATATTAAAGGGGCAAGCAATAATCAATACAGAGCAGCTCAGAATTATGCATATTCTAAAAAAGGTAGCAAATACAGTGTCTTAACTAGAAAAGACAATCCATACCAATTCTATTGTTCTTCTCTAGTTTGGCAAGCATGGAAATCTCAAGGGTATGATTTAGATTCTAATGGTGGTGGAATAGTAACTCCAGCTGATATAGATAATTCATCATACACAATTACTTATTAAATTTCCCTAAGAGTAGAATCTAATTTCTACTCTTAAAGTTTTATTTATTAAATAAAAGAATAAGAGGCGGAAAATGAAAAAAAATAGATTAAAGAAGATAACAACTATAATTTTTCTTTCGTTTAATATGTGTTTAATAAATGCATGTGAAAAATCAGATGTAAAAAAGGTTAATAAAGAATTCGTACAAGATAAAGAACTTGCTTTTGTTTATTCACATGCTTTTAAACCTGAAACATTCATATTAAAAACAAACGATTTAAAAACATTTAAAAAATATACATATAAAATAAATGATATTACAGAATTAGATATTGATACAAAAAAAAATTTACATATGTTCTCTAAGCATGAACCATATTTCTATTCACTTAACAAAGATGATATGAAATTAGAAAAAAAACAATTAAAAGATCCCTACACTTTTTATATAAAAGATGATGAAATATCTATAGAATCTTACAATCAAGATCTTAATAATAATATTTTAAAAGTAAAAGATAATAAATATAATAAAGAATATAGCATGAACTTTACTCCATATTTAGCATTTGCATTTTTAGATAATAATTATATATATATTTGTCATAATGATGCTTATGAAAATAAATCTTTCCTACATATTATAAAAAGAGATAACGGGGAAAAATTCAAATCATTAGAAATTGATAATCACCCTGAAAACTATGCATTCTTTAAAGACAAAATTATACTATCAACAGAAAATAAATTAACAATTATTAATAAAGAAACTTGGGATATTCAATACAAAGACTATTCTTTTAATGATGGAATAGCCGATAAATTATATGTTGACGGAAATGAGAAACTATATATAACATATATGGATGAAAAAATGAACGCACATATTGCTATTTTAAATGATTCTTTTGAATGGGAAAAAAATACAA
The DNA here is from genome assembly GCF_051948935.1 of Bacillus sp. Brlt_9. NCBI lineage: Bacteria > Bacillati > Bacillota > Bacilli > Caryophanales > Bacillaceae > Bacillus > Bacillus sp. Brlt_9. The sequence continues at coordinate 256,885 of NZ_JAYJLO010000004.1, read as the reverse complement.
ACTTGAAATTTCCTTATATGAAATCTGAATTCTTAAATGATAAGATATATATTTTATCTCAAATTGAGGATAACAATAAATATGGAGGTATTTTAGGGGTTTTTGATATAAAAACGTTAAAAAAAATTGAAGAAATAAAAATTCCAAAAAGCGAAAGTAGAGTTCAAGATTTTGTTATTATCGGCAAATAAAAATGATCATATTTTATATAATTAAATATGATTTAAAGTAATATAATAAATCAGTCAATTCTAAAACGTATACATACAAACTTCATTTCTTATGTATACTGGGGTATGTGTAGCAACGGAACAAAAACTTACGTTAAGTATAAGCGGACATGGAAGCCCTAATTTGAGTAGTATGATGTCCGCTAATGATACTTATCGGACATTACACTGGTTATTATTTGAACTAATCAGGCTTTTACGGGCAGTCAATCGCCCACCTAACTTCCTCGTATTTGCCGAATTTTGAGGTGGGAGTCATACTGTTCATTGATGTGAGATAAAAAATGACTGTTGTATCATTTCTAATGTCCGCTAATTCTTGTTGCGTGATTTTGTTCCATTGCTACACATACCCCTATACTTGACTAAAGATTCAACATACATTACATATGTATAGTTAAATTGAATTTTTCATAAAACGTTTAAAATTTACGAATAATAGGTAAAACATAAAACCAATTATATATAAACCTAAAAATAAACCAATATATGAAATTGGATGTTCTTTTAACATAATTAATATAATATCAATAAAATATATATCACTACAATATTGTACATTTTGAGGTGTAAAAATAAATAAAGGTTTACAATCAGATTGTGATGCGTAAACAATTTTATTTGTAATAAACAATGGATACAAAAAAAACATAAAAAAAAGTGGAATACTTATAATCCATAAAAGTAATTTACTTTTCATGAAATTCTCCTTTATAAACAAGTTATGTTTCTTTTATCATATTACCACAAAAATACATTTTTTATGTTTTATTTTTGAAAAATCTGATTTCTACGAGCGGAGCTTTCACTTATGTTTACAGAATTTATCTTAACTCTGTAAATAATGAATAAACCCTTAATATACAAAGGTTTTCTATTAAGGATTTAAAATAACGTTAATTTGTTGGTAGTACTCTCATATTTTTTACAATTATCATATTCATAGGGGTAGAACCAAATGCCCATCAAGTTAAAATCTCATACCACCCCCAGAACGAAAATTTTGTGTATTTTTCTCGTATTTATTGTTTTGGGGAAATTCGTACTTTTAGCTTGATGGCGATGGGGTAGCGTCAGGAAAATGCGGATTTACAACGTTAAGGAAATTCCCGTATTAAAAAGCCTAATTTCTCAACATTTATATTGAGAAATTAGGCTTTTTTCGTTGCTCCGTTAAAGCGTCCTATTTTGGAAGGTCAAGATAATAATTACTGCCAATAGATAATTGAACTAATGCTCCCGATTATGGAGCAAATCACTATCAAATCCTTCCTTTTTGTTCATTATATATACTCCAAATGAAATGATGATCATGGCACTCCAATCACTCATCAAAATGTTTTCGTTTGCTAACAGTGCGCCGATTAATAAGGATATTACAGGTGGTATATAGGTTACTGTGGAGGCTATTATTGCCCCTAAATTATTGACGAGAACATAATAAAGAATGTAAGCTAGCCCTGTTCCTAGAACTCCTAGTCCCACTAATACACCAATCAACGCAACTGAGTCTGATTGAATATTCTCTATACCTTGTAAATCTCCAAAGAGACCAAGTATAATGATTGCAATGGCTACCTGGTAACTCGTTAAAGCTGCGGGAGAAATATTGATTTTTGTTAAATATTTTTTTGCATATACAAAAGAGGCACCAACACTGAGAGACCCTATTAACATATATATGACACCTTTAACGTCAAGAGCTGTATCTCCGTTTGCCCATGGTCTCGCAATAAGTAACACACCAATTAATCCTACAATAACTCCGACTACTCTTTTAACAGTTACCTTTTCTTCTTTTAAAACAAAGAAGGTCATGATTGTAGAAAAAATCGGTATGGACCCACTTAAAGCCCCAGCTACTCCAGAATTCAACAATGCTGTACCTTTCGCAAAACAATAATAGTAAATGATAGTTGCGAGGATAGACATAATTAGAAAGTGGTGTATATATTTTATATGACTTAACTTTATTTGACGTTTAATAAGTGCATAAAGAAATACAGGAATAAAACCGGCTAAAACTCTTAGAAACACAATTTGTAAAGGATCAATATGAACGGCGGCCCATTTCATAAAAAGAAAATTAGTGCCCCAAATAACCCCGAGTGTTAGATAAGCTATATAATAAACGTTGAATTTCATTTGTGTCTTTAGCACTTTTTACTCTCCTTTCACACTTCTCTTTTTGCTTCTTTTTTTGTATAAGAGGAAGGCGATAAGAAGTTTAATGTTTTATGTAATTGATCAGCTGCATAAAAAGCTTCCTGGTCTTTGTATATATCTCCAGGTTTATTTCCTTTCCCAATAATATATCCTTCAAAAGGTAGACCAACAAAGTCAAAGATGTAGTTGAATTGCTGAATTAATGGTAATCCTTTTATAAAAGGAGAATCTCCCCCAACTGCAACTACATAGGCCTTTTTCTTAGACATGATTTTTCGAAAGTCTTTATATTGAGGCTCGCTCATCGTTTGGGACCATCGATCAATAAAGTTCTTCATTGTTCCTGTCATACTGTACCAATAAATCGGTGTCGAAAATATGAGAATATCGTGGTGCACCATTCGATATATTAGGGAGTTATAATCATCATCAACATCCTGAAAGCCGTCTTCAGTGTGGCGCATATCATCTATTGGTTTAATATTGTAATCCCTTAAGTAAATGGAATCTACTTCGAGATCCTTAATAGAACGTTTAGTTAACGTCTCTGTATTTCCATTTGGGCGAGTACCTCCGTAAATAACTGCAATACTCATAATTATTCCACTCCTTTTTTTGACTGTTTATAATTTATAGCCTAAACTACATATATAAATCAGTAAAATAGATTATTTCGTTTAGTTCAATCGATATTTTCGATTTAGGAGGGAGACGAATATGGATATTAAACAACTCATCACTTTTAAGACTGCTACCGAAACTCTTAATTTTACCAAAACAGCTAGTATATTAAACTTTGCTCAATCTAGTGTGACAGCCCAAATTAAAGCATTAGAAGAAGAGCTAGAAAAACCTTTATTTGAACGCTTAGGTAAACGCCTAACATTAACCGAGGCAGGAAAAGAATTTAAAATATATGCGGAAAAAATCATTAAAATAAATGAAGAAGCAAAAATGGCCATCAGTGGAAATAAAGAACCTTCTGGCACCCTTATCATCGGAGCACAAGAAAGTCAATGTACTTATAGGTTACCTACCATATTAAAAGAATTTAAAGATCGATACCCTAATGTAAAGTTAATATTTAAACCAGCTCATTCTGACGAGTTGGCTAGAAAGCAACTAATGAATGGTATGCTTGATATTGCCTTCATTATGGATATAACGAAACCTGAAGAAGCTTTAACGATAAAACCTTTGATACAAGAAGATATCAAGATGGTGGCTGCTCCAAACCATCCATTAGCTTCGAAGTCAGAGGTTTATCTTAAAGATATTGAGCATGAAACATTGCTATTAACCGAAAGTGGTTGCTCCTACCGTACTCTTTTAGAAAAGTCTTGTCACTTAGCAAAAGTCTACCCAGTAAATAAGTTTGAATTTGGTAGTATCGAAGCCATAAAACAATGTGTGATTGCAGGATTAGGAATTGCTGCATTACCTACAATGGTTGTTGAAAAAGATATTAAAATGGGGAGAATGGTGGAATTAAAATGGGATAATAATATTCCTCCTATTTTCACACATATCGCTTGGCATAAGGATAAATGGATGACTCCTCCATTGGAAGATTTTATTGAATTAACTCAAAGAACTTTTAACAGACACAAGATTTAAACATAAAAAATCGCTAAGAGTTTGTTAAACCTAGCAATTTTTTCATTTTAAGCAGAATAATCACTTAATGGAAAAAAGAAGCATCAAAAATAATAAAACTCTAAGGCTATCCCATGCCTTAGAGTTTTATTCTATCTTATTCAATTATCGGGGGCTTAGTTTAAATACACTTTTTACAAACTCTATCTAATTTTATCATAAACTTCTTTAATCATTCCTTACGTCATTTTTTTATTTTAGAAATTACCGTTATACGCAACTGTACAGAAATAAAGTTCTCTTTTAATTAATAGATTTGCTACTGAAAATCATGCTAAAAATGTACATAGATATATAACCAATGCAATACCTTTATAAAAAATTACCCAGTTTTATGTTTTTCTACACCTGTAGAAAAACATAAAAGTCTAAACTAAAATCTCATGAACAATCTTTGATAAATAGACATTACCATAAATTTTGTCGATACGTTTTTATCCCAGCCAATATCTAAAAGTGAAAGTTCAGAGTTTCTTTTCTAAATAGTTTAGAGTTTCACGTCTTTGTACATCTGTACAAGATGGGGGAAGGGGTTAACTCTCACCATCCAAGTGTTCGTTAAATCCCGATTTAATGAACACTTGGATAATATACGTATCTCTCTCCCTTCTTTATTATTTAACTAAAAGAATTAATTATAGGTATAATATTCATGAAGTAATTATTACTTTGTACACAGTTAAGAATTTATTTGTATGATGGTGTAATTTTTGAAAGGAGAACAAAGAAATTCTTAACTGAAAAGATATATAATGATGTAAATGTAATACAAACAAAAGCGAATATAGATAAAATTTTTTTGATACATTTATGAGTATAAAAATTTATTTATACGAAAAGATAGATGTGGTTGGGCTATGAGAAAAAGTTCAATAACTTCAATTGTGAAAAGGTAAAAAAGGGGGCGGAAATACGCTCCTTTTTTATTTAACTTACTATTTTTAGGCGGTTAGTATGAATAAGCGATGAATAAAGGATGAATAGCATTTTTATGGATGAAAATTCCACTCTTTTTTGTATGGAATATATGTGAAACGTTGTATAAAATAAGCAAGTATGCCAAAAATAAGAGGAGGAAAGTTGTGAAGAAAAACAAGAGTTTAGTAAGTTTTTTAGGAGTGTTTATTATGTTGTTTTCTTTTTGTTTCCAAGGAAATGTACAGGCAGCTGTTCAACCAGGAAAAATAAAATCAGGAAACGTAACGGTGTGGGAAGTTGGAAATGTATCGAAGGTGTTAGCTGATGTGAAACGTTTAAATTTAAATACAGTAAATGTACCGATTCAAGTCGACATTCCGAATGTCACTTCTACTAATATGGTAATTAACCAGGCACAAAAGAAACAGGCTATTATTTTAATTCAAGAATTATTAAAGCGTAATATTCAAGTTATAGTGGAACCGTTCCCGTATATTCAGCAAGGAAATGTTGGAGAAACGGAGTGGAATCCAAGTAATATTAATGATTTCTTCTGGAATTGGAAAACGGTTGTTTTGCAAGACATCTTTAATTCGATCACAAGTAAATACAATGTGTACGGACTTAAGATTGCCTCTAATTTTGTGAATATGGAATATGCAGAAGGATACTGGAGCGATACGATTGATTTCGTTAGTAAGCAGTATAAAGGAAATGTTTTGTATCAAATGAATTGGTGGTTAACAGCAAGTTGGGATCTTTCGTATGAAGCGAAGTTTAAAGCGAAAATCAATCGTCCGTATTTAAAAAAGGTGGATATTGTAAGTATCGATAGTTGGTTTGAGGTTTCAGGAAAAAGAAATCCATCGTATGAAGAAGTAAGACAAAATTTATTTGCGACTACGGTATATAATCGTGGGCAAAATATTGTGCAGCAACTGGAACAATTACATAAAGCAACAGGAAAGCCCGTTTATTTTGGTGGATTTAACGTTCCGGCGCGTGAACTAGGACTACAAAATCCGTGGAATCCAGATGTTTCAAATGTGTTTTCAAGAGATATACAATTAAACGGGTGGCGTGCTTATCGAAATGTTTTGGAATCGAAGCCATACTTTAAAGGATTCTCAGTTTGGTTTATTGGTTCTAATAATAGTACACATGCGTATCAAATTCATAGTAAAGAAGCAGAGGCAGTTATTAACGGTTGGTACCGAAAATAATTTTTATTAAATAGGTAAGTTTTGAATTTTACCACATATATTTCTAGTGAAAGGCCTTTCACCATCTTATCACCTAGGGGGCAATCATAATGAAATTTTTGTCTTACCTTACAGTAGTTTTGGTGATTCTTGGCGGTTTGAATTGGTTATTTGTAGCGTTAGATTACAATGTAGTTGAGAAATGGTTTGGTTCAATGCCGGCGCTTGTGGACACTATTTATTGGCTCTTTGGTCTTTCTGCTATTTATCAAATTTTTGATCGGTTCTTCACGGACAATTAGCAATTATACTTTATTACTAGAGTGTTAAGTACGATTATGTACTTAACACTTTTTGTATGTTTATAAAAAAATAGTTTGCACATGCAAGCGATTCCATTGCGTCTTACGCCGTAATAATAGAAAACAAATTGACCACGTATTATATTTTAGGTTATAATTCAGAAAGTTTAAAAATTAATAAAAATGAGAAATAGGGAGGTTTTCAGGGTGATGGAGAGAGTGTATAATTTTTCAGCTGGACCATCAATACTCCCTTTGCCAGTTTTAGAGAAAGTGCAAATGGAGCTTGTAAATTATAACGGGACAGGCATGTCTATTATGGAAATGAGTCATCGATCTTCTTATTTTCAAAGTATTATAGATGAAGCGAGTAACCTAATTCGTGAATTAATGAACATTCCTGATGAGTATGAGGTATTGTTTTTACAAGGCGGTGCGTCATTACAATTTTCTATGATACCGTTAAACTTAATGAATACGTATAAAAAAGCAGGGTACGTATTGACTGGCTCATGGTCTAAAAAGGCACTGCAAGAAGCTGAAAAAGTAGGAGAAGTACAAGTGCTTGCTTCTTCTGAACAAGCGAAGTTTACTGCAATTCCTAAACTGGATGGTTTACCAAATGATGAAAAACTAGATTATGTACATATTACAACGAACAATACAATTGAGGGGACGAAATATGTGGACATTCCACATTTAGATAAAGTACCGCTCGTTGCGGATATGTCCTCAAATATTTTATCAGAACAATACGATGTTTCGAAGTTTGGTCTTATATATGCGGGAGCGCAAAAGAATTTAGGGCCAGCGGGCTTAACAATTGCTATTATAAAAAGAGATTTAATTGGGGGAGCAGACCGCTCTTGTCCTACGATGCTAAACTATGAAACTTACAGCAAAAATAACTCCTTATATAATACACCGCCGTCCTTTAGTATTTACGTAACGAAACTTGTACTAGAGTGGTTGAAAGAGCAGGGCGGGGTATCTGCGATTGAAGAACAGAATAGAATGAAATCTTCACTTCTTTACAATTTCTTAGATGAATCAAAATTGTTTACTTCACCAGTTGATCCTACGTATCGATCACTTATGAACATTCCGTTTACAACACCGTCAGAAGAGCTGAACAATGAGTTTTTACAAAAAGCGAAAGAACGCGGCCTTGTTACGTTAAAAGGACATCGCTCAGTCGGTGGTATGCGCGCTAGTATTTATAATGCGATGCCAGTACACGGCGTACAGAAATTAGTAAATTATATGAAGGAATTTGAGCTTGAGAATAGATAGGGAGATGGGGATATGTTTCGTGTTCAAACGTTAAATCAAATTGCGGAAAAAGGTTTGCAAGTACTTAGCGGAGATTGCTATGAAGTAGGGGATAGAATGGACCATCCAGATGGTATTTTACTTCGCAGCTATTCTTTACATCAAGAAGATTTTTCAAAAGATTTAAAGGCGATTGCAAGAGCGGGGGCTGGTGTAAATAATATTCCTGTCGAGCGATGTACAGAAAAAGGGATTGTAGTATTTAATACACCAGGAGCGAATGCCAATGCAGTAAAGGAACTTATTATCGCCAGCCTTATTATGTCTTCACGTAACATTATTAACGGAGTGAGCTGGACGAAAAATTTAGAAGGTGAAGAAGTACCGCAGCTTGTTGAATCTGGAAAGAAACAATTCGTTGGGGCAGAAATTGCAGGGAAGCGTCTAGGGGTTATCGGACTTGGCGCAATTGGTGCTTTAGTGGCAAACGATGCGTTAGCTTTAGGAATGGACGTCGTCGGATATGACCCTTACATTTCAGTTGAAACTGCATGGCGCCTTTCTACACATGTGCAAAGAGCATTTAGTTTAGATGAAATCTTTGCAACGTGTGATTATATTACACTGCATATTCCTCTTACGAATCAAACGAAGGGGATTATTGGTGAACATGCTGTAGAGAAGATGAAAAAAGGCATGCGCTTATTCAATTTCTCTAGAGGAGAACTTGTAGATGAAAAGGTTCTTCAAAAAGCGTTAGAAGAAGAGGTTATTGCGCATTACGTAACAGACTTCCCGAATGAAAATGTGATAAAGATGAAAAATGTAACAGCGACGCCTCACCTTGGTGCATCTACATCTGAATCAGAAGAAAATTGTGCAGTAATGGCAGCGCGCCAATTACGAGAATATTTAGAGACAGGAAATATTCGTAATTCAGTAAACTATCCAAACGTCGAACTTCCGTATATCGGAAAGAAACGTATTACAATCATGCATCAAAACGTTCCGAACATGGTAGGTCAAATTACAGGATGTTTAGCAGAACATCATATTAATATTGCCGATATGATTAATCGTAGTAAACATTCTTGGGCGTACACAATGATTGATATTGATAACGGAATTGATGATATAATAAAAGAGAATATAGTGGAAAATATAAGCAAAATTACAGGTGTTGTAGCCGTTCGAATGATTGTGTAAAGGAGAGAGGAAATTGGCAAAAATCCGACCGTTTCGGGCCATTCGTCCAGTAGAAGAAAAAGCAGCGGAAGTTGCAGCTTTACCGTATGACGTATTAAATAGTGAAGAGGCAAGAGAAGCTGTGAAAGGAAATCCGTATTCTTTCTTACACGTTGATAAAGCAGAAATTGATTTAGATCCAGCACTTTCACCGTACGATGATCGCGTATATGAAAAAGCAGGTGAAAATTTAAATCGTTTTATACGAGAAGAAGTGTTCATTCAAGATGAAGAGCCAGCTTTATACATTTATGAATTGACGATGCAAGGAAGAACCCAATCAGGCCTTGTCGTTTGTACATCTATTGATGAGTATGAAGATGACACAATTAAAAAACATGAAAGAACGCGTCATGAAAAAGAACTAGATCGTATTCGTCATGTAGATGTGTGCGACGCAAATACGGGTCCTATCTTTTTAACGTACCGTACAAAAGATGAAGTGAAACGCTTAATTAGCAGCTGGAAGGAAGAACATGCGCCAATCTATACATTTACAGCAGAAGCCGGCGTTAGGCATGTTGCATGGAAGATTGCAGATGAAGAAGTAATTACGACTTTAGTAAACGCATTTGAAGACATTCCGAACTTGTACATTGCAGATGGACATCACCGCTCCGCATCAGCTGCAAAAGTAGGACTTATGCGAAGAGAACAATATCCGAATTACACAGGAGAAGAAGAATTTAATTTCTTCCTATCAGTGTTATTCCCTCACGATGAATTATCCATTTGGGATTATAACCGAGTTGTGAAAGACTTAAACGGATTATCAGAAGAACAGTTTTTAAAGCAAATCACGCAATATTTTTATGTAGAAGAAGCAAATATTTCTCCGTATAAACCGAATGAGCCGAAAACATTTGGTATGTATATAAACGAGAAATGGTATAAGCTCACTGTGAAAGAGGAAACGTTTGATGCGAACGATCTTGTGAAAGGTTTAGATGTGTCTATTCTGCAAGACCATCTATTAAGCCAAGTACTTGAAATACATGATCCGCGATCTGATTCACGCGTCGATTTTGTAGGCGGAATACGCGGGTTAGAAGAACTAGAGCGTATTGTGAACAGCGGTGCATATAAAGCAGCGTTCTCATTATATCCAACGTCAATGGAAGATTTATTAGCAATCGCAGACGCTGGGGAAGTTATGCCGCCGAAATCAACGTGGTTTGAACCGAAGCTGCGCAGTGGGTTGTTTGTACATTCATTAAAGTAAATATAGACTTCTTTAGATTGAAAAACCGAAATGATATTTAATTTCGGTTTTTCTTTTTTTAAAGTGTTTTTGAGGAGGGGTATAGATGAAATTACAAGTAGGCGAAAAAATCACCTTTGAACGAACGTTTACGAAAGAGGATGTTGCGTTATTTACCGAAGTATCTAAAGATGAGGGCGTTCATCATGTTACACCAGATGAGCAGGGGAGATTTGTTGTACAAGGACTTCTAACATCAACGCTACCTACAAAAATTGGTGGTGATTATAACGTACTAGCTCGCAAAATGGATTTTGAATTTTTACGTCCCGTTTTTAGCGGTGATACGATCCGTTGTGACGTAACCATTGAGCAATTTGAACCAGATGAAAAACATCGCACGAAGATTATTGCGATGTTTATTTGTAGGAATCAACTTGAAAAGGAAGTAATGAAGGGGAGTTTTTCGGGGATTATTCTTTAATTAGTAAGAAAAGAAATGAATAGGTGGGGGCATGATATCTCTAGGGCGTAGATTTTTAATTCCCCCATGAGGAAAATTTTATGCATTGCTGAATACTGATAATATACTCTGTTCATTTTTAACTTGAATAAGCTCGTCAACAAAAAGGACATTCCTAGTATTACAAGAAATGTCCTTTCCACTAAATTATAAGGTATTTTGCTGAAATTCAAACTCTAAAATTAGTTTACTAGTTTGACCTGTAAACTGATAATTATAGGATCCTCTCAGGTTTTTTAAGTTACCAGTAGCTTTAATAATTGTTCCTGGGGAATCTAAATTTCCTTTATCAAATATTCCTTGCTCTATAGCTGTAAATGTCCCTTGTTGCCCCTTATAAATCCCTTCAAAGTGTAAAAATCCAGAAATTTTAGCAGTAGCTAAGTGACCATCATTTATATTTGAGTCTAAATAATATAATAAGTATTCAACAAAAGCCTTTCCTTTTAATTTCCCATCAATATCATATTCGACATGAGCAATATTAATAGGGAAATCTTTTTTATTATCATCGATTGGTTTTTCATCCCACTTACTTACTGTAAATGTTACTTCCATACACGTAACCTCCCTCCAATTATATACTTTTAAAAAGTACCAATTCACAGACATATCTCATAGGAGTGTTTTTATTCATTCCACGCCACTCTCTAAAATAGAAAAAGATACATTTTCACAATCAATTTCTGCCAACGCGCCGTAAGGTAAAATAAACTTCGGTTCAGTATGGCCGAAATTTAAATTATAAAGAATCGGCAAATCTTCTAGATGATGTTCCTTCATAACTTGCAGTATTTCATGTTTATATTCTTCATAATATTGTTCATCTTTCGGTTTACCGAAGATGATACCTTTTGCTTTTTGAAGAATGCCTTGCGCTGCATAATTTCGCAACCAATATTTTATATAGCTTGGTTCAGGATGATCTTCAGATGTTTCAAAGAAAAGGATACTATTTTCCCAATAGTTTTTCTCAGGCCAAAGTTCCGTTCCTTTTGCAAATTCAAGTACTTCTATACAACCACCAATTAAACGACCATGTACAGTGGTAGAGCCTTGAAGTAGCTCATATCCTTTGTTTTGTTGCATCGTACGTCTTGTATCCTTATTTATCTCTATCCATTCTAAACGCTCACTCGTCCATTCATGAGCTGGTTGAATTTCGCCAATCGTTTCATTTGAAAAAAGAGTTCGATTTACCATTTCAATTGTATATGGATCCATTTCTACATTTTCGGCAAAGTCGGTCAAAATTGCTGGACCGTATAAAGAGGAAAGACCTGCTTTATGACAAAATAAATGTGAAATAGTAACGTCAGAGTATCCCATGAAAATTTTCGGGTTTTCACGTATCACATTAAAATCTATATAGGGAAGTAAGCGAATACTATCTTCACCGCCGATATTCGCAATAATTGCTTTCACGCGCGTATCTTTAAATGCTGTCATTAAATCTTCCGCACGAGCCTCTGGATTGTCATAAATGAATTCGCTACCTTTTAAACTATTTGGCATTGGTATAACCGTAAGACCGAAAACTTCTTCTAATCTCTTTACTCCTTGTTCATATCGCCATCTTATTTCAGAATCACCTGCGCCTCCCCATGAAGGACTTACTGTCGCTACAATATCTCCTCGTTGTAACCTTTTTGGTTTTCTTAACATATGAATTCCGCCCCTACAAAATGTAATGAACTACGATTATACAAACCGTAGCGCTGAAAAATATGATGCATGACATTAGTTTCTTCATCATCAATCCGTTTACCTGCTGGTATTCAAGAATTCAGTCTTAGTTTAGTATTGAGTATATTTAAAAGTTACAGTATGCAACATTGCATAAGAAAGGGGGTTGCTATTTTCTATAACCTGTAACTATAATAGTTACAGGTTGGTCGTATCCAATCAAAAAAATAAAATCATCATGAATGGAGATGTTTCATAATGGGTATGAAAAAATTAATATTAGCAGGTGCTTTAGGAATCGCAGCATTATCAGGAACAAATTTACCAGGACTAGAAGTAACAAAAGCGAGTGCAGCTTCTATTGAATCGAATTTCTCGACGTTAGAAGGACGAGTAGTAGAAGTAGATAACGGTGTAATTGTTGTTAAATCTAAGCAATATGAGGAACCTGTTAGTGTGTATATTGATTCACTTTCAAATGTGAAAGTAGGAGATGAAGTAAAAGCTACTGGATCTATGATGCGTAATTTTACGGAATATATGATTGCAACTGCAGTTGAAAATACAACAAACAAGTTAGGTATGCACATGAAAGAAGATGGTTCGCCTGATTATGTGATTGGGGAAGTATCAAAAGTAGCAACGATGGAAGATGAGGGAGACGGTGCTACTAAATATGTCGTAGTGGAGTATCCATCGCTAAACGGGAAGAAAGTTATTATTGATGTTTTCTTAACAAAGGGACAAGTATTTAATACGGGTGAGAAAGTGAAAATTGATATGAAGTATGTAGGCTGGGGCGGAAGTTCTATTAATTGGAACACAACAGACAATATTGAAAAAGTTCATGATTTTAAGAACAACGTTGAAAATAATGATGATGTTTGGATTTGGTCTTAATTAGAATTCAGTAATTAACAAAAGTATCATGTAGTATCCAGCAAATGGTGATGTGTATAATCATTTGCTGGATACTTTTTTGCTTTGTATTTTTTGAGAATAAGGAATATCCGACTAGAATATGATGTTTAAATCGGAGCGAATTTAAAAAATACAATAATGAAAGAGGTGTTTACATATGGAGCGAAATGAGAATTATTTACGAGCTAAAAAAAGGGTGGAGAATTTAAAAGCGTTTTATATTCATTTAACGGTCTATATATTAGTGAACTTAATGCTTTTTATTATAAATATAAGCTCTGATTCCAGTAAATTATGGTTTTTATATCCACTTGGAGGTTGGGGGATTGGTATCGTTATACACGGTTTAACAACTTTTCCAGTTGGGATATTCGGAAAAGAGTGGGAAGAACGAAAGATTAAAGAGTATATGGAGAAAGATAAGTGAATTTATTTTTGGAATGTATGAATATAAATCTCTACAATCAAATGCTTGATGCGAAGCCTATTCTATAGCTTCGCCTATTTGCTTTGTATTCGAAGTTAGTGCGAGTGAATATTGATATTCATTTTTTTAGTGTCAATTGCATGTGAAATCAAAACTTTACTTGTAGTACATAATAAATACAGTTGTTTTACTTTTTAAATTACATGTGGGTATAGGATAAAGTTGTTTTATCATCCTATATTAAAATAAAAATAAACCACTGTTCGATTTGAATATTCCACGATATAATGGTGAGAGTTTATGACAGAATAAATATTTACATAAGAAGTGAGGTACTGTATGAAAAAAAGAACGACAGACATTATTTTTATTATTATCGGTGCATTTCTTTTTGCGTTAGGTGTCAATTTGTTTGTTATCCCGAACGAGTTTGGTGAGGGCGGGGTAACAGGTATCACGATTATTACGTACTATTTATTTGAATGGTCACCGGGCTTAGTGAACTTAATTTTAAATGCGATTTTGTTAATAGCCGGTTATAAATTTTTAAATAAGATCACAACAATTTATACGATTATCGCTGTAGTTACGAACTCGCTATTCCTTCATTTGACAGAGGGATGGACGATTGCCTCGGATGAAATGCTCGTAAATGCCATTTTCGGTGGAATATTTATCGGATGCGGGATTGGTCTTATTATTCGCGTTGGCGGAACAACTGCAGGTACTACCATCTTAGCAAGGATGACGCATAAATATTTAGGATGGAGCATTAGCTATGGTTTACTGTTCTTCGATTTAATTGTTGCGTTTTCATCTTATTTCATCATTGGTGCAGAAAAACTGATGATAACAATTATTATGCTATATGTAGCAACGAAAGTGATGGAGTTTGTAATTGAAGGTTTAAATCCGAAGAAGGCTATTACGATTATTTCTGATAACCCGAATGACATTGCCGGGAAGGTAACTACCTTAATGGGCAGAGGGGTTACGGTGTACTCAGGTCATGGATATTACACGAAAACTCCGAAGGAAATTCTTTATGTTGTTATTAATAAGCAAGAAGTAGTGAAGCTAAAAAGGATTGTTCAAACTACGGATCCAGCTGCGTTCATCGCTATACACGATGTTCGTGATGTGTTTGGAGAAGGATTTGTTGATATTTCTAAGGCTTAGAAATTATTTTTGCTTAAAATAATCTTAATACTAAAACGTGAGAATCTATTTTGAATAGTCTTTTTTCAAAATAGATTCTTTTTTAATTAAACGACAGTCACTTTCAGTTCAATCTTTTACGTTCTAAAGAAAACCGCCGATAAAGCGCTCCAGTCTGTTCTTTAATTTTGAAATGTGAGAGTTGAATAACAATGGGTCATATGCGATTTTTTAATCTACTCCCCATGAGTTCCGCCATTTGTTTTGCATCTGGATTTTCTTCATCGTACAATTTCTCAATAATGTTAATATAATCAGTCTCATTTCGATTTTGACTTAATTTATATGCCGACGGGATGTCTTCCACTTATGAAATTAATAAATATTATGCTGTCTACAATAACCATGTTTTCAAAAGCTACATATTGCATACTATTAAATGAAAAAGGTCTCTCAGACAAGCTGAGAGACCGCTCAAATTACAATTCTTTATTTTCGGTTGGAAATACAACACTAATCAATCTAATGAATTATAAATGACTAAATTTTTCTCCTAATTTCATTTTTGCAAGTTCATATATAAAACCTTTTTTTCGTTGTTTTATCTTATCAATATTTTGCATCAAAATCATTAGCAGGAACAACTCTAAGATCTTATAACCAATAAGAGTCATAAATGAAATCATAAATATATTTGCAAAAGTCAAATTACCACCCCTTCATATCACAAAAAGCTTTAAAAATTTTAGGTGCTTTAGAACTGTATTTCCACCTTTTACAAGCAGTATCTACTCCTAATTCCAATATTATTGTTACTAACCAAGCAGCACCTATTGCTAAAAGTGCATTTATAAGAGCTCCTACTGTAATAATAACAGGAACAACTGTAGAGATTGGATCTGGTCCTGGAAATTCAACTTTATCTTTTTTTATATTTTCAAAAGCTAGAACTTCTGATGAACTTAAAGATTCATATCCATTTTTTAAATTTGTTGCTTGTTCAGGAGTAAGGCCTAATTCAAGTGCCTTTGAAGAATCAAAGACATACCTATCCTCATTTACCAATGTAAGGGATTCGTTAGCAATAGTATTAAGTTTTTCTATTTCTCCCCAATTTATTTCTTGTTCTTCTAGAACTTCATTAATAGATGTCAACGTCTGTTTATCCAAATTAAATTCTGTATTTGAAACCTTTAAATTTTGTGTTGGAACTGATTCTTTAGCTAAAGCATCAGCCCCCGGTATGAAATGCATAAAACCTAAAACTGTAGTAGAAATGAGTACTGCTTTTTTAAACATTAATTCCCATCCGTCAATTCTAAATTTTTCCAACCTTAGTAAATATATTCAATTAATAATGTGTAATTCCTTGTATAATTTTTTTTATTATATATTTTTTATATTTTTAAAAGTGAATTTACATCGCATAAGAATGAAAGAAGTTATATGTTAGATAGAGATCAAACTAAAATATTATTTAACTAGTATAAGTATATAATTTTTATATTACTTATTCATTTGAAGACTGACTGTTTTTCAATCTTCTTCAAGCTAACAAGGCTTTATACATTTGTTGCAAGAAACCATATCATAGCATTCGGCTTTTCTTTTTCTTGCAAAAAAACCAATTGTTTCTTAATGTAAGACATGTAGAAGGATGAACAAGAGAGGGTTTAATGAAGATGATACATATTTTATTAGCTGATGATGATAAGCATATTAGAGAATTGTTGCATTACCATTTACAAAAAGAGGGGTTTAAAGTTTTTGAAGCGGAAGATGGAAAGGTAGCGCAAGAAGTATTAGAGAAGGAAAACATTCATCTTGCGATTGTAGACATTATGATGCCGTTCGTTGACGGCTATACGTTATGTGAAGAAATTCGTAAGTATCATGATATTCCGGTTATTTTATTAACAGCAAAAGATCAGTTAGTCGATAAAGAAAAAGGGTTTATTTCCGGTACGGATGATTATATTGTAAAACCATTTGAGCCAGCTGAAGTCATTTTCCGTATGAAAGCATTACTGCGCCGTTATCAAATGCTGAGTGCAGACATTATTACACTTCACGGGACGACGATTGATCGTAAAGGTGTTGAAGTGAAGTGTAACGGGCAGACGATTTTACTACCGCTGAAGGAATTTGAATTATTATCACAACTTGCTAGTTATCCTGGAAGAACATTTTCAAGAGAAGAGCTAATTGAATTAGTATGGGGAATGGATTTTGAAGGGGATGAACGAACAGTTGATGTTCATGTGAAGAGACTACGAGATCGATTCTCAAAACGAACAGATGATTTTCAAATTACAACGGTGCGCGGACTCGGTTATAAGTTGGAGTTGAAATAAAATGAAATCACTATATTCTAGGTTTGTATTTATGACAGTCGGTATTATGCTGCTTAGTAGTATTATCGGCTTTTTATTAACGAACGTATATTATCAAGTGAAGTTAAAACCGTATAACAGTGAGAAGATTTTAACGTATGCGGAAGAAGTTAAGTCATTATATGAAAAGCAAAGTGAAGGAAATCAAGAGGCATATTTACATTCTATTGCAAAATTAGGATATGAAATTTATATTGTCGATGATCAAAAGAATGGAAAGCGTATCGGTAATGCGTTTCGTAAGACGTCCATTAGTGATGATACCGTTCATAAAGTATTGCGGGGGGAGACATTTAATGGTGTTTCCACGTATCCAACGCGCCTCTTTATTACAGGATTTTTCGATAATGAATTAATTAATAGCGTCGGTGTACCAGTACAACACGGTGATAAACAGTACGCATTATTTATTCGTCCTGACATTCAGAACCAATTTGGCGAGATGCGAATTTTTCTAGCGGTATTACTTGGGTTTATCGTACTATTGAGTATTGTTTTTATAGCGATTGCAGCTGGTTACATCGTTCGTCCTATTCGTAAATTTACGAAGGCTACGCAAAAAATTGCGAGTGGTGAATATGAAATTGAATTAGACGTAAAACGAAAAGATGAAATAGGAACGTTATCTACAAGCTTCCAAAAGATGACGAAAAGTATTAAAGAACTTGATGAAATGAGACAAGAATTCGTTTCGAACGTTTCACATGAATTCCAGTCACCGCTTTCTTCTATACAAGGTTTTTCGAAGACTTTGCAAACAGAAAAGATGAGTGATGAAGAAAGAAACCATTACTTACAAATTATTGAGGGCGAAAGCAAGCGAATGTCTAGTTTATGTAAACAGTTACTTACGCTAGCGTCATTAGATAAAGAAGAGAAAGTGTTGCAAAGAAAAGAATTCAATTTGCAGAAGCAAATTAAAGATGTCATTTTTATGCTCGAATGGAAATGGCGTGAAAAAGATATCGCTGTTGAATTTGATGTGCCGGACATTACAATTCAAGGTGATGAAAACTTACTTCATCAAGTATGGAGTAATATTTTTACGAATAGTATTAAGTTTTCAAACGATGCTGGGACGATTGAGTTTTTCGTGGAAGAGTTAGAGTCTAGTGTCATCATCTCGATTTCCGATAATGGAATCGGCATGGAAAAAGAAGAAATGGACCGTATATTTGATCGTTTTTACAAAGTAGATACGGCAAGAGCGAGAAACGTAGAAGGTAGTGGCTTAGGATTATCAATCGTGCAGAAAATTATTGAACTGCATAACGGAAACGTTTCAGTGTATAGTACGAAAGGGGAAGGGACTACTGTTCAGGTGGAGCTTCCGAAATAAATGCAAGGGAAGAGGCTGTTTGGAACGGTCTCTTTTTTGTCGGTAAGTCGATATAATCGAAAAATCGCTGATATATTATCACTTACGTGTAAAGTGATAAAAAGTTGTTTGAAAAATGCGAGTCAGTCTATTCCACAATTGGGCCATAGCCTTGAATAACAATTTGTGATTAATTTAGATATCCATGTGAATAAATAGGGGTTGTGAAGGAATGTACTTATGGTAACAAGTCAGATTAGTTTAGGAAGGAATATTATAAATAAAATGGAATAATAAATAAATTGAACAACAGAATTTATAGAAAAATTATTTATCTTTTAGGCATCAATTGTTTCAATACGAAAAAACTATTGGAAATGAGGGACTTTAAGATGACACACCCCGCATTAATAATGTACAAATACCACGTATGGGCAAATGGAGTGATAATTGATCGTTTAAAAGAACTACCACAGGACATTTATCATAAGGAAATTCAGAGTGGTTTTTCTTCGGTATCAAAGGTGTTGTCGCACATTTATCTTACAGATTACGCGTGGTTTGACATTATATTAGGTAAAAGTATGAATGAAGCAATGGTGTCTACAAACCAATTGAGAGAACAGGTAGAAACGAAAAATATTGAGGGAATGAAAAAATTATTTCAAGACTTATCCGAACGAAACAAAGCCCTTTTAAACAGTCAAGAAGATATTGATAAGGTGATAGTGGTGAACAACCCATATGCTGGGTTGCTTGAAACTTCTATTTCTGAATCAGTACTTCACGTTGTCACCCATGGTTCTTATCATCGTGGCAATATAGCTACCATGTTGCGGCAAATGGGGCAAACCTCCGTTATGCAAGATTTTGGACTTTACCTATATTCAAAATAAAACAGAGTTACTCAAGCGCAAATCTCCTTTAAATGGTTCCGTTTTTAAACCGGTGCGTTAGTCAAAAGGAAACAGGCAGCAATCAAAATCATCATCTTGATTTTCCACAAATGGGCGCTATTGTAGAATAAAACTTAGATTTTTGAATAACTTTATTGTTATATTTTTTAGTGTAGTAAAGTATCTTACATACAAAATGAAACAACTATATTTTTAACCCCGTTCTAAATTTAGAACGGGGTTATGTTTGTTTGAGCTTTTTAAATTAAATAATTTTATCATAACTAAACATTATGGATTAGATAATGTTTTCTTTCTGCTATAAAGCCGTGCCTTTCCCGCGCTCTACTTTAAACCGAACTCCAAAAGTATCTGCTGTAATTTCATCAACTTTCGGTAATGACCGTAATTTCGGGTGAAGTATTCATTCGAGAGAACTGAATAAAACCTCGATGTTTCGTAAGTGAAAAAAATATTAAAAAAATGTGAGTCCTACTATGCCATAATGGGACCGATTTGTGGCATAAGATCAGCAGGAAGTTTATTTGAATATGTAGAATCTCTACAGAGTTATCAGGATTGTATTTAAAATTGAACCGTGTAGGGAGGAAATTACTTTGAAACGAATTGATTTGTTATTAAACGTACTAGATTCAACATTCGATAAAGAGAGTTGGTATGCACCGTTTAAACATGCTATAGAAGGACTTACAGCTGAACAGGCTATGTGGAAACCATCTGGTGAGGAAACGAATACGATTTGGGAGAACGTTAATCATCTCATTTATTACAAAGAGAGGCTTGCTGCAAACTTGGAAGGTCGTGAATGGACTCATAATCTTGACGGTAATGACACCTTTTATTTTACTAAGCAATCTAATGATGATATGGAATGGAAGAAAGTCGTTGTCCGTTCTGAAAATGCTCAGCGTAATTTAAGGCAGGTATTAAGTGCAATTTCCGAAAAAGAGCTTAATTTTCTTGAGGGCAAATTACTGGACATTATGCTTCATGATGCTTACCATACAGGCCAAATTATTCAATTAAGGAAAATGCAGGGGACATGGCCATCAAAGCGTTAACTGAACGTTTGAGCTGGCGCTATTGTTGAATAAATTTTAGATATTCAAACGACTTTATTGTTATATTTTTAACCCCGTCCCTAATTTAAAACGGGGTTATGTTTGTTCTGTTATAAAGCCGCACCTTTCCCGCGCTCTTTCTTAAACTGCACTCCAAAAGTATCCGCTGTAATCTCATCAGCTTTTGGCAATGCTCGTAATTTCGGATGAAGTAACCATACGAGAGAAATGAAGAAAATCCCGATGCTAGCGAGTGCGAAAATGAGTTGGCTACTAAATACATTTGCGGTGTATCCGCCAATTAAAGAACCAAATGGCATCGCAATTGTGCCCATACTCCGCATAACTGAGTTGATGCGTCCAATATATTGATTTGGAATTACCATTTGACTAATTGTCGCAAACAATATGTTCGTAGCTCCAATTGGAATCCAAGCTAGACCGAATAAGAAAATAGACATCCATTGAAACGGTATAATCGTAGAGAGAAACCAAAAGATAGCGCCAGTCGCAAAGCTAATAATGGAGACACGGCCAACATTACGTTTGCCAACCCATGAACTGAATAATGCACCGATGAGACTACCTGCTGATATAGCAGCTAAGAAGAAACCATATAATTTCACACCACCTAAAGAATCAGCGAAAGAAGGGAGTATTGCCATCGTCATACCGATTGAAAAATTAGCGACAACTGAACCGATTAAAAATACGCCCATTAATGAACGAAAGACGATCGAAAAACCTTCTTTTAAATCAGAGAAATATTGCTTGGTTGAAAGTGTTGTGCCTGCTTCAGTTTGCTTTGGCATTTTCAATGAAAAGAACAATAGGGCAGTAATCGCGAATGTAAAAGAGTCGATTACATATAAAGTGATTGCGCCAAATAGTGCTACTAATATGCCAGAAAGAGTCGTACAAATTAAGTCAATGCCTTGATACGCAAATGAAAAGAGTGAATTTCCTTTTAATAATTGTGTTTTATGCAGTAGAAGTGGTAAAGCTTTTGATTGTGCGGGATAGGCGAATTGTTCGATAAAGGCTACGATGGGCATGATGATGAGTAGTAGTTGAACTGTTAATAGGTCGAAGTAGTGTGTAATAGGAATGATTAATATAAGAATGCATTGCAAAACTTGTGTGATGACGAGGGTGTTTTTGATTGACCATCTATCAACGAATGGACCGGTAAGAAATTGAAGTGCAGAAGGTAATAATGTAAGAAAACCAGCCAATCCAGAATAAAAAGGATTACCACTTAGCTTATATACGAGCCACATCGCGGCTACATAGTATAAGCTATCTCCTATGTTTGTAAAAATTCTCCCTAAAAATAGTAAGAGGAAATTCCGGTTTTTCAATATGTCCATTTAATCTACTCCTTTATAATAAAGTGAAACTTTAATCAGTGGGAGGTTCATCCCCACTGATTATTAGTTGAACCAATCGGACGTTTACGGGAAGTTAATCTCCCACTTAACTTCTTTTTTAGTTGAATTTTGAGGTTGGAGTTTCACTGACCGTTAATGTCGGATAAATTTATTCGGTAAAATAAATTTGACCGTTTATGTAAAAAAAATCGTATTACGATTTTTCTTCTTTTTTCACATATCGCTGCATTGCTCGTTCGTCGATTTGCAGTGCAGTAGTAGAAATGTAATAAGATTTACTATTTGGATCTTTATCCGCGTCTTTTGCGATTTCATTTAATTCAGCCATCAATTCATGAAATTTTTTCACCCACACTTGAAATTGTTCTGGCGTAGCATCAAATTCCCAGCAAGATGAAACGTAATTCCAATTAGCAGGGTCTTCGCTTACTTTTCGTAATGTAAAAGCTTCTTCTGGTGCAGTGAGAATGTGGTTTTTCGTTCTTTCTGTCATTTGTAAAAAGATTTGGCGACCTGATTCGCTTAACATTTCTAAATGAGGTAATAGATCTGCGGCAGGGGTGAAGCCTCTAGCGACAGATTGATAAAATTTTTGAATGATGCCATTCTTTTCTTCTGTATAAACAATTTCTATAAAACCATTCTTTTCTAATTCTTTTAAATGATAATGAATTTTCGCCCTTGGAATGCCGAATTTCTCAGATAGTAATTGTCCTGTATAAGGACGTTCGCATAGACGCATCATCATTTCGACACGTAGTGGATCGCTTATTGCTTTTAGTTGGCTATAAGTAGTTAGTGTTAACATGGGCTTCAACATAATCAACTCCTTAAATGAAATTACTCGGTCAAGATTATTTGACTGAATTGTATCAAGGATTTTAATTATTTTCAATACTTTCTGAAAATTAAATCTTCCCCTCTGTAATCTTCTGTTCATATTCCGTTCATAATTCTTTTTTATGATAAGTGCATAGAAAGAAAGAGGAAGGAGCGAGCGAAATGTTTTTAGCTCTGCGTGAATTAAAACAATCAAAATTACGATACGGATTAATCGGACTTATTATGGTGTTATTATCATTTTTAGTTCTTGTTATTTCAGGATTGGCAAATGGACTATCATATGATAATGCTTCATCGATTCAAAATATGGAGGCAAATAAGTTCGTTTTAGCAGATGATGCGGAAAATAAATTACTTCGTTCACAAATTAAGAAAGATGATGTAGATAACGTAGTAAATCAAGTAGGCGAGAAAGAGGCAGTTCCGTTTCGTGTGAAAGTTTCAACATATGAAAAGAAAGATAGTTCGAAAAAGGTTGATGTTGCGATTTTCTCAAGTGAACGCGATACATTTTTAGAACCGAACATTGTAAAAGGTGAGAAATTAGGTACAGCAAACAACGAAATGGTTGCTGATGAATCCATTAAAGAAAAAGGAATCGATATCGGGGATACAATTATTGATCCTGTTTCAAAGAAAGAATTTACAATCGTTGGATTTACGAAAGATCAAATGTTTAGCCATACACCAGTTGTGTATGTAAATGAAGATGTATGGGGATCTATTTCACAACCAAACCAAAAAGATTATAGTGCAATTGCACTTAACACAGATAAAGAGATTAAAAATGCACATGTAATTGACAAAAAAGAAGTGCTGCAAAGTATTCCAGGATTTAAAGAAGAACAAGGAACATTGACGATGATCATTGCGTTCTTACTTGTTATCGCTGCATTACTAATCGGTGTATTCTTCTACGTAATTACATTGCAAAAAACACAGCAATTAGGCGTATTAAAAGCAATCGGTACGAAGAATTCTTATTTAGCAAATAGCTTAGTCGTGCAGGCGTTATTCTTATCAGTCGTTGCGATGGTAATTAGCATCGTTCTTGTACAAGGGTTAGAACAAATTTTACCAGCAGGTATGCCGTTCTTATTAACAACACCGATGATTGCACAATACGCAGCAATCTTTATCGTAATTAGCATTTTAGGAACACTTATTTCGTTATACCAAGTATTAAAAGTTGATGCATTAGAAGCAATTGGAGGCGGGATGTAATGACTTCATTATTAAAATTAGACAAAGTAAGTAAGGTGTACGGAGAAGGGAATACGGAAGTAACAGCCCTTCATCCGATGTCGCTTGATGTGAAAGCTGGAGAATTTATCGGAATCGTCGGTCCTTCTGGATCAGGGAAAAGTACATTATTATCAATCGCGGGTGCGTTATTATCACCGTCAAAAGGGGATATTTACATTCGTGAGCAAAATATTACGAAGCTATCAGAAAAGGAAATGACAGACATTCGTTTGAAAAAAATCGGCTTCATTTTCCAGTTCGCAAATCTTGTTCCATATTTGAATGTAAAAGAACAATTGCTTTATATTGCAAAGCTTAAAAAAGAAAACAAACAAGAATCAGAAAAGCGTGCGGATCATTTATTAGCGGCATTTGGATTAGGAGAAAGAAAAAATCATTATCCAAATCAACTATCTGGCGGGGAAAAACAAAGGGTCGCAATCGCTCGTGCGTTCATGAACAACCCAGACTTAATATTAGCGGATGAGCCAACAGCAAGCTTAGACTCAAAACGTGCACGTGAAGTTGTGGAAATGATGAAACGTGAAGTGAAAGAAAGTCAAAAAGCAGCAATTATGATTACGCATGATGAAAGAATGCTTGATGTATGTGATCGTATATTGACGCTTAGAGATGGAAAGTTAATATAAAGAAAAAAGACAATCGCACATAAATGTGCGGTTGTCCTTTTTATAAAGTATAGTTATAAGGGCTTTATTTTGAGAATAATGTTTTAATTTTATTTCGTGTTACTAATAAAACCCCGCCTAATACAGATAACATACCTAAAGCCATATTGTTTGATTGCTCACTACCAGCGTTAGGAAGTTCTCTAGCATTGTTTTTCGCTGGAGCAGTAGTATTTTTATTGTCTGTTTGCGTTTGTTTCGATTGAGATACTTCATTAATTTTGTTATCTACATTTTGCTTCGTAGTATGTACCTCAGCTAATTTGTCCTCAATTTTTTTCTCAGTATGTTTAAAGTCGTTGATTTTAATATCTAAGTCTTGTTTTTTCTTTGTTAAATCGTCTGAAACAGTTTGTTTCGCTTGTTTTATTTCGTTAATTTTATTTAGTAAATCTTCTCTAGCTTTTTGTAATTCAGCTAGTTTGTTTTTTACATCTTGTTTAGCTAGTTCTAAGTTAGCGGAAAGACTATCTAAATTGCCTTTAATTTTCTTAAGTTCCTCTAACGTGTTACCAGTATTTGGCTTATTTTCTTTTAGCTCAGCAAGTTTGTCCTCAGCAGTTTGTTTCGCTTTCTTTAACTCAGCTAATTTTTCATCTACCTGTTTTTTAACTTCCTTAAGTTCATTAACCTTTTGATCGATGTTCTCTTTATGTTGCTTCATTTCATTCACTTTTTCATCGACAGTTTGTTTATGTTCTTTAATCTCATTCACTTTGTTATCGATATTTTGCTTATGTTCTTTTACTTCAGCAACTTTGTCTTCTACTTGTTTTTTATGCTCTTTTATTTCAGCGATTTTATCTTCGGCAATTTGCTTGTCTTGCTGAAGTTTTGCATCTAACTCTTCTTTACGTTGTTTCATTTCGTTAATTTTTTCATCAGCAACTTGTTTACGCTCATGTAGTTCATTAACCTTCGTATCAACATTTTCCTTAACTTGGTTAAGTTCATTCAACTTTTGATCCACGTTTTCTTTGTGTTGCTGCAATTTCGCGTCTAACTCTTGTCTATGTTGCTTAATTTCAGCTAATCGATCTCCCGTACTTTGCTGAGGAGTAGCATCAGTTACTTCCGCATGAGCAGAGTTTGCGCCAGCAATCATTGCTAAAGCTAGTGTAGACGCAGCAATTGTTTGTTTTGTTTTCATATTCTTGTACCTCTTTCCTATGAATGCACTCTATTGTGTAAAATTGAGCATATAAAAATAGATTATTACATCATTATATACCATGTACGATGTCTAGAGGAAGTATTTGCATAATAATCTATCATTATGTAATTCTCATAGTCTCCTATTTTGGAGTAGGGGATAAATCTTTAGCTAGGTGAACAATTTCTTCTATAGTAGGGTTTACATCCTTACTATTACGAATAACAAACAAATAATCAGCCTCGTTTTCTATAGGATCTACCACATCTTCGTGAAGTGATTCAGACTGTTGTCGATCGAGTACTTCTTTGAAACTAGAATAATCACCTCTAAAAATATTCGTACTTCGCGTGCTTCGAGCTACTCTTCCGTAAAGTACATCATCTGGAATATCAAAATGAACGAGTATGCGTATATATTCATTTTGTGGAAATAATTCGTTTAGTAAATATAACCTTCCGTTTTTACTGCGATTGGAGTTACTAATAATAAGGTGTAAACTCGTATGTTCTTTTGCATAATCAACAATGAATTTCGAAAGACCGTGTTTAAAGGTATTGGTGCCTTCAGTCGGCTGTAACTTTTCATAATGCGTGTTAATAAATTTTGCTTGGTTATCTTGATCCATAACGAAAGAGTGGGGTAACTCTTTTTCTAGTTCTTTAGCAAATGTAGTTTTTCCGCTGTGAGTCTTTCCTACCGTAATAATGACGAATCGTTTCATATCGGCCTCCATGTGTATTTTTATAATATGGAATGTTCGGTGTGAATCGACAATTTTCCTGCCAGAGAATATACAAAGTGTTAGTGGGTTAGAAAATTCACAAAAAAACTTATGTATCCAATCATTTCCCAATGTGAAAAAAGTGTGATGTGGTGTTGTCCTAACTGAAATGAACTAAAAAATATTCTGTTTTGAAAGGGAGCGGCGATGCTATCGCTATTGAAATATATTATGAAAATGCTCCTAGTGAAAAGTAAATTTAGAACAAATATAAATAATAAAAAGGTAGGAAGCATACACCTTTTCATAAGCTTTGTTGAATTAATTGGAAAATTCATGGGAAAGTGTTATGGTTTATTTGGGAGCTGCACATTTTTTATGTTCAGTAAAAAAGGGGGAGTAAAGTGGGAGCTAAAATTTTTAACGGCAGGCATATAGCTAATAGTAAGGATCAAGAATTTGTTGTTTTTATTATTGGTATGCGTATTAATAACCTATTAAAATTTTGGAAGTGGATACCAGTTTTTAATGCTATGGGACCTATGATTAAAGAATTGTATCAAAACCCACAATGGGGTTTCTTACATACAGAATTCTTCTTTAGTTGGAGAAAGGTGATCTTAATTCAATACTGGAAGGGATTCGATGAATTAGTAAACTATGCCCACGGAAAAAATCATTCAAATGCTTGGAAATCATACAATAATAAGATTAAAGATAATGGGAGTGTCGGTGTTTTTCACGAAACATATCAAATAGAAAAAGGTGCTTCTGAAGCAATCTATGTTAATATGCCAAAAACAGGTTTATCTAGAGCTACCGAACATATACCAGTATCTCAAGATACTAATACTGCTCAAAAAAGAATGGATAAATAATCGGAATAGTATATGTGTAATTTGATTTCTCTACTAGAGAATATACAAAGGATCGGAGTGATAGTGGGCTGAAAACTTGACAAAAAAACTTATTTATTCTATAATTTACCAATATAAAAATAACGTGTATAATAGGGTTCTCCTGGCCAGGGGAACCCTATTTTTGTTGTGAAAATGAAGGAGAGTGTATGTGCGTGAAAAAAGGTGAAGCAAGTGTAACGTCGTTAGTATCAGCTTTCAGCAGGGCATATCATAGTGAATTTGATCGTCCGAAAATATTTGATGATTATGTAGCTAAAGAGTTCATTTCACAAAAAGAACGTAACGATATTGAAACGAACATGATTCAAGGAATACATTTTTTCAATACAGACATTGCAGAGAGATTTCAAGACAATCCGAAAGAAATATTAAAATGGATTACACAAGTTCAATTATCACCAACACCTTTGGCCCGCGCGGCATATTGTGAAAGAGTATTACTACATGAAATTACATTAGGCGCAAAACAATACGTCGTACTCGGTGCGGGCTTAGACGCATTCAGTTTTAGACACAGAGAGTTAGAAAATAAAATAGAAATATTTGAAGTGGATCATCCTTCTACGCAAAAGTTTAAGAAGGAGAGAATAAAAGAAGCAGAGTATGAAATTCCAAGCAACCTTCATTTTGTTTCGATGGATTTCACTAAAGATTTCTCGAAGCAAGCATTAGTAAATGAAGGATTTGAAAACAAAAAGACTTTCTTTAGTCTATTAGGTGTTACGTACTATTTAACGAAAGAGGAGCTTTCTAGTTTAATAGAATACTTATTCGAGATGGTTCCAGAGGGGAGCTCTATCGTTTTCGATTATCCGGATGAAAACTTATTTACGGAAAAAGGATTGTCTAATCGAGTTGAAAATATGGTAAAAATGGCTGCAGTAGGCGGGGAACCGATGAAATCGTGTTTTTCTTATACCGAAATGGAAGCATTGTTAGAGAAGGCGGGTTTACTCATTTATGAGCATTTATCACCAGAGGACATAAATACATTATATTTTGAAGGACGAAATGATTATTTGAAAGCTTTTGAGACGGTACATTATGTACATGCGGTAAAGAAGTAGAGATTTATTATTGTGAATTTTCAGGGGAAACAATTGGGATTTCTTAAGAAAGAAGAAATTTTGTCCTTTTATTGTACAAATGAATCAGTTTACTTTAATAGGTAGATTAAAATACAATATGATTAGTATTGGATTTCTTAATAAGGGGGTTTTTAAATGACGCCAGAACAAATTGTTAGAGAATTTTTTGATGAGGTACGTTCGGGGAATAATCCTGATTATTCAAATCAATTAATGGCAGAAAAAGTATTGGCACATCAAATTGTATCTGAAGAAGAACAAACAGTTTGTAGAACACCTGAAGATTATGCTGAACATGTAAGAGAGATGATTGAAGTATACGGTAATTTTTCTTTAGAAATTCAAGAATTTTTAGTACAAGAAAGTAAAGTATATGTACGTTGGAAACAAGTAGGTATGCATGTAGGAGAAATCGATGGATATGAACCTACAGGACTTCCAATCATTCAAATAGCAAGTGCAGTGTATAGAGTAGAAGATGGGAAAATTGCAGAGTATTGGATTCAAATTGATAGGTTAGGAGTTCAAAACCAATTAGAGCGCAATAAAAATATCCAGTAGTTAACTTTTAAAGCTATAAATAGGCATGGAGAGAAATCTCTGTGTCTTTTTTTATGAAAAATAAGAGAGTGAGTTGGTGTAAGTGAAAGGTTATTGGAAGGGGAATTCGCTGGTTTAAAGAATATGTAGTATGAATGTAAAAGTCAAGTAGCAATGGTAAAGGAGAACGTAATGTACACAATTGGACAAGTTGCTAAATTTTTAGATGTATCTAGAGATACTTTGAAGTTTTATGAGGAAAAAGGTTTGGTCAAGCCGAAGCAAAATATTGAGAATGGATATAGAAAATATAATCATTTTGATATATATGATATAACAACGGTCAATTTCTATAGGGAAATGGATATCGAAATAAAAAAAATTCAGGAATTAAGAAAAAGTAAGAGTATAGAGGGAATAAAATCATTGTTCGAAGAGAAAGAACAAGAAGTTTTAGAGGCGATAGAATATAAAAAACTTCTTTTAAAAAAGCTTCAAATTCTAAAAGAAGATTGCGAAAAAATAAAGCAATTCTTAGGGGAATACGTAGTAAAAGACATGAAGCCTTTAGAAGTAAACGGAGAAATAGAGCATTTTACTGCGTATGATGAATTTGAATCTTTGAAAAAGAATACGGATAGTTTAAAAAAAGCAGTTACTTTAACATCTTTACGAAGAGTTATAAATTTCAACGAAGAAGGTATTATAGAAGATAAATTTATAATTGTAAGAAAGGTAGAGGACTTTGATAAAGATTTAGAAGGTGAAATTCTATCGCATCCAAAATGTATTTATACAGTTATTGAAGATGGAAGGTGGGCAACTGGTGGGGAAAGTATCGACCATAATGTGGAATCCAGTTTAAGAAAAGCAGCGATAGAACAAGGGCATGAACTTTTGGGGCTAGTGTATATAAATATATTACTTACCACATATGAAGATGAACTTGAGCGTATATTTTTAGAAATTTATGCACCTGTAAAATAGTGTAGACATGTATTGACCTGTGAGTAACCCCCAGGTTTAAGCTGAAAGTATCCGTAAGTATAAATACTATTATATTTACGAAATACTTAGTTTGAAATGGGGATTGTGCATGAATAGGGAAAAGGAACTAAAAAAACCAATAGCGAGTTTTATTGTACTAACCAATATCATTTTTCTGCCACTTTTTTTGCTTGTAGGAGCTATAAGTATGCTAGGATTTCCAGCATGGGTTTTTGATGTAATGTTTTGTATATCGTCTTGGTCTTCAACTTTTGCTTTTGCCGTACTATTCAAAAAAATCTATCCAGGGCAGAGCTTTATACAATTTGTAAAAGACAAGTTCAAAAATAAACTTAAAGTTTCTGTAATACTTATTGTGAGTGTGATTCAAACTTTCATATTTTTAATGATTTTATTTGTCGAGTCTACAAATAGTGAAGCAGGCTCTATTTTTACTGTCACTTCATGGGAAATGCTAATCTATTTCTTTGTTAAAAACTTTCTTGCGGGGCCATTGGGAGAAGAACTAGGCTGGAGAGGCTTTGCACAAATTGAACTTCAAAAGAAGTATTCACCATTAAAAGCTTCGCTAATTATTGGTTTTTGGTGGGGAATGTGGCACCTACCAATTTGGTTTACTACAGGATTTGTAGGAGTTGATTTATTCAAATATATATTATTTTTTATGATTTCTATCATATCCATTAAAATTGTCATGACTGCATTTTATAACTTAAATCAAAATTTAATCATTCCAATCATTATCCATCAATTTTTTAATTTCTTTATTGGCATCATAAATGGAAACTTAATTGATCTAATCATGTATAACGCGATTTTTTATTTAGTAGTTGCAGTTGTTTTAATTGTTGTGAACCCAAAGAGAGTTCTGTATGGAGCGAAAGATATAGATAGCAGGAATGGAAAGTATTAAGTACATTGCTATTGGAAGGCGGGGAATGATGAAAAATTATATAGGGGTAGCCGCTGCCATAAGTATCTTTATCTTTTCAATTGTTTTTCTATATTTTAATCCGTATAGCGATCAAGTACTTGATAAGGAAGTATATATCACTGTATTTTTCATGTTCTTACTTCCTCCTTTTCTAGCAGTAATTGCGGCAGTGGCAAGGAAAAAGGCTTTTATGGTCGTTTGCTGCATTTGGATGTTGCCAGGAACTCTTTATTTAGATGTAACGGCGATACCTAGTTGATGGAATACATACGTTATACTTTTCATAATGTTTAGCTATTGTTTGGACGGAGAGGAGAAATGCTTAAAGAAAGTAGTTCTCTTTTTTTATTCATGTATTGAAATGGTAGTGAAGGGACGAAGGTGTAATGAAGCAGAAACTATCGGAATTAGCAGATGTATTAGTCAATCATTCTACGAAAGTGCAGCCTGGTGATCAAGTATTGATCCAAAGTGTTACAGAAATAGATCCCGCAGTCGTTCGTGAAATTATTAAGTCTGTAGAAAAAGCGGGTGGGTGTGCGCATGTATCAATGCGCGACGTTTCTGTTACAAGGCAATTAATTTTATCTGGATCTGAAGAACAGTTTAAGTTGTTAGCAGATTGGGAGTGTTATCGATTAAGTAAAATGCAGGTGTATATTAATCTCCGTAGCCCTAGAAATGCATATGAATTAGCAGATGTACCAGCAGAAAAAATGAAGTTATATCAAAAGATATTTGGAAAAGCTCATAGTGAAGCTGTGTATAAAACGAGATGGGTGACAACTCGCATTCCAAATGCGGCTTCTGCGCAAGAAGCAAATATGAGCACGGAGGCTTATGAAAAATTCTACTATGATGTATGTACGCTAGATTACAACAATATGTCAAAAGAAATGGAGCCATTAAAAGAATTAATGGAAAGGACAAAACGAGTGAGGATTATTGGAGAAGGAACAGATTTGGAGTTTTCAATTGAAGGAATAGGCGTTTTAAAGGGAGATGGTACGGATAATATCCCTGATGGCGAAATATATACAGCACCTGTCAAAGATTCTGTAAATGGAGTAATAACATGTAACACAGTATCCGTTCAACAAGGTTATGCGTTTCAAAATATAAAGTTACATGTGAAACAAGGGAAAATAATAGAGGCATATGCAAATGATACAGAGCGAATAAATCAAATTTTGGATACGGATGAGGGAGCAAGATATATAGGGGAATTTGCACTAGCGTTTAATCCCTACATATTACACCCGATGAATAATACGTTATTTGATGAAAAAATAAATGGTAGTTATCATATAGCAATTGGAGATTCGTTACAAGGTGCAGACAACGGAATTAAGTCAGCGATACATTGGGACTTAGTAAATATTCAAAGACCAGAGTATGGCGGTGGTGAAATTTGGTTTGATGATGTATTGATAAGAAAAGATGGGCGGTTTATTTTACAAGAGTTATTCGGATTAAATGAAGAACATTTGAAGGGATAAAGTATTTTATTGAATTTATGTAAAGTAGATTAAAACACAACGTATCCAACTAAGTAATTTATCGTATAACTTTACATTAGGTTAACATGAATAGATTAGTATAACAATTAGTACTAATTGTTATACTAGACGTGTAAAAAAGACAAAATCTCTTAAAAAACACTTAATTTTTTACCCAATCTACCTTTACAATCGCTCTCTATAATGTGAATTGGACAAGCATCTAAGAGAAAGCAGAACATGTCAGTTTGTACATTCTATTATTAGGGGGAGAATTTGTATGAAAAAGGCAGTTGCTTCGTTAGCTGTTATGGCGGCATTATTACCGACATTTTCAGTACATGCGGAAGGGAAAGAGCAAGCCCGAAAATCAGCTACAACTTTTAACGTTATTAGTGATATTCAAGGGGATTTAGGGGATTTTGATCACGTATTAAAAGATATGAACAAAGTGACGCCACTTTCTAGAGCACTTATTATGAATGGAGATATAACGCCAACTGGGCAGCAGTCGCAATATGATGATGTGAAGCGTGTGTTAAATACAAATAAACATCCAGAGAATGTATGGTCAACTGTTGGGAATCATGAGTTTTATGCTGGTAAATGGACAGCTGATGGGAAGTTATCTCAAAGTACATGGCCAAACGGTGTAGCAGAAGAAACATTATTTAATCGATATTTGAAATTTAGCGGACAAGAAAAGGTGTACCATAAAAAAGAGTTAGATGGTTATCCGCTTTTATTTTTAGGAACGGAAAAATATATGAAATACCACGATTCAAAAATGTGGGATGAAGTATTTATGAGTGATGAACAATTAGGTTGGTTAAAACAAAATTTAGAAGAGTACAGTCAAAAAGATAAAAATAAGCCAATCTTCATTTTTTCTCATCACGTGTTACCTGATACAGTATCTGGATCAAGACAATCACCGTATTTAAATGACTATTTAAACGTGGATAAATTGTACGATATATTAAAAGACTATCCGCAAGTTGTTTTCTTCACGAGTCATACGCATTGGGATTTAAACTTACCAGACTGGGCTGGTAAAAAGAAAATTGCAGGCGGAGATAAAAAAGGCTTTACTGTTGTAAATACGGGTGGTATTGAAACAGGCTGGATGTCAGCTGGACCAAATGGCGGAGAGAAGACTGCTCCAGATGGATATTCATTTAAACAAGGGTTACAAGTGAAAGCATATGGTAACGATGTAATGGTAACAGCTTACGATTATAAACGTGATAAGGATATAAAGAAGCTATTCATTAGTGATGCGAAAGTCGCACAAATGGCACCAGATGTAACAGCTGATGATAGTAAAAATGTAATTGTCGGTGCAACAGAGTATATGGAGTACAATGTAGAAGGAACGAATGAGTGGCACACATACAGTAAAGGGAACCCTCCAAAATTTGATGGGAACAAAACTGTATACGTACGTCATAAAGGCGAAATGAATTTAGAACCAGGATTAACGCAGCTTCTTCGATTTTCGGAAAATAAGTGATTGGAGAGGGCCCACTTTTTTATGAGTGGGTCTTTTTGTGTTGTCGTTTTTTGTCGGTAAGTCGATATGTTATGTCGAATCGCTGATATATTTCAAGTTATGAACGATATATTTGAAAAATCGCCGATATATTTCAAGTTATGAACGATATATTTGAAAAATCGCTGATATAAATTTCATGTACCATATTGAGATCCGAAGTGTCGTATAATTCCATTCACCAAAACCGAATTCCAATACATTTTTACCCCAGAAAGATGACTTCATCATTTTTACATGTAATAATAGTATCGTTACATACATTGTGAAAGAAGTACAAAAGGAGCGTTATTCATGAATTTAGCTAAATTCCCGAGAAAAAAATATACAGAGTCATATACACCAATTGAAAAATTAAACAATTTTTCTGAGGCACTTGGTGGGCCGACTATTTATTTTAAACGAGATGATTTACTTGGTTTAACAGCAGGCGGTAATAAGACGAGAAAGTTAGAGTTTCTAGTTGCGGATGCACAGGCAAAAGGTGCGGATACGTTAATTACAGCTGGTGGCATTCAGTCCAATCATTGCCGTCTAACACTGGCAGCGGCGGTAAAAGAAAAAATGAAATGTATTCTTGTATTAGAAGAAGGGCTTGAGCCAGAAGAGAAGCGAGACTTTAACGGAAACTATTTCTTATATCATTTACTAGGTGCTGAAAATGTAATTGTTGTACCAAACGGAGCAGATCTTATGGAAGAGATGCATAAAGTCGCGAAAGAAGTTAGTGAAAAAGGTAATACACCATATGTAATACCAGTTGGTGGATCAAATCCTACTGGTGCAATGGGATACGTTGCTTGTGCGCAAGAAATAATGACGCAATCATTCGATCAAGGAATTGATTTCAGCTCAGTCGTTTGTGTAAGTGGTAGCGCTGGTATGCACGCTGGTTTAATTACTGGTTTTGCTGGAACGCAAAGTAACATTCCTGTAATTGGAATCAACGTAAGTAGAGGAAAAGCCGAACAAGAAGAGAAAGTAGCAAAACTTGTAGAGGAAACGGCAGCTCACGTTGGTATTCCGAACTTTATCTCACGCGAAGCTGTTACATGCTTTGATGAATATGTAGGACCAGGTTACGCGTTACCAACGCCGGAAATGGTGGAAGCAGTTCAATTACTTGCGAAAACTGAAGGTATTTTACTGGATCCAGTGTATACAGGTAAAGCGGTAGCGGGACTAATCGACTTAATTAAAAAAGGTACATTTAATAAAGAAGACAACATTTTATTCGTACATTCAGGTGGTTCACCAGCGTTATATGCGAATACATCTTTATTTGCATAAGAGTAAAAAGCATTGGGTATCCAATGCTTTTTGTTATATACTGGAATTATTAGAAGGTGAGAGGAGGGTATATATGAGTTCAAGTTTAAAATGGATTATATACACGGTGCTCAGTATTTCTATTTTACTAATTTCATTTGTGTCTTATGGGATTTATTTGTATTTCACTTAAGTGAAATGGTAACCAAACCAAAGGAAAAATAAAATGATCACTGTGTTAAATAGAGTAAAACATAAACCGATAATGGCTAAAATTTTCTTCTCAGCTCGGCTACAAAAAGAGACGACTGCTAATATGATTGCTATAACAGCAGAAGCTAATATGAAATAGGCGAAAGGCACAACATATTCTACTCCAGCTCTGTCTAAAATAGGTGAGAAGAGAAAGAGATTTATAGTAACGAATATACTTACAATGAGAAACGTATAACTTTTCCAAGTGTATGTTTGTAACTGCATGGAACGAGACACTCCTTTCTCTTTATTATTTATATTTTTAAGTTTAAATTAATTACCTTTATTTTACAAATTGAAATATTTTGTATTGAAAAGAGGATATTAATATGAAATTTAGAAATTTGTCTCTAGTTATTATCACCATATGTATACTCATAATAATCGGTTGTTCAAATAAACTAGGAAATGAAGATCAAACAATCAAAGTGCAAAAACATGTGGATGATAAATATGAAGATTTGAAGGTAGTTACAGATAATAAGCAAGTTCAGCAAGTAAAGAAAATATTAAATGATACTGCTTTTGAAAATAAAAAAGTCGAAATGTCTCGTCCAGCTGATTATCACTTTATTTTTCAATTTAAAAATCCGAAAATAGAGGCAAAAGCTGTGTTGTATCAAATTTGGGTAAGCCCTAATAAGGATAAAGTAGAAATTAAGGCGGAGGATAATCGGTACGCTCAATTAGAAGGGAAACATGTAGCCGCTTTGTTTCGGATTGTTACAGGGGAGAAGTTAGCCGAATAAGTATATATGGTTATAGGAATTCCGTTCGTATTTTTCATTTTGGGAGATACTTAGTTTTCAATAAACATAGCTATTTCTTTATATTGGAATAAACATTGAGAATCGGATAAAATGGACATTGGACATTGATTTGATGAGAATGAGGTTCTACGCGTATAAGCGGATTAAGGTATACATTAATCCGCCAATGAATAATAATACTAGGAAATATATTGTTTTTACAAAGATTCGATGTTATGTTTAATTTTCTCGATATAATATTTCCCTTATATAGGAGTGGCTATTTGAAGAAATTAATAGTATTAGTTTTATTGGCTACATGCTGTCTCACTATTGCAGGATGTTCTAATAATAGGATTACACCAAAGGATGAATATAAAAATCCAACACCTATAAAGATTAAGCGTGTCAACAAAGCGTGGTATAAACATATATAATAGTTTTAAAGAAACTTGAAATTGTTGATGATAAAGATCATAAGGTGAAATTAGTTAGGCCGATAGTAGAGGTTGTGAAACCTGGTGAAAAGCAGGAAGCACGGTTCGCATTTAAATTAATAAAATATGCGGCATTAAAATATTCACAAAAAAGAGTCTACATGTAGGTCATTTTTTGTGGATATTTTTCATAAATAAAAGATATTCTATGCTGCCTGTCTCTAACTTGGACCTTCTAAAAATTATTTTACTAGGTTAAGATGTTTATAAAGTTTCATCCTTCAAAATGCGATGGGTTCCATAATAACTCGATTGATATGGTCCTTTTTCGCGTTATTTACCATCTTTATATATCTTTCTATTAAAAAATCTAACTTTAATAGATTAAATGAGATAAAATTTGGTTAAAACAATGAAATTTCAGGAAAAATAAGGTACACTATTCAATGGTTTTGGTTTAAAATCAATTGACGTTTATGTATACGGGGGAAAGATTGATGAATAACAATATAGTAAATGAATCTGTTGAAGAAGTTGAGAAAAAACGGGTAAGAACAAGAAAACGTTTTACAAATTGGAAGCTAATCGCAGCGGGTGGCGGTGTAATTGCACTTCTCATTGGGGGAGTGAGTTATTATCAGGCAACTCATTTCAATTCAAACGTTACGATTAACGATACAAAAGTCGGTGGTTTGAGCGCTGATCAGGCAATACAGAAATTAAAAACATCTGGACTAGCTAACAAAGTCTATATTGATCAACAACAAATTTTAGATGAACAAGATACAAAAACAGAATTGACGGAAAAAGATATGCCACAAGTTAAGAAATTATTAAAAAGCCAGTGGACATTTTTCCCTTCCGCAAAGGAAAAAGATTATTCATTGCTACCGAAAGAAGCGGATCAGTATCGCAATGAAACGATGAAAAAGCTTGTAGAAGAAAAGCTCGTTTCTATGAATGAAAAATTAAAAGCGCCTCAAGATGCTATGGCGAAGCTCGAACAAGGAAAAGTTGTTATTTCGAAGAGCGTTGATGGGAAACAATATGACGTTACGAATCTACTAAAAGATTACGACAAGCAGAAGCATAAAAGTGAAATTCATTTGAAGTCTGCATACATACAGCCTATTAAAGAAGACGATCCAATTATTAAAAAAGAAGAGAAAGCATTACAAAATCTTCTTACGCAGTCTGTTGATTATAAAGTACAAGGTGAAGTGTATTCATTAAAAGCAAAAGATTTAATTCAAAATGCGTCTATGTCAAAGGATATGAAAGTGACAATCGATGCGAGCGATATTCAGAAGAAGGTTGCTGAAATTAATAAGGCTAAATCTACATTACATAAAGACTTCGCTTTTAAAACACATTCTGGTTCAGTTATATCAGTAAAAGGTCAAGGTTACGGCTGGGCACTAGATGTGGAAAAAGAAACAAAACAAGTGCAAGAAGCTTTCGAGAAAGGTGAAAAATCGCTTTCTGCTTCTAATATTCACGGGAATGGTTGGAAGAAAGAAGGGATCGGCTATGAAACAACAGCGAATAATGGCATCGGGGACACGTATGCCGAAGTTTCCATTGCGGATCAACAAATTTGGATTTATAAAGATGGAAAATTAGTTGTCACAACAAATGTAGTAACGGGTAAACATAGCACGGCTGAAGATACATCACCAGGTGTGTGGTACGTTCTATATAAACGAACACCATACACACTAAGAGGAAGCGCAGTAGGGAAAGCTGATTATGCGGTTAAAGTAGATTACTGGGTTCCATTCACAAATAGCGGCCAAGGATTCCATGATGCCGGCTGGCGAAAAGACTGGGGAAATAATGCTTACTTAACAGGAGGATCAGGCGGGTGTGTAAATCTTCTGCCTAACGTTGCGAAAACTGTGTATGATAGTTTGAACACATATGATCCAGTTATTGTGTACTAGAAAATAGTTATGTATTAAAAACTTATACGAATAAACAAAGCAGGAAATTTTACCTGATGGTCCATGAAAAAACACCTCTTGAATTCGCATACTAAGTGCGCACATTCAATGGAGGTGTTTTTTGTTTGAAGCTGATAAGGAAGAAAACGGAAATAGATCGAGATGAAATAAAGCGGATAGTCAAATCGTCACATTATGGAGACAATTAGAATTAAAAAAGTCCACAAAATTGACAATGAATATCATTTTCACTTAATATAGAATCGTCGCATTTAATTAGACATGTATTTTTTGTTAATATAATAGATTTCTATTAAGGTGCTCCATTTATGAATTTAAACGTAGGGAAGGGTAATAGAAAATGAACTGGAAAAAAGGCGGATTATGGGTTATTATTTTTTTCGTTGTAAAAGGCACGATTTCTACACTTTTAATCGTTACAGGTGCTAAATATTTTGATTTGTCATTTATGCAACTTATCGTATTAATCCTGACTTTATTAGTGATTTCTCTAATAAGTCGAAAATTACTTTATAGACATAAACAAAACAAAAAGCAAAAAGAGCTAAATATATAATGAAGCCCCAGAAACCTTTGGATTTCTGGGGTTTTATTTCGGTATTTTTCCCGTATGCATATGAACTTAACAGAACAAAATGCAGCGATTACTTTTATATAAAGATGGAAGAATCTTTACTGTGGAGCTACAAACATTCATACATTATGCTTGTTTTTCAATTGGTAGTTTAAAAGTAAACGTACTGCCTTCTCCTAATTTACTTTCAACCGTAATTTCTCCTCCGTGTAGTTCGACAATCCATTTTACCATCGACAATCCTAAACCTGTATTTCCGGTGCTTGAAGATGTTCGTGCTGCGTCAACTCGATAGAAGCGGTCCCATATTTTCGTAATATGTTGCTTGCTGATGCCTATGCCATTATCAGAGACTTTACCAATTATGTTGGTTTCATCACGGAACAGTTGCATATGCACAGTGCCGTTCGCTTTGCTATAAGCAATCGCATTCGTTAGTAAATTCATTAATAAACGCATCATCAATGTTTGATCTGCTTTTATAAACAGGTTTTCCTCTATATGAGTTGTTATATCAATCGATGCTTCTTGAACCATTAATGAAAGCTCTTCTACAACGATTTCCGTTAATTCACTCATATTGATACATTCAAATTGAAAAGTATTCTGGTTTCCTTGGTCAGCTCTTGCTAATAATAAGAGTTGTGAGATTAGCGCGGACATTTTACGTGATTGCTTTAAAATGACTTGTAACGATTCTTCCATTTCTTTCGGATTATGCCTCTGTGATAAAGCGTATTCGCATTGCGAAATAATAACAGATGTTGGTGTTCTTAATTCATGAGATGCGTCAGATGTAAATTGTTTTTCACTTTCAAATGATGTCTCCAATCGCTCAAACATTTTGTCAAAGGTTTGTGCTAAATGATACATTTCGTCTTTCGGTGAACCTTGTAAATGAATTCTCTTCGAAAGGTCTTTACCATCACTGATTTTACTGGCTGAATCACTCATTTGTTGCACAGGTCGAAACGCTCTTTGCGTAATAAAATATCCTCCTACTGCGGCAATGAGAATAAGTAATGGAAATGAGATGAGTGTTATGACAATAAGCGTATTCATCGTTGATGATAATTGGTTCATAGTCATTATTCCACGAATCCAGACTTGCTCATCGCCGCCTGCATTATGGAGAAAATCATATACAATCCATTCTTTATTACCGTCTTTAATGGTTTGTATTTCATCGGATTTAAGCGTGATCTTTTTATTAAAGCTTGTTGGACTATTTCCTGCCAGCAGCTCACCTTGTTTATTATAAATGCTGATATTTACTCCATCTTCTAAGGTTTCAAAATCATCGTCCATCTTTAATTGTCCATGCTTATATTCGATATCTTCCATGCTTTCTTTTACGGTGCTCTTTAATTGATTTTTCATATTAAAAAGCAAAACTTGATCTGAAGAAGTTAAAATAAAAGCTAACACGAGTGCCATAATAATTACAATTAGCCCTGTATACCACAGGGTTACTCTCATTTTGATTGATAGTCTTCTCATGATTCTACTCGCAATACGTAACCAGTTCCTCGTACTGTATGAATTAACTTCGTTTCAAACTGGCTATCAATTTTTTTACGAAGATAGCGGACGTAAACATCAATAATATTCGAGCCACCTTCATAGTCGTAATTCCACACATGTTGCTCAATTTTATCTCGTGTTAACACAACTTCTTTATTACGAATCATATATTCTAAAATAGCAAATTCTTTACTGGAAAGAGTGATAACTTGGTCTCCTCGTGTTACTTTATGCATATTGCAATCTACCACTAGGTCCGCAATTTCAAACACATTAGATGTATTCCCTGTTTTTCTTCGCATTAACACTCGAATTCTTGCTAACAGTTCGTCAAAAGCAAACGGCTTTACTAAATAATCGTCCGCACCTAAGTCGAGTCCTGTTACGCGATCATCAATTGTATCTTTAGCTGTAAG
Organism: Bacillus sp. Brlt_9; assembly: GCF_051948935.1. Classification (NCBI taxonomy): domain Bacteria; kingdom Bacillati; phylum Bacillota; class Bacilli; order Caryophanales; family Bacillaceae; genus Bacillus; species Bacillus sp. Brlt_9. The sequence continues at coordinate 215,515 of NZ_JAYJLO010000004.1, read as the reverse complement.
AAGCAAGACAGGAGTTGTATGATTGTCTGCACGTAATTTTTGTAATACTTGTAAACCATTTATTCCGGGAATCATAATGTCAAGCACAATCAAATCGTAGGTAGCCATGTTTATATAATCCAAGGCATCTTCTCCATTCCCACATGCATCGACACTATAATGTTCTGCATTTAATCGTTTTACCAATATATTTTGTAAGTCTTGTTCGTCTTCGACAATAAGAACTCGCATTAACATTCTCCTTTTTTCCTTATTTATATGTATCACTATAATTCCAAAACATTAAAGAAAGATTAGAAACGATTTAATTATATCATTTTATCCAGCATTAACAGGCAGTAAGACTCCTCCCTCAAAATTCGGCGAATGCGGGGGAGGTAAGGGGAGTCGGGCTATCTGTAAAAGTCTTCACTTTATCCCGCTTTAATGGGCAGTAAGACCCCCATCTCAAAATTCAGCGAAAGCAAAGAATTTAGGTGGGGGATCAACTGCCCATAAAAGTCCGATTGGTTCAACTAATAATCAGTGGGGGATGAAGAAAACCCCCACTGATTAAAGTTTCACTTTATTTTTTTGTACATTAATCTTCCTTTAATGTTTGTTGTGTAATATAAAGGCAAGGATAAGGTGCACATGTAAAGGGAGGAAAACAGAATGAGACAGTCGATGTTGATTGGAGCAATGTCTTGTTTATTCTTAACAGCTTGTTCTACTCAAGCTGATAAAAATACAGAAGTACAACAACTGAAAGTGGAAAATGATACATTGCAAAAAGAAAGTTCTCAACTACAACAAGAACCACACAAAACAGGTCCTGCTACAAATGATACGAAACAAATACAAGATTTCAAAAACGAAGTCACATCTATCGTTGAAAAGGCAAATAACACGAAAACAGTTGGAGCAAAAGAAGAAAACTTAAATACGTACTTAGCAGCAAAAAAAGAAATTGATCAATTGGATGACAAGATAGATCTATCTGATAATCAGCTAGAAGCAGATTATCATGCTGGAACGATAACGATTGAACAATATAAAGCGCAAGAAAGAGAACACGATATACTGGAAGATCAATTAGAGCAAGCAGAAAATGCGCTTGAAGCAAGATTTGGAATAGATGATTAATCATGAAGGAGTGGATGAAAATGTTAAAACATAAAAAGAAAATAATGATAAGTGTAATTGCTATGTTAGTAAGTGGTATTGCGATTGTTGGTGGATATTATGGTATGGGTTACAATTATGCAAAAAAGAATGAAAACTACACAGAGAAACAAGTTCGTGAAATTTCTTTAGCGCATACAAAGGGAGAAATTATTAACGTGAAAAAAGAATTCGAATTAGAAGATGACAACTTAACACAATCTACATTTGAATATGAAGTGGAAATCAAGACACCTGATAATCTGTTAAATAGTTTAAAAGTTAGTGCTAGAACAGGTACAATAGAAATCGATAAAGAAGATTGAGAAAATATCGACAAATAAATATTACGTATTTGAAAAAATCAAATAAGCTGCCCATATGGACAGCTTATTTACACAATTTTTGTTATCGGTAGCGAAGAAAAAGACGGTTCCCTAATTTCACAAGGGAATCGTCTTTTTTTGTTCTATGGATCTATGCATTTTTTATATTCTTATCCTAGTGCGGTTTTAGGGTTCTTGTCTGTTATTGGATTAACCGAAAAACTGTATGAAATCTTGTATACTCTTAGCGTAATTTTTTCCGGAATTCTGGCGGTACCCCATCGCTATCAAGCTAAGCTTATGCAAAGTCAATTTTAGGTGAGATTGTTTCTTTTTTCTAAAGGGCAAGTGTAGGTGATTGAAAGATTTGCATGCGAAATAAACCTTAACGGGTTTCACTTTTTTGAATTAAGCGGCTTGATTATCAGACAGGGTACAATTGTAAACGACACCTAATATATCAAAGGCCGTTTTTTTCTCATATCGATGAGACTTTCGCCCATTTTGCTGTTGTTTTGTTAATCGATGAGCAATTACACGAGCTGGAACTTTATCAATCATACCTACATAAGCATCAGCTATTTCACATGTTTGTCCTGGTTGAAGAGATTTCATTAACGTCTCCATATCTATCTGTATATACTATGTACCTTTCTTAATTCTTCTATCTTGAAAATAATTAGGGTTAGGATTTTTTGCAGTAAAATCAATGTTAGTAGAACTTTTTTAATCAAAATTTTTTGTAAATTAACATAAATACTTGCAATATTCTAATTAGTACTATATAGTTCTAGTTATGACAAAGGTAAAATTAATGAATCAAAAACGTGTGATTGAAGTAGCTGCAACATTATTTTTAGAAAAAGGGTTTGCTTATACAAGTATGGATGAATTAGTACGTGTAAGCAAAGTTTCAAAGTCTAATGTGTATTATCACTTTTCTAATAAGGAAGTATTATTAGAAGGGGTCGTTGATTATTGGATTGAAATGTATCAATCTGCAATTGATGACGTGCTTTCTCAGAACCAATTTTTAGTTGAAGATCGTATCCAACTGTTTTTAAAGCAATTATCACAAGGAGTTCAGTCGAGAGAGTATAAGGGGGGCTGTCCATTTATTACTCTTTATATTCAAAGTCCTACACAGGCCACGCAAATAAAAGAAAAAATAGGTCTTTTTTTTACAGGATTACAAGAGAAAGTTTCTCTATTACTTAAACAAGGGGTAGAGAATGGAGAATTCAGAAATACGATTAATATTGATGAGGTTGCATCCCTTTTTATTACAAATCTTGAAGGAGCGTTATTTATTTCAGAAACATTGAAAGATGCAACTGTAATCACGAAAACAGCAGATCATTTTTTAAAATTGCTTCGATAAAAGAAGCATTTTTTTTACATTAGATTAGTACTGTATAGTACTAAAAAGGAGATCTTATATGAGAACAGTATTTTTAACTGGTGGAACAGGCTTTATTGGAAAGCAATTAGTGAAACAATTAGCCAAAGAGGATGTTAAAATTCTTCTTTTAGTGAGGTCGAAAAGTAAAGCAATACGCCTTTTTCAAGAAAGAGGCATCTTAAAAAAGTCAGTTATGCACTTTATTGAAGGTGATTTGACGAAAATAGATTTAGGTCTAAGTGCTGAAGATAAGGAGAGAGTATTGAAAACGGATGTGATTATTCACGCAGGAGGTCCCATGGATATTCAAGCGACAAGTAAAGAGGCATCTTCCGTATTTGTAAATGGCGCAAAACATATTAGTGAATTAGCTAAAAGTATTCATCAATTGAAGGGCTTGCAACAATTTATTCATGTTGTAGGTTATATGAGTCCCTTTGATGATAAAAATAGTAAGATTGCAATTGATGTGTTTCAAGAAGGAAACAATTATTTGAAAATAAAAAATCCATATGAGAGAACAAAATTTTTAGCAGATCTCTATATCCGTCAGCAGGCATCAGCAGTAGGTTATCCGCTTTCTGTAATTAATCCGCCAACTGTAGTCGGTAGTAGTAAAACAGGGAGTACAGAGCAGATAGCAGGATTAGGTTTGCTTGTGATGAGTATGCGAAGAGGGCTCATGCCAGTGATTCCTGGAGGTAAGGGATATAGGTTACCACTTATTTCAAACGATGAGCTTGCGAAGTTTATTGTGCAGGTTTTCAGATTGGAGCAACCGACTATTCAAACATATACACTTGTTGAAGACAAACAGCACGATCAGAACATTGCTGAATTATTAAGTATTATGTCGGAAAGTATGAATATGAGGGCACCAAAAATCTCTGTTCCAATGCCATTTATGAAAGCAATTATGAATAGTGGAGGAAGTAAAATAACAAAAATCCCTTCTGATGGACTGAATTTTATTACAAAACAAAAATTTTCAAATGTTTCAGCGAAAAAAATTATGGGAGGAGATTGGTTTAAGAAGACGAGTGTAATGAAATTTTTCCCTGCCGTAGTAGCTGATCTGGATTATCGAATGATGTATCAAAATGGCCGGCATAATCATGTATTTAAACGAACATTATGCGATAACACTACCCTTTACCAATTACAAGGAAAGGGTAAACCGTTTATTTTATTACATGGTTTATTGAGTGGTGGAGAGGATTTATTTCCTTTAGCACAAGAGCTTCATGAAAAAACTGGTCAACCTGTATGGATTTTGGATCTTCCAGGTTTGGGACGTTCTCCTTTTAAACGAGAGAAAAATCTTCTAGATATCTATTTGAATGTAGTGAAAAAGTTATTGGAGAAAGCTACGGATGGTGCACATCTAATTGGCCATTCATTCGGTGCGTTTATTCTTCTAGAAGCATTGGTACAAGAGTACATAGATAAGAAGTATGCAATCACTTTACTTCAGCCACCTGTTGCTAAAAAAAATGCTAAATCGCTAAATGTTCCTCAATTTATGAACAAATGGACATTAAAATTGGCAACTACTAATTTAATAGAGCGATATTTATTAAGTAATGGTTTGTTTGAAAGTATGGAGAGTATCCCTGAACATTATATTGAAAAAATAAGTAACAGTTTTACTTCTCCTAGAATTTTAAATACTACGGTTCAGCTTAACAGTTTATTACTGAAAAACGATCAAGATGATTTCAATGAACTAACAAAGTATAATCTTCACATTATTTGGGGGGAGTATGACAGAGGCTATTCTGCTCCATCGCATCTTGGTAAGGTTGATTTTGTTCCATATGGCCATCATTTTCCTCTTAGCCATCCGAGTGAAACGGCAACATTAGTAATAAAAAATAGTAATACTAGCAGATGAGGGTGTGGGATAAATAAAAAGTGTGTAGCAAGATTGTTGTGTCTTTGAAATAAAATTGTACTGTATGGGGTCCCAACCCTATGCCCATCAAGTTAAAAGTTCATACCACCCCCAGAACGTTTTGTATAGCACCGAGGTTCATCCTGTTTTACCGATTCAGATGAAAAGCTAAGCTATACTTATGCGATGAACAAACATATATGTAGCATGGCTAATAAACGAAGAGAACTTGCACTAATAAAAGCTCTTATACGGTTGTCTCTGAAAAAATGAAAATACGTAAATGGTGGGGGGAATTGTTTTTTATAAGGTTTTTAGTAATGAATAGTGAAATAAATAGTAAGTATTCAACAGTTAAAATAAAACAAGTCATCTTTTCATTTTAAGAAAAAAGATGACTTGTTTTATGATAAAATTCACTTAGTGTATATTTTCGTTAAAATGTGGGTGTACCCCTTTTAGCAAAACCGGAGTGGAAATGATGAGTATAAACAGTTTTGTGGGATTGATAAAGGATGAATTATTAACAGAGGTAAGCATTAGAAGTGAGGATGAATTCGAGCCTGTAGTAGTTAAAGATATTCCTAGACTTTGGAAGTGTTTAGGAATAGGTAATTATGCTGCAGTATTCATGCATAAAGAATACAAAGATTGGGTAGTGAAAGTTTACGCACGAGAAGGAGAAGGAATTGAAAAAGAGTCAGAAGTATACCGAAGAATCGGAGACCATCCTTCTTATTCGAAGCTTATATATAAAGGAGAAAATTTCATAGTATTGAAACGTTTAAAAGAAATTACCTTATACGATGCTATTCATAAGGGGATTAAAATTCCTAAGCAGGTAATCTTTGATATTAATGAAGCATTAGAGTATGCAAGGGAACAAGGGTTAACTCCTTGTGACGTTCACGGGAAAAATGTGATGATGGAAAACGGAAGAGGATATGTAGTGGATGTATCTGATTTCTTAAAAACAAAAGAAGATAGTAAGTGGAGAGACCTAGAAAAGGCATATTTTATATTTTATTTGCCTTTCATTTATAACTTTCCTTTTCCTATTAAAATACCGTATTTTATGTTAAACATTGTTAGACATTCGTATAGAAAATATAAGAAGTTTAAAAAGAAATTCAAATGACTCAATCATCGCATCTTTTGAATGCCCTTAAAGTGCTACACGTAAGCAAAATAATTAACCAACCTATGCAAGAAAGTTAGGCTAGTTAATCGCATATGTTTTATTGAAAGGGTGTGATTGACTATGGAACGGCCGAATTGGGGAATTGGAGGTTTAGTATTCGTTGGCTGCATGTTTCTTGGCGGAGGAGTGGGGTCTATGTTAGGTAATGCCCAAACTGGATGGTTAATAGGTATGGGCGTTGGATTTCTTGGGATGGCTTTAACGAGACTGATCAGAAAGTAATATAAGGGGATTCTTCTTGGGGTAAATAAGGAAATATGTATGTAAGTAATTCATGGTATAAGAGCTCTATAAATTATAGTTAGAAAATTCTCTTGTCTAATTTTCTCCATACATAGATATGATTCTCAAGTTGGAGGATGGCACCTTAGGGGTGTCTTTTTTATGTTCCCTAAAAATGCCTTACCATATAATAGATTTCGTTAGATTCCGATAATCTATTTTGTAATAGAATAGATTCATTACCGTTTCAGACCTAAGTATTCATTCATAACCTAATAGTAAAAAGGGGGATGATTCAAGGTATGGCGTGTAATGATGAATTAATTTGTCAACAGTTTGCAAGGATTATCGGTGGCCAAGAAGGATTCGCCGGTGGAAAATGCGTGGCAACAATAAATCGGGATGAAATACAAGCAACTATTTTAGGAAAACGTTTTAGAGTAACAAGTTCCTTCTCATTCGAATCACGAGATAATAAAACTGGACGGGCATTATGCCTAGGCCGGGTAGCGCTATTGCAAAAAGAAGTCAACGGATTTGTTGCTACAATTATTAAACAAGGAATAATCGTTTCGTCTATACACAATGAGTGGTTATGTGATGATCCAAATTTAATTTACGTTAATATCGAAGACGTTGATGATCCGCTAAGTTTCGCAAGGAAAGTTAGAAGAGCGTTATGCAATTAACCAATTTATTTAGTTAAATGAGTATGTTGGTTAGAATATTTCAGATTGTTGAATGGTTTTATAAAGTGAAAGAAGACGTTCCATATTTGGAATGTCTTTTCTTGATGTTTTTATAATTTGAAAAACGAGGAAACGAACTTGAAGGGAGTATGTTTGAGAAGATTAAAAGGAAATGGTTTTTAATTCTTGGCTATGGACCTATCCTCCCGTTCTAATTAACTAAAAGAAGAACTTCCCCATACCCATTAGACTACTAAGCATTCCAATTCCATTCATGGTGCCTTTTCCTAATGTAAGTAAGTTTCCAAACATTCCTGGCTGACCGTTATTCCCCCATCCCATAGGACTTACCTGTCCTCCCCATCCTGGAGGGTTTCCAAAAATACCCCAGTTATTATTGGTATTAAAATTAAAAGCTTTGGCTGGTGGCGATAGTAAAGCGGCAAGATGACCTTGTGCGAACATCCCTGTATGATTGAATGGTTGGGCCCAGGGTAAGGGAGGTTTTTGGAAATTATCTGCATGGCCTTGTAATGGAGCCCAATTAGCGGGAGGTCCTTGGGGCATCAACCCTGCATAATGGATTGGCTGACCTAGAGAGAAGGGAGGGGGCTGGGGATTGAAACCCGTATAATTAGCTGGTGAATCCCAACCAAATGGATAAACTCGATAACTCCAATTCTCAGGAACCTTCAAATCATTCATTCCCTCAGCTTTAGCTATTTGGGGCTGTAAATATAATGATGACATTGCAATTTGGTTATTATATTGCTCACCGTTGCCCTCTGAATTCAAATACCAACATTGGTGCATAAGCTTATTCCCCTCACTTTAAAAATGTAATGTTAGACTTAGCCTATGTAATATTTCTTTTTATGAATGGTTACATAACTAGATTTACAAGCCTGTATTTAAAAGGTGTATGGACTTGTTGATTTATCTTACTATTTGTGGGCAATAAGACAACTCCACCTCAACATTCAACCTAATTTAATTTCTGTTAACAAACGTGTTTATAGAGGGTTAATCAATAAAAAAGATTGTAACATGTTATGTTGAGCAAATAGAATTGCTAAAAAAAGAATATCCATCCGAAGAGTTTGGCAAAATACTGCAAGGGTAATATATTCTCGTGCAATTATGCAAACGAGTTAAATTAATCAATGGAATTGATAATGAAGGGGCAAATAAATATATGAGTGAAACATTACATAAAAGAAAACCACCATATGTAATGCTTGTAATCCTTTTTATTGGGGCATTTGTTTCATTTCTAAATAACTCACTTTTAAATGTAGCCTTGCCATCAATAATGAAGGATTTAGACATTAAAGATTATTCAACGATCCAGTGGCTTTCTACAGGGTATATGCTTGTAAGTGGTATATTAATTCCGGCATCAGCATTTTTAATAACCCGCTTTTCCAATAGGAGCTTATTTATTACATCGATGGTGATTTTTATTCTTGGTACGGCCTTAGCGGCTGTAGCACCGAACTTCGGTTTATTACTTACTGGTCGGATGGTTCAAGCAGCAGGTTCTTCAGTTATGGGGCCCTTGTTAATGAATATTATGCTAGTAAGCTTTCCAAGAGAAAAAAGGGGAACAGCAATGGGGATTTTTGGATTAGTTATGATTACAGCCCCAGCAATTGGACCGACACTATCAGGTTATATTGTAGAGTATTATGACTGGCGTTTGCTTTTTGAAATGATTTTACCATTAGCAATCATTAGCTTACTGTTAGGGATTTGGAAATCGGAGAATGTCATGAGACAAAACAAAAATGCAAAACTTGATTATCTCTCATTACTATTATCTTCTGTCGGTTTTGGCGGTTTGTTATATGGGTTTAGTTCTGCAAGCTCTGATGGTTGGACGAATAAAGTCGTCTTAACAACCTTAATCATAGGCGCTATTGCCCTAATTGCTTTCATTCTCCGTCAATTAAAAATGAATGAACCGTTATTGGATTTACGTGTTTACAAGTACCCAATGTTTGCACTTGCGTCTGTAATTGCAATTGTCAATGCAGTGGCCATGTTTTCGGGTATGATTTTAACACCAGCTTACGTACAAAATGTCCGCGGTATTTCGCCGCTGAGCTCTGGGCTGATGATGCTTCCAGGTGCGGTAATAATGGGAGTTATGTCACCAATTACAGGTAAACTATTCGATAAATATGGACCGCGGATTCTTGGTATAGTAGGACTTTCCATTACAGCCGTTTCAACTTATATGCTAGCAAATCTGCAACTCGACTCTAGTCACACACATATTATTCTTATTTACACACTGCGGATGTTTGGGATGGCAATGGTGATGATGCCACTTATGACCAATGGCCTTAATCAATTGCCAACTCGCTTAAATCCGCACGGAACAGCTGTTAATAATACAGCTCAACAAGTGTCTGGGTCAATTGGTACTGCTATTCTTGTTACGATTATGAATTCTGTAACAACAACAAAAGCTGAAAGTCTAATGGCTGATGTAGATCCAACAACCTTCACTGAAACTACGAAGGCAATATTAACTCAGAAGGCTTTATTATCCGGAATTCAATATTCATTCTATGTAGCGCTTGGCATGAATATTGTTGCCCTACTATTAGTTTTTTTCGTTAAACGTGTAGATACAAGCGCGGAAGCTGTCGAGAGGTTAAATCGGTAGGGCGAAATAAAACTCGAGATAATGATTCCTACAAGTTGTTTTGCTACTAAGAAGCTGATAATTAAAACGGGAAAAGAACTGAAAGAAACAGGGAAATAATTACACATAATGAAAAAGGATCTGATCTTCATATCAGATCCTTTTTCATTAGTAACACAGTATACTTGCTTATTGTATTTGTTTGAATTGACATTAGAAACTACTGGTTTTCCCAATACTATAATCTATAGCTCTCAATTTCTGATTAACATTATAATAATACGCTTCATTTTAATTTAGTATTTTTTCTGCAAGTTATAAATGTAATAGCAACAAACAACTTAGATTACCAACCTTATAAGCAGTATCATAATCGTGAATAGTTAGGGAAAAGATAAAATAAGGTAATCAATTACATATCTTTATCCCAGGCGATTCATTGCTATCTTCTTTTTATTGAATGGGATATTTTATTTCATGCTTTTTGAAAGGGTGTTTTTTAATGGATAAAAAAGTATCTGCCATTCCTCAGCCGAAAACATATGGACCACTGGGGAATCTCCCATTAATCGATAAAGATAAACCGACCCTATCCTTTATCAAGATAGCGGAAGAGTATGGTCCCATTTTTCAAATTCAAACTTTAAGTAATACCATCATTGTCGTTTCTGGACATGAATTGGTAGCAGAAGTCTGTGACGAAACAAGATTTGATAAAAGTATTGAGGGTGCTTTAGCAAAGGTTCGTGCCTTTGCTGGAGACGGATTATTTACAAGCGAGACTCACGAGCCTAACTGGAAAAAAGCTCATAATATTTTGATGCCTACATTCAGCCAACGGGCAATGAAAGATTACCATGCTATGATGGTCGATATTGCCGTACAACTCGTTCAGAAATGGGCAAGACTTAATCCAAATGAAAACGTGGATGTTCCAGAGGATATGACTCGCCTTACATTAGATACAATTGGTCTATGTGGTTTTAATTACCGATTTAATAGCTTTTATCGTGAGACCTCTCATCCTTTTATCACTAGCATGACCCGTGCTCTAGACGAGGCGATGCATCAATTACAGCGATTGGATATAGAAGACAAACTCATGTGGAGAACGAAACGTCAATTTCAGCATGATATTCAATCCATGTTTTCTTTAGTAGATAATATTATTGCTGAACGTAAAAGTAATGGAAATCAGGAAGAAAATGATTTACTTTCCCGTATGTTAAATGTGCAGGATCCGGAAACTGGTGAAAAATTAGATGATGAAAATATTCGTTTCCAAATTATTACCTTTTTAATAGCTGGACATGAAACAACAAGTGGCTTGTTATCTTTTGCAATCTATTTTTTATTAAAAAATCCGGATAAGTTGAAAAAAGCCTATGAAGAAGTAGATCGGGTATTGATAGATCCTACTCCAACATACCAACAAGTTATGAAACTTAAGTATATACGGATGATTTTAAATGAATCGCTACGTCTATGGCCTACTGCTCCAGCATTCAGTCTCTATGCAAAAGAAGATACAGTGATTGGTGGGAAATATCCAATTAAGAAAGGAGAAGATCGCATTTCTGTTCTTATTCCACAGCTACATAGGGATAAAGATGCGTGGGGAGACAATGTGGAAGAATTCCAACCTGAACGATTTGAAGAGCTGGATAAGATCCCACATCATGCTTATAAGCCATTTGGAAATGGTCAGAGAGCATGTATCGGTATGCAGTTTGCACTTCATGAAGCAACACTCGTAATGGGAATGCTGCTTCAACATTTTGAATTCATCGATTATCAAGACTATCAGCTGAACGTAAAACAAACATTAACGCTAAAGCCTGGTGATTTTAAAATTAGGATTCTACCCCGAAATCAAACTATTAGCCATACTACTGTTCTTGCACCTACAGAGGAGAAACTGAAAAACCATGAAATTAAGCAGCAAGTTCAGAAGACTCCTTCTATTATTGGAGCCGATAATCTTTCGCTGCTTGTTCTGTATGGTTCGGATACAGGGGTAGCAGAAGGTATTGCAAGAGAACTAGCAGATACAGCTAGTTTAGAAGGTGTTCAAACGGAAGTGGCAGCTCTTAACGATCGAATTGGAAGTCTGCCAAAAGAAGGAGCGGTTCTTATTGTAACTTCTTCTTATAATGGAAAGCCGCCAAGTAATGCAGGACAGTTTGTGCAATGGTTGGAGGAATTAAAACCGGATGAGCTAAAAGGTGTTCAATACGCAGTTTTCGGTTGTGGAGATCATAATTGGGCTAGTACTTATCAGCGAATTCCAAGATACATTGATGAGCAAATGGCGCAAAAAGGAGCAACAAGATTTTCTACACGCGGGGAAGCGGATGCAAGTGGTGATTTCGAGGAACAGCTCGAGCAATGGAAACAAAGTATGTGGTCTGATGCGATGAAGGCATTTGGATTGGAACTTAACAAAAACATTGAGAAAGAACGCAGTACATTAAGTTTACAATTTGTTAGTCGTCTTGGAGGATCTCCTCTTGCGCGAACATATGAAGCAGTTTATGCATCTATATTAGAAAATCGTGAACTTCAATCGTCTAGCAGTGAAAGAAGTACGCGACATATTGAGATATCCTTGCCAGAAGGCGTTACGTATCAAGAAGGAGACCACCTTGGGGTGCTGCCAATTAATAGTGAGAAAAATGTTAACCGAATTTTAAAACGATTTGGATTAAATGGGAAGGATCAAGTCATACTGAGTGCAAGTGGGCGTAGTGTAAATCACATACCTTTAGACAGTCCTGTTAGTTTATTTGACCTTCTTAGTTATAGTGTAGAAGTTCAAGAAGCAGCCACTCGAGCACAAATAAGAGAAATGGTGACATTCACAGCATGCCCTCCTCATAAAAAGGAATTGGAATCATTATTGGAAGAAGGAGTTTATCATGAACAAATATTAAAGAAACGTATGTCAATGTTGGATCTACTTGAAAAGTATGAGGCTTGTGAAATTCGATTTGAACGCTTTTTAGAACTTCTTCCTTCGCTCAAACCGCGTTACTATTCTATTTCAAGCTCTCCACTTGTTGCACAGGATCGTCTGAGCATTACGGTTGGTGTCGTTAATGCACCTGCATGGAGTGGGGTAGGGACATATGAAGGAGTCGCTTCTAATTATTTAGCTCAGCGTCATAATAAAGATGAGATTATTTGTTTCATTCGAACGCCACAATCAAACTTTCAATTACCTGAAAATCCAGAAACACCAATTATCATGGTTGGACCAGGTACTGGAATTGCACCATTCCGTGGATTCTTACAAGCACGACGTGTTCAAAAGCAAAAAGGCATTAACTTAGGACAAGCACATCTATACTTTGGTTGTCGTCATCCTGAAAAGGATTATCTCTATCGTACAGAACTAGAAAATGATGAAAGAGACGGATTAATCTCTTTACACACAGCTTTTTCTCGCTTAGAAGGGCATCCTAAAACATATGTACAGCATTTAATAAAAGAAGATAGAATCAATTTAATTTCGTTATTAGATAATGGAGCTCATCTTTATATATGTGGGGATGGAAGTAAAATGGCTCCTGACGTAGAAGATACCCTTTGTGAAGCCTATCAAGAAATTCATGAAGTTAGTGAACAAGAAGCAAGGGATTGGTTGGAACGTGTGCAAGATGAAGGGCGATATGGAAAAGATGTTTGGGCTGGAATCTAAATTCTTCTTAATTAGATAAGTAATATGTAATGAATGACCTTCTTTCGAATAAGTGAATAACTCATTTATAAAAATCCCGTATTTTCATTGAATGCGGGATTTTCTTATTTTTAATAAGCTCGGCTGATACTGTAGAAAAATAGGTAATTCATTTGACAATTAAAATGACCTACTATAATATATATGCTATAGCATATAATTAATAAAATGAATACATTCACTGTTAAGAATTGACTGGTATGCTATACTCTTTTATATATTAATTTATAGAGGTGATATATGAACTTACATGATTTAATAGGCTATCTTGTTCATCGTACTGATGTGAAAATGACGAATTATTTTACGAAGAAATTAAAGCCTTTCGGAGTTACGCCAGAGCAGTGGGGGATTATTAGTGTTCTTTGTAGCCAAAGAGCCACTACTCAAAAAGAGTTAGCAGAAGCGATTGATAAAGATCAAACTACTGTCGTAAGAATGATACAGTCAATGGAGAGAAAAGGGATTGTAAAGAAGGATTTGAATGAGCAAGATCGACGTTCACATAACCTTTTTTTAACTGAAAAAGGTGACGAGTTAAAGAAAACAATCTTGCCTGTAGTGACAGACGCTCACCATTTCGTTACGAGTAATTTGAGCGAGGAAGAAATTAAAGTATTACAATCATTATTAAACAAATTGTATGATACACGCTATTAATATTTGTTCCTTATTGATGCTATTCATAAGGAACAAACTTTATTTTATGTATTATATATGCTATAGCATATAATTTTGTTTTAAGGAATGGTGGAGATATCTTTATTTTGTATGAGATTCGATTCAGGATCACGTTTTTTCCTAGTATCAGTCAAAATTTCATATTATATATGCTATAGCATGTAAACGTATCAAATAAATAAGAAAGATGTGATTGCTATTTTAATATTAATCAATGTAGTAAAAGTTGTATTATTTCTGTTCTTTTTAATGACAGGTACGAAAATTATTTCTGGGAAAATGGCAGACGAGTTCAAGCGATTTGGTTTACCTTCGTTTTTTAATTTCTTAACTGGAGCTTTTGAGATTGTAGGAGCGATTGGAATGTTGATAGGAATTTGGATTCCAACAGTAGCTTTATTAGCAGGATTGTTGTTAGGTGGTACGATGCTTGCAGCTGCATTAACTCTTATTGTATTAGCAAGAGATCCCTTTAAGAAAGCAATACCTGCGCTTGTTTTGTTTGTTCTTAGTTTAGGGATAAGTTTGTATCATATTTTTTAAACATAACCTAAAGCAATTAAACTGTATGCGTTTAAGTTGCTATCATTTTGTAATTATTTTATAAAAGGGGTTTTGAAAATGTAGGTGAAATTTCAAATGAGTGCAGGAATAATAGCAGCACTCATTTAAGATATTATCTGCATTCGAATTGAAAAATATTGAAAATAGGAGTGAGCAAAGATGGCATATTTATTACAAGTTGATTTTCCGTTTGAAGGTCCTTTTGGTGAAGAAATGGAAAAAGGATTTTGGGATTTAGCAAACAGCATTAACGAAGAAGAAGGATTCCACTGGAAAATATGGACAGAGAATGAAGAAACAAAAGAAGCGGGAGGCATTTATGTATTTGAAGAAAAACAAGATGCTGAAAAATACGCTGAAATGCACAAAAATAGACTTCAAACATTTGGGGTTAAAGATATTAGAGTAAGAATTTTTGCTATCAATGATAAGTTAACGAAACTGAATCGTGGTTATAGTAAATAATAAGGGACACAGAATTCAAAAAAGAAGGGGATAATCCCTTCCTTTTTGAATTGATGCTATAGAAAGAATTGCGTGTTTTTTATTTAGGGGCATCTTTTTTTGATAGTTTGATATCGATGTGACAATACCCCGTTATTATTTTTCAGACTTCCCTTGTTCTAGAATGTATGCTTCTTCTTGTTCTGGTGTCGCTAATTCGTATGCTTGACCAGTGCTGTTATTGTCCCATTCCCATAATAAATTATGCTCCTCAACGGATTGAGAGAAATCGCCTTCATACCAACGAACCAAAATCTTGAGGTACTGTTCTTTATGTTGTAAGGTTCCACTATTACTTTCATCAATTACTCGACGTACTGTTTCGATGTTTTCTGGAGTCATTTTAATAAATCCTTGCTTTTCGTGAGATAATATTTTTTGATGAGTCATTTTGTGCATTGCATTGATTATATGACGATCAGAATTGAGGTCAAGTATTACCTCTTCACCTTTAATTCTATCAGTCTGCTTTTCCTTAACGTCTGAACCTGCATATGTACCGACTTTGTAACCAGTAAAAATACCAACTGCTATAGCAATAACTAAACTTGATGTGATTTTAATCCACTTTTTCAAACCTCGTACCCCCTTTTACTGAAGTGTACCATAAAAGAAGAGCTGTATATCCCAATCTATCTGTTTAATCTACATAAAGCGTCATTATCAGTAGTCAGTTATGCTTTATGTTCTGAGGGTAATTAAAAATCGTCGATAAAATTTTACGAATATCTTGATTTGGAGTTCAACCATAGTGTAGAGGATTTTGCTTTATTACTAACTCCTGATTATATTCTTAATGAAAAGCTTCAATAACATATGATCATTCTTAAGAATGTCATTGAAATGTACCAATAGATGTTAGTGCAGCAAAATAAATTGTGTTATGATATGAGCAAATATAAAGCTATGTAACGGAGGGATTAACATGCCGCATGTTGTGTTTCGTGGAATTACTACTGAACAATTAAAAAGCATAAGCAAGCCATTAGTAGAAGAGCTCGCAGATATCTGTGAGTGTGGTACTGATAATTTTACCTTGGAACTACCAAGTTCTACGTTTGTATTCAATGGAGAAGAAATAGAAGCGTTTCCTCTTATTGAAGTGAAATGGTTTGAGCGTGGACAGGAAATTCGTGATCGATTTGCCAAGGCCATTACTACATATGTAATGGATTTTGGACTTCCAGAAGTAGAGGTTGTATTTACGGTTTTCACAGAATCAGCGTATTATATTAACGGGAAGCATTGTGCAAGTTAGAGCTATTTGAAAGATTTTTATAACATTAAGAAAAGAAATAGGAGAGAATATCCTATTTCTTTTTATTTCTATAATAAAATATGACTGCTAAATCCAAAGTAATGATAATAATTAGAAGTAATACTTCTATAAGTGCTTCAGCTTTCCCATGTTGCAAAGACTTTATAAAGAAACCCAATTCTTCTTCATAGGGAGGCTCTACCCAATTTCGTTGCAGTCCTAAAATCATTCCGTTTATGAAAAAGATAATACTTAATAGGATACGTCCAATAAAAACAGCAACTACTTTTATATTCCAATGTTTTATCTTGATTACATAAAGGATGGGAAATAGTATAAGTACCCAAAACAGCAAAATATAGACTGTATTCATTATTTTTTACTCCTCGCAAAATGATTGCTTCTTAATCTAGATGAATTTTCAGAGTGTGTTGTACTTGCGAAAAAAGGAGTCAAAATTCAGGCTCCTTTTTTCTATCTCTCCGTCTCAAAAAACTCAATCCATTCCCCATCAGGACCAGCGAAGAATATGTAACTTGTTCCATCCGGTAATGTTTCGATTTCTTCTCCTAGTAAAAATGTTACGCCGTGTTTCTTGAGTCTTTCGATTTCTTCTTTTAATGAATCTACTTTAAAGCAAATGTGATGTACTTTTCCTTCTGCCGGAAGAGAGGAGTTGTAACCTTCAATGAGTTCCAGTATCGTTTCCTTCGATTCTTCTACACCTAAAAAAGCGAGTTTTAAGTCTGGGTTTGGATGTCCCATTCGTTTAATAAGCTGTAAGCCAACCACTTCTTCATAAAATGAAATAGATGTTTCTAAGTTTGCAACCATAAGTCCAACGTGTTCGATTCTTCTAACAGGCATGTAGATTCCTTCTTTCTGAAAATTATATACAATATGTTATTGAAAATTAAGAAAATAAGCAAGATAAAAACCTTACAAATTTTAGCGTGTTATATGGTATAGTGAGAAAGTATGTTTGGGGAGAAGGAAGGAGATTATACGATGAATACACCTACTCAAACTCCTTCATTATCGGAAACGATGAAAGAGTGGCATTATGCATTAGCGTATGAAATTAAACATTGGAAAACGATAGGTGGTAGTAAAATTTCTATCATGAACGGTCGTTTTTTATATACAGATTATGAAAGTACAGTATACGTATTTCAACTTATTTCGGAAGTAAGCTTACCTGAAGGTTCACCAATTCGAATTGAGTTCGATGGTGAGGAAGCGACAGGGGAAGTATTATCTGTACATGGATTAGAAATAGAACTGAAATTAAATGACTATATACAAGGTGAAATACGAGAAGCTGTTTTATACAGTGAACCGTGGCAATTGTTAGAACAGTTACAAGAGCGATTAAAAGAGGCACATAAAGATAAGTTAAAACGTAATCGTATAAAGCGTCTTGTTGATGGGACGAGCAGTCCGAAACATATTGAGAAGATGAAAAATCCGAAAAATGAATTGGCGTATCGTTCGTTTTACAACCCGACAACGTACGTGTGGGGGCCACCTGGAACAGGGAAGTCTTACAATTTATCACATATTATTTCGGCTCATTATCAAAAAGGAAAATCGGTACTTGTGTTAGCTCATAGTAACGCAGCAGTGGACGTATTAATGAGTGAAGTAACGAAGCAAATTGAAAAGAAAAAGAAATGGACGCCTGGCGAAATTGTTCGTTACGGTTATAGTCAACATGAACATATAAGAAATCATGAAACGCTACTTGCGTCGAAGTTAGTTGAAACGACGAACGGATCTTGGGGAGAAGAAAGACTCTATTTAGAAGAGACACGACAAGATCTTCGTGAAAAGATTTTATCGTATAAAGCAACATCTGCTGATAAGAAGCGTATACAAGAGATTGAAAGTGATCTTCGAAAGCAAAAAGCGAAAATTAAAGAAGTAGAAAAAGAATACATTGAAAATGCGAAAGTAATCGGCGCAACTTTATCGAAATGTGCGATTGATTCACTTATTTATGAGCGTACATTTGATTTAGTTGTCGTAGATGAAGTGAGTATGGCATATGTTCCACAAATTGCATTAGCTGCTTCACTTGGAAAACGCATTGTCGTTTGTGGTGATTTCTTACAGTTACCTCCAATTGCGATGGCGAACCATGAACTCGTTCGAAAGTGGCTCGGGGAAGATATGTTTTATCATGCCGGAATTGTTGAGTCTGTTAATAAATCAGAAGCGCATCCGAACCTCTTTATGCTGCAGGAACAAAGACGTATGCATGCGGATATATCTAAGTTTACGAATTCGTTTATTTATAAAAATAGAGTATACGACCATCCGTCTGTTTCAGAGCGTAAGGAAATTGCGCAATTGCAGCCGTTTGCAAATGAAGCGAGTGTTTTATTCGATACGAGCTTAATGGGCGCCTTTTCGTTAAAAGACGCTGCATCTGGTTCTCGTTTTAACATTATGTCTGGTTTAGTAGCGATGCAAATGATGTTAATCGGACTGCTAGACGGTGTTCAATCGATCGGTATTGTTACACCTTACAGAGCCCAATCCCGCTTTTTATCAACATGTATTAGAGAAATGTTGCAGAAAACGAAGTATCGTCACATACCTGTTTTAGCGGCAACAGTTCATAAGTTTCAAGGTTCTGAAAGAGATATGATGATTTTTGATACAGTGGATAGTTATCCGCAAGAACGTCCTGGCGTGTTATTCTTTGACCATAAAAATCATCGCCTCGTCAATGTAGCGGTAACGAGAGCGAGAGGAAAGTTCATTCAATTATCAGATTGCCATTATATGCGTAAAAACTTATCGAGAAAACAAGCGTTATCACAATTAACAGCTCATATAGAACGTCACGGAGATGTGTATGATCGCACGACATCAAGACAATTGTGGGAGCGAAAAATTTCGAAACGTTTACGCTGGTATATGGAAATGAATCTTGAAGAGCCGAAAGGGTTATTGAAAGATATTTTAGCCGCAAAACGAAAAATTATCATTTCACTTCCAAGTACAAAACAAGTGGATAAACGAGTATGGCAAGCGTTAATGCGTAAAAATGCGCAAATAACAGTGTATAGTGATGGACCAGTTCCATTAAAAAATGTAAAGTTACAAAGACAAAACAAAGCATTCCCATTTATCGTAATCGATGATGAAATCTTCTGGGCAGGCGCACCGCTCACATCTCAAATGATGTTTGAAGGTAGTACGGAATTTCCGTACGTATGTGCAAGACTGCAAGCACCAGAAACAATTGGTGTATTAAAAGGATTTTTAGATATTCGGTAAATTCGGATAGGAATTCCTTGACTTTTACCTGGAATGAACTTAGAATGAATGTAATTTAATATAATTTTATGAAAATTCTTATCACGAGAGGTGGAGGGACTGGCCCTATGATACCTCGGCAGCGGATTCGTTATGAATACTGTGCCAATTCCAGCAAGGTAACTTGAAAGATAAGAAAGAAGCTCATTTTGACTGTATATACAGAAGCCTCTTTCTATCTTTTAGAAAGAGGCTTTTTTACGTGAAAATAAAAGGAGGAAGAAAAATGGGAGCGACAGGAGTAGCGTCACAAAGAAAAACAATTGAAGAGAGTATCGAAAGAAATAAGGAAAAGTACATAGAAACAAGTCATGATATTCATGCGAATCCGGAGATTGGTAACCAAGAGTTTTATGCATCTAGAACACTAAGTTTATTACTAGGTAGTGCAGGATTTCAGTTGCAGCACAATATAGCTGGACATGAAACGGGATTTATCGCGCGGAAAAGTTCAGGGAAACAAGGACCAGCAATCGCATTTTTAGCGGAGTATGACGCTTTGCCAGGACTAGGTCATGCGTGTGGTCACAATTTAATTGGCACCATTAGTGTTGCAGCAGCAATTGCATTATCAGAAACGCTTGAAGAAATTGGCGGGGAAGTTGTCGTGTTCGGAACACCAGCTGAAGAAGGAGGACCGAACGGTAGCGCAAAATCGAGTTATGTAAAGGCAGGCTTATTTAAAAATATTGATGCGGCGCTTATGATTCATCCGAGCGGAAAAACAGCGACAACGAGTCCGTCATTAGCAGTCGATCCACTTGATTTTCATTTTTACGGAAAAACAGCTCATGCTGCAGCTTCACCTGAAGAAGGGATTAACGCATTAGATGCGGTTATTCAGCTTTATAACAGTATTAATGCACTTCGTCAACAACTTCCGTCAGATGTGAAGATTCATGGCGTTATTACAGAAGGAGGAAAAGCACCTAATATTATTCCTGACTACGCCGCAGCAAGGTTCTTCATTCGTGCAGCAACGCGAAAAAGATGTGCGGAAGTAACAGAGAAAGTGAAAAACATCGCACAAGGGGCAGCGCTAGCAACAGGTACGAAAGTAAAAATCCATCAATTCCAAAATGAGATCGATGAATTACTCGTAACAAAAACATATAACGACATCGTAGCGGAAGAACTAGAATTACTAGGTGAAGAAGTAAATCGTAAAGAAAGACTTGGCATTGGTTCAACCGATGCAGGAAACGTTAGCCAAGTTGTGCCGACAATCCACCCGTACATTAAAATTGGCCCAGATGACTTAATTGCGCATACGAATGAATTTAGAGAAGCAGCGCGTTCAGAACTAGGAGACAAAGCATTAATTACATCCGCAAAAGCATTAGCGAATACAGCGTATCGATTAATTACAGAAGAAGGGTTGTTAGAGAAGGTGAAGGAGGAGTTTAGAGAGGCCCAGAGAAATCAGGGGTAGGTGGTTAAAAGGAGTGGATGATCCACTCCTTTTTCTCTTAACAATAGCCATGTGTTTTCTAGTAAAACCAGTATTTTTAATCAATATATTAGTATTTAATATATAAAAAAATAAATATTACATTTAATTATTAAATTTTAGTGATGTATGAAATAAAATAAAACTTGTCATTGGAAAAAAAAGGAGAGTGTTATTGTTGTATAATCCGTATATGCCTAGGTTTTTAAAGCGTTTCGCCGTATTTTTAGTTTGTTTTTTGGGAGGTTTATTTCTGGGGTCGAGTTTGGACTCTACGCTTTTATTAATGTTTACAATATTCACACCGTTAATTGTTCCTGCGTACTTTTACATGAAAGATAATAAAGAGAAAAATGCTTGTATTGAAATGATACGTCGCGAACGTAATCAAAACAGTAAATTCACAGTACTTGCTTATCATAATGATTTAGAGTTCGGATACCTTTCTTTAACAGACAAATCTTTTATATTTGTTCCTAAGAAGGGAGAAATAATTGATATTCCATTAGAGACTGTAACAAACTATGGTTTTAAAGGGGTTGGTACAGGAGTGTATGGTACAACAACTACAAATTTAGGGAATACTGGTATGCAACTTAGCAGTACACGAGAAGTTAAGGCTCCGGTTTTCTATGTCACTGTTGGGGAATATACTTACGAATGGCTTGCGCACAAACATTCAAAAATGTTTGATGCTGTACAAAAATCAGAGGGTAAAGATCGTAGTAAATTAAAAAGTAATTATTAATTATAGCTTTTGAAATTATATTTTTCTTATATTATTTGTTACTGTATTTAAATAGTAAAAATCAATGCTTATAAACTGTAAAAAAAGAAAGGCAACTTTTCATTCAATGTTGAATAGAAAGTTGCCTTTCTTTTTACTAGATTCATAATTCGTTTTAAGTTAACGATGGATATAGCCAGTAAACCTTGTATTTACATACTAATCAAATTTGAGGGGAGTGCTATATCTCATATCCTTATTTATGCTTGATTTTACTACTTTTCCGCTTCAATTTAATAATTTTTTATAATCGTAAGCTATTTAACATAACAAGAATTGTGATTCACGTAAACACCCGATTGGTGAGGGTTAATTAAAGTTTTACTTTATCAAAACGACAATTTCTCCTCAAACTCACTCTTTAATACAATTAAAGGAGACGATAATCCAAATTGCATTAACGAGTCTAAAAATGCAGCGAGGGAATCCATCGAATCGCTCATGACCTTCATCATATAATTAAATTCCCCGCTAATTCGATATAAATCTGTTACTTCAGGAGCGGCATTACAATATTGGATAAAATCAGAGCATTGGCTCGTTTTAAACATAATGAATGCTTGAATGTTTTTATTAATTTTGGAAGGCTCAAATTTCGTTCGGTAAGCCGCTATAACTCCTTGATCTTCAAGCTTGTTAATTCGTTCTTTTACAGCAGGTTGCGTCATGGATATAATTCGCCCTATTTCTGAAACAGAAATTCTCGCATTTTCATACAACAAGTTCATTATTTTGTGATCGATTTCATCTAGTTTTACTGCATTTTGCATTGGGTTATCTCCCTCGATTCATTTTCTAAAGTGAATTGTAATTTATAACTATAATATCATAAGTAAAGGAACTAAATTACCTATAAATCTATATTTAAAATGATTGGTGTTTGCATGAAAATATAAGTATAGGATTTATCAAATGGAAATTTAGGAAGGATGGAAAAATGAAGAATCTTGATGGGAAAGTAGCGTTAGTAACAGGGGCGAGTCGCGGCATTGGCCGTGCGATTGCGATGAGATTGGCAAACGACGGTGCATTAGTTGCAGTTCACTACGGCCGAAATAAAACAGCTGCAGATGAAACAATTAGTGAGATTGAATCTAATGGAGGAAAGGCATTCTTAATTGAAGCGGATTTCAATTCAATTGATGGTATCAAAAAGATAGTAGAACAATTGAAGAATGAATTACAAATAAGAGTTGGTGCATCAGAGATTGATATTTTAGTAAACAATGCAGGGATAGGTATACAAGGAACAATTGAAAATACGACAGAAGAAGTTTTTGGTGAAATTATGTCTGTAAATATTAAAGCACCGTTCTTCTTAATTCAGCAAACATTACCATTACTACGAGCAGAGGGGCGCGTGATTAACATTTCATCAGCTGAAGTACGACTTGGTTTTACAGGGTCTATTGCATATGGTTTAAGTAAAGGTGCACTAAATACGATGACACTTCCTCTAGCGAAACATCTTGGAGAAAGAGGTATAACAGTGAATACAATTATGCCTGGATATACGAAGACTGATATAAATGTGAAATTGCTAGATAATCCGGAAATACGAAATTTTGCTACGAATTCATCTGTGTTCGGACGAATAGGGCAAGTTGAAGATATTGCAGATGCAGTAGCGTTCCTTGCTTCTGCTGATAGTCGCTGGGTAACAGGGCAAATTATAGATGTTTCTGGTGGGTTTTGTTTATAGAAGGAAAACAGCCTATGGCCATCAGTGAATGAATTGAGGTATCCCCAAAAATATATTCTTATAAATAACTAGTAAATTTATTTTAATTAAAGTTTAGATTCCTATATTAGTTTGTAAAATAAATTCCCTTTATGTTATTATATTTTCCTTTTATGGCCATATATTATAGTGATGCTTTTGGTAAAACAATTGGCGAATTGATTCGTTCGCCAGTTGTACATAGTTTTGTCAGTAAATATGCACCTGAAAATGCTAGAGGACAATATATGGCAGCATCCAATTTACAATTTACCATCGGGCGTTTTATTGCACCTATTATGATTGTATTTTCTACATGGTTATCTCCAATAGTTGTGTTCGGAATTATACTACTTTGTGCCCTTGTTAGTGCAGTTTTCTATGTGAAAGTATTTCGTATGATTTCAAATACAAACATTCATAATTCTAATGAATAGTGATGGTGTTAAAATTTGAAGTGGTGCTATAAAAGAAATCTGTGCTTCAGGTGTCCTGTAAAATAATTTTTAAACATAAGAATAGCCCTGTTATGCAGGGCTATTTTGTAATTTGATAACTCTAAAATTCTGTTATGGGAAAGAAGAGTAGTTTATATTAATCAAAAAAAATTGATTAATTAGTTGCATAAAGAGCTAAACTACATATATACTATAAACATCAAAAAAAATTGATGAAGGGAGAGTGAACTACAATGGCACAAGATTTTCAGCTCTATGAGAAAAAATTCAAAGCATTAGCGGATCAAAAGCGTTTAGAAATTATGTATGAACTTTGCCAACGAGGACAGACGTGTGTATGTGATTTAACAGAGATTTTTGAAATGACACAATCTAAGCTGTCCTATCATTTGAAGATTTTATTAGATGCAGGTTTAATTGTAAAAGAAACAAAAGGTACGTGGAGTTATTATGATTTAAATGATGCGGAAGTGAATAATTTATTATCAGAAGAATTGTGCTGTATCTTTAGAAAAACAGGAAAAGGTAGCTGCTGTTAAAATTTTGTGCTATTAATCAAAAAAATTTGATTAACGATATATAAAGAGGAGGAATACGGTATGAGATATGTTCACGTCGGTATAAACGTTACGAATTTAGAGAAGTCTATTGAATTTTATGAAAAGGTATTTGGTGTATCACCCGTTAAAGTGAAAACAGATTATGCAAAATTTTTATTAGAGACGCCAGGACTTAATTTCACGCTGAACGTACGAGATGAAGTGAATGGAAATCAGGTAAATCATTTCGGTTTCCAAGTGGATACAGCTGAAGAAATTACGTTACATAAAGAAAGATTAGAAAAAGAAGGTTTCTTTGCGCGTGATGAGATGGATACAACTTGTTGCTATGCAGTGCAAGATAAGTTTTGGGTAACGGACCCTGATGGGAATGAGTGGGAGTTCTTTTATACGAAAGCAGATAGTGATGTTCACAAAATAGAAGAGGTATCTTGTTGTACGACTTCTAACGTAGTGGCTAAAAATTCTTGTTGTTAATAGGAGATGGAAAATAAAATGAAACGTTTATCTTTTCTAGACCGATATTTAACACTATGGATCTTTCTAGCGATGGCTGTTGGGATTGGTTTAGGGTTTGTATTCCCTAGTGTAGTAGATGGACTAAATGCATTACAAGTTGGAACGACATCTATTCCGCTCGCTGTTGGTTTAATTGTCATGATGTATCCACCGTTAGCGAAAGTTCGCTATGAGGAAATGGGCCGAGTATTTAAAGATGTAAAAGTGTTAGTGTTATCTTTAGTACAAAACTGGATTATTGGGCCGGTACTTATGTTTGTTTTAGCAATTATTTTTCTTCCTGATAAACCAGAATATATGGTCGGGCTCATTATGATTGGATTAGCACGTTGTATTGCAATGGTAATTGTTTGGAACGATCTAGCTGATGGTGATAAAGAGTATGCAGCAGGTTTAGTCGCTTTTAACTCAGTATTCCAAATGTTATTCTTCTCCGTTTATGCATACGTGTTTGTAACAGTCATTCCAGAATGGTTAGGAATTGAAGGGGCTATTGTTGATATTACAATGGTAGAAGTAGCGAAATCCGTATTTATCTATTTAGGAATTCCTTTTCTTGCAGGTATGTTGACACGCTTTGTACTCGTTAAGTTAAAAGGAAGACAGTGGTATGAAAAGGTGTTTATACCGAAGATTAGTCCACTTACACTCATTGCATTGCTATTTACGATCATCGTTATGTTCTCTTTAAAAGGGGAAATGATTGTTAGCGTACCACTAGATGTAGTAAGAATAGCGATTCCATTACTCATTTATTTTATTGTGATGTTTTTTGTTTCTTTCTTTATGGGAAGAAAAATTGGTGCAAACTATCCGGTGACTACAACGTTAGCATTTACAGCGGGTAGTAATAACTTTGAGTTAGCAATTGCGGTAGCGGTTGGTGTGTTTGGTATTCATTCGGGAGCAGCATTCGCAGCTGTCATTGGACCGTTAGTCGAAGTACCTGTCATGATTGCGCTTGTAAATGTCGCTTTTTGGTTTAAACGTAAATATTTTAATGATCAATCAACTTAAAAACAAAGGTGGAAAACAACATGGAAAACAAAAAGACAATCTACTTTTTATGCACAGGAAATTCATGCCGCAGCCAAATGGCAGAAGCATGGGGAAAGAAATATTTAGGAGATAAGTGGAATGTATATTCTGCAGGAATCGAAGCACATGGAGTAAATCCAAACGCAATTAAAGCAATGAACGAAGTAAATATCGACATAACAAATCAAACATCAGATAAAATTGATGCAAACATTTTAAATAGTGTTGATTTAGTTGTTACGCTTTGTAGTCATGCGGATTCTGTTTGTCCTTCGACACCTCCGCACGTGAATCGTGTTCACTGGGGATTTGATGATCCAGCAGGAAAAGAGTGGTCTGAGTTTCAACGTGTTCGTGATGAAATAGGTGAACGTATAAAGCGATTTTCTGAAACAGGTGAATAGGCACATGCCCATCAACTTAAGAATTTAGAATTCCCCCCAAAAACGAAATTTTGTTACAACTTATCACAAAATTTCGTTTTTGGGGTAGTTTTATTTTCTTAGCTTGATTTCGATGAGCGGTACCCCATAAAGGCCCCTGATACATAATTGATGTTCTGCCATTTGTAGAAAACAATCCACTTATACCATTTTAACAAGAAAAAATATCTCGTTCATGTTGTAATATTGGCTTACGTTAAGCTTGTGAAAAAATCATATTCATGTATAATACAATTGATGTATGATACATTAGTTGTAGGAGGGTGACCTTTTTGAAAAGAGAAGATGCCTTAAAACTAAGAACAGATATTAAGAAAATGATTATAATAACTGGGGTTTTTGAATCTCAAAATTTGCCCAATGGACCATTTGAAAAACCTTTACCAACTTCTCAAATGATGGCGTTAGAGGAACTAGAGGTGGAAAAACTAACTGTTTGGCAACTATCCAACAAACTTAGATTAGAGACTTCAACTGTAAGTAGATTGGTGGATAAGTTAGTAAAAAAGGGGCTTATTTATCGTGAAGTAAATGAAAAAAATAGAAGAGAACTTTTTCTGTACCTCACAGAAAAAGGTCACATAACTGTTAATTGCTTAAGAGAGCAATCCATTACATTTTATCAAAGTATTCTCAATAATTTATCAGAAGCAGAACAAAAAATAGTTGTGGATGGTTTTGAATTATTTATTGATTCTATTTCTAAGCCTTTTGATTAGAGTGAGGTAAGTCATAACATTTGGAGGATAAAATGAGTTTGCATTTTGAACGTCCTATTATTGAATTAAAAGAGAAATTTGATGAATTAAAGAAAATTATGAAAGAAAATAATGTAGATTTATCGTCAGAAATTCATGAATTAGAAAAACGTTTAAATAAAATGCAAGATAAAATTTATTCTAATATTACACCTTTTCAACGAGTTCAAATTGCAAGGCTACGTAACCGACCCACGACATTGGACTATATACCTTTATTGTTTACAAACTTTCTCGAACTTCATGGTGATCGAGTATATGGTGATGATAAAGCAATGATAGGTGGTATTGCAAAATTTAAAGGGATGCCCGTTACGGTTATTGGTCATCAAAGAGGTAGAAATACAAAGGAAAATATAGAAAGAAATTTTGGAATGGCACATCCAGAAGGTTATAGAAAAGCGCTAAGACTTATGAAACAAGCTGATAAATTTAATCGCCCTATTATTACATTTATTGATACAATAGGCGCCTATCCAGGGATAGGGTCTGAAGAACGTGGGATTTCTGAAGCGATAGCTCGAAATCTATTTGAAATGACTACACTTAAAGTGCCAATTGTTTGTATTGTAATTGGAGAGGCATCAAGTGGTGGAGCTCTTGGCATTAGTGTCGGTAACCATATCCATATGTTAGAGTATTCATGGTACTCGGTAATTTCGCCAGAAGGAGCAGCATCTA
Source organism: Bacillus sp. Brlt_9 (assembly GCF_051948935.1). Lineage (NCBI taxonomy): Bacteria > Bacillati > Bacillota > Bacilli > Caryophanales > Bacillaceae > Bacillus > Bacillus sp. Brlt_9. The sequence goes on along the minus strand of NZ_JAYJLO010000004.1, from coordinate 187,498 downwards.
TCCTATGGAAGGACGCTAAGTATGCTCCAGAAGCTGCTGAACATATGAAAATTTCAGCAAAAGATTTAAAACATTTAGGAATTATTGATGAAATCATTCCTGAAATTAAAGGTGGAGCACAAAATGATATAAAATCACAGGCAAAAATGATTGAATCTGTAATCGAATCATCTCTAAAAAAACTGATACTATTATCCTCGGAAGAGCTTATACAACAGCGATATGAAAAGTATAGACAAATAGAGAATTATAAATGAAAGTATTTAAAGTCCGTATTACATTTCGGAGGATCCTTGCAAAAAAAACTAAATATTTTGTAAGTAATCTCTTAAACTGGGATATGCTGATACTATTACTCTATATAAGATGTGTGATCGGTATGGAAAAGGAAAATTTGTTCAAATGGAAGCATTATCACTACCTATCAACTTAAGAAATTGATTGTTCCCCAAAACGAAAAAATGAGCTGAATTCTCATAAATAACTGTAAAAAGGTGAAAATTTCGTTATGGGGGGTATCTCAAAAGCTTAGGTTGATGGCAATGGGGTACCGCCAACAAGACGCAAATTTTGCACGCTAAGCAAAAAACAATAAGCTGTCCAGATGGACAGCTTATTTACATAATTCTCGTTATTGGAAGTTAAAATTTATTAGTTTTCCCCTCTTTAAGTACCTGTATTAATTCTTTAAGGAGTTTATTATTTTCTTGTTGTTGACGAATAATAAAGTTTTAAAAAAAGATGATTTGAATTGAAATTTCATACCATCTTTTCTTTTTATCCTATATAATAAAAGAAAGAATATTCAGATATAGATATGATTTAGAAAAATATTATAGGAAAAATACTATTGTGGGGTGTAAAGTAAAATGTTAATTAGAGATTATCAAAATGAAGATGAGCAAGGGTGGCTACGTTGTCGTGTACTAGCTTTTTTAAATACGGCTTACTATGACAATGTTTTAAATAAAAAAGAAGTATATGAAAATCCATCAATTGAACTTGTTGCTGAAATGGATGGGGAAATTGTTGGTTTAATAGATGTAGAATATGAAAAAAAAGAGAAGACCGTTTGTTCAAGAGGGACTGGACTTGGAGGGATGATTTGGCATATAGCAGTTCATCCAGACTATGCTCGTCAAGGAATAGGGGAAAGCTTATTGAAAGCTGCTGAAAAACGAGCAATTGATCTCAATCTTAACCGATTTGAAGCATGGACTCGCGATAATGATTGGGTTCGAAATTGGTATGAAAAAATGGGATTCAGGCTAACCGAGTCATATTATCATTTATATTTTGAAGGAAAAGAGGTAAATAATAGAATTTCAAGCAATATTCCTAATTTGTATCCTATTTTAGTATTTGGTCATTACGACGGCGAGGAAACAGATCAATTTAAAGGATTAACTCGTAAACATCAGTGTGTTTGTTATGAAAAATACTTTGAGTAAATAACAGATTTGTTATGAATATCGTATTCATGCTCGGTTAACATAACGCATCATTATCGGTAGCAAGTTTTTCATAGAATCCTTGTTTTTACTAAATTTTTTGTCTCTATGTCTATCTATCACTTATACAAGATTTTATACATCATTGATATAGCGGAGATTCTAGGGATCTTCGCTATTCTTTTGTGTATAAAATCTTGTATAAAAAAGTAGTTAGACTAGTGTGTTCTACTCCGATTCATTTCAAAATATAATTGAAAATCCATCTTTAAATTAAAAAAAGAAGGTGTTACCTATATATTAATAACTTCGAAATATTGTATAACAGATAATTTTTATTGTGCTAACGAATCAGGATAGTGTGGCGACCGACCAACTAAATAGTTGCTTATCCTCAATTATTAGAAGGGAAGTTCTATCATTTCGCGAATTTATTAGACATAGACGAGCGCTATAATTTTTTATATGTACATAAAGAGGTGAATACGCATGAATCAAAGACCTTCAGAAGAAGAATACGCCGGGAACTCCGGCAAATATATCCGTTTGGTGCCGGACGGTAACATTATCGATATTCTGTTCGCTCAGGAAAAGCAAATGACCGAGCTCCTGGCATCGTTGACCGAAAGCCAGGCCGCATATCGGTATGCGGAAGGAAAATGGACGCTGAAAGAAGTCGTGGGCCACATTGCAGATGCGGAACGTGTCATGACCTACCGCCTGCTCCGGTTCGCAAGAGGGGACCAGACGCCTCTGACTGGTTTCGATCAGGAATTGTTCATGCCTCCTTTCGAAAGTTGGACAACCGAGCAATTGGCCGAAGACTACCGGGCCGTACGGCAATCAACGATCACATTGCTGCGCGGGCTACCGGCGGAGGCGTGGAGCCGCAAGGGCACAGCCAATAACCTAAGCATTACGGTGCGCGCCCTCGCGTACGGTATCGCAGGACACGAACTTCATCACATGGGGGTCATCCGAAATCGGTACTTGAGTTAATCGTCGGCTGAGGCCTTTGGAATGGAACTAACGGGTAACTTTAACAAAATAAGGATTACAATTAAACAGCCTAAAATATGCAAATTTTTATACATAACTGCTTGCGTATTATGGAGGGAATCCAAGTGCTATTAAAGCAATGAATGAAGTAAATATCGACATAACGAATCAAACATCAGATATAATTGATGTTTAAATAATGCTGATTTAGTCGTTACGCTTTGTAGTCATGCAGATTCTGTCTGTCCTTCGACACCTCCGCATGTAAATCATGTTCACTGGGGATTTGACGATCCAGCAGGAAAAGAATGGTCTGAATTTCAACGTGTTCGTGATGAAATTGGAGAACGTATAAAGCGATCTTCTGAAACAGGAGAGTAAATACAGGAAAGAGCCAATCTTCTATTTTATAGGGATTGGCTCTTTCCTGTATTGATTTAAAACAACTATTAAAATGAATAGAGAATATTCTGTCATGATGGTAAAGTTAGAATAGAGCAGTTTCAGGGAGGGGCGTAACATATGATTTCTGAATTGAAAAAGGATGATTATTATAAATGTAACAGTTTACTAAATGAAAAAGGGCAATTAGAAGTAAAGGCTGTAATTGCAGGAGTGAATCCTGGTCGTATATTTGTAGATAACATGACTTCTCCTAATTCGGGACTCATTTGGTTAGGGAATAATGATGGCTTCTTCTTTATTGGAGATGCTGAAAATGAAAAATTTAATAATGAAATGAATAGCTTTATTGATAATGTAATAATATCTGAGGCTAGAAAGGTTGGACTAACTTGCTTTGAAGCAATTGGTAATCATTCAAAGTGGAATAAAACAATCGAAAGAATATTTCAGCATCGTAAATTAAAGAGTTGGAATCAAAGAGTGTATACGCTAAAAAAAGAAGATTATGAAGATCAGTATGGACCTAAAATTGAAGAAGGATATACAGTGCTAAAAATGAGTAAAGCTCTCTATGAAAATAAAGGACACGTATTTAAGAATATTGAATTTTTACAATCAAAAATTTTAGAGTTTTGGTCCTCAACAGATGAATTTTTTAATAAGGGAATAGGTTATTGTATTGTTTATGACAACATGATTGTAAGTGTGTGTTTTTCAGGGTTCGTTTTTGAAAATATACACTGTATAGATATTGAAACGATAGAAGGTCACCAAGGGAGAAAATTAGCTCAAATGATAGCTCATAGTTTTGTAAAAGAATGTTTGGAGAATAATATCATTCCATATTGGGACTGCATGGAGTTAAATAAGCCTTCTGTGGCCGTTGTAGAAAATGTAGGTTTTTCAAATGTGTTTAATTATGTAGGATATTATTTTCCTTTTGAGTAAATGAAGTGTATTTTACAAACCTATCATCAAAGGTTTCTACATGGAAGGAGAATAAGGTGAAACACATAATAAAAGACATAGTAATAAATTATTTTAAAGAAATTCATACATTAGTAGTAGAAGAAGAATTACATAAGAATAGTTGGAATACAGATTTGCATTATAAAATCATCGTAAATGGAGACCGATATTCCGCACGGTTTATAAATAGCGATCGAACAATCAATCCGGCTTTTGGGACGTTAACAAATGAACAATTGAAAGAGCAAGTACGGTTTACGTATTATTTACGAGAGCATGGAATTCCATTTATGCAGATTAAGGAGAATAGGGCGGGAGAGTCATTTACACTTGTCACTTGGAATGATGAACAGTACCGGTTTGTATTGTCTACTTGGATTGAAGGGGAACATATTACTCGATGCACAGAAACGATGGCAGAAGTCTTCGGAAAGGAAGCAAGAAAGATACATGATATTTCTAGTACATTTCAAAGCTCGATTTTTCAAAAGAAATCTCATTTGGATGGGTATACCCAGTTTATTTATACGCTAGAAAGTAAGGCAAGCAGATGTGGAGAATTACGAGAGTATATAGATCTCGCTACATATCATATAGAGTGCGCATATACGAGTGAATTAGAGTTTATCGTACAGACAGATTTAAATCCTTTGAATGTTTTATGGGACTCAAGTGAGCAGGTAAAAGGAATTGTAGATGTCGAATCGATTGGATATGTTGATCGTATTGAAGGACTAGCCTTTTTACTAAAGTGGTATTCTCGAACAGAAGGAATACAATCACATGGAGTATGTTCAAGTGTGGCTAGAGCATTTTTAGAAGGGTATAGGGCTCATAATATTGTAACATCAAATAATTACAAAAGACTTTCTTCGTTACTATGGCTATCCGGTAGTTTGAATTGGAATTTTGTGAAGAAAACGCTAAGTGTAATAAGTGATGAGAGGGAATTAGAAGAACATTTGGAAGTTTATAGAGTGAGGGGAGAAAGACTATCTTCATTGTTAATTTGTACATAACATGTATTCCTCTAATTTGGAATTCAACAAAGAAACCATATGAGGTGTTCAAAAAATGAAAATACAAATTGTATTGTTTGATGGTTTCGGAGAACTTGTCTCTTTTGCACCTTTTGAAGTACTGAAAAGGGCAATAGAAGAAGGGGCTCCATTTAAGGTTGAACTCGTTTCGAGTGAAAAAAAACAAGAAGTTATTACTTCGTTTGGAGTTACGGTGAAACTACATGATTTTTTACGAATGGATAATCGTCCGGATTTGTTAATTGTACCTGGTGGTGGCTGGAATCATAAAGCAAAGCATGGGGCACGCAAGCAAGCAGAGCTTGGTACTTTGACCGAAATGATTAAAGAGATGCACAATGAAGGAACGATTGTCGCGGGAGTTTGTACAGGAGGTATGCTGCTAGTAGTCTCAGGTATATTGAATGGTAAAAAGGCGACGATGCATCATTTGGCGCAGAGTGAAATTCGTATATATGGGGCAGAACTTCTTCCTTACAGAATTGTGGATCAAGGAAATGTTATTACCGCAAGAGGAGTTACTTCAGGAGTTGACTTAGGACTGTGGATCACGGAAAGGTTCGCAAGCTCCCAAATTGCAGCTGCTGTTGAATATAGAATGGAATACGAGCGGCGAGGGATTGTTTGGAAGTAATTTAATTATATTTTTTGCTGTAGAGCGTATTAAATATTTGAAAAGAGAAAGAGCCAACTCATACGAGTAGGTTCTTTCTCTTTGCTACTATATTGCTTATTTTTCACAGTAATATCTTTTTAAAAAAATCATAAAAATAGATAATATATTTTGTTCCACATTGATAATTATTTTCATTATATATTTATAAATTAGTAAAATTTAGTTTACAAATTTGCGTCTAGCTTATATAATTTGACTCATATAAAAAAGTTTCCTAAAGGAAACTTAAGTGCGGATTTTCATTCGCTGTATATTTTTTTATTTAAAAGTTGCCTTTGTGCAAAATAATTATATATACGAAAAAAAGAAAGGGGAATGCATAAAAAATGGATGAGGCTATAATTGTTAAAGATTTGTTTGTATCTTATCAAGGGAATCAAGTAGTTCAAAATGTTTCCTTCGATATCGAAAAAGGGAAGCTCGTTGGAATTATTGGTCCAAACGGTGCGGGAAAATCTACTTTAATGAAAGCTGTTTTAAATCTAATTCCAAGTGATAAGGGATATGTTCAAGTCCTTGGAGAGGATATTCAAAGTGCTAGAAAGCATGTTGCTTATGTACCACAAAGAAGTGATATAGATTGGGATTTCCCGATTACAGTTTTAGATGTGGTGCTAATCGGAACGTATCCATCTTTAGGGATGATGAAAAGACCGAAGAAAGAGCATCGAGATTGGGCATTTGAATGTCTAAAAAAAGTCGGTATGGAGGAATTTAAGAATCGTCAAATTGGGGAGCTTTCAGGTGGACAACAACAACGTGTCTTTTTAGCGAGAGCATTAGCACAAAAGGCGGAGATATTCTTCTTAGATGAACCGTTTGTTGGAATTGATGTAACAAGTGAAGAGACCATTATTAAAATTCTTAGGGAGTTACGTAAAGAGGGAAAAACAATTGTTGTTGTACATCATGATTTAAGTAAAGCAGAATCGTATTTTGATAAATTACTATTATTGAATAAGAGCTTAATTCATTACGGAGAAGTAAGGCAAGTATTAGAACCAACTGTTATGTCAAAAGCGTATGTAAATCACGGTATATTGTTTAATAATGCAGCGGAGGTACATTCATCATGAAGATTGTAGAATTTATAGATGCATTAATGCAGTACGGTTTTCTGCAGAAAGCGTTATTAACTTCCGTTATGGTAGGAGTTATTTGCGGCGTAATTGGCTGTTTTATTATTTTACGAGGTATGGCTTTAATGGGAGATGCGATTTCACATGCTGTTCTTCCAGGAGTAGCGCTTTCTTATATGATTGGTATGAACTATTTTATAGGGGCGGTTTTAACAGGTGTTATTACTGCAGTTGGAATCGGATTTGTAAGTCAAAATAGTCGAATTAAACATGATATGGCGATAGGGATTATGTTTACATCTGTTTTTGCCATAGGGATTATTTTAATTACCTTTATGAAGAGTAGTTCGGATTTGTATCATATTTTATTCGGAAATGTCCTATCAGTTCGTTCTTCTGATATGTGGATGACACTTATTATCGGAGTAGTCATTATTGGGCTTGTGATGTTGTTTTACAAAGAATTACTCGTATCCACTTTTGATCCAACGATGGCGCAAAGCTATGGATTACCGAACAAATGGATTCATTATGGCTTAATGATTTTACTTACAATGGTTACAGTAGCATCGCTTCAAACTGTAGGAATTATTTTAGTTGTCGCTATGCTTATTACACCAGCGGCTACAGCGTATTTATTAACAAATCGTCTATGGGTCATGATTTATTTAGCTGCAGGTATTGGTGCACTTTCATCTGTAGTAGGGCTATATTTTAGTTTCTCTTATAATCTTGCTTCAGGTGCAACGATTGTTCTCGTTGCAACATTCTTGTTCGCATTGGCATTCTTTTTCTCACCGTCACAAGGTTTGTTTTGGAGAGCTATTAAAATTAGAAAAAATAGAGCAGAGTTGTCATAATTGATTGGAGGATAATGATGAAATTAAAAAATATTTTATTATCGGTAATTTGTATGTTCGTATTTGTATTAACAGCGTGTTCTAGTAACACAAATGGAAAAGAAGAGGGTAGTGGAAAATTAAAAGTTGTAACAACATACTCCATTATATACGATATGGTGAAGCAAATTGGTGGAGATAAAGTTGAGATTCATAGTCTTGTTCCAATTGGAGCTAACCCACATGAATATGATCCACTACCAAAAGATGTTATGAAAATGACAGATGCAGATATGGTGTTTTACAATGGATTAAACCTTGAAGAGGGCGGAGCATGGTTTAAAAAACTATTAAAAACGGCAAATAAATCAGAGAAAGATGCACCTGTTTATAAAGTAAGTGAAGGTGTAGAAGCTATTTATTTAGAAACAAAAGGATTAGAAAAAGAGCCAGACCCACATGCATGGATGAATATTAAAAATGGTATTGTATATGCTGAAAATGTGAAGAAAGCACTAATTAAAGAAGATCCTAAAAATAAAGAGTTCTATACTAAAAATGCCGACAAGTATGTAGCGGAACTTCAAAAGCTACATGATGAAACTGTGAACAGAATTCATCAAATCCCAGAGGAAAAACGTTTCTTAATTTCTAGTGAAGGTGCATTTAAATATTTTGGAAAAGCATATGGAATTAAGACGGGATACATTTGGGAAATCAACTCAGAAAATCAAGGTACTCCAGATCAAATTAGAGATGTTGTAAGTGTAATTCAAACAAACAAAGTGCCAGCTTTATTTGTTGAAACAAGTGTAGATCGACGTAGTATGGAAACTGTTTCAAAAGAAACAAACGTACCGATTGCGGGTACAATTTTTACAGACTCACTAGGTAAATCAGGTGAGGATGGAGATACGTATTTGAAAATGATGAAATGGAATACAGATACAATTATTAATGGGTTACAAAAATAAAATCTAGCTAGTGTAACTATTGAAATTTTATAAGAAAAGAAAGGGCCAATTCATGTGAACTGGCTCTTTCTTTTATATATCATGATGTATTAATAATTTGGCTGAATATACCTTAATTGTATTCGCTTCGTAACAGCTTCTAAAGAAGATAAAACAATATGATAAGAATCATCCACCGCTAGTCTGTGAATCAGGAAAAGTTCAACATAATGGACATAAACGATGCTTATACATGTAAAGTAAGATGTCATAAAAATGAATAAAGACTGGCCATTTTTGTGCACTTTGATTATGTAGAAATAGGGGGGAATGGCATGAAAGACAATACTCCTAAGAAAATTTTATTTATTCAATCGGGAATTCCTTTTTATTATCCAATGATCGAAGCAGCAATTTTGAATAGTTTACAAAAGGTAAACAGCAATACGATTATGGTGAGTCCGGAAAAAGCTATAAAAACCGCATTGAAAATGAAACCAGATTTTATTTTGGTACTAAGTGGTTTAAGCGAAGGATTTAGTAGTGTCATGCCAGTCCTAAAGAATGCAGGGTTTACTACTGGACTTTGGCTGACAGATGATCCTTACTATATGGATGTAACACAAAATCTTGTTCCGTATTACAATTACATATTTACGCAAGATTTAAATTGTATCAAGTTTTATAGAGGGGTAGGATGTAATAATGTGTTTCATCTCCCGTTAGCAGCAAATCAAGATGTGTTTAAACCGTCTCATAAAGAAGATACATATAAGTATGATCTTAGTTTTATAGGTACAGCATTTGAAAATAGAATTAACTTTGTTGATTCTATTGCAGATTATTTAGCAGAAAAAAACACAAAAATTGTAGGGTTCGGTTGGGAGAAGTTAAAGAATTATGAAAGATTAAAGGATAAAATACAACTCTTGCCACTTGCCAAGTATGAAGATGCGTTACAATTTTATGCATCTACTAAAATCAATATAAATTTACATCGTTCACCAAGTGATCGGGAATTGAATTGTAATGCTGCAAACATCCAAGCCTTTTCAGTAAATAATAGGACGTTTGAAATTAATGCTGTAGGTTCTTTTCAATTAACTGATATACGCCCAGATGTATCAAAGCATTACATACCAGGTGTTGAAATAGAAACATTTTACAGTGCACCGGAGTTTATACAAAAAGCGGAGTATTATTTGGAGCATGTACAAGAGAGAAAACAAATAGCAAAAAATGGGCTGGATAGAACTTTGAAAAATCACACATATGATAGACGTATATTACAATTATTAAGCTATATTGATTTCATAGGAATGAAGATGTAGTTTAACGATTAACTGAAATGATAAGCGTTTCGTGCTTTCAACGAGAGTTAACTCTCGTATTCTATAAAATCATTTACGAAAAAGGGATTTAGATAATTTTTCCGAATTTATTCAATTAGAAAAAACGATTTCGCATTCAAACTAATTTACATCTAATAATTAGAGGAGATTAAAAATGAATCACTTTTTTTTAGAATTTGGTGAATATAAGGCAAGTGTTTGTGAATGGGGGGATAAAAGTAATCCTCAAATCATTTGTTTTCATGGTTTAGGAAGTACAAAATTTAGTTTTATAGAAATAGCAGAAGTTTTAAAAGATAACTATCATATCGTATCGTTTGATCTACCTGGACATGGGAAAACACCAAGTTTTGAGAAGGATGAAGATTACGGTGCATCCCATTTAACAAATTGGGTAGTAGCATTACTTGAGGGGATAGGAAAAGAAACATTTCATATAGTAGCACATTCATGGGGAGCAAGTGTTGCACTTCACTATGCAGCAGAACGTCCAGAAAAAGTGAATAAAATGGTTTTGTTAGATGGTGGTTATCATCACGGTAAAATGAATGCAGACTATTTTGCGAAGCTATATAAAGATGCGAAAGAAGGAGAGTGTCCACCGCGATCATTAGAAGAAGAGATCACTCATTACGAAAAAGATTTTGATGAATATATTTTTGACAGTAAAGAAGCATTCATCCAATCAGAAAAAATGTTTTACAGCAGGTGGTCACCATTAATAGAACGTGTGGTTTATGACTTAATGTGAGAAGAAGATAATAAAGTAAAATGGCATGCTACTGGCGATACGGCTAGAGGTGTAATTAAGTTTCAATATACGGTGTATAAAACGTTGGAATCTCATAAAATTAAAAATGATATTTTATTATTGTATTGTGATCTTCCAGATGATTATTTAGAAATAAGAGAATTGCAGATTGAGGAATTTAAGAAGCGTATTGATATTACGACTAAGCTTTATACAGATACAGGGCACCTAATGCATTGGGATAGACCGGAAGAGATTGCCGAGGATGTTTTACATTGGTTCAAATAAAGAAGGTCCGTTGTTCGCATTTGAGCAACGGATTTTCTTTTGAGAAATTTAATGTAATTGTCATAACCAGTTCCTTGTAAATAGAGATAATAAAACCAGCTATAAGTCCAAAAAGTTTTTGAGGAAAAGTAAGCCTAATGTTCAAAACTGGCTCAGGATTCTTGGTATAAATGTGTGTATTCAGCTTCAACCGCGAGATGTAGTAGACCGCGTTATCATAAATAGCTTGTAAGTCTCCTAAATTGAAGTAACCAAGATCACGTAAACACAAATCGCTTGCTTCTACTGGATTAGGTTTCTTGTGAATTTTAAATTAAAGGTCTTATCCAAAGTTGAGAAAAATCCACATACCCAAAATATTTCATCTTAATATTCGTTAAATCTGATGAAAAAGGAATTTGACGTGTATCATAGTATAAGGGAATCATAATAGAGGATTCTATTAGTTCTTTTTCAAGATTCTTATTTAATAAAGACCACTCTTCAAAATGTGTATGTTTGTATTTAGATAGCTGGTTTCTTAGTGATTTATTTGTTTTTAAAACTTTAGCCAATGGTGAATATCTAGCTGTTAAAAAATAATAAAATGATATCTCTTGATTCATCTCGAATACTTCACCATGAATAAAAAGGTCGACTTGTTCATTAAGTTTTTCATCCCTAAGATAGTTTTTAAATGGAACCCATTTAACTTGAAAAGGTATATTTTCTTTTTCTAAGATATTCATTAACCATTTTGTGGTTGCTTCTGTATACTGAGTAGCTTTTATAATAAGTGGTTCTTTAAACTCGGGACGTTTTCTTTTTGGGATATCGATTTGATGATCTATGTCTTTTAAACAGCTTTTAATATTTGGTTTTTTTTGAGAATCATATTCATGAATATGATTTATATTGTTAGCGATAATAGAATGTAAGTAATTACGAACATCTATGTGCTGAATTGAAGAATCACGCCAAGCGTTCATAATTATAACGCCAAAACCGGAATTTCTTTCTACTTGAAAAGTAGAATTACATTTATGGTGTTTGGAAGATTGGTAAATATTATCAAATTCCAGAGGGACCTGAATGAATTCTACTGTATCTAGCAAAGGTCTTTCTTGAAAATAATCATGAAATGCTATCAATGATGTTTTCTCCAGGCTATTCTCTCCTATATAAAAACCACCGCTTCCTATGATTTGACCGTTATTTTCTTTATAAATACTTGTATTTATCATGCATAACATTTGTAAACAATAACTACACCCCTTTGGGTAATGTATATCAATAATTAATGGTGATACAACTTCTATTTTTTCTATGGGTGCCCATAAGTCTTTATAGAATGTATGACTACGTAATTTTGAGAGACATTGTTTCACATCAGACGCTGTTAAGATGGATCCATCATGAAATTTTATAGACTTTTTTAAATATAGTCTAAGCGTAGATTGAGTTAAATCCCAACTGTGAGCTATTTCAGGGAATATGTTCCCTTCTTCATCCATATAAACAAGTCGATTGAAAACATTCGCAACAATATGTGCACTATGTACATCGGAAGCCTCGAGCGGATGTGTTGTTAAAAAGGGCTTCCTTCTAGGAATAATTAATTTATCATCTGAATTATGTATATAGCCAAATTTTGAATGAAACTTAGTCATTAAGCGTAGTTTACTGTTTGGAGACCAATTATATAGTAAATATTTACTACTTTTTTCAACAGGCTGTTGGTCCATAATTTCCATTACTTGTGACTCATAGATTTGTTCTATATTTTTCAACCATTGGAGAGAGGAGGGATTTCCTCTACCTTTTCCAGAAATGAAAGTCAGCCAACCCTCATCCATCCATTTATGTAAGTAACGTACTGTTTGCTTTGTACTTAAATTTAAAAAATCTGCTAGGTCTTGTATTTTTATATTTCCAGAAGAAAATGATTGCCATAGATTCAGTAAAGTTTTATCCAATTTCCTATCTCCTTTTATAAGTGGACATGTCTTTCTGAAGGTGTCCATTTTTAATTTGATAAGTCTAGTTTAATATAACATTAGACAAGGGGAGGAGATACGATGAATTGGAAAGAATTTGAGCAAAATATAAAAGTACGCTTAATTACATCATTTTTTAATCGTGCTGTTACATCAGCAGTAATGCCTTTTATGGCATTGTTTTTTGCTCAAGAAATAAATAAAGTATGGGCCGGGTTATTTTTAATCTTAACGGTTATTTTAAGTTTTTTTTCAAATTTAATTGGAGGTTATATTTCAGATCGATTTCAAAGAAAGAAAATCTTATTGTTAACTTCTTTTTCTAGTACTTTGATGTTTTTATTCATGACTTTAAGCTTATATCCGACAGATAAGATAATTTGGCTATTTGCAATCGCTTATATAGGTTTTATAATAACTAGCAGTCTTGGGCGTCCATCCATGCAAGCTATCATCATAGACTCAACTACACCGGAAAATCGAAAGGCTGTCTATACAATTGACTATTGGCTTATGAATCTTTCTATGGCAATTGGTGCAGCGTTAGGTGGTTTTTTATACATTAATCATCAACAAGAGCTGTTTATACTACTGACTTGTGTTTCTGCTACAGTACCGATTGCTTATAAAATTTGGCTAGTTACAGAAGTTAAAGAATGCTTAGAAAAAAGGCAGGAAAATATAGTACTTGATCTAATTCAAAATTATAAAATTGCTATTCAAGATAGAGCATTTTTAAAGGTTGTAATAGGGTCTAGCTGCATATTTGCGGCAGAGTTTTCTTTAAACAGTTATATTGGTGTACGACTTTCAGAAACATTCAATCCAATAAGCATTGGGGACTTTGAAATAGTAGGAGTGAGGATGCTAAGTATTCTTAACATACAAAATATGCTTTTAGTAGTATGTTTAACGTTTATTATAAATAAATTTACAGATTATATAAGTGGGGGAAAAGCGTTACTTTTAGGTCTTGTGCTCTATGGGATGGGCTATGTGGCAGTAACATCTTCAAACACTTGGTACGTACTGATTATTTTTAATTTTATTGCTACTGTTGGTGAACTTGTCTACTCACCAATCAGAAATACTGAACAAGCTAATATGATTCCGGCTGACAAGAGAGGATCATATTCAGCCTTTGCGGGTCTATCAGATATTGGGGCGGACCTAATTGCAAGAATGACTATTATCGTCGGTGCATTCTTAATTCCTACGATGATGTCTGTTTATATTGGTATGATTGTAATAATAGGGGCATTTTTCCTATATAAGGGTCTGTTTGTTAGAACTAATAGTCAATCACAGGAAAGATTGAATAAAATTTCAATATAATATAATGCCTAAAATGAAATATACACTAATCTTTTTATAGAATCGTATGATATGTGTGTAAAGAGGGATTATACAACTTTGGAGGAATTATCATGGTAAAATATATTTCGATTCTTGGTTCAACTGGCTCAATTGGTACGTCTGCATTAGATGTAGTCACTTCTCATCCAGAACATTTTAAAATTATTGGTTTAACAGCAAATCACAATATTGATCTTCTCGAACAACAAATACATACATTTCATCCTCGGATTGTAAGCGTAAGCACAAAAGATTTAGCAGATGCACTTCGGAAGCGAATTTCTACGGACACAAAAGTCACATATGGAACGGACGGATTAATTGAAGTTGCAACTTACCCTGATTCTAATCTTGTATTATCTTCAGTTGTCGGTGTCTCTGGTCTCCTTCCAACAATTGAAGCATTAAAAGTGAAAAAAGATATAGCAATTGCGAACAAAGAAACATTAGTTGCAGCAGGGCATATTGTGACAGATTTAGCGAAACGAAACGGCTGCCGCTTAATTCCAGTAGACAGTGAGCACTCTGCCATTTTTCAATGTTTAAATGGGGAAAATACTCAAGAAATTGAGAGGCTTATTGTTACTGCATCAGGCGGTGCATTTCGAGATAAAACGCGTGAGGAAATGGAAATCTTACAAGCTAAAGATGCCTTAAAGCATCCCAACTGGTTAATGGGAGCAAAACTAACCATTGATTCAGCTACATTAATGAACAAAGGCTTTGAAGTCATGGAAGCACGTTGGTTATTTGATATCCCGTATGAGAAAATTGATGTTTTAATTCATAAAGAAAGTGTTATTCATTCTTTAGTTGAATTTATAGACGGATCCATCATGGCACAGCTCGGTGCCCCTGACATGAGAATGCCGATTCAATATGCATTTCATTATCCAACTAGATTACAATCAAACTATAAAAAATTAAATCTACTAGAGATAGCTAGCCTACACTTTGAAAAACCAAATTTCAAAAAATTCCCTTGCTTACATTATGCGTATGAATCAGGAAAAATTGGTGGTACAACACCTGCTGTCTTAAATGCAGCAAATGAAATTGCAAATGCGCTATATTTACAAAATAAAATTTCATTTTTTGATATTGAAAAAACAATTTATTCTACTCTTGAAGCCCATCATAGCATTGCAAATCCAGATTTGGAAACAGTATTAGAAGCCGATCATTGGGCTCGTGAATATGCAAACGAATTATTAATTAGAAAATGAAATACGAGCTAGAACAGAACTCGTCTTTTTTAGCTCTCCATTTTACGTGTTCTTTTGTTTTAATACACTTACGTTCGCAGAATTGTAAAGAAATGTATTTAAGATGTCGCATGCAGAAGGATTTATAGTAATTATTAGTTATGCTCATTGGGAAAGTTCTTTTTAATTCATATAAGCTATATAAGGAATAAAGAAACCTAAAAAACTGGAGGTAATTATGAAAACTTTCATATATATGGTTAGACATGGAGATTCACCAAAGTTTGGAAAAGAAGGAACAAGAGGATTAACTGAAAAAGGAAAATTAGATGTTCAACGAATAACAGATATACTACAAGGTGAGGGAATCGACGTTGTTATCTCAAGTCCATACAATCGTTCAATTCTAACTGTTCAGCAGCTAGCGAAGCAAATAGGACAAGAAGTTTTAGTATTTGAAGACTTAAAAGAGAGAATCTTTATTGCTGAAGAGGAACGAATGTCGGATAAAGAATTATTTCCTTTGATAGAAACGTCATTTTTAGACCCCGACTTTGCTTTATCAGGAGGAGAGTCTAATGTCGACTGTCAGAAACGTGCTATAAAAGTCTTAAAAGAATTATTAAACACCTATCGAGGACAGAAAGTAGTAGTAGGCACTCATGGAGCTATTATGACGTTGATGATGGGGTATTATGACAGTAAGTATGATTTGAATTTTTTACTACAGACATCAAAGCCAGATATATATAGAATGGAATTCAATGGACAGGAATTGGTGGAGGTTAAAAGATTGTGGGGAATTTCATAGATTGACTCTATTCATCCATAGCTTTTCCTAGTGACGTGTATTATAAGCAAAAGGGTTACTGCGGTAACCCTTTTGCTTATGGCACTGACGGGGATTGAGTTCAACAATCTAAAAAATTCGGTTTCTTAGCGTACAAAATTCACGTTTTGTTCTTGCTACCCCGAGATGAAATGGGAGGGAATGTTTTTGGGCAGGATATCTTTAAAGTTATTTTTTAAATCAATCCTATTTTTTTTCTTATGCGGTATTGTTGTTTATTCTATATTTCAGATTATTTTTGTCTGGAGTGTTTCGAGAGGATTAGGAAGGGATGATATAGTCGGATTTTCTGATAATAAGTATGTAATTGGTCGTCCACCTGTTAGCTATAATTTATATAAAAAAGATAGTGGGGAAACTATATTAGATAATGTTATTGGTTATAAAAAGGGAAAAACTAAAAGCTATGTTCGAAATGAAGTTGAATTTGTAGTGATAGATGAGATAAAGGGTAGCTATGAACTGTATAAAATAGAAAATGCTTCAGAAAAGGAGATAACATGGCTGAAAGAAATGAAGAAATTAGAATAATAGAGACCATCTGAAAGGTAAAGAAGCACACTGTTACTATTAAATATAAAGATGGTTTAAAATGATAGCTGATTTTTATTTCATGAAAAGAGTCATTATTAAAATAAAGTATTAGGGGGTCAGTCCCATCGCCATCAAGCTAATATTTTGAAGCCCACCAAAACAAAAAAATTACCTCTCGACAGTTATATATGGGAATTAAGCTCATTTTTTCGTTTTGGGGTGAATCTGTTTTCTTAAGTTGATGGGTATGCGTCTGTACCCCATATTAGAAAAACGATCTTTTGATGCAAAGTTATCGTGCAAGCAAGAGCATTAAAGTTCTATCACCAATTCTTTTTTTGATATAATAGATACGTGGCAGAAAACAGATAGAAAGATACTGCTAGTAATTTATACTTAAAATGTAGGGAGATTGAACTAAGTTATGGGGACAGAAAAAGAAATTAGTTCCGCTAAATTAATATGGAAGATGACGCGCCCGCATACGTTAACGGCGACGTTTTCTCCTGTAATTTTAGGGACAGTGGCATCACTTTATGTTGCCAAAATTGATTGGCTGTTATTTATTGCGATGATGGTTGCATGTTTAGCATTGCAAATCGCAACGAATTTATTTAATGAGTACTATGATTTCAAACGTGGATTAGATACAGCTGATTCTGTTGGAATTGGTGGCGGAATTGTCCGTCACGGATTGAAACCAAAAAATGTTTTAACAGTCGCACTTTTATTGTACGTAGCAGCAGCACTTATTGGCATTTATATTTGTATGAATAGTAGCTGGTGGTTAGTCGTTATCGGTTTAATTGGGATGGCGGTTGGCTATTTATATACAGGTGGTCCATTACCAATTGCGTACACTCCATTTGGAGAATTAGTTTCTGGATTGTTAATGGGGACATGTTTTGTACTCATCGCTTTCTTTATTCAAACGAATACGATAACGACTGAAAGTGTATTGATTTCCATTCCAATTGGAATTTTAGTCGGTGCAATCAACATGTCGAATAACATCCGAGATATCGAAGAAGATATTAAAGGTGGAAGAAAGACATTAGTAATCCTCCTTGGGAGAGAAAAAGCAGTGGTAACACTAGCTGTAGCCTTTTTCATTGCTTATGTATGGATTGCCGTAATTGTATTGATGGGTTATATAAGCCCTTGGGCATTAGTTATGTTCCTAGGTTTGAGAAAGCCAATCTCTGCCATTCAAAGTTTCAAAAAAGGAGCAAAGGATCCCGGGTATATGCGCATCGCAATGAAATCAACAGCGATGACAAATACAATTTTCGGCTTCTTATTATCAGCAGGATTATTAATTAGTTATCTGTTTTAAATAACTTAACCCCAATTTCTCGATTTTAATATGGAGAGATTGGGGTTTTATTTTGAGTTTGTTTAATGTTAAGAACATTTTTATTCGAAGTGAAAATACCAATAAATTGCAACTTCTTCACTTGCCATATCCAAACCTTTATAAACAAGAAAATCAAACCCACCAATTATAAATCCACATTTTTTATAAAATTTACATGCGGCGACATTATTATTTTGCGTTTCAAGCATGATACCGGGCATGTTGCCTTCTTTTGCCCACTGCTTTGCTTGATCAATTAACTGTTTGCCAACTCCGAGTGTACGATATTTTTTATCTACTGTTATATCTTCTACGTAAGCATAGCGATTCCAATTCTTTTTCAATACGATGAATCCAATGATTTGATTATGTAACAGTGCTATGTAAATTACTTGATTCGGTTTATTTATATATTCATTGTACGTCAGTTCTTCATTATCATTTTGTAAATAAATTTTTTCATAACTCGGAACGTCTTCTACTGTATATTCTATGTGTCTATTTACTTTTGAAAGAGAAAGAATTAGCCGAGCATTCACTATAAAACTGTCATCAATCTCCGGGAAATTGTCTAAATCATTTTTTTCTAACTCTCTAATTAAAAGGCTCATTGGGATACCTCCAAATCATATTATTTCTTCTGGTTCTTTATGTGATTCAAATTCATTCCAATTACAAAATTATAATAGAATTTCAATAGTAAGGCTATCTTGATATGAAAATATTGTTTAGAAAGAGTAGTATTTTTTATTTTGGGTGTATACTTACAAGCTCTTCCTGAAATTATTAAATTTTATAAAGAGCAAGGATATGAATTTGGTGTATATAATGACGAGGATCATTTTCGTTTAAACTTCCAGAAAGATCAACGTCTATAGTATAAACATAGTTATCTTAAAAAGATGTTTTTATTACTAAAACAATAACTAAAACAAAGTCGATTTCCATGAAGTGTACCCCGATTGTTAAGCACATTCTAACAATCGGGGTATTTTTTATATTCAAATTCTCTTAGCGTATGAAATTCGCATTTTTCTACATAGCGAAATAGGACTTATATGCTCTAACCTCATTGTCCTCTGTACATGAAATAAATTTGGTTTGCAATATAATCTGAACTAAAATGAAGCCCATTTCTTATCCACCACATGATGATTCCTACCAATGAGGCAGTTTTAATCTCAATGGCAACATAATCTGCGGGTAGCTCTGTCTCACTATTATTCCTTCTCGTTTCTACTAACCGCTTTATTAATAGAAATAATTGTTCTTCAAAATGATTCATATTAAATAAAATGGATAAATAATTTCGATGAGTATATAAATAATCAAGCAATTGTGTTAGCTGTTGTTTTTCTGATAAATCGCTTACGTGTATTAAAGCAGTAATTTTATTAGAAAGTTCGTTTAAAATTTCATCAGTGAGCTGCACGAGTAAATCCTGAATGTCTTGATAGTGTAAGTAAAATGTTGTCCGATTTAACCCAGCTTTGTTTGCGATTTTTTGGACTGTTAAATTTGAAATGGTGGATTCCTCTTGTAAAAGGGAATAGACGGCATTTTTAAACATTTCTCTTGAACGAAGTGTACGAGGATCCTCTTTTTTAGGTGTAGACATTTTTAAACTCCTTTATAGATTTTTCTTTGACTTTCTCGACATTGCATATTTTCAATGTCGATTAATGAACATTGAAAGCAAAATTGTTCATGGTCAGGAATATGTATCTTTGTTACTATGAATTTTATCGACACTGTGTCGATAATGCAACTATAGAAAAAGGGAGTTTACAAATGGAGAAGGGAATAACAGAAAGAAATAAGAAAGTTTTATTACTTGTACTAATTGCTGGTTGTTTTATATCGACATTAAACCAGACGTTACTTAATGTGGCAATGAGTAACTTAATGGAGGTATTTGATGTTACAGCTGCAACTGTACAATGGTTATCAACAGGTTTTATGCTCGTAAACGGTGTATTAGTGCCAATTACAGCATTTTTAATGAAACGTTTTACAACGAGGCAATTATTTACTAGCTCGATGATTTTTTTATTCATCGGAACATTACTATGTGCCGGTGCCATCAATTTTGGCATGTTATTAACAGGAAGAATGATTCAAGCAATTGGGGCAGGAATTATTATGCCGCTCATGATGACCGTTATTTTATATTTGTATCCTAGTGAAAAGCGCGGGAGTATTATGGGAACTATCGGCTTTGCTATGATTTTTGCGCCAGCCATCGCTCCAACGTTATCTGGTTTTATCATTGAATATGCATCGTGGAGATGGCTATTTATTGGATTAGCTCCATTTGTATTCATCGTCATTATTCTTGCACTGAAATATTTAATGAACGTTGCAGATACGACAAAAGCGAGATTGGATATTGTAAGTGTCATTTTCTCAACGATTGGCTTTGGTTGTGTTTTATTTGGATTCAGTAGTGCAGGAAGTAAGGGATGGGATCATCCGATTGTTATTACGACAATTATTACGGGGGTACTTGTTACAACAATATTTTGCTTACGTCAAATAAAGTCTAACGATCCATTATTAAATTTATCTGTATTTAAGTATAAAATTTTTACGCTTACATCAGTGATCAATGTACTTATCACAATGATTATGTATGCTGATTTAATTCTTTTACCGATATACTTACAAAACGGAAGAGGTTTTACCGCATTTGAATCAGGTTTACTTCTATTACCTGGTGCTGTCATTAATGCATTCTTATCACCAATTACAGGTAAAATGTATGATAAATACGGAGCAAAGCCACTCTTTATTACAGGGTTAGTATTTATCATTATTTCGATGTGGGGTGTAATTGATTTAACTGAATCCACAACGTATATGTATGTAATGGTGCGTACTATTATTTTACGAATTGGGTTAAGTTTCATTTCAATGCCCTTAAATACAGCAGGACTAAATGCTTTACCTAGAGAATTAGGTTCACATGGTTCAGCGGTAAATAATACGGTTCGTCAATTAGCCGGTGCTATTGGAACAGCAGTTGTTATTACTGTATATACGACTCAAGCAACTTCACATGCTTCAGATTTATCTTTAGAAAATGGAAACATTACAGCAATTCAACTAGCGAAATTATCTTCTATTTTCGGCTCAAGTGATGCGTATCTATTCATGTTATTCTTGTCTTTTGTAGCATTAATTTTTGCATGTTTCATGCCTAAAAAAGTGGCAACTCAAAAACTTGAAAGTAAGGCAAGTAATTAGAATCGTTTATAGAGTTGTTTAGAAAGTATATGATGAAAGAAAAGCAAGTGATCTAATATTGAGGTCGCTTGCTTCTCTTTTTATCGAAACAACGTAAAAAGGACTCTTAAATTTATAAGGGTCTTTTTTGTAATTGCTATAATTTCTACTTAGGAATTGAAAATAAAATTAATCCAGATTATTATATTGTTATTGTAAATTTATTTTATTGAAGGAGGATACATAAATGAAAAACTCAAAAGGCTCTATTGAGTCAGAGATAAGTAAAGCAATTACGCACTGGGAAAAGGACTACCTAGGACGCGGATCTATATCCGTTAAGACAGATATATTACGAGATATGATTATCGTAAATTTACAAGGTATTTTAACGCCGGCTGAATATACTGTTTGCGAAACGAAAGACGGTATGCTAACGATAAAGAAAAATCGTTCGGAGCTAGTTGAATCTGGAATTGATGATCTGAAAGAGATTATACTAGAATTAACTGAAGAAAAAGTGAAAAGTTTTCATACGGATATAAGCTCACGTACAGGTGAACGAGTAATGATTTTTAAATTGCTAAATAATCTTGAGGAAAAGTTTTAAAAATAATAAACAACTTAAGGTTAGGGGAAGGATTAAGAAACCTACAAGTTTTGCACTTTATTAACATACTAATAATTAAAAATTTGAAGTTATTTAGGTATAATAAATTTTAAAAACTGATAAAAAATTGACAAACTGCTTAATATGGTTTATCTTATAATTGTTTAAAAAAATTATTAGATGCTCACTTTAACAGTTTGCTATAATTAAGGCTTTAGCATTTTTTTAATATGTAATATTGACTAAATGAAAAAGTTTCTTAATGAAAAGATAGCATATAACATAAATTGATATATTGATTGCATAATCTAGGAGATCAGAGATATACTTTTCTTTTTAATAGGAGTAATACATACATTATTATCCTCTATAAAATGGGAGCTCTTCAAAAAACTTTATTGAAGTTAGTTGAAGTGAAACCGACAATCTCCATAATTCAATGATGATATAAAATCATTGAATTATGGAAGTTGTCGGTTTTTTTTATGGGAAAAAACGATGTACTAAAAAGAGTGAATGAAAATTGAAATTAAAAAACTATCTTACTTAAAAAGGAATTTTTATAGGTTATTTTCGTTTGGAAGGGAGTATTTTACATGTTAATTTCGCTGAGTTCATCAACACTGTTAACATTATTTTTTATGGCGCTTAGCGCTTCTTGGCTAAGTGGATTATTGTTTTTACATGCAAGGATACCTTTACGTTTTGTTCATATCCATATTGGTATCGCTGCATTGCCTTCATTGGTTTCTTTACTCGCACTTGTTAATCACAATGGAGATAGCGTTGTGGGGCCTTGGCATTTAGATACTTTAGCTTGGTTCATGGCTTTCTTTGTTCTTACAATTGGTTTAATCATTCAGCGTTTTTCTATACGTTACTTACTGGGAGATCGCTCATATCGAAAATACTTTGCACTTTTTACATTTACTACAGGTATATCTTCGGTTGCATGGTTAAGTGATGATCTTCGTTTCATGATTATTTGTTGGGGATCAACTCTTATAGGATTGGTTTTACTCATAAGGCTAAATAGAGGGTGGAAAGTAGTTAGCGAAGCAACAAAAATTTCTAGTTATTTATTTATAATAAGCTGGATTGCTTTGCTAGCAGCTATCATTTGGCTTTTTCAAGTCACTGGACAGTGGCAGTTAACATCAGTTTTAACGAATGAAAATGTAACTCAATTTGGAACATTGGAGAAAACAGGAATTAACTTATTCATTATATTAGCTGTGATGATCCCAGCGGCACAATGGCCTTTTCAAAGATGGTTAATTGAGTCAGCTGTTGCTCCAACGCCTGTTTCTGCTATTATGCATGCAGGTTTAGTAAATGCTGGCGGTATCATGTTAACTAGATTTTCACCTCTTTTTCATGATGATATTGCACAAATCATTTTACTTATTTTCTCTAGTATTTCTGTCTTAATAGGAACAGGAATTAGCCTAGTTCAAGTTGATTATAAACGTCAGCTAGTGGGATCAACTATTGCACAAATGGGCTTTATGCTCATCCAATGCGCATTAGGAGCCTATTTAGCGGCTGTTATTCATTTAATTTTACACGGTTTGTTTAAAGCTACACTGTTTTTACAAGCTGGTTCTTCAGTAGAACGTTTTGGGGCAGTGAAGCAGTCTAATGAAAAGATGTCTAATTTATGGATTATGGTCGGACGTGTTTTCGGATTATTTATAGCGATTGCTTTTTGGTTTACGACTTCTGGAGAAGGGTATGAATTAGTTAGTGCGTTTATTTTAGGGTGGTCATTATATTTTTCATGGAAACAACTTGTTGTTTTTGGAGAGGGAAGAATGGGACGAATTGTTGGCGTATTTATTTTAGCTGGATTTTCTCTCGTTTACTTTACCGTTCATAATTCTCTTTATAAATGGTTGCATACTGACATGTATCAAAATGTTCAACCGTCGACTTCAGCCATTATATTTGTTATATGTCTCTTATTATTTGGTAGTGCTATTAGTACTCTCGTTACTCGTAATCAATCCTCTACTTTATTTGCTGTAATGTATCTTTGGTTCGTTCGAGTAGGTGAGGCGCGACAAAAGTCAGTAGAAAGTCATCCAAGCTATCTGAAACATTATGTATCAAAGGGAGGTAATTCGTGATGAGCATACCGTCAATAGCAATGAAAGAAACTTTAAAAAAGAAAGATACAAACATTGAAATACAAGAAAAGAATATAAATGATTTAGTTGAATCTGCTAGCCGAGTGATTGCACCACTTTGGCCAATCGCTACATTTGCAGCTCATCACCCTTGGATGGGACTTGAAAAACAATCATTTGAACAAGTTGCAGATTGGTTAAAAGAAATTCGTAATGTGGATATATATCCTAGTGCTTCAATGATTCATTCAGCAAAGGCGAAAGAGGAGATTGAGGAATCATTTTTACAAAGTGGTTTGTCTCGTTGGCTTGATTCACAATCTTTTCATATCCCGCGAAAGAAAGCGGAGCAGTTTTGCCAAGCAGCTTTAAAATTAGAGAAATTACCTTCTAGCCTAGTATCATCGCCACAATTAAATAAACTGGCAGAGGAATTAAGCTATATAAATACAGGAAGTATGAAAGACTCTTCTTTGCAACCTGTAAGTTCACTTATAGAGAATCAAAAGGGTGAAAACCTATCTGATATTCTTAATTATCACATTATTAAATGGTGTAAATTATATTTGGATGACTCCGGGTCAAGTTGGACGATGCCAAATCGAGAGAAAGGTTTGTATCGTGCATGGCATCACCTTATTACATTTGATCCAGCGCTCAGTAAAAATGAGCGTAAAATTTTAAAAGATTGGCCACAGGATGCCCAGGTAGCTTTAACAAGAGCTTTATCTGAATTAGGAATCGCTGAATCTAACATGCAAGCTTACCTTGAAGGGCACTTGCTTGCTTTGCCTGGGTGGGCAGGAATGATACTATGGCGTTCCCGACAATCAATTCAGGAACAGGAACTCGTTATCGAATATTTAGCAGTTCGAATTTCTATGGAGCTGGCCATTGTAAAACCTTATTTACCTTTAACAAATCAAAAGGCTGAGAAAAAAGTTGCGATTGTCCCACTTATAGCTTCTTGGATTTATTGGGGGAATATTTCAACCCAGGAATGGTCACAAATGCCTGCAGCTGAACAAAGTGAATTATTAGCATTTGCATATCATTTTGATGAAAATATTCGCAGGAAACTTTGGTTGGAAGCTTGGGAACAGACGCATGCAGAGCAATTAAGAGAGAAGATTGCTTCTAAACAACGTGCAACTAATGATAAAAAGCATGTATTAGCTCAATTAGCATTCTGTATTGATGTACGTTCAGAACCATTTCGTCGCCACCTTGAAAAGTTAGGTCCGTTTGAAACGTTTGGAATAGCTGGTTTCTTTGGGTTACCGATTGCGACTAGTGAACTAGGTAGTAGTGACAGCCATCCTTCTTTGCCAGTTATATTAAAAGCGAAACATCAAATCAAAGAGATCACAGATGAAAATGAATTTAAATCTTATGAGCAACGTAAGATGGTAGGTAATTCGTTAAGTTATACATTTAAAACGATGAAACAGAACGTACTGACAAGTATGTTACTACCTGAGGTAAGTGGCCCTTTACTTGGTCTACAAATGATGACAAGGAGTTTTGTGCCAAGAAGAGTAGGTGGTTTCATTCGTAATCTTCGTAAAAATATGTTGCAAAAGCCTGATACAACATTCTCGCTTAATCATGTTCATGATACAAAATGCGAGATACCTATCGGTTTTACGAAAGAAGAAAAAGTGAATTATGTGCGTCAAGCTTTAAAAATGGTGGGATTAACAGAAGGTTTCGCGCCTTTAGTTGTAATGTGCGGCCACAGTAGTCAAAGTACAAACAACCCTTATGCTGCAGCGCTTGAGTGTGGTGCGTGTGGCGGAGCAGCAGGAGGATTCAATGCAAGAGTTTTCGCTACTTTATGTAATCTTCCAGAAGTAAGAGAGGCATTGTCTGCTGAAGGCATTAAAATTCCTGAGGATACCATTTTTGCAGCAGCTGAACATAAAACAACCGTGGATGAATTGGAATGGATTTACGTCCCAGAACTTTCGGAAACTGCGCAAGAAGCATTTGATTGTATTGAATCGGTTATGCCAAATGTGAGCCAACATGCAAATAGAGAGCGTTTAATGCAATTACCTAATTTTAAAACGAAAATAAAAAACGCGAGTAAAGAGGCACATCGATTTGCAGAAGATTGGAGTGAAATACGTCCGGAATGGGGATTAGCCCGTAATGCATCTTTTATTATCGGGCAACGAGAATTAACTCAGAATTGTGATTTAGAAGGTAGGGCTTTCCTTCATAATTATGATTGGAAACAGGATGAAAGTGGCGATATATTAGCTAACATCATTGCAGGACCTGGAACAGTAGCTCAGTGGATAAATTTACAGTATTACGCTTCAACTGTAGCACCTCATTATTATGGTAGTGGAAACAAAACAACCCAAACCGTAACGGCAGGTCTCGGTGTTATGCAAGGGAATGCTAGTGACCTGTTGCCGGGCTTACCTTGGCAATCGGTTATGCAGTCAGATAGTGAGATGTATCATTCACCACTTCGTTTACTAATTGTAATTCAAGCTCCTATTGAATATATAGAACGTTTGCTAAATACCGATTTCACATTTCGAGAAAAAGTTCAAAATGGATGGGTTAGACTAGCAAGTGTTGATCCAGAAGGACAATGGAAAAACTGGTAACAATTATGTAATGAATAATCAACTATCGTTACTAGTTTAAAAGTTCCATAAATACAATAATGAAGAAGGAGTGCTCCATATGAATTCAAATAATAAAAAAGTATTATTATTAACAGACATTGAACACGGAATAGAGCCTATTATCCAACAAGTAACTAACATTCAACAAGAAAACATGTTGACTATACACAGCTATGATTCTGTAATTGTACATCCTTATGGAGATATAATGAGATCTGTTATTATTGCTATTTATCAAGAAAATGTAGAAGAAATTTTTGTTGTAGGAATAGAGGATAAAGAAACTGATGTAGTTAATCTACAAATTCAACGTGATTCCATAAAAAATAACAGAGAAATAGACTATCTCTTTAAAAATTGCATGCCTGAATTTTCAAGTGGTAGCCTGAATGCATGGCTAAGTGGAAAAGAAAATGTTAGTGAAAATATTGAGAAGAGTATAGATATGATTCGTCATCATCCATTAGTGCCTTCTGATATTAAAGTTCATGGTTTTATGATTGATAGAACAAGTGAAAAAGAAATGGCTGTTAAAATTGCTACTAATAAAGTAGTTGAAAAAGTTAATTAATCTATGAAAGACAAATAAATTCTTATGTATAAATTACTGTTATATAATAAAGTTTACTATGTTTTAAGAATGAGAAGGGATAGCCATGCAAAACAAAATTATTGTTATGTTTCAAAAAGATTTTCGTTTATATGATAACCCAGCTCTATTTGAAGCTACTCAGTCCGGTGAGGTTATTCCGGTATATGTACAAGATGAAGCTTTTTCAATGGGGGAGGCATCAAAGTGGTGGTTACACCATGCAATAATAGATGTAAAGAAGCAACTTGAGGCATTGGGTTCTACTTTAATAATTCGCAAAGGAAATACACAGGAAGAAATACTTTCTCTCATAGAACAATTAAGTATAACGGCTGTATATTGGAATATTTGTTATGATCCGGACAGATTACAATCTAATCAAAAAATGAAAATAATATTAGAAGGTAAAGGTATTGTCTGTAAGGAATTTAATTCACATTTATTATTAGAACCGTGGATTATTAAAAAGAAAGATAACACTGAATATAAGGTGTTTACGCCTTTTTACAATGCATTTCAAAAGCAGGTAATACCTAAGCCTATTAGTAAAGTGCAGCGTATAAAGGGAGGAAGCTCTTTACCAGCAAGCTTATCTGTTTCAGAATTACATTTGCTGCCGACTATTCCGTGGACATCTCATATGGAATCAATATGGGAGCCTACAGAAGAAGGGGCATACAAAACATGTAAGAAATTTTTCTCTAGCAAATTAGCCTCTTATAGTGAAGGAAGAGATTTTCCAAATCAAAATGCTCATTCGATGTTGGCACCGTATCTTTCATTTGGTCAAATATCAGTAAAGCTAATATATCATTACTTAATAAATAAAAGTATAGAAAGACAATGTAGTCTTTTTGAAAAACAAGTGAATAGTTTTATACGTCAATTGATTTGGCGAGAGTTTTCTTATTATTTGCTATACCATTATCCGTTTACAGTATCTAAGCCTCTTAATGAACGTTTCGAAAAATTCCCATGGAATAATGACGAGGAATTATTAAGAGTATGGCAGAAGGGGGAAACTGGTTATCCATTTATCGATGCGGGAATGCGGGAATTATGGCAAACTGGTTTTATGCATAATCGCGCAAGAATGGCCGTTGCATCTTTTCTTGTAAAACATTTATTAATTCCTTGGCAAGAAGGAGCAAAGTGGTTTATGGATACGCTACTAGATGCTGATATTGCAAATAACACAATGGGGTGGCAATGGGTTGCTGGAAGTGGGGCAGATGCATCACCGTATTTTCGTATTTTTAACCCTATCACACAAGGAGAAAAATTTGATAAAGATGGGGAGTATATAAGAAAATGGGTACCAGAATTAAGAGATATACCGAATAAATATATACATAAACCTTGGGAAGCACCTGAGCATATTTTACAAAAGGCCAATATAAAACTTGGTGATACATACCCTTTGCCAGTTGTTGATCATAAGGCAGCACGAGAGAGAGCACTTTGTGCATATAAAAGTATGAAAGAATTTATATAAAATACACGAGTCAATATGAATTTGATATGTAAAGGTTATAATGTCTATTTACGTATTAAAGTTGTATTCATTGAAAGAGCATACGAATCATATAGAGTTTCTAAAACCTTCTATTAATTTATCTAAAGTATCTACATGGTTGCTCATTCCATATTTTTTATGGGCTACATTTGCTACATATTTATCTTGGACAATTTATAGTATAAATTAAAGACGTAAATAAAAACTTGAGCATAATAAAAATGCTCGAGTTTTTATGTGTATGAATGGTAATCTAAAATATAGAATATATACATCTTAGGGAGGTCATCTTTGTGAAGAAATGGATAAAAATTATTCTGTACTCTTTACTAGGTATTTTACTTATAGGAAGTATTAGTTTTTTTGTTTGGTCTCAGTTTACTTATAAACCAACGAAAGAGGCTTTGTCTTTAGTAGATGATAAAAAAGATGAAGATTATATAGCTTTTGGAGAGAAAGATGCTAAAATAGGGGTTATTTTTTATCAAGGAGCTAAAGTAGAAGCCGAGGCTTATAGTTACTTAGGGGAAGCACTTGCAAAAGATGGGCATTTTGTAGTAATGCCTAAGTTACCATTAAACTTAGCGATACTTGGAATAAATGAGGTAGATAGTGTAATTGAAAAGTACCCTGAAGTTCAAAAATGGTATGTTGCTGGGCATTCAATGGGCGGAGCTATGATTTCTAGGTATGCCTTTCAACATGAAGAAAAGGTAGACGGAATTATTTTCTTAGGTTCTTATCCTGCAGATGATTTCTCTGCCAAATCGATTCCAATGTTATCAATTTACGGGGAAGTAGATGCTTTAGCAACTGTAGAAAAAATAGAGAACAATAAAAAGTTAATGTCAAAGAATAATACTATGCACATGATAAAAGGGGGGAATCATGCTAATTTTGGCATGTACGGTGAGCAAAAAGGTGATAATGCGAGTTTAATTACGCCAAAAGCACAACAAGATGAAACAGTGAAAGTAATTGAGCAATGGTTGTTAAAACAGTGATAGTGAATTTCATAAATTTATTAAAAGAATGCCTCTCCCTTAAGATAGTACAATGATAGACGAGAGAGGTAATAAAGAGCCAACTCATATGAGTTGGCTCTTTTAGTTAAATACTATTTTCAATTGTCCCCTTATTTTCTCTGGTATGTCCTTTTCAGAGATAATATCGTAAGAATAAACATATTTTCCTTTTACATGAATCTTTAAGTAAGTTTTTCTAATAAAATCATTAGGGGTGTTCGTTCCTACTTTATATTCTTTCTCATTGCTTAATTCATCAACACTTTTTAGTGAGTAAATAGCCCGGCCTTTATAATGATAATCTGGAACACCATACCCCTGCGCAACGGCGTATACATTTTTTTCTTCAGCAATCGGATTAAATCTGTCTAAATCCCCGCGTAATATGAAAGGTAGTAAGTATATAGGAAGACCTATTCCTATTATGCAAATTACAAATTTTTTCATGATCGTTTCTCCTATTGTTCATTTACATGCTTCAGTATAGAAAAAAATTCTTATGAATAAAGGGAGATTTTCTTAAGTTTTTCTTAAAAAGAGTTTTAAGGTTATTTTAACCAAACATTATTTTATTAGGACATACAGAAGAAAAAAGAAAAACTATCATCAATATGTTAAACATCTACTTTTATAGGGGAGCGAATATAGGAGAATTTACGCAATTTAGATTCTGAAATTGCACGATTAGTAGTCGTTAGGAAAGAGAGTGTGTTTAGAGTTTTAGATCTGTGTCAGTTACAATTGAAAAGTTACATCAACAACAAGAGGGAATACATGAATAAAAGAGATAGCGAGAAATGTATCTAATGTCCTAAAAGTATAATTGTAGGAACTATTAGGATATTTCCCCTTAATATATGCATACTAAACATACTATAAAAAGTATATAGAAAGTGAGAGAATCATGGCTAAATTTTTGAGGCGTTTAAAATATAGAGATAATCCTAAGTCATTTCCAATACTAGACAATACTCATTTTCAGGAAAAAAATATTGAAGACGCCCTCTTAGAAGCTGATTTAACCAAAAACATAGCTCATATTCAGAATATATTTCGTCAAGCGCCTGATTTAGTAATTCGGCGGTTTCAAATAACAGTAGATGGATTAGAAGTAGCTTTAGTATATTTGTCTGGATTAACAGATAAAGAATTGATTCAAAATCATGTCCTCAGTCCTTTGATGAATAGTGATTTTGATACCAATACAGAACTTCCAATTCCATTAGGACAAATTAAAATTATTAATACATTGAGTCAGATTGAAAATGCTATTTATGGGGGAGATAGTGTTTTATTAATCCACAGTCGAACAACAGCGCATCAATTGGATACAAAAGGATGGCCACAAAGAAGTGTTGAAGATGCACATAACGAAATAGCTCTAAAGGGTGCACATCAAGCATTCATAGAAACTGGAAGTCAAAATATCGCAATGATTCGAAGATATATTCCTCATCGTGAATTAGCGATAAAAGAAATAGTAATTGGTGTACGAAGCAAAACCAAAATTTCTATTTTATATTTGAAAGATGTAGCTTCTGAAGATGTGCTGAAGGAATTAGAAACACGAATTCAAAATATTACAATCGACGCTGTGACTAGTAATGGTGAACTTATAGAATTCATTGAAGATCACCCTTACTCGCCGTTTCCGCAATTTATATTAACTGAAAGACCTGATTTGGCTGTATCTCACATTTTACAGGGCAGATTTGTAACTGTAATGGATCATTCACCTAATGTATTAATTACTCCAACAAATTTTATTTCCTTTTTTCAAGGAGTTGATGATTACGGTACAAGGTGGTTAGTTGCTTCGTCTATTCGGTTGCTTCGTTTTATCGCCTTTATGGTTGCTTTATTTCTGCCGGCGAGTTATGTTGCGTTTATTTCCTTTAATTTTGAAGTTATTCCTGTAGAGCTATATTTATCTATTGCTGAATCAAGAACGCGCGTACCCTTTTCTCCAGTTATGGAAGCATTACTTATGGAAATAACATTGGAAACGATGAGAGAAGGTGCTTTACGGATACCTACTCCGATTGGTCAGACAGTTGGAATTGTAGGTGGTATTGTCATTGGTCAGGCGGCTGTTCAGGCGGGAATTGTAAGCAATATTATGATTATTGTTGTCGCTGTTACCGCTATCTCTTCTTTTGTTATTCCTAACTATGATATGGGAGCGGCAGTAAGACTTTTACGTTTTCCAATGATGCTAGCAGCTGCCTTATTTGGAATTGTAGGAATTGTTATCGGGTGGATGACTTTAATTGGGCATCTAAGTAGTCTTAAATCGCTAGGTACTTCTTACGGAACACCATTAGCACCCTTTCGTTTTGCAGATATGAAAGATGTTTTTGTACGCTTTCCTTTATGGACAATAAGAAGGCGTCCTAAGGGGAATGGAACCAATCAAACTATTCGACAAGGAAAGAATCATAATAAAAGGTGAAATTATGAAAAAGTATGCCTATAATGAAATCACTCTTATGCAGTATATTATTTTAATTAATGGAGTGCAGGTGGGCACTGGCGTTTTATCGCTTCCACGTGTGCTTGCAGAAAAGGCTGGAACAGATGGATGGATAGCTATATTGATTGGTTGGATTTTCTCCACAATATCAGGTGTGTTTATAGTGAAAACAGCTGCAAGATATCCTGAGGATACGATTTATGATATTCTTATACGATTGTTTGGAAAAATAGTAGGGAAAGCATTCGTTGTTATTTACATGATGTACTTCGCTTTTTATTCTTGTATCGTTCTTATAAACGCTATGCTTTACCTTAAGGGATGGCTTCTCCCGAAAACGCCTGACTATATCGTTATCTTTTTGTTTTCGATTCCTACCTATTTTGTTGCACGTAACGGTCCTAGTATTTTAGGACGATACGCCGAACTTTTTTTTTATATGGCGCTTTGGATTCCGATATTTTTTTTAATCCCTCTTATAGGGAATGGAAGTTGGATGCCGTTCTTTCCGCTTTTAAAAGAAGGGTGGAAACCTATAATAACCGCTGTACCAAGCACTGTTTATGCTTATTTAGGGTTTGATATTGCTTTCTTTTTATATCCATTTTTACAAAAAAAACAGTATGCAGTCCATGGAATGGTTATAGCAAACACCTTAACGATGTTATTTTATTTATTTGCTACTATTGTTTGCTTTGCCTATTTTAGCCCTGATAGCATTACGCAATATAATCAACCGGTACTAAATTTACTGAAAGTAATTGAATTTCGTTTTTTAGAACGTTTTGACATGATTTTATTGGCTGTTTACTTAACTATTGTTTCCACATCATGGATCCCTGCCCTATACTGTTCGGTATTTTGTTCTAGTCAATTACTTAGAAAACAAGATCACAGCTCTCATGTAGTTGTTCTCTTATTGCTTATTATCGGATTCACATTTTGGACTCATCCTAGTTGGAATGAATCTGAAATTTGGCAACAGGTATTATCGAATACTGGATTAGGATTAACATATATATTACCTATTATTTTATGGCTGTATTGCTGTCTATATGAGAAGTTTCGCCGGAGGAGAATACATTGAAAAGAAAAGTACTATGTTGTATTTTGTTATTGGTGTTCTTGATGACTGGATGCTTCGATCAAAGAAATGTTGAAGATGTTTCTCTTACTCTTATTCTTGGTATCGATTTAGATCCTAATGATAATTTATTAGTGTATATATCAAGCCCTGTTTTCAATAAAGAAGCAAAAATAAAAGAAGAAACTACTGGTGTGAAATCTGCTACGGTTCGAAAAGCAAGAGACCAATTTGATGCTACAGTTATGGCACTTACCGCCGGAAGTAAAACACAGGTTATTTTAGTTGGAAAAAGGCTACTGAAACAAAAAAACTGGGAAATTTACCTTGATCCATTTTACCGTGATCCCAAAAATACAGTTACCGCAAGGGTTGTCGCTGTAGATGGACCTGTTTCAGACGTCATCTTCTATAGTCCAAAAGATAAACCGCGACTTCCTATATATTTAACAAAACTAGTTGATACCGCTTTTTTAAGAAATATCACGGTGAAAACAACACTTCAAGAATTATATGAACAAAGAGCAGACAAAGGGCTAACAGCAAATATTACTGAACTGAAAAAAAAGAATAAAATATGGGTGACAGGTACAGCCTTATTGGATGAAAAAGGAAAGTATAAATTAACATTGAAACCTGATGAAAACAAACTCTTACGCATTTTGCAACAAGGAACTGCAGGGGAGTTACCATTTACAGTTCCAATTAAGCTAAATTCAGATAGTCAAGATAAAGATTTGATAAGCTTTGCTGCCTATGGTATTAAAGTAAAGACAAAGGCAAGATATGATGATCATTTTATATTTAATGTAGATGTAAAGATGAGAATCGGTATTACAGAACGACTTTTTTCGTTTAACACTAGAAAGGACGCAGCAAAATTACAAAAGGCGATTGAAGCTAAGTTGGAAGCTGATTTCAAGCAATTAATACAAAAAATACAAACCGCCAAAATTGATCCTATTGGGCTTGGAGGATATGCAAGAACATACAAATATGCGGAATGGAAAAAAATACAAAATAATTGGGGCAACGAATTAGCAAAAGGCGATGTAAACGTCAAGGTTAAGATTAAAATTGGCGGAATGGGTACGATTAAGTAACATGAATTCAACTGTGATTTGTACTAAGATTGCAAGTACTGTCTGTTTTAGAAGGAGAAATGCCTTTAATAAGAGTGCCGCCACATCGCTATCTGGGCTTTTCCGTTATAGGTAACATTTTTCATTGCGTAAATAAGAAGGTTCTAGTGTAAAAACTTCAGAGCAATTGCACCGGAACTATTGAATCAGTTTAGATCCATAATAATTAAAAAAAGATTCGATATTCTGAAGTTAAAAGTGAAAAATGGGATTATGAAAGGTGAATTTCAAATAATGCTAATGTTTTATAAAAACATTGTATATGAAGAGATGTACCATTTATGATTGACGAGAAAATAATACAAATTGTGCAGTCAACGGCTCCAGTATTAAAAGAACACAGTATAGAAAAGGAATTGATTCATTATGAATCGTTTAGCCCCGTTGCAATTTTAGGTGAGTAACTAATACCGGATAGGGTTATAGTCATAATAATGTAAATAAATAGTTTTTTTGCGATATTTCAATAGTGAAGTATCGTTTTTCTTTGTAGAACTAAAGCCCAACTATAGAGCTTAGATTTGCAATAATAAATGTTTTTTTCATTAGATAATTACTGTACCAATAATCAGGATGTTTGCGGATACATTTATTTTTGGGATATATAATTATATTTAGAGAATACCGAGTTACAGTATTTGGACTTTTAATAAGAAGGGATGCGAAGGAATGAACTCACAGAGACAAGGCTATGCAGGCTGGTGGCAAGGCGGACATGGATATTAAAAAGATACTATAAAAACATTTTTTTATGCAAAGTTTGTATATTTTCATTTGTATAGTAAGGATATAATGGAAAAAGCAAAAAAATCCTGTGAAGTAAGGATTCTATCCGTAAAATTAAAGCAGTGGAAATGTCAAAAGAACAAAAGACACCGCTTTTTATTATTCAAGTAGAACGAGACTATCAATTTCAATCGAAAATCGAAATCCCTCTTTGGAAAGAACAACTAAAAGAACGAGATAACGTTGATTATCGACTATATCCAAAGTTAAATCATTTCTTTACAGAGGATGATGGGGAAATAAGTAAACCGGATGAATATTATAGTCCTGCTAATATCCTCGAGTATGTTATAAATGATATTGCTGCTTAGGTGCAAGGAAGATTGCAATTAAATTAGCAACCATATGTTTTAATAAAGACTTTCTTTCTGTAATCAAAATAGAAACATATTTATTAGGTTATATGTTTTTTAAAGCACTCTTTGAAAAGGAGTGTTTTTTTATTTTTCTTTTGATTTAATTACCGAAAAAAGTATCTTGTTCTCCTTTTGTGACTTTTTCTAAATAGAATTTTTCTATAAAATAAGGGGCTTGCCTTCCAAACAAATCGTTATTTGTAACACTGCTATCAAAGGAAAGTGCTCGTGACATCTCGTTAATATTGAAAAACATTAATAACCTATTGTATTAAATTTTTCGAAAATTTAGGTTTAACATCTTTAAAATAGGTGTATTACATATTACATAACAACTAAATAAGAAAATAAAAAATCTAAAGGAGGAAAAATACAATGCATAAGGATGAAAGAAAACCGGTGGTTCATGAATATGATAATGAACATGAAGTAGTTATGAAAGTAAAAGAGCTAGAATTACAAGGGATTCACCAAGATGACATTTACGTCTTAACACATGAAAAACATCTAACAAAAAAGATTGCGGATGATACAAACATAAATACGATTGGAGTAAAAGAACAAGGATTGGGAACAAGTATTATCAACTTTTTCTCTAAAAAAGGGGACGAGCTCCGAAATCAAATGGAGGAAATAGGGTTGTCGAAGGAGGAAGCTAACTTATATGAAGAAAAACTAGATCAAGGGAAGATTTTACTTCTAGTAACAGCTGAAGTACCAACGGCGAGTGATAGGCAGCAGCAAAACTATCATTCTCTCTAATAGATTGCAACATCTGATAAATCGATAAGGTAATTATTTTAGGTCGTAGCATTAAAGAAAATAAAAGTAGAGAAGGGTGAGAAAAATGAAACATACAATATTTAAATATGCTGTGATTGGGGTTACGACTGGAATCATGGTCTCCTTATTAAAAAAAGAAAATCGGAAAGCTATACAAACAACAGGAAAAAGCGTAAAAGAAAAACTACAAGAAGGGAACATAAAGGAAACAATAGAGAAGGTAACTGAGACAAGTAAACAATTCTCTGTAAATGCAGCTAATGTTGCAAAACAAACATTACCACAACTGCTTACAGCCACACCAGTTGTCATTTCTACTATTAAAGATTTAACAGAAAACGAAAATAACAAAAAGAAAAAAGATGAAAAGGATTACGAAATAAATCAAAATAGTAAGGACTTAGACGGGGAGAAAACGAAAAATGAAAAGAAATATAGAAAAGAAGGGAAAGAAGAGAGTGCTTAGATTTAATTCTAAAAAGAGAAAGTGAGGAAAAAAGTATGAAATCTCTGTATGCAATTGATGTAGGAATTGGCTTTACTAAGCGGGCGTATCGCCAGGATATAGATTCTGAGGTGACGATTAAGAGTGAAGCCTCTACACTAGCGCCTGTACCCAATCATGCTGAAAGTGAAGATTTAACAAAGGTAAGTTTTATAGACTTAGACTTTGCATACTACATGGGAGATGAAGCACATCAATCTGACGCTTCCTTCCTTCCTCCATTTGACGAAGAAATAGAAAATTATTATGAAAGCGAACAGTTTAAACAACAAATATTTGGTTGCATTGCAAAGGATTATAAAGAAAATGTCGTGTTGCCTTTAGTTGTTACCGGGCTTCCCGTTAGTTGTTTTGGTAGTCAGCATGAGCAATTACAACGTGCACTAAAAAAAGAAACTTCCGTACAAATTGATGGGAAATTTATTAATATTACGGTGGAAAATGCTTTGATTCTTCAGCAACCGGTCGCTTTACATGCCTATTTCTTAAAAGAGGGAATCATTCAGGAACGAGATCGTATCTTAATTATTGATGGTGGATTTCGTACATTAGAAATGACAGATATGAAACAGAATGTCATTTTAAATCATTATGAGACGGAACTAGGATGTAGCAAGCCATTGAAAAATATTAAGAATATCGTGCAGAATCATGCGGGTGAAAGTAATCAATTGCATATTAACGACATGCCAAACATATTAGAAAAAGGATATGAATATCGAGAAGAAAATCATCAGACAAGTCAGGTTGATACTTTGATTCAAAAAGAGTTGGATGCACACTTCCAAGATGTTATGCATGCATTACAAGAACAATTTAAGTTAGACCAGTATGACACTATTATTTGGACAGGAGGAATAGTAGATCTCCACAAAAAACGAATTGAACAAATACAACGTGAAATTTCTTCTTTCCGTATGGTAGACGCTTCGAAAGAGGCTGCACTTCATGGATACTACATTATTGGAAGTCAAGTATTTGACGACATCACCAATCTATCTGCATATGAATCTAAATTATAATAACGACCGAAATGGAGTTCATTGAATAGACGTGCCAAATTATGTAGCTTCTTTTCCACATATAATAAATTCTTTATAAGAAAAGATAAAAAGTGCTTGTATAGAGGAAATGTTTAAAATTGAGAATAAAAATAGCTAATATATAGGGGGTCTTCCTTTTAACATAATAAGACCTCCTATGCCATTTATTTTGTAATTTAGTTGATCTAAAAACTTTTCCTCCAAGACATGAATACCTACATACAAATTTCATATTACGAATATTATTCGATCAAACATAAAACTATTCAGAAAGGAAGAATAATATGGAATGCATAAAAATGCCGAAATGGAGTTGGTATCATGTGAAAAATAGTGAGCTTGAAAAACTTTCTTCTATAATCCCTCGTGATGTAACATCTTATTTTTCTCAATTTGTAAAGAAAATAAGTTCTCCTTGTGAAAATGGATTATATGTCTATACGTTATCACCAAGTCAAACTTGTGTATATGGTTCGTTTTTATATGATCAAGATAAAAAGGACGCCAAAATTCAAAAATTTCTTCATTATTTCGTAGCTCATGGAATACTGATAACGGTCCAAGAAAAAGAGGAAGAGGATTTCAAAAAGTTAATACATAATTTCCCTATGGGTACAAAACATTGTAATAGTTCCGCTGAAGGATTATGTGCTATCTTATCAATGTTTATATCTCACTATTTGCGAAAGGTTGACTACTTTGAAAACAATTTTAGAAATGTATTATGGGATTTTTATCATCATAATAACATAGCAGTTTTAGAAAGAATTTATCATATTCGTCATGAATTATTTATGAACACACATGTGTTTCGCTTAATACAAGAAGTGTTACAAGGCCTGGAGGAAGCTTGGTTAGAAAACTTAACAAACACCCTTTGTTATAAACAAACACACGTAAAATTAGAGCGTGGATTACAACTTGTTAAAGAGTACCAAGAAGAATTAGACACGATGATTCATTTACAAGAAGTTGTTTCTTCTCATCGTGGGAATGAAATTATGAAAGCTCTTACTGTATTAACTGCTGTAAGTACGCCTTTGACGGCCTTAGGAGCATTGTGGGGGATGAATTTTAAATATATGCCTGAACTAGAATGGAAATATAGCTATTTAATTGCTCTCTTATTTATTATGTTCACAACAGGAGGTATGTATATGTATATGCGATTCAAAGGATGGACAGGTGATTTATTACGAGTAAAGAAAAAGAAATCTTTTTTTAAATCCAATTAATCCTGTTTACAAAAAATATGATAGATATATGGTTAGTAATATTTATTAATTGAGGTAGTATCATATCCCCATCCACTTAAAGTTTTGATGTCCCCGCAATGATAAAAATGGTGAATATTTATATGAAAGATTAGAGCTCTCCTTCTTGTAGGAGAGCTCTAATCTTTGTTTAAAAACTATATTATACATGTGTAGATTCACCATATAAAATTTGTCCGGATTCTATTTAGAATATGACAAAAGAGAACTTGCGTTAGAAAACAAGCTCTCTTTAAAAGAAATAACGTAATTGAGATACTTATATAGTAACAATTGTTTTCTTTTAACTCCATATTTCTTATGTTGAGAAATAAATTATAAGTGGCTTGATAAAACTAAAACGAATGATTGACATAATATTTTGACGATAATATAATGAATCTCGAATTCAAGATAAGTTGTAAAGGATTGGTAATTATGAGCGTGATTAACGATGAGAGCTTATCTTTAAAGTTATTTGTTATATTATCAAGGGAATTACAGTCAATCACTAAACGTATTGAAAAGGATATAAAAATTTATGGACTTAACCCAACTGAATTTGTAGTGCTTAAGCTACTATACAGTAAGGGTGATTAGCCTATACAAAAACTTGGAGATCAAAATATTACTTGCAAGTAGTAGTATCACGTATGTAGTGGATAGGTTGGAAAAGAAGGGATTCGGCAAATATTTGGTAGTTTGGACTATATTGAGAAAAAATGATAATGAAACAGTTGAAAAAGTTAGGATATTATGAACGGAAATTGTAAGTTTTTAGAGGTTATTTCTGTTTAGTAATATCCTAATTAAATATAAATTAAATAAATAGGAGGGAAAATCAATAAATAGTAGTAAATGTATTGTAGTACAAAATAAAGAAATTATGTAATTGCAATTGATATAGTAGGAAAGATAGTTGTTCTGTTAACGTATACATATTGTCCTTTTCATTATAAATCTTTCATAAAGCGGAGAGTGGGTATCAAGAATGGAATTACGTCATTTAGAGTATTTTATTCAAGTTTGTAATAATAATAGTTTTACTAAAGCTGCGGAAGTTCTAGGTATTTCACAGCCGACTTTAAGTCAACAAATCCGTGTGTTAGAAGGTGAACTTGATACACCTTTGTTTCATCGAGTTGGAAGAGGTATCAAAATGACAGAAGCGGGTAAGCTGCTATTTGATAAAGGAAAATTTATCATGCAACAATTTGATGACGTTTATAATGAAATTTTTGAATTAAAGGGTGTAAAAAGAGGTGTGATTACTATAGGAGGTTTATTAGAGGATCTCACTTATTTAACACCTTATATTATGAAGTTTCAACAACAGTATCCCAACATCGTTGTAAAAATTATAGAGTCCGAAGTTGCTGTAAATCAAATCGTTAACAAAAATATTGATATAGGGATTACACGTAGTGCTCAAATTCCAGACACATTAACAAGCACCCTTTTGTATAGCGAAGAGCTCGTCCTTGTCATTCCAAAAAATCATTCTTTGGATGAAAAACCATTTGTTTCTTTTCGAGAACTAGCTGGGCTGAGGAGAATAATGGTTGCATGTAGTTGTCGTGAATCTATTAAAATATATTGTGAGAGTTTAGGGTTATCTTTATCTGAAGCAAATATAGAAACAAAATCTTCTATTTCTCTATTGAGCCTTGTATATAATGGGCATGGGGTTGCCATAATACCTCTTTCACTAGTTGACTTTGTGAATAATGATACTTTGAGCATAGTTCGTATTATTGATCCGACACCAAGGCAAGATATTAACCTTATTCACTTTGATGATAAATTTTTAAGTTTTGCAGCACGTATCTTTATGCAGAAGTTAAATGAACCCGAAAAGGTATTAGTATAATAATGATTATAGTGTAAGAATTAAAAATGATACATAATTCTTAGGATAAGACCTAAATTACAGTCAAAGGGCTAGTAGATTTATAGGTATGGTGTAGTCGCTTCAAAAGGGAATATCATGGGCTTTTACTTAAGGGAAAAAGGGCAGACTTTGCAAGGAGAGAAGGCTGTTAAAAACAAGTCAAGTTAATCAATAATTTCTACGGTCTTATCGCATAGTAATAAATTCCATTAGGGATATACTGCTATTTCTTTCTACATATCCTTATTGTATAAAGAAAACCACCGGCATTATACCGGTGGTTTTGACTTAGAAAGCAAAGCAAGTACAACCAATACCCCATTTAGTTCCATCTTTTCCTATTACGGTATGAGTGTGTTGATGGAGAGGGTTACTGCAACTATGTAACTTGTTATCATGGGAATTTTGAGAAAGTATAGTGTGGGCTAGGTTAGCACCACCATAACCATAAACTCCCGTCGGTGACCAATCAGGTGATGCTGGGGGCAATTCAGGTGATAAATTTTTAAATTCATCATTTCCATAAACAACCTGCCCACCCATAATGGTGAGTAATGATTCAAGGTCTTTAATTTCTTCTTCTGGCACAGTAAAGTAGTCAGCAGACAATACAGCAATATCAGCAAACTGATCTACTGAAAGAGTTCCCTTTTTACCTTCATCACCAGAGAACCACGCACTTCCTTTTGAATATAATTCCAGGGCTACTTTTCTATCAAGTTTATTTTTTTCATCGTATATGGAAAGCCCACCAATGGTTTTTCCGGCAACCATCCAGTAAAGAGCAACCCAAGGGTTATAGCTGGAAACCCTAGTTGCATCACTACCAGCGCCAACAGGTATACCAAGGTCTAACATACGATAAATTGGAGGAGTACGCTTGGCAGCTTCTTTTCCGTATAAATCAACAAAGTATTCACCTTGAAAAGCCATGCGGTCTTGGATGGCAATACCGCCATTTAAAGCCTTAACACGTTCCATACTACGATCTGAGATTGTTTCTGCATGGTCAAACCACCATCGTAGACCATTAAAAGGAATTTCTTTGTTGACTTCCTCAAATACATTTAAGAAACGTGTGATTGACTCGTCATAAGTTGCATGTAAACGGAATGGCCAACGGTTTTCCACCAATAGAGAAATTACTTTCTTTAAGTCAGCTTCCATCATCGTAGCTAGTTCGGGGCGTGGCATTTGAAATTTTTCAAAATCAGCTGCAGAG
Source organism: Bacillus sp. Brlt_9 (assembly GCF_051948935.1). NCBI lineage: Bacteria > Bacillati > Bacillota > Bacilli > Caryophanales > Bacillaceae > Bacillus > Bacillus sp. Brlt_9. The sequence continues at coordinate 145,138 of NZ_JAYJLO010000004.1, read as the reverse complement.
AATACTAACATTTCTCCGGCACCATTCATTTTATACTTATCATTTCCTTGACCTGGAGAAACAATTTTTGCCCATGAAGCAAAGTCTTCATATTCATGATTAGGATTTTGTGTAAATAGATTATAAGCAATACGTAAAGTTAATTGTTCCTTCTCGGCTAAATGTTCAACAACTCTGTAGTCGTCAGGATAATTTTGGAACCCGCCACCTGCGTCAATGGCACTTGTAATACCTAATCTATTTAATTCGCGCATAAAATGGCGAGTTGAGTTAATCTGATCGTCAAAATTAAGTATGGGAGCTTTACCCAAACTTGAATAAAGAATAGAAGCGTTAGGATTCGCAATTAAAAGGCCCGTTGGATTCCCTCGTTTATCTCGCTCAATTAAACAACCTGGAGGGTCTGGGGTATCTTTTGTGTATCCCAGTGCACGAAGCCCTGCACGATTTACAAGTGCTCTATCGTAAAGATGTAGCACAAAGACAGGTGTGTCTTCGGAAACAGCATTAATCTCTTTCAAAGTTGGCATCCGTCTCTCTTTAAATTGAAATTCAGACCAACCTCCAACTACTCTTACCCACTGAGGAGCAGGAGTACGCCTTGCCTGTTCTTTGAGCATTTCAAGAGCAATGGCAATGGAAGGCACACCTTCCCATCGTAATTCCATATTATAATGAAGACCGCCACGAATAACGTGTATATGAGAGTCATTCAGGCCTGGAATAGCTCTTTTTCTTTTAAGGTCTATTTTTTTTGTTTTTTCTGTGGCACTATCAAGAAGCTCATCTCCACCTACTGCAGTTATGAAACCACCAGTTATGGCGATAGCAGATACCTCAGGTTGAAAGGGATCAAGAGTAGTGATTTTTCCGTTATATAAGATCATATCCGGTACATTCATATTCACACCTCGTCTACTTCCTATTATTTTGTAACCATGGATGAAATAATTTACCGAAAATCGGCATAACTACCCATGATAGCAAGGACACTATACATACAGAAACGAAAAAAGCGGACATAATAGGATTCATATGTTTTATAATAGGTCCTATCAATTTAGGAACTAACATGCTAAGAGGCCATACACCCAGAAGGGTAACGATAGACATTTTCCATTTTGGCGGTGGAACTGGTGTTTTCGGAGTAACAAACCAATAAGCCAAACTGCTTTCAGTTTTGTAAGTTGGATTAGTAACTTGAAATTGTTCTGCTGTTTTTAACAAATCTCGGCGAATATCTGATTCTTGCCAAGCACGTAGATGCTCATACGTATCAAAGCGAAAAATAACAGTATACTCTCTGGATTCGTTATTGGGGACTATTAGATTTACACCTAAATGCCCTGGGAATTTAGTAGCGGCAGCTTCGATTTCATGTCTCCATGTTTCAAACTGTTTTTCTTTCCCTTGTTGAATTTCCCATGTAACAATTGTTGTTACTGGATCAGTAGCATCCATTGTGTTCTCTGTATGAGTCTCTTCGACAGTTACTCCTTCTTGTTTCATATTTTTCTGCTTGGAAGCGCGCCATGCACCATAGTATATGCGTATTCTACACCTTGACCGTAAGCACCAGTGTGTTCCTTTACAATCTCCATTACAGCATCATAAGTGTCTTTGTGTGCCCAGTCACGTTGGTATTCAAGTAAAACTTGAATTGCTGTAACTGGAATTGCACCAGCTTGCTCTACACGACGCATAGCAGCGTTATGTGCTGTCAAACTAGTACCACCTGAAGCATCATCAACTGCATACACCTCATAGCCAGCTTTAATTGCTTCAAGCACAGGGAATGCAAGGCAAACTTCAGTCCAAAGTGCTGCAAATATCAATTTCTTTCTACCTGTTGCTTTAACTGCCTCAACAAATTTTGGATCTTCCCAAGAGTTCATTGAACTGCGTTCTATAATTTCATGGTTTGGGAATATGTCAAGAATTTGTGGCCAAAAATAACCAGAAAAGCTGCGTGTCTCAACTGTAGTAAGAATAGTAGGTACGTTAAAAGTTTTTGCTGATTTAGCAAGCAACATAACGTTATTAATCAATGTTTGTCTATCAATACTTGCAACTCCAAAAGTCATTTGAGGTTGAAAATCAATCAAAATTAAGGCACTGTTCTCCGGATTTAACAATTCTAAATTACTCATAATAAAGCGCTCCTTTTTTAATTGTTTATAATAATTTATTGAAAGTAATGTGTTTTCTGTCAATTGAAGCTTTGCTATACTTTTTAATTTAAAATTTAGTGCTGATTTAATCAGCACTAAATTTATACTATCTACTTAAAAAAAAGTGATTTAAAGCTATTTCCTTGGAATACATTTATACATTTTGTTTACTAAGATCTCGTTGAGCTCCTAAATAGCTTCCAATTATATTTTGATAGCCTGGAAGATTACTAGCAAGCAAATTGCCAAAACCTTCGACATCGTTGCGCCAATCGCGTTGTAATTCGCAAGCTACGCTAAACCAGTTCATAAGTTGCACGCCATTATGTGCCATACGCGTATTGGCAGCATCCGCAACTTGTTTGCTGAAAGTTCCTGAAGCATCCGTAACAGCAAATACTTCATATCCAGCTTTTATAGCAGAAAGTGCCGGGAAAGCAACACAAACGTCCGTAACTACGCCCGCGATGATAAGTTGTTTTTTTCCAGTTTCTTCGATTGCTTTTACAAAATCATCATTATCCCATGCGTTAATTTGTCCAGGTCGAGCTATTTTTTGTGCGTGAGGAAAGAGATCAACCAATTCTTGCATTAAAGGTCCATTAGGTCCGTTTTCAAAGCTTGTTGTTAAAATAACTGGTAAATCAAAAAACTTAGCAGTGTGAGCAAGAGCTAAAACATTGTTTTTGAATTCATCAACACCATAGTCACGTACTAGTCCGGACATAAGACCAGTTTGATGGTCTACTAAAAGAACGACAGCATCATCTTTGTTAATACGAGAATAGAGATCAGTCATTATGTATTCCTCCTAAAAATTAAGTGATCGAAGAAAGTTTAAATAGTCGAATGCTATCATAAGTTTCTTCGTTTATAACTAAGCTGACCAATAATATTGGTTATAGCAGCATTCACAGAACATGAAGTGCTATACAAATTTATAGTATTTGAAAACTGATTCGTTAATCAATTCTAAATTATCTATAATTTATATAGGTCGTAACTATAGATGTTTTCACTATAAAATAGATTGATTTTACCTATACATTCTATAGATAGAACGATATTGATAGTCACCTATTTTTGTTATTAGAATTGAATAGGAGGAATTTTTAGCAAATACTTCGTAATAAGAAAGGTAGGAGATGGGGAATTATCCATAAACAGAAAATGAATGCATCGGAACAGTAGAGTTTTATACATAGAGTTCACAATATAAATGGGCATAAATAGGTTATGAGATTTATCCGGATTATTGAAGAAAAGGATATATATTAAAGGAGGTAGGAGAATGGCAAAAATTACTGTAGGAACCGAAAATCAAGCACCAATTGAGATATATTATGAGGATCATGGCACAGGAAAACCAGTTGTACTCATTCATGGTTGGCCGTTAAGTGGTCAATCTTGGGAATACCAAGTTCCCGCTCTTGTTGAGGCTGGATACAGAGTTATAACATATGATCGTCGAGGTTTTGGAAAATCATCTCAGCCGTGGGAGGGGTATGAATATGATACCTTTACTTCTGATTTACATCAACTATTAGAACAGTTAGAGCTTCAAAATGTCACACTTGTTGGTTTTTCTATGGGTGGAGGCGAGGTAGCTAGGTACATTAGTACGTATGGAACAGATCGTATTGAAAAGGCCGTTTTTGCTGGAGCAGTTCCTCCTTATTTATACAAATCAGAGGATCATCCTGAAGGGGCATTAGATGATGCAACAATTGAAACATTCAAAAGTGGTGTGATAAATGACCGCCTTGCATTTCTTGATGAATTTACTAAGGGATTTTTCGCGGCGGGTGATCGAACAGATTTAGTTAGTGAGCCATTCCGTTTATATAATTGGGATATTGCAGCCGGTGCATCACCTAAAGGAACGCTTGATTGTATTACCGCCTTTAGTAAGACAGATTTTAGAAAAGACTTGGAGAAGTTTAATATACCTACTCTTATTATTCACGGAGACTCTGATGCAACTGTACCATTTGAATATAGTGGGAAATTAACACATGAAGCAATTCCTAATTCTAAAGTATCGTTAATAAAGGGTGGTCCACATGGGCTAAATGCAACGCATGCTAAAGAATTTAATGAAGCACTTCTATTATTTTTAAAGGACTGATTACAACTATATAATTGTTAATTGATACATTATAAATAAGTTGCAATTCTATCATATTTTTTCTAATAAATGGAAATACCTAAAGGTGAATAATTTTGAGGAGGTTTTCAATTATGGCAGAAAACCAGGACAAGAATTCTCTAGAGGAACAAGACGTGAAACGTGAGACATTGACAACACGACAGGGGCACCCTGTGAAGGATAATCAAAACATCCGAACAATTGGGAATCGTGGTCCAGCAACACTTGAAAATTATCATTTCATCGAAAAAATTTCTCATTTTGATCGAGAAGAGGTTCCGGAACGTGTAGTACATGCGCGAGGAGCTGGAGCATTTGGGTATTTTGAAACCTATGGAAAAGTTGGAGATGAGCCGGCAGAAAAATATACTCGTGCGAAAGTATTTTCAGGGGCTGGTAAAAAAACACCGTTAATGGTTCGTTTTTCTACAGTAGCTGGAGCTAAGGACTCACCAGAAACAGCAAGGGATCCAAGAGGTTTTGCAGTGAAAATGTATACGGAAGATGGTAACTGGGATTTAGTGGGGAATAATTTGAAGATTTTCTTTATTCGTGATGCGATGAAGTTCCCAGATATGATTCACGCATTTAAGGTTGATCCAGTTTCAAATGTATCGAATCCTCAGCGGATGTTTGACTTTGTTTCTCGTACCCCAGAGGCAACACATATGATTACATTTTTATTTTCTCCATGGGGTATTCCAGCAACATATCGCCATATGCAGGGATCTGGTGTGAACACTTATAAATGGGTAAATGAAAAAGGCGAAGCTGTATTGGTGAAATATCACTGGGAGCCAAAGCAGGGAATTCGAAATTTAACACAAGAAGATGCAAACAGTATTCAAGCAATGAATGTTAGTCATGCAACACAAGATTTATATGAAGCAATTGAGCGTAAAGATTATCCAGAGTGGGAGCTATTTGTACAAATTATGGAGGATGGTTATCATCCAGAACTCGATTTTGATCCGCTTGATGATACGAAGCTTTGGCCAGAGGAGCAGTTCCCATGGTTACCAGTAGGACGTATGGTTCTTGATCGTAATCCAGTTGATTACCATTCAGAGATTGAACAAGCTGCTTTTGGTACAGGAGTACTTGTTGATGGCATGGACTTCTCAGATGATAAAATGCTACAAGGTCGTACTTTCTCTTATTCAGATACGCAACGTTATCGCGTTGGTGCAAACTATCTGCAATTACCTGTAAATGCACCTAAAGCGCCTGTTCGCACAAATCAACATCGTGGTCAAATGGATATGCGTAATCCGAAAGAGTCTGGAGAAAATCCGCATATTAACTATGAGCCATCTATGCTGGGTGGTTATAAAGATGCAAAACAAGAAAAGCATCATCCACACCAACCAACTTACAATGCGGCTGCTATGAGCGCACCAATCGATCGTCCTAACAATTATGGTCAAGCAGGTCACACGTATCGTAGTTTTGAGGAGTGGGAAAGAAATGAGTTGGTTAAAAATCTATCTGAAGCACTTGCAGTATGTGACAAAAGAATTCAGAATGCGATGATTGCACACTTCACACAAGCTGATGAAGATTATGGCCGTCGTGTTAAAGAAGGTATTGAAAAGAAAATGAAAGAAGCTAAAACGGAAAACAAACTTCCGGGCCGCGAAGTAAGTAAATCAAAATATGGTCAAGGTTCATTAGCTGCAAACGAAGCAACAAAAGATGCAGTAAAGAAAAGCCATGAATCCGATCCTTATTAATTGAAGTGAGCACAGTAGAATACCTAGAGATTCCGTGAAAATAGTTAGGTAGCCTTCCATATGATTGTTAAAATGTTTTTTTATATGAGAAGTACTAAATATCATAAGATAGTTCATAAACAAATAAAAAATAAAGTTTCAAAAAGATGCTCTTGGATAAATCCAGGAGCATCTTTTTGAATGCGGCGTAGTGCACCACTGTAATCAATTTAAAGAATCGAAATCTTCCATAACAAAATTTTTATTCATTTTTAAATGGTGATATTGAGTTAGGTTTATAAATATCCATTAGTTTCGGATTGAATATGCTTCTTAACAGCTAACATGTATGGATTAGAGTTTTTTAGTCTCTTAGAAGTATTGCTATATTACTATCAAGATAATGTTTTGAATAATTCTCAAAACAAAGAAATGTATATGTTCTTGTTTGTGTAGTGAAGTTTCTTAAGTTGAGAGAGGGCCTTTATATCCTAATCCAAAAGTGTAGACTACAGCCTACGAATAATCATCTCCTCTTAAAATTGTTGTTTTACATCTTCAAATTTTTGAAGAAGAAGTGTTTTGTTGGGAAATGATAAAATCTTATTAATTTTTATAATTAGTAGAATTTTTATAGAAATAATCCTCTTAATATATTAAAATAACATTGTATTATGTAAGATTTTAATTAGGGGAGAGAAATTTTATGTTGAAAAAAATCATTCCAGTTGCTTTAGCATTAAGTACAGTTACTTTTACTAGTGTATTCGCTGTACCTTCAGCCCAAGCAAGTACAGAACCAAACCGCTACATAGATGTACAAATGCTCGGTATTAACGATTTTCATGGGCAACTAGACACAGTAAAAAAAATTAACAATAAAGATGCAGGGGGAATCGAGTACTTAGGGGCTTATTTACGTGATCGTGAAAAACAAAATCCGAATACATTAAAAGTACATGCTGGCGATGTTGTTGGAGCAAGTACTCCTGTTTCAGCATTATTACAAGACGAACCTACCATTGAATTTCTAAATGATTTGAAATTCGATGTTGGAACGATAGGAAATCATGAATTTGATGAAGGTGTTGAAGAAATGAACCGCCTTATTTATGGTGGATACCATGAGAAAACAGGGAAATTTAAAGGTGCAAAATTCCCATATGTTGCCGCAAATTTCTATAATAAATCCACTGGTCGTTTATTTTTACCACCATTCACTATAAAAAAGGTACAAGGAGTTCCTGTTGGATTTATCGGAGTCGTAACAACGGATGTGCCTAACCTTGTTATGCCTACTATGCTAAAGAATGTAGAAATTACAGATGAAGTTGAAGCTATTAACAAATCCGTAAAGCAATTAAAAAAACTAGGCGTTAAATCTATCGTTGTTCTTGCACATAATGGGGGGACAACAGATGGGAACGGCGTAACAAATGGTGATATCGTCCGATTAGCAAATGAGACTGATCCAGAAGTCGATGTTATTTTTGGTGGGCATAGCCACACTTATGTAAATGGAACTGTTAATAATAAACTTGTCGTACAAGCAAATTCTTACGGTATGGCTTTTGCTGATGTTGATGTAAAGATTGATCGTAAAACACAAGATATTGTTGAGAAAAAAGCAGAAATTGTTACAACTTACCATGAAGGCATGGAGCCTGATAAAAAAATAAAGAAGAAGATGGAGAAATATCAAGCAAAAATCGCACCTCTTGTTAATGAAGTTGTAGGTAAGTCTATTGCTTCACTAGATCGCAAACTAAATACGGCTGGTGAATCTACTCTTGGAAATTTAGTTGCTGATGCCCAGCGTGCAACAATGCAATCTCAAATTGCACTTATGAATCCTGGTGGTATTCGTAATGACTTAGATGCTGGTGATATTACATGGGGAGAGATATATGGTATTCAACCATTCGGAAATCAATTAATAAAAGTAAATTTAACGGGTCAAGATATTCGTGATATTTTAAATCAACAATGGCAAAAAGACATAACAAGAATGCTTCAAATTTCAGGGATCCAATACACTTGGGATGCAAACAAACCTAATGGAGAAAAAGTAACAAGTATTCGCCTAACAAATGGAGAAGAAATTATTCCTTCTAAAACTTACAGCGTCGTTGCGAACGCATTTCTAGCTTCAGGTGGAGATGGATTTGTATCCTTTAAAAACGGTAAAGATGCTGAAACAGGACCAACTGATTTTGAAGCATTAGTAGATTACATAAAAAAATCAAAAGAACCAATTCAGTCTATTATTGATGGAAGAATTCAAAAAATAAATTAGGTTTTTATTAATCTCAAAAACAAATAGATTACCTGTACGCTATAATTTTTCGTGTGCAGGTAATCTATTTTTTATGGGCTTGAAATAAAGTCTTACTGTGGCCAATGGGTATACCGTCTAGATGCAGAATGCCGAAAACAATGGAGTAGACAAAAAATAACCCCTAAATTAACTCTATGATAAAGAGAATACATTGTAAAAAAACAAAATTTGGAACTTCATATTAGTCCAATATTAACTACATTACTAACACAAACTGAAATTGGATACTTTAAGTTATACGAATGAATCTTAGTGCATGCGCTATGTAGGAGATTTTGCTGGAGAAATATACAAGGGAAAATCAAATTTAGAAGAATATATGCATGAGAGATAAGAAAGCTGAAGTAAATTAAAAATCCTTGTTTTTTGTTTTGGGAATAGTATTTTATTATCTTTACACATATAAGAAACAAAGGAATTTATATAAACTATGTTTTGATAATAAAGATTTAATTGGTTTGTTTTAGTAGTTTTTATGCTTATGAGTTACTTGAAATTCTAGTTTTTCTCTCCATGATTGATAGTGTATAGATAAGAAGCTTATTTTTTATATACTCATGTTACCAAGAATACATTTAGTGAAATTTTTTATAGCTAAATACAGTGTAATGCCAAATGGTGAAAATAATATTGGCATTTGAATATTGAGGGTAATTCCTTGGGTATTTTTTAAAGTACGGTTATTTTAACCAAAATTTTCATGAAAATACCTTTAAAAAGAACGAATGTTCGTATATGATAAGAACAAGTGTTCTTTTTCTGGGGGGTGATTGCCTTGTATGATTATTTTCTTTTACCTAATCGTATTATTCTTTGCGTAGATCTTCGTAGCTTTTATGCGAGTGTATCATGTATTAAAAAAGGACTGGATCCACGTTATACAAAATTGGCTGTCGTAGGGGATGTGAATCAGAGCGGATCAATCGTATTAGCAGCAACACCGCCATTAAAAGCGTTAGGAATTAAGAAAATGGCAAAATTTTATAGTGATGTTTTTTTAGAGTTAAATTAACAATGATATCAAAGGTTATCTTAATTTTTCTCAAAAATAGAAAAATGTTTGGGGAGAAATTAATTGGAAATATCCATTTTTGGTAAGTGTCGGATAGAAAAGAGTAAAATAAGCTTAGATAATACAGACAGTGTTGTATTATCCAAGCTTATTTTACTCTTTTCTTCGTAGTGAGAAATAAATGAGCGTTTAAAAAATCGTTGGAAGATGACAAAAGATTTATAATGAGGAAGGGCATGAGGCATAGGGGAACCATTATGTATAGTGTGGTTGAAACGGCAAAAGAGAATAATCTAAGTCCTAGCACTCTCTTCGTTATTTATTCAAAACGCTTCCCAACATCGATTTAAACCATAAAGAAGAAATTGATAAAGTCTTGCAGCGGTGATTAGATTTAACGTCTAGATGCAGAGTGCCGAAAAAGGTTAAGCAATTAACCATAAAACAACTTCAAAATCAACTATTATTGCATATTTTGAAGTAGCTTTATGTTTACTTAAAAATGAGTTCATATTATTACAATTATTTCATTAAAGGGTGTTTTAGTGAAAGAAGGATTATAGAAATGATCATAATTTTTTTTAAAAGAATAATTCCATTAAATAAATTAAGAGCATGTTCTGATCTATCTTTCTTCAGAGCATGCTCTTTTTACTCGTTTCTATAAGTGTATTAGTATCAATTTAACCAGACATCATTTACAAATTACATTATGGATACCTCATTTTAGAGTAACTAACTTATAGAAAAAATTGAATAATTTTCATGTGTAAGGAGATTTTAAGAAGGATATAGAGTGGATATTTTCCTGTTGTTTTCTAGACAAATGATTACTTACCCAAAAATCATGTAGTGGAAAGGTTTCTAAAGCTTTTCTGTCAAGAAATCACTAACACTAAAGTTCAAGTATAAAAACATAAACCATTCGATAAATGGGGTAGTATGATGAAAAAACTTAGTAGAAATCGTTTGAGAAAAGATATTCAGGAACTTGAGAGTGCAAGTATGCTGCTCCAAAATAATCAAGAGTGTGAACTCAAGCAGAGTGTATCTGCGAATGAAGAAGTTTTGAGACAAGCTTTTGAAAATTGTTCCGATATTGTTTTTCGTCCAATACTCTTAAATAGTCAAACTAAAATTCTTTTTATTTATATAGATGGATTAACAGACGATAGGATTGTGGAACAAGTTGTTTTGAAACCAATGATGTTCGAGGGTATGCCTAGTGGATTAAAGAGCGTGGATTCGTTAGGAGAAATTATACAAAATCAGCTTATTGCTGTTTCTCAAGTAAAAACGGTTTCTAAAGTTCATGAGGTTATAGAAGCAGTATTGAAAGCGAATGTTGTCATTTTAACAGAAGGTGAGAGTCAAGCTCTGGTCGCTGATTTAAAAGGGTTTGAAAAAAGGGGTATTGAAGAACCAGCTGCCGAGATCTCAGTTCGTGGTCCTCGGGATGGGTTTACGGAAACGTTAAGGGTCAATACGAGTCTTATTCGCAGAAGAATCCGAAGCCAAAAATTAAAAATGGAACCGTATTCCATTGGGGAATTGTCACAGACAGATGTGGTAATTGCCTATATTGAGGGAATTGCGCCCGATTCGGTTTTGGAAGAAGTTCGCCAAAGGGTAAAGCGAATTCAAATTGATGGGGTGTTGGAGTCAGCTTTCATTGAAGAGTTTATCGAGGATCAACCTTTCTCTCCCTTTCCGCAAATTCAAAATACTGAGCGGCCAGATGCGGTGTGTGCAAGTTTATTAGAAGGGAAAGTCGCCATTTTAGTGGATAACACACCTTTCGTTTTAATCGTTCCTATGACATTTTGGACAGGTTTGCAAGCGGCGGAGGATTATTATGAACGCTCCATCTACACAACTTTCGTTCGATGGATACGTTTAATATTAATCAATATTTCATTATTTCTTCCGTCTCTCTATGTTGCTATTACAACCTTTCATCCAAAATTAATTCCGACAAATTTGCTTATTAGTATTGCAGCTGCGCGAGAAGGCATTCCTTTCCCGGCTGTTATAGAAGCGCTAATGATGGAGTTTTTATTTGAAGGTTTGAGGGAAGCGGGTGTTCGGTTACCAAAACCTGTTGGATCAGCAGTTAGTATTGTCGGAGCACTTGTTATCGGGCAAGCTGCTGTGCAAGCGGGTATTATTTCAGCACCTTTGGTCATTGTTGTGGCAACAACCGGTATTGCGTCGTTTGCGTTCCCGCGCTACAACTTAGGGACAGCTTATCGGATGTTACGCTTTCCGATGCTGTTATTGGCGGGGATGCTTGGGCTATATGGCATTGCAATAAGTACCCTTGCGATTTTGATTCATTTAACTAACATCCGTTCTTTTGGAATTCCGTATTTAAGTCCGGTTGCACCTCAAACTCCGCGTGATTTAAAGGATGTTTTTCTCCGAACACCTCGTTGGAATATGACGCACCGCCCTATAATGGTATCTGGTGAAGAGAAAGTCCGTTTTCCAGATGGACAAAAACCAGGTGCGGAACGGGGAGGGGAAACAGAATGAGTCTGCACAAGGCACTTTGTATGATACTGGTCGTTTCTTTATGTTTCTTGACGGGATGTTGGGATCGGACGGAGTTAAATGATCTGGCAATAGAATTAGGATGGGGACTTGATCAAGCGAAGAATAACAAGATTGAAATTAGCGCTCAGTTTATTATTCCATCAAAAATGGGAATGGGACAGAGCGGAAGAAGTAATGCAGGAAAAGCGGTTTTTATAGAATCAGGAATTGGAAAGGATACACATGAAGCTATACAAATGATGCAAACAAAAATGTCGAGAGAAATTTTTCGAGGGCACCAGCGTGTAATATTGATCGGAGAAAAAATGGCTAAAAGCGGTCTCGCTCCCGTTTTAGATGCATATAGTCGAGATTCTGATATTCGATTACGAGCAGGTGCGTTCGTAATAAAAGGGAATACTGCAAAAGAATTTCTGAAAGCAGCCACCCCCTTAGAGTCTATCCCGGCACTTGGGGCACTGAAAGAGCATATGCAAATAGAGGCGTTAGGAGATATGTCTTTATTAAATTTTCTTATTGCTGGTACGAGTGATGGAATCACCCCAATTTTGCCCGTTATTAAACTAAATGTGTCTCATAAAAAAGGTAAAACTGAGGTCAAAGGTTTTCAAATTGTAGGTGGTGCTATATTTAACAACGATTTCAAATTGGTAGGATACTTAAACATGCAGGAATGGTTAACCACTCTTTGGGTAGTGAATCGTTTAAGCAAACAGACGGTTACAGCAAGCGCCTCTAAAGGAAATGGTAGTGCAAGTTTATATATGACAAAAATCAAAAGAAAAATCATACCTACTATACAAGGGGACACAATTAAGTGTGACATTGTTTTTTCTGGTGAAGGAACGATTCAGGAGAATAACACGAATTTAGATCTTTCGCAACCAAAAAATCTTACTCTTTTAGAACATGTATTAGAAAAACAATCCGAAAAGCAATCTCTTCAAATCATTAAAAAAATTCAAAAACAATACGGAACCGATATCTTTGGATTTGGAGAAGCCATTCATCAAAAATATCCATCTGAATGGAAAGGTCTAAAAAAGAATTGGAGTAAACAATTTCGAAAAGTGCAGGTTTCTGTTCATACAAAGCTTACTATTCGAAGAGTAGGACTGACTGGACCACCGTTGCAGTTAAAGAAAAATGAGATGAAAAAATAAGGAGGAATATAGAGTGTGAGAAATTCAATGAAAATCTCTGGCAGGCAAATCTTTTGGATGATGTTCACATTTGAAGTGGGACAGTCCCTCCTTCTAGTTATTCCAGCGACGATTCGTACTGTCAAACAAGATGCGTGGATCTCGATTTTGATTGCAGGAGCGATAGGGATTGCTCTTACTTTTTTGGCAACCAAACTTGGTTCGCTTTATCCGAAGCAAACTCTAATTGAATTTAGCCAAACCATTCTTGGTAAATGGCTAGGCAAGCTACTGATGATTTTCTACTTCTTTGGTTGGTACATGATAATTTGGATAACCGTCCGTGAATTTGGTGAGTTCATTATTATCGCTTTATTTCATAATACACCTTTGTGGGTCATCGTCTTCACTGCGATGTTATTGCTCATTTTTATTATTTACCAAGGCGGGATAGAGGGGATTGGACGTTTAAGTGAAATCATAGGACCAATAGTACTTTTAATGATAACGTTTGTAATCATTTTGAATGTTGACAATATGAATTGGGATTATATGCGACCTATTTATCACGATTCTGGATGGCTTCCCATCCTTAAAGGTTCCTATACTCCTGTAGCCGCATTTTTTGGAGAGGCTGTCATGATGACAATGTTCGTTTTCTTTATGGACAAACCAGAACAAGCATCATCAAGGGCGATGTGGGGAGTAGGACTAGCCGTTTTCATGGTAACAATCGGAACATTAGCGGTCATTTTAACATTCGGTCCAAATTTACCTTCAAGTTTTTTATATCCAGTTTACGATCTGAGCCGGTACATATCCGTCATGGAGTTCATTCAAAATGTGGATATTTTAATTGTTATTATTTGGTTTTTTAGTATTTTTATTAAACTGGCGTTATACATGTTTATCGCTTGTTATGGAACAGCACAAATGTTTCATTTGAAGGATTGGCGAAAAGTAGCTTTGGTTCTTGCTCCTATTTCGTTCATCATAGCTGTGTCAGTTAAAAATATCCAGACATTTACCCATTATTACTATATATTTTTCGTAATTCCAATTGCTTTTCCCGTTTATGAGCTAGGGATCCCCTTACTGTTATTGGTGGTTGGCAAAATTCGAAGGAAATATGCATAAAACCAATCGGTAATGTGTTGGAATAGTAGGTATACTTAGTTTTTTGACTAAAGACGCCGCTTTTCAGCGGCGTTTCTGCGTGATTATGAAGTTGTTTAATTCTTATTGAACTAAAGCATCTGTTTGTTTAAGTGAATACATTCACATTTATAATGTTTCTCAAATATAATATCAGTTTATATATTTACGATTCTTCTCTAACAGGTTCAAGATAAATTGTAATTTGTTAAGCGATATGTTTGTGTAACCACTGTTTAAATATCTTTAACTGTTCTTCAGTATGAAAGTAATGTTCACCTGTTTCCATGACTTCTAATTCACAACGATGTTTTTTTGTAAAATAGTTAATAGTTTCAAATTCGCACAGTTCATCCTTGTCTCCATACATAATATATGTATCTGTATTCCATAAAAGTTATTGTACCCTCCTGAATTACCATTAATTAGGATGATTATATGTTATTAAATATTTGTAATTAACGAAATAATAAGAAAGAAGGGGTTGTTGTGGAAACAAAGATTATAGAAACAGAGAAGAAAATTGATTCAAAATCTCTTTTAGCTTTGGGATTATTAATTATTTCCGGACTTTTATATCAATGTATCGCATTTATAGTGGGTAATATACCTGAATTATTAACAATGATTCTTGAAGCTTCGTGGAATCTTGTATTATGTGGAATTATAGGATACTATTTTTTAGGGAAAATATCTTTAGAGCAATTCAAACATTTTAAATTTAAGACATTACTCTGGGGTTTGCCTTTAACGATTATCGTGGGCATGGGTTCAGGCGCACTATATAGTTATATTTTTGAACCCCCAACTACAAATTCTGTTGCTCAAGTAATAAGTGTTTCGATGATTTTAATCCGTGTACCATTCATGTTAATGGGTGAAGAATTGCTATGTACTAACATAATCATCGCATTACAAAAATTAGGATTAAAATTTGGTACAGCATCAATAATATGTAGCGTTCTGTTTGCCTTATGGCATATTCCTGCTTATGGTTTCGTGCCAATGCAATTATTGATAACTATAGTCCCTGTTAGGTTATTCCTGAATTATATATGGAAAAATTCAAAGAGCGTTTGGGTAAGTTGAATTTGCCACCTTGCTTTCGACATTATTGGATTTTTACCAATGCTTTTAAAATAAAAAAATTATTTTACTTATAAGTAACAAACAATAACAAAAAAGGACCTTAGGGTTCTTTTTTCATTCTTACAAGCACAAAAGCAACCTAGATCCGATAGAATGTTTACGGTATGAATAAGAAAGCAGGAGAACATAATTTAATTTATGTACTCTTTCTTTATATAGATACTTATAAAATAAAAATATGTTGTAGCTGATAAAATTTACTCACAACCATTTATTTTGAAAAAAAAGTAACCTTATGACCTGTTTTTACGTGTATCTCGGCTGAATCCCATTTTACCTTTAGCGTAGGTTTTATGTCATTTGATTGGCGGTACTCCTATTAGAAACAAAGAAGGAGAAGTAAAGATAGAATATTAAGTTACTTGTCCAAACAATTTTTTTAAAAACACATAAAATGCTATTAGTTAGCCAATATTTTTATATTGCTAATTTTTCAGATTAAAAGGGGTGATTTTATGTGTGAGTGTGAATTTTGTAGAAGAAAGAGAAACCGGAGTCCATTAAACCGGGATTCTGAACCAAAAAACCAGAATTCTGAACCAAAAAACCAAGATTCTGAACCAAAAAACCAGAATTCTGAACCAAAAAATCAGGGTTCTGAACCAAAAAACCAGGGTTCTGAACCAAAAAACCAAGATTCTGAACCAAAAAACCAGGGTTCTGAACCAAAAAACCAGGGTTCTGAACCAAAAAACCAGGATTCTAAACCAAAAAACCAGGATTCTGAATCAATAAATTCTTATTCATTTATTAAAAATGTTAATCTTTTAGAAGAAGCTATACAAACAGATGAAATTGATCAAGTTTCTGAGGAATATATTGAAATAGTTGATTCGGCAGATGTCCAAGTTACTACTACAGATACAAAAGCTGCGCTATCTATCCAAGCAGCATTACAAGCAGCTATTGTGGTTGTAGTAAGTATTTCTATAGCAGATAGTGAAAAAGCCGATAAAATAACACAAGAATTATTTCAAAAATCATCTATTAAACAAATTAATAGACAAAGAACACTTATTAAAAATTCCAGAAACGTATCCGTAACAATTACTGATACAGATATTGCAGTGAATATTCAAATCCTTCTTCAAGTTTTATTAGCTTTATTAGTTAAATTAAACATTTTATAAAGTATTTATCCTGTTTATATTAACTATAAGGGTTCATTCTAGGTAAATATTTACTTTGGTGTAGTATGTGGTACAAGCTTGGATTCCTCATTATGACTGGATTAATATTCAAGATTAATGTGAAAATAATTGTAGATAACCACACAATAGCAAAGGTAAAATATACTATTTAGCAGTAAATGAAATCTATGTATATGTAAAGTAAATGAAAGTTGTCTTCGTATTAGAAGACAGCTTTTTGCTTTTATTGGAAAAAAAGAAGTGAAAATAAAAGATTAAGTTACTTGTCCAAGCAATTCTCATCAAAATACATATAATGCTGGTAGTTATTTGAAATTATTATTGTAAATTTGATTGGAGTGAATATTGTAAATGGATGATTTAAACAAATTTTCTTCCTTTAAATTTGATAAGGATCAAAAGAATATAATTATAGACCTTTTACTCTCAGATATTCTTAATAGGCATGGGATAAATGAAGAAAAAATAAAAAATTTAGCGCCAGAAAAAAAGCAGCAAATTAAAAATATTGTTTCTGAAATACAATCGCAGGTCAATAATTATTTGGATTGAAAGGGGGTGATCTCATGGGCAAAGAAGGTCGTTCAGATGAAAATAAAAAGTGGAGTGCATTAGACTCTTCAAATCCTCATCCTTCTTTTAAAGATGCTAACGTTTCAGAAGGAGCTGCACAAGAAAGTAAAACTTACCAAATCTCAGAAGAATCTATCAGAATTGTTGATTCAGCAGATGTACAGGTTACTACTACAGATACAAAAGCTGCATTATCTATCCAAGCAGCGTTACAAGCGGCAATTGTAGTTATTTTAAGTATTTCTATAGCAGACAGTGAGAAAGCTGATCGCGTAGCACAAGATTTGTTTCAAAAATCATCTATTAAACAAATTAATAAACAAGAAACTGTTATTAGAAATTCTAGAAATGTTTCAGTTACAACTACTGATACAGATATAGCGGTAAATGTTCAAATCCTTCTTCAAATTTTATTAGCTTTATTAGTTAAATTAAACATTTTATAACTTTAAATAGGATGGTCCTTTATTGGTGAATACCCACTGTTTTAATTGTGGTACAAGCAATGGATATTTATCATGACTGGACTAATATTCACCATCTCTAAATTATTAATGTAAACAAACAATATGGTGGAAAATAAAGTCTGGTTATTTGTTAAAATTGAAAAGCCGTATCCTATATTGGATGCGGTTTTTCAATTTTAAACAGTAAAAATTTGAAAACATTATATTAAATTAAAAGCCAATTTGAAAAATGATTATAAATTCATATCTTTTAAGCCAGGGCTATGTTCGTTTGGCATCTCTGGTAGTTCTGGAACAGGAAATCCTGTTGGAGGTTCTGTAACATGTAGTTCCCCTTTATTTCTACTTGGGGATTCTCCTTGGAATATCTCTCCCACTCTTGTTGGATCTAATCTAAAATTAAACTGAGCGTTATGGAATCCCATCTCTACATACTTTCTACATTCTGGATACTTATTTATATCATAGTTAGGAACTGGGAACAGTTTTCCCCATTCTACACCTAATGTTTCTAATGCTTTTGCAAAAGCATTTTGATGTGCATTATCACGCACAATTAAAAATGCAAGTGTTTCTCGGAATGTTTGATTAGAGCTCATTTCATATATTCTTGTTTTTTGCAATACACCTGTCGATTCTAGAACTAAGTTATCTAATAAGTCACTAATTAAGTTGCCGTGACTGTATACCCATGACCCATTCCAAGGATTGCCTGCTGCATCAACAGGAAGGGAGCTTTTAGCACCTACAATAAAGTGATGAGGATTTGCAAGTTTTACAGCCTCATCAATTGGTGCACCATCTAAAGCTACATTGCCTGGCTGTGATCCACCAGCCTCGTTTAACAGTTGATTGATTGTATTTTGTACCAATTCTACATGACTAATCTCTTCAAGAAATACACCTCGGATTAAATCACGATATTGCTTCTCTTTGCCTCTAAAGTTTGAGCTTTGGAAAAAGTATTGCATCATTGTACGCATTTCGCCATAATGCCCACCCAATATTTCTTGTAAGACTTTAGCAGCCGCAGGGTCTGGCTTGTCTGGTTTAATTATGTTAATTAATTCTTCTTTATAATAATACATAGTATAATCCTCTCTTTTTTGGAATAGAAAAAATATTTATGAGGTTTTTGATGAATTGAACATATTAGCTCATAATATAACTGATTATATTTAGGTATTAATTTTGAAAAATTAATAAATCGCCTTTTTAAAGGCGATTTATATTTTATGTTCACTGTATTATCTTGATGGATAAGTACTTGTTTACTAAAAAAACTTCCACATTAGCGTGTTTCTTTGTCTCTTCTTCTAAGGCCAAGTAACCCTGCTAGTCCTAATAAACCAAGCCAAGCCCAATTATTATTTTTATCACGATTATCATTTAAATCATTTGTTGTATTTACATTTCGAGTTCTCATATCATTATTAACTCGATTCATGTTATTGTCATTAACTCGAGTTGAAATATCAGTATTATTAACTCGATTCATGTTATTCCCATCGTATTCAGCATGGGCAGTTGTGCCTAAAAACATAATAGCTAGTGCTAAAACACTTAAAATAGATGATAATTTCTTCTTCATAGTTTTCCCTCCTTTCTCATGTATTAATTTCTCCAGCTCCTTTGTACATTATTCGTTTAAGAGCATATAAACCATAACAATACGGCTAAATTTACGAGTAATATATTTGATTACGAATATTAAAGGTTATAGGTAAATAAAAAGAAGCGGTAAAAAAACTAACCGCTTACTCTATGTTATGCTTGATCAGATTGAAGAACATGTAAAGGAGGGGGAATGATCCAACCTTTTTTCTTATTTAATCGCAGTAAAGTAACACCTGCTTGTGCTTTTTTCATATGGAATTGTCCAAACATCATTCCTACATCTTCTCGAAGAGATTGTCCCATTGCCTGACTACATGCTACTAATCCAGCAGCAAGATCCATAGAAACTTTAGCTGCAATTTCTGCATCATTAATACGAGCGCCAGGAGGGATTGTTTCAATAGATGCAACTGGTCGTTCTGGAGGTGCTGGTGGTAATGCCACTCCATTTAATTTCAACAAGTTTTTTAATTCTTCAACTTCTGATTGGATATCATTTTCTATAAGGTTTTCTAAAAATTTTTTTAAGTCCTCGTCTCCGGTATGATTAACGAGAACTTGGTAACCAGCAATTGCACCTTGTGCCCCTGCAAGGTAACTCCAAAGTGCAAAAACTTCTCCATAATGCATTGGTTCATTTTGGGGATTGCCACTTAATACTCCCATTTTAAGATGCCTCCTTAAACTGAATAAATTTTTTGAACTACTTTTTATGAAAGAAAAAATAGTTTTGAAAATGTTCCGTAATAAAGAAAATAGGTTTCTAAAGTTCATTTGGAACACCCTAACTACAAGTAATACTTTCTCAATCTATAATGTACAAATGAAAAGAATATATACCATATAACTTAGGATAGGAATATGAATTCGATTTAGTTTATAGATTATTTAACTTAAAAGCTGAAGTGGAAATGAAAGAAGCTGTAACAATCGTAGTAAAGGTGATTGTATTTATGCAGAGATATAAAAAGTTGTTAAAAAGTTTGCAAATGAACTTGTTAACAACTGTACGTAATAGAAATAAATTATCGCTGATATGTCACTGTTAAGAAGGTTATGTTTTAATAAAATAGCACAAATTTAAACCATTTAAGAATGTGAATCTAACATTTAATGTTAAATTAAACTAAAATCTAAGAAACAATTTGATCTATCTTTTTTAGATATAAATTAGTAATTAAAATTTGCATTTGTTTAATATAGTTAGTATACTAACTATATAATTAGTACACTAACTATAGGGGGTTATATGAATAATTTAGGTTATTTATTACACAAGGTAAGTATAATGACGAAAACAGAATTATCAAATCAATTAAAAGAATATAAAATAACAGCTCAGCAATGGTCTGTGTTAAAGGATATATCTCTTTATCCAAATGGAACCACCCCTGCTATGATCGCTGAAAGGCTCTTGGCAGACCGCCCAACAGTAACTGGAATCATACAACGATTATTGCAAAAAGAATGGATTCTTATAAAACATAATCCTAAAGATAAACGGTCACATCTAATATTTTTAACGGATGAAACTAAGGTATTAATACAGGAAATAGAAAATGTGAGCGATGAAGTTATAAAAAGTGCTACAGCTAGTATTCCTAAAGAGGAAGTAGAAAATACAGTTCGAGTTTTGCAAAGTATGATTCGAAATTTACAAAAAAATAGAGGGTGATTACAATGATTTTAGTAACAGGTGCTACAGGGAATGTAGGGAAAGAGGTTGTAAAAGGACTAATAAAAAGAAATGCTACTTTCAAAGTCGCAACGCGCAGTAGAGAAACTGAAGGAGTATATTTTGATTTTGAAAATCCCTCATCTGTAAAGGCTGCTTTAACAGGTGTTACTAAATTATTTCTAATACGACCACCACATCTAGCTGATGCGAAAAAATATTTCCAGCCTGTTATAGATGCTGCAAAAGAAATAGGTATAAAACAAATTGTATTTTTATCTTTATTAGGAGTAGAAAAAAATCCAATAGTACCTCATGCTAAAATTGAAGCTATAATAAAAGATTCTGGAATCCCTTATACATTTCTAAGACCGAGTTTTTTTATGCAAAATTTACTATCACAACATGGTGATGAATTAAGAAATGAAAAGATAATCGAGGTACCTGCCGGCAAAGGGAAAACAAGTTTTATAGATGTACGAGATATTGGAGAAGTTGCAGCTAAGATATTAACTGAAGAGGGACATAAATTTAAAGCTTATTCTTTAACAGGAAATGAGGCATTAACATATTATGAAGTTGCTGCTATTATTTCAAAAATAATAAATAAGCATATTGTCTATACAAACCCAAGTATATTTACATTTAGAAAAAGAATGGTTAAAAAGGGGCTTAAAAGTGACTTTATTTGGGTTATGATTGGAATATATACAACCGCAAAATTAGGATTAGCTAAAAAAGTCACATCAGATTTATCAAATTTACTAGATAGAAATCCAATAACTATGCAAAAGTTTATTTATGATCACAAAGAATTATTAATATAATAATGCAAAAGTAAAAGAGATACTTATTCACATAAAGAATCCATTATGTTTTAAGAGTAAGAAAGGATAGCCATGCAAAATAAAATTATTGTTATGTTTCAAAAAGATTTTCGTTTATATGATAACCTAGCTCTATTTGAGGCTGCTCAGTCGGGTGAGGTTCTTCCAGTATATGTACAAGATGAAACTTTTTTTGTAGGAGGTGCTTCAAAGTGGTGGCTACATCATGCTATAACAGATGTCCAAGAGTAGCTTGAAGCATTAGGCTCTACTTTGCTAATTTGTAAAGGCAATACACAAGAAGAAATATTGTCTCTCATAGAAGAAATGAATGTAAATGCTGTATATTGGAATGTTTGTTATGATCCGGAGAGATTAAAATATAATCAAAAAATGAAAAAGGGATTTGAAGATATAGGCATTACCTGTAGAGAATTTGAATCCCATTTGTTATTAGAACCTTGGATTATTAAAAAGAAAGATAACACAGAATATAAGGTTTTTACTCCTTTTTATAATGCTTTTCAAAAGCAAGTAATACCTGCACCTATTAGTAAAGTGCAGAATTTAAAGGGGATAAGTCCTCTACCAGCAAGTTTATCTGTTTCAGAGCTAAACTTACTTCCAATTATACCTTGGACATCCCATATTGACTCAATATGGAGTCCTACAGAAGAAGAGGCATACAAAATATTTAAACAATTTTTTTCTAATAAATTACCCTCTTATAGTGAAAGAAGGGATTTTCCTAATCAAAACGTTCATTCGATGTTGGCACCTTACCTTTCATTTGGTCAAATATCAGTGAAGTTTATATATCATTATTTAACAAATAAGAGTATTGAAAGGCAATGTAGCCTTTTTGAAAAATAAGTTAATGGTTTTATACGTCAATTAATTTGGCGAGAGTTTTCTTATTATTTGCTATATCATTATCCATTTACAGTATATAAACCTCTTAATAAGAGCTTTGAACATTTTCCATGGAATAATGAAGAGGAGTTATTAAGAGTATGGCAGAAGGGTGAAACTGGTTATCCGTTTATTGATGCGGGAATGAGGGAACTATGGCAAACAGGTTTTATGCATAATCGGGCAAGAATGGCTGTAGCCTCTTTTCTTGTAAAACATTTGTTAATTCCGTGGCAAGAAGGAGCAAAATGGTTTATGGATACACTACTAGATGCTGATATTGCAAATAATACAATGGGGTGGCAATGGGTTGCTGGAAGTGGAGCAGATGCATCACCGTACTTTCGTATTTTTAACCCGATTAAACAAGGGGAAAAGTTTGATGAAAACGGAGAGTATATAAGAAATTGGGTACCAGAATTAAGAGATATACCAAACAAATATATACATAAACCTTGGGAAGCATCTGAGCAGATTTTACAAAAAGCCAATATAAAGCTTGGTGATACATATCCTTTTCCGATTGTTGATCATAAGGCAGCGCGAGAGAGAGCGCTTTGTGTATATAAAAATATGAAGGAATTTGTATAAAATAAACGAATCAATATAAATTTGATATGTAAAGGTTATAATTAAAAATATAAGAATGTCTATTTGCATATTAAATATTAAAATTTTATTCATTGAAAGAACATACGAATCATATAGAGTTTCTAAAACCTTCTATTGAAAAGGAGAATGTTTATGAAAAAATCTAGTGTCATAGTATTCTTACTAACATATGGTTTGTTTTATGTTTCTAGTATTTTATTCCCTATTGATCGTATTTGGTATGATGCGTTAGAAAAGCCATCTTGGACACCTTCTGGTATGACGATCGGAATTATATGGGCTGTATTATATGGACTTATTGCATTATCAGTTGCAATTATTTACAACAAGTATGGATTTAATCCAAAAACATTTTGGTTTTTATTCCTTTTAAATTATATCTGTAATCAAGCGTTCAGTTACTTTCAATTCAGTCAAAAAAATTTGTTTTTAGCAACAATAGATTGTCTATTAGTGGCTGTTACTGCATTTCTTCTTATCATTTATTCATTCCGCTTATCTAAAGCAGCTGGGTGGCTTCTAATTCCTTATCTGTTATGGACTACCTTTGCTACATACTTATCTTGGGCAATTTATAGTATGAATTAAATGTGTAAATGAAAACTTGAGCATAATAAAAAATGCTCAAGTTTTTTATGTTTATTAGTCGATATATAAAAGTTGTGGAAATAAACAAACAAAGTTTAAGCTCAAGAAAATCTTTTTGTAATTAATTTTTGTTACTTAATTCTTCTATACATTCTTGAACAAGTGTGACTGCCTGACTCATGGTAGGGCCTCCGCCAAATGCAGCTGTTACTCCAACCGTTTCAAGGATTTCTTGTTCTGAAGCACCTTGATCCATACATCCCTTTGTATGATAAATGATACAATACTCATCCTGAGAATAAAGACTTATGCCCAATGCAATCAATTGTTTTTCCTTCTTTGATAACTTACCATCTTTAAAGCATTCTTCTGTAAAAGAATTAAATTGTTCAGTAAGTTTGGGCATTTTTTCAGCAAATAAACTCAACCCATGTTTGTATTGTAATAGGGCAGCTTCAGTAGAATTTTTATCTTTATATTCCATTTTAAATTCAACTCCATATGTAGTATGTATTAAACAAAGGATAGTATGGGCGTAAGTAGTTTTAATTAATCATAATTGCAAAAAGAAAAATAGATAATAATTTTAAGCTTAAATATAAAATGGGAATACTCTAAATTATTTTTGGATAGTCAGTAAAGGAATTTGCATACTTAATTAAAAATATTGCATAAAAGAAGGCAGAAATTATTGGCGTCAAATAGTAAAGACATATAATTAAGATTGAAACATTCAACACAAGTTCTAGAAAAATATTGGAAATAAGACGTTTATTTACTAAAATCTTGATGTTAGATAAGGACAATAAACTAATAAAAATATTGAATTGAATCTTTCTTCACTGTCTATATTATTTTAATGATTGTAAAAAATTATTTATAAAAATCCTACATAATTTTACTTAAAAGAAAAATACTAATACCTGTTTTAGTACTTTACTTCTAAAACATTAAAACAAAATTACTAACTACGATATAAGGAGGCAATCACTGTGGATATTCGTGAAGGATTAATTCCAACGGCACTAGGTACAGCAGTGACAGCAGCAGGTTATGCTCTTAAACAAACTCGTGGAACTAATAAAATGATTGCAAATACAGTATTTGGATTTGGTTTAGCTCACGTTGTTTTAGGTGTAATTGATCTTGTAGAACATCGTCGTTAGAAGAGAAGGCAAGCATATATTAATGCTTGCCTTCTTTATAATTTAATCTTCCTTATTTATTATCATTATTGAAATATGTATGGGAAATAAAGATTACATTGAAAATACTAAATATTTTTTGAATTCCCTTTTTTGGATGATCTTTATCTTCAATATCAGTTTCTGGCATTCCATACAATCCATTCATGGCTTGTTCTACAGGTTGAATTATAGGGTTAATAGCATTTGTTGTTATTTTTTTGGAATAGTTATTCTTTTCCTTTTTAGAATGTGAAAAATTCAATTATATAAACTCCGAACATAAATGATTTTAAAAGTAAAAGGAAATAAATAGAGTTTGGCAGATAAAAACATGGATTATCTGCCAGTTGAATGAAAGATTAATTGAGCTATTAGTGTAATAGCACATACGTAGTATGTCATTTTTTCTAGAAAGTATGCCAGGTGATAAAGCTTAAATTTAGTAAGTATAGGAGATAGTTCATTCAATTTCTATCATATAAATCAATTCTTCACAAATTATATATTATGTAAAGTTGTAAGTATGTCATTAAGCGTCAACAACTGCTAAAAATGGCTGTTGAAAGTATGGGGATAAGTGGTATTGAAAATTTTACTGATTTAAGACTTAACCGGATAAAAACTAAAATCTTTCTAGTTAATGTATATAATAGATTACTTATAGAAGGAACACCTAATATTTCTTGTAGAACCTTTGCGACTGCTGGATCTGGTTTAATAATATGAATTAATTCTTCTTTATAATAAAACATAATGTATAACTCTTTTTCTAGATAGTTAAAAATGGTTATTTTATCTAATTGAGGTTGGTTTATTCCTTGAATTGATTAAGTTATTATTAATGTTATTTGTATATATTTATAATAATTTTGAGTGGCATTCAGAGGTGCTTATGCTACTAAAAATCTATTTGAATGTATTTCTGCACATTCTCTAGATAAAAGTAGCCTTTAATTCTTTGAAGATAAATTAAAACTAGCTAAAATTCATATTTTATATATTTTATTAGTATTAATCAGTAAGAAAGACATGTTGGTAAGGGAGAGAAATGAGATGAATCGAACTTATGAAGAAAGCGCATTATTTGAACATAAATTTTGGCTTAGAGTTCTTGGAGACCATGCACAGTTCCTTTTAGATGCATTAGCTCCAAAAGAAACTGGAGATATTCAAAGAGCTATATATTTTGTAGAGAAATTTGATGGGTTTTTAAGTCGTATTAATACTGTTAGTTTAATTGAATTTGCGAAAGATGTTAAACAATTGGCAGAAGAGATTAGGCAATTTAAGTTAAGTATTATACAAAAGCAATTAGAAGGAAAAATAATTATTCACTTTACTCCAACTTTTATTAACCATATGGTAAATGAAGTAGAAGAGTATATAACCGTATTAAAGTATTTAATAAAAGGAGAAATACCCCCTATTTTTCATGAACTACATTATCATCTTGTATGGTTAACGGATGCGGCTGGTCATGCTGGTTCAATTTCAGGTGAATTAGATCTTGTAGAGAAACGTTTGAAAGAGAAGAGTGAGATGTACGCCAAACACTTTGAACAGTTTTATTTAAAAGCTGTTGAAATGACGGGGTATTTACGTACAGAGCTTAAGCATTTTCCAGCTTTGAAGAAATTTACGCAAGATGTTTCATTAGAACTTAATTTATTTTCGCATTTTCTTCATGAAATAGAAGAGTTAGAATTATCAGAGCAAATATTAAGTTCATTATCCGCAAGAATGGCAGACCATATGGCAAGAGAAGAATGCTACTACTTACTAAAATTAGCACAATCATCTGGAGGAGAGAGGCCAAAGTGTAATCCTCTTTAAAAGAAGGTAAAAAAAGCCACAATTATTTGGCTTTTTTTTCGTTTATTCCTCTTTTATTCTTTTCTTTCTGTTGTTTTACTTGTTCAATGCTAGCATTTAATGTTTCCATGATATTAATGATGTTTTTGGTTGGAGATATGATTTCGTTCTTTTCTTGTTTCTCAATTTTCTCTTCTATAAGCTTAAAAAGCGCCTCTTTATATTCATCTGCATATTCTTCGGGTTTAAATGGAGTGGTAAGGTGATGAATTAGATTCATGGCAGTAGTTAATTCTTGTTTTTGTATTGGGTTTTCTTCAAACTTAGGAAGATCAGGCATGTTTTTTATATTTCGAATCTCATCAGGATAATGGATAGTCTGTAGAATAAGTCCTTCTTGAAAGCTACGAATAATAGCTAGATGCGGTTTCTTACGGATAGTAATATGAATAAGACCAAGTTTATTTGTTCTCTCTAATGATTCTTTTAGTAACAAATAGGGCTTTTCATTCCCATTGGTAGGACCAATAAAATAGGAACGATCGAAAAAAATTGAATCAATCTCATCATTTTGGATAAAAGATGAAATGCGAATAATTCGCGGCTCATCTTTTTTTCGTAGTGTTTCTAATTCTTTATCATTAATAATTATATATTTATGCGGCGCATATTCATAAGCTTTCACAATTTCTTCATCGCTTACTTCAGTTTCTGTACAATCAGGAGCAATTTTTTTATACTTAATTGGAGTAAGACATTCTTTATGAAGACTTAAAAATTTAATATCTTTTTCTTCGACAGCACTATACAGTCTCACACCGATACTTAACAAACCAAGTGAAAGAGAGCCTTTCCATACCGTATGCATTACAACTTCTCCTTTCATAAAAAGAAAATGAATAGCTATATTATGAGGTAATAAGAAATATCATATGCATTCCTTATATTTTTTATATTTTGGGAGAGAATAAAAAAACTTTAAAAGGGAGGTTTCAACAATGCAATTAGCTACTCATGAGTTACGTGATTTAAGTGAATTAATTGCTGGCTGTTACAATACAATTAATACGATGAGTACATACATTCAGCAAGCACAAGATTTAGAATTAAAACGATTATTACAGCAACATTTTCCACTCCATGTGGCAGACTATAATTTAAAAATAGAATTTGTCCAAAGCCAGAGTACGCCCGATATTGAGCGTTTTCAGCCCTCTAAGTTAAATCCAGGGTTGGTTTCTTATGTAAAAGCACCTATTGAACAATATCCACCTGTTGTACCTAGTATAAACGGAGCACCTCCGAACGATCGAGCAATTGCTACGGGCTATCTCTTAAATCAAAAATCAGCTGCATTAAATTATGCTGGAGCTTTATTGGAATGTGCAAATCCAAATTTGAGGTCTTTTTTAGAAAAAACCTTTTTAAATAGTAGTAGACATGCGTATGATATTTGGCAATACATGGTGAAAAAAGGTTACTATCCATTATCACCAGCACCAGATTCTGAAATAAAAGCTATAGCAAGCATTTATCAGCCTATTAATAAGCAATTACAATATTATAATTAGATTTATTGGATAAATCCGAACAGTAAAAATACTATTGTTCAGCTTTATTTTATAGAGGCAGTAATTAAAGATAACTAAGAGCTTCTGGCAAAAAGAAAGTATTTATAGGCTAGCCCTTAAAATGAGAAACTTTATTTCAAACTTAAATATATTTATTTTTTTAGTAAAAAAGATAAGATCTTGGATTTAATCTTATCTTTAGCACAAAAAACAACTGATATTAAGTAATTAACAAGGAGTCCTTTAAGGTTTCAAAATAACTTTTATACAATCGTCTTCACGATTATTAAATATTTGATAACCATAACTCACTTCTTCAAGGGGAATATGTGATATGAATAAAAAAGCAAGAGTAATTGTACCTGTGTCCTTTAGAGGAGAAAAATGTATGTTGTTTAGAACAACACACATAAAAAGAAAATCAGGTCATAATTATTGTTAAACGAAGTCTATGTAAATATATAAAAAGGGATAAGTAAAAAGTACTTATCCCAAGAAGGGAGATCCAAAACACCAAAATGGTTCGTATTAGTTGACAGGTGCAAAAGTAGTATATGTGAAATGAAAAATCTTATACAGAAAATCAGATAGCATTTTATTCTACCCGCCAAGTTTAGAAATTTATTCATGATTTCTCGAAAAGCAAAAGTACAGCTCCTGTTTATAGATATTGTTTTTAAAGGTGAGAAATTTATACGTAAAAACGGTAGACAAAAATTATCTATTTAATGAGATGGAGGTTTTGAAAAATAAATAGTCACACCGTTTTTATATAGAGGTGTGACTGGCAAGTTATGATTGTCTATTTATGTTGTACAAACTTTACCATTAAATTAGCAATTATATGTTGTTCCTGTTCATCAGCAACTTTCCAAAGCTCAGCTAATAATTTTTCTTGATCATTTCGCGCCTCTACTTCATTTGCTAAATAATCCCCTACACGGAATGCCATATCTGAAACAGCCTCACCAGCAATCCCTTTTCCTTCTGCTTGTTCTAAGCGCTCTCCTAAAAAGCTTTTCCATTGATCAAAATTGTCTAGTACTGACATAATTAATCACCTCACTATTAAGTAATAGATTCATACTTAATTTGTACAATTTCTTATTTTCTATGTGCAAATTTTTATTTTAACAATGTGAATCACCATTCAGCTCAATTAATTTGGTTATGGTGTAGCAAATTTAAACTATTAGAAAGAAATTTTCAAACCTGGCAATATTGGTACTAATACTTAAAAAAAGGTGTGTGCTCAGTATGAAAAAGAAAATTAAGAGTTTACCATTACTTTAAGAATACTTTAGTCCTGATGAGCGAAAGTTTATTTTGCTTCTATTCTTAAGTCGATGAGCATGTGATGGTACCTCACCATAGGGTTAATCATAAATGTAATCCAAAATGAAATTCTTTGTATTCGGTCCATCTCAAATAAGATTGCAATTATTAGAACCTAGATTCTCCTTGATAAAAGAAGACATATTTTTATGGAATATAGGAAAAAATTTAGAATGTATTACTTTGCATATTGAAATTTGTCAAAAGAAAAGGTGATTGAATGGAATTTTCTAATGAAAGTATAGCTTATCATGCTGGAGATATTGTCTATATTTTTTACCGAAATCCCCATGCTCAAGATGTAGCAAATATACAAGCCGCAGCAGTTGTAAATAATCCTGAGAGACCAAATGAGTTAGCTTTATTTCTTTACGAAACTTATTATCCACTAACAAATGAGATGGCTGTTTATTCTACTGAGGAAGAGGCAAACCAAGCTTACACATACTATTATGGGGATACTTCAGAGGGGGTGTTAGAATGAACAACTCATTTATGCCTAAGCTTGTATATTTTGAACCCAAAGCATTAGATTATCCATTAGGGAAAGAGCTTTATGAGAAGTTTTCAAAGATGGATGTTGAAATTCGGCATACTACTTCCCACAATCAAGTAAGAGACCTACCAGGCGAAAACGATTTTCAAAAATATCGAGTAGCAAAATCTACTCTTGTCGTAGGGGTTAGAAAAACACTAAAATTTGATACTTCAAAGCCTTCAGCGGAATATGCTATTCCCTTTGCAACAGGGTGTATGGGACATTGTCATTATTGTTATTTACAAACAACGATGGGAAGTAAGCCATATATCCGTACTTATGTAAATGTTGACGAAATTCTAGAAGCTGCTGACAAATATATGGAGGCTCGTATACCTGAATTAACAAGGTTTGAAGCCTCGTGTACATCAGATATTGTAGGAATTGATCATTTAACTCATACTCTTAAACGTGCAATTGAGCATTTTGGAGAATCTGAGTATGGAAAGTTGAGATTTGTTACAAAATTTCATCATGTAGATCATTTGCTTGATGCAAAACATAACGGAAAAACTAGATTTCGTTTTAGTGTAAATGCTGATTATGTTATTAAAAATTTTGAGCCTGGGACTTCTCCGTTAGCTAAACGAATTGAAGCAGCAGGAAAAGTAGCCAGAGCAGGATATCCGCTAGGTTTTATTGTGGCTCCTATCTATATTCATGAAGGTTGGCAGAAGGGATACTATCATATGTTTGAACGTCTTGACGCTGAATTACCCCTTGATGTAAGAGATGATATTACATTTGAATTTATTCAGCATCGTTTTACAAAGCCTGCTAAGAGGGTGATTGAAAAAAATTATCCTATGACAAAATTAGAATTAGATGAAGAGAGAAGAAGATATAAATGGGGAAAGTACGGAATTGGTAAATATATTTATCAAAAAGAAGAAGAAGAGGATATAAAAAATCATCTATATTCTTATATGAAAAAATTTTTCCCAAATGCAAAATTAGAATATTTTACATAATATAAATTCAGATTCTTAATATAAGAAGTGTAATTAAAAAATATGCGTTCAAAGGTCAAAATTACATGTATGTTCAATTAGCTTATTTATTAATTACATGCTAGTTGGAGCGCATCAATTTTTTAGGAGCATATAAATTTAAGTAATTACATTCATTCATAAAAACCTTGTTGCATATGAAGTGTAGCAAGGTTTTTATGAATTTGTTTAATACTTGTTTCACGAACGTTTATATTAGTTAATACTTTATTTTTTTAACCAACGTAAGACATATTATTTGTTTGGATTTAAAAACCCAAGAGCTTTGTAAAAAACTTGTTGGCCTGTTAGTGTATTCATTTTAAATTGAAATTCATGTCCCAACTCTCCAGAAACATTTTTATCAAAGAAAAGCTTATCTACTGGTACTCCCTTACAATACATAAGCTAATGCTTTGGCTTGATCTTTGAATGATGCAGTATTTCCAACAGTAATAAATGTTGGTGGATAATCTTTTGTAACGTGTTTAAATTTGGAGTGTATTTCTATTTAAGGGAATATTTTTCAAAATATGTAATACCGATTCTCATTTTTACATCTACATTAAATATAAAATGATCATCTCATATTATGTTTAGTATGGATATATTAAGAAAAAACATCCTGATTAGTCAATATGACAAAAATGTAATGTTAATGAAATGTAATTCAACTGACACTATGAATGAAATTATATAAAATAAATTACATAAATAATTAGGAGTTAAAGCATTCTTATAATGACAAAGGGGAAGTATCCATGAGAACTATATTAAGTGTGGAAAAAATCGAGAAATATTACGGTAATAAAGATAATGTAACAAAGGCTATAGATAATATTAGCTTTAAGATAGACGAGGCAGAGTTTGTTGGGATAATGGGACCTTCAGGAAGTGGCAAAACTACATTGCTTAACTGTATATCAACAATTGATCATGTTACTACTGGAAAAATAATAATAAATAATAGTGATATTACTCGATTAAAATCAAAGTCACTAGATAAGTTTAGAAAAAATGAATTAGGGTTTATATTTCAGGACTTTAATTTATTAGATACTCTTACCGCTTATGAAAATATTGCTTTAGCGTTAACGATAAAAGGTGAGGAAAGTTCAACAATTGATGGGAAGGTAAAGTCAGTAGCAAAATATTTAGAAATTGAACAAGTATTAAACAAATACCCGTATCAAATGTCAGGAGGACAAAAACAAAGGGTTGCTTCGGCAAGAGCTATCGTAACAGAGCCATCTTTAGTACTTGCAGATGAACCGACAGGAGCATTAGATTCTAAATCAGCTAGGTTATTACTTGAAAGATTTGAAAGTCTAAATAAGGATTTGAAAGCTACAATACTTATGGTTACGCATGATGCATTTACAGCAAGCTATGCTTGTAGAATTCTTTTTATTAAAGATGGGAAAATATTTAGCGAGTTAGTAAGAGGGAATGATTCCAGAAAAGAATTCTTTACTAAAATTATCGAAGTTATAACCCTTCTCGGAGGTAATGATAATAATGTATTCTAAGGTTGCTGCCCGTAATGTAAAGAAAAGCTTTAAGGATTATGCGATATATTTTTTAACACTAACACTGGCTGTTTGTATATTCTATAGCTTTAATTCATTAGAATCACAAAAGGCACTTATGGAAGTTGAGACTTCAGGTAGATCATTTGTCGCTACTTTAATGAATATTATCTCACTTGTTTCCGTATTTGTATCTGTAATATTAGGCAGTTTAATCTTGTATGCAAATAATTTCTTAATTAAAAAACGTAAAAAAGAATTAGGACTATACATGACTTTGGGTATGGGGAGAAATACCATATCCAGAATATTGGTAACAGAGACATTTCTAGTTGGTATTATATCTTTAGTGAGTGGGATTATACTAGGTATTGGAGTATCACAGGGATTATCTACATTTGCATTAAAGTTATTTGATTTGCCTATGAATACATATAAATTTGCAATTTCAACAGGTGCTATAGGTAAAACTGTATTATACTTTGGAATTATGTTTGTACTTGTTATGTTATTTAATGTATATGTTGTTTCCAAATACAAAATAATTGATTTGTTGATAGCAAGTAGAAAAAATGAAGAGATAAAATTAAAAAATCCTATTATATATTTCATAACATGTATTTTATGTGTAGTATCACTTGGATTTGCATATGGCATTGTACTAAAGATTGGATTAGATTTTGAAAATCGTATGCTCATTGTAGCAATCATTCTTGGCATATTAGGTACATTGTTGTTTTTCTTCAGCTTATCTGGATTTATTTTATTTGTTGTAAAGAAAAATAAAAAAATTTATTTTAAAGGGTTAAATATTTTTATATTAAAGCAAATGAGTAGTAAAGTGAATACTAACTTTATATCAATGGCTGTAATCTGTTTGATGTTATTTATTACAATGGTGGTTTTATCTACAGGAATAAGTTTTAAAGGAAATATAGAGGCAAGAACTATAGAAGCAGCACCATTTGATGCTAGTGTAATGTTGGTAAATAAAGATGAGAATTACAACATAGAAGACGTATTAAAGACATTAAATTTTAAAATAAGTAATAACGAAAAATATGTATCTTATAATCAATATGAAACAGGGATGAAAGTGGCTGACTTTATACCAGAAGTACCTAAAGATTATAAGAATAGCAATGTGGATTTCATTAAAGTATCTGATTATAATAAAGTTTTAGTATTTAAAGGTGAAAAAGAAATACATTTAAAAGATAATGAAGTTTTACTTTTATCTAACAGGTTGAATAATCCGATAAATGAAAAGTTGAAAAATAGTAATAAAATAAATATAAAAGGAAAAGAGTATGTAGTAAAAAATACTAAAGCTATACAAGAAAATCTTCAAACTATGAATAGGTTAACTACTATATTCACAATCGTTACCAATGATGAGGTTTTATCAGGACATAAAATTTCCACATCTGTACTTAATGTAAATTATTTAGATGGAAATAGAGAAAATTTCAATAAAAAATATGATCAAATTGAAGCGGGATTTAATTATTATAATAAAGATCAACATATGAATATTAGATTTGTATATGGTTTATCAAAGGATAGTGTTTTTGAAAAAAATAAGGGGATATCAACCATTATACTGTTTATCGGCTTGTATTTAGGTATTGTATTTTTAATAACGAGTATGGCTGTGTTGGCTCTTCAACAATTATCAGAAGCCAGTGATAGTATAGAGAGATATAAATCTTTAAAGAGAATTGGGTCAACTAGAAAAATGATTGACAAAACAATTTTCATTCAAACTGTATTTTACTTTAGTCTTCCAGTTATTCTTGCCTTAATTCATTCAGTAACTGGAATTTATGTAGTCAATAATTTTATAAATTTGTATGAAAATGCAGATATTAGTTTTTCAGCGTTCATGACTGCGTTAATCTTTATCGTAATTTATGCAGGATATTTCTACACAACATATATTGGGTATAAAAATATTGTAAAAAGCAATAGTTAATTTTATAATGCTCAATAAGGCTATTACATCTTGTTTTTCAAGGTGTAATAGCCTTATATTCTATATAGGGAGGGAACAGTCATGAAAAAAATCATTCTTATTGAAGATGATGAAATTATAAGAGAAGAATTACAAATTTTTTTAAACAAGTATGGATATGAAGTAAAGGCTCCCGTAGATTTTAATCATATTATCGAATATGTGGAAAATGAAAATGCAAGTCTTATATTGCTAGATATAAATCTTCCTGTGTTCGATGGCTATTATATATGTAGAGAAATACGTAAAACTTCAGATGTTCCAATTATAATGGTTACAAGTAGAGATAGTGATGTTGATGAACTAATAAGTATGAATTTAGGAGCAGACGATTTTATAACAAAGCCTTATAATACAGAAATATTATTAGCAAGAGTAACAAGTATTTTAAGAAGAGCACATGGAGGCGTAAAGACGAATAACCTCTTGCATTATAAAGATTTTAATTTGAACCTTTCGAATGCAACGGTTACTTATCAAGACAAATCCGTAGAGTTAACGAAAAATGAAGTGAAGATACTCTCATGTTTAATAAATAATCGCGGTAATATTGTAAAAAGAGATTCACTTATGGAATCCTTATGGAAATCCGATTATTTTGTGGATGATAGTACCTTAACTGTTAATATAAATAGACTAAGAAAGAAGCTTGAAGAGATAGGTATAGAAAACCCAATTGAAACAAGAAGAAGGTTAGGGTATATAATGCCATGAATATAGGTGAATTTATTAAAGATAAAATGGTAGTAATAATATCAAATGTACTGATATTTATTATACTGGCTAGTATATTGCTGATGGCGAATGTTCAGTTCATTATAATATTTTTTGCTTTTTGTATTTGGTTTTTTCCATTGATTTCATATATGGCTATGGAATTTATAAAGTGTAAAAATTATTATAATGAGATTAATGGTATATTAGAAAATTTAGATAAAAAATACCTACTTCCGGAGGTAATAGAGGAAACAAATTTTATACATGGGGAAAAAACTAATTCTATACTTAGAGAAATTAGTAGGGATATGCATGAAAATGTAAAAAAATACAGAGATATGCAAATGGATTACAGAGAATATATAGAGACATGGGTGCATGAAATTAAGACACCAATTGCTTCTACAAAGCTAATAATTGAAAATAATCAAAATGAAGTAACGAATAAAATTGACTCTCAAATGGATCGAATCGAGGGATTTGTAGAACAGGTTCTGTATTATTCTCGAAGCAATAACGTTAATAAAGACTATATTATAAAGCCAATCAACCTTGATAATGTAGTAAGGAATGTAATTAAAAGAAACTATAGGGATTTTATTCATAAGAGAATAAAATTAGATATACAGGATATTGATGAAATTGTATATAGTGATGGAAAATGGGTTGAATTTATTATGAATCAAATAATAGGAAATTCTATAAAGTACTTAAATAACAAAGAATCAATGATACGTATATATTCAATTAAGAAAGCTAACTCAGTAATGCTAACCATAGAGGATAATGGAGTAGGGATAATACCTAAAGATATAAATAGAGTTTTCGAAAAAGGATTTACTGGAGAGAATGGAAGGAAATTTAGCAAAAGTACAGGAATGGGCTTGTATTTATGCGAAAAACTGTGCTCAAAATTAGGATTGAAAATTGGCATTGAATCCGAAGTGAATAAAGGAACTAGAGTTACATTAATATTTCCTTTATCAGGTATGGTAACATTGGAGCCTTATTTATAAAAGTGATGTAGTTATTTTCCCACGTATCGTGGATGAAGTATATAAACCAATAAAAGAAAAAACAAAAAAGAGTTGGTTCCGTCAACTCTTTTTTTTATTTTATCCTAGTAAATAAAAACAGTTTAGATATGAAGAACACCTTTTATAAAATCATGAAGGAATATGAAGTAGTAAATTAGGAATTTTCTTATAAGGTATACCGTCAACGCTTTAACGAAACAGTAACAAACTATCCGAATTTAGAATTTATGTATATTTTGATTGGTGGCACAGAATGATTGTTTCAAAAAGGATGACATAATTATATTTAAAAGATTATACATGTGATTCTTTTACTATCTAACAAAAATGTAATGTTAATGTTATGTTAATCCATCGCAGATTCCGTAGAAAAGGCGCAGAATAAGAAGAGTAAAAACAAGCTTAGGAGGACAACGATGAGCAAACCAGTTGTAGACGTAAAAAACGTTCAAAAAGTGTACGGTAAAAAAGGTGAAAGCCAGTCACATGCGTTAAAGGGAGTATCATTCTCGATTCAAGAGGGAGAATTCGTTGGAATTATGGGACCATCTGGTTCAGGGAAAACAACGTTACTAAATGTAATTTCAACATTAGATAAATCAACTGGCGGTATTGTTGAAATTGCTGGTACGGATATTACAAAGATGAAGCAAGGCGAACTTTCAGATTTCCGCTCTCAAAAATTAGGATTCATCTTCCAAGACTTCAACTTACTAGAAAACTTATCTGTTTATGAAAACATTGCACTTCCACTTTCACTTCAAGGTGTTCCATCACGTAATATTGGAGCAAAAGTCGAGAAAGTAGCGGGTATGTTAGGAATTACAGAAATACTTCAAAAGTATCCATCTGAAGTATCTGGTGGACAGAAACAGCGTTCAGCAGCAGCGCGCGCATTAGTGCATGAACCAGCAATTATTTTAGGAGACGAGCCAACAGGAGCGCTTGATTCTAAAAATGCAACAAGTTTACTCGATGCAATGACAAACTTAAATAAAGATCAAGGTGTATCTATTATGATGGTTACACATGATCCCTACAGTGCAAGTTACTGTCAGCGTATTTTATTCATTCAAGACGGCGAATTATATAAAGAAATTCATAGTAGTGGTACGCGTGAAGAGTTCTATAAAGAAATTTTAGATGTACTTGCGGACTTAGGTACACAAAAAGCATAAGAAAGGAGGTTCAGGCATGTTATTTAAGCTTTCTATGTCAGGACTAAAAAGTAAGGTGAAGGATTAT
This sequence comes from Bacillus sp. Brlt_9, assembly GCF_051948935.1. Taxonomy (NCBI): domain Bacteria; kingdom Bacillati; phylum Bacillota; class Bacilli; order Caryophanales; family Bacillaceae; genus Bacillus; species Bacillus sp. Brlt_9. Next base: position 107,358 of record NZ_JAYJLO010000004.1, on the reverse strand, counting down.
ATTGTCTTACTTGTTGGTCTTGTCATGTCCATTTCAATTTTTTATATGTTCCAAACATTAGCCACAAACAAAGCTTTTCTTAAGGCAAACTCTACTATGGCCGACCTTGGAATAGTATTCCAAGCTGGTTCAATTTTATTAGCAATTATTACATTCTTCTATATTCTATATGCAAACTCATTCTTATTATCGCTTCGTCAAAAAGAATTCGGTATGTATATGATGCTAGGAGCAAAAAAACATAAGATTACGCTGCTTATGTTCATGGAAACAATCATTATTGGAGTAGCATCTCTAGTAATTGGGATTGCAATAGGTGTAGGGCTTGCACAAGGCATTGGTCAATTACTTATAAAGCAACTTGAATTTACTGGAGGCGGTTATCAAGCATTTTATGTCCCATCAATGAATACTACTTGCATCTTCTTCTTTGTGCTATTTATATTCTCGGCAATTATGAATAGTATCAAATTATCAAGTATTACAGTTTTACAACTTGTACATGCAGATTCAAACACAGACCGTGTTTCTGTAAAAGGTGCCAAGACTGTTATCTTTGCAGTATTGGGCATGATTTTATTAGCAATTGGCTATGCTTCTATGATTTACATGGAAAAGTTAAGAACAAATGGGATTTTTATTGCGTTATTTACTGTAACGCCCGGAACTTATCTGTTATTTGGAACGTTCCTACCTCTTATTATTAAAAAGCTGAAAAGTAATAAAAAACGTACTGAAAAAGGACTGAATGCTTTTACATTTGCGCAGTTAAATTTCCGTATTAACAGCTTAACAAAAGTACTAGCGACAGTAGCGATGTTAGTTGCGCTTGGAGCGGGAGCAATTTCAGGTGGTATGGCGTTTAAAAATAACGTTATCAAAATGACAGATAGTTTTGCACTATATGATGCAGTGGTTCATAATCCAACAGCAGAAGAAAAGAAAATCTTAGATGGTATTACATTTAAAGAAAAAAGCGAATACCGCTATAAAACAGATGATAAATACGTTTATTATGTAAAAGAAGATTTAGAGAAAAATCGTCCTTTCGTAAAAGATATGAAAAAGATTAAAGCAGGAATAAAAGATCCTGCTAAGGTGGAAAAAAGAGTTTCTGAAGAACTACCAGTAGGAGATTTTTCTGGAAATTCGCCAGAGTGGAAGGATGCTTTCAAAACGCTGGAGCCATCTTATGTGCATACTAATCGAACAATTAGAATCGTCGATCAGAAAATGTATAACGGCTTGAAAGGTACAGAAGGTACTGTATTCATTGGAAAAACAGATGATTTCTTAACATACAAAAAAGAATGGAAAAAAATTGACGAGTTGCAGTTAATTAAATATAAAAATGTGCATAGTTCTGAAATAAGTAAATACGCGGTGTATACTGAAATTTACGGTTTTTCGAGTGGAACAGTATTTATGGGCTTCTTCTTAGGAATTGCTTTCTTAGCAATGATGGCAAGCTGTTTAATGTTTAAAATTCTATCTGGTGCATCAAGCGATATTACGCGTTATCAAATGCTTCGTAAAATCGGTGTACGCCGTGAATTATTAACAAAATCAATTTATAAAGAATTATTCTTAGTATTCTTATTCCCAGCGATTGTCGGGATTGTACACGTACTAGTTGGTATGAACATATTCTCGGCATTCCTAGTCGATCCGTACTTCCGTATTTGGCTTCCGATTGTTATTTTTGTAGTCATTTACGCAATTTATTATTTTGTTACAGTTCAATTGTATAAAGGTATTGTTCTTCCTAAAGAAGACTAAGAATTAAAAAATAACAAAAAACATATGAGGTGATGGAAATGAAAAGATATATCGCACTTTTTAGTATTTTAGTCGTATTTGCAAGCCTATTAGCAGGTTGCAATTTAAATCATTTTGGGAAAGATAAATATTATGTTCAAATTACAAATGATGGAATTGAAACAACTGATAAAAACTTTAAGTATATGTATAAGGTAACTGGATTTGATAAAGACGGTAAAGAAAAAGAGTTAGAATTCGATGCTCAAAAAAAACTTCGTAAAGATGCATTCTTATGTGTCTACTACTCTGATGAAAAAGGTGTATCATCTTGGGAAGAAGTGAAGAAGGACGAGCTTCCTGAGAAAGTGAAAGAAAAATTAGCAGTAAAATAATGAAAATAAAAAGACTTCTAATATAGAAGTCTCGCAATACCATTGTACGTTTAGATATTACAAAATCATAATGTTAATGTAAGAAAAATGAATCCATTATGTAATCAAGTGAAAACGGAGGAATATTACTATGAAAAAATATTTAGGGATTTTTGTATTGTTTATTATTTTTTTTGCAGTATGGCAAAAAAATGCACTAGTTGGTTTATATGAAAAGGCGACAGCAAAAGAATATTATGTGCAAATTCAAGGTAATGAAGATAAACAACAGCATCCAACAACAAATGAGTATACATTAAATGCATATAATAAAGATGGTGAGAAAGAAAGAATTACTTTTTCTTTATTTGATAAGAAGCTTGAAAAGCCTGTATTTCTTCGTGTAAATGTACTAAAATCAACAGATTCTGAAGGGAATCACTTCGTTAAGAATTACGAAGAAGTAAAGGAAACAGAACTTCCTGCGAAAGTGAAAGAAAAACTAGCTCCGAAATAATAAATATAAAAAGGATTTGGCCCTAAAGGTCAAATCCTTTTTTATTTTCAAAATCTTCTTCTGAAATGACTGTGAATCATGTACTTTCTTTCAAAATTTTTATTACTATAATGTACAGATATCGAAGATGGAAGAGGATATTATAAAATATCAAACTAGCGGTCGTAGTCGTTCTATTGAATTGATTAAACCAAAACTTAATAAGTATAAGGAAATTAGAGATTCATTGAAAAATGAAATTGGGATTTTCGGTATGCCTAAACATAAACGTGAATATATAGGAGAGGAAAGAAAAATTGATGGTTAACAAACATACGAATGATACAAAACATTTCAGAAGTTTTGTATGCTAGTCGAATTCCTGTACGTTAAGTGCAGGAATATTTCATTCACAAAATCCGTATTATCTGAAGTTAATAAAGTTTGTTACACTCTTTTCTGTAGGAACGTTTCCATAATATCCGTCTTGAATTTTTCATAATCAAACTGAAAAGCTACATTATGCGTTTTATAGCCTGGATTAGTAACAAAACGAAAGTCTGCAATACTTTGACCAAATCCTTCTCCTTGATCAGGAATTACTTTAATGGGTACCTTTGAAAGGCCAATGGACTCTTGATTCAGCAAATACCACACTGTTACAAAATCATGCATAGGACTTCCACTGATACCAGGATTAGACTTGGAGTAGAAATTATAATAATAATCTAACATAGGTTTGATGATGAGCCCTACAGGATCCTGTGTATTTCGATGAAATGCATCGATTTTCTGGACCATTTCGGGTGTAACAATCGCATGTTGAGTCACATTTAAAGGAATAATTGTCAAATTCTTTGCATGCTGCAGAATTAAATTTGCTGCATAAGGGTCTGCGTAAAAGTTAGCTTCAGCCACAGCAGTTACGTTACCTGGATAGAAAAAAGCTCCCCCCATGCAAATGCATTCTCTTACGTTTCGCATTGTTTCTAAATTCAATACAAAAGTCGTAGCTAGCGAAGAAAGTCTTCCTAAATTGATAATTGTAAGATCTTCTAAATTTGATTCTATAATTTGATAAATATCATTTAAAGGATAAACTGGATATGGAATTTCAGGGGGAATAATAGGGCCTAATCCGACCTTTCCATGTACCTCAGGGAAATACTGGATCAATATACCTGTCAACGGTACAGAAGCACCAAGGAATACAGGTATCTCTTCTCTTCCCGCAATATACTTCAAATAGTTAATATTTCTTATTACATTTTCTCTTGATACATTTCCATAATCGGCTACAATTCCTACAAGTTGAATGTCTTTACGAAAAAAGGTGTACAGTATAGCAAACGCATCATCAATCCCCAAATCTGTAAACAGAAGAACCTTTTTTTGCATATCTCTTCCTCCCAAATCTATAGAATCCTACTTTCACTAATGATGTAGTGGTCAGACTAAGCTTGTATGTATTTTATGTATTCTTAAAGAGTGGATTCTATTCATTTGTAATAGCTTTGCTCATCTAAATTTGATATTATGTCAAGCGTAAGTTTCTGTTCTTAAGTTGATTGGTATGTGGCGCTACCTCATGCCCATCAACTTAAGGATTCGGAATGAACCAAAAACTCATAAATTATATACGTGTTTCTAACCTTGTACGTCGCGTTGGAGGTGGGCGGCATAATGTTTGTGGAACATATCCTAGCAAAAAAACGGGTTGTACAATTCAATATGAATCATTTTCTGTTAAGTAAAAAAAGAACCCTAAGGTTCTTTTTGTTTTATGTTATTGTTTGTTACGTATAAGTACAGTAGAATTTTTTATTTAAAAAGCATCGGTAAAAATCCAATAATGTCGAAAGTGAGATGGCAAATCCAACTTACCCAAACGCTCTTTGAATTTTTCCATATATAATTCAGGAATAACCTAACAGGGACTATAGTTATCAATAATTGCATTGGCACGAAACCATAAGCAGGAATATGCCATAAGGCAAACAGAACGCTACATATTATTGATGCTGTACTAAATTTTAATCCTAATTTTTGTAATGCGATGATTATGTTAGTACATAGCAATTCTTCACCCATTAACATGAATGGTACACGGATTAAAATCATCGAAACACTTATTACTTGAGCAACAGAATTTGTAGTTGGGGGTTCAAAAATATAACTATATAGTGCGCCTGAACCCATGCCCACGATAATCGTTAAAGGCAAACCCCAGAGTAATGTCTTAAATTTAAAATGTTTGAATTGCTCTAAAGATATTTTCCCTAAAAAATAGTATCCTATAATTCCACATAATACAAGATTCCATGAAGCTTCAAGAATCATTGCTAATAATTCAGGTATATGACTGACTATAAGTGCGATACATTGATATGCAATTCCTGAAATAATTAATAATCCTAAAGCCAAAAGAGATTTTGAATCAATTTTCTTTTCTGTTTCTATAATCTTTGTTTCCACAACAACCCCTTCTTTCTTATTATTTCATTAATTACAAATATATAATAACATATATTAATCCGAATTAATGGTAATTCAGAAGGGGACAATACCTTTTGTGTAATATCGTTGTATACATGCAGTAAAACGATTTTTTAACAAACTTAATCGGCTTCTTTAGCATACCTACTTTTTATCGTTGCTAGTATGCCAGAGCAGTTCGCCTGTATTAAAGAAAGGATTGAAAATAAGCCGTTAATTTCCTATTTAGGTGAGGAACAGGTTTTACTTACATATTATAAAAATAGCTATCTATATAAAAATTACATAACAGTAGCTGATAAAAATCCATTAAATGAGACAATTATTTGTACCGAGATGCTTTTGATAATCAAAGAACGTTTAAGTTTGGTGATGTAATTGAGGTCGATTAAAGTGTGAATTAAATCCATATAAAGGTTTATGGTCAACCATGAATCAATAGTTGGCCATAATTATCTTAAAGGTCCATATCTTTTAATCCGGGACTATGCTCATTTGGCATTTCAGGAAGCTCTGGTACAGGAAAGCCTTTTGGTGGGTCAGTTACTGTTAATGTCCCTTTTTTTCTACTTGGTGATTCACCTTGGAATATTTCTCCCATTCTTGTTGGGTCCAATCTAAAATTAAATTGTGCATTATGAAATCCCATTTCTACATTCTGGGTATTTATTAATACCATAGTTCGGCACAGGGAAGAGTTTTCCCCATTCAACACCCAATGTCTCTAATGCTTTTGCGAAAGCATTTTGATGTGCGTTATCACGTACAATTAAAAATGCAAGAGTTTCTCTACATGTTTGATTAGAACTCATTTCATAAATTCTATTTTTTTGAAGTACACCTGTAGATTCAAGTACGACATTATCTAGTAAATCGCTAATTAAGTTTCCATGACTATATACCTAAGATCCATTCCATGGGTTTCCAGCTGCATCAACAGGCAATGAACTTTGAGTACCTACAATAAAGTGGTGAGGATTTGCATGTTTAACCGCTTCATCAAGTGGTGCTGTGTCAATACCGGCATTTCCTGGCATATGTTCACCAGATCCAGTTAATAGTTGATTAATTGTATGTTGTACAAGCTCTACATGGCTTATTTCCTCTAAAAAAACACCTCTAAGTAAATCACGATATTGCTTCTCTTTACCTCTAAAATTTGAGCTTTGGAAAAAGTATTGCATCATTGTACGCATTTCACCATAATGCCCACCTAATATTTCTTGTAAAACTTTTGCAACAGCTGGATCTGGTTTGTCTGGCTTAATAATATTAATTATTTCCTCTTTATAATAAAACATGAAGTACACTTCTTTTTAACTTAGTTATCGTGTCCAGTATATGGTTATTAAATACTTAAATTCATTTTTTTACTAATAGATTGCTATCTCAAAATGCAAAGTTTTTGGAAATAACTATTTTCGATGTGAGATGAAAATGGGGGAGGTACTTAGTGTTTAATAAAAAAGATAAGATTAAAAAATTTAATCCTATCTTTTCATTAAGAATGATGAATTATATCTTCAAGGCTTCAAAATGACTTTTATACAATCATCTTCACGATTATTAAAAATTTGATAACCGTAGCTCGCTTCTTCAAGAGGAATTTTGTGTGTAATAATCTCCTTTGGATCGAATTCTTTATTTGTTATTTTTTTAAATAGTTCCGGCATAAAATGAATGACAGGTGCTTGTCCCATTTTTAAATTAATATTTCTAACCCAAAATGCCCCGAGTGGAAATGCATTATAATTACCACCATAAACACCAGTCATTTGAACGGTTCCGTATTTTCTTACGGCTTTCGTAGCAATTTGAATAGGGCCGAGAGTTCCACCTTGTAATTTTAATTTTTGTTCTAGAAATTCTAGGGGTGATTTTTTTCCATCCATGCCCACGCAATCAATGACTACATCGGCACCGCCATGCGTAATTTCCTTTAAATGTTCTCCCATATCAGGAAATTTTGTGAACTCAAATACCTCAACATTGTTAATCTTTTTTGCATAATTTATCCGATAATCTAAGTAATCGACTGCGATTACGCGCTTAGCACCTTGCATCCAGGCAAATTTTTGTGTCATTAATCCAACAGGGCCACAACCAAGAACGATAACAGTATCACCTGACTTAACACCTGCGTTTATTACACTCCAATAGGCTGTTGGCAAAACATCGGATAAAAACAGTAGAGATTCATCTTCAAGTTCGCATGATTCTGGTATAACAAATGGAGTGAAATTTCCAAAAGGAACTTTTAAATATTCTGCTTGCCCACCTGGATGGTTACCAAATTTCTCTGTGTAACCAAAGTATCCACCAGAATCATAATGAGGATTGGAGTTATCACATTGACTTTCCATTTCATGTTGGCAATAAAAACAATGTCCACAAGCAACATTAAAGGGAATAACAACACGATCTCCTTTTTTTACTTTAGTAACATCTGGACCAACTTCTTCAACAATTCCCATTGGCTCATGACCAATAATGTACCCTGGAGGTAACGGCATGTTGCCTTGATATAAATGTAAATCAGAACCGCAAATAGCGGTTGAAGTAATTTTTACAATAATATCATCTTTTTTTTCTAACTTTGCATCATCCACCTGTTTAACTTGCACTTTGTTTGGTCCTTGATAGGTTACAGCTTTCATCTCATATCTCCTTAGGAATCATTTTTATAATTTATATGTATCTCTTGACAAAATAGAAATCTTTAGTAAAGAGGAACCTATACATAGTGTTGTTATGAAAGTATGTTATAGCAACTCTTCTTTCTTATGTCTTTTGTCCCTATTTTAAGAAGAAACTCAATATTTATTCATAATCTAATTCCCACAAAAAGGATAATTATTTTTTCATGATTCGTAGCATATTAAAAACATCGGAGGTGAAACGATATGACAAACAATAGCAGTGGAAGTCGTAATGAATTGTTAGTTCGAGGTGCTGAACAAGCTCTTGATCAAATGAAATATGAAATTGCACAAGAGTTTGGTGTACAACTTGGTGCAGATACAACAGCTCGTTCAAATGGATCTGTTGGTGGTGAAATTACAAAACGTTTAGTAGCAATGGCTGAACAACAACTTGGTGGTAGAGCTAACCGTTAAGGAAATTAGTATAAAATATAGCGAATATGTAAATCAATTTCTTTTGTATATGTATAAAAAACAAACCCTTATAGTAAATGAATTCTCACTCAAAGATTATTGATAATCTTCTTTCATAATCTTTGGGTATTTTATTTGTAAACGACTTTCCTAAACAATAAACACCCAGTGTTGGAAAGGTGTTTTCCATGCATAGTAGAAAAGCTTTTGCAGGAAAAAGCATACTTAAAAATTTGATTTTAATATTAAAATCAATATTTATTATTATATTTTCGAAAGGGAGGAATTTGAAAATGGGTATATTAAGTGGAAATCCTCAAAATGAACCGTTACATTACGGAGAAGTATTTGATATTTGGAGTTATCTTCTAGCTGCACAAGGTGCAATCGCAAGCCATCAAGTATTTATGAATCATACAGGTGACGAAGATTTGAAGAAGTTTTTAGAAAGCTTAATTGAAAATGATATGAATTCGGAAATAGAAGAGTTAAAAACTCTTTTAAAGGTTAATGGTGTAGCTTTACCGCCTGCTCCGCCAGAACGACCAGTTGCATCTATCGAAGACATTCCTCCGGGAGCACGTATTAATGATGCAGAAATTGCAGCAGCTGTTTCTACAGGATTAGCAGCTGGACTTGTCACATGTAGTCAAGTAATGGGAAAATGCCTTCGAGAAGATGTAGGTATGTTATTTGGACAATTTCATATGAAAAAAGCGCAGGCAGGTGTAACGTTGCTACGTTTAAGTAAGAAAAAAGGGTGGGTAGTTCCACCTCCGTTACATGTAAGAAATTCAGATCAAGCTTAATAAACAAAAATAAAAAAGTGGCGTTGGCCACTTTTTATTTTTTAAATCTATCCTCAATTTTGGATTTATTTATTGTGGAAGAATCTATATATTCATCTGACATTTCCATAGCATATTTATCATGACGAATATGATTGTGATTTCTTAAATTATCATCGTTACGCAGTACTAGCTTCTTCATATAAATGTGGAAGAAAATTTCTGTTCCACCAATAATTAAAGCGGCTATAAATGAAGAAAGTCCAATATTATGAGTAGCATCTAAATCAGTAAAAAAGGATGTTAGTAACCAAATTCCAAAGAAGCTTAAGCCTAAATCTGCTATTGTAGCAATCATATTTCCGTACTTAGGTAAAATGAAGAGATCTCCGATTAAATAGGCAGCTCCTGTAAGGAAAAGAGAAATTAGTAATACTTTAGGAATTGAAATGCCTTTAAAGATACTAAGTATAATTAGTAATACTGCAGTTATCGCTGTGTATTTAATTAATAAAGCAACAATATGTTTCATCATTTTCCTCCATTGTTTAAACGTATATGGAATAAAATATTTCATTAAAAATGGGTTATGCTTTTATATAGCGTAACCCGTTTTAATCATCCTTAAATGGTAAGAAGTACAAGCCGGGTAAGAAGCAGGCTTATACTATGGATAGTATTTGCGGAATATCGAGCTTTATTCACAAAGGGGCGTTCCACTCTTATAATCGAGATGTTGCCTAAGTCCAGTATTTTTTTACTAAACTTAATAATTTTTACCGTTTTAATTCTTTAATATAAAAGCCAAAGTTTCTTGTGCTTAATGTATCTTTTTATCTACATATTTCCCGTAATCGGGTACAGCAATTTTATCAAATTCCTTAACGAGTGTTTTGAGGCTTGTTGATAGCAATTCACCTGACATTGGTATTCCATGTCCAGTAACAGTGACTAGAGGCTTTAATTTTTCTAATTTAATAACGGATTCTTTAGCAGCATTCCAGTCTGTTGTTAAATAACGAGGCGGACCGCTTATTTCCTGTTCCTGAGTAATTACCTTATATAGATATTCTTGCTTCACCGTAACAAAAGCGTCCCCAGCAATTAAAGTTCGGTCTTTTTCTCGGAATAATGAAATATGACCTGGAGTGTGTCCTGGTGTATGCACCCATCTAAACTCTGGCATATGGGGAACAGTTCCATCTGCAGGTAGTACTTTTACGCTATTTCCTAAATCAATCGGTTCATTAGGGAACAGAGGGGACATTTTTGCTACCATACCACCTTCAACTGTTGGATCTGGTTCAGGATAGCTTTGTTGTCCAGTCAGGAATGGTATTTCCATTTGATGTGCATAGACTGGAACATCCCAATACTTGATGAGTTCAATTATTCCCCCAACATGATCAAAATGTCCATGAGTTAAAATAATTGCTTTTGGGCGACTATTTGTACCAAATCGCTTCTCAGTGACAGAGATAATTTCATTTGCACATTTAGGCATTCCAGCATCAACTAAAACAAAATCATCGGTATGCGGATTTCCAACAAAACATATGTTGACGATTTGAATTGTGTAACAAAATAAATCAGGCAATACTTCGAGGCCATGACCACTTTCAATTGAAGTTGCCGGAATAAACTTGTAATCACTTCCATAATTCATTTCATTGTCCACTTTTTATCCCCCTTAATATATTTCAATACGACATTATAGTTCCCTAATTCCTCGAATCCATTTTGGAGGATTTGAAAAAAGAATGAGTGGGGGATTACAAAAAACAAAAATTAAGTCCTAGAATTAAGGTGGAGACATATCAATTTATATAAATTGCAAACAAAAAATATTGATTTTAAAGTCGTAGTTTCTACTATTTTTTTGAGTTTAAGTGTATATCTTTTAAGAGGATATACCAAGTTCTTTTATTTAGATAATTACTTGAAACTTGAACGGGAAAAACATGATCAAGCCCCCATTCTAATTCGTTTATTTCATTTTCAAGTCCTGTTGGATAGAGTAAAAGGATCTTAAAATTATTTTTAACAATATTTGATAAAACTGTTTGTAATTCAAGCGCTTCAGTCAAGCTTCCGCCCCATCTAACAAATAAAATGGATTGAGAATTATGAATTCTTTCGTAAAGGTTATCAATTCTTCGATCTAATTTTTGTTTAAAATCATGGTATGTGATGAACCAATCTTCATTCGGAATAACAGGGAAATCGTGATAAGATGTTACGTTATATTTTGCATCTTTTATAATATGAGAAAAAACAGGTTGTATCACGCCATCATTAAACACGACATTTTGCTCCGGCATTGCGTGCATGTTTTTTAAATCCATAAAGTCTACGAAATTATTTTTCAATAATTTGTTGATAGAAGAAAGATTCGGTGATACAAACCAATCTAGAGGACCTGAATATTTCCGCAGCTTATATTTTTTTAGATGAATAGCAGTATAACAATTTTCCCCTAAACTAATAACATCATCATACATTCCTTGAAGCTTTTTCATTTCCAATACAATCATCCTTTTTTAGAAAAATTAGAAGGTATATATAAATTCTAAAAAGCGTTATTATGACACAAAATATGCTTTTGAAAAATAGGAGAACGGGTTAATTATAAATAATATATGTATGTATAAAACCTCCTGTGAAAAGGCTCACAGGAGGTTAAACTAAGGCGTATTTCGAGTTATGTACCATTTGTTGAGGTAAGAATTGTGAGTGATAATTCATGGCGTTTCTATAATAAAGGGGAAAAACAGAAATACATTGAAGTTAGTTGTGAACAAATTGTAATTTAAAATTGAGAGGAAATAAGAAGCCCTAGTTGCTTCATTATGCAACTAGGGCATTATTTAATCTCTTCCTAACTTAATTATATCATGTAAATCAAATTCGAAATAGACTGTTTCTTCTCATTTACTCCTGCTACAATCAAGAACACATGCATAGTAAGGAGAGATGTTATATGAGTTCTTTCGTTCTCGATTTTCAGGAAATAGAAAAGGGGCAGCTTTCACTCGTCGGCGGAAAAGGTTTGAATTTAGGGGAGTTATCTAACATTCAAGGTATAGAGGTGCCAGAAGGATTTTGTGTGACAACGGTAGGATATGAAAAGGCCATCGAGCAAAATGAAAATCTTCAAACTTTGTTGCAGCAGCTAACCAAGTTGAAACTTGAAGACCGAGCTCAAATTGGTGAAATGAGTAAGGAAATTAGAGAAGTCATTATGGCAGTACAAATCCCTTCTGATGTAGTGGAAGCGGTAGCTCATTATCTCTCACGTTTTGGAAATGAACATGCGTATGCCGTGCGTTCTAGTGCTACGGCTGAAGATTTACCGTATGCCTCGTTTGCAGGTCAACAAGATACGTATTTAAATATTATCGGAAAAGAAGCGATTTTACAGCATGTAAGAAAGTGCTGGGCTTCTTTATTTACAGAGCGAGCAGTTATGTACCGCATGCAAAATGGTTTTGAACATAATCAAGTTTCTATATGTGTTGTCGTTCAAAAAATGGTTTTCCCTGAGGCTTCGGGCATTCTATTTACTGCTGATCCAATTACATCTAGCCGAAAGGTATTATCAATTGATGCCAGTTTTGGACTTGGTGAGGCATTAGTATCAGGACTCGTTTCTGCTGATAATTATAAAGTAAAAGAAGGAAAAATTACCGGAAAGATGATAGCAACTAAAAAATTAGCTATTTATGCTTTAAAAGAGGGCGGAACGGAGACGAAACAGATTGATCCGGATCAGCAAAAAATTCAAACATTGTCTGAACAACAAATTTTACGACTATCACAGATTGGAAGACAGATTGAAGCTTATTTTGGTTGTCCGCAAGATATCGAATGGTGTTTAGTGGATGATACATTTTATATTGTCCAAAGTCGCCCAATCACGACTTTATATCCAATACCAGAAGTAAATGATGGGGAAAATCATGTGTATGTATCGGTTGGTCACCAGCAAATGATGACCGATCCTTTGAAGCCACTCGGAATGTCTTTATTCCAGCTAACATCTTTTGGACAGAGGTTTCAAGCTGGAGGAAGGTTGTTTGTTGATGTTGCACAAAGATTGGCTTCGCCTACTAGTCGAGAACTTTTATTAAATATGATAGGGAATTCGGAACCGCTTATTAAAGATGCATTAACGACTGTAGTCGAGCGAGATGATTTTATTACATTGTTACCAGATGATGAAAAAGAAAAGAGTGTTGGTAAAAGTGGACCACTTACAAGTTCGCAACCACAAGTCGAAAACAATCCAGCAATCGTTACGGATTTAATAGAAATGAATCAAGCATCAATTGAAGAGTTAAAACGAAACATGCAAACGAAATCAGGGGTGGATGTACTGGATTTTATTTTGGAAGATATGCAGCAATTAAAGAAAATATTATTTCATCCGCAAAGTATGGCTGTCATTATGGCAGGTATGAATGCTTCAACATGGATTAATGAAAAGATGGAGCAATGGCTAGGTGAAAAGAATGCAGCAGACACGCTTTCTCAATCGGTACAAAATAATATTACGTCTGAAATGGGGCTAGCATTACTGGACGTTGCAGATGTAATTCGGTCATATCCAGAAGTTATTGCGTATTTACAGCATGTAGAAGATGATAGCTTTTTAGATGAACTAGTTCAGTTTAAAGGTGGGGAGAAAGCTCGAGAGGCAATCGATGCATTTCTAAATAAATACGGAATGAGATGTAGCGGAGAAATTGACATTACGAAAATGCGCTGGAGTGAAAAGCCAACTACAATCATCCCAATGATTTTAAATAATATAAGAGACTTTGAAGCTGGCGCGAGTAAGCGGAAGTTTGAAGAAGGACTACAGGAAGCTTTGAAAAAAGAAGAAGAGTTAGTAGATCGATTGCAGCATTTGCCGGATGGTAAACAAAAAGTAGAAGAAACGAAGCGAATGATTCGTAATATCCGTAATTTTATCGGTTATCGTGAATATCCAAAATACGGCATGATTAATCGTTATTTCATATATAAGCAGGCATTACTGAAAGAAGCCGAGAAACTTGTGCAGAACGGTGTCATTCATGAAGTCGATGATATATACTACCTAACTTTTGAAGAGCTTCATGAAGTTGTTCGCACGAATAAGCTAGATTACGAGGTTATTCATAAACAAAAAAATGATTACAAATTATATAAAAAACTAACGCCTCCCCGCGTTATGACGTCTGATGGAGAAATCATTACAGGTAAATATAAACGAGAAAATCTCCCGGCTGACGCGATTGTTGGTCTGCCTGTTTCTTCTGGAGTAGTTGAGGGAAGAGCTCGCATTATTTTAAACATGGAAGAAGCGAATTTAGAAGAAGGGGATATATTAGTTACTGCTTTTACTGACCCTGGCTGGACACCATTGTTTGTGTCTATAAAAGGATTAGTCACCGAAGTTGGAGGACTTATGACGCACGGGGCAGTGATTGCACGTGAATACGGATTGCCAGCAGTCGTCGGAGTAGAGAATGCTACGAAATTAATAAAAGACGGTCAACGAATTCGTGTACATGGAACAGAAGGGTATATTGAAGTGCTGTAATTAAGTAAAAGATCATCCGCTATTATAGTGGATGATCTTTTTATTCTAAATCTTATTGGTTACTATACTTTTCAATAATAAAGTCAATAAAATATCTACTTGCAATTGGCAAAACCCTTTTGTCTTTGTATGCTAAGCTAATTGTCCGAACAACAGGTGGAGAAATGGACTTTGTTACAATATTATACTGAGATCTATTTAAGACAAGTTTCGGTAATATTGAAATGCCAAGTCCTTGCTCTATCATTGACATAATTGCATAATCATCATGTACACGATATTGAATGTTAGGTTCAAAATTATGTTGGTTAAAAACAGTTAATGGTTCGCTTATTTCACCTTCATCCAAAAGTATATATGGTTCATTTGTTAATTCCTTAAGAGCGACTTTCTTTTGACTTACTAAAGGATGATTTGTTGGAAGTACAGCAAGCATTTCATCTTCCTGTAAAGAAATTGCTGTTAGTTTTGATACAGCTTCTGGATTCACAAAGCCAAAGTCTACACTACCTTCTTTAATCCAGTTTGAAATCACCGTATAGTCCCCTTGGTGTAATTCGAAACGAACAGCTGGATATTGTTTTTTAAAATCTTTTATTAAACCAGGTAACCAGTGACATGCAACGCTAGAAAATGTACCAATTCGGATTAGACCACTGTGCAAGCCACGCATTTCTTTTTTCTTTTCTTGTAGCTCCAAATGTGAGTGATAGATTTTTTTAATATATGGTAAAAATTCCTCACCATCTGGTGTTAACGTAATACCTGTTCGAGAACGCAAAATAAGAGTTGTAGACAGTTCTTCCTCTAAAGAATGTACAAGTTGACTAATAGCAGATTGAGTATAACCAATTGCTTCAGCTGCTTTAGTAAAACTGCCGGACTCTATAACTTGAATAAACGCATAGTACTGATTCAAAGTAGTATCTCCTTTGCATTAGAATATCTAATGTTTATATAATAAACATTTGTTTTACTAATGTAAATGTGAATGATATGATTTAGCCAATCTTAAAATTAATGTTGAAAGGAACGTACTATGCTAACACAAAAACAAGCAAATTTAATTTTAATAACTGTTTCAATGGGGTGGGGAACATCTTATATTTTTATGAAACTTTGTGCGGATGCTATTGCTCCATTTACAATGGTAACTTTACGATTTGGAATTGCATGTATCGTTATGGTGACAATATTCTACAAGCAAGTAATGAATGTTGATATTAAAACATTGAAATATAGTGCAATCGTTGGTGCCCTGTTATGTGGTATTTTTATTGCTCTTTCATATGGAATAAAAACAACTACAGCCTCTTCGGCGGGTTTTTTAACGAGTACCACAGTAATTTTATTGCCTATGTTACAAACTTTTATAACAAGAAGGGCTCCTGAAAGGAACATATTATTAGGAGTTATGATTGTTTGTATTGGTCTAGCGTTACTTACAATTAAAGATGAGCTTTCTTTTGCTACTGGGTCGTTATATTGTCTGACTGCTGCTTTTCTTTATGCAATCTATATTGTAGTGACTGATCATTTTGCTCGAGAGGTTTCCGTCTTGAATTTGGGGATTTTCCAATTGGGGTTCGCTACTGTATATGCAAGCATAGGTATTTTTATATTTGAAACACCTACTGTACCAGAAGGGGGAATGAATTGGTTTGCAATACTTGGTTTAGCATTCATTTGTTCTGCTTATGGTTTTGTGATGCAACCAATTGCTCAGAAGTATACGACACCTGAAAGTACAGGCTTTATTTTTTCGCTTGAACCGATTTTTTCAGCAATATTTGCATTTATTTTCTTACATGAAAATATGGGATTGCAAGGATATGTAGGTGCATCAGTTATTTTAATAGGTGTTTTTGTAGCAAACCGCACACCCAAAAAAGAAAATGAAATTTTGAATTACTAAAGAAAGAGGAGATGAAACTATGAATATTCTTATTATCTATGTTCATCCAGAACCTAAGTCATTTAATGGAGCTTTAAAAGATCTTGCTGTTTCAGAATTAACAGCTCTAGGTCATCAAGTTAAAGTATCAGATTTATATGCTATGAATTTTAAAGCAGTTGCCGATAGTGAAGATTTTATCAAGCGAGAAAATCAGGAGTTTTTAAAATATGCAGTAGAACAAAAGCATGCAACTAACACAAACAATTTTTCTACTGATATTCGAGAAGAACAAGAAAAGCTTCTTTGGGCAGACTTTGTTATTTTTCAATTTCCGTTATGGTGGTATTCTGTTCCTGCTATTTTGAAAGGGTGGTTTGATAGAGTATTTGCTTCAGGATTTATTTATTCAAGAGATGAAAGGTATGATACGGGTCGACTTAAAGGGAGAAAAGCGATGTTGTCTACTACAACCGGTTCTCCTAAACATGCTTATACGCCATACGGAATGGATGGGGATATTCATGAGAAGATCCTTTACCATATTAATCATGGCATGCTTTACTTTTCTGGTTTACAACCTGTCGAACCATTTATAGCATGGACTCCGTCGCATAATGAAGAAGAACGAAAGTGTTATTTAGAAGAATATAAAAAACGTTTGCAAAATATTTCTGAAATACCGTCTATCTCATATCATCCAGCTTCTCATTATGATGAAAATCATCAACTGAAAATAGAGTATAGATAATATCTATCTTATGCAGCTGGCTTATTTCTTTAAGCCAGCCGCATAAAAAGGTCCATGAACTGCGATTGTTGATAAAATATGAGCAATTTCCTCAGGTGATTCTTTTTGCCCGCTATTTAACCATTGCTGAATGACACCTATATGAGCAGATGCCATATAAGAAGCTAAGTATTGACTTGGAACAAGTAAATTTTCTTTATTAATGAGAGCACCGTTCGTATCTTCAAATAGTGTTTTCCACATAAACTCTTTCAGTTTTGTTTGGAATGATAAATCTCCTTTTGGGCTCAGTACAGCTTTTATAAAACCACTATTTTCATTTAGAAATTCAAGAATAGAAGTGATAAGTAGAAACGGCATTGTTGAAGAAGGGTTTGATCCAAGATCCGCAATCACTTCTGGAAATTTCTTTTTGGCAATGCTAGACATCTCATACATAATTTCTTCTTGGCATTTCGTCATTAAATCAAATTTATCTTGATAATGCGCATAGAAAGTACCGCGATTAATGTTTGCTTTCGTTGTAATATCTTTCACTGTAATGGCGTCAAAACCTTTTTCCTCAATTAACTCCACCAATGCATTTCGTATGGCAGTTTTCGTACGAATAACACGCAAATCTAAATTACTATCGCGCAAAGCATGTCCCTCCTTAATTTTTTTCAACACTTTTCAAGAATGTGTCTTATAACCGACACATTCACGATTTCTGATTATTGTATAAGGTTCAACTCGAACATATAATTCAAATATAAATAAACAACACGTTGTTGGTTATTATAAATCAAATTATAGGAGGAGAAAAGAAAATGTTTAAAAATAAACTTTTATTGTTCTCACCAGTTATTGCACTACTCGTAGTTTTTATTTTTTCATTAACGTTATTTCCAACCGTTCAACCTCAGCCGAAAAACTTACCAATCGCAATTGTAAATGAGGACCAAGGAGTAGAAATCCCGAATCAACCGAAAATGAACATGGGGCAAACGATTGTTGATAATATGAAAAAGACATCAAAATCAGAGGAAGAACCTGCGGTCAAGTGGATAGAAGTAAAAGATAAGGAATCTGTGCAACAAGGTTTAAATAATCAAGAGTATTACGCAGCATTAGTCATTCCGAAAGACTTTAGCGCAAAACAATCATCATTACGAACACCACAGCCATCTTCGCCAGAGGTAGAAATATTTATAAATCAAGGAATGAATACAGCAGCATCAACTATGGCAGGGCAAATGTTAAATGGGGTAGTTGATAATATGAACAATACTGTTCGCGCGCAACTATTAGAAGGATATAAAGCAAAAGGAGTTACGTTAACAGCAGATCAAGTTTCAAATGTAGTCACACCGATTGCAAAGAAAGTAACAAATGTAAATGAAATTGGCAAAAACAGTGCGAACGGTAACTCGCCAATTTCTTTATTCCAACCGTTATGGATTGCAAGTTTAGCGAGCGCAGCAATTATCTTTATTGCGATAAGTAAAATACCAGTAGGTACAAGAAAAGAAAAATTCGTATTAAAACTAAAACAAATCATAACAGGGGCTGTCGCAGCATTTGTCATTGGGTTCGCTCTTACATGGATTGCGGATGGAATGGTAGGGTTAAATATTTCTAATTTCACTGATACGGCACTGTTTTTAACTATTACGTCCTTTAGTTTCTTCTTAATGATATCGGCGGTACTTTCAATAGTCGGACTAAAGGGAATCAGTATATTTGCTCTCTTACTATTCTTTGGTGCACCGTTATTATCATTAGCGCCTGAAATGTTGTCTCCATTTTACCAAGACTGGATTTACTCTTGGTTACCGATGCGATTCATGATAGAAGGTCTAAGAGAAATCTTCTTCTTCGGAAAAGGATTGGCTTGGAATGCTCCGCTTACTGTACTCGTTTGGATTGGTATAGTAAGCATGGTTATCATACTTGGAACAGCTTTAAAACGTAGTGTAGTAAAGGAACATAAAACGGAAGTAAATACTTAAAAAATAGTAGAGGAAAAACCGTTTCACTAGTAGTGGGGCGGTTTTTTCATGTTGAGATATAAGCTAGGTAACATAGAAGAGATATTTAAGATGTAGTAGTTAATTGTGTTATATAATGTATAAAATAAAAACGCCAATACACAAGAAAGGAGCGAACAAATGAAAAGAGGAATTACAGTAGATATTCCAAATGAATATGATAATCTGTTTTGGAAAGTGCTAAAGCCGATTGATATTTTTTCATATGATTGGTGGACAGGGAGTGAGGAGTTATACTTAGTAGCACGTGGTGGATTGGATGAAGCGTTATTTCCAGAAGAACCAAGTGTAGTGGAAGGATCGGATTTGAACAGGTTATTTAAAGACAACATATATTATCTTATTTTTGCAGATCTAAAGGCATATCCAAAAGGAGAAGAAGCAATAGATATTGAAACATATGAAGAGTTTAAAGAAAGTAAGTGTGAGGTAGTCGTATTAGCAGTGGATGCTAGTACATACAAATTTATGCAAAAGAACAAAAAGCGATTGAATTGATGTATGAAAATGCACATGATTTAGGGTTTTACGTGGAATACGTTACAGATGAAAATGAAGGAGAACGGCAATATGGAGAGAACTACAATTAAAGAATACACAATTCGAACCGCTACTGAAGAGGAAATCAATCGCATTATTACTCTATTAAAAGAGATAGCACAGTGGCTACAACATAAAGAAGTAGATCAGTGGCAGTACCTTTTAGGAGAAGAAGCTACAGCTGAAATATTAGAAGCTATAAGAGAGAAATATACATATGTTGTTATGAAAGAAGATGAAATTGTCGGTACGGTTACAGTTTCTCCTAAACAAAATGAATGGGATGAATATATTTTTGGTAAAGAGGAAGTTTCTGATTCGTTGTATATTCATAGATTTGCGGTGAACCGGAAGTATAAGGGGAACGGAATCGGAGAATGGATGTTACGGTGGATAGAAGAGAATGTGCAACATGACAAAGAGTTTTTAAAATTAGATTGTGTAGGGCATAATCGCATATTGAATGACTTTTATAAGAGAAATGGTTTTGAATATGTTGGCAGTACAGATGGACTTAGTAAGTTTCAAAAGAAAAGGGGATAGTGAATGAATCAAATTGATACTGGTTTAGTTAAAAGATTAATAGGGGAACAGTTTCCTGAATGGGCACATTTAGAAGTGAAACCTGTAAAGTTTAGTGGGCATGATAACAGAACATTTCACCTAGGTGATGAGATGAGTGTAAGATTGCCAAGTGATGCGGCATATGCACCGCAAGTAGAGAAGGAAAATAAGTGGCTACCTATATTAAGTAAGGAGCTCTCTTTACCGATTTCTACACCACTTGCGAAAGGGAATCCATCTGAAGCGTATCCATGGCCTTGGTCTATTAATAGGTGGATAGAGGGAGAGACAGTTACGAGACAAAATGTTCGTGACTTAAGTGAATTTGCAGCAGACTTAGGATCATTTTTAGTAGAATTGCAATCTATTGATGCGAGTAACGGACCGGTAGCTGGAGCACATAATTTTTACCGAGGTGGGCTTATATCTGTATATGATGAAGAGGCGAGAGGTGCTATCGAAAATAATAAGGATGTTTTTGATGAAATAGTATTAAAGCATCTTTGGGATGTAGCACTTCAGTCAACATGGGAGCGTAAGCCAGTTTGGATTCATGGAGATGTTGCACCAGGAAATTTACTCGTTAAGGACGGAAAGCTTTGTGCTGTAATTGATTTTGGTATTTTAGGAGTAGGAGATCCAGCTTGTGATGCAGCGATGGCATGGACATTTTTTGATAAAAGTAGTAGAAAAATATTTAAAGAAGTATTGCAAATAGGTGAAGAAACGTGGAATAGAGCGAGAGGATGGGCACTATGGAAAGCGTTAATTACATATGATGAGAATAAGACTAGTAATAAGAAAGTGGCAGAAGAATCGTATCGTGTCATTCTAGTCATTGTGGATGATTATGAGAGCTAGTAGAAAAAGCCTATTTTAAAATAGGCTTTTTCATATGATTAAATATTAGAAAATGAAAGAAGGAATCCAACATAATTATACAGAATATTTAGATAATAGGAGGTGTCGAATTTTGAGTGAAATTGAATTAAAAAGGAATGTAATTAAGACAGGGAGTGACAAGAGGATTATTCTTCGGTTTATACTCGCTAGTCTAGTTGGGGTGTTTATGTTTTTCGTACCAGTTACGATAAACGGTGCTTCTTCCATTATGATTGATCATATCGTATCATGGATTCGGACTTCGGTTCCGAGCGTAGTACCTTATTACGCTCTACTCGTTATGATAATGGGGGCGATTTATCCGTTTTATACAAAAAAATGGAATACATCCATCGTAGACATTTGTTTTTCTATTTTAAAAGTAGTTGGCGTCGTTTTTGGTGTATTATATTGTTTGAAAGTAGGACCAGCTTGGTTCTTTGCGCCAGATGTAGGGCCGTTTTTGTATGAAAAATTAGTCATATCGGTAAGTTTACTCGTTCCAATTGGCTCGGCTTTTTTAGCATTATTAGTCGGATACGGATTACTTGAATTTATCGGTACGTTTTGCCGTCCAATTATGAGGCCGTTATGGAAAACACCAGGACGGTCAGCAATCGATGCGGTTGCTTCCTTTGTGGGGAGTTATTCTTTGGCTTTATTAATTACGAATCGCGTGTACAAAGAAGGAAAGTATACGACAAAAGAAGCAGCGATTATCGCTACAGGTTTTTCTACAGTATCCGCAACATTTATGATCATAATCGCAAAAACATTAGACATTATGCATTTATGGAATGTTTATTTTTGGACTACTCTCGTTGTAACATTCATCGTCACTGCTATCACCGTAAGAATCCCGCCACTTAGTAGAAAGCCAGATACATACATAACGGAAGAAGGGTTTCCAGAGCCTGTTTATAAGGAGAAAATGTTAGAACGTGCTTGGGAAGATGCATTAGAAGTATCAAAATCTGCACCGAGCGTTATGAAAAATATCGCAGTGAACTTAAAAGACGGTTTTATTATGACGATGGGAATTTTACCATCGATTATGTCAGTAGGGTTACTTGGTATCGTATTGGCAAAGTTTACGCCAATATTTGATTGGATCAGTTATATTTTCTATCCATTTACGTGGGCGTTACAACTACCAGAAGCAGAACTAGCTGCTAAAGCGGCATCCGTTGGTATCGCAGAAATGTTTTTACCTTCTCTTTTAGTTGTAAGTGCACCACTTGTGACAAAGTTTGTCATTGCGGTTGTTTCGGTATCATCTATATTATTCTTCTCAGCTTCCATTCCGTGTATATTATCGACAGACATTCCGTTAAAAGTATCGGAACTTATTATTCTCTATGTACAAAGAACGATATTAACATTGCTTATTATTACGCCGATTGCTTATTTGTTGCTTTAAAGTTTTTAAAAGATAGAGCTATAACAAAAGCAGGGGATTTCCATATCACTATTAAGCTAAGGAAATCAAATATCCCAAGACGTGAAAATATACAACTACCACGTCTTGGGATATTTTTACTTATCTTTCGTATATGACGTAATGCTTCTTAAGAAAATTCCTAGTCCTGCAAAAAAGAATCCTAAGCATAATAAGCTGCCTGGCGTTCCCCAAGTAATTTGATCTAGCATTTTTATCCCCTCCCGTTTATTATTATATAGAATTTATTGGAAATTATCAAAAATTTCTTTTTTTAAGGTTGTGGATGAACCTTCCCACCCTATACGAGAAGACTATATTTGAAAAGGAATTCTTTAAAAAAATATTCTATTATTCATATAAAACGTTTTTATTTTATATGATATAGTAACAACAAAGGGGGCTTACAAATGGAAATCATTCACGAAAGAGCAAAGTTACGGTTAATAGATAGTGATGATGTCGAAACTTTGTTTTCGATTGTAGAAGGAAATCGGGATATTTGGGCGTATTTAATCTCTAAAATGGATATTGTGCAAGATATGCAGCAATATGTTCAAAAAGCGATAAAGGGTTATGGAAGGGGTAATGAAATACCTTTCGTTGTAGTGGATCAACAGACGAATACGATTGTAGGAAGTACACGTCTATATAATATTTCAGTAGAAGATAAAACAGTCGAGTTAGGACAAACGTGGTATCATCCAGGTGTGCAACGTACGAGTATAAATACAGAGTGTAAGTATATGCTTCTCCAGTATGCTTTTGAAAAGCTGCATATGCTGAGAGTGCAAATTAAGACGGATGCAAGAAATGAAAAAGCACAACGAGCAATTGAAAGGTTAGGCGCAGTAAAAGAGGGCGTGCTTAGAAATGAAAGAAAATTACCGAATGGTTATGTGAGAGATGCAGTTGTGTACAGTATTATCTCGAGTGAATGGCCAGACGTGAAAGAACAATTGTTAGAAAAATTAGAGTTGTATAAAGAAAAGCTATAATTCGTGTCTTGAAAGGTATATTGTTTGTAATACATGAAAAATATACCTTTTTTCTTACAAAATGCTACTTTATTTTAATTCCTTTTGTTTCGTCGTTCCCTTCTGAGAAAAAATTCGTTACAATGTAGTTGTATGGTAATAAACTTATGAATTTAAAACATGTAATGAAAACCGCAAATGAAAATGAATTGATAATCCTCAATTTTAAATGAAAACCCTTTTATACATAAATAACAAGTAAAGTTCCTTCTTTTAAATAAACTCAAACAAAACGATTTTGATATAAATGTTTTTTTATAGAAGTATGGATGATGTACGGAGGCAATTACAAATGAAAGAAAATAAGAAGAGTAAGAAAAGACGAATCTTTCAAGTATTTTTACTAATGATTTGTTCTGCTATTTTATATGTAAGTTATGCAGCTTACGATATTTGGAGTTATCGTTTTAAAACAGATGATAGCGTGAAAACGGATGCTGGTATCGTACTAGGAGCAGCTTCTTGGAACGGAAAACCATCTCCTGTATTTAAAGAAAGAATTAATCATGCGATTTCTTTATATAAGAACGGAAATATTAAAAAGATTATTTTTACAGGTGGCACAAAGTTCGAGGCAGAGCTCGAGGAAGCACGTACTGCAAGAGTATATGCAATGAAACAAGGTGTAAAAGAGGAAGATATTTTAATTGAAACAAAATCCCTTTTCACTGAAGAAAATTTAAAGAATGCGAAGGAAGTTGGAATAGAGAACGGAATACGCACATACACGATTGTAAGTGATCCACTTCATATGAAACGCGCAATGAGAATCGCAAAACATATTAATATTGAAGCGTATGCTTCACCAACGCCGACATCAGCATATAAAACGTTAGATACAGAAATACCATTCTTCTTTAAAGAATTATTCTCGTATATTGGATATGTAACCTCGTTGCCATTAAAGGCATTGAAGGGAGACTAATAAGAAAAGAACCTATCTTTAAATAGGAACTTTTCTTATTAGTCAAAAACATTGTATTTTTATCGGAATAGTGAAACAATAGAGAGGTAGCTTCATATAATCATAATGACAAAATGAACGGTTCATGAATCGAACATAAAGGAGATTATAGTATGGCACTCTCATTTGTTGAAACAGAAAAACAATCTTTCATTATTGAACAAATAAATAAATTGATTCCGAAGTTCATGGAAAGGGAGCATCAACTAAGTGAATTAGGATCATTTCCGTATGAAAATATAAATGATTTAAAAGATATCGGATATACGAAATTAACGTTACCGAAGGAATTTGGTGGTAGTGCGATTTCTTTATATGACTTCGTTTTATTTCAAGAGAAAATTGCGGAAGGCTGCGGAGCTACTGCATTATCGATTGGCTGGCATCTTGGTATTGTGAAAGAGCTGGCGGAAAATCGTTCTTGGAATGATGAGATGTTCAAATGGTTTTGCGAAGAAGTTCGTAATGGGGCGCTCTTTAACAGGGCAGCAACAGAACCGAAAACAGGGAGCCCGACGCGTGGCGGTAAACCAGAAACAATAGCGGTTCAACAAGGCGAGAAGTGGGTTATAAATGGAAGGAAAACTTTTACAACGATGGCGCCAGTACTTGATTATTTTATTATTTCAGCAAGTATGGAAGGCCAAGAAGAAGTTGGTGAGTTTGTCATTCCAAGAAATACACTCGGTGTATCCATTGAAGAAACGTGGGATAGCGTTGCAATGCGAGGGACTGCTAGCCACGACCTGGTCTTACAAAATGTAGAGATAGACAACCGTTTTTTTACGGATGTAAAAGGCGGGAAAGTGAAACAAAAGGGTATTGGCTGGTTGCTACATATACCAGCATGTTATTTAGGAATTGCACAATCAGCAAGAAATTATGCAGTTCAGTTTGC
This sequence comes from Bacillus sp. Brlt_9, assembly GCF_051948935.1. Classification (NCBI taxonomy): domain Bacteria; kingdom Bacillati; phylum Bacillota; class Bacilli; order Caryophanales; family Bacillaceae; genus Bacillus; species Bacillus sp. Brlt_9. The sequence goes on along the minus strand of NZ_JAYJLO010000004.1, from coordinate 81,745 downwards.
GGGATCATACAAACCAAATAGTTTAAACCATTCTATTAGTTTATTACCGAATGTTAGAAGATTAGTTGGAGAATTTGAACTCGAGCTTATGCAAGCTCGCGTCTTTTTATATCAAATTGCGAAAAAGTACGATGAAGCAGAGGATAAACTATCATTGCAAGCAGAATTAGCAGCAGTGAAATATGCCGTAACGAATGCAGCGATATCAATTGTAGATAAAGCAATGCGCATCGTAGGGGCAAAAAGTTTATCAGAAAAAAATCCGCTTCACCGTTACTATTTAAACGTCAGAGCAGGATTACACAATCCCCCGATGGACGATGTAACACTGTCTATGTTAGCGGATGCGGCGTTTCGGTCGTAGTTTTTTTAACTTACATTTTATTGTTTATGGACAATATAGTTGTTTTGAAAGCACGTGTTTGATTACTAATCAAACACGTGCTTTTTATGTGTACGACGTACCAAATTGAGATGTAGATTTTTAATATAAATGGTTATCATGATTTTGGATTGTTATTGGCTGAAAGAATATTTATTGCAATGTTAGTTTGACAACTTTTAATCCCAAATTAAAGGTCTTTCCAAGTTTATCATTCGTAAATATTGTAAAAATTGACCAGCATGGACCGCATCATGATAGGCAATTCGTAATAGCATGTCGCCTAAATATCTTTGATAGCCAACATCGCTTCGATCAATAAGGGTTGAATCTAGCTCAGCTATGCTTATGGATTGAACATATTCTATGAAATCAGTAAAGTATGATTGTGCCAATTCAATTTCTTTTTTTACACAAGTAATTGGCTCGTCATCATATGGGATATGTATGTCATTTATTGAGCCATTGTTCTTTAAAATCATATGATAGTAAAAAGTTGAGGTCCAAACATGACGAATCATTTCACCAAAAGACATGGCCTCATGATCAGGCTTCCAATTAAGAAAATTATCGGGAAGAGAATTCCATAATTTTTCTGAGCGCCTTCTCGTTTCTTTCAAATTTAATATACTAAGATCAATTGCATTCATAATACATTCTCCTTTACTATTAAACTTAAAATAATTGTATCAATTTAACAGTTAGGGTATCATCGAAATATGAATGTATATCCGAATATCTCATATATAGCTAAACTAATTGCTGAACCTACAAGAGCAATTATCTTAGATTGTTTAATGAATAATCAGGCACTACCTGCTAGCGAATTGGCTTATATGGCAAAGGTGTCACACCCAACGATTAGTTCTCATCTTTCTAAGTTAGTAGAGGGGAGTCTACTTACGGTTGAACAACATGGTAGACATCGGTATTATCGACTTGCTAATCAAGAGGTAGCAGAAGTTCTTGAAAAGTTGGGAACAATCGCACCAACAGTCCAAGTTCGTTCTTTAAAACAATCGGATCAATTAAAAAGAGTTCGATATGCTCGAACTTGCTATGACCATCTTGCAGGCAAACTCGGTGTAGAGATAACCGAAAAATTACTACATAAGGAATTTCTAATTTTAGAGGAAGGAGAATATGTTGTAACGGAACAAGGTAAGCAGTGGTTTCTGAATTTTGGGATAAATATTGAAACGGCAAATATAAAGAGGAGAATATTTGCAAAACCTTGTCTCGATTGGAGTGAACGACGCTACCATATTTCTGGCTGGTTAGGATCTGCAATCGCAAAACTATTTTTGGAACAGGAATGGATTACAAAAACGGATAAGAGTCGGGCTGTCCATCTTACACAAAAAGGTATGAAATTATTGAAAGATCAATTAGGTATTGACATGGATAAATAAAAAAGTCCATCAAAATACAGTGCCTCCTGTCGAGTAAGCGGTATGAAATAACCTGAGTTCTATATTTATATAGACTCAGGTTATTTAATTTCTTTTAAAATCTTTGATGATATTTGCGCAAGGAAACTTTAACCTCATTGGCTTTATAGGAAGAGGTTAAATGAAAAAATAGTAGTTGAGTCAATTCTATTAAATTATTAATCATATTACTTAAAAATTATGCGTAAGAATATAGTAAATGAAGGGAGATATAAAATGAATAAAGTGAAACTGAAAGTATTAAATGTAAGATATGTAGTGATATGTATTTTATTCACGATTATATGTATCCTCACTTCATTCTTCATTTCTAGTAATTCTAGCGTATTTAAATCATATTATATGAATCAGTTATTAGGAACGAATTCTACTAAAGGCCTTATGTATATGATAGGAAGTGAAAATCGTTATTTTGCAGAAGAATTTCATAAAGAAAAAGGACAGGCGTCTTTGGAATCTTTTTTACTTTCACTTTCTACAAATATTAATGTAAATGACCTTCGAAGTTTATTAACCAGGGAACTTCCGAATATGAATCAATTTTATTCAGAAATATTAATTGCAGGGGAAGGAACAGATTATACGAACATTCCTGAAGAATCCAGTATTCCTTTAGAGAATATTAAAGATAAAGGTACTGCTATTGAGCACCCAAAGAGTGAGAAAGAAAACAATTCAAATACACAAAATAACGGTGAAAATAAAGTTTTTATTTATCATACACATAGTTGGGAGGCGTTTATTCCTCTCATTCCAGGTGCTACTAAACCTAATGATGCCTCTAGTACAAATAATGAAGTGAATATTACGTTTGTTGGAAACTATTTAAAACAAAAGTTAGAAGAAAAAGGAATAGGTGTTTCACATGATACGACAAATATGAGGGATTTTCTACGAAATAAAAATTTAAATTGGGCTCAATCTTACAAAGGGTCCCGACAAATATTACAAGATAAATTAGCACAAGATAAAAATATTATGTTTCCAATGGACCTTCATAGAGATGATGCACGAAAAAATATTACAACAAAAAATATTAACGGAAAGAATTATGCTCGGCTCTATTTTATTTTAGGAAGAGAAAATCCTAACTTTGAAAAAAATAAAAAAATAGTAACGGCAATCAATTCATATTTAGATGAGAAGTATTACGGTTTAAGCCGGGGGATTTTTATTAAAGATCGTAAAAGCGGAAACGGAGTATATAATCAAGATCTATCTCCAAATGCATTACTTATTGAAATGGGAGGGGTAGATAATACACCGGAAGAATTATACGCTTCTGTTGACGCATTAGTAGAAGCATTTAGCCAATATTATAATCAGGTAACTAAGAAAAATAATTAAAATAAAAAGGAGTGACACCCAGTCAGAAGAGCTAGGGGGTTACTCCTTTTCTATTGTTATTCAGGCTGTACCTCAAGTCCCATGCTACTCTCAGATCCATCTTCATTATAAGCGGACAAATAATATGTTCCTGGCCGAGGAGTGGAAATGAATGAACGTAAAGTAATGGTTTTACTTTCATTTTGTTGTATTGTATGTTTTACTAGTGGCTCTTCATCTGGTGATTTGATTGAATATGTAAATGCATTTGTACCGATATTTTTAACGGTGACTTTTAAATCACCAAGACCACTAAAGTCAAATCCGGTACCGACTGACCCGCGGAATGTATGTGTATCATTAACTGATAACGAACGAAATGTTTGGAGTTCATTTGTTTCACTTGATGAAAGAGTAATCGTTTCATTTGCTTCTACTTTAGAAGGAGTGGAATCTAGTTGTGTATTTTGTTTTGTTAATAAAGTAATTGTGCAAAGTGATGCGATGAGAATAAATGAACTAGAAATAATGAAATGTTTTTTTGTAAGAAGCATAACTTGTTCTCCTTTTAATTGTATAATATATGAAGAATATACCAGTGCCAATAATTGTTATCAATTAAAAAATCTTTCTTTTCATTCTTCTTTTTACAGTTTTATAGGAGAAAGCTAGGTTTCTTATTTTTACTAATGTTATAATAAGAAAAAAGCACGAAAAGAGGTCATCTCATGCTAGAGGTTATTGCAACATGTTTAGAAGATGTGAAACGAATTGAACGAGCTGGCGGGAAGCGAATTGAATTAATTTCATCTTATACAGAAGGTGGTTTAACGCCGAGTTATGCATTTATTAAAAAAGCGGTAGAAGCAGTACATATACCGATTCACGTTATGATTCGCCCGCATGCGAAGTCTTTTACATATACGGAAGAAGAAATTGAAATGATGAAGGAAGATATTATCATCGCACAGAAGTTAGGTGCAGCTGGTGTTGTATTAGGTGTATTAAACGAACAAAATGAAGTGGATGAAGAGAAATTAGCCGATCTACTATCTGTTGTAGATGGAATAAATGTAACATACCACCGTGCGATAGATGATATAGAAAATCCGGTAGAAGCGATGAAAACTTTAAAGAAGTTTCATAAAGTGACTCACGTTTTAACTTCAGGTGGACAAGGAAATATAGTAGAGAATATTCCGGTGCTTGCAGAAATGCAAAAAGTAAGCGGTGGTCAAATTCAACTTGTTGCTGGAGCTGGCGTGACGAAAGAAAATATAAAGCATTTGCTAGATGAAACTGGAATTACGCAAGCGCATGTCGGTACAGCGGTAAGAGAAGGAAAATCATGTTTTTCTAATATTGATCCTAATTTAGTACAACAATTAGTTCAAATAATAAAATAAGCACATAAGAAAGAGGAGAAACGATGAAGGAAAATACGAAGAAAGAGTTATTGTCATGGGCTAAAACGATAGGATTTACCCTTGTATTAATTGCTATTATTCGCGGTGTTTTATTTACACCTTCACTAGTACAAGGTGAATCGATGATGCCCACTTTAGAAAATAACGAACGAGTTCTCGTGAATAAAATTGGTTATAGTATAAGTGGATTAGAGCGCTTTGATATTATCGTCTTCCACGGAAAAGAAGGATACGATTTAGTAAAACGAGTAATTGGTGTACCAGGCGATACAGTTGAGTATAAAAATGATGTGTTATATGTAAACGGAAAAGCGATGGAAGAACCATATTTAAAAGAGTTTAAAGAAAAAGCAGCAGGCCGTGTATTAACTCCAGACTTTACGTTAGAACAAATCACAGGAAAAACGAAAGTGCCAGAAGGTCAAGTGTTTGTGTTAGGGGATAATCGTGAAGTTTCTAAGGACGGTCGTATGTTTGGATTTATTTCAGAAGATGAAATTGTCGGAAAAGGACAAGCTGTTTTCTGGCCGTTGAAACAAGTAAGAGCGTTATAAAGAAAAAGTATGGGAGAAATATTCTTCCGGTGGATTTAAATCACATTTTTTGTGAAACTGAATGTTCATTTAAGAAAGACAGACAGAGGTCATTTTGATTATTATTTTTCAAAATGACCTCTGTTTATTTGAAGATAGTATTGCAAGGAGGGATTTTAAATGATAACGAAAGAAGTAGAAGCTATCTTAAACAGGAAAGGAGCCAGGAAAGTAAACGAAATTCCTAAAGAGGTCTTACAATTACTACAGCAAGGGAAAGTAGAAAGTGTTAATCTAACAGAATGGCTAGCTATAAATCATATTGAACTACTTAAAAATGTCTTACCTTCCATAGGACTCAAGGATAGTTTGGAATGTATAGTAGCTGAATTAGAAAAACAAAACGTTGAAACAGGTATGAAAGTCATACGAATAACAGGAACTTTACTGGATGAAATTATACTCAAAGAGAATGAAGGGAACAAGGAAGATGTACTGTTAAAGTTATCTAATCATATTTCAGATAGTGTACGATGTTGGGCAGCGTTTATGAATAAGAAATCAAATAACACATTAAAAGATACATTAACGTACATTCGGCCTTTTGCGGCGGATCATCATTTTGGTGTTCGAGAAATTGCTTGGATGTCTATTAGAGAAGATCTTTCACAAAATATAGAAGAAAGTGTGGAATTGTTAGTAGAATGGGCAAAAAGTGAAGATGAGAATCTTCGCAGGTTCTCTGTAGAATCTATTCGTCCTCGAGGGGTATGGAGTAAACATATTGAAATATTAAAACAAGAACCTGAAAAAGCACTTCCCATTCTTAATTTACTTAAATCAGATCCATCAAAATATGTACAAGATTCGGTTGGAAACTGGTTAAATGATGCAAGTAAAACGAAACCAGATTGGGTAATGAACCTGTGTGAAGAATGGGTAAAGGATACTGACATACAATCAACTAGTAGAATTATTAAAAAAGCTAAAAGAACGATTTTGAAAAATAAGTAATATGTAACTAATAGATTTGCTAGTTCTACGAAGAAACAATCAATCATGTAAAAAAAGAATACTTTGAATAACTATGAGAAGAGCATGTATTGATCAATACATGCTCTTTATATTTTCTTTTATATTAGTGTTATTAATGAAAGGTGATCAAATATTAGTTCAAATCTAAACTTTTGTACTTTTCATCATTTCCCGACAGAAAACTGCACCTCAAGGAATGGGTAGGACATGGTCCAATGAGTAGGTGGGAGCTGAATGACGGTTAGGAAAAAGCCTAAAGGTTCTTTTTGGTGAAGAATCAGTATGAGGTACCGGTATTCTAATCAGTTCGTTCCTATAGAAAGAAAATGTTATAGCTCCGAGGCACTTTTACATCTACGAAATGGTTTCATTGTAAAATTTCTTTCATTTGTATATTTTTTTGAAAGGGACAGAGGACTTTCGACAAAAAAGAAGAAATGATACGTGATTAGTATTTTTTTCTACATCATGATATCGTTCTCATGTATATCTTGAAAAAGATTGTAAACAAATAGAAAAAGGAAGTGAGGTGAAAAGCGATGCTTATCCATAAAGCGTATCAGTTTCGGATCTATCCTAGTTTAGAACAAAAAATAGCTATTACGAAAACAATTGGTTGTTCACGATTTGTATTTAACTACTTTTTGGAAAAGTGGAATGATAGATATAAAGAAACAGGAAAAGGGTTATCCTATGGCACTTGTTCTTCGCAATTACCTACTCTCAAAAAAGAATTTGTATGGCTAAAAGAAGTGGACAGTATCGCTCTTCAATCTTCTCTTCACAACCTTGCTGACTCGTATGCAAGATTCTTCAAAAAACAAAACAAAGCACCTCGGTTTAAATCGAAGAACAATAAAGTCCAATCCTATACAACGAAATATACAAATGGAAACATTGCGATTATAGATAATAAATTGAAGTTACCGAAACTTGGTCTTATCAAATTTGTCAAAAGTTGTGAGGTAGAAGGACGAATTTTGAGTGCTACTGTCAGAAGGAATCCAAGTGGAAAATATTTTGTCTCGATTCTTGCTGAAGCAGAAGTACAAGAATTGCCGAAGACCGATTCCGCTGTTGGTATAGATGTTGGTGTGAAAAACTTTGCTATTCTTTCAACGGGTGAGGTATTCGGTAATCCAAAATGGTCTCGGGTATTAGAAAAGAAACTCGCTCATGCCCAGCGTATTCTATCTAGACGTACAAAAGGCGGAGCGAATTGGCATAAACAGCGAATGAAAGTCGCTCGTATTCATGAACGAATCAAAAATGCAAGAACGGATTACTTGCAAAAACTCTCTACAAGGATCATCAAAAACCACGATGTGATTGGGGTAGAAGATTTGCAAGTATCGAATATGTTACAGAATCACAAACTAGCGAAAGCGATTCAAGAAGTATCATGGTCACAATTCAAAGCGATGTTGTTGTATAAGGCACCCTGGTATGGGAAACAAGTGATTGTGGTGTCGAAAACATTCGCTAGTTCCCAAACTTGTTCGCATTGCGACTACAAAAATAAAGATGTGAAAAGCCTGAACCTGCGTGAATGGAAGTGTCCTTCTTGTGGTATATATCATGATAGAGATGTGAATGCAGCGGAAAATCTGAGAAAAGAGGCCATAAGGCTCCTAACCGTAGGGATTACGGGGATTGCCTACTCATAAAGCTGAGGGATACCTTGGTGTTCGTAGGAATCCCCCACTTCAAATAGCTCGTTAGAGTGTTAAGTGGGCGTAGTTCAATCTAATAGTTTTGTGGAAACATGCACTTTGGAAAGTGAACCGTCTCTATTTCTAAAAATAATTTTATATTCACCGTCTGGAAGCCAATCAGTCCAGTGAATATCGAATTCACTTATTGCTTGTTCCCCAGGTTTTAAAGTTCCGTCAATCATCCAAGCACCTTTAGCACTATACAAAGTATAACTAAAAGGAGAATCACCTGTATTTTGTACAAGAACGCTTAAGTTATCTCCATTAAAATAGTTGAAATTATAAGTGGTTGATCCGAAAAATGCAACGTCTTCGTTAGTTATGGCACGTTGTTCAATTTGAGAGTTTAGCTTCGTATCCTCGTTTGTTGCAAATGTCACATTATAACCTATACAAAAAGATAACATAATAGCAAGAATCACTAGTAGCTTTTTCAAAAGAAACACTTCCTATATTTTGGTTTATATATATCATGATAATTTAAATATACTAGAAATGTAATAATTTGATGTGAAAATTTATAAATGCATTTCATTATTTATGTTTTTTAAATTACTGACAAAATATATCGGGTCATGTACTTAAAAAAATATTGATAGAATTGAAAGAATATTTTATAATTTTAAATTATATGTTTGTTTCGAAAAACGGAATTTAAGTTCCGAAATTCGGAATAAGAGGGAGATAAAATGAGTATAAATAAAACGGCAGTTAAAACAATGGATATTTTAGAGTTGTTTTATGCGCATGAAGAGTTAAGTTTAACAGAGATGGTTCAGCTTACGAGTATGCCGAAAACATCTGTTTATCGTTTAATTGGCTCGTTAGAAGAAATGGAGTTTTTACAAAAAAATGAAAAGGGGAGATATCGTTTAGGTGTCGTTTTTTTACGGTTCGGTCAACTTGTTTCACAAAGATTATCCGTAAGAAATATTGCGATTCCCTATATGAAAGAGCTTAGAGATAGTTTAGGGCAGGCAGTTAATTTAATTATTCAAGATGGTAATGACGCGATTTATGTTGAAAAGATGGAAGGTGTTCAGCCTGTACGCGTGTATACAGCGGTTGGAAGAAGAGCGCCACTTTATGCGGGTGCATGTCCGAGAATTTTACTATCGTATTTCTCAGAGGAAGAGAAAAGGAAATACATAGAGGAAACGAATTTAAAACAGTTTGCAGATGGAACAATCGTGGATAAGAAACAATTGCTAGAAGTGTTACAAATGGCGAAAAAGGAAGGACATACGATTAGCTACTCTGAGTTAGAAAATCATACAGCGGCGATAGCAGCTCCTATTTTTGCAAATGATGGAACCGTTGTAGCAGGCATTAGTATTTCGGGATTAGCAATTGAGTACAGCGAAAGCAATATATCATATTTTATTGCGAAGGTGAAAGAGACAGCAAATCGCATTTCGAAAGAACTCGGCTTTTTAGCATAGAAAGAGGGAGTGGGATGAAATTTTCTGCGTTAGGGGATCAAGCAATTATTGTTACATTTGGTGAAGAAATGGGGATGGAGACATACGAAAAAGTGCAGCGATTGTTTCAAGCGTTGCAGCAACATCCGTTTACAGGAATGATTGAATGCGTTCCGTCGTTCACCTCATTAGCCGTTTACTACAATTTATATGAAGTATGGAAGGAAAATGATAGAAAGATACGACCGTACGATTACGTATGCCAATACATAACTGGAATGTTCGATACGTATAAGGAAGAGCTGAAACGAGAAGTGAAACATATTTCTATACCAGTTTGTTACGGGGGAGAATATGGACCTGATTTAGAAGAGGTCGCACATTATCACGATTTACAAGTAGAAGATGTAATTCGAATACATAGTGAAACAACATATTTTGTATATATGCTAGGTTTTACACCAGGGTTCCCGTATTTAGGAGGACTATCAAAAGAACTAGAAACACCTAGAAAAGAAATACCACGGTTGCAAATCTCTCCTGGTTCAGTAGGGATTGGCGGAAATCAAACAGGTATATATCCGCTTGAAACACCAGGAGGATGGAATATTATTGGCCGAACTCCTATTTCATTATTTAATCCAAAAGAAGAAACACCAACCTATATTCAAAGCGGTATGTATTTACGGTTTATCCCAATAACGAAGGAAGAGTACGTATCACTTGAGGGGGCTAAAGAATGGATGTAGAGGTTTTACATGCAGGAATGTTTACAACAGTCCAAGATTTAGGGAGATCTCACTATCAACAATATGGTGTACCTGTTGGCGGGGCTATGGATCAAAGTGCACTTCGGATGATCAATATGTTAGTCGGTAATGAAGAGAATGAAGCAGGACTCGAAATGACGATCATGGGACCTAAATTGTTAATAAAGAAAACGACTTTACTTGCGATTGGCGGTGCGGATATGGAACCGTTATTGAATGGAGAACGCATCCCGTTATGGCGTCCTATCCTAGCAGAAGAAGGTAGCATGCTTTGTTTCGGAAAAGTGAAAAGTGGTTGTAGGGCATATGTAACCTTTGCAGGTGGTATTCATATTGATCGCATAATGGGAAGTAAAAGTACTTACATACGTGCAGCGATTGGTGGTATGGAAGGAAGAATGCTGAAAAAAGGGGATTATTTTCAAATTGGTGAACGATCAGAAATGGCTCATCGTTTCATTCAAGATTTACAAAAGGATGAGCGAATCAAAACGAAATGGGCAATTAGCAGCAGCGTAAGGTCAAAATATAAGAAACATCCTAAGCTTCGTGTCATAACTGATTTTGAATATGATCAATTTACAGAAGAAAGTATAGGGGCGTTTTTTACGAAAGAATATAAAGTATCTAATTACGCTGATCGCATGGGCTATAGGGTTGAAGGAGAAATTTTAAATAGAGTGGAAGAAAAAGAGATTTTATCGAGTCCCGTTACATTCGGAACGATTCAAGTTCCAAATGGTGGACAGCCGATTATATTAATGGCAGATAGGCAAACGACAGGTGGCTATCCGAGAATGGGAAATATTATTTTAGTAGATCTTCCTCTTCTTGCCCAGCTAAAACCAGGAGACTATGTTTCATTTGAGCAAATTACGCTTGAAGAAGCGGAACAATTGTACATAGAACAAGAAGTAAATATGAATCTATTAAAGAAATTCATCGCTTTACGGAGCTGAGATTAGGAGGGAAACATCGTGACGACAATCGATTTAAACTGTGATTTAGGAGAAAGTTTTGGAGCTTACAAAATGGGGAATGATGATGAAATTCTTCCGTTCGTTTCCTCTATAAACGTTGCTTGCGGTTTTCATGCGGGTGATCCGACTGTAATGAGGAAAACGGTCGAAAAGGCACTGCAGCACAATGTAGCAATAGGCGCGCATCCTGGTTTTCCTGATTTAATTGGATTTGGAAGAAGAAATATGAACGTTTCAGAGAGTGAAGTATACGATTACGTTTTATATCAAATTGGCGCATTAGACGCTTTTGTGAAAGCAGCTGGCGGCGAGATGCATCATGTGAAACCGCACGGGGCTCTATATAATATGGCCGCGACTAACCCGGAAATTGCAGATGCAATTGCAAAAGCAATTTATCATAGTAATCGCAATCTATTACTTTACGGATTAGCAAATAGCGAGGCGTTTATACAGGCTGCAGAAAAATACAAAATAACTCTCGTACAAGAAGCTTTTGCAGATCGTACGTATAGGCAAGATGGAACATTAACAAGTCGTACAGAAGAGAATGCACTTATAAAAAATGAAGACGAAGCGATAAAACAAGTGATTCAAATGGTGAAAGAAGGCTATGTAAATTCGGTAAATGGAGAGAAAGTAGCAGTTCAAGCACAAACAATTTGTTTACATGGTGATGGAGAAAAAGCAGTGCAATTTGCGGAAAGAATATGCAGAACATTCAAACTTGAAGGTATTTCTATTTGTGCACCAAAATAAAAAATAGGGGGAAGTGCTGGAATGATTAAATTAATCGGGATACTACTTGTTGCAGTTGGTTTTTTATTTAGATTAAATACACTATTAGTCGTTATGGTTGCAGGTATTGTTACTGGTATGGTTTCAGGATTAAGTTTTTATGATGTGATCAGCATGTTCGGTAAATTTTTCATAGAAAATAGATATATGTCTATGCCGATTATACTAACCTTACCGGTAATCGGAATTTTAGAGCGTTACGGTTTAAAAGAAAGAGCAGAAGCACTTATTACGAAATCAAAAGGCGCAACAACTGGAAGAGTATTAATGTCATATTTTACGATAAGAGAATCATCCGCGGCGCTTGGACTGAATATTGGTGGTCATGCACAAACAGTAAGACCGCTCGTTGCACCGATGGCAGAGGGAGCTGCGCAAGGAAGATATGGTAAAATCCCAGAAAAGTTAAGAGAAAAAATTAAAGCAAACGCAGCAGCGGCGGAAAATACAGCATGGTTTTTCGGAGAGGATATATTTATCGCGACTGGTGCTATTTTATTAATGAAAGGATTCTTCGATTCAGTAGGTATGCACGTCGGTGTATGGGATATGGCGCTTTGGGGTATTCCAACTGCAATATCAGCACTTATCGTAAGCTGGATCAGATTTAGAAGATTTGATAAATATATAGCGAAAACGATGGAAGCAAAAGAAAAAGAAGAGAAGGAGGCAATATAAAATGAACATCATCACAATGGATACAATTTATTACGTATTAGGTATAATCGTTGCTTTTATCGCTGTTCGTATTGCGTTTGATCGTGAACATCCAAATCGATGGGGTTCTAGCTTATTTTGGGCATTGTTTGCAGTTACATTTATATTCGGCAATGTAATCCCTTCGTTTTACGTTGGTTGTATCGTGCTCGCTATGGTCGTGTTAGCTTCATTAAACAAAGTAACAAAATCAGATGAGAAAGAAGTACCAGTACAAGAACGTGTAAAACATGCGGAGAAATTAAAAAATAAAATTTTTATGCCTGCACTATTAATTCCTATTTTTACAATTATCGGTACGTTAACATTAGGCAAAATCAAATGGGGAAATGTTTCTCTTGTTGATCCAGATAAAGTAACGTTAGTTGCTTTAGCACTTGGGGCACTACTTGCATTCGTTGCGGCGATGCGTATTACAAAATCGAAAATAACAACGCCTGTACAAGAAGGTAGCAGGCTATTACAAGCTGTCGGATGGGCTGTCATTTTACCACAGATGTTAGCTGCACTTGGTGGTATTTTCGCGAAGTCTGGCGTTGGACAAGTCGTTTCTGATTTAGTCGGCCAAGTATTACCGACAGAGTATCCGTTCGTTGCTGTTATGGCATATTGTTTAGGGATGATGCTTTTCACAGTTGTAATGGGAAATGCATTCGCAGCCTTTGCCGTAATTACTGGCGGAATTGGCTTACCTTTAATTGTTCAAATGCACGGCGGGAATCCAGCAATTATGGCAGCGCTCGGTATGTTTGCTGGATATTGCGGAACGCTCATTACGCCAATGGCTGCAAACTTTAATATCGTTCCGGCGATGCTTTTAGAACTAAAGGATAAAAATGCAGTTATAAAAGCACAAGTACCAATTGCTCTTTCAATCTTTATTATTAATATGTTTATTATGTACGGCCTTGTATATCGTTTCTAATTAGGAGGGAAAATTATGAAAACAGTATTACTAACAGGGTTCGATCCGTTCGGTGGAGAAAGTATCAACCCAGCTTGGGAAGTTGCAAAAAGTTTGCATGAAAAAACAATCGGAGAATACAAGATTATTAGTAGACAAGTACCAACTGTATTCCAAAAATCAATCAGCGTATTAAAAGAGTATATAGAAGAACTAAATCCTGAAATGATTATATGTATTGGACAAGCTGGGGGAAGACCAGATATTACGATAGAGCGTGTCGCAATTAATATCGATGATGCAAGAATTGCTGACAATGAAGGAAACCAGCCGGTAGATGTACCAGTCGTAGAAGAAGGACCAGCTGCTTATTGGTCTACACTTCCGATGAAAGCAATTATAAAAAGACTACAAGCAGAGGGCATACCGGCTACCGTTTCACAAACAGCAGGTACATTCGTTTGTAATCACTTATTCTATGGTCTCATGCATGAACTAAAGAAACAGGATAAGAAAGTAAAAGGTGGATTTGTTCATATTCCGTTCTTACCAGAACAAGCGAGTAACTATCCAGGCCAACCGAGTATGTCACTTTCTACTATTAGTAAAGGAATAGAATTGGCAGTTGAGGTAACGACGACAGTTGAGGTAGATATTGTGGAAGTTGGGGGTACGACGCATTAAATAACAGTAGATTAAAGAGGGCTGATGTGGCCCTCTTTTTGTGTTAGTATTTTATAATTGAAGATGCAGTATAGAGTATAGAGAGGAAGATGTCTGGGGGCGGTCTAACATATATGGAGAAAAGATGAAGTTAACTGGTATAAATATGAGGGTATTTATACCGTAATAATTGTATATTATTGAAATGTTATTATATAATATTCGGTATGTTAGGGAATTAACTGAATAATAGATATTGGAGTTGAGCGATATGTTAGAGCAATCTACAACAAGATTAAAAAAATTACTGGAAACATGTGATGATACGGACTTATTAGAATTAAATGAATATATATTCGGGAAGGGAGAAGCTTTAAAATCAAGGGAGGAAATCATTGCGGAATTACAATATAGTGGAAGTAATGATGTAGCCTACTTGTTTAGAAATATATTTTCAAGTGATACTCCTGGAGTACATTATTTAGAAATTGTACGTGATGTATGTGATAAATTAAATGTAAAATGGAACGATTTTGAGGGGGAAGAAGAGTTAGAAGTAAAGATACTAATAACAATTTTGCAGAAGCATTGGGAAAAAGCTGATGAAATAGAAAAGGAAAAGATAAAGGCAATGTTTGATGAAATGGGTATAAAAAATATAGATTGGGCAGCGGGATTTCCGATAGCAAATTTATTTCTGATTTTGGGTGCTAGGGTAGGAGGATTTATGACATATCAAATTGCTGTCATTGTTGCCAATGCAATAGCACAAGTTATTTTAAACAGGGGACTAACTCTTGTTATGAATCGAGTACTGACGAAAGGATTATCAATATTTTTAGGACCAATAGGAATTATTCTTAACCTAGGATGGTTAGGTATTGATATAGCTGGTCCAGCTTATCGTAAAACTATTCCGTCTGTTGTGCATATAGCTTATTTACGCCAAAAACAAAAAATGAATAATTGAATGTATTAAGAAACTATTCTCAATAAATAAAGTTTTATTAGATAACCCTTCATATAAAGAAAATCGTAAAAAACTACGTAAAGAGAGAGTAAAGCTTGCAATTCAAGTTGCAAATGGAGTGGATATTGTACAACACCTCCTGTAAACAACTGGTATAATAAGAATAGGAAAATACATAGAGGTGATTTTTGTGCAACAATTCGAAGAAGTACGTTCAATTTTAGAGCAAGCGAAGAAAATTACGGTGTTAACAGGTGCTGGTGCAAGTACGGAAAGTGGTATTCCAGACTTTCGTTCAGCAAATGGATTGTATGCTGATGCGAATGTGGAGATGTATTTATCAAGAGGATATTATAATAGAAATCCGAAAGAATTTTGGAAGCATTATAAGGAAATCTTTCAAATTAATACGTTTCATCAATATAAACCAAATCGTGGGCATCACTTTTTAGCTGAATTAGAAGAACAAGGGAAAGACATTACGATTTTAACGCAAAATATTGACGGTTTACATCAATTAGGTGGTAGTAAACATGTCATTGATTTACATGGAACGCTTCAAACAGCACATTGTCCGAAGTGTAAAGCGGGGTATGATTTGCAGTATATGATTGATCATGAAGTGCCTCGCTGCGAGAAGTGTAATTTCATCTTAAATCCAGACGTTGTTTTATACGGAGATACATTGCCGCAATATCAAAATGCGATAACACGTTTATATGAAACAGATGTACTTATCGTTATGGGAACGTCATTAAAAGTGCAACCCGTCGCTTCATTCCCACAAATCGCAAAGAGGGAAATAGGGGCAACGACAATTTTAGTAAATGAAGAGTTAACAGGGCAAGAATATAACTTTGATTTTGTTTTTCAAAATAAGATTGGTGAATTTGTTGAAGGTTTATCTTCAAGGAAATAAGTTATCGAAAAAACTGAGGTATCTGCCTCAGTTTTTTAATTGAGTAATTGCTGTTTTAAGCAACATGAAAACATGTCGATAATGTAGTAACTACATTTCTATAGCTTATAAAAAAGGTTTTAGTCGGTAAAATAGCAGAATAGAAAGAAATGTTGTCTTTAACGAATAGACAATCGTCATAAAGTAAGCTAATTTGTAGCTGTTGTAAAGGTTCTATTTCGTTTTGTTTTAAGTATAAAACCAAGTCATTATAAAGTTGCGTACTATACTCACTTACAGACGATTCTAATGAATGCTGACCTGCTATGCTAGTCCACCATACTTTTAAAACTACATATTAATTCTTTGAATAATTCTTCGTTACATAAATGATTATCAAAAAGCTTCTCATAAAAGATATGATTTTCATCATAAAAAATTTGCGAATCATACCTGTCATTAGCAATTTGTTTGCGAAGTGAATGCCATAATTCTTTGAAATTTGCTTCAAAGTTAGTAGAGAAATTGAATTGTCTTGCTATGTAAGGAAATCTTACATTTTCTTTTTTCTCTTTTTGGTTGAGATAAATATTTTGAATATAAATCATAAAGTTTAAACAATGTGACGTATTAGTATGAATTGTGAATGAATCTGTCATTTCATTTTCTCCTTAGTAATGTCTTTTATTGATTTGTTTCTTAAGTATACAACCTTTCTTTTAGAATAACATTCATGTTATTCCTTAATAAGGGAATGGTAATAACTAGGTTATAAAATTAAAAAACTGAAAATTAAATCTTTTATTTCTTTAGTAATTAATATAAAATTCTATATATATCATATAAATAAATTTGATACATAATGGTTCTATTTAGAAATGTTAATAGAATGAAGTGAGGGAGCGAAATGAGACAGAAAAAGGAGCAGAAAAAACAATCGAAAAAGAAAAAGACTCATATTCCTTTTCGGTTAAATGTACTATTTTTTATCGTCTTTCTTTTATTTTCAGCTATTATAATTCAATTAGGTAAGGTTCAAATCATTGATGGAGAAACGTATAGAAATGAAGTGAACAAAAAGGAAGATGTAACGGTAAGCACTCCTGTTCCTAGAGGGAAAATGTTTGATCGGCAAGGTCAAGTGATTGTAAATAACAAACCACTACGAACCGTTACATACACGAAAATGAAAGGGGTAGATTCAAAAGAAGTTTTACAAGTAGCAAGACAGTTAGCACAGCTAATAGAAATGTCACCAGAAGATATAGATAAGTTGACAGAAACAGATAAGAAAGATTTTTGGATGCAGTTAAATGAAAAACGTGCCGCAGAAAAAGTGACAAAAGAAGATGAGAATACATTTAGGAAGCAAGAGATGGAAGGGAAAGAATTAGATAAAAAAGTAGAAGAGTTACGTAGGGAAAGAATTACGCAAGAAGAATTAAGTGAACTTTCAAAAGAGGATTTAGAAGTATTAGCAATTAAAAGTAGGATGAATGCGGGATATAAAATGACGCCGCAAATCGTTAAAAAAGATGTAAGTCAAAATGAATATGCAGTCGTAAGTGAAAGGTTGGCAAGTTTGCCAGGAGTGGATACGACAGTAGACTGGGAACGTGAATACCCAAATGATAAAATACTTCGTTCTATCCTTGGTAGCGTTTCTACTGAAAATGAGGGATTACCAAGAGAACAGTTAGATTATTATTTAGTGCGTGATTATAACAGAAATGACCGTATTGGTAAGAGTTATATCGAGAAACAGTACGAAGATGCATTACATGGAAAGAAAGAACAGTCTAAAAATATTACGGATAAAGCAGGAAATATTATTCGAACAGAAAAAGTGACTGAAGGAAAAAGCGGAAATAATTTAATGTTAACAGTGGATATGGAGTTACAGAAAAAAGTAGAGGAAAGTCTTGAGAAGAATTTACGAGCATTTCATTCTGCAGAGCCGATGATGGATCGCGCGTTCGTCGTAATGATGAACCCGAAAAATGGACAAATTTTATCAATGGCTGGAAAGAAAATAGTAAATAAAGATGGCGGGATGCAAATAGAAGACTTTGCTTTAGGAACGATGACAAGTTCTTATGAGTTAGGATCAACTGTGAAAGGGGCTACGTTATTAGCCGGATATCAAACTGAAACAATTAAGCCGTATACGCATTTCTTCGATGCACCAATGTATTTTAAAGGAAGTACTAAGCCAAAGAAATCGTGGAAAGACTTTGGAGATATTGATGATTTAAGAGCTTTACAAGTTTCATCAAACGTCTATATGTTTCATACAGCATTAAAAATGGCAGGTATAAATTATGTGCCAAACAATCCACTAGATATTAAAAAAGAGACATTTAATAAAATGCGCTACTACTTTAGACAGTTCGGATTAGGTGTACCGACTGGTATTGATTTGCCGAATGAATCGATTGGTCAAATGGGTAGAACGGATGACATACCTGGTTTTTTACTTGATTACGCGATTGGACAGTACGATACATATACGCCGCTTCAACTTGCTCAATATATGTCAACAATTGCAAACGGCGGTTACCGAATGAAACCACAAATTGTACAAGAAGTGAGAGAGCAACCACATAGACCAGAGGATGTTGGAAAAGTTGTTCGGTCTATTGAACCAGTTATATTAAATCGAGTGGATATGGACACTTCATACATTAATCATGTAAAAGAAGGATTTAGAAGAGTTTTTCAAGAAACTGACGGGACAGGTACTGCAACGTTTAAAGGATTACCGTATAAACCAGCTGGAAAAACAGGAACAGCTGAAACTGTATATGGTGGAGAAAGTGATATTGGAAGAGATGAAAACTATAACCGAAAAAAATGTTATAATTTAACTCTTGCCGGTTATGCACCATATGATGCTGATCCAGAAGTTGCTTTTTCAGTTGTTGTACCTTGGGTGAATGATGACAAATCAGGAATTAATTCCGCGATTGGAAAAGAGATTTTGGACGCGTATTTTGAATTGAAAGCGAAAAGAGCCGGTGGAAATCCAGTACCGGTCGAACAACTGAACAAGGCCCAGTAAAAAATAGTATCACTGCATGGAGACAAATTGTGCAGTGATATATTTTTTGAGTTAAAAAGCGTTTAAATAAGGTGGGAATGGATATGAAAGAGGAGATTAAAAGAGGATGGGGAAAATACATACTGTTTGTTTTTGTTTTGGTAGTAGCCTATCATTCTTTTACTTTATGTAAAGTGGAAGGGAAGTCGATGCAACCGACTTTATATGAAGAAGACTACGTATTTGTAAATAAAGCAGCGGCACATTTTTCTAATTTAGAGCACGGAGAAATTGTCATTATAAAGGAAGAGGATGAGTCGAAATATTATGTAAAACGAGTAATAGGACTTCCTGGTGACGTAATTAACATAACGAATGGATCAGTATATGTGAATGATAAAAAGCAAGAAGAACCGTATACAAATAAAGATTTATTCAATAATACGCAGGTGTTTTATAACTTTCAAAAGACAAAAATCCCGCCAAATAAGTTATTTGTAATGGGAGATAATCGTGAGCTTAGTAGAGATAGTCGAAACGGCTTAGGATATATTGAAGAAGATAATATAATAGGCAAAGTAGAATTTGTATATTATCCTTTTTCAAAAATGAAGATTATAGAATAAGTGGGGTTATACAAAACCCCCACTTATTAAAGTTTCACTTTATCTTCTTTAAAAAACCTTTTGGATTAAATGAAATGAAAAACTTATGCTTAGACTCATCGATTATGAAATTGTTATTTTTAGTTAAAAACTCTTCTACAGCTTCCATCGGGCCAGGGCCCCAATCGGGAGAAACAGGATTTCCATTAATAGATGTATCCTCTACAATAATATAACTACCAGTAGTAACGATAGATTTATAAAGTAAAAGTTCTTTTGCGACATGCTCTTTACTATGATCTGAATCTAAAATAACTAAAATCACATCATCAGGTTTGCGCATAGTTAATATTGTTTGGACGGCCTGTACAGAAACAGAGGAAGCTGTTAAATACGTAATTCGGTCATGAGATGGACGATTTGGTTGAGGGAATATATCGATAGTAAGAACATGACCTTTTCCGATTAAATCTAATATAGAAGCTAAATACAATGCACTACCACCATAACAAGTACCACATTCAATAATTAAATCGGGTTTTAATTCGTAAACAATTTCTTGATACAAAAAAAGATCAGTGGGAAGTTTGAGAATGGGGACACCAAGCCAATGTGTATCATATAACCAAACTCGACTATCGTAATATTGTTTTAAAAACTCGCTACTTATGTTATCGATTTTGAACACTCCTTTCTGAAACGAAAGTTGTACAATATAATATGTGAAATATAATTATAAGGAGAATGTTTTTTAATAAAAATGAGCAAAATACCTCATTAAAAACCAATTGTCTGTATAATAAAAAACTTAATTCAGCAAGTTCTAATCAAAATGCAATTTAAATATGTAGATGAGAGGAAAAGGAACGTATGTATAAGTAGACAATTTGCTTCATTAGAAAAGGAAATGAAAATGATGTGAAGGAGATAACTTAAATTATGGCGTTCAAAAGTGAGGAAGAACTAAATGAAGCTAAAGCAAGTCTAGCGATAGAGGGTAGGATTATTACAAAAGAAATGGAAAAGATGATTAAAGCGAAGGTAACAGGAAAGATAACGTATGAGCAATTTATCGCATTAGCTGATGCGATTGCGAGACGCGAACTTACTTAATGATTCAGAAGCTACCACAAACTTTTGCTAAATAAACGGGGAAAAAGAGATGGTAGATCCAACTCTCAGGCTGTAGACAAAGTATTTTTGGAGAGTTCAGATGCTAAAAAATAGTTTGTCTCTTGCTTTATGGCGAATTTATCCAACAATATATATACGTAGTACGTTCTATGCTACAATTTACTATAAGTGAGGAAGGAAGGTGTCTTATGAAAATACCCGTTTATGTTGCAAGTGCATTTAGCAAGGATCATAAAGGCGGAAATAAAGCAGGAGTGGTATTTATGGAGAATGCATTGACCACTACTCAAAAAATGGCAATAGCCAAACAACTGGGCTATGCGGAAACCGCATTTATATCAGAATCTGAAATTGCTGATTATAAAATTGAGTATTTTACACCAAAAGAGGAAGTTGATTTATGTGGTCATGCCACAATTGGCTCTTTCGTGATACTGATGCATGTAAATAAACTTTTCAAGAATCGCTATACAATTGAAACAAACAGTGGTGTTCTTACTATTACCATAAAAGATGACATCATATTCATGGAACAAAACGAACCGATATTCTATGATGTTATATCTTCAAATGAGTTTATCGACTGCTTTGACATTAAAGATATAGACAATAAATACCCAATTCAAATTGTCTCCACGGGCTTAAAAGATATTTTAATTCCTATAAAAACCGAAACACAATTACATACAATGCAACCTAATTTTGAAAAAATTAAAGAAATCAGCAAGTATTATAATGTTGTCGGGATGCATCTATATACTTTTAATGACAATCGAATTATATGCAGAAACTTTGCTCCGCTATACGATATTAATGAAGAAGCAGCGACTGGAACTTCAAATGGCGCATTAGCTTGCTACCTTTATGAACAGCACCACTTACAAAAAGAAGTCTATGTATTTGAACAAGGTTATTCTTTACACTCGCCTTCTGAAATATTAGTTAAATTAGCAACCAATAGCGAGAATAAAATAGAAAAAGTTTATGTTGGCGGCAAAGGCTATTACTGTGAAACGAAGTGTTTAAATATAGAAAATATTGAGTGGAAATAAAAAAAGAGATGGTAGATCCATCTCTTTTTCATATGCTCCATGATTAAATGCGAATCGCCTTAATCAGAAAACGATGTTGCTTCACATCAAAATATCCTTTTAGCAAAATGATTTCATGTATACGATATAATTCCTCATAATACCTTTCGACAGTAAAATTAGGAATTTGCCACGGAATCGCTTTTAAATAATAGACGATCGCACCAACGTCATAAAAACGTTGGAAAGGAAAATCTTCTTTTGCTTCTAAAATAGTAAATCCATTCCGCTCTAACTCAATGCATGCCGCTTCGAGCGACCAACTTGCAAATTCGCTATTTAGCGGTGCGTTAAACTGCTCATTTAGTTCCGCGCAATCGAGACCACCAACTTGTTGTGTAAGGAAAACTCCATTTGGAGAAAGGATTCTGTTTACCTCAGAGGCAGCATATGATTCATGTTGGTTTATTATTAAATCAAACTGACCATCTTGAAATGGTAAAGCAGTATCATCCGTTACCTCTATAACTGTAACCCCTAAAGGCTCTAATTTCTTCCGAGCAATTGGCACATTTGGAGCATAACCCTCAGTCGCATAAATAGTTGGGGGGAATGGTTGTAACATAGATAAAAACTCTCCGCCGCCAGTGCCCATATCGAGCATTGATTCTGCATGCTGCATAAGCTGGAAAGCAGTGCTGCCGTACGACCACGATAAAGGCTCGCTCTTCATTCGACCCGTTTCTGAAATGAAAGAAAAATCCCAGCCGCTAAAATTTGTATTTGCACTTTCTAATAAAGTTAAAAATAATAGATCACGTTTCATAATTGTATCCTCCTATTTTGTAAGTAAATGGTATGATTAGAAAAGAAAAAAGGAGGACCTCTTATTAAAAGGGAACGGTTTTACGTTTCATGTTCGAATAGATTCATATAAATTCGCTCCTTGTGAGAATGGTTATTTATATATTCGGGATAAGTAAGTGAAAGTCCTTTGAATTTGTGAGGGAAGATTATGATAGTCAATAATCGGGCCATAAAATGGGATAGCGCAATACATATTGATTATATGCATTTTATATTTTTGAATTTTCTTTAATTTCCTCTTGAACCTCTAGTTACTTTAGGTTTTATAATGAATTTATAATTTTAATAGGGGGATTTAGATGAAAAAAGATAAAAAGTTTTCTATCGGAGAATTCTCAGAAAAAACGGGAATACCAATTCCTACTTTGCACTATTATGATGAAATCGGGTTATTACAACCTGAAAAGAATCCGTCCTCAGGGCACCGTATTTATAAATATCAGGATATTATAACCTTACAAAAAATTCTAAGTTTAAAATTTCTAGGCTATAGTCTAGATAAAGTCGCTAATTTGTTATACGAATCAAGTTTTGGTGTTGATTTAAATGAAAGTTTGTTTCTCCATTTGCAAGTGTTAGAAAGAGAAAAAGAAAAAATTGAGCAATCAATGCAAGCAATTAAAAGAGTAATAAAGTTAGTCAAAGAGGAATGTGAAATAGATAGTACAGTATTATTTAGTCTTATTTACGGTATGAATACAGAACATACACATAAAGAATGGATGGAATGCCATAAGTTAACGGATATCGTGGAAGAATTATCAAAGAAATCAGAAGAAGATAAAATTGCCTTGGATAAAACGTTTATTGAATTATCTAAAAAGGTTAAACAATTATATGGTAAACCAGTCGAGGATTCGAAAGTACAAGAGATGGTTAAGGAATATATAGAAGAGTCTTTTTCATTTCTTAATGAGGATCTGATACAAAAGTTAGCTAATACTAGTGTGGAAGAACTGGATATGCAAGAACTTGAAAATATGATACCTTCGCCTTTCACAGAAGATGAACAAAAATGGCTTAACGAAGCGATGGAATATTATGTGAAGCAAGTAGAAATGGAAAAGGAATAGATTTTATGAGTGTTTACCTTCATCGAAATAATGCTATAGACCTTTCATTGAAGGAGGGGAATATTGGGGGGGAAGTTACGTTTGTTATTGCTTTATTCAAAAGAAAGAAACGCTTATACTTCATTTTTGAAGTATAAGCGTTTTTGTTTAAAATACTCAAAAAGAAAAATCTTTTGGCAAAGTACCATTTTTAATAACCGTTCGTAACCCATGTTTTATAATCCAAGGGTTAACAGGATGCTGTTTATCACGTAATTGCTGCAACCATTGAAAAACGATTTCTTTATCTTCTTTCGTAATATCGTTAATATGATTGGCTACTGATTTTTGGACATATTTAGACGGATCATTTATTAATGGCTCAAGAAGCTGTAAATTGTTCTTAAAGTCACCTTTTAGAGCTCCTATTTTTTTAGCCCAAGGAAGTCTTGGTCTTGTACCTTCAGAAACTAATCTTCTAATGTGGCTGTTTTCGTCATGAATCCATTGTTGCAATATGTCCAGTGTGTCTTCATGGTATGTTTCAAGAAAAGGTCGAATGGCATATTCAGCAGTATTTCTTTTTGTTATTTCATACATGGCGTTGAATGAGGTTTCAAAGTCGTTAAGTCCATATTTTTCAACGTATTTTGCAATAGGCATGTACATATATCCGTTTGTAAATGTGCCTACTTCTGTTGTGTTTTCTGATCCCAATGTTTTCAGTAATATATGTATTGCTGCATTAAAATCTTTTTGTAAAGTATTGTGTAATTCATCTGCTATTACTTCAATACGCTGCTTTAACTCTAAATTTTCAACTTTACATGTTACGGAAGATACAAAGTTTCTTTTAGAGAAAGTAGGATCATGTTTACAAATAGAATCAGCCATTTTTTCTGCCAATTCTTCATTAAATAAAAATTTTAACGGAACATATTTACCCATTTTTTCACCTCGGTGGTCAGTTAAAAGCAATTTTTATTTTTTTATCGACAATCCATAAACTAAAGTTTCACTCGGAGTTGTAATACTAAAACCTGTCGTCTTATAATCAAGTTTCACTGTATCACCAGTGTAGTCTTTCGTAAATGAATCCATTTGTACAATAAGATCTTCATCTTCATATACAACATCATCTGCGTTATATGTATCCCAAATTAAATCGACATCAACGAAAATACTACAAGAGTTTGTCATTGTTCCTCTAATGCGAATGATTTTTTTATCTTCACGTTCTAGTCTATGTATAGCTGCTTTTGCTTCATCAGTAATGCGAATGTTCATCGTATCCCAACCTTTATGTATATTTCCTTTATTATTGCAAAAACAAGAGCAATAGGGAAGGGAGAAGTATTGCAATAAAAAACGAGCAAACAAATTTGTTTGCTCATTTTACGTTTATTTCAATTCACATTTATCAAGTGGAATCACTTTCGTTTTCTTCGTGAATTTATAGCCTAACCATAGTACTAAGAAGAGTGGTAAACCGATGTAAGAAACGAGTACACCGTTCCAATCAATTGATTCCCCCATAAATGCGCCGTAGTTTTGACCTAAAATTACGATGACACAAAGTGCAAATGCGAAGATTGGACCGAACGGGAACCATTTTGCTCTATATGGTAAGTCTTTTAAATCTTTACCTTGTACGATATATGCTTTACGGAAACGGTAATGACTAATTGCGATTCCGACCCATGCGATAAAGCCAGACATTCCAGATGCGTTTAATAACCAAATGTATACAACGCCGTCACCGAATAAAGAAGCAATGAAAGCGATACTACCGACAATTGACGTTACGATTAATGCGTTAACAGGTACACCGCGGCTATCTAATTTACCAAGAAACTTTGGTGCTTTTCCTTGGCGAGCTAAGTCCCAAAGCATACGAGTTGATGCATACATACCAGAGTTACCAGCAGATAGTACTGCCGTTAAAATAACAGCGTTCATAACAGAAGCAGCAAAGGCAACACCCGCTTTTTCAAAAATAAGTGTAAATGGACTTACTGTTACATCACTTGCGGCAAGGCTTTCAGTTGTATAAGGAATTAATAAACCGATAACGAGAATCGCAAGAATATAGAATAAAAGAATACGCCAAAAGATCGAACGAATTGCTTTCGGAATATTACGTTCTGGATCAGAAGTTTCACCAGCAGCTACCCCAAGTAATTCAGTTCCTTGGAATGAGAAACCAGCTGCCATAAATACACCGATAATTGCCATGATGCCGCCGTTAAATGGTGCATCTGCAACTGTGAAGTTTTTAAAGCCAACAGTTTCGCCGCCCATAATTCCGAAAATCATCATAAAGCCGACAATTAAAAAGATAATAATCGTAACTACTTTAATAAGTGCGAACCAATATTCAGATTCACCAAACCCTTTAACAGATAAGTAGTTTAAAAGGAAAATAATAGCTAAACATAATCCGCTCCAAATGAGGGAAGGGGTATCTGGGAACCAAAATTTCATAATTAATGTTACAGCCGCTAGTTCAGCAGCTATCGTAATTGCCCAGTTATACCAATAGTTCCATCCAAGTGCAAAGCCAAGTGATGGATCAACAAATTTTGTTGCATACGTACTAAAAGATCCAGTAACAGGCATGTAAGCTGCGAGTTCAGCTAAGCTTGTCATTAAAAAGTAAACCATAATTCCAATTGCGGCGTATGCAACTAATGCACCACCAGGTCCAGCTGTGTGGATGACACCACCACTGGCAAGAAATAGTCCGGTACCAATTGTACCACCGAGAGAAATCATCGTAAGGTGCCGTGATTTTAAACTACGTTTTAATTCACCTTTTCCATTTGTAGTTTCTGTTTTAGAGGTAGTTTGATTCGTTGCGCTATTCATGTTCAACACTCCTTTTCTTGTAAGATAGGAAGGAGCGGGGGAGAAAAATACAAAAAACCGCCAAAGGAATTTGGCGGAACGTTTCACAAATAACCACCCCATCATACCCTTCCGTTAAGATAGCACCCCACGTTTACACGGTAATTTGTAAACGTGACAGTTCTGTTCCTTTCGGAGACAGCCCCAGCTCATATTTCCAGAGAAGAAATATAAACTTCGGCAACTTTTCCTTTCAAACGGAGTCGGTGACATTCTCTATGTCTCGTCCGTTTTACTCTTAAAAGTCGCAACCTCTACCTCATCGGATTGATGAGGATTTGATATATTGCTAAGATTTTTAATATATGGCAATTGTAATGACTTTCTGAATATATTGCAAGATATTTTGTTAGGAAAAGTCAAAAAATATCGGTTATTGTTTAGGAAACGTTTGCAAAACTCCACCCGAACCTATTATTATGTAACAATAAGCAAAGAAAAAATTGTTATACAAATGTTTCGCAAAAAATATTGAAAAACCCTTTAAAATTAAAAGAAAATTCAGAAAATATAATTCGACATAACTATCAAAAGAGGATTATTCCTTAAATTCGTTTCAAAGAATAAGTATAAATCCGATAAATAGAATGAATATTCTTTTTATTCCTGATAAAATTGAGGTATTGTTTAATTGAAAAGGGGAAATCAATATGAAATTAGAAACAGAAAGACTCTATATAGTGCCGTGTACAGAAGAGAGTATTCACGTTGCTAATGAGCAAGGATATAATAGTGGTCCACATATTGTAGGGTATGTAGAAAATATAAAACAAAATAAGGCTTTATTACCTTGGGGGGCGTGGTATGTCATTCGCAAGGAAGATGACATCGTTCTAGGTGATATAGGATTTAAAGGAAAACCAAATGAGGAACATACAGTAGAAATTGGTTACGGATTTATTGAGAAATATTGGAATAAAGGATATGCGACAGAAGCTGTAAGAGAATTAATAAATTGGGCTTTTCAAACAGGAGAGGTAGAAACGATTATTGCGGAGACACTTCTTGAAAATATTAGCTCGATTCGTGTATTAGAGAAATTACATATGAAAAGAGTAGGCACTACAGAAACAATGATCAATTGGAAAATAGAAAAATAAAAAATACCGCTCGAAGTATATCGGGCGGTATTTTTATCGTTATGGTAGCATTTGTTTTTGATCATTCGGATATTTGGCTGTCGATGCGTTAGAACGATTGGAATGATTGCGAACAGCAATGAAAATAGAAATAATAACGACAAGGCCAACTGCCACGTAAGAAAGTGAAATAATAGTTGGATCCACTTTAAATGTAGTGAGCAGTGTACGAATGTTTGTAAAGATAATAAGGCCACCAACTAATACGCCAAGTAAATGTGCTGGAACGATGCGTACTAACCATGCAGCAATTGGAGCTGCGACAATACCGCCAAGCATTAACGCAAATACCCAAACCCAGCTTACTTGTTCCCAGCCAAGTGAGATGAAGAAGCCAATTGTTGCAGCAAGTGAAACAGGAAATTCACTCGTATCTACAGATCCGATAACTTTTCTAGCTTCATTTCCTCTTGCTAAAAGTACTGGTGTCGTAATCGGTCCCCAGCCACCACCACCAGTTGAATCAACGAATCCAGCGAATAAGCCAAGCGGAACAAGTTGTTTAGCAGACATGCGTTTCTTTGAAGTAACAATTTGTTTTTGAATGATGAATCGTAATAAAATATAAACCCCTAAAGTAAATAAAAATACGGAAATATACGGTTTAATTACATCGCCAGGTAAATTGCTCAAAAAACATGCCCCAATAAATGCGCCGATTGCTCCTGGTAATGTAAGCCTGGAAACAGTATATTTATCGACGTTTCCAAATTTGATGTGAGATGCACCAGAAGCGGCAGTTGTAACAACTTCAGCTAAATGAACAGATGCGGAAGCTACAGCCGGTGCGATACCAAACATTAATAATAGTGAGGTAGATGTTACTCCATACGCCATTCCAAGTGCTCCATCAATCAATTGAGCGAAAAATCCAATAATAGCAAAGACAATTAATTTCTGCATAAATAATCCCCCTGTAATAATAAATGAAAAAGGCACTTTTCCCGTATGAGAAAAGTGCCTTTGGTTTTTCCAATCAGCAATAATTAAATTTGTTTCATTATAATACATATTAATCGTATAAATCAACTAGGTTTTAAAGTTTTTTGAATTGAATGAAAGAAAAATAAAATATACAATAAAAGGATGGAGAGAAAGGGGGAAATGACATGTTACGATTTGATCATCTCGTACACGCAGTACATGGTACACCGGAGGAAGCAGCAAAACAAATGCAGGAACTTGGATTTCATACTGTATTAGGCGGAGAGCATATTACTTGGGGTACTTGGAATAGTTTAAGTTATTTTGATTTATCATACATAGAATTTCTGGCAGTTCAACATGAAGAAAAAGCGAAAGAAGCAGAAAATCCATTAGTACAAGAAACAGTAGTGAAATTACAAGACGGAGAAGGAATGTTACAAATTGCAATTCGAACAGATGCCATTGAAGAGCTAGCAGTTAAGTTTAGTAAACACGGTTTACATACGATAGGCCCATTTGAAGGGAAACGAATGAGAAAAGATGGCCGCCTTTTAGAATGGAAAATGTTATTTGTAAAGCAAGAGAAAAACGGACCGAAATTACCTTTCTTTATACAGTGGAATGAAACGGACGAAGAAAGAAGAAACGACTTACGTAATATAGGGACAATCACTGAACATAAAAATAAAGTACAACAAATTGAAACGATTCATTACGCAGTGAAAAATGTTCGAGAAACAGTACGGAAATGGAAAGAAGTAATGGAGCTAACTGCAAGCTCAGTCGTAAAAAGTGAAGAGTGGAATGCGGAGTGCCAAAGTGTATCATTCGGTGACATTCAAGTACAGTTTTGTGAACCAATTGGAGAAGGGCTAGTACTAGAACATTTGAATCATCATGGCGAATATCCTTTTGCGGTGGAGTTTAAAGGGGAAAATAAACGAGAGCATGAAGTGTTAGGTAGTTTGTACATATATTAATAGAGGTGAACGTTGTGGAAGAAATGCTTAGAGAGATAGAGAGAAAACTAGAATGGCCTCGTATTGTAAAGTGTACAGCTATTTCAAAAGGTTTTTCACATGAAGAGAAATATAAAATAGAGCTAGAAAATAGAGTAACATATTTTGTAAAAGTATGTGATGTTGTTCATTTTGAACGTAAACAAGAAGAATATACGTATATGAAACAATTAGAGTTATTACATATTCCAACACCAAACTTAATTCATTTCATAAAACTTGAGGAATTAAATAAATGTGTTCAAGTATTTGAATGGATCCAAGGTGTAAATGGTGAAGAAGGTTTAGGAAAGCTATAGGTAGAAGAACAGTATCATGCAGGAAGAAAAGGAGGAGAAGTATTAAAGAGGATTCACTCAATTGAAAGAGAAAGTGCAAGTAATAAATGGGAAATGATTCGATGGAATAAGTATGAAAGATATATAGAAGCATTAGCAGGTTACGAGGTAAACTTTCTAGATTTGAAGCCCGTATTAACCTTTGTAGAAAATCATAAGTATTTATTGAAAAATCGTCCAATCACATTTTTACACGATGACTTCCATCCAGCAAATAGTATGATTCATAATAAGGAGTTTATCGTTATCGATTTTGGTGGATATGATTTTGGTGATCCCATACACGATTTTTATAACGTAGCGATTTTTACTACAAGAATAAGTAAACCATTTGCGATTGGACAAGTTCACGGTTATTGCGGAGGCGAACCGTCGCTTCATTTTTGGCAACTGTACTCATTATATGCAGCAATGACATTCCCAGCGGATATCGTATGGACAAACCGAAGCACACCGCATTTAGTAGATGATATGAAGGAAAGATTGAACGGGATTTTAGAAGATCATAATCATTTTTCATCCTATATTCCAAAATGGTATCAATCACAACATGCGGATATAATAAACTATAAGTAATGGAGGGATTCATTTGGATAAAATAGCGGTAATTTCAGATATACATGGTAATATTCCAGCATTAGAATCTGTGCTGCAAGATATTAAATTAAGAGGAATTGAGCGCGTCATTTGTCTTGGAGATCTAGTAGGAAAAGGTCCTCATTCTAGTGAAGTGATTGAAATCATTCGTAAAGAATGTGATGAAGTTGTAATGGGGAACTGGGATGATTTTATTACAAAACCGACTGAATTTGAAGCGTTAAAATGGCATCAAAAACAATTATCGGAAGAACAAAATGACTATTTAAGAAGCTTACCATTTTCAATCGAATTTTTTATGAGCGGCAAATTGATTCGTATGTTCCACGCTTCACCTAGAAGTTTATATGAAAGAATTCAACCACACGCTGCAAGAGAAGAGCGTATTAGTATGTTCGAAAACAGTGAGCTCACAGAGAATATAGAAGGGGAAAGAAAACCAGATGTCGTTTGTTATGGTGATGTTCACCAAGCATTCGTTCAAAATTTCAGAGGGAAAACGCTATGTAATGCTGGTAGCGTAGGAAATCCTCTTGAAATTACACAAGCTTCCTATTTAATATTTGAAGGAACATACAATGAAAAAGAAGCCGCAAGCTTTTCTATTCAATTAGTACGTGTACCGTATGATATTGAATTAGCTATTAGGCTAGCAGAAGAATTAGATATGCCAGAAATTGAAGAATACAAACAAGAATTACGGACTGCTTTATATCGAGGGTTTAAGGGAAAGTAAGCCAATCATATCAACGATTCGACAAAGGATAGAGTTATTGACAAAAGGTTACACGAATTGTTACTCGTAATTATGTTATGTAAACTAATTGTGAGGAGGAATATCATGAACCGAAAAGAACGAATCACAGAAATTGCAGATCACATATTAAAGCTAAACTTAACTCATCCAACAAGAGTTGGAGTAAGTGGTATTACAGCTTCAGGAAAAACAACATTTGCAAACGAGCTAGTGGAAGAAATAAAAGAACGAGGAGTACGAGTAACAAGTGCCAGTATTGACGATTTTCATAATCCGAGAGCAATTCGATACGCGCAAGGAAAAGAATCTGCAAGAGGGTATTACGAAGATGCACACGATTATACAGCTTTCAAAGAAAGATTATTAAAGCCTTTAGGGCCTAACGGGAATTTACAATATGAAACGATTTCTCATAACTTAATAACGGATATTCCTGTACATAATGAGCCACTAGTGGCCACGCAAAATATGATATTGATAGTAGATGGAACGTTTCTATTGAAAAAAGACGTTGCGCATTTATTCGATTACAAAATCTTTGTAGATACAGATTTTGAGATTGCGAGAAAACGTGGTGCAAAGCGCGAGACTGAGGCTTTTGGAAGTTATGAAGAAGCTGAGAAAATGTTTTTAAACAGATATCATGCGGCCTGTAAGATGTATATAGATGTGCATAATCCGAAAGAGTGTGCGGATGTTGTATTTCGGAATAGTGATTTTGGAGATCCGGTAGTTGTATTTAAAGGAATATAAAACCATTTATATATCAAAAAAAATCGTGAAAGGAGATGCTTTGGATGGATAAAAAAGATAATCCGAACGATCGGCCTGTGTGGGCGAATGAGTCAGTAGAGATAGTTAATGCAAATCCTGATTGGCAAGATAAAGGGCGCTGTGAAGAACAGCAACTATATGAACTGCTTGCTCCTCTCGGTATAAGCAAAGTAATACATATAGGAAGTACATCCATACCTGGTTTACCAGCAAAACCTATCATTGATTTAATGGCTGAAATAGACTCATTTGATAGAGTACAACATATTTCAGCGAAATTGGCCAAATATAATTGGCATTATGTAAGCCCAGAATTAGATGAAAGACCTTGGAGAAGGTTCTTTGTGAAAGTTAAGAATAATAGGCGTGTAGCGCACCTGCATTTGATGGTTAAAGGAACTGAGCGATGGGAGCAACAACTTTTATTTCGTAACCGCTTACAAGAAAATCCACAATTAGTTTATGAGTATTCAAATCTTAAACAAGATTTAGCTAAAAGATTTAACCAAGATAGAGAAGCCTACACAAAAGCTAAAGCAGAATTTATTAAACAAGTTCTAAAATGATTTAATTTTTAATTGTAATTACGTTTGAATATAAAAGAAAAAACATACTTTATTTTACAACTTAAACTGACATGAAATGCATGTAAACAAAAGTGAGAGACTGCGATGTTCTAATGTATTTCCTTTTATTTATCATGATAAATTATATATAATTGAATCAAGTTCATAGAAAGATAGGTACTAAAACGATTTTAAAAATTGACTTGATTTTATGAAAAAAATTAAAGGGAATAAGGCGGAAATATGTTAATAAAGTACAAAGGGGACAGGAAATATAATGAATGAAGTACTAGAACTAAAAGAAGAACTACTACAAATTAAAAATAATAATTATGCTGTACCAGAAGACGTAGATGCATATCCATATGCGCAGTGGATGCTAGATTATATCGGTTCACCTGATTCTGAATTACGTGATGATTTAATTTATAGTACGCTTCACACATGGATTACAAATGATGTATTTAGACAAAAAGAATTACGAGGGTTAATGTTACAAGCAATTAGTCCTGATTATTTATTTTATAAAATTGGTGAAAAGGGAACAGACTCTGTATTTAAACGTGCATTCTCAGTATTAATTCCGCCACTTATTTTATCTGTTCATGAAAGAGAATCATTGTTATCTGAAGAACAACTGTACAGTGTGGCAGAACAAGTGCTGGAATATGTATATTTAGAAGAAGATGTAAGAGGCTACGTAGAAGGAAAAGGATGGGCACATTCTACAGCACACGCTGCTGATGCACTAGATGCTTTAGCACGTACGATACAAAACCGTGAGTTTTCATATGCAATATTAGCTGCTGTTCGCCAGAAGGTTCGATTAAGTGATTACGTATATGTGCACTTTGAAGATGAGAGATTAGTAAAGCCAATTATGTCTTTACGTAACCAAAATCTTTTAACTGAAGAAGAGTGGAGCAATTGGTTACATAGTATAGCAACTGTTGAAGATATCCGACATCCGCAGCATGCTATTTTAGTACAAAATATTAGAACTTTCTTAAGAAGTTTTTATTTCAGAGTTTTAGAGACAGAAGGTAGTACAGCCTTTACAGATGATATATTGGAGACTTTGAAGGGTTTGCGTAGGTATTAAAAATGGTCCATCCTTAGAAACAATGAATAGATATTAATTTTGAAAATTTATTAGAAATTTATTTTTATATTGTACCCTTTCATTATAGGTTGAAAGGGGTGTCAAATGAAAAAATTATTAAAGTCAGTGAAAATAATATTATTAATGAGTGTTAGTATGATTTTCTTTGTAACAGGCGTTGTATTTATATATCATAACTATCAATTAAAAATGGAATCGAAATTAATGAAGAATGAAGGCGAATTTGTTAATTTCGATAATAAAAAAGTGAATGTTTATAATGAGGGGAGCGGGGAGGATACGTTTGTATTTATGGCCGGATCTGGAATTGCCGCTCCTGTTTATGAATTGAAAGGCCTATATAGTAAATTTTCGAAAGAAAACAAGATTTCTGTAATTGAGAGAGCTGGTTATGGATACAGTGATGTTTTTCAAGATGATAGAGATATTGATACGATATTAGAACAAACGAGAGAAGCGCTTATACGAAGTGGAAATAAACCACCTTACATTTTAGTACCACACTCTTTATCGGGTATAGAGGCTATTTATTGGGCACAAAAATATCCAAGTGAAGTAAAAGGGATTATTGCGTTAGATATTGGTTTACCTAAACAGTACGTGACTAATAAAATAGGTATGGTTGATTCATTAAAAATAAAAGGGATGAATATTTTAACGAAAATTGGTTTTCAGAGATTAGCTCCCTCTATTACTTATAATCCCGAAGTCATTCGTCAATCTTTTTTAAACGAACAGGAAAAAGATATTTATAAAGCGCTTACGTATAAGAGGGCTTTTAATGATGATATGAAGCAAGAACTTTTACAAAGCTACAATAACGGTAAAAAATCAAATTCTTTATCGATCCCAAAAGAAACACCTATGTTATTTATAGATGCGATTGCTAGGCAATATAAAGATTCGAAGTATACAAAGCAAAAAAATGAAGATTATAAGGAGTTTGCTAGCAACTTATTAATAACTGATGTAAAAATAATTGAAGGTACACATAGTATTTATTTATATGCTCCTGATGAAATATACAAAATTGCTATGGATTTTATTAAGAATAAAGTAGTGAAGAATTAAACAATTGTAACTTTAGCGATGAAAGGCTTACATAATGAAAGTATATAACATATTAATTGTTGAAGACGATTTGATTATAGGAGATTTATTACAAAAAATTTTACAGCGTGAGAAGTATAATGTGTGTTGGGAGAAAGAGGGAAGTAAAGTTCTTGATATAATTCATGAAATAGATTTAGTCGTAATGGATGTTATGTTACCAGGCGAAGATGGTTATCAAATTACAAAGAAAATAAAAAATCTAGGATTAAATATTCCAATTATATTTCTATCAGCAAGGAATGATATGGATAGTAAACTAAAAGGTTTGACCATTGGAGAAGAATACATGATAAAACCTTTTGACCCTAGAGAGTTGTTGTTAAGGATTCAGAAAATGTTAGATAATCAATATGGTACGTTCACGCAAATTAACCATTTATTTATAGATGCAGAATATAAAAGAGTTTTTATTAATGATTTGCGTAATGAAGTTGCTTTGACAGCAATTGAACGAAAAATATTCTTCTATTTATATGAAAATAGAGATAGAACTTTATCTAAAGAACACTTCTATGATTACCTATGGCAACTCGAAGATAGAAATCAAAATATCATGAACGTACATATAAAGAAAATCAGAACCAAAATTGATGATAAAACAGGTGATATTATTCAGAACATATATGGAGAAGGGTATAGATTAAATACCTATATGAAGAAATGAACTTAAAGAAAAAATATCAGTTACTATTATTCTCCGCTATTATTAGCGTACCACTGTTATTGTTGTCAATTAGTATCTTTGTATCAGTTATTTATAATGTTGTCTTTAAAACTAAAAATCAGAACATTCCTTTTCACGAATCCTATGCATATCCTACGATGTTAATCATATTTTTATTATCACTATTAATATTAGCTTTTGTATTTTCAAAATCGATTAACACAGTATTAAATAAAATTAATGTGTTAAATCAAACGATTCGAGAGTTAGCTAGTGATAAAAAAATCCCTAATATTATAAATGTTAAAAGCGATGATGAAATGGGAGAGCTGATTAAATCAGTGAACTTGCTTATAGAAAGAACAACTTATCGAGAATTAGAACTACAACAACAGGAACAAATAAAAAAGGAACTATTAAATAAATTACGGCATGATATTAATACACCCTTAACAGCGGTCAGATTACAATTATATTATTTAGAAGGTGAGTACAAGGAACAAGCACCAGTACTTGAATCAATGTATGAGCAGATACAATATATAAGTGATTTAACTAACGAATTTAATATTCAATCTACAGAGACCTTAGAGAATACTTATATTGTGAATGATGAAGTTAATATACATAATTTAATAGAAAATATGATTAAAAAATGGAGCTATTTGTATAGCATTCATAAAATTGAATTCGTATATAATCCACAAGATAAAGAGTTGATATGGAATAGTAATGAGTTATGGATTCAAAGGTTATTTGATAATATTTTTCAAAATGTCCTTAAACATTCAAAAGCTAAAAAACTCAAAATTAATATAGATGAAGATATTGTTTCTTTTAGAGATAATGGGATTGGGTTTGATATAAATAGTAAAGGTATGGGACTGGGTTTGAAAAATATTGAAGATATATCAAAGATGTTCGATATAAAATACACTTTACAATCAAATAGTGAGGGTACTATGTTTTCATTTGAAAATACAAAAGTTTAGAGCAAATTACATAAAACCAACACATCCCAACCATACTAATAAAATGTGTTGGAGGTGAATGTTATGGACAATAAAGACTTTGAAAAAGTGTATAATGATTACTTACATCAAGGGGAAGAGCAAGCTCAATTTGAAGTAGCTCAGAAGGTTGTTTCGGGGGCAGAACAAATAGTTGCAGTTCGTAAAAATGATGACGGGGATTTGATTGCTTTTAAAACAAGTGGCGGAAGAGAGTTAGATTATATGACTGCTCTTAGTGAAGCGAAATCTGGGAAGTTAAATCATGTGGACGTATTTCATAAGTATGGCAGAGATATTATACGTAGTGAACCTGATGGAATAAAAGAAAATAATTTAGATAATTTACCTTCATTTTAAACGGGTAAACCTGAAGAAGAGAATGTTCATTTGGATATTCTCTTCTTTTCTTTCTCTACAAATAGAAGGTTCATTTTTAAAGTGCAATCACACTTTTAAAGAGAGCTCTAAATTTCTCTTTATCTTCTGCTGTAAATGGTTTCGGTCCCTTTGTACGTTTACCGCTTTTTCGAACCATTGCACTTAAATACCGTGTTTGTAACAATTGTTCAATGTTATCATTCGTATACTTATAGCCTTTATGGTGTAGTACGATACAGCCTTTTGCTAATGCAAGCGAAGCAAGACCGTAATCTTGTGTTACAATTAAATCTTCTTTATTGGCTAACTGTATAATTCGGTAATCGGCAGCATCTGCTCCAGAATCAACATAAATTGTTTCCACACCTTTTGGTTGCTGAGCATTAGAATAATGAGAAAAGCTAGTAACGAGGGTTACAGGGATTTCTGCATTCGTAGCCTCAAAAATAATTACATCTTTTACAGGACAAGCATCTGCATCAACGTAAATTTTCATTTTTATCACTCCTATAACTAGGTTCGTGTTGATAATAATGGTAGATTTTTCTTTTGTCAAACGATAAAGCTTTATGTAAAGTCATTTTCCACAAACTAAAATAGCTTCTCGCAAACGAGAAATACCTTCCTCAATTTGATTAATATTCACTTTTCCATAAGATAAACGTATATAACCATCTTTCGCACCGAAAATACTACCGGGCATAAAGGCGATTTCTTGTTTTAAACTTTGCATAATAAGTTGTTTTTCGTTTATCGGTTCTTTTAATTTTCCCCATATGTATATACCACCGGTCGGGTTTGAAAAAGAGATTTTATCGTGAAGTTGCTCATTTAAGGCGCGAACGATAACGTCTCTTTTTTCTGCTAGTTGTTTTCGTAACGGTACGATATGTGACTGAAATGGTACGGTTTCAAAAAACTGCTGCATAAGCCACTGCGGGAAAATGCTCATACCTAATTCCATTTGGTGCCGTGCATCTGATAATCGTTCGACTACAGATTGAGGGGCGACAAGCCAGCCGACTCGTAAACCTGGTGCGATCATTTTTGATAAGGAATGTACATAAATGACTGTTCCGTTTTCATCAATCGATTTTAAAGTAGGGCAAGGTTGTTTCTTTTCTAGCGTAAGTAGACTAGACGGATCATCTTCAACGATCGCAATGCGTAAGTCTGCGCAAAGTGATAATAGTTTTTTTCGGCGATTTGGATGAAGCATCGTTCCCGTAGGATTTTGGAAGTTTGGATTTAAAAAGATCATTTTAATACGATGCTTTCTATATAATTCTTGCACATCGTCTGGATTAATACCGTGTTCATCGACGGGTAACGGGAAAATACGAATACCTGCTGATTGGAATAACGGCAAGGAATAACAGTGCGATGGACTTTCGAAAGCAACAGCATCACCTGGATTTAATAAACATTGCACGATAAGGTGAAGTGCTTGCTGTGCGCCAGAAGTAATCATAATGGATTGTTCAGTCGCTTCCACTTTTAAATATTCCTTCATATATTTTACTACCGCTTGTCTTAGCGGG
Organism: Bacillus sp. Brlt_9; assembly: GCF_051948935.1. NCBI lineage: Bacteria > Bacillati > Bacillota > Bacilli > Caryophanales > Bacillaceae > Bacillus > Bacillus sp. Brlt_9. The sequence continues at coordinate 43,170 of NZ_JAYJLO010000004.1, read as the reverse complement.
AGATAGCCTTGCGGGTGATCATAACTTAATGAATGCGTTAACGGTTGTTCTCGTAAAATCGTTTGTAGTTGATCGTGAGGATAGAGATTACAACCGAGTTCTCCGTTTGCAAAATCAATAATGTTTTCATTTTGTTGTACTTCTGCCCGAATATGGCGAAGTAACGGCAAGTTTGGTAAGAACGTACCGCCTTCTACGAAATTTCTCCAGTTCGGCGTTAATGTTGGAGAAACGCCCCACATATGTGTACTCACACGTGTTCCTTTACCAGTCGTACTTTCTACAATCCCCATAGCACGTAATTCATTATAAGCAGTCGTTACCGTACTTCGATTTACATTTAACTGCGTAGCTAATTTCCGTTCGGAAGGTAGGAAGCTACCTGGAGGAAGTTCTCCGAATGTAATACGTTTTTCAATAAAGTCAACAACTTGCTGGTAAATAGGGATTTTACTGTCGTTATCTAACTTCCATTCCATACAAACGCCTCCGCATCTCTTATATATATTCAGTATAACAAATTGGCTGGGTAAAAAAACAGCCAATTGGACGGTGTTATATCCAGCCAATTTTACTATGCTAAATATGGAAGGGGAGATTCGGATGAAACGATGGCAAATGGAATGGCTCCTAGTATCAGTTGCATTAGTATGGGGAGCAAATTATACAATTGGAAAGTATGGCGTGGCATATATGTCATCCATTCAATTTAATAGTTTACGATTTTTAGTAGCATCACCGGTATTATTACTTATTACATTTTTAATGGAACGCTCATTACGTATTGAAAGAAAAGATTGGTTACGATTAGTAGCAGTCGGTATCGTTGGTACGGCAATGTATCAAACGATGTTTATGCTATCTGTAAAATATACTTCAGCAACGAACGCCTCATTATTAATTGCGATGTCACCTATATTTACAGGGATATTAGCAGTATTACACAAACAAGAACGCTTTTCGATGAAAGTACAAATTGGTTCAATAGTAGCATTTATTGGTGCAGCATTTGTCCTATTAACAGGACATACGGGAGGAGCTACTTACGAGTATGCATGGCTCGGAAATATAATTGGATTAGTCGCAGCAATTGCATGGGGATGGTATCCAATATTAGCGCAACCTCTTATTACAAAATATTCTGCAATGAGAGTCACATCATGGTCTACTTTAATTGGAATTGTACCTCTCGTTATATACTGTTTATTCAACGTAAACACATTAACATGGCCAGTAGATACGCCAAGCTGGGGCTCACTAGCATATTCAATCGTCTTTGCGACAATCTTTGGGCTAGCAATGTGGTATGTTGGTATTAGTCAAATAGGTTCAACGAAAGTAATGGTTTATATGTATCTTGTACCATTGTTCGCAGTTATCTTTGCAGCAGTAACAATTGGAGAGCAAATAAACATGATGCAACTCGTTGGCGGGCTTATAATCTTTATCGGTTTATATGTTGTAAAAAAAGGCGGAATCAAAAAGCCAGCTCTCAATTTGAAAAAAGTAAGCTAACAGTAAAAATGATCTCTTTCATATAGAAGGAGATCATTTTTTGTTTCGTAATAAAAGCGCTTGTTCAACAGCCCATTTTTGATGATCATGAAGTAAATATTCTATAGCATGTAATGGGGACATCCACCTTAGAACATGATCCTCCTCGCAGCTTTCAGTTTGTTTCTGCACCATGTTCGCAATATAAAAGAACCCATCGTTTAAATAATATGTATCTTCCTCTTCAGCATAAAAATAGCGCATTGCATTACCGATATACTGGTTAATTTCAATCGCCCATCCTAATTCCTCTAGTAGTTCACGATGTAAGCATTCATCTTTTGTTTCGGTACCTTCCATACCGCCACCAGGTAAAAAATAACGGTCTCCTTTTTGGATAACAGCAATTTTTGAAGAAGTTGAGTTAAAAATAATTGCATAACAACTAGGTCGTAATACATATTGCTCAGTAGGCTTTTTATAACCAAAAGTAAGTTTAGATATCATAAAACAAGTCTCCTCTCTATAAAATACATAAAAGGAATATTAAGGTAAAAATAGAATTATATAAGTATAATCTTATGAGATGGGAGTGATAACAACATGATAAATCGAAAATGTTCAAGGTGTAAAGAGATAACAGGTGCGTTGCACGGTGGTAAAAAAATTAAGGAAGAATTTCTATGTGAAGACTGTTTGCAAAAAGGAATTGCGAGCGGAGAAATCGAATTATCACAAGTGGAAGAAAAACAAACTTCGTATCTTTCTATAAAAATATTAAAAATAATGAGTGTGATTTATTTAATAGCATCTATTTTTATGGCTTTTTCAACCGGTCCATTTATACATAATATAGGATTTAATGAAATGTCCATTTCAGGCCCAGAATTAGGTTTAATAAGTATTGTTATGCTAGGTTCTTTATTCCAGTCTGTTCTTGTATTTTGCGGGATTTGGGTATTCATTCTATTAGTAGAAACCGTAATTAAAATTTATGAAAAAATGAAGTGAGTGAGAGGGAGAAACATATGCAAGTTAGAAACATCCAAGGGGAAGATTATGTAAAGATTCATTCTGTTTTAAATGATTGGTGGGGCGGGAGAGACATGGCTGCTATGCTGCCAAAATTATTTTTCGTTCACTTTCAAGAAACGAGTTTTATCATTGAAGAAGATGGCGAAACGTTAGGTTTCTTATGTGGATTCTTTTCACAAACATATAAAGATGAAGCATACGTTCATTTTATCGGTGTGAATCCGAGGTATAGAAGAAGAGGAATCGCATCGACATTGTATTCTTACTTCTTTGATATCGCTCGTGCAAATAATCGTAAAGTTGTAAAAGCAATTACATCACCAGTTAATAAAAAATCGATACAGTTTCATAGGGAGATTGGCTTTCGAATTGAGGCTGGAGATGATGAGATAGAGGGTGTATCGGTACATACAAATTATGATGGGAACGGCGGTAGTAGAGTGTTATTTTTGAAAAATGTGTAAAAGTAGGCTAGCGCGAAGTTAGCCTTTTTGTTGTGAGGAGGTATGAATATGGAGAGTTCTCAAAGTAGAAATGAGTACATAAGGCGCATTTATAAAGTACAGGATTATATAGAGTCACACATAAATGATTCACTATCCATTGAAGATTTAGCCAATGTCGCAGGATTTTCAAAATATCATTTTCATAGAATTTTTAAAGGAATAGTAGACGAGCCGTTATCACGATATGTAAATCGATTGAAACTAGAAAGGGCAACAAACCTTCTTACATATCGATCGGATATGACGATTACTAATATCGCTTACCATTTTGGTTTCACAGATTCAGCAGTTTTCTCTCGAACATTTAAAAGTTATTACGGAATAAGTCCATCTCAATATCGAAACGACAATAGCAAGAATTGCAAAGACGTAAAGGGAATTCCTCAATACAATGAATGTAAGAAGGTTCGAGGTAATGTTGAAATTGTAACAGCGGATAATATAAACGTCGCATACATAAGACATACAGGTACATATGAAGAGTTAGCTATAGCTTTTCCAGAAATGATAGAAAAATTATTTCGTTACGCAGCTAAGCAAAACTATCATGTATTTGAGGATACGAAAGTATTAACCATTTACCACGATCATCATGAATTTACTGAGAACTATCATTTAAGAACAAGTTTATGTATAACAATTCCGAATGAGTCCGCAGTAGAACCGAGCGACATTGGAATAATGGTAATACCTTCTGGAAAGTATGCAGTAGGGCATTTTGAAATATTCCAAGATGAATATAAGGGAGCGTGGGACTTTATATATGGTGAGTGGCTGCAAAATAGCGGATATAAACCGAGAGACTCGTATCCTTTTGAAGTATATAGAAATGATCCAAAGCAGCATCCCGAGCATAAACATATAGTTGATATATATGTACCTATCGAACCTTTTTAATTATAGGTTAAAGGGGAAAGAATAATGAAAATTGCTGAAAAGTTAGATCTGATTATAAAAGAAGAATACAAAAATATGAATGGTATGTTAGTAGTGCAGAGAGGTAATGTTGTTTTTGAAAATTATTATAATGGTTACAGTCCAGATAATGCGTTTCATGTAGCATCAGCCACAAAAACGATTATTTCTGCGTTAATTGGGATATGTGTAGATAAAGGTTATATAAAAAGTGTTAATCAAAAGGTAATGGAATTTTTCCCGGAACATAACATTAAGTCATCTGAAATAACAGTACGACATCTATTGACAATGACAGCTCCACATCCTTTCGTAGGCTGGCAGGAACCGTTAGAAGAACTATGTACGCAACAAGATTGGGTACAGTATACGTTAGATAGGATAGGAAAAGGCGGAGAAATTGGGACTTTTAAGTATTCATCTGCAGGAGCCCATGTATTATCAGCAATTATTACGAGTGTAACAGGAAAAAGTGCGCGTGAATTTGCAAATGAGTACCTATTTCAACCACTCGGCATGAGCGAAATTCCAAACTATAATATGAAAGCATTTGGATTTGATGACTTATTCGGAAAAGATGTAAAAGGATGGGTTCACGATCCAAATGGTATTTCGACGGGCGGATGGGGACTAACGTTAACAGTTAGGGATATGACTAAGTTTGGACAGATGTATTTGAATGAAGGTATTCATAATGGAAAACAAATACTATCAAAATCATGGATAAAAGAATCAACAGAAATGAACCAAAATCAATATGGTTACTTATGGTGGTTACGAGAAGATGGAATCTTTTCATACTGTGCAATGGGTGATGGTGGGAATATGATTTGTTGTATTCCAGAGAAGGAATTGGTTGTAGTAATTACTTCTGAAGTTATGCCGAATGCACGGGATAGATGGGAGTTAATTAAAGGATACATACTTCCTTATTTAAAAGATTAATATGGGTATTTTTATGAAAATAAGAATGAAAGGTTTAGTTAAACTTGTTTTGTACTTCATGATAGAAAAAAGTGTGGTGTTAACAAAGTTATGTAACTAAGATTATAAAACTTCAACACCTATACGATTATTAAATAATTGCAAGGTGTTGAAGTACTTTTTAATCTATTAAGGCTGCTTTCAACTAAAAGAAGAAACATCTTTTTTCTTAGCTGTTTAACTATTTTTTAACTTTGTGCAGTATAAGATACATCGTGCCCAGCACAATTGCTAGTAAGGTAAATTTAATTAATTCTATTAGGCTGGCATCCCACTTGTTTTGTACTACATCTGTTAAATAAAATACATTAAACATACCATGTAAAATTGCTGGTGATATTACGGAACCACCATATTCCCTTGTGTACGTCAAAATGATAGATAATATAAATAATAAAGCAAGATAACTTAATATTCCTACAAACCAAAACTCATAGTTTTTATAAAAGATTGCTACTGGAATATGCCATAAAGACCAGAGAAAAGCTATAATAATAGCTGTTTGTTTGAATGAATATTTTTTTCGTAAATAGTAATGAAAATTCCCACGCCATATAATCTCTTCAAATAATGCAGATAAAAATCCGACTGTAAGACCAACGAGCAAGAGAAATCCTAATTCATTCCAATGATGATATAAGAACTTTATATCATCATTATAAAAATAGAAATGGAGACATAGTCCTAGAAGTAGTGGCAATAATATGGAGAAAATTAGTGTTTTTATTTTGGGACGTGAAAATCCAAATGTGTGAACTAAGTTTTGTTTCTTAAATAATTTTTGAAATAAAATAACAGCTAAAAGTGGAACAACCATGGTAAACCCCAAATAATTACGACCATTTTCTATGTTCAGCAAGATGATATATACAAGTGATGTGAGAAAATAAATACATAATGTTGAATGATAAACTATGTGTTTATTAATATTTTTCACCTGCCTAAGTATGTATAAGTGGTTAATCGAATATCCGATATTTTAATTATATATGAAATGGAAATCGACAGAATGAATATTTCCATATTATTGTTTTTAACATAGAAAAAGTGTCGAAATTACATATATTGAACTTGTAGAAAAAATTAAATTATCCCCCGTAACTTTTCGCAACAAAAAATCGTTAAACAAAAGAATAGATTTTTTATCACGAATGGGGGAGAACCATGAGAATTCTAATACTAGGCGGTACACGATTTTTAGGCAGAGCTTTCGTAGAAGAGGCTTTACAGAGAGGGCATGAAGTTACATTATTTAACCGCGGAACAAACAAAGGGATTTTTCCTGAAGTGGAGCAGCTTATCGGGGACAGAAATGGTGATGTATCCAGTTTAGAAAATCGAAAATGGGATGTTGTCGTGGATACATGTGGGTTTTCTCCACATCACATTAGAAATGTTGGAGAAGTACTTAAAGATAATATTGAACACTATATATTCATCTCAAGCCTTTCCGTATATAAAGATTGGATTCCGCATGACATAAAAGAAGACTATATATTACAACCTGAACCGACGGCTGAGCAAATAAAGACTGTAGAAAATGGTGAAATATCTCCTTATGAGCATTATGGTGCACTGAAAGTATTATGCGAAAAAGAAGCAGAGAAGTATTGGCCGGGGCGTGTTTTACACGTAAGAGCAGGACTTCTTTCAGGAATGTTTGATTATACAGATCGACTTCCATACTGGGTTCAGCGTGTAGCAAAGGGCGGAAAAGTGTTAGTACCAGGAAGAAAAAATCGTCCAGTGCAATTAGTTGACATAAAAGATGTCGCGAGATTTGGACTCGATATGGCAGAACATAATAAAGCAGGAACATTTAATATAACAGGTCCGAATGATGAATTGACGATGGAAGAGCTATTAAATACGTGTAAAAAGGTTACGAATAGTGATGCTGAATTTGTTTGGGTAGACGAATCGTTTATGAGTGAACATAATGTGCAGCCTTGGACAGAAATGCCTTTATGGATTCCGGAAACTTTTCCATTAGAAGGGGAAACGAAGCCGTGGAAAGGTGGATTTTCAATTAGTATTGAAAGTGCTGTTAAAGAAGGACTTACTTTTAGAAGGTTAGAACATACAGTTACAGATATGTATAAGTGGATGAAGAGTGTGGACGAATGGGAATTAAAAGCAGGTATTTCAAGGGAAAGAGAAAAGATGTTATTGGATAAGTGGTATGAAATAAAGAGAGCTTAAATAGGAATCTTATGAAAAAAGGACTCTGTTTATTGGTTAAACAGAGTCCTAATATGAATCTACCACTCAATCGGTTCTTCCCCATACATCTCCCATAGCTTAGGAAACATCTTTTTTAAACCTTCTTCATCGTCTTCATCCCAGTCAAATTCAAAATCAACATCGTCGAATTCTTCATTAGATAAGACATGGTAAAGTGTAAAGTAAGTATCATCTTCGTCACCAGTTTTTTCTGCATATACAGTGAAACCGAAATATAAAGAAAGTTCTTCTATTTCTGGAACGTCATACTCACTCAAATTTTCTAATACAGGAATTAATCGTTCTGGATCTTCAATACAAGCTTCGTATGTCTCTTTTCCTTGATATAGTAACCATCCACGGAAGTAATCAAAAGGATCATCTGAACAGCCACCCATAATAATATAAGCGGCTGCCCATAAACGGGAGGTATAGGAATCTTTCAAAATACGATGCATATGCGTATCAAAAGCAACAATTTCATGTACTGTACGTTTAGCAAGGTGGGAAGTAAGCCATTCTATTTGTTCTTCTTGGTCCTCACCTTTCGTTTTTGCACGAGCGAGTAGTTCCCAAAATTCTTCTTCGGTTATCGTCTTTTCTTTTATGTAATCTTCCCCTTGAATAGGGTCTATATATCCTTTTTTACGTTTGGAAGCAACTAGTTTAGTAGCTTCTTTCATACATTCTTCTTCTGTTTCAAACTCTTTCGCTTTTACACTACCAGCTGTGCCAATTTTTCCGTAAAACACAACGTAGTCTTTTTCTTTCACAACGATTTTCCAAAACTTATTTGATTTCTCAGTTTGCTGGATTAATAACGTTTCCATCCGTACCCCCATAATGTTTTCTAGTGTGCAATGTGATTGTAACATATGTATATATACTTGTAATGATGAAAAACAAAAGTTTGGAAAATTCGAAAATGATTGAATGAAGTGGATAAATTTAGTAACCTTATTTGTACAGTAATTACATAATTATTTTGTGATAATTCGATATTTATATAAAGGGGCGTTACGGATGGATCTTACATTTAAAGTTGAGGAAACATGTTTTAATTACCGCGTCGGAGCAATTTGTAAATACGATAGTAAAATACTCATTCTGCAAGGTGACGGTGAAGATTTTTGGTATGTACCCGGCGGAAGGGTGAAAATGCTAGAGAATAGTGAAGATGCATTAAAACGAGAGCTTGCGGAAGAGATAGGTGTTCCTATTAAAAGGAAAAGGTTAATATGGTCAGTAGAAAATTTCTTTACACTTTCTGAGCGAAAGTTTCATGAGATTAGTTTTTATTATGAAGTAGAGCTACATGAATTACCTGCAAATGGAGCGGATCAATATATTTTGGAAGAAGAGGGTAGAACGTATTTGTTTAAGTGGGTGCCGGTAGAAAAGTTACATGCATATAATTTACAGCCTGCATTTATAAAAGAGAAAGTAAAGGATATAGCAGTACATACAGAACATATCGTTTTACAAAAATAAACGTATTCGGAGGGAAAAAGGGTGAAGGGGACTAAAAAAGAGGTACATATAAATGACAAAGTAATTCGTTACACACATATCGAAAAAGGTTCTAGTACGGTTTGCTTTATGTTTTCAGGTTCAGGATACAATTACGATAAGCCGTTATTTTATTACGCGACGATGCTTATGCTTGAACATAAAATTGATGTTGTACATATTCATTACTCTTACGACGAACAGGTAATGAATAAACCAATAGAAGAACTAACGAAAGTAATGATGGATGATATTTATCCTATAATGAATGAAGTATTAAAAGGTGAGCAATACAACGAGACTTTGTTTTTAGGGAAGTCACTCGGAACGATTCCGATTGCAAATGATGTAATGAAGAGAGAAGAGTTTTTACAGTCAAAAATGATACTACTTACACCTTTACTAACATTTGAATCTATTTTCGACTCCATTTTACATAGTCAACACGAAGGGCTTTTAGTTATTGGGGATAAAGATCATCAATATAATGCAGATCAAGTTAAGCAGTTATATAAAACGAATTTAACAATCGATGTTATCAAAAATGCAAATCATTCTGTAAATGTGGGAGGATATGAAACAGGTAATTCAATTGAAGCGATAGCAAATATAATAGAAAAGCTTCAAGAAGTTGTTAGGAAAAAATAACTTATCAATACATGCAAAAAGAGGTGCAATTTGCACCTCTTTTACTTTAATAAGCCTTCAACACATGAAGCAAATAATCCTTCCGATTCAGCGGATTATAATCAACGCGTTTTCGAATAGGAAAGGGACCCGTCAGTTTTATGAAACCACCTGGCTTTGTTGTAAAGATACCTTCTCCTTCAGTAAATGAATGAAGCATGCGCTTAAAATTCTCTGTTTTCGCAACAGGTAATGATCCAGTTAGCTGGTAAGAATCATTATTGAATATAGGCTCTGCAAAAGTTGCTGGAATAGCAGCTAATTTATACATCGCGGTACTAATTGCGTGCTCCGGTACAGTTAATTCAAACTCATTTACTGGTTCATATACATATGTTTCAGCTTGCTTTAAAGCATCCATTAAAACGAGCGGTGTTAAGTTTCTAAAGTCACTCGCTGTTGTGACAGGACTAGCATAACCTGTATGTGTTAGAGTGACGATAATATCCGTAACTTCCCAACCGTATAAACCTTGTTTTAACGTTTGGAATACAGTATCTTCAATCGCTTTATGAAATGCTAAAGGTAGTGAGCCAAGTTCAACGCCTAATTTATATGTTATGCCAGAATTAAGTTCACCACGCTTAACTTTGAATCCGACTGTTGCGTAAAATGGATTCGCTTTTTCACCCATTACTTCAACGCTATTACCTACGCCAATTGGTTTCTCAATACATACAACTCGTGTATTTGAAAAAGTAACCTGCAAATTATATTTCTCATAAAGTGTAGTTTCAATTACTTCTTTTTGTACTTCACCGAAAAGGCGAATATATAGTTCATTATGAACATCGTCTTTCCACACTTGAATGAGTGGATCTTCTTCACATAGTTCCATAAGTGCAGCGTATAAATCATGAATTCGTTCTTTAGGTACTGCATCAATGGCTGCTTCCATTTGTGGTTCGGCAAAGTGAATGTCTTTTATATAATCAGTTCGTTCACCGATAATATCACCAATTTTAATATCATTCAGTCCCCCCACTTTGCAAAATTCTCCGCTAGGAACGATAGAAGCTTGAACCGCATTTCCGTTATGAAACATGCATATTTTCTTAATCTTTTCTTTATGTGCCAGAGCATTATCACGTTGTATATGAACATATTTTCTAACGTGTAAATGACCAGAAAAAACTCTTACATATGCAATCTTTTCCCCAGAAGGTTCACGTTCAATTTTAAACACAACACCAGATAATGTTTCATTTTCATCAGACTTATTAGCTGGAATTAGTTCTGAAATGTTTTCGAGCAGTTCGGTTATACCTATACCTGTCATAGCTGAACCATAAAAGATAGGGAACACATTTGCTTGCGCTATTTGTTTAATGAGTTCTTCTCTTAATAGTATGTCCGGTACGATTTCGTCATTTACATATGATGCAAGCAATGATTCGTTATATGGCGCTAATCGCTCTATACAATCGTCATATGATTTATATTCAATAATACGAGCTTCCTTTGTTCCTTCGTTATGGACAGAGTGGAAGGGTAATGCTTCATTTGAAAGAACCTCTTTTATTTGCTTCATAACTTTTTCAGTATTTGCACCGCTACGATCAATTTTATTTACGAAAATTATTGTCGGTATGTTTAGTTTCTGTAATGTCCGCATTAAAATCTTCGTTTGTGCCTGCACACCTTCAACAGCAGAAATAACTAAAATCGCACCGTCTAAAACGCGGAATGATCGCTCCACTTCAGCAATAAAATCAGCGTGTCCAGGTGTATCAATGACATTTACTTTTAAGTCATTTATACAGAAAGAAACGACAGATGCTTTAATTGTAATTCCGCGTTGTCTCTCTAATTCCATTGAGTCAGTTTGCGTATTACCACTATCTACTCGACCAATTTCTTTAATCACATTCGTTTCATAAAGAATACGCTCAGTCAAACTCGTCTTGCCAGCGTCTACGTGCGCGACAATCCCTATATTTATTGTTGTCATATGTGAATATCCTCATTTCATTTTCCATTTTTAATTCCTCATTTCTATTTGTGTATTGCCGCATTACGATCACTCTCCAGTCATTTAAATTAGTATTATTATAGTGCAATTAACATTATTTGTAACGCGATAAAGCGCCTTAATTTGGAAAAATATAAATGAAAACAAAATGCTTGCATTCTAAATCGATATAGATTATATTAATTGACATATCAACTATTGATACATCAAACGTTTTTGTTTTGTATGTAAAGGAGGGATAGTTTGACAAGTTCATGCTCAAAAGAAGCGATTATTTTATATAAATTACACTTTCTAAATAAAGAAGTAAGTTCGAAGTTTGAAGGTTGTACGGGTATGAGCCAGTCTCGATTAGAGCTTATACTTCAGTTATATGAAGTAGGTGAAATTAGTCAAAAAGCACTTCAGCAAGAAGTGAATATTGATAATGCTGCGATTACAAGGCATTTAAAGCAGCTTGAGGCAAATGAAATGATTGTAAGACGTAAAAATCCAGATGATAACAGAATTACGTTAGTTTCTCTTACTGAAGAGGGACGAAATAAAATTCAGGCGTTTCAAGAGGAAAAAGAACGTTTTGCAGCTTCAGCATTTAAAGGATTAAGTGAAGAACAGCGCGATAATCTTTTAACTATGTTAAATCACATTCAAGAAAATATAAAAGAATTATAAAAAAGGGAGAATACAACTATGACTAACTCAGTAAAAACAAATGATTTTAACGAAATTTTAACAGGACGTCGTTCAATTCGTAAGTACGACCCGTCGGTGAAAATTAGCAAAGAAGAAATGACAGAAATTCTTACAGAAGCAACACTTGCACCATCATCAGTAAACATGCAACCATGGAGATTCCTTGTGATTGAAAGTGACGAAGCAAAAGCAACACTTGCACCACTTGCGAAATTCAATCAATCTCAAGTAGAAACATCTTCAGCAATGATCGCTGTATTCGGTGACTTAAACAACTTTGATAACGCAGAAGAAATTTATGGTACAGCAGTAGAGCGCGGACTTATGCCAGCTGAAGTAAAAGAAGATCAAATGAAAAAACTTTCAGCTTATTTCTCAATGGTTACACCAGAAGTAATGAAAGACACAGTACTAATTGACGGTGGTCTTGTAGCAATGCAATTTATGTTAGCAGCTCGTGCTCACGGCTATGACACTTGTCCAATTGGTGGTTTTGAGAAAGATCAAATCGCAGAAGCTTTCGGACTAGATAAAGACCGTCACGTACCAGTTATGTTAATTTCAATCGGAAAAGCTGCTGACAGTGGTTACCAATCAGTACGTCTTCCAGTTGAAAAAGTTGCTGAGTGGAAGTAATTTTATAACAAGATAGAAATAAGTGAGATATGAGAGGGGAAACACCATGATTATAATTCACGCAATATTTCAGGGAGATCCAGCAAAACAACAATCATTTTTAGAAGAAATTCGTCCGCTCATTCATAGTTCAAGAGAAGAAAGTGGAAATGTATCTTATGACCTTTATAAAGATACAGAAAAAGAAAATGTATATACGATGGTAGAAGTATGGAAAGATGAAGCAGCAGTTGCGAGTCATAATACGAGTGAACACTTCACATCTTTCGTTAGTAAAGTAAAACAGTTTTTAACTGCTCCTCTAGATATAAAAGCTTACAATGGAGATTTAGTAAAATAACTTGATGAAAAAGATACCCTAAGCGATTGCTATGGGTATCTTTTATTATTTTGATAGGAATATATTTACTTCTAACTAAATGTGTTATAATTTGGAAATGAATAATTCTAAATTTTCAGAATAAATAAAGTTAGGAGATACATATATGAGTACATTAAAGAAAATTATGAACAATATTTCGAAGGTTATTATAGGAAAAGATGAAGCGATTGAACTTGCAGCTATAGCTCTTATAGCAAGAGGGCATATTTTATTAGAGGATGTACCTGGGACAGGAAAAACAACATTAGCGAAAAGTTTGGCTAAAAGTGTAGACGCTAAATTTCAAAGAATTCAATTCACAGCGGATACTTTGCCTGGAGATGTTATTGGTCTCGAATACTTTGATGTGAAGGAATCGGAATTTAAAACGAGGATAGGTCCTATTTTTGCAAATATAGTATTAGTGGATGAAATTAATCGAGCTGTACCGAGAACGCAATCTTCGTTACTGGAAGTTATGGAAGAACGTACTGTGACAATTGCGAAACAGACACATTCATTACCTGAGCCTTTTTTAGTAATTGCAACGCAAAATCCTCTTGAATCTGCTGGCACATTTCCGTTACCAGATGCTCAGTTAGACAGATTTTTACTCACAATACGCCAAGGTTATCCTACGAGAGAAGCTGAAAAGGAAATGATGAATCGGTTTCAAATGAATGATCCGTTAGAAACGTTACATTCTATTATTTCAAGTGAAGAAATTATTATGATGCAGAAGCGTGCAAGAGAAGTGTTAGTAGGAAATGATGTGCAAGATTATCTTCTTGAAATTATTGAGGCAACACGCACGCATGAGCTAATTGAAATTGGTGTAAGCCCGCGGGGGACTTTGGCATTTATGAGGGCGATTCAAGCAAGGGCTATATTAAATGAAAGAGATTACTGTACGCCAGATGATATAAAACAACTCGCTGCATCCATTTGCGCTCATCGTTTAACGTTAACGATTGAAGGGGAGATGAAAACGACGAAAGAACAAATCATGAAAGAAATTATTCATACGATTAGTGTGCCAGTGGAGAATTTACGATGAATCAACAGCTTGTGTATACACCTTTAGCGGAGCCTTTCGTAATGGGAGTTATGTCAGTTGTAGCCGTTATTTTATGTATATTTTCAAGTAATCTACTGTTTTTATCTCTCGTATTTTTGTTTGTAATTTTAATAGGTGCTATGTATGCATATATACGTAAAGTATCTCGTGTTGAATGGGAATATAGCCAAGGAAATTCAAACGTTTTTATAGGTGAAACGAGTGTGTGCAAAATAAAAATTTCCAATAAGTCGATATTTCCTATTTTCAATATCGTATTTCGATTTAAGTGTGAAAATAAGCTAACTTGGAATCATGATGAAATAAACAAAAATCATAGTACAGGTTCAAATTATTATATGAATTTTAATATAAAAGGAAGAGAGTCAGTTTCGTTTGATTTGCAAGCTGTAGCTGTAAAAAGAGGAATTGCGAAATGGGAAGAAGTTGAAATTGTCATTACGGATCCCTTTGGATTCATAACGAATCATATAACCTATAAACAAGTTGAAACGCCGTCCTATTTAGTTTTACCAGCTGTTCCGAAAATACAAGTTCCTGAATTACAAGAATGGTCACGGGGATTTCGAAAAGCGATGTCATCACCCTTATATGATGAAACGAAAGTAATGGGAGTGAAGTCTTATGAAAATGAAGATTTTCGTTCGATCCACTGGAGTGCAACAGCGAAAACAGGGGCGATAACTGCGAAAAAGTACGAGCGAACGCAATCAGATAAATACGCGATTTATCTCAACTTGCAAAATAAAAGTGGTGTTTCTTTGCGAAATGATACAGAGGAACTAATCGAATTAACGGCAGGCATATGTAAACAGCTGCTCATGCAAAACTGTTCATTTGAAGTATGGATCAATAGCGTAAAAGATAATGGATTATTGCATATAAAGAACGGTCATAACCGGAAACATTTGCAAAATGTATTAAAAGTACTTGCCGCGATATCGGACCAAGATACTCCTGTATCTTCTACTTACTTTTACACAGCAGGTTTTCGTCGTAAAGAATTGGATGCAGTTCCTTTAATTCTTGGTACTTCCCCAAGGAAATACAGCAGAACAAATAAATGGGTTGTAATTAAAGAATAAGAAGGGGTTTATGTCATGGCTAATAAAGAGAGACATGTGAAAGTAAAGTTGTGGAGTGTTAGAGTATTAATACTACTTTTCTTTACGGTTAGTGCGATAACGTTATCACAAGGTGTTGTGCATGTACAAGACATAGTAAAAGGGCTTTTTTCTAGTAAGACGGAGACAATATCGGAAAGAAATTATGATTTTACTAGTGTAGACGCACAGTTTGATGAACCAGAAAGAATTATAGATGAAGAAACAGGAGTTGTAGATACAAGAACAAAAATAGATAGGAAAATTCCACTTTTTGTACGAAAAAATTCATGGACTGATGTGTTTTCTGTTCTTTCAAATTCATGGATTAGTGTCGTTTTTTATGTAATTATTGCAGTGGTCATTCTATATGCTTTTTATAAATTAATGAGGAAAAAGGTAACGAAATCAGAAATACAACAGGATAAACAATCGATAACAAAAGAAAATATGGATAGAACCGAAAAGAACAAGAAAGTGAAGCATCAGTTTGAACAGCCGTTACCTAAAGATACGATAAGGAGAACGTTAGTTGAATGGGAAAGAACTTTACCATTTCACGAACAGAGAAGGTCCTATGAAACGATGCAACAATGGTTAACGAGAATTTGTAGAACGAGAGATATTATTCCGATATATGAGTCTGTCCGATATGGAGAAAAGACGTATACGGAGTTAGATGTAGAGAAGACTGTACGATGGATAGAGCGAGACGGGAAAGCGTGACATTAATATAAGTAAATGAAATTAACTGTAAATTAATTTCATTTACTTATATTTAATTACATGGTAATGTATACTTACTTTTTTATATCTTTATCAATGGAAAAAGTTTTCTTATTAGAGTATTTCACGTTAATTTTATATGAGTTTATCTTCGTTTCATCAATATAGAATGAAAAAGAGATGAATCAATTACGGGTATCATGTAAATAAAAAATATAATTTATATTTAAATTTTTGTAAGGGTGTGAAAATAGAATGAAACCGGTATTGAAAAACATACTCCTTTCCTTTATTTTTTCTACAGCAGGGATGTGTTGGTTTCTGTTTATGTTAGTTAGAGGAGGCGGAGACTGGTTATTGTCTTGGATAGGTGTAATAATGGCCTTTTTATCTTTATACACGTTAATAGATTTATATTGTAAGTATACATACGATAAAAAATTAAGTAAATTGTTTATCAAAGCAACAATTACTACCTTTAGTTTTGCAGTATTGGGAATTACATTTGGTATTGTACACGAACTATTACAGCCATGGAGTCTCAGTTTAATGGTTTGGTATTGGTTGTTAGTGTTACTTTTATTTGTAAAGACCATAATATTATTAGTTTTTGTATTATTTGTTAATCGTAAAAATTATAATATCCCTGGGAGATATAGAATACTTATACTGTTTAATCTATTTCTTACGTTAGCACCAGTGCTGTGTCCATTACTTCTTACTATTATCGGGAATGGCATGAACGCTAGTGCAGGATGGTAAAAATGAAGGAACTAAAAAGTTGATATAGGGTTTTAAGTATGTAAGAGAACGTGTTTTGATAAATTGAAAACACGTTCTTTTTTTATTTTCATACATGATTTTTTCCCATCTGGTTGTCTAATTTTGAAAGTAAGTATTTCGTAAGGAATGGATAAGAAAAAAGAGAGTTTTATCATATAGGATAAAAGTATAGCTTGAATCAATACGATATGAATAGGGGAGAGAAAACCTTATGAAAAAATGTAATTCAATGAAGTTAGCGAGTTTGACAGTTTTATTAGCGGGTACTACTCTATTTACACCTGGTTTTACTGTGAAAGCAGAGTCTACTCAAAATATTTCTAATTCGTCACAAGAACCTAATCAAAAGAATCGGAATGGATGGAAACAAGTAATGCAGGAAACAATACAAATTGGGGCACCAGGGGTATTAGCTAAGACGTCTAATAAAGGGAAAGTTAATAGTTATACTGCTGGCGTGGCGGATTTAATTACAAAGAAACCGGTGAAATCGGATTTTCGCTTTCGGATTGGTAGTGTGACGAAAACTTTTACTGCCACGACTGTTCTGCAATTAGTAGGAGAAAATCGCGTACAACTTGACGATCCAATTGAAAAGTGGCTGCCGGGTCTCGTGCAAGGAAATGGGTATGATGGAAATCAAATTACGATACGACAACTTTTGAATCATACGAGTGGTATCGCTGAATATTTAAATTCAAAAGACGCGGACGTAATGAATTCGAAAAAAACGTATACAGCAGAAGAAATAGTGAAAATAGGCCTTTCTCTGCCTCCAGATTTCTCGCCGGGCAAAGACTGGTTGTATTCAAACACAGGATATGTAATATTGGGAATGCTAATTGAAAAAATAACTGGTAATAGTTATGCGGAAGAAATTGAAAAGCGAATTATTGAACCTCTGGACTTGCCAAATACGTTTTTACCAGGAAATTCACCCGTCATCCCAGGAAAGAATCATGCTCGTGGATATGTGAAAATGGAAGAAACAGGCGAGTTGAAAGACATTACGTATTATAATCCGAGTTTAGCTAATGCAGCTGGAGATATGATTTCTAATGCGGATGATTTAAACAAGTTCTTTTCATCTTTACTCGGTGGTAAGTTACTGAAGGAACGCGAGCTAAAAGAAATGCTTACTACAGTTCCTGTAGAAGGAAAGGGGGTTGGGGATGGATATGGTCTTGGAATCTATGAGACTAAACTTCCAAATGGTGTCTCAGTATGGGGGCACGGAGGATCAATTCCTGGGTTTATGACTTTTGCTGGTGGAGTAATTGGAGGCAAGCATACATTTGCTGTCAATGCTAATTCTTTAGGTCCGGTTGATATTCTTACACAGTTTAATAAAATGATGCAAGTTGAATTTAATAAATAGATGAAAAGAAAGTGAATGGGAATTAACTATAGTTGGATCATATAGGAAGCTATTAACGAGGCGGAATATTTCGGTATTAATTGCTAGTGTTCGTATGATTTTAAACGACCATAATATCATTAGTTCGTCTCATATTTGTTAATCGTAAAAATCTTAATTTTACCGGAGGATATAGTATACTCATACTTCTAAATATACTGCTTACGTAAGAACCAGTATTATGGCCGCTATTCATTTAAATGGTAAGAATGCAAGTGCAGATTGGTAAAGTGAATATAAGTTATAAAATATTTGAAAGAACGTGTTTATTAATAAACACGTTCTTTTTTGATATAAATAAGAATTTAATTTCAATCGTTCTGAATGACTTTCACAACTTTTGCAGGTACTCCGGCAACGACAGTATTTTCAGGCACATCTTTCGTAACAACTGCACCTGCAGCAACAACTGAATTGTTTCCTATAGTCACACCAGGTAGTATGGTTGCACTAGAACCGATCCATACATTTTCACCAATTGTAACAGGGGAGGCGTATGTTGTGTTTCTAGTTTCTAAAGTTAGTCCGTGATTAAGTGTGGCAATTGTCACATTCATACCGATCATACAATTATCTCCTATATGAATTCCACCTCTATCTTGAAAGGAACATCCGGTATTAAAAAATACGTTTTTTCCAATCGTAATATTTTTACCGAAGTCTGTATGAAACGGCGGAAAGCACATAAAAGATGAATCAATGTTGTTACCTGTCAATTCACTAAAAAGCGCTACAATTTCTTCCTTAGGATGATGGGATGTATTTAATTTCATTGTTATCTTCTGAGCTTCATAACTACATTGAACTAGTAGATCATGTAAGTCTTTATCCTCGCCGGAAATCGGATTGCCTGCCTTACAAAAACTTATAAAATCTTTCATATCCATTATATTACTCCTCCTCTAATGAATTAATCTTTTCAATGCAATCATAAAATGATACGATTCCGATATCAAATACCTATATTAAATACATTCATATGCTTATTAGCTATATGAAAAAGGAGACTTTTGTGGAAATTCGAGTGTTACGTTATTTTATTGCTGTAGCAAATGAAGAGAGTATTTCAGCAGCTGCAAAACAATTACATTTGTCGCAGCCTACATTATCAAGGCAACTGAAAGATTTAGAAATGGAATTAGGAACAGATTTATTTATAAGAGGAAATAGAAAAATCTCATTGACAGAAGAGGGGAAATACTTATTTAAGAAGGCGAAGGAAATTGTTGATTTAGCAGACAAAACGAAAGCGAACTTAAAAGATTCAAAAGAAATGATAAGCGGGGAAGTTTATATTGGTGCTGGTGAAACGGAAGCGATGCATCTTATTGCAAAAACATTAAAAGTATTAATAAAAGACTATCCAAGTATTCGATTTCATTTGTACAGTGGAAATGCTGATGACATTAAGAATAAATTAGATAGTGGATTATTAGATTTTGGTGTCGTTATAGAGCCAACAGATAAGCAAAAATATGAATATTTACAATTGCCAGCAAAAGATACTTGGGGGTATTAATGTGTAAAGATAGTCCTTTAGCTGATAAACAAGTTATTAGCCCAGTGGATTTAATAGATAAACCACTATTCATTTCACGACAAGCTACTGTTAGTAATGAATTAACAGGATGGTTTGGACAAAATATAGATAATGTAAATATCATCGCAACCTATAATTTGCTTTATAACGCAACACTTATGGTTGAAAAAGGTATTGGATATGCATTATGTATAGATAAAATAATCAACACGTCAGGAAACAGCAAACTTTGCTTTAAACCATTACAACCTAAATTAGAAGCAAACTTAAATATTATTTGGAAAAAGAATCAAGTATTTTCAAATGCAGCTCATGCATTTATCAATCAGCTCCGAAATAGTATGAACTAATCATAATGTAAAATGCAAAACGTGCCATCGTATTAAGGTGACACGTTTTTGCCCTTACGAAATATTCAATATCCTTTCAAAGGTTCCAGTAAAACAACTTCACAGAAGTGTTTATGTTCAAATGGGGAAGAAGTGAATAATAAAATGATATGGATTCTGAAAATTGTAATTTTTATGATTGTTAAATATAATAGGGGTACATATCGAGTGGTCTTGAATGAAAAATAGTTTAGTTTATTAATTGTTTTTCATCTTAAATAATATAGCATTGGAGTTGAATACAGTGGAACAAAAGTATTTCAGATGGAGTAACGAGCAATTACGAGAACATGTTGAAGTAATAGACGGAACGAGAAGTCCGCACATTGTATTAAGGAATGCAACATATTTAAATACCTATATGCGCGAGTGGGTACAAGCAAATATTTGGATCTATGATGATCGTATTATTTATGTAGGAGAAAAACTACCGGCGCAACTACAAGAATGTGAAGTCATTGATTGTGATGGAAAGTATGTAGTTCCTGGTTACATAGAACCGCATGCACATCCTTATCAATTATACAATCCAGAAACTTTAGCGAATTATGCGATGCAATTTGGGACGACGACTTTTATTAACGATAATTTAACTTTATTTTTCACATTACAACGTGAAGAAGCATTTCGTTTATTAGATGAATTTGAAAAGATTCCAGCTAGTATGTATTGGTGGTGCCGTTTTGATGGACAAACTGAATTGCAAAACGGGGAATCTTTATTTAATCGTGAAGAAATAATAGAGTGGCTTAAGCATAAAGCAGTTCTTCAAGGCGGCGAGCTAACAGCGTGGCCAAAGTTATTACATGGCGATGATGAAATGTTACATTGGGTGCAGGAAACGAAACGATTACATAAAAAAGTGGAAGGACATTTTCCAGGTGCATCTGAAACGACTTTAGCGAAATTAAAACTGCTAGGTACAGATTGTGATCATGAAGCAATGACAGGGCAAGAAGCTTTCGCTCGTCTTATGCAAGGTTACACGGTTTCCTTAAGGAATTCTTCAATCCGCCCAGATTTAGAAGTGTTACTGAAAGAATTGTTGGAAATAGGAGTAAAACAGTTTGATAGATTCATTCTTACTACAGACGGCTCACATCCTTCGTTTTATGAAAATGGAATGACAAACGTAATGATATCTACCGCGATAAAACAAGGAGTGCCAGTAATAGATGCTTATCATATGGCAAGCTATAATATCGCTCGTTATTACAATATGGAACATGTACATGGTTCAATTGCGACAGGCAGAATAGCTAATATTAATATTTTGGAAAGTAAAGAAAACCCAGTGCCAACGAGCGTAATTGCAAAGGGGAAATGGGTGAAGCGTGACGGAATAAATAAAAATGAATCCTTACTTATAGACTGGAGTAAATTCAAAGTAACTCCATTATTATTAGACTGGTCTATAGAAAAAGAGGATATGGTTTTTACTAATAAAATAGGAATACAATTATTAAATAACGTTATAACAAAACCATACACGACTGATATTGATTTAAACAGTGATGAACTTTCTCTAGAACATGATGAGTGTTTTCTTTTAATGATTGCTCGTGACGGTACGTGGCGAGTGAATACAGTCGTTAAAGGTTTTGCGAAAGAACTAGGTGGGATTGCTAGCTCTTATTCTGGTACGGGTGACATCATTCTTATTGGAAAGAGTAAAGGAGATATGCTTACAGCTTTTCATAGGATAAAAGAGCTTGGCGGGGGAATGGTAATAGCTGAAAAGAATGAAGTATTACACGAAATAGCATTGCCATTGCTCGGGATTATGTCTAATTTAAAAATGAGTGAATTAATACAAGAAGAGAAACAGATGGTGAAATTACTACAAGAGCGTGGCTACGCGTATGATGATCCAGCATTTACAATTTTATTCTTTTCTGCGACGCACTTGCCTTTTATACGGGTAACGCCTATAGGGCTATATGATGTGAAAAGTGGAAAGGTAGTTGCTATGCCGGTGAATGTAATAAAAAAATATTAGACGGAAAGATCCTATAAAAGATGTATTTTGTAGGATCTTTCTCATTTCTAGCATAAGAAGATTGTAAGGCTCAAATGATATAGTATCTAAATCATTTGAGGTGATATGTAAATATGAAAAAAATATTATACATTTTAAGCGTATTTATTCTGTGTGTATCAATACAACACGTTGTACACTCCCAATCAGATGCACCCAGGTTATCTTCGGATTGTCTTGAAGAAAGGAAAGTTCGAGATGAAAAGTATGTGAAGAATATAATACAGGACATTAAATCCACATTTAATTTAAATATTGATGAACATAGTTTTTGGGAAGTAAGTAAAAGAGATCTGGAGGCAGCCCATTTGATGTATGGTGGAAAGGAAAATGATTCTTATTATAATTCGCTAACTAAAATTTATGATAGTGGTGGATTTAGCGAGCAGCCCAGCTTATTTGTGAGGGCGCAAGAAGCATTTTTACTTTATAAAGAAAAAGATAATATCAATGTAATGAAACGCTTAAAACTAGACGTTGAAAAAGGGGAATGGCTCGTTATAAAAACGAAAAAGAAGAAAGGGAAAAAAGTGAAATTTAAGCCGTTACAATGTGAAAAAGATTATTTAAAAAAGAGAAATGAGTACCATAATTTAGAATGAAAAAAAGGGGATTTTGAAGGAGAAAAAATTGTTACTCATTGTAAATGAAGAGATGGAAATCCCTGGTAATTCCGCCGTAAAAAACGTCATTTTTAAAGTTTAAAATGACGTTTTTATTTATTCTTAAAGCTTTTGCATGGCACTCTCAATTTTATTCACCAAATCAGCTGACACGTTATGAAAATATCCTAAAACGATCTTTCTAATATCATTGGATATAACTTTCAAATCGCTAGCTAAGTTTTCAGCAAGATGTTCTTTTTCTATCGGTTTTAACTTTGCATAAAATTCACCAGCCTGCGTAAAGTCATCTTGTTTCGTTATAGAAGTTCTTTCAAGTTTACCTTCAACGTATCTTCCGTCACCGCTCGTTATTTGATTAGCAGGCGTCCAATCTTTTTGCTTGTTAATCGTTAATTTCCGAAATTCGGGACCAATTCTTCTTCTTTGAGAATCACTATAAATGTTCGCACGTCCTTGCAACATTTTATCATCTGATAATTCAGCACCGTCAAGTAAATTAGAAGGGGAGAAGGCGACTTTTTCTACTTCTTCCATATAATTTTCAGGGTTTTTATTTAATACCATTTTGCCTACTGGTATAAGAGGATATGACTTTTCATCCCATACTTTTGTATCATCTAAAGGGTCATAAGAAAGATGTTCTTCATCTTTCGGATCCATGAGCTGGACATATAATCCGTATTCCACTGGTTTACCATTTGCAATTGCATCATATAAATCTTTCCCGCTATAATCAGGGTTTTCGGCAGCCAGTTTATTTGCTGCCTCACTAGTAATGAATTGTACACCTTCAAATGGGTACCAATGATACTTTACATATTTGCGGTTACCTTCTGCATTTCTCCAAACATATGTATTAACACTATGTCCTGGGATGTGGCGCAGACTTTTGGCCGTACCAGCATCAGAATATAAATGGACAACGAAATGAATGGATTCAGGTGCTTTAGCGACGAAACTCCAAAATCTATTAGGGTCTAGTAAGTTATTTTTAGGTGAAGGTGACAACGCGTGAATCGTTTCCGGGAAGCGTATTGGATCACGAACGGAAAAGACAGGGATGTGATTACATAAAAGATCGAAAATACCTTCCTTTGTATAAAACTTTGTAGAAAAACCGCGTACATTTCTAGAAGTATCAGGTGTTCCTTTCGTACTAACAGCTAATGAAAATCGCACCATAACAGGAACTTTCTCATTAGAATGTTGTAGAAAACTTAGTTTCGTATGTTCAGACATTGGATAGATCGTTTGAAAATAACCGAACGCACCAAATCCTTTTACATGAACAGGTCTTTCTAAAATTTTTTCGTGAATAAATTCTTGTAACGTCTCGTTAAGTACACTATCTTGCTCTAGAACAGGTCCACGCGAACCAACTGTTTGAGAGTGAAGTGTAGCTTGTTCATTACGTTCTTCATTTGCATTACAGCCTTTCCCCAGTAAAGATTGCCCCTGTTTATTATAGTTTTCATTCATCGATATTGCCTCCAAATCTTTTTTGTCCATTGTTACTAAATATGATTTCATAGCCTTGATTATGTATGCCATGCAAAATAGTAACAGACCGCTAGATGAAAAAAACGCACATGTAGTGGACCTGTTGAAATAGAAGAAATTATGGAAAAATGGATATCGAGAAGAAAATTACTATTAAAATTACAATCTTAAAAATGAAATTATACATGACTTTATAGAGAATAAACATAAATAAACAGGGAAAGTAACTAGGAGGAATTTAAAATGTCAGATTGGTTTCAATTAGATAAAGAATATATGATGCCTACGTATTGTCGTATGCAGGTTGCAATAGAAAGAGGAGAAGGATGCAACCTTTATGATGTGGATGGTAAAGAGTATGTAGATTTATTTTCTGGTGTGGGAGTGAACGTATTAGGATACAATCACCCGAAAATCGTGCAAACGACAATGGAGCAAGTTACAAAATCGTTACATCTCCCATTTCATTTTTTAAATCCAGTTGCGATTGAATATGCAAAGAAATTAGTGGATTGCTCATTAAAAAACGGAAAAGTCTTTTTTACAAACTCTGGTACGGAAGCGACAGAAACGACATTAAAATTAATTGATAAATATAGAGCTATTACACATGAAGAACGTGAAGGGATTGTGGTGCTGAAAAATAGTTTCCACGGTCGAACATTAGGAGCACTTCATTTTACGAGACAAGAAAGTGTATATCAAAATTTTCCTAAAACATCGATTCCGATATATGAAGTAGAGCGTGAGAATATTGAGCAATTAGAAGAAACAATTATTCATGAAAATCCGATTGCGATTATGCTAGAGCCTGTATTAGGTAGCGGGGGGATATACCCTTTATCAAGTGAATATTTGCAAAGCGTTCAACATCTTTGCGATACATACAATGTACTTCTAATAGTTGATGAAGTTCAAAGTGGTATGGGGAGAACTGGTAAACTATTTGCTTATCAAAATTTCAATATTACACCGGATGTTATTCAAATTGGTAAAGGAGCAGGTGGCGGGATACCATTAGGTGGAATTATTGTTGGTGAAAAGTTATGTGATGTATTTGCACCAGGAGATCACGGCACAACATTTGCTCATTCATCAATGGGAACGGCTTTAGGATTAACGGTATTAAACACATTAATTGACGATGGTTTAATGCAAGAAGCGTATGAAACGTCACTATATTTAAATGATAAATTGCAAGAAATTCAGAAAGAAAATTCTTATTATATTCAGGAAGTACGTCATGCTGGCATGATGTTTGGAATTAGTTTGAATGATACAAATGAAAATGTGAAGAAATTACAGGTAGAGCTAATGGAGAATGGGATATTAGTTGATGTCACAAAAGGGAACATCATTCGCTTACTTCCTCCATATATAATTACAAAAGAAGAAATTGATGCATTTATTAATCAGTTTATTTTTTGTATGAATAAAGTTGCTGCTGTAGTAAGTGCTTAAAAATTAAAAGCTATATTTTATATAAAGTGCACCCTAATTGTTAGTAATATTTTTACAATTGGGGTGCACTTTTTATATTAGAATTTGGTGAAAGTGTAGAATTTATATTTTCAAAAATAGACGGTTGTTTTTACACAGTATAATTCACTTTTGAATATGTTAATAAAGTAGAAAACTCATAAGGAATGGTAATACTTAATATTTTATCCCGCTTTAATGGGCGGGCTGCCCATTAAAGTCCGATTGGTTCAACTAATAATCAGTGGGGGACGAAGAAAACCCCCACTGATTAAAGTTTCACTTTATGTCACATGATGTGTAAAGGGGGCGTGTAATGAAATCTTTAACGGTTATTATTTTGTATAGTGAAAGAGCGAACATATTAGAAGAGTCAATTCAATCTATATGGAAGCTAAATCCTCTTGAAATTATAATTTTGCTTCCTAATGATAGAAGTAATTTGTATGAAATAGCAAAGAAACATAAATGTCATATTGTTTTGATGGATAAATATAGTACCCATAATGATGGGTATGAAGCTTCTGTAAAGGAAGCAAAAGGAGAAGTATTGTTGTTTGTAGATCGTAATTTTTCGTTATCTACAAATGAGATGAAGAAATTTATTGAACCAGTTGTTACAAATCAGGCTGATGTAGTATTAAACAAAATAGATAAATTTATAGAGGTTGGTAAATGTCCAAATATGGATATTGTATGGAGAAAAATGTTAAATGAAATTTTATGTCGACCAGGTTTAAAAAGCAATTCAATACTTTCATTACCATATGCACTTACGAAGGAAGTAGTGGTAAATATCGGTTTTGATTATATGAAAAATATCGTTCTAGCCCATATGAATATATTGAATCAAGGCTGGCGGATTAACGATCAATATGCAATAAAAACGTTATCTAGAGATGAAACGTTAGAAGAGGAAGGTTATTTAGTTAAAAAAGAATTGTCAGAAAATGAGAAGGAGAAAGTGGGGAAATATTTAATCGGTATTTCTAAATGGATAGAGAAAAAGGGAAAAAGAGTAGGGTTTACTGATGCAGGAAAAAGAAGAGATATTATTCAAAAGTTAGGTGAATGCAAGCGATATCCTTCTTATCATCGAGGATGGGGTATGCATTCATCAATTTATGACGGGATGCAACTTTCTGTCATTATACCAGTGCAAAATGAAGAAGAAACTATAGAACAAGTAATACTTGAGGCAAGAAAAATAGAACCGCTAGAAATAATTGTCGTTGTAAATGGTTCGACAGATAGTACGGCCAATATCGCTAAAAGACTTGGTGCTACTATTATTAAATATAACGAACGGCTTGGTCATAATGTTGGACGTGCTATTGGAGCGCTTGAAGCCAAAGGAGATATTCTCTTATTTATTGATGGTGATTTTAGTGTTTCAGGAAGTAATTTGCATCACTTTACAAAAGCAGTTGCCGATGGCGTAGACATAGCATTAAATGATTTGAATCCGATGTTACATCCTCCGTTTTATGTTGTAGACGTCGTAAAGTATATGCTTAATTTAGCATATAATCGTCCAGAATTAAGTAATGGCTCATTAGTAGCAATTCCACATGCTATGAGTAGATCATGTGTAGATGCAATAGGGTGGGAAAGTTTACTATGCCCTAGTCTTGCGCAAGTAAAAGCTATATTACAAGGGTATAGAGTAGAATGTGTACATTATGTTGATGTTGTAAAACCAAACAGAATTCGATTAATGGAGAATGTAAGTCATAATGGACATCCTCCAGCAGTATTAAGAATAATTGGTGATCACGTTGAAGCTCTCTCTTACTTAATAGAACATCTCGAAATGGATGGAAAGGGTGATTAAACTGTTAGATCAGTACAAAAAAATTAACATTTCATATGAAGAATTATGGCAAATAGATTTTCAAACTACGGAACCATTTATACTCAAGGTTGATTGGGATAAAGTAACGTATGAATTTTTAATTCGTATTAAGCCCGGCGCTTCTAACACTATTGTTTTTGGATCTGGAGCAGGTGGATTTCAAGAACAGCCAATTGGTCCACCAATTTTTCATCGACATTCGTGGATGGAAGAATTTGAAGATACTGTTATATATTTTAATGATCCTACTTTATATCTCGGAAAATTATCTTTAGGTTGGGGACAAGGGGAGTTAGATAGATTTTATTTACAGGATATAGCTAATATTTTAGAAATAGTATTTACAAAGTTAAAAGTTGATTCAAAAAATGTGTTGTTTTATGGTAGTTCCGGGGGAGGGTTTATGTCTTTAATTTTAGCTGGATTCGTTAAGGGCTCCACAGTTTTAATTAATAATCCTCAAACAAATTTATTAAAATGGATACCTGTACCAATAAATCTAGTTTTCGATTTATCTTATCCAGGTTTATCAAGAGAAGAAGTTGAAGAAAAATTTGAAGAAAGAATTAATGTAGTAAAATTTTTTAATCACATTAAATACGTACCGAACATTTATTTTTTGCAAAATTTCGCGTGTGAATTTGATGTGCAAAATCATTTACTACCATTTATTTCTGAATTAGAACAATTGGATGAGGATATTGAAGTAAATCAAATTGTAATAGACCTATATTTCGATAAAAAAGCAGGGCATGCAGCTGTAGGAAAGAGTGAAACAATTGAATATATAAAAAAAGTAAAGCCTAATCAGACTGTGAGAAAAGAACAAAAAGAAGTTGGTTTGTCAGTCGTTATCGTTTTAGGAAAAGATAAATCGAAATTGAATCAAATTTTAAATAAAGTGCAGCATATAAAACCACTAGAAATTATTATAGTAGCTAATGATAGAATGAGTGCGATACAATCTATACCTACTTTTATTGAAAGTAACGTTGTTGTAATTGAGGAGAAAAATAAATGGAAAGCACCAGTTCATGGGGCAAAAACCGCCAATGGAGATGTAGTTTTATTTTTAGATGGAGAAGATGTTATTTTTTCGATAGAATTAGAACGATTTATAGAACCGCTACTAAAAAAGGAACAGGATGTAATTTTGAATAACATAGACTCCGTATGTTTTGAAAAGATGAGAGTAGAATGGCCAAGTATTGCTATGGTGTATAGAAAAATAGTAAACGATGTATTGGGGCGTATAGATTTAAAATATGATTCGATGTTATCTATGCCATATGCTATTACTAAAAAAGCAATTGAAGACATTGGATATGACACCTTGCAAAATCCCATTCTTTCTCAAATAACTCTTATTGAGAAAGGGTGGCGACTACAATCCTCGTCAGCCATCACTAATACTTTGTTGAATGATATACCCGTAAACAAAATTTCTTTCTATAGAGATGAATTAACTAAATTAGAAGTATGTGAGATGAAAGAGAATGTAAAAGCTTTGGAGAGTTGGTTGCAGCGAAAAGATGATAGAGGTAACTATACAGATGGAGGAAGAAAAAGAGAAATTATAGAGCGACTAAAAAAACAAAAGAATTATTCACGTTACCATAAAGGATGGGGTATGAATTCATCAATTTATAATGGAAAACAGTTATCAATTATTATACCAGCACAAAATGAAGAATCAACGATTAAAGAAGTTATTCTTGAGGCAAGAAAAATTGAACCGAAAGAAATAATTGTTGTCATTAATGGGTCAACAGATCAGACAGAAGTAATTGCTAAGCAATTAGGGGCAACAGTAATTGTTTATCAAGAAAGATTAGGGCATGATGTAGGACGGGCAATTGGTGCACAAGAAGCCGTAGGGGATATACTTCTCTTTATTGATGCTGATTTTGCTATTCCAGCAAAAGACCTTCATCCGTTAACGCAGGCTGTTGCGGATGGTGTTGATATGGTTTTAAATGATTTAAATTTAAATCTTAGATTTCCTCTATATATTGTAAGTTTATATAAATATATGTTGAATATTGCTTGTAATCGTAAAGATTTAGGTGTGGGATCCACAATTGCTGTTCCCCACGCAATTAGTAGAAAATGTTTAGAGGGTATCGGCTGGGATACTCTTCACACAGCGTGTGTTGCGCAAGTAAAGGCAATATTAGAAGGATATAAAGTTGAATGTGTCCATTTTGTAGATGTTATGAAACCAAATCGTATTCGTCCAAACGAGCACTTTGCAACAGTAGGACATCCACCAGCTGTATTGAGAATTACAGGAGATCATATAGAAGGGTTTTCTTATTTATTGAAGAATAGAAATTTCAAAGATTTTTTATAACAGGATATTCTGCTAATCATATGAGTAACTTAAAGAAATTTATTTTAATATGGAAGCCACACCTTTAATAAGCGTTGAATAGCAAGAAATTGAGTATGAAATGAGTTAGTTTTGAATGTTTATTGAGAGAAAGTGCAAAGGTTATTAAAAAGTAAAAACTACTTCAAATAAATGAAGTAGTTTTTACTTTTTTTATTTGAAGTATATAAGTAAAGAGTAAATAAAGCTGTATATGCAAATAGTTAGTGAAGCTTACTAATTTATAGGTTGGAGGAAGCGATGATAGAAACGTAATAAATATAAATAAATGAAAGGTTCATTTGTGGTGTAAAGGTATATATTATATAGCCTACAACTCATTTTACAAAAAGTTAAATGGGGTGTAGTTTTATATAAAAATAGCATTTAATTGGACAAATAATTAATTATGTGAAATAATAATAACAGATAAGGAGACGTTGATTTTCCTTAAGTGCTTCGAATTAATTTTATTCAATAAGAGAAGGTGTGCTTAAAGAAGTTAAATTAAATAAGGAGCTGTTTTATTATATGCAACAAAATAATGATTTAAATTTTGAACCTCAAGACGTTAATATTGTCAATCCTAAACAAGCCAGGAAAGCAGTAGTTGCTACTGGTATTGGGAATGCAATGGAGTGGTTTGACTTCGGATTATACGCGTATTTAGCGGTAATTTTAAGTCAATTATTCTTCTCAGGTGTTGATAATAGTGGATTGCAACTTGTACTTACATTCGGTACATTTGCAGCAGCCTTTCTCGTTCGACCAATCGGAGGTGTATTCTTTGGTAGAATAGGAGATAAGTACGGCCGAAAAATCGTGTTAAGTACTACTATTATTTTAATGGCACTTTCTACATTATTCATCGCATTACTACCAACCTATGAACAAATTGGTGTATGGGCACCAATACTACTTTTAGTTGCCCGAATGATTCAAGGCTTCTCTACAGGCGGAGAATATTCAGGTGCAATGGTTTATATCGCAGAATCTTCTCCAGATAAAAAGCGTGGTATACTCGGTAGTGGTCTTGAAATTGGAACACTCTCAGGTTACATTGCTGCATCGGTAATTGTTACCATTTTGACGTTATTGTTAACAGATGAGCAAATGCTCAGCTGGGGCTGGCGTATTCCTTTCTTAATAGCTGCACCAATTGGTTTGGTCGGTTTATATTTACGCCGTCATTTAGATGAATCTCCCATCTTTGAAGAGATGGAAAAAGCACAAGAGGAATCTGAAGACAATGAACAATTTTCATTTATGGATATTATAAAATATCACAAAAAAGACTTCTTATTAAGCACAGTAATTGTCGCCTTCTTTAATATTACGAACTATATGATTCTTTCGTATATTCCTTCTTATCTAACTCAAGTACTTAAAGTCGAAGAAACAACTGGCTTACTAATTATTTCTATTACGATGGCACTTATGATTCCACTAGCACTTTATTTTGGTAAATTAAGTGATAAAATTGGTAATAAACGCGTCGTGCAAATCGGCTTACTCGGTTTAACTGTATTTGCAATTCCAGCATTTTTACTAATAGGTAACGGACATATTGCAGCTATATTTGCAGGTATTTTCGTATTAGGATTCTTCCTAAGTGTATATGAAGGAACATTACCTTCGTTATTACCATCACTCTTTTTCACCGATGTACGTTATCGAGCACTCTCGATCTCATTTAATATTTCTGTATCGATATTCGGTGGAACAACACCGCTCGTATGTTCATATTTAGTCCATGCGACTGGTAACCCGCTTGCACCGGCATTTTATTTAACAGGTGTAAGTATTATTGGATTAGTCGTGTTTAGTGTACTATTCGTTACAACATCAGGACGTGCGCTAAAAGGTTCATATCCTACAGTAGAATCGAAAAAAGAAGCACACCAAATTGCTAAAGAAGATCCTGAAGAAACACTTTGGTGGCATGAAGAGTCATTAGAAATTGAAGCAGGGAAAAACGCTTCAATTTAAAAAGTAACGTAGAAGTACAAAAAGACTCCTATGAAGATAGGAGTCTTTTTATTGTGTTATTTCTTTCTTTTCTTCAAACTCTTCTGATATGCATAGAGTTTATGAATCTCTTCCTTAAATTCATGTAACTGTACTGTATTTTCCTCATTTGAATAACGCACTGTATTATAAGCATCTATAACAATATGACTCTCAATATTTATATCTTCTTCGCTATTTATTCTATCTAACCATGCTTCAATAGTTTCTCCTCGATTTCTATTTAAAGGGGGAGTTAACTTAATTTCAAGTTTGAAAATTTCTTTTCGAATTTCGTTATGTGGCGGTTTGTTTCGTTTCAAACGTTTTTGGCTCATTCCTTCTTTATCAGTAATGATAGTAGATTCGAAGGCAGGCATATTTGGTAAACTGAATTGTTTTCGTCTTTTTATTATTTTCCAAACGACGTAAATAGCAATGGTTGTACATACTATTACTGTAATGCTATTTATGAGAGTTGGATCAAAATCACGCTGTCCAAACTCATCCTTAATTTGAGGATCCTTTAAATTCCCTTTATTCGACCAAAAATCGTCAGTATCTTTTGATTCAGCTGCCGAAAATAACGGATTAATGGCGTATCCAAATCCTAAAGCAACTACTTGTACGGCATAAGAAAAAAGAAGCCGAATGTATGGGAAAATAGGAATGAGGAAAGCACTAATTATTCCAATCGTAATAAGAGAAGCGAAACGTAATAACTGTTGATTACGATTTGCCCCAGTTAACCAAAACGTAATCATAATGTGTAAGACTAATAGTAACAGTTTCCACAAGGGTGGAAAGGGCGCATGAAATATAGCTGAAATACCAAACCATATAATACCGCCTAACGATTTTTGAACTGGATATCCAGGCCCGACTACATGTACGATAAAGAAGAAAAGCGGTAACATAATTGTGCCAAATAGAGAGAAAGGGAGAAAGAGTGAACAACCGATTATTTGAGTCATTAACAGTATGACAAAACCTGTTGTTTTTTTCTTCATTAGTTTATGGATAAGAAGTACTCCTACATATCCTGTTGCTAAAAATATAGTAACAGCGACAAGTTCATCCCTTTCTGTTAATAACGAAAGTAGGAGCAGCAGAATAAAGTCATGAACGTGATAGAGCCAAGTTTTCAAGCTTTTCCACCATCCCTTCGTTAGTAATGAGAAACGTAGGCTGAGAGAGAAGAGGGAGTTCATTTCTTTGTAAACCAATATATATCATTGTAGAAGATCGTTCCCTTTTTCTCTCTACGTAGTGAAGGAATCCTTGTTTTGGAAGTAACGTACTATCATCTGAAATACGCGCTAATTCCTCTAAAGATATTCCGTAATGCGTTTGCCCTTCGTTTAATGGTAAATGCAGAGGACCACCTTCAGCTAATACACTAATAAATAATTCAAATGGTATTTGATGCTTCGTTGCGTATTGGCAAATGTATGTTGCAAATGAAATCAGGTCTTCTATATTATCTTTCCAACCAAATCCGCGATCAGCAGCTAATGAAAGACAAATTGTCCAACTATAATTTTTAACAGGTTCATATTGCTTCGCCTGTAATTCCTGCATTTTAGCAGATGCTTTCCAATGAATAGAACGGAAAGATTCACGCTCATATCGTTTAACACCGATAATAGATGTTTCATCATTGTAAAAAGAAAAATTCGTTCGATAAGATCCTGTTAAAAGTTGCTGAAGTTCTTGCAAACCTGCTACTTCTTTAGGCGAAGGGTACACAATAATTTCAGTCCGTAATTTATCAAAAATGGGTAAATGTACAGTTAGAAGGTGAAAAGGATCTTTCAAGACACATTCGAACTGTTCAATTTGAAACACACCACGATTCGTTGCGGTTAATGTTAAATCCCACTTTTGCGCTGAATGTGCAGGTTGTGAAAACGGGAAAGAAAATAACGTTTTTGATATTTGTTCAATCCCTTGATCTTTTTGTGGGAGAAGGGACGGATTTAAATGAAAATAACAAACACCGTTAACGAGTGGTATATTTGCTCCATTTTTTAAATGAATGAAAAACTGTCCAGATTCATTAGGGAATAACCGAGTTGTTTGTTTCTCGTTTATCACTTGAAACTTTTTCTCTATGTAAGCGACATATTTATAAATGAAAATCGCAAATAAATAGTAGAAGAAAAAGAAAAACATAATGATTCGTTGTGGCATGAAAAATGTAAATAGTATAGCGCCTGGGACAGTTAGTTGAATAATATGGAGTTGGAAAAATAACGGTACAGTTACAACGCGCTGTCCATTCATGCTTGCTCAATCTCCACTGGTACGTCAATCTCTTTTAAAATCCTTTGTATAATTTCATTTTTTGTCGTACGTAATGCGCCTTCCATTGATAAGACAATGCGGTGATTCCAAACAGAAGGAACTAAAAATTGTATATCTTCAGGTGTGCAATATTCTCTTCCTCGTAAAAAAGCTAACGCCTGTACGGCGCGCACTAAAGCAAGTGTGGCACGTGGACTTACACCGTTAGCGATGTAATCATGATTTCTTGTCGCATGAGCAAGTTTAATAATGTAATGTTCTAACGGTTCTGATACGAAAATTTCTTTTACTCGTTTCTGTGCTTCTAAAATCTCTTCTAAAGAAATAACAGGTTTGACGCTTTCTAGTGGTACATCACTCCGAAAACGTCGCATCATTTGCAGTTCATCCTCTGGAGACGGATAGCCAATTGAAATGGTCATTAAAAAACGATCAAGCTGTGCATCTGGTAGAGGAAACGTTCCTTGTGATTCAATTGGATTTTGCGTCGCAATAACAAAGAACGGTTTCGGAAGAGGAGTAGATCGCTTTTCAAGCGTTACTTGTCGTTCTTCCATTGATTCTAATAAACTAGACTGTGTTCTCGGCATTGCGCGGTTAATTTCATCCGCAAGCAAAATATTGGTCATGACTGGTCCAAGTCTTAACTCGAATTCACTCGTTTTCGGATTGAAATATTCGATACCTGTTACATCACTCGGAAGTACATCCGGTGTAAATTGAACGCGAGAAAACTTACCACCTATACTTTTAGAAAGTGTTTTCGCAAGTAACGTTTTCCCCGTACCAGGCACATCTTCAAGTAGTACATGTCCATCAGCAAGCAATGAAACGAGTAATAAATCTATAACATCTTCTTTACCGACAAAAACGGATCCTATATTTTCTTTCAATTTATGTATCATATGTATCATTCCTTTCAAAATATAAACGGATATTTCTATATTTTAACAAATTATTCAGAAAATTGATATGATTTTTCAATTCAAAGAAATAAATATCCGATTATTAAATTATACTTGCATATTTTGGAATGTAATTATACAATATCGATATACGATGTATCGCGAGTCGATATATCATAAAGCGATGTATCGGAGGTGGTTATAATGAATGCGAAAGCTAAAAAATATATTCCGTTAACAGAGGCAACGTATTACATACTCTTATCACTAGTGAAACCAATGCACGGATACGGAATTATGCAAATGGTAGAAGAGATGACAAATGGGGAAGTAAAGCTCGGTCCTGGAACTTTATACGGGAATACGACAAAGTTACTAAAAGAGAAGTTAATAGTTGAAGTGGCCTCTACAGATAGAAAGAAGTGCTATGAGTTAACGCGATTTGGTAGAGAAGTGTTAGAGCTAGAGTATAACAGGTTGCAGAGATCTGTAAGGAATGGAAATAGTATATTAGGGGAGTGAATGGAAGATGGAGACTAAAAGGGTATTTAAATTTTTTGCGGGATGGAGTTTAGAAAAAGAGGAAGCTTTTTTAAGAAAGATGCATCAACAAGGCTGGGCGCTACAAAAGTATAATGTAATGTATACGTTTAAGAAAACGGAGCCAAAAGATGTAATATATAAAGCTGATTTTAGATTGGTTTATAGAGATTCAAAAGAACAACAACAAGAGTACTTCGAAATATATGAAATGTCAGGTTGGAAACGCGTAACGAGTTTCACAAGTTGGAATTATTTTTGTAAAGAAGTAGAAGAGGTAAATGAATTGCCTGATATTTACTCAGAAAAGGAGACGAGAGTACAAAAACTAAATGAGTTATTGCTATTCCTTGTTATTATATCAGCAAGTATATTACCATCAATGTATAACCTATTTTTAAGCCCAATGGAATCAAGAGTGCCAATTTGGGCGAAAGTTATGACAGGTCTTACAAGTTGTATGTGGATATACTTCTTTATAAGACTCTCTTGGAAAATTAAGGAATTAAAAAGTGAAATATTATAATAAAAAGTAGAGTTAAAAAGAAGTTAATGTTTTAGGGAGAAATACCGGGACTAACTTCTTTTGTTTCTATATAATTGCATTTTTGTTGACTCTTTTTTATATAATAAAAATCTATATAAAGGTACAGAATTAACTGTTACGAAGATCAACCTCACAAAGATAACCCAAAAATAATAAATGAAGAAAAAATGATTCATATCGAAGATTAAAAAAATAAAAGGTGACTAAAGAGGTGTGGGCTGTAACTTATAATAAGGAAGAAAAACATTTTTTAATTAACATATTAAATCGAAAAACCCCCTACAAAAAATCGGTAGGGGGTAATAATAATGTTTAA
This sequence comes from Bacillus sp. Brlt_9, assembly GCF_051948935.1. NCBI lineage: Bacteria > Bacillati > Bacillota > Bacilli > Caryophanales > Bacillaceae > Bacillus > Bacillus sp. Brlt_9. The sequence goes on along the minus strand of NZ_JAYJLO010000004.1, from coordinate 6,628 downwards.
GAAAAAGACTGATTTTGCGCAGGTTTAATAAATTGTTCCGGGTTTTCAACGAGTCCGCATACAGCGCATTGAACTCTGTATGTTGGTCCTTGATAGGCCATATGAAAAGCATTCATCGTTTCATTTGTGTATTCTTCTTCTACTTGACCAGTTTGTGGATTTATTTTGACTGGTTTTACTTGTTGCTCAAGAATATTAAAGCGAGTACGGTTCGTTTTACAACTGGGACATAGCATTGGTTCCATATGTATACACCTCCATTTGTAGCATTTCTTAAACTCTTTAATTTTATGCAAGCAAAAAAACTTTCTCAATATAAATGGGTATTTAAAGTATTTAAAATTCAGAAAAAATAAAATATAATAAAGATACGAACTGGTTATGTCCAAACCAAATCTCCTGTTTTATGCCAATAAGCTGGGAGGCCGAGAAATCGGCCTCATTTTTTTGTGCTCGTTACTATAGGAAACAAGGTTTTTATGAGGCTTTTGTCGAAATTTTAGGGATGGATATAAAGGGGGATTAATAATGGATTTGAAAATGAAGTACATCATTTTATATGTAGAAAAGTTTGAGGAATGTCTAAGATTCTATAAAGATGTATTACAGTTACCGATAAAAGCAGAGCATGGTACATATATTGAATTTAATACGGGTACTACCATATTAGCGATGAATACGCGGCAAGACGTGAAAGAATTAACGGGACTACCACTTACAGAAGGCGAGTTACAATCTTCCCATTTTGAATTGGGATTCGTTGTTGAAAATGTACAAGAAACAATCGAACAATTTAGAGAACAAGGTATTAAGATTTTAGTTGAACCAATTGTGAAACCGTGGGGGCAAACCATCGCATATATTGCCGATCCAGATGGGAATTATATTGAAATTTGCAGTTTATTAGAATAAAAGGAGAAAAAGTGATGGGGTTTCCGAAACTAGAAACAGAACGTTTAGTATTAAGAGAACTAACATTGTTAGATGCAGAAGCGATGTTCCGTTATTTTTCGAAAGAACCTGTTATACGTTATTTCGGAATGGATTCTTTCGAAAATATTGAGCAAGCGAAAACAACAATTCAAACGTTTAAAAATCGTTATGAAGAGGGCAGTGTATTTCGCTGGGGAATAGAGAAAAAAGGGACGGGCCAATTAATAGGAACGTGTGGATTTCATTTAATAAATAATCATCATAAGCGAGCTGAAATTGGTTATGAATTAGACGATACATATTGGGGAAAAGGGTATGCAACGGAAGCGTTACAGGCGATTTTAACTTACGGGTTTGATACGCTGCAACTGATAAGAATTGCTGCTGTTGTATATGTAGAAAATAAAGCTTCTCAAAAATTATTAAGTAAAGCAGGGTTTCAAGAAGAAGGATTACTTCGAAAACATATGATTCAAAATGGAATGGCTCATGATACGAATTTATACTCGATATTAAAAGAAGAGTGGAAGAAATAATGAGTATGAGTGAAATTATAAATGTTATGAAGAAACATAAAGAAAATCGATTTATTTTAGGTATAGATGGTTTAAGTCGTTCAGGAAAAACAACATTTGTAACAAACTTAAAAGAAAAAATGAAACAGGAAAGCATTCCGTTTCATATTTTTCATATTGATGATCATATAGTGGAGCGAAATAGACGCTATGATACAGGATTTGAAGAGTGGTATGAGTATTATTATTTGCAATGGGATATTGAGTGGCTTCGGCAGAAGTTTTTTAGAAAGTTACAAAATGAAACAAAACTAAATTTACCGTTTTATAGTGATGAGACAGACTCATGCGAAATAAAAAAAGTACAGATTCCTATAGTAGGCGTAATTGTAATTGAAGGGGTTTTTCTTCAGCGAAAAGAATGGAAAGATTTCTTTCATTATATGGTGTATTTGGATTGTCCAAGAGAGACAAGATTTCTACGCGAGAGTGAGGAAACGCAGAAAAACCTTTCAAAGTTTGAGAATAGGTATTGGAAGGCAGAGGAATATTATTTAGAAACGGAATTGCCGAAGGATCGGGCGGATTTAGTCATACAATGATTGGAAAATAGAAGGTGAGCAGAATGAATATTTTATGGGATTTTGATGGGACGTTATTTGATACGTATCCAGTTTATACAAAGATTCTTTCTCAAGTTTTAGGGAAGGAAATAAGTAAAGAAGAAATCTATACAAAGTTAAAGATCTCATTTTCACACGCAGTTAATTATTATAAAATAACTAAAAAGCAATTGAGTGAAATTGATGTATTAGAGAGTCGCATTATGATAGAAGATATAAAACCATTTGAAAAAGTGGAAGAGGTTTTAAAGTTTGCCGATAAAAATGTAATTATGACTCATAAAGATAGAGCGGGGGTATTATCTATATTAAATCATTACGGCTGGGACAAATACTTCGTAGACATGGTTACAATTGACGATGGTTTTCCCCGAAAACCGAATGCTTTATCTTATGATTATTTGCATGAAAAGCACAATATTGATTTAGCTATTGGTGATAGAGAATTAGATTTAATACCTGCAAAAGAATTAGGTATTTCAACATGCATGTTTCAAGGGAATTGCGATGTAGCGGATTATTCTTTATCGCATTACTCGGAATTTTTTAAGGTAGTGAGTGATAGAGAGTTTATTTTATAGATTGGGTAATAATTGCTTCTACTATCAAAATTCTTTTCTATGTATAAATAAAGCATAAAAAGTAATGTTAATCACTCGGGTTCATATTTATAAGGAATTGCCCTATCTATTATTATATGTAAGTTATTAATCTTGATTTAATATTAAAAAACTAAGAATAAATTTAATAAATTTATGTAGCAATATAAAGAAGAAAAGTAGTATTTCTAACTTGTAGAAATACTACTTTTCTATATCTGTAACTAATTTTCTCATTCTTTTTAGCATATCAAATACTCGAATTGACTTATTTTTTTAATTACAGAAAGAATTAATTAGTATAAGAAATTGTTAAATTGGATATGTATTTTTATTTATAATAATTTATATTTATCTAGTTGAAAAATATCTTGGCTAATTAATTGATGAAAGTATTTATCCATTTCTTCTGCTGAAACACTATTTCTATTTTGGAACCACCATGCAGTTAAAGTTGTAAGTACACCTGAATGATAAGTGATAATTAATTCAATTGGAATTGTATGATTTTTACAAAGGCGTTTTAATTCTTGGTTTTCTTGTATCTGAATATCCCGATTATGATAATACATCCTATTTATAAATAATTCATCGTTCATTTGTGACTCAAGTACTTTACCAAATTTTTCGTGGTTAAAAATTTGTTCTAATACTTGAAAAGGTTTAGTTAGCCGAACGGAAAGTGGTATTTTAAAAGCCTCCTCTTGATAGTGCTTCAATGTAAATGCCAATAATGCATCTTTATCTTCAAAGTGTTTGTAAAATGTAGTTCGATGTACCATTGCGTATTCACAAATTTGATTAATAGTAAGAGAACTATATTTTTGTTTAGGTTGTATCATTAATTCAACTAAAGCCTCTACTAATAATTTGTGTGTCCGTCTAATACGTAAATCGGTTTGTTTTCCTTCCTTTTTCATCGACAATTCTCCTTTTTTGTAGATTAAGTATACAATTAGCCAGAATTGAATCTTCTTTTTTCAAAATAAGCAATATATACTATTGGGGTATAAAGCGCTTTATATAAAAATATATTAATTTCAATAGAGTAATTTAAAAAGCAGTAGCTATTGCTTTAAATAAAATAGTTTTGTAATTCCTTAACTATAATACCAAAATAATAGAATAATGGTATAACAATTTTGAAAATCTGGATATTCTCGAGGTATTACTATATGTGAATAATCAGTATAAAAAAATACAGAATTAATATTTGGTATTTATAGTGTAATCACAATGAAAACGAATGAAACGATTCATTTAATTTTAGGATAAGAGTTTAATATTTTGATTAGGGGCTAAAAACTCCCCTAATATGAGCTAAATAACAATTGCTACTTTAAATTAAAATAAGGATGCAAGAAATAGGAGAAGAGATTAAGTATGGTGCGTGACGTTAGGCAGAAATCGATTTCATAATCGAGGGATTGTCTGGACTAACGGTTGTCAGTTACAACTGGAACTGTGAGACCACGGTGGGATACCCAAACAAATCCCATGACTAGATGGCTATTAATACTCCCTCATGCATGATTGGCAACAAATGTGTGTGAAGCGGGGGGAAGTCGCATCGAGTAGCCCTAACAGATTATGCTGAGGAAAGGTTAAACATACTGCGAAAGTGATGCGGATAGGGAGCTATATATGATTAGAATTTGAGTAATCAATGACGAACTACCGAATGTACACCTCGTAAATCAATTCCTAGAAATGGGTAAAAATATATTACCTCCAAAGCAAATATCATACGGTTTGTGATGGATAAAGCTAAAGGGTTGTTTTAACTGAATTTTAAGTGGTAATCGGGGTAAAGGTAGAATCTAAGTATAGTTTTATATACCTAACAGTTTCGGAACGTCAGAAGTCCCTAACGATTTAGTAATAACTTGGGAATCAGATATATATTAAGCTGTGAAAGAGTTATGAATAGGGATGGCAGTAGGGGTGTATTACCAATGAAACTCTGATAATAAAGAGTGGAGGGAAGGCCCTAAGTCTAATAAAAAGAGCGTGATAGGCAGTTCTTTTATTAGATGGAACGCCGTGTGCGATGAAAGTTGCATGCACGGTGTGGGGTAGGGGAAAAGCTGGAGATAGTATCAAAGGTTTACCTATTACTATTATTTTAAAAAAGTAACGTCGATTTTTTCGATTTTGATGATATTGCTGTTCACAATTGGTCAGAGTGTATTACCTATAATAGCAAATGCACAAGAGTTAAATACAACAGGTTTTGTAGATAATTTTACAATTAACAAAACAGAACTAAGATATGGAGAACGTACTGGAATAAACGTAACCTTTAGCGATAAATCGGGAAATAATATGAAGTCTGGAGATACTTTAACATTAGCACTTCCAAAAGAACTAAAAGGGTTTAATGCAACGATCCCATTAAATGATGAGCAAGGTAATAATTTTGCTACGTGTAAAGTTAATTCTAGTAATGTTACATGTTCATTTAATGATGTGGTTGAGAAACTTCATAATATTAGAGGCCATTTTAACTTTACAGTTCAAGCTACTAATGTAGAAGTAGATCAAACAAAAGAAATTGAAACAAATTTAGGAACAAATCTAGAGAAACAATCCGTTACAATTAAAGGACCAAGTGGTGGTACAAGTCCTGGAGAGTATCCGTTTTTTTATAAAACAGGTGATATTCTTCCGGAAGCTACTGATAGGGTACGTTGGTTTCTAGGGATTAACTCAAATAAAGAATACTTAGGTAGCGATATTGTTGTTTCTGATAGTTTAGAAGAGGGACAAACATTAATTAAAGATAGTTTTGAAATAACAGTTAATAATAACGAACGACTATCGGTTCAGCAGTTTCAAGAGCAAGGGTATGGATTTGTTCAATTTAACGGGGGTAATGCATTTAAAATCGTAATTTATAAGAATGCTGGCAGTGCTAAATCTTTTGGAGTTTTTTATAAAGCTACTATAACGGATAGCGGGAAAGCACAAGAGTTTTTTAAGAATGATTATCAAGTGGATTATCAAGTGTTATATAAACAACCAGTTTCTGAATCTGGAAGTGCTAAGGTTAAAAACATAACATCAGAAGGCGGCGCTCAAGGTGATTTACCTCGAAAAGGAACGTTAAGAATTGTTAAGTACATTAAAGGTCATGAAGAAAAAGTAATCCCGAATGTTACGTTTAAGTTGTTTCAAGAGTCGGGAGAACAAATTGGGGATAAACATACAACAAATGGTCAAGGGATAATTGAAATTTCTAATTTACAACCAGGTAAATATTATGTACAAGAAGTTTCGGCACCGGACTATGTTACGTTTGATCCACAAGTAAAGGTAAACTTTGAGGTTAAAGAAAATGCTGTAAATGGAGTTAAGTTGCCAATTTCGAATGAAATGAAAACAACATCCATTGTGGGAACGAAAACATGGAACGATAATAATTCACACGCACGTCCGAAAACGATCAAAGTAGACCTTTTACAAAATGATCAAGTCATCGCAACGCAAGAAGTAAGTGAAGCAACGAATTGGAAATATGCGTTTACCGACTTAGCGGCATACGACGAAGAAGGAAAAACATACAAGTATGAAGTGAAAGAACAACCAGTCGAAGGATATCAATCGGAAGTAAACGGTTATGACATCACAAATACGAAGGTAGGCCAAACGAAGGTAGAAGGAACAAAAACATGGAAAGACAATAACGCAAAAGATCGTCCGGAAAAAATTCAAGTAGATCTTCTACAAAATGATCAAGTCATCACAACGCAAGAAGTAAGTGAAGCAACAAGTTGGAAATACGCATTTACAAATTTAGCTGCGTATGATGGGGAAGGAAAAGTCTACAAGTATGAAGTGAAAGAACAACCAGTAGATGGATATCAAACAGAAGTAAACGGTTATGACATCACAAATACGAAGGTAGGCCAAACGAAAGTAGAAGGAACAAAAACATGGAACGATAATAATGCACCAA
>NZ_JAYJLO010000003.1:0-743381 GCF_051948935.1 Bacillus sp. Brlt_9 | reverse complement strand
CATTAAGTTTTTAATCATAGTTACGCCCCCTTTCGGTTTTCTTAATTCATTTATAATTCATTTCTATATTATTTCAATCAAATAATTAATTTACATTCAACCTATCATTTAAAATTTGATAGGTTGAATGTTATTTTCGGACAGATTCTAAGATACGGAAGTATTCATTACCATCCTTTAATATCAGTACCACTAGCTGCACCAGGAGTAGCAGATTTATCACCACTAATGCCTTTTTGTACGTTACCAACCATATCATTAAACCAACCGACTAAATTCTTACGAAGAGTTGGGAATAAAAGTGCTGCTGCTACAGCTGCGATTGCAATTAGAATGAGATACTCTACTAAACCCCCATCTTCTTCTTTTACGAATTTGTTCATTAAGTTTTTAATCATAACTACACCTCCTTCTCGAACTATTTACTTTATAATCGATAATTAGGGTATTTCAATCAAAAATGTAAATTTTTCGAATATACCACTACACCGCTGTTTTTATCACCGTTAAGTTCATATTCAAAGTTTTATTTTTGTCTATAAACTATGTAGTTTTTCTGTTCTTTTTTAAAACTTACGTAATGATGTGCTATAGTCTTAAAAAATTGGAAAAGGAAATTTAGGAGGAATATATAATGAAAACTTTATCAGTCAAAAAAGACGAGCTTGAGGTAACGTGGACACATTTATTAAAAGAATTTAAAAATGTAAAAATTTATTTCATAGATTTTAAAGCAGAAAAAGTATCTCAATTATATTTCAGATTACATCTGTACATAGAAACTAAAAAGGGCGCGTATATAAATACTACATTAGCATTTTTTAAACCAAGTCTTGGTGATACATATATTGCAGGATTTGGACCTGAAATTAAAACGAAAGAATTAAAGACTCTCGCAAGTGAAATGTTAGATGTGGTATTGGATAATCTAGAGCATATTCACCCGTCACTAGTCTTCACAACGATGATTAGTGAAATTAAATATCCCGACACCTACATCGCAATTGAGGATCGCTATAAAAAAGTAGAACGTCGAAAAGGAGTTACTAAAGCGGAGGTTCTTGCAAAGAAAGAGGATATCATTTCATTCTATGAAAAAATTAAAAAAGAAGATTTACCAGAAAGACCGATAGATGAATTTAATGACGAACGCAGAAGTTTTATGATCAACGGTCCAGGATCGAAATATTTAATAGCCTTACTTACCGAATTAAATATTATCGATGATTGTTTTGCTAATGGCACTAGCCATACAATTTATTTCAAAAGTAAAGGATATAAGTCTTCATATCTAGCTATTATGGATGCTTGGAAAACTTTTCTTTCTTCTATTATTAAGAATTTAAGAATCTATATTCATACTTGGCATTGTTTATAAATCACAAAAAGACTTGGTAAATACAAGTCTTTTTTTATTTTCTCTTCTTATGAAGGAAACCATTATTTCGTTTTCTGTTTTTTTAAATAACCAATAAAAAATTATGATATAGTCTTAAAAATTCGGAAATGGAATATAAGGAGAGATTTATAATGTCAATATTCAACAAGGATAATAAGGAGCTTAAGGTTGCGTGGACACATTTACTAGAAAAATATAAAAACGTTGCAATACAATCGATACTCTCACAGACAGCCAAAGTATCACAATTATATTTTGCCTTTAATATAAGTATCACAACTAAAAGAGGAAAATCTGTAAATACAACCATCACATTACAAAAATCACTTTTTACAGGAGGAGTTTTTGTTAAATTCGGATCTAATATCAAAACCAAAGAATTAAAGATACTTTTGAGTGATATGTTAGATGAAGTTATTGAAAATATTGAGCACTTACACCCGTCATTGATTTTTACAACAATGTTCAAAAGAACTGAATATCCTGATTCATACTATTCAATCGAAAATAGATATTAATAATTAGACCATACCTATAAAGTTACTTAAGTGGGGATTCTCGCGAGAAGGAATGTCTCTATATTTAGTTCCGTTTATAAATTTACAAAGACTTGTATATAGCAAGTCTTTTTTTAAATGATTTTATAACCTTAACAACGGGATTTATCTATATATATGAAGTCGTATTCTTTTTACCTATTTTTACTTTTTTAATAAATATTAGTTTTCTATGCTATTATTCTAAAAAATCGGGTAAGGAATCCTCAGGAGGAATAATAATGACTACTGCAATTAACAATAAACAAGAAGTACTAACTACAACTTGGAATGAGATGTTTAAACAATATGAGAATATCTTTTCACTAGAAGTGATACAGCAAGATTTCAAATCTGGTTATGGATACCGTTTCTATTTACGAGTATACACAAAGAAAGGTAAACTCATTCATTTCTTCTTCTATATAAAGAAATATCAAAAAGATAGTTTTATTACAGTTGAAGCTTCTGACAATATTAAAACGAAGGAATTAATTGTACTTAGAAGTGAATTAATAGATATTGTAATGGAAAATCTAGATAGATTAGATAACACCCTATTAATGATACAAACCTTCAGTACAACAAAATATCCAGATGGCCCGTATTGGAGCAAAGAAAGACGTGCAAAGTCAGAAAATGCAAAACGACGAAAAGGAGTTACTAAAGCAGAGATTTTGGAAAAGAAAGAAGAAATTTTAGCGTTTTATGAAGAAGTGAAAAAGAAAGATTTAATCGAAACACCACTCGACCTATTTAATTACGAAGGCAGAGCTTTTTGTATGAGTGGCTCAGGTACAAAACAATTAGTTGAAGTATTAACTGATCTAGGTATAGTAAATAAATGTGATTTCTTTGGAAAAGCATACTCACCAGTCTTCAATACAGAAGGTTACAAATCTTCATACTTAGCAATTATGGATGCCTGGAGTACTTTCCTTGCGAAACTTTTTAAACCTCTTAGCATTTATGTTAAGTCTTGGTGTTCTTCTTGATAAATTTAAAAAGACTTGTTATATACAAGTCTTTTTTTAATTCTTCTGCACATACGAAAAACTAGCTTGTAACATCTCTAAAAATAATTCAAATTAATTCTTTAGGGTATTCCAATCCAGTAAAGTTATGCATATAATTCTATTGCACAAATTTATAACAATTATTTATCAAAGTTTAGGACGGATACCAATATGAATAATACTTCAGACGCATTAAAAAAATTCGAGGCTTTTTTTGTACCTTTCTCTAATATCCCCTTCTTATATAATGGAAAATCAAATGAACATATCAGAGGTTTGTCTTGCTTCGCTTATTTGATTGCCAAACATCAAAATAAACTTGAAATCTTAGAAAATAGCTTAGATTATTTATATACATACGATGAATTCGTTAAAGAACTTAGTATCAGCTCAAGTGAAGTTATTACCAAAAGAGTCGAACAAACAAATGCATTCTTTAATGAATATTTTTCTTTTTTAAAAGATATTAGCTATGAGAATTCTGCAAAATTGTTCGTCTTCACTTCATTCTTAGATGGTTTAGCAACATACTCATTTAACGCGTTGTCATTCCACAAACCTCTTGCTAGTGATTATATAAAAGCCTTCAATGATATAGATTTATTCATTGGCAATAAAAACATCTCAGCAAGCGATGTAAAAAAGTATAAACAAGAATTACTTAATACACTTTCTTTACACAGACCCGAGATATATTTTAATTTTTTGTTTGCAGCATCATAAGAAAAGAGCTTCCTTTCATTAGGTGGCTCTTTTTATTATTTCTTTTTTCCGATCCACTCTTCTTTTACAGTACACTTTTACTACAACAATGTTTAGGAGGCTAATAATGCTTGCTTCACTAGTAGGAAAAGAAAAGGAACTAAATAATTTTTTTAACGATGTTTCTTCGTTGAACCTAATTGCTATAAGATCACAAATAGATCTAACCAATTCCGGCAATAGAGTGAAATTTTGCTTTAAGTATATAACCCAAAGACAAAAGATTAAGTACTTTAATATACACATCTCTTTTGACGGAAGAGAAACAATTATTGATGAAACTCTAACTTCAGGACCATATACAAAAGAGTTATATAAAATGATTTCTACATCTATTTGTATTATCCAAAACGAACTATTACCTAACATAATGCCCGATATATATGTACGTATTATGCACAGTGTAATCTGCTATCCAGTCCATTTTGCCCAATGTCCTTCATAATGATTTGAATATAGGGGGAACCTTTATGCTAAACGAACTTATTTTTCACTTTGACAGTTTAAAAGAATACTTTAAGGACATTAATGGAATTACTTTTTCAGCCATTAAACAAGTGTCTAAAAATTACCCTAATCAAATTACCTTTCAATTTACATCAAAAATAGGAATTTGTTATTACGTTTCTGCAATTTCAATTATGCTTTATACTAATAGAATTTACGTTTCGAGTAATTTAGAAATATCTATCCCTAAACAAAAGCTTTCTAAAAAATTAGTAGCGTCGTTCTCCGAAACTATTGATATTATCTTAAATGAAATACTTCTAACCTTTGTTCCTTCAGTATATCTACGATACTCTTTCCTGCCTGTACGATATCCTTCATACTACAAAGCGGAAAGTTTGAGGCTAAACAAAGGTTAATTAGGTAACAAAAAAAGATAGCAAATTAATCGCTATCTTTTTTTGTTAGAATAGTGTTGGTTGTATCTCTTCTATTTCGCTTAAACATCCCATTGCTCTTAACGCCTCTATATTTGATGTATCTGCTTTTGTTCTTTTATTCAAATCTTTCAACCCTTTAAACACACCGTTCTTTCTCTCCTCGTATAGCTTTTGCGCAACAGTCTTACCTATTCCATCTATAGAAGAGAATGGTGGGATTAATTCTTTCGTTTCTGGATCAATTAAGTATCGGAAAGAATGCGATTTATAAATTTGAACCTTCCCAAATTTGATTCCTCTCAATTTCGCTTCCAAAACAACGTTCATAGCAGCCCTTGTACGTTTTAATTTCTTAGCTGGGTTTATTTCACCGTTCTTTTCTAATTCTTTGATCTCTTCATCCATTTTTTCCATACGTTTTTTTGTTCCCTCTACATCATAAAGAAACTCAAAGACATTTTCATCATTATATCTCGACGACATTATTGATGCATAAAATTCAATTGGATAATTCAATTTGTAATAACCCATTCGAGTAGCATCTAATACATATGCAGCTGCGTGTGCACGAGGAAACATATATTTAATAAGCTTACAAGACCAAATATACCAATCCGGTACATCGTTAGCTAACATATTTTCTTCCCATTCGGAAGTTAACCCCTTCCCTTTACGCACTGCCTCCATAATAATAAACGCTAAAGATGGATTCATTCCCTTACTTCTTAAGAAACGCATTATATCATCGCGGCAACCAATAACTTCTCGTATTGTACACGTACCATCTGCAATCAGCTTTTGTGCATTCCCATAATACACATCTGTACCGTGTGTTAATCCAGACAAGGTAAGTAAATCACCGAATGTCTTAGGATTTGTCTCTGAAATAACATCTTGTACAACCCTTGTCCACATTTCGGGTAATCCAAGAGTACCAGTTTTTACACCGATTTCCTTTGGATTAAAACCTAAGACCTCTTCAGGTGCATAGAATAACTTCAATACATCCGGATCAGCTGGAGGAACATCCCTTGGATCGATTCCAGTATAATCTTTTGCATATCTTAAAAGTGTAGGCGCATCGTGACCTAAAATGTCCAGTTTTAAAATATTATCGTGTATAGAATGAAAATCAAAGTGACTTGTTCTAAATTCCACCTCAGGATCGTTGGCCGGATATTGATAGGGTGCAATGTCAGTCATATCCATATAACTAGGGCAAACTAAAATACCACCCGGGTGAGAACCAGTAGTGTTTCCGGAACCATTTATTTTCGAAGATAACCTACTTATCTCAGCTTTTGAAATAAGAACTTCGTGGTTTTTATAATAGTTTCTAACAGAAGCAAAGGCTGTATTTTCGGCTACAGTACCAATCGTTCCCGCTCTAAATACATTCTCTTCACCGAATAGCACTTTTGTATATAGATGAGCTCTATTTTGATACACCGAAGAAAAATTCAAATCAATGTCCGGTACTTTGTCACCATCAAAACCTAAGAACGTTTCAAACTGTATATTCTGCCCATCTGAGAATAATTTTTTCTCTTTACATTTTGGACAAACTTTTTCATTATGTTGCTTCATTGAATCGATAATCTTTTCTCTATCTTCTACATCAAAAGAAGACATAAATACATTAACAAAGTAGTCTATTGCTTCTTTTGTATATAACTCACTATCAAGTAAACCTTTAAATGAATAAGGTAAGTCAAATCCTGATTGCAGTTCCTCATTCTCAAAGAAAATACTCCAACAACAATTCTTACAAACGTAATGAGGTGGTAAAGGATTAACCTCTGTAATCTCAGTCATTGTAGCAGCTAAAGAAGAACCGACAGAACCCCTTGAACCTACAAGATACCCATCTTCTAGCGATTTCTTAACCAAATCACGGGAGATCATATAGATTACTGCATATCCGTTAGAAATAATAGAATCCAACTCTCTCTTTAACCTTTTTTCAACTATGTCAGGCAAAGGGTTTCCATAAGTCTTTAATGCATTCTCCATCGCTAATTCCCTAAACTTATCATCAATCCCATCAATCTTAGGAGTGAATAACTCAGGATTTCCTTTTTCATCTAAAGGTATAGGAGATATCTCCTCTATTTGATCCGCGAAAATATTTGTATTTTCAATTACAACCTTTTCAGCTTCTTCTTTCGATAAGTATGGAAACGCATTAAGCATTTCTTTAGTAGTTCTTAAATGGGCCAAGCCGAAAGGAAAGTCCATTTTCCCTTTCCTTATCTTATGTTCCCGTTTAGGGGGTAATTGAGAATAAATTAATATGTTATGTAATAATGATTCCTCTTCATCTATGTAATGAGAATGTGATGAAGCTACTACAAATTTATTATACTTCCTTGCTGTTTTATAAATGGTTTCCCAAGCCTTTGAAATATTTTCTTTGTTATCAGTCTTTGGATCTTCTGCGTGCCACAAGTGACTTGAAATTTCTGCCGGCTGTATCTCTATGACATCATACTTTTGAATTTCTTGTTCAATTAAATGATCCGGTTTCTCTAAGGCTAAATTGAACAATCTTCCCAAATGCGAACCAGAACCAACTATTATACCCTCACGATACTTGTTTAATAGTTCCCAAGATACCATTGGGCGGTTAGAACCAGTGGGACTACCCATCTTTGACAAATTGTTTATATGTGATTCAGAGATAATGTTATATAGGTTTTTTAAGCCTTTTTTATTTTTTACCCATAAAGTCATTTCATCAGGGAATTCAATAAATACGTCTAGTTCCTTTTTATAATTCACCAACTGAGAAGTTGTATAGATCCCCTCTTCTTTTAATTGCTCAACCATTTGAATAAATATCTTAGCAGTTGCTTCTGCATCATCACAAGCTCTATGGGCATTCTTTAATGAAACACCATATTTCTTTGCTAATGCACTTAATCTGTGAGATTTTAATGAATGATTTAACTTCCTTGATACTTTTAGCGTATCAATAACTACTAATTTTGGAGGAGTTATTGATACGCGGTCATACGCTGCTTCTAGCATATACAAATCAAACCAAGCGTTATGAGCTGCTAACATTGCATCTCCTACGAAATCCTTAAATTCTTGTAAAACATTCGCGGGTTCTTCTCCCTTTGTATCTAACATTTCATTTGTAATACCAGTTAAAGATTCTATTTTTCCATTAATCTTTTTAGGAGACTTAACGAACTTCTGAAAAGTACTTACTACTTTTCCATTTGAGATTTTTACAGCACCCACTTCAATAATGTAATCATTACGTGCAGAGAATCCAGTTGTTTCAACGTCATACACTACGATATCCTTGGTTAACCCCCTATTATCATCGTTATACACAAGTACAGTCTCAGGAACCATTAACGCAGTCATTCCTAGTATTGCTTTTACACCTGTTTTCTTTGATGCTGAATATGCTTCAGGAAATCCCTGAGCAACTCCTAAATCTGTAATCGCAATCGCCTTATGTCCTAGAGCTTTAGCTGTTTCAAAATATTTTTTGACAGGTACTGCCCCTCTTTTTGCTGTCATAAAAGAAAATGTCTGTAATTCTACGCGGTGTTCTTCAGAACCATCATCATAAATTTTCTCAGATCTTTTTCCTGTTTTAATTATTCCATCTTTATTAGGCTTGAACGTAAGCTCCCATTGTTTGAACTTATTAGGAGCTACACTTCCTTTTAATTTTATAATATCTCCCACTGTATAATCCGGTTTCACATCATCAAAATATGACAGATACATAGATGAAGTCTTATCGTAAATTACACCGTCAATAATCAAAGAACCATTCTTCGTACTCCTATAATTTAATTCAATAACCTCAACTTCTATTTCAGCATTCTTTAGGCTTTTATTATTCGAAATAATGTCTGAGATTGTATAGTTACCCACTGAACCACCCCTTTATAATTTTAGGAAATTAATAATAACATAAATAAACGGTTTTTTATTTATTTTTATCAATAATAATTTATTAGATAAAAAATAAAAAAGGGTGTTGTTATGAAAAAGAAAACAAAGTTTGTTTGTAAAGCTTGTGGTAACGAAACATATAAATTCGGCGGCAAGTGTTTCTCGTGTGGTGAATTTAATTCGCTAGAAGAAGAATCATATTTTATCGGTCCTGAAAAACAAACCAAATCTTCTAAAACAATAAAAAAAACTAACAAAAAAGCTGTTAGTTTAAATGAAGTTGAAGAAGGTGTTATAGAAAAAGGATTCTCAAGTAATATATCGGAGCTTGATAGAGTATTAGGAGGTTATATTGTTGAAGGTTCATTAGTATTAATAGGTGGGTCTCCCGGAAACGGTAAATCAACACTTCTTTCAAAAGCATCAGATAACGTAGCCTCTTCTCATAAAGTCTTATATGCATCAGGTGAAGAATCTGTACATCAAATAAAAAAACGAATGACCCGTCTTAATATAAAATCCAAAGAGAACTTAAAATTATTATATTCACGCGATATAGATGAAATCGAAGAAGCTGCATTAGAAATTAAACCCAAACTAATGATACTAGATTCAATAAACGCTATAGGCGACTCAAATATATCAGGTGATCCTGGTGACATTGCTCAAATAAAACATTGTATTAATAGGTTACTAACTTTGGCTAAAGAAAATGGAATTACCATCTTTATTATCTCGCAAGTTACAAAAGATAATGAAATTGCAGGTCCTAAAAAGTTAGAACACTTTGTTGACACCACATTATTTTTAGAAGGAGAAAAATACAGTGATCTTAGATTACTTAGAGTTCTTAAGAACCGTTTTGGCTCTAATCAAGAAATAGGTGTATTTCGAATGGTAGATGAAGGTTTAATAGAAGTTCCAAACCCTTCAGAATACTTATTAGAAAACAGGCCTAAAAATGCAAGCGGATCAGGAGTAATATGTATTAGTGACAGTAGGCCACTTTTAATAGAGGTACAAGCCCTTGTTTCTCCTCCAGTTTTCCAGAATGCCTTTCCAAGTAGAACTTCTGAAGGATTCCCCCATAACCGTCTCAAAATACTAACAGCAGTTCTAGAAAGAAAATGTGGTGCTAGAGAATTATCTGCAAAAGATATTTATATAAATGTTGTAGGTGGAATAGCTGTAAAAGAACCCGGAGCAGATTTAGGTATAGCTATGACTATTTATTCTTCTAACGCAAACAAAATTATTGATCAGGATATTGTTTTAATTGGTGAAGTCGGTTTAGCTGGTGAGGTGCGTCCTGTGAGTAAAATCGAACAACTTGTAAAGGAAGCGGAACGTGTAGGATTTACTAAAGCAATAATTCCTAGAGGTAGTCTTTCTCAGTTAAGCAATCATTCATTAAAAATTAATTTAACTCCGGTAAGTGATTTAAACGAATGCATTAAACTATTATTTAAATGAACTTTAACTTGTAAAAAAGAACTTATCATAAGTGATGAGTTCTTTTATTTTATAAAGCCATTATTTTGTACATTACATTCCTACAACTAGATTGTTATAGTATACAGCAGCTTGCTGTCTTGTTTCTGCAATATATTCTTTATCCATATCGTTATAATCCCAATTGATACCACGAAATAGCTCTTTAAATAATCTACCTTTTTTTACGATACCTTTTGCCTCGAAAAATAATTCTAACTGTTTGTCTTGATCATCAAGTTGTTTTGAAACGTCTAGTAAAGCCTTAGCATATTCTTTAGAAATACCTTCTGGCCACTTCTTATAATCATTTTGGTTTGACTTCCACATTAATCGAAAATCTTCTACATCTACTTCTAAAGATAACCAAGTTCCTTTTTCTTCAAATCTCAATTGTTCCATTTCGAACACTCCTTTAGTAAGTTTTTTGTTTATGTTTTTTATGTTTTTTATGTTTTTTATGTTTTTTATGTTTTATTTTTATGTATTTTTCTATATTGTTGTTTTGATTTACAAACTTCTAACAGATTCTATTAAGTGCTTAATCACTTCTTCTTTATCTGTTAAGACATCATTTGTCGCTATTTTATTTTTGTAATCAATTTCATAATCATTATCTCTTCTATCTTTTTCATTAAACTTAATTACTGCAATATTGTATTTTGGACCAGCTCCTTCAATTTGCTCTATTACGGATAATCCGTAATTATTTTCAAAGCGGAATACAAATTGTCTACCAAAGTGATTTTTCTCTTGGATGACCAGACTATTCTTGTAAATTTTTTTTACAATCTCCAATCTTCTCATCCTTTCAATACTATCTATGGATATTTATAGTTTAAATTTCTGTTTTTTGTTAAAAAAAACAAAAAAACAAAAATGAAAACATAAAAAAACAGATACATTTTTTGTATCTGTTTTAATCTTCCATATTAGTACCCAATCTCTTTCTAGCATCTAATTGTAATAACTTTTGAAACAATAGCTTCCTATCAGCTTCGGTAAACTCAACAAAATGAGTGGCATAAAAAGTGCGTCCTGATTCTAAACTTTTCTTACGGATTAATTCGATTTTCCTACTAAATTTAACGTCATTAATTTCAAATTCAACAACCCCGATTTTAAAGTTTATTTCATAGTAAGTTTCAAAACTAACACCTGTAGCACTAAGGTCTATCACCTTACCAATAGCTTTACCGCCTGAATAAACAATCGTAATATCCTCTTCACCAAATAAACTAAGTCTATAGAATTCACGTCGATTTTCCATTTTATCCCCCCTCCGCTTTAATTTTAGCATTATATACTTTTTTATCTTTTTTACTAAATCTTTCACTAGTTTTTTCTTGTTTTTTTCCCTTGCCTAATTAGTATGTTTCCAGGGAGGTGTTCTCTTTGGTATCAAAAATACATTCACCTAAAGAGCTCGTGTATCTCGACTTTAATCGTGGAGAATTTAAGTTTTTTAATGTAGAAATAATAAGTTTAGGATACAACGATATACAAGTTATGTTTCAATCAGGTAAATTAGGCACAAAGGGAAAAATATCTGTTCATAGATTTAATACTGGTGAACAGCCTTTTAAAAATGCTATGAAATTCGCTTACAATAAAATTTTCGAAAAAGAACTACAAGGTTTTTTGAGTGTGGAAAAAGTAGAAAATGGCATACGTTATGCAGCTAAAAAAGAATCTAATAAAAACAAACAAAACAATAATAACAGCAATAATACTAATAAGAAGTGCGGCTGCGCAATATGTAAACAACCCATTCATTTTAAATTATATGAGAAGATTAACTCTTGGGGACGCGGAGAAGGAAATTGGGATTTCAGTTCTAACAGCCTTCTGTATCAGAAGGTTGCTTGTTTAGATTGTCAGATTGAGTTAGGTATTTTCCAAAAGAGGATAGATCAGAATACAAAATTTTGATTCGTATTTTTTTGTTATCAGGGAGGTGTTATTTCTTTGTTCAAAAAATTAAGCTTTAGCAACCAGATTGCAGTTTACAGATTCATCTCATTATTCATTTTACTTTTAATATCTTTTATTTCTTACTTTATCTATTCCCATTACTTCAATAAACCCGAGCCGAAAAATGTTTCTTTACCTGCAAGTGTTTCTAATAGAGAAATCCCAAAAGCACCTGTTCAAGTTTACACATTAAATGAATCCCCATTTAGAAATTCAGATTTCGCTAAATATATTCATATTAGTAAAGATGGTTTATATAAATTAAACAAGCCCTCAATAATACTTACTAGTACAAAACAATTAACCGGTGAATATAAGGAAATTTTATCAAATCTAGCAACAAGTAAGCACTCAATCATTTTTTACGATAAAGTGATAGAACCCGAACAAGTTGTTTTATTTTTCGACAGTTTAATTCCTGTTGTTCCATTAGAAGCAACAATTCCATTATCATATCAAGCATATGGAATAACTACACTCGGCGACAGGCAGATACCTGTATTCGTAAAATCTAATGCAGAAGGAGAATTAAACAAAGATGCATTTGAACAACTGTTTTTAAAGATTTATAACACTAACATAAAAAAGGCATACTAGAACTTCACTAGTTGCCCTTTTTATTATGTAAATAAAATATAATTGATTTATGTTTGGTTGTAATTATGTTTGGTTTGTCTTTAACTAAGTTAACGATATGTTTTTCCGTTCATTAAATATATTTCTTCTTTATCCATTTTTTCATCAAATACTTTTTTGCTAGTAATCCATTTTTCATTTTCTTCTTTTACACGTCTAACCTTATATACATATCTTTCTGTTTCTCTTTCCCACGTAACCGGATGCTTTTGTCCAAAAAATATCACAAAACCTTTGGGTTCTTCTACTTCAACTAGTTGTCTCAGTCCCATAGTATGCGCCCCCATTTAGCCTTTCTTTACGAGAGATATCATATCATATATTATATTTTTTATTCAATATTTTTTTTATAAATTACCATAAAAATATAAAAAAGAATTTATTAATGTCTCCTCCAAATAGCATTATTTAACTTTTTGGACCATTCCATATCCTCTTTATCCTTTGGTACTACATCGGTTTCTTTAAAAATATCTATTGCATCTCTAGGATTTCCGATCACTGTTTTTAAATCTCCATACTCTTTAATTATTTTTATTTCACTTTCTTTAAACATTAAGGAGCCAAAAGGAGTTCTAGCAAACTTGATAATACCGTATCTCTCCAAGTCTTTCGCCCATTCACTTACTTTTTCTGAAGTACAATTTATTTTTATAGCTACATCTTTAGGTTTTAAGTTCGATTTTTCTTCAAAATAAAACAAGCCCCTCCTCCTCTCCAAACTTTTACAACAAATAATAATTTATGTATAACAAGAATTCGTAAAAAAACTACACTTTGTAAGAAAAATAATTATATTTCTTTAGGCGGAGGTGATAAATATGGACGTTTTAAATACAACGAAGAAATTACTTTTTAGTTTTTCATTTTTAACACTTGCCTCACCTTTCTTCTCTACTAGTGTTGTTTCCAACGCTGCCGATTGTTCTTATAAAGGTGTAGCGATATATCAAGTTACAGCAACGGCCAAAAACTATCAACCAAAATGCGTTACTTTAGATAATGGCTCAACTGATTTATATACGCTTAAATACGACTTTACTGTGACCGGTGTATCTAATGCTGCTGACGGATATAAGTAAAAAAAGCTATAATTTACATTAATATTTTTACAAGGTACATAAAAAGGTTGAACCTATTTACGGTTCAACCTTTTTACTGCTTCCATAACAAAAATTAAATTCTATTTATATACCCTCTGTATTCTTTCCGACAGCAAACAGACTATTTCATAATTAATTGTATCCGACCATTCTCCAGCCATTTCTAGGGTGATTTCTTCCCCTTTTTGTTTACCGTAGATTACCACTTCATCCCAAACATTATCTTTTTCTTCTAATAACACCATCGCTTGATCCATACATATACGACCAACCAGTTTTCGTTTTTCACCATTAATTAAGACATACGATTCCTTTGTATATCTTCGTAACAAACCATCAGCATATCCTATAGGTATAATTCCAATTTTTTCGTTCTTTTGAGCACTGTATGTTGCTCCATAACCAACACAATCCCCTTCCATTAAAGTTTGCACAGCAACAATCCGTGTTACTAACTTTAATATAGGTTTAGGAAAAACACTTAATTTATCTTTCAACAATGGATCAGGCAATATCCCATAGCTTGAAGCGCCCACACGAATCATATCAAATAAATTAGCATTATTTCTACTCAATGCATAAGCACTATTCGCGATATGTATAATAAGACCTCGTTTATCAATCTTATCGATTAAATTTAAGAATGTTCTTTCCTGTTTCTCAATTAATAAATGATCTGGTATATCAGCCGTAGCAAAATGAGTAAATATACCTTTTATCACTACTCCACTTTCCAAATCTATTTCATTAACCACTTTTAGTAATTCAGTTTCATCTTTAAACCCAAGACGATTCATTCCAGAATTAATTTTTAAATGCACACACAGGTTTTCTTTAATTTTATATTTCCTTACTACTTGCTTCCAACTTAACCACTGGTCATAAGAATAAATCGGAATATGTATTCCTTTCGACACCACATATGGCAATTGATTAGGATTAACAAAACCTAAAACTAATATTGGCTTTTCGACGCCGGCGACACGAACTTGCATAGCTTCTTCTAATACAGCTACTCCAAAAAAGTCTACCAAGTCTTCTCCTGCTTTAGCTATTGAAGAAATTCCGTGACCATAAGCGTTCGCTTTAATCACAGCCATTACTTTCGTTTTCACATTACTTTGTATCATTTTTATATTCTCTCGATATTGTTGTAAATCAATTTTCAGTTGTGTCGGACGACCAACTTCCAGCTCTAAATCTTCTGTAAAGTCACTTACATTATTCATTAAATACACCTAACTCCATATTTTCTTCCATCACATTCATTGCACTTTCAAAGGTATCTTCAAAAATATCCATCTCAATCTGTTTCTTGTAATTGGTAACAAGAATACGTATACCATTTATATATTGATAAGCCTCTATTTCTCTTCCACCAAACCATTCACTTTCATAAACCAATTTAACCTTTTCAGGATTGTCTGATATATCTTCAATCACTTCATTCTTATCTGAAACGACAATTCCACTTTCTGATACAAAAACATTATTTTCGTCCCAACTTTCTACTTTCATCCACAATATTCGTCCGTTAGGTGCTGAAACTTCATACCAGTATGTCTCAGGTCGAGGGAATTCTAAACGTTTATCCATATCTTTTTCTACCCATTCCATTCGATAGACTTTTTTTATTGTAATCTCTTCTGCTCCCATTGTCACTTCCTGACCTATCTCAAACGGCTGTTCTTTAAAATCAACACTTGAATTAAAGACGTTCGACTTTTCTCCGGCCCATTTTTTTAAAACTTCTTCTTTTAAAGGAATGTTCCAATTTTCTGCTTCGTCTTTCTGATCTACATTGATAAATCCAACAAATGCTTCCTCTTTTATTAGAACGAATACACTATCTTCTTGACCGCACATTTCGCATTTATATTCAAATTCCTTAGTAACCTCCGCTTTATCTCCAGGCATCACTAAATGCTCATTTCCATCATTTATTTCGTGCATCACCTTTTGATTTTTATTACATTTACGACATTCATAATCTCCATATAAAACTGTCATCTTACTTCCTCCCGTTTCCAACAAGACTTATTAATCTATTTTCTGTTCCTATTTTATTCTCACCATACAGAGTTTTTAAACATCAAATAAATATTATTTTTTTGACTTAAACAATTCTTTTCCCATAAATTCGTTTTCAATATGGAAATGATTCAAATTTCTAACTTTATTTCTGATTTATCCAGTTTATTTGTCATTTTTCCACTAAAAATACACCTTTTCTAGAACTATTTATATTTGTATACAAATTCTCTTAAATCAATTTTAGAAAATAGCTAATGGTGAATATTAAATGAGGAATGAAAAAAACAAACTTATTACAAGGAGATTATGTAATTTAATGAAAACAAAATTGGATTAAAAATAAAGGTTGTGAATTATTTGAGTGAGTATATTATTGCGTTAATTATGGGGATTATTGAAGGGATAACAGAATTCCTACCTGTATCTTCAAGCGGGCATTTAATCCTAGCCGGACATTTAATGAATTTTACAGGCGAAAAAGCTAAGACTTTTGAAGTTGTCATACAGTTAGGTTCAATACTAGCAATAGCCGTATTATTTAGAAAGAAATTAATTTCTCTAATTAATGTTAAATCTATTAAAACGAACGAAAAACAATTAAATATTATTCATATTATCTTAGGAATCATTCCAGCAGGTTTAATTGGTCTTTTACTACACGGATTTATTAAAGAATACTTATTTTCTCCGAAAACTGTTGTAGTAGGATTGATACTTGGGGCACTTCTTATGATTTTTGCAGAAAAAAAGAAAAAAACAATTACTGCAAACAACATTGATGAATTAACTTATAAGCAAGCTTTATATATAGGCCTATTTCAATGTTTAGCAGTTTATCCAGGATTCTCACGTTCAGGATCAACTATTTCCGGCGGTCTTCTAGTAGGTGCAAGTTATACAGCAGCAGCTGAATTTTCATTTATTATCGCACTACCAATGATGATCGCAGCGTCTGGGTTAGATTTATTAAAAAGCTATCAATATTTAACAACAGATGACATAGCTATTTTTGCTATTGGTTTCATTACCGCATTTGTAGTAGCAATGTTCGCGGTTTCTACTTTCTTAAAACTCCTTGAAAATGTTAAATTAACTCCGTTTGCAATATATCGTATTTTATTAGCAATCGTGTTTGCTATTATCATCTTCTAATGAATATTGAGCGAAATTTACTATTGTAATTTAAAATAAGGGTTATAAAAAAACAGAGGGAATCTATCCCTCTGTTTTTTTGTTCAATAATTGTATATTATTAAACTTCAGCGAGATCTTCGCCACAAATATACTCGCCACATCTAGGGCAATCAAACCTACCCCCCTCAAGACCTTCAGGTAAAGGGTCACTGCCAAAAGTTAAAATATATACTCTATTATGTTCATTCCATTCTTCTTCTGTTGGACACTCATTACAATGATAGCATTCGTATCTTTTTTCCATTTATATCTCCTAAGTTATTAATCATACAGAAATGTAGTATAACTAATAATATGTTTTATACTCCACTAAAGTTCTATTTTGTCTTATTGGACAAACCAGCTTCAAGAGTTGAAATTACTTACATAAATTCAATTAAAGAAACAGCAGAACCCTTTTGACTTTGATTGTCTAATATACCACCATAATTTATTGCAACTTCATAACCATTTTCCATTTTTACTGTTGCGAATCTTGGTCCCACAAACATAATTTTCCCTTTAGCGTCTTTTATATCAACATAATCTTTTATGTACACATATTTATGTGCCTCAAAAAGTTTCTTTATTTCTCTGTAAACCGACTTTGTAAGTACATCCTTCTCACTAATAATTTCACTAATAGACTTTTTTGTAATGACTGTTGACAAAAAGATCACCTCTTATTTTTATATATTTTTATTGTAGTTTACATCGCATTAGAGGTGTAAAAAAAATAAAACGTTTTTTATTTTTTGTTTTTTTGATTCTACTGAATGAAGGTATTTAACATATAGCAAATAAAACAAAATATATAATTCAATTAGGAGGTATATTATGCTTGGATTTATTGTAGAAGGAAGAAACGATGTGAAGAAATTAAAGATGGTTTTAAAAGAAAAAACATATTTCGTTGTTCTAAACGGTATTAATTATAAGCAAGAACAAATTACTGATATTGAATTCGCTTTAAACACCTGTGAAAAAGTATACATATTAACAGACCCAGATGACGCTGGTGATAAAATTGCTAAGGTTATTTCTTCTTCTTTCCCTTCCCTAGAGAGAATTATCATAGATCCTGATGAAGCCAAAGTTTTAAAAAAAAGAGGATATAAATATGGAGTTGAATATTGCAGCAACAAATATTTAATAGATACATTTTTAAAAAACAAAATTAACATCGCAAATTAAAAAGTCCTTTAAGGACTTTTTAAAGTAAGTCGATTATAAATTAGATTTGCTAATTCCACATATCCTAAATCATTAGGATGTACTTCATCCGACCAAATATCATCAGCCTTAGATAACGAAAAGGTATCTACAAAAATATGATTAGAACGCGACAATACACCATTCCACATCCGAACTAATATATCTGCAACTCTATAAAATTCGCTATCCTCTTTAATAGGATTATATAGGGTATTAAATACTATTAGAGCATCTGGATTAAGTTCACTTAACTTATTAAAGATTAACGATAAATTAGTTTTAAAATGGCTTCTAACCGTAAAGAAATCTTTAATAACCTTTATTTCCCCACCTTGTTTATATAACTCTAATAAATCATTACCTCCTATATTTACTATAATTAGATCCGACTCTTTTAAATTGCCATCAAAACTACCTTCATTAATTTTTTCTAGCAATTGTTTTGAAGTTAATCCATCAATACCAAAATTTTTAATCCAAATGTTTTCTTGTGATGTTCTACTAATCATTTCTGCAAGACTATGCCCAAACCCACCTATTTTAGATCCGTAACCCCTTGCTACAGAATCTCCCAATATAGTAATCCCCTTTATTTTCGTGTTTTTTTCTTTAATTTTTTTATCGCTTCTCTTTCTTGCATTTATGCGCTGTGCGTGATAGAAAGAGTAAACTGTTAGACCTGTTATAAGTGTAGTTAACAGTGTAGCTGACTTTTTGTTAATCATATTCGTTAATTCACTCTCCTCTCAATAAATATTAAAGTGAACTTTCTCTAATATACTGATATAAGACCTTTTATAAAAGAATTTCAGATTTTTTATCTAATAAATCTATGGATCAATATAATATCCTTCGTTAGTAAATCAATATACACCCCATTCATCTCTATAATTAGACAGTAGCATTTGTTATTTTCTATAACTGTTTTGTTTTAATAGGAGGTATGTATTATGGAAGCGGAACGCTTTATTAAAAGTTTTAAAGAGTTATGTGAGTTCACGGCAGAACACACATACAAAGATGAACAGATAGAACTAGGAGATTGGAGAGCTATAAAACAAAATCTAGGGAGCGGAGAAATCCAAGGGATCGCATATAGAAAAGTTACTGAAATTAATATTATATATTGTGATTACAATGACTCTGAAATAGATATGTTTATTACTATGAAAAAGCAATATGAGCCTTTATTAGATAATGCACTAGAAAAATACTGCAATACATTTAATATCCCATATCCTCCTGATGCAAATATTAGTTTCACAGTAAAATTTAAGACGATAAGAGAGTTTGAGGTATTTATATATCAATATCTTCTTCCATTAGCACCCTAACTAATAATTCTTGAGTAATATAACCAAAAGACTTTCATTTTTTTACAATATGAGGTGAGCAAAATGTTAAAAAAATCAATACTTACTATACTTTCAAGTTCAATCGTACTTACTGCCCTTGTTGGATGCTCTGATGAAAAAGACGAGTATAGAAAAGGGATTACATTATATGAAAAAGGTGATTACAAAAGTTTAATCAAAGCTAGAGAATTCTTCAACGATTATTCACAAAAACATAAAGATGATAATGATGTAGATACTTGGTTCGAAAAAATCGATACTGCTTTAGTGGAAAAAGCAAAAGAATTAACAAATGAAGCTTTTGATAAAAAAGATTTCGATAAAGCAATGGAATATATTAAAATTGCAAAAGCAGCTGCTCCGGATGATAAATCTGTTAAAGAAGCATACGCTACAGTCAACAAATCATATAAAGAGCAAAAAAAATATGACGAATATGCTAGATATCTAGAAAGTATTTATATAGATTCTAAAGCACTGGTCGATAAATGGGATTCTTCTATACGCGCCGTTGAAACTGGAAAGGCTCCTTTAGCATCTTTAAAAACAACTGCAAATACTTTGTTCCCTGAGGTTTCTAAGATTAGAGAGAAAATTAACCAACAAACTTTTAAAACTAAACAAAAAGAATTCTTAGAAATTAATAGTACAATCTTTGATTATATGGTGAGTGCAGAAAGTAATATTTCTAGTGTAATCTCAGCAAGCGCAGAATCAGACATTGCACAATTTAAAAATATTGCTAGAAATCTATCACCAGACGCACATAATAAACTATTCTTACAGGTTCAAAACGATATGGGTGGATACGTGAGTCAAAAGAATACGGAAGACAAAAAGGTTAGGGATATTAAAAATACATTAGATTTCATAAAAGCTATGGATAATAAAATAAAAGAACAACAAAAACAACAAATGGCTAGTCAACAACCTGTTCAACCTACACCTCAGCAACCAGCAAATCAACAGCCTGTTAATAAACCTAACGTTCAAAAATAGTCTTTCTCATAGATTTCTATAACTAGGAGATTAACAATGAAAAAAACATTAATAGTTTTTATAACAAGTTGCTGTCTATTACTCTCTGCTTGCTCTTTTGACACTGAAAAAGCAAAGAATCTTGTTAGAACTGAAATTGAAGCCTATTACGAAAATTTACTTTTAGAAAATATTGACGGAACTATGAAACAAATAGATAGAGATAGCGAACAGTACTACAGTTTATATAATGAACTTAGAGATACTTTTCAAAACTATAATCACTCCTACAAAGTTAATGAAATTTCGTTTAACACAATTACGAAGGATAGAATTTCAGTTACAGCATCTATTACTATTTCCGGTGTAGACAACAACGACAAATATGAAAGCTTTAACACAATACAAGAATTTGTTTTTGTAGCAACCGGAAAAGATGTATGGAAAATAAAATCGTTAGAAACTAAAATTGATTTCACCACAAAAAATAAGTTTAGAAATTAAGCTGCCTAATTAATTAAGTTAGGGAGCTTTTTTCTTTACTCATTTCCTTTACTTTTAATAACCAAATACATATAAGACTTCTGAATAAAGGAGGGGTTTAAATGAAGAAACTCTTTTTATCTTTGTTTTTATTTGTAGGAATTTACTCGATCCAAGATACAATCAAGGCAGAAGAAAATCCCACTTATTACAACAAAGAATTAAAATACAACATTTCTTTTTCAAATGATTGGACTATTTTTTCGGAGGAAATGAAAAGAAATCTATCACCAGAAGAACGTAAAAGCTCACCCGCAATCTTTATAAAACGTGACGGTTCTTCACAAATGTATATTAGACATTTAAAACCTGATAACAAAAAATATCAGATACATCAAAAAATCATTAATTATGTGAAAACAACTCCTGAAAAAAGGCAGAATATCACTAGAGAGTTGAATCCTGTTTCTACTGAGTTAGGTAGAAAAATAGAATCATATAAAATAAATCCATCTAATGGATCCATAGAACTTAAATTAAAACAAACCTCATCTCAATTTGGAGAAATTAATACAACTGTTTTTTGGAGAAATATAAATGGTACCTTAATTGAATTTGAATTTTATCATTTCGATAATAAAGAATCACTTACTACTGAAGCCGAAATAATCAAAAACTCTTTTACTTCCTCACAAAAAAATATAAATTCAAACATAAACGAAGGGACAATGAAGAGTTTAAAAGGTAAAACAGTTTCTAGTCTAGAGAACACTAGTTTATTTAGTGATTTCATAAATTATCTATCAATCCCATATGTTTGGATTTCCTTATTAACTATCTTTAGTCTACTCTTGATTTTATATATTTTTTATCGTCTAATCTAATAAAACAAACTGGTGGTGTTTATTCTATGCCCGTTATTAGTAATGAACTTTCCCTATTTATAGATGAATGCTTTAAAGAATCATTAAAATCCCAGAAAGAACAGGTCTCATTAGCTGGAGAACCCGTTAAAACTAAATTTAATAAGGTAAAAATAAATAACAATACAATTCATTTAGAGTGTGAAATTATAGGTTACACTGGAGAAAAATATGATTCTTATCATTTAAAATTTTCTTCAGTAATCTATCCATATTATTATTTAGAAGTTTTACGTTTAGCTTTAATTAGTTATTGGTCCGGTAATTTGATTTCTAAAAAAGATAAAAAAAGACTTCTGTTCGTTTTGGAATATGGTGAAAGTAACAAGCATTATTTAAATCGTTCTCTAAAATACCTATTTTATACAAAGAAATGTTTTAGACTGATCTAAAAAAGGGGTTAACCCTTTTTTTTATGCCAAAAATACTTTTGTCCCTCCCTCCCCTTTCCATTTGACCATTCTATTACTTATAATTTCTATACACAATTGAGAGGGGAATCACAATGAATATTTCCGTAGTATATGAAGAAAAAGTAGTAAAAGAACTTATAAAAATTGACCGTTTATTACAATTCCGCTTGCAATTAATTTTAAATAAAGAATTAAAAGAAGAAACTGAAGCATATATTTCTATTTTTAAAAATGAAATAATGAATGACGTTTTCCGATTACAAAAATATATGATGTTATTAAAAGAAAAACAAAACTGAAAATTTATTTCAGTTTTGTTTTTTTTCTGGCGCAAAACACCTAAATAATATCACGGTTTGTTCATAAATGTTCAACACTTCTATAATAAGTAAACGAAACCATACAGGCATATTAAGTATTTCTCCATTTTTTGATTGATATACCGGTTTTTTTGTTGTTCCATTTAACTGAGTATATTTCCATTTTACATTCTCTAAAGGGGACCGAATAGGAATTAGTATCTCCGCAACAGCCTGATTAGAGTTTTCTTGATAATAAAAGGTATAAGTATTATAGATTACTTCCTCGTCCACAGTTGATTCAGAACACCCTTCTGGGGTTATTTTTTTGAAACTTGTTTTCTTATGAAAATACTGAGATTTTTCAAGAAAGTAGAAGCGATCTTCAAAAAAGTAGTCCATAATTATCTCCCCCTCTTTATCCCTTGGTTATACTTAGAACTATATAAAATGCAAGTTCAACTTCAAAAGTACAAACTAAGACTCTGTAAATAATCCAAAAATGTTCTTATCTATTTTCCCCTTCATCTATTTTCTTCTTAATTTTGACCTAATATAATGAATCTACTATTACAGAGAGAAGTAGGTGCGATTTTATGAAACAAATCCAAGATTTCGA
The DNA here is from genome assembly GCF_051948935.1 of Bacillus sp. Brlt_9. Classification (NCBI taxonomy): domain Bacteria; kingdom Bacillati; phylum Bacillota; class Bacilli; order Caryophanales; family Bacillaceae; genus Bacillus; species Bacillus sp. Brlt_9. The sequence goes on along the minus strand of NZ_JAYJLO010000003.1, from coordinate 720,164 downwards.
ATTTAATAATACAAAATTTGAAATTTACTTAACTGAAGAAACAATAAAAAAGTCTATTGAAATAGGACTTCATCAAGGAATCTTTTTAGGAGCAACAACTCGCTTAATATCCCGAATAAGAAAAAAAGAAAATACCTACTATTATGCAGAACAAAACGTTCTATTCCGAATAAGAGCTGAAGAGCCGAATAAGATTATTTATCTCGATATAAAAAGATTAAACGTATTTGAACGCAGAGCTGTCAATCCCGCTAAGGATGCAATTAATGATATTTCAAGACCAAGCTTTCTAAAATCATACGAGGATGGCCGTAAAGTATTTTTAAATGAACAATTGCCTTTAAAGATGCGTAATCTAGGAATACCTCCACATTTAATTTCCTTTAAAAACACTCAAGTTCCTTACGGAAAACATTCAATGTATGAAAATGGTGCAATTATCGATTTCTATTATCAAGAAGATAAATTTTATATTACTGACATTATTAAACCAGACTACGTAAACTTTGGTTTAGCGCTTGTAAACAATACAATGAAATAAATGAAGCATCGGATAATCTTCCGATGCTTCATTTATTTCTTTATTTTACTTTAATTTTTTTTAATAAGTTATCTACTTTTACTTTAGGAATGACTTCAAACAAAGTCTCGTTTCTGTACGAAAGACTTAAATATATCATTCCCGCGATACATAAACCTATAATTAATAGACTTGCTTGAGCTATATATGAATCATAATAAAATGACGCGAAACCTAACGGAAGTAAAGCTAATGCTATAACAATAGTTTGTTTAATAATACTTAATACCGCATTAATATTTTCAGACCACTTATATTTCCCGATTTTTTGAATGAAATACATCTGAATTGCTATTGCAATTGCAAATCCAACATAAGTAGAAATCGCCGTTCCCTCTCCATTAAGTACAAGAATTAAAGGATAGTTTGTTACAATTTTAACAACAATACCGGCAATTAAGCTATAAACAACCCATTTTTGTTGATCCATCCCTTGTAAAATTGCAGAAGTAACTGAAAACATTGAGTAAAAGAATGCACTCGCTGCATACCACGCCATAAGTTGTCCACCATCATTTATGTGAGTCGTTCCATATACAGCTGTAAAAATCGGACGGGCTAAAATTAACATACCAGCAACTGAAGGTAGGACAAAGTACATTAATACTTTCAAGGCTTGGTTTATATGTTCCCTAACCTCATCTGTTCTATTTCCCTGATATGATTTAGTTATGTATGCAACCAACGAAACACTAAAAGCGGTAGCTAATGCGACAGGAATTACTACAATTTTTTGTATTAATGATACAAGCGCATTAATAGTTTCTGCTTCACCCAAATGATACCCTTTGGTCATTAATACATTATTGATCATAAAAGTATCTATACTTTGAAATAGCGGAATTGAAAGGCCTACAAAAACAAAAGGTATCGCATATATCACTAATTCTTTATACAAACTAAGATAAGAAACTTCTCCTTTTACACCTTTCAATTTGTAATCCCGCTTCATTAAATACCAGAAAACAATCAACAATGCTACAAGGGCAGAAATAAATGCTGAAAATGTGGCTAAACCTACAGCTTGAACCGCAGTCCCATTAAAAACATTTACAATTAAATATGTTCCTAGCAAAATAATTACGATACGAACAATTTGTTCTATTATCTGAGAAATTGCAGTAGGACCCATTGATTGATAACCTTGAATGAATCCTCTTGTCATTGCTAGAAGAGGTACAATAATTAAAGCATAACTTATCATTCGAATTACATAAGAAACATCTTCTAAGGAGTTCCCTGTTTTATCATTTGGATCAATCAACCAAGAAGCGACAACATCAGCCCCTAAGTAAAGAGCAAGAAAAGATAAAGCCCCCATTATAGTTACAATTACTGTCCCTGAATGCAACAAGGCTTTAATGACGTGAAAATCACCTTTTTCTCTGTATTTAGATACGAATTTCGACACCGCGTTTGGTATCCCTAAAGTAGCCACTGATAATAAAATTATATATGGCTTATAGGCGTACTCGAATAATATGTATTTTTGTTCACCCACCATCGCTACAAATGGAATTACATAAATAAAACCAAATATTTTAACGATAAATGCTGCTGCGGTGAGCATATACGTTCCTCTCAGAAACGAATTTTTCACATCATCATCCCTTTCAAACACTTTATTTAAGAATTTCGTATTCATTTTATTTTTTTCGTTATGATAAATTCAACAGAACAAATAATTAAAGGAAAATAATATTTAGCTTCTAAAGTTTTAATAGTTTTAGGAGGTGTAATTTAATATGAGAGTTTTACTAGCGCAAAGAGAATATGTCTACTATTATTTAGAACATATGTATTGCAATTTACGAATTGTAGAAATAGATGGTCCTGTAGAGGATTTTATCCGGTTAGCTAAACAATTAGATTTCGAAGTGTTAGCATCAGGAGAAATAGAGCCTCCTTCCCCTAGCAGCAGAGTATTATCAATCAGGGAGTTCGCTGATTTGTTCTTTGAAATAAGAAAACGAAACCAAGTTGTTGATGAAGAACGCGAGCAATTAGATGAATACTGTTCGATATTGGAAGAATATTTATCAAAAAAATAAGAAGAGTGATTACTCACTCTTCTTATTTTTTATTCCTTTTGAATATTGAATTATAAATTTAACCATATTTAATCCAATGTAAAAAACAAGATGTCCACTCATTTTAGGATATAGATAGAAACCCACTAATCCGAAAATTAATGAAAAGAACCATCTTTTTCTTGAAATCCAAAAAAACATTACTAGTATGTTCACTATAATTCCTAACCAAAATATAGGTTCGCTATTAAAGAAAAAGATTAAGAAATAAATAAAGAGCACAGACGACAACACAGAAAGAAAATGTAATGATAGTAACCTCATCGGCTTTCCCTCTTGCTCTTTAACTACATCTTTCATTTTTTCACGAATTTCTTCCTTTTTATTCTCATCTTCCATTTTAGCAAATAAGCCTAACATTCTAAGTCTGAAAATACCAATTGGTTCTATATTACTCTCTTTTTCATATTCGCTTAAATGCGAATCCATTTGCTCTTTTATCTTGATATCCTTCTCTTTTAATGGTTTTATCCATTTTGCAAACATACTCGAAACAAAAATTTGAATAACGAAAGCTACAATAGCCATTGCATAAGCTAACAATTAACCACCTCCATATAGAAAGGGGCACACATATGAAACCAAAATTATTACTGTTGTCTAATAGTATGTTTTTTCACTATACTTTTTGTTCCTTCTTTAAATCAGATTTTACTGTTGAACCTTTAATGTTAAGGTATATTACTTTCGATCTTAAAAATAAAAGCCAACATTTTTATACACAATTAAAGGAACAGAAAAGAAAAAAACTCTATAAAAGTGGCCTTTTACGAGATCCACAAAGAATTGTCCTTACAAAGAAAACTATTAACTATATATATGAGGAATGTTTAAAAAGCAATCCTATAGAAATTGCAGTAGAGGTATATGATGGTTCAAAGGACGAGTTACTACTTTTAAAGCAACTCAATAAATTAGGAATCCCAATTACGGTCTATAGTTCTATGCCACAGCAAGAAATCCAAAATAAGTTAATCTCTCACCAAAACATCAAAATTAAAAATACAACTGTTTTAAAAGAGTTAATATAAAAAGAGTTTTTTGCTTGAAAATACTCTATTAGTCCATATATTTTATATAGATAATTCGAATTCACTTAAAAGAGGTGATCAACGTGCGTAAGTTATTTGTTTTATTAGCTGCTTCTTCTCTTCTTCTACAGTCGAGTTATACTGTTCTAGCAGCAGAAAATATAGAAAAGAAAGAAACAAAATCATTAACAACTAAGTTTAAATATGAATCCCTAATTTTAGAAAAGGAAAAGTATGACGGACATTATATCATTAGATATTTTAAGTATAAAGATACTAATAAACCCTACATCGATTTTATTAAAGTTCCTGACTCAATTTCAAATAAGGTTAAAAATAATAAATCAAACCCATTAGCAGAAGCAACTGCCTATTTAGCTGCTTCTTACGATAAGCTAAATAATTTACAGGGACAAGAACAATTATTAATTCAATTCATTAAATCGACTCCAGGTTCTAAAATTAGCGTATCCGATGAATATGGTCCAACAATCGCAGATAATTTAAGCCTCGCATTAGATTACATAAACAATGAAAAAGCTATTAAGTTAACTAACGTAGAAAAAAAAGAATTATCTGGGCAAATTCAAGACAAGGAATTCACAAAGTATGTACCACACACAGATAAAGAGAAATTGTATGTAGACGTGCAGAAATTAATCGACAAATTAGAAATTCATTGGTATGAAAACCCTGTTTATTATGTTTTGATTCTAATTATTGTTATTTCTGCGGGCGGTGTATACTTCTATTCTAAAAGGAGGTGATTGTTTTGTTTAAGCATAAAGTTTTATTGACTGTATCTGCTACATTAGGCATACTTGCCAGTTTCTCTTTAACTCCAACCTATGATGAAGTTAAAGCCGCATCAAATCATTTAGATTTTTTCGATTGTAATCCAAGTGGATCAAGAATAAACGAAGTTGATACAGATTCAGGATTTCGTGAATATTTAAATTTAATCAATGTACCGTATGAGAAATACATTGCCAGAGAAAATAGAACTCTTACGATTCAGAAAGATTATGCTTTAAACAAGTGTTTAATTGTTTACGGTGGTCCAAACTCTGTTTCTTCAGATAGAACTGACTCTCAAGATTGGCAAGATGGTCAACCAAATTTCTTAGGTTATACAGAAAAAGGTGCCCTTCTCCCTAACCCGTTATATCCAGATACAAAACCTGAATATAACTATATAGGTATTAAGCCGTTTGTATGGCAACCTTGGGAAAACCAGCAACTTTTAAATGACATTAATACTAATCCTGATAACGATGTACCTAAACCAATAGCACCAGGTAATCTACAACCTGACTATTATGACCCTAGTATAGGCAAGGTACGTAATAGACCTGAAGAGTTAGATAGAGCAGTTGATAGAATGTATTTACAAGCTTGTGGAAGCGTAGATGGTTGTGTATTAGGTAAACGAGGATATTTCACACAAAATAATACAGCTCTTGGTCATAATATGACTGGTACAAATCTACAATATTATGCAAACGTAATTCAATTCCCGAATGCATATTCAGCTGGTATTTTTTCAGTTCAATACTATAAAGGCCCTTCTGCTAGCTACCCTAAGGGTAAATGGTGGTACGCATCATACTACTTACCACCTTATAAAGCATTTTTACAAGAAACTAGAGATTTATCTGTAGAGATTACTAGTATAAATCCTGATCAAGTGATGGCAGAAGAAAAATACGATGTCCACTATAAAGTATGTAATCTAGGTCAATTACCTGTAAAAAACCCAGTAATCCATTATGGTGAAGCCGGTAGTACAATGAAAAGCAAAACTATTAACAAAACACTACAAGAAAGAGATTGTTATTCCGATACAATCACAGAAACAGCGAAAAAAGTTTCTAGGGACACTAATACAACTTACAATGTTGAAGTGAATAAAGATAAAACAAACCCAAGAGATGAAAATAACTGGTCTAACAATATTTCTTATCGCGACTTCAAGATTATCAAAAGAGTTATTAACGGTTCCATCAAAATCATTGGTTCCGATCCGGTTTACCCACATTCCAACCAAAATGTTGTTATGACATACCGTGTATGTAATTACAGCAATGTTAAGGCAGAAAACGTGCGAATTGAAACAGGATTTAATTCCCCTAAAGATATTAGAACCATCTCTTCACTTGATGTAGGCGAATGTGCTACTAGAAGCGATACTGTAAAAACACCTGTCGTTAAAAATTATGAAGGCAAGGTACCTTATATCGCTGAAGTCACAGGAGGATTTGATGACGATGAAGATCCATCAGATAACAGTGATACTTACAATGTAACTGTAAGAAACCCTAATGCTGCTGTTGACATCATTGTTTCAAACGATAGCTCAAATAACGAATTTGGTAACGTGAAAGTAAAAGTAGAAAATATGATGTTTAAAACAATTTCTAATACTTGCTCAGGTTCCGATTGCAGAAGCGGAAGTTATCCTAAAGAATTCAAGGTGAATATCTATGATACAAAATTCACAACTTCAACTAGTGATGATGCTTTAGTGAAAACACTAACGTTTAACTATAACATTCCTCATAATGATAACCAATACTTCAATATCGACCGTAGTATTTTCCTAGAATGGGTTAGAAATCAATACAAGGATACTTATCAATTAGTACAATTCCGAATCACTGCTGATATTCCACATTACGGCACAGAAGTAGATTTCGAAGGAAACCCAAAATATACTGATAATAGTGATGAAAATACAACTGCATATTTCCCTCCACGTCCTGGTGTAGCAGCAACTCAATGTCAAAACGTGAATCACAGCTTATCCAACTACTTTAATACAAACGGTGGATTCAATCCAATTAAAGCTTGTTATGGACACTACCCTACTTATCCTTCTACTACTGTAGAAAGCGGAATGCAAGCTTACCACTATGTGTTATACCGCTTCTTCCCTACTCCTATCCCAAGATACTCTGTTAACACACCAGAAGCAAATATTAAAAATCCTAATCACTTCTCACAATTATTCACACTAAACGAAAACAAAGATTCTGTTCCCGATTTCGATTCAGCAATCTATCCAGCATCTACAGCTAATGGCGGTTCCTTATATCTAGAAAAAGGTAGATATATGCCAACTGGTGGAACATTTGATTTTGAAGTTTATAAAAACAAAACAAATGGATCTAAAGGAGAAACTATAGCACTTGGAACTGTTTCTTACAACATTCCTAATACCTGCTACAGTAATACTCAATTAGATATGAAGCATCAATATGGTTGTGATGAAATACTATTCTTCCTACCAAACGTAGACACTATTAAAAAACACGAAAAACCTTCAAGCTACAATGTTTCTAAAGTAACATATCCTATCAAAAACACTAAAATCCCATATCTGAATCCTGGTAAATATACCTTTGAATTTAAAGCAAACGAAAACTTCAAATATTATTACCAATCTAATGAATCAAGAACAGGCTACACTTGGGGCAAACCAATTTTCAAATAAGCTAAAAGAGAGGAAATTCTCCTCTCTTTTTGTATTTATTAAAAAAGTAAATATAATCTTTAAAGAAAAGAGGTGATGCAGATGCTTAGCTTTATATTGGACCATTTGCTTGTGATAATTCTTATTTGCATAGTAATTTTTGTTATTTTACCATTTGTACTTGATATTTTTTCTACGATTATCACTATAGTTGTAGTAGTAGCAGTTCTTGGTTTCTTAGGTATTTTTGGACCAAACTTTGTTGATAATGTACAAAAACCGATAGCCGCAACAAAAACTTTTGTTGAAAATACTATTCAGCCAACTATTAACGAAGAATTAAAAGATGCTGATTTTACATATGATCAAAAGACTAAAAAATACACAATAAAGAGTACTTCATTTAAATTAGAAGGCGTTTCTAATGAAAACAAGGCAACAATTTGGTTTAAAGATAATTCATATACAATTGACGTTTCCTTCTTAAAAGGTTTCATTCAACAACAAATTGAACAAACACAAAATAAATAAAGGTTTAGAATGAAAATTTTAAAACACTCTATTATTGAGTGTTTTTTTTGGAGGAAAAAATGAATAAAAAAATTGTAGTTATATCAAATATGTATCCCTCTCTTCAGGATCCAGTGTATGGTTCATTTGTTAAAGAACAGACCGAAGAGTTAGAAAAAAAGGGTTTAAAAATTAATAGAATCGTTTCTTACGATAGAGCTGAAGGTAACAAAAAGAGAGCGCTTTTCAAGTACCTGTCTTTATGGAGCAGAACAGTCCTTTCAGCATTTAATTTTAAAAATAAGATTTATCATTTCCACTATGTCTTCCCTACTGCATTTGTTGCCCCGATACTAAAACTTATTTTCAAGAAAAAAATAGTTTTTACATTCCACGGTAGCGATTTATTAAAGGGCGGTAAAAGAAAAGATAAGTTACTTCGAAAAATACTCCCATTCGCCGACGAAATTATTTTAGTAAGTGATTATATGAAAAAAGAATTCATTAATAGATTCCCAGAACACAAGGACAAAGTACATTCAATTCATTGTGGCGTAAATACAGAATTGTTTAAACCTAGAGATAGATACGAATCACAAACTAAGCTTCACCTTCCAACAGATAAATTTAATGTGCTGTATTTAGGGCGATTAATAAAAGATAAAGGTATCGATGTATTCGAGGATATTGTAGAAAAATTAAAAGACAATAAAGAAATTAGATTCATTATTGTTGGTGGAGGTCAAGAACAAGAACGTATTCAACAAAAATATGAGGAATACGAAAATGTGTATTTACATCCTTCTATTCCTAAAAACGAAGTACCACTGTGGTTTAATGCAGCAGACATCTTTGTTTTCCCAACAAAAAGAGAAGCTTTCGGTTTAGTAGCATTAGAAAGTATTGCTTCAGGAACTCCCGTATTATCACATAACGTTGGCGGTGTACCTGAAATTATTGAAGACAATCAAGATGGTTTTCTAATCGATTTAAACGATTCAAATGAATTTGTTACAAAAATTTTGGAACTTCAAAATAGCCCAAGTATAAAAAACTCATTTTCTATTAAAGGTTTTGAAAAATCTAAGGGCCACACTCTTGAAAAACAAATAAATAAAATACTTAATGTATATAAAAAATTATAGGAGTGATTTTCTTGAAAGAGATTTCTGTCATTGGTTTAGGATTTGTTGGTCTACCTTTATCCCTAAGCTTTTCTATGAACAATACTAGAGTTTACGGTGTAGATGTAAATCAAAATTTAGTAAAAGAAATTAATCAAGGATTAACACATCATAAAGAAGGTTTTGATGATTTATCTATCCAAGAAATTTTAAAGACTGAAATTAGAAACGAGCGCTATTCAGCACATTCTAATCTATTAGACCTACCAGAAAGCGTTAGTACATATATTATTACAGTAGGTATCCCAGTTAAAGATTCTGTCCTTGATACAAGAGCAATTGACTCTGTTGCTAACGATCTATCAAAACGCCTAAAAAAAGGCGACCTTGTAATTTTACGTAGTACAGTTGTTCCAGGCTTCACAAATGAATACTTTAAACCTATTCTTGAACGTTCAGGCCTTAAAGCTGGAGAAGATTTCTATCTTGCCTATGCTTCAGAACGAATTGCTGAAGGTAAAGCCTTTAAAGAATTTATTGAAATGCCACTAGTTATCGGCGGCGTAAACAAACAAAGCGCTCAAAAAGCAGAGGAAGTTTTAACGATTGTCACAAAGGCTGATACATTCATCGCTTCTTCTATTGAAATCGTTGAAATGTCTAAAGTTATAGAGAATGCTCAACGCGATGTGAATATTGCTATGGTTCAACAATATGCAACGATGGCTAGAAAAATGGGAATTGATTCACACGAATTAATTCAAATGGCAAATACTCATAAACGAGTGAATTTATTAACACCAGGTCCTGGTGTCGGTGGATATTGCCTACCAAACGCTTTTCATTATTTAGTACCGAAAGCAAAAGAACTTGGTATTCTAGATGATTTATCTATTACTAGAGAAGCTAGATTCTATAATGACCAAATTCCTACAAGAATCGTTGAGACAATCGAACAGAAACTGACCGAGAAAGGTAAAGCACTTTCTGAAGCTAAGATTGCAGTTTTCGGATTAGCAATGAAAGACTTCTCAAATGATGACAGAATAAGCCCTCCTGTATTTGTTACAGAGCTATTCCACAAAAAAGCTAAAGAAACAAAAGCTTTTGACCCTGCCGTACCTACTGTTTACCCTTTTAAAGAAAATGATGCATACGAAGCAGTTAAAGACGCAGATGTGCTGATTGTACTTTGCGTTCAAGAGGAAATGAAACATTTAGATTTTAAAAAATTACGTAACTCAATGAAAGAAGATGCTTTCATTTTTGACACAAAACATTTCTTCAAAAAAAATCACATTGAAGATATCGAAATCAACTATTTTTAATATAAAGGGTGAATTTTTTTGACTGAAAAGATTAAAACATTCCATCAAAGATTATCAGAGATCGACTTCTTCTCTCCCTCAATCTTTTTCCCACTTGTGTTATTCTTCTATCATTTCTTTGGGAATATATTTGATGGACATCGTTCAAAATTATTTGATTTAGAGTTTTCGACATACCCTTTAATTTTTACAGCAGTAATCACTTACTATATTGTTTGGTATTTTGTTAACAAGAAAAATGTTATGTTACCAAGCATTTCTGTTTCTTGGATTTCTAAATTCTTTATCCTTGGTGTAATTGCTGTAACGGTTATTGGATTTGCAAGTCTAAGCTATATGTTGTTAACTGGACAAATTGGGCTTTTAGATGAATCTATTAGAAGAAATATCAATCCAAAATTAAATTTTCTTTCTGCATTTTTCTGGTTTGGATATTTAATCCTAATTACAGAATACATTTCGAGGAAAAATTTAAGTAAAAAGAAATCAATTATCCTATTACTTATATCAAGTTTAGTAGTTTTATCTTTATATGTATTAATCGGATATAGAACCAACCTGTTTATGATTGTTTTTACTTTAGTTCTATTCTTCCACTACCACTTTAAACGTTTCAATATTAAATGGGTTGTACTGTTCTTAACAATCGTTTCTGTTTCGTTCTCCCTCTTCGGACATATGAGAGTTGTGAATGAAGATAAAACAGTCGCTTTTAACAATAACCCCGTTGAAGAAGTAAAGTTAGACACAAAAACAAAGACAAACATTAAAAAAGTAAATAAGATGCCAGAATGGTACCGAGTAATTACCGCAGAATTTGTAAACGGAAAAATAGTTCTTAGTAGAATAGTTCAATCCACAGACGAAAACGGTACTTTAAAAGGTCAACTTCATTTAGCTGCACTAAAAACAATTCTACCTGGAGAAAACAAATCACCACGTACAATTGTTACTGAGAAAGTAAACCATTTATCAAATAACGGTATCCCTGTTACAAGAGAAGGTCGAACTACAACTCCTAGTTTATTAGGACAGTTGTTCCTTGATGGCGGCTATGTTCTTTTAGTGATCGGTGTAGCTTTCTGCTCATTCTTATTAAGCACAATTTATAATCGCTTAAAATCTACTGGTGAATCTAATTATAAAATTGCTTATTCCTTCTTAACTGTTTTGTTAGTAATCTCAATCCACACTGGATTCTTAGATGTCATTTTCTTTGCATTCTTTATCGCAATGATTGCACACAGCATTATCAAACAAAAAAATACTATTTAAAAAGAAGCGGATTACACCGCTTCTTTTTTATGTTTTTAAAGGCTTTTTATTTTTTTAGAAAAATAAACATAAAGAATTCTTATTTGTAACTAGGAGGAGCTTTTATGAAAGAGAATATTAGGGGATTTAACGTAACCACACTTGGATACGTTGAATTAAAAGAACAGTTATTACAGGATATCGAGCAACAAAAACAATCCTTTATTGTTGCTATTAATCCAGAGAAAATAATGCACGGGACAAAGGATCCAGAACTAAAAGAGCTTTTAAATAGTGCAACATACCAAATTCCTGATGGATACGGAGTTGTATATCTCTCTAAGAAGCAAAACGGAAATATTAAAGAACGAGTAACAGGTTGTGACTTATTCCAGCAACTATGTGAACTCTCTTCACTAAATAACAAAAAAGTCTTCTTATATGGCGGAAAACCTGGTGTAGCTATGCAAACGAAAGAAGTCTTAGAGTCACGTTATCCCGGTCTTCACATTGTAGGAACAATCGATGGATATGAAAAAGATAATCAAATAATTATAGATACCATTAATCAAGCAAATCCTGATTTTCTATTCGTTGCTTTAGGTAGCCCTAGACAGGAGCTTTGGATTAAAGAGAATATGAAGAAATTGAACGTTTCAATTTTCCAGGGTGTAGGTGGATCTTTCGATGTGGTATCAGGTAACTTAAAAAGAGCTCCAAAATGGATGCAGAAAATTGGCCTAGAATGGCTATACAGAGTACTAATCGAACCGAAAAGAATTGTTCGTATTTTAAAGTTAGTTAAATTCTTAGCGGGGAATAAATAAATATGACATTTATGATAAATGATATAAATATAGTCCCTTACATATCCGTATTTTTAATGTCTTTAGTATTATCAGTTTTAACAACTCCACTTGCTATTAAATTAGGTTTGAAATTTTCGTTAATTGATAAACCTGACCCTCGAAAAGTTCATACGAAAATAATGCCGCGTTCCGGTGGAATCTCTGTATTTTTAACTTTTTGTTTTACCTATTTATTTATGGAGTATATGTACGATCCGACTACAAATCCTATCTTTATCCACCTGTTAATTTGTTGCGCATTAATATTTTCTTTAGGACTAATGGATGACCGCTTTAACCTTTCTGCAAAGAAAAAGTTTATTGTACAGATTCTAATAGCAACTTACTTCGCGATAAATGTACATTCCATTCAATTTATTAATATACCATTCGTTGAAGAACACTTGCAGTTAGGTATATTAGCAGTACCTTTCACTGTATTATGGATCGTAGGGATTACAAACGCCTTTAATTTAATTGATGGCCTTGATGGATTAGCAAGCGGTGTTGCAGCTATATCTTCACTTACATTCTTTATAGTTTCGCTATCAATCGGAAATACTTTAGTCGCGTTTCTGTCTTTAATGCTAAGCGGTACACTTTTCGGCTTCCTCTTCTTTAACTCTCACCCTGCGAAAATTTTCCTCGGGGATTCTGGATCTCTGTTTATCGGATTCTTTATGGCCACATTATCAGTTTTAGAATTGAAGCAGGTTGCTGTAACTTCTTTTATTACCCCTATTCTAATTTTCTTTATCCCAATCTCAGACACTCTATATGCAATGGTTAGAAGAAAATTAAAGAAACAACCTATCTTCCAGCCTGACAAATTCCATTTACACCATTGCTTACTACAAATGGGTTTTAGTCATAGAGTAACTGTTTGGATTATATATTCCTTCTGCCTATTCTTTGCTATAGGTGCTTTTCTTTCAACTAAATTGGTATTAGAATTTAGTATATTTATACTAGTTTTCTACTTAGTATTTTTCCAATTAATTGCAAGAAGAATCGGTATGTTTCCCTCAAATAGGAGAATAAAAAATGAAAATAATTAAAACTCTTATATTAATATCTACTCTATTATTTGTATTTACGGGGTGTGATATCCTACATAAGGAAAGTGAATTCGACGGAATCGATATCAAACCATTTACATCAATCACTAAACTTAATAAGGATGAAAACTCAGTATACGTTGGTTTCAAAATTACAAATTCTCGTGATGATAGTTACGACGTTTCGGTAACCTTTACTCCTAAGGATGAAAAACTTAGAAAAATAATTGGTACTCAAACAGTCGAACAAAAAAATGGGGTTAATTCCTCTTCTACCTTTAAATTACTATCAAACGAGGAAATATCAATCGGTAAAACAATTGTGATCCCTAACAAAAAGATCTCAAACGAGGAATTAGAAAAAGTGATAAATGATTTTACTTTTTCAATAAATAATGGGAAAACTAAAAAAACTTACGAATAAATAAGGGAGGAATTACCTCTCTTATTTATTTTTTTGGGTGGTGTCAAATTGAAAAAATTAATGAATTTTAGACACTTAACTGTACTTTTTTTATTTTCTTTGTTAATTCTAGCTTGTTCACAGCCCTCTAGCTTTTTTTATTCAAAAGTACAATTAGATAGTATTGTACAAAATGATATAATTGCACCAAAATCAGCAACTTATATCGATAAAAAGGCGACACAAGATTTAAAAGAAGAAGCATTAAAAGAAATAAAAAATGTATATGATCGTGATTTAAAAGTGTCTGATGAACAACTTAAAGAACTGAATAGTTTTTATGACTCACTATTAGATGTAAAAACCAAAATGGAGGAGTCAAAAGAGTTTGATTTCAAGGGAGTAATAAAATCATTAAAGAACCCCTACAGTCTCTCTGAAAACGAACTTAGAAGAATATTAAAAATTTCAAAAGACGATTTAACTCGTTCAAGAGAATATTTAGCAAATAAACTTAAAAGAATTTATGATTTAGGAACAAGACAAGAAAACTTAAAAGGTATTAAAGAAGAATTAATCAATGATTCAAGCCTTTATTTATTTAATTCAGCGATAAGGGAAGATTTAGTTCCTAAAATCAGCGAGAAAATAATCGTTAACGAAGTATTGAACGACGATGAAACTACTAAGCAGAAAAAGGAAACTCTTGATAAATTGACTCCTGTTTATAAAAAAATAACAAAAGGAGAAGTTATTGCTCGTGAAAACGATAAAATTACTGAAGAGCATATTCAAAAATTAGAAGCACTCGACTTAATAAATAAGAAATTCAATTGGTCGGATTTCCTATTAAAGTATCCTAACATTCTACTATTTACGCTATTATTCCATCTATACTGTGCAAGATTCTTAGGTGAACAATTTTCATCTATGCGTAAATACGTCTTCACCCTATTATTAATTGCAGGTGTTACTTTCCTATCTCAGTTACTACAGGGTACTTTTTGGCTGTTAGTGCCATTTATTACTTCACTTATTGTATTTGCAGTTTTTTGGGGTCGTAAGTTTGTTATCGCGGCATCCATATTCATTGGATTTTTAATTAACGGTGATGACTTCATTTATATGCTACTAAGCTTAATAGTTGGTTTAAGTCTATCATTCTTGTATCACGACTTTAGAAGGTTTACTGACGCTATTAAAACTGGTTCAATTCTTGGAGTTATTGTATCATTCTCACACATCATATTATTCTATTCCTTTGAGCAACGTTTCATTTTAGAGGATTCCTTGCAATTAATCTCTGCCGGTATAATTTCAGGTATTATTGCAAACGGCTTAATACCTTTACTTGAGAATATGCTTGGAATGGCAACAATATATAAATTAACTGAACTTAATAAATATGATCATCCAATTCTAGAGGAATTATACAGAAAAGCTAAAGGTACTTATGATCATTCTCGTAATGTAGGACACCTTTGTTCGTCCGCTTCAAAAAGAATAGGAGCAAATACCTTACTTTTAAAAGTAGGTGCTTTATACCACGATATTGGTAAGATGGAAAATCCGGAATACTTTATAGAGAATTCTAGTCCTACTAACAACATCCACAACAACTTAGATCCTCTCGAAAGTGCAAAAATAATTCTTGGACATTCAGAAAAAGGCGTTAAGCTATGTAAAAAATATAATTTACCACAAGAGGTAATAGATGTAATCTATTCTCATCACGGGGATACAGTTCTATACCATTTCTATCAAAAGGCGTTAGAACTTAACCTAGATGTTACAATTGATGATTTTAGATATAAAACACCAACGCCAAAAACAAAAGAACAAGGTATCTTATTACTCGCTGATTCTACTGAAGCCTACTCTCGTTCTTTAAATTTTAAATCTATTGAAGAGTTAGAAATACAAATAAGAGATTTTATTTATAAAAAAATTAAACAAGGTGTGTTAAAAGACTGTGAATTGAGTACAAAAGATATTGAAATATGTATTGAAGAGTTCTCTTCAGCTATATACGCAACGCACCATCAAAGAGTTAAATACCAAACGGATAAAGTAGAAAAATAAAAAGCAGCATTTAATTATGCTGCTTTTTATTTTCTATAACTTAATTTTCGATACGTCAGAGTTCTTATCCCTAACACGATTGTTATTAAGAATAAGAAACACATTACCCCGAACATATCAAATATAACATCTGCTAATCTCCCACTTCTTCCAACGATAAAAAATTGATGGATTTCATCTATTAAAGCAAATCCAAAAATTAAGACAAACTTTAATATAAATTTTTTAACACCTTTGTTACCCCAAAACAAACAAAGCGTTAACATACCAAAGAAGATAAAATGGCTCATTTTATGTAAATAGAATTCTAGATCCCTTACATCTGACCAAGGAGAATAGAACACACTCCCCTTTTTAAAAACATCATATATTGTGACATTTTCATAACTTGCTGGATTTAGCCAAGTCGAAATGTCTGAAATGATTAACCCTGAGGTATTTGAAAGGTAAGTAATAATACATACAATAAAAAAAGCAATTACTCTCAGTTTAAGCGCCTCCTTTTTCAAACAGTTTGGTTGATTTTTTCATTATAAATAAGTATGGTGCTCATATTGAAAGGCGGTGATTCAGTGAAAAGTTTTTATGTAACCGTAGGAATGCTTGCCGCTCTATCTATTGGTAGCATTATATTTAGCAACACAGGTATAGAAGAATCAATTACTAACATTGTAACCCCTCAAGATAATACAAAAGTCACATCAAACAATATTAATCGTCTATATAACAATTCTGTTAAATCGGTTTTAGCAATTTATACTGACTCGAAAAACAAAAGTGCTGGTGCAAGCGGAACTGGGTTTGTAGTAAATTACAACAATGAACAATTTGTAGTTACTAATGAACACGTTGTCCCTTCTAAGAAAATGGTTTACACCTTAATTAATAATAAAAAAGAAAAATTCGAAGCAAAAACAGTATATTCAAACACAGATGACGACATTGCTTTTCTTAAATTAAAAGAAAAAGTAGACATTCCTGGGTTAGAGATTAAATTAAGCTCTAGAGGAACTTCCATTGGCCAATCAGTGTATACAATTGGAAACCCTTATGATTTCTTATTTTCATTTAGTAACGGAATCATCTCTAATATTGATAAAAATGTAATTTTCCAAAGTGGAGATTATGATGAAACCTTATTACAAACAAACATTAATGTTAATCCCGGAAATAGCGGTGGTCCCCTACTTAATCAACAAGGTGAAGTAATTGGGATTATTTCTTCTATGTTAGAAGATTCAACAGGTATTTCATTCGCAGTTCCTAGTGAATTTATATTAAAACATTTAGAAAAGATGAGCAGGTAAACCTTTAAAGAATAGGATTTCCTGTTCTTTTTTAAATGATTTTCTTTCAATTATTTGAAATAACAAATAGAAAAAAATTTTAGGAGCTTAATTATGAAAGATAAAATATTATTATTAATCGTACTTATGTTATTAATACTTACAGCTTTTTGTTTTTATAAGTATTTTGGTCCAATTCAGATTTTATCAACCATCTCGGAAAATAATACTGCCGATCCTCTTAAGGAGATTAATTCGACACATAATACAAATGAGATAGTAATTGTGTTTAAGGATGGAACGAGTGAAGACCAAATTAGACAAATTACAAATGAAATTAACGGTGAAATTATAGATAAATTACCCGATATCAATAACTACCGCATACGAATTAATAAGAAGATGAATACAGAAGAAACACTAAATTTACTGGAGAAAATCAATTTGAAAAATGAAGTTACGCTAGCATCTTTAGGAGAAAACTTAAAAAATAATGATAAGAATATCAATGATATTAATAGTTCTAATATCAATAATAACAAAATACAGGATACCGCACTAGCTAACTATAATAAACCTGTTAACATATATCATTCTAATGATGGATTAACATTTCTATATCCAGAAGAATGGGAAATGCCAAAAGAAGGTATTCTAATTAATAAAAAAGAACACAAAGAGGTAAATTACATTCATAAAAAATCTGCATTATTCTTATTCGAAAATGAAATAAATAACTATATAAATGAGGATAAACAAAAGGGCTACACTAAAGACGGCGAACTAGATCAATACGAACAAGGAGATTTAATTATTACCAAATGGATAATGAAAAAAGGAAATTCACTACTACCTAGAGCTTTAATTCAGGGTAAAGATTTTTACTATTATTTCACTTCAAAAGATAAGGTAAGTTTGGATGAATTCACCTTGATTGTTGATACATTCATTACTACAAATAGCGATAAAAAATAGCAGAATATATTTCTGCTATTTTTTTATTTTCTACGAAACGTTATATTTGCTAACTTACCTACTATATCAAATATTTTGCTTTGTTTTTTTATAAACTTATAAAATTTTATAAACATTATACTCATAATGCTCGTTAAAACTATACCCATAATTAATAGAATTGTTCCAAGAACCCCTAGTACAGTTAGCCCAATGTTAATTACAGTATCCACTATATCTTCACCCCTTTTATAATATATTTGTCGAGAAAAACAGATTTCCCTGAAAACAATATAAGACCACTCACTAGAGTGGCCCTGTATTGTTACATATATCGATCTAATTCCCATTTCGAAATCGCTAAACGATATTCGGTCCAATCTTTCTCTCTGCTTTTAATAATAGATTCAAATAGATTTTCACCTATTATTTCTTTTGAAGGATAAGTTTGCTTAAATTCATTAACTGCTTCTCTTAAATCTTCAGGTAGAATATCTATTCCTAAACGTTTTATTTCATCAATTGATAATTTAAATATATTCTCTTTCTGTTCAATTGGTGGTTCTAATCCTTCAATAATCCCCTTAATACCAGCATCTATTAAAACAGCTAATGTTAGGTATGGATTAGATGTAGGATCTGGATTTCTTACTTCAATACGTGTCGCATTTCCTGTTGAAGCTGGTACCCTTATCATACAACTTCTGTTACTACTAGACCAAGCTACATATACTGGCGCTTCATATCCCGGTACAAGGCGCTTATACGAGTTAACTGTTGGATTAGTAATTGCAGCAAGGGATCTTGCATATTTTAATACACCTGCAATAAATTGTTTAGCTGTTAGTGATAATTGTTCCTTGTCACCTTTGAAGATGTTTTCACCGTTTTTAAATAATGAAATGTTACAGTGCATACCTGAACCATTTACCCCTTGAATTGGTTTAGCCATAAACGTTGCATTTAATGAATGCTGTCTAGAAGTTCGTTTCACAACACTTTTAAAAATTTGAATGTTATCTGCTGCCTTTAAAGCTTCAGAATATGTAAAATTTACTTCGTGTTGAGCTGGAGCAACTTCGTGATGTGAAGTTTCAATGTTAAATCCTAGACTTTCTAGATTTTTAACAATATCTCTTCTGCAATCTTCAGCATCTTCGCAAGAGGACAATTCAAAATATCCAGCGTCATCCGCTGGTGTACGATCTTCTTTTAACAAGAAAAATTCAGGCTCAGCGCCCACATTCACTACATAACCTAATTCTTTTGCTCTCTCAAGCGTCTTTTTTAAAACAACTCTGGAATCATTTAAGTCTGGTTTTTTAGTTGGAGAATAGACATCACATATAACAAGTACGACATTTCTTCCTCTTTCTAATGTGATTGGCAATTCTTTAATCGTACTTAAATCTGGTATCAGATACAAATCACTATTCTCTATACCTGAAAATCCTTCTACAGAAGAACCATCAAACATCACTTCTCCATCAATAATCTTTTGTGCCTGTGTACTAGATAACTCTACTTCTCTTAAATTTCCTTTTAAATCTGTAAACACCAAACGGATAAATTCTGCTTCTTGTAATTTAGTTAACGCTTCTTTTTGATTCATAATAAGTCTACCCTTCTTAATTTATATAAAATTATTTACTTCTAATTGATTATCTATTTGTTCTAAAGATTTGATCAGTTCCCTTTTTTCTTATGTAAGAAAACCTGACATAGAAAAAAGAAGAAGTTTTTTAAACTTCTTCTTTAAATGGTTTCGCAGAAAATTGCTCTCTCTCTTCCGTAAATTTTGCATCCTCTATCATTTCAGGGGTAATTTTACCTTCTTTCGTTAAAGCTACCCACTGTTCTAATTTACTTAGTTCCCTCATAGGGACACCCAATTTCTCAGCAATCATTTTTTTATCTATAACTTCTCTTTCAACTATTTGAAGAGTTAATTCAACAGCATCATCGTCTAAACCAGCTACGACAGCAGTGTCTACACCTTTTTCTTGCATAATTTCTATCATCATATTCTTAAGGTCTTTCGCTTCATCTTGATTAGCTTTTATGATTGTTCTCTTCTCCTCATATCTTTCATATATATCAGTTAGTTCTTGTATGTAATCTGAGCTCATTAATACCCACCTCCTAAACATCCTTATATTGATTTTCGAATGATTTAAAAGGATTTCCACACAAAAAAAGAGCTCAATAAATGAGCCCTTAAATATTCAATATATATACGCGTGTTTCATACGGTTTTAAAATAATATTATCAATTTCATTCCCATCAATTTCGGTATAATTAGAAATTAATAGTTTTTTACTTTGATACGCTATTCTTCTATCCGAAATAAACTCGCATTCATTCTCTGTAAAGTTACAAATAACTAATAGCTTTTCATTATTTAGTTGGCGTTCGTAGGCGAAAATCTGATTACTTTCTTCCATTATCGGAGTGTATATCCCGTATGTAACAATTGGGTGTTCTTTGCGTATTTTAATCAATTTTTGATAATAGTAAAATAGAGAGTCTTTATCTTCTATATTATGCTCAACATTTATTTCTTTATAATTTGGATTCACATTAATCCAAGGTTCACCTGTAGTGAAACCTGCGTTTTGTTCATTAGTCCATTGCATCGGTGTGCGTGCATTATCTCTACTTCTTTTATGTATACCGGCCATCATTTCTTTCTTAGATAGCTTATTATTTGTAACTAAATCTTCATATGCATTTAAGGTTTCGATATCTCTATAATCCTTAATATTACTAAACGAAACATTAGTCATACCAATTTCCTCACCTTGATAAATATAAGGAGTACCTTGCAGCATATGTAAACAAGTTGCTATCATTTTACCTGATATCACCCTATACTCTTCAGAATCATTTGCCCATCTTGAAATTGCTCTAGGTTGATCGTGATTACTCCAATATAAGCTGTTCCAACCTTCAGATTCCAACCCTTTTTGCCACTCTGTGAATATTTTCTTTAAATCTGTTAGTCTCCAAGGCTCAGGTGTCCATTTTCCATATTTGCCGTCACCTAAATTTACGTGTTCAAAATGGAATACCATATTTAATTCATTTCTGTGTTCGCCAGTATAATTCTTTGCTTCCTCTATATTTACACCAGGCATTTCCCCCACTGTAATAGTATCATAGTTGCTTAATACCTCTTTGTTCATTTTATTGAGATATTCGTGAATTCTAGGTCCATTCATAAAATATGGAGAACCATCTGTAAATTCACCGGTACCTTTCCCCTCTGGAAAACGTTGATCTTTTGAAATGAAATTAACTACATCCATTCTAAATCCGTCTACACCTTTATTTAACCAATATTTCATCATATCAAAAATCTCTTGCTGTAAATTAGGGTTTTCCCAATTTAAATCAGGTTGTTTTTCGCTAAATAAATGAAGAAAGTACTCATTGGTTTCTTTATCAAGCTTCCAAGCAGAGCCACCAAATGCAGAGCCCCATCGATTAGGTGGACCACCATTTTCGTTCCCTTTTCTCCAAATGTAATAATCTCTATATTTATTATCTAAAGATTTCCTAGATTCAACGAACCAACTATGCTCATCTGAGGAATGATTAACTACTAAATCCATCATTATTTTTATCCCATTTGTATGAGCTTTTTTTAACATTTCATCAAAATCTTTCATTGTGCCGAATTCAGTCATTATATCTTTGTAATCTGATATATCGTATCCATTATCATCATTAGGTGATTTAAATACAGGAGATAACCAAATCACATCAATACCTAGTAATTTTAAATAATCTAGTTTCTCTGTTATTCCCTTAATATCACCTATTCCATCACCATTAGAATCGTTAAAACTTCTTGGATATATTTGATAAATCACACTTTCTTTCCACCATTGTCTTTTCATCACTTGCCTCCTAAATGCTATATATTTTACAAATTAATAAACTAGGTCAGGATCGATAATACCTTTATCTTTTAATTCTTGAATAGAATCTTTCATTAATATGTTTCCTTCATCCTTGTATTTCTCCATTAAGTCCTCTAAGTCTTCTAATCGATCTTGTCTGATCGCCCTTCTCATCTCTTTATTTAGAAACATAACTTCATATGCAGGTACACGTCCTCCACCGATTTTCGGGAATAATCGCTGATTCACAACCATTCTTATATTAGTTGCTAGCTGTGAGCGTATATTTTGTTGTTGCATAACCGGGAAAACGCTTACTATTCTATCTATAGAGGACATCGCTGTATTTGTATGTAACGTTCCGAATACTAAGTGCCCTGTTTCACTAGCTACACAAGCATTTTCAATAGTTTCTAAATCTCTCATCTCACCTATAAGAATGATATCTGGATCTCTACGTAAGCTATCTTTCATACTTGAAGCGAAATCCGGTGTATCCATACCTACTTCTCTTTGAGTAATTATTGATTTTTTAGGTCTATGCACAAACTCAATTGGATCTTCAGAAGTTGTAATATGAGTTTTTCTAGTTTCATTTATGTGGTCAATTAAAGAAGTTAACGTAGTAGTTTTACCACTTCCGGTTGGGCCAGTAACAAGTATTAATCCAAATGAACGATTAATTTCTTCTTTTACCTTATCAGGTAACCCGATAGCATCTACCGGAATAACTTTATCACTTAATCGACGTATAACAGCAGTGTATTCCCCTCTAGATTGCGATAAGTTCCCACGGAATCTAATTCCAGAATACGTGTATGCAAAGTTAGCCGCCTTCTCTTCGTGAAAGTTATTAATGTGGTAATCATTAATTGCTTTACTCTCAATTAACAATTTAAATACATCTTTTCCTTTAATGAATGTTTTTGTTTTTATTACATCACCATCTACTCGATAGCACACAGGGTTATTATGTATTAAGTGCAAATCACTTGCATTGATTTCTACCATTGTTTTTAATAGTTCCTCGAACATATTTTTCGGTTCGGATAATTTAGTTTTAGTCATACCATTACCTCCACTAGGGAAAAAAGCCACTCCGTAACTGAAGTGTTCCAAAAACATACATATTAATTGGAGAAGGCTTAATTAATATAAGCCTCCTCCTTTTATGTAGTCCTTAACTTTTCGCACCATAATGATATGACCGCTTTCGCGCAAGGATATGTACAATTCTTTTTTATTTAAGCAACTCAGCTGCTAATTCAGCAAGTTCAGAACGCTCAGTTTTCTCTAATCTAATAATTCCTGCAATAGGCTGATTTTTCATTCTTTCTGTAGCGAATGTAAGTCCATTATTTATAGAGTCTAAGTATTGATTATCAATTTGTTCTGGATCACCCAACAACACAACTTTAGTTCCTTTCCCCGCCCTAGTAAGGATTGTTTTTATTTCGTGGCGAGTTAAATTTTGCGCTTCATCTATAATAATAAATGAATCAGGTATGCTTCTTCCCCTAATATACGTAAGGGCTTCAATTTCTAAATGATTCATCCCCTCTACGATTTCATCAACATTTACCCCGCCTTTACCTTTATTGGATTGCGTAAATATATACTCCAAGTTGTCATATATCGGCTGCATCCAAGGTTTTAATTTATCTTCTTTTTCCCCAGGCAAATATCCAATATCTTTTCCCATAGCCACTACAGGACGAGCAACAAGCATTTTTTTATATATTCCTAACTCTTCAATCTGATAAAGCCCAGCAGCTATCGCTTCTAATGTCTTCCCTGTTCCTGCTTTACCTATGCAACAAACTACTTTTGTTTCAGTATCCAGTAATAAATCTAGGAACATTTTTTGTTGAATATTTCGTGGCTCAATATTCTTTACTGCTATTGGCCCATCTGTTGTTATTTTCCTAATTACTTTCTTTTCATTATGTAAAACCAATCTTCCAGTAAATTGCCCCTCACTTTTCATTGCATTTTTACAAATAAAGAAATCCCCAACAAATACATCCTTTAAATTAGACATACCTTCACCTTGATAAATCCCTTTTTTAAATTCTGTATAGTCCATAAATTTATTCTTATATAATTCATTCAATATGTCTTGGTCAACAAATACTTCGTGATAACCTCTATGGATATAGTCAACCGTTTCAATTAATCTATCATTATCATAGATATCAACTGAAAAGTTTTTATGCCCATTCTTTCTAAACAATCTATTTACCGCATCAGCTTTTGCTAATAATCCACCATCATTAGTAACTAAAACATATTCATTACTTGGATTATCTCTTGTGATTTTAATTATTGAAGAAAGAATTATATTATCATTTTTACTATATCCATAATCTAAATCCCCTTTATCTAAGGACATATTAGATAATACCTGGAATGTTCCACCCGCTTCTAACTCAATAACATCCGAGTCTGTATTTTCAATTATTTTATTCCGTATACTTGTATAAAACCTGAAAAATTCTCTAGCATTATTGCCAGCCTCAGTAAATAAACCCTTTTTACTATCTATCTCATCCATTACTGTATCTAGAATAATGACATTACCATCTGGAAATCGAAACACAGAGCTTGGATCGTGTAAAATTACATTTGTATCTAAAAAGTAGTTTTTCAATTCATCCTCTCCTCTCTTTTCACACAATTCTTTATATTTTTTTATAAGTATCCCTTTCTAAAAGAAAACGAAAAAAAACGAAGCTTAGGCTTCGCTTTTTGTATGATTGCTTACTTTATTACTTTTTACATCAAATATTTTTATTAGTGAATTTATCATTTCACTTTTTTCTCCATATTCCCAAAAATTCTTTCCGCAAACAACCAGATCAGAATGTAAATGTAAATCTTCGTTAGTGTGTAACGCTCCGTTACTTGTTCCAGAGTTACCTACAGTACCAATAGAGTCTTTAACAGTAACCTTATCGCCTACATTAATATTATTATTTACACTACTCAAATGAGCATAATGAATTAGGACACCATTTTCACTTTGGACCCATACCTGTCTACCTCTCAATAAGTCTAATGTAGATTGAGGAGTATGCTTAATTCTTGCAGCTTCTTTTAATAAATTTTCTCTATAAGTTGAATCTAACTCTTTAAAATCTTTTGCTATCCTTACAACAGTACCCTCATATATAGGATATACTTTTGTTTTATTTGATATTTCAGTACCTATTGCTCCCGGATACCAGTCAAAACCTTCGTGCTTTCCATTTCTATAGTCACGATTTGCACCAGGTAGCTGGCCAGGTTCTTTTGTGATATATGCATTTTTTATAGGTAAGTTAGGGTTACTTAACTTTTCAAGAACATCTAATTTATCTACTTGTCTACAAACATTACTTCCTACAATATCTTTTTTACTATTAAAATATTTGTCTTTAACTTTTTTAAGATTAAATAAATCAAGACCATCTTTTTCTTTTATATAAAACTCACCATTTTTCCAATGAGCATCTACTTTATGAAAAATACCGTCAATATATATGTACCCATCTAAATCCTTGTACACCATATAATTCAAATTATTTATATCTCCCCATTCGCGATCACTACTGTCTACTTTGCCATCTTCCAATACAAAGTATCCATCAACTATTTTCAAGGGAACTTCATCTGTTTTTATATGTTCTTGATTCTTTGTTTTCACTTGCATATCAATTGGATAAATTAGATAAATAATTACATAAATACTAGTTAGGAGAATACTTAATTTCTTCATACTATCACCACTTTGTTATTAAAAACGTACTACTGTAGTCCCCACTTTTTTAAAAGACAAAATATGATGTATTCTTTGTATATTATTTTTTGAATATCATTCTTAATTTCGTGTTCATTGTAAAAGATAAAAGGTTCAATTTTAATTTCATTGTCTTCAACAAGCACAAATATTTCTAAAGCAGAACGTCCGGCTTTGAAGAAATATCGTCCCGATCCTCTATTATCCACTCTTATAGAACTACTACATTCCTTATTTAAATTAGAAAGAAACTCAATTCGTTTTTCATTAACAGGAACACTCTTTTCCTTAATACAAAAAAATTGGTTGATTTTATTAAGTGGTACCGAAGCTTGGTAGTTTTTCGGTTCTTTTATATGCCACCTTTTCAGTACCTCTACACTTTTATTCATAATTTGCCTCCCTTTATTTTGCTATTACTTGTTTTGTTACATAACCCTTTTCTAAAAACAAAAAGCCTAGCTTCTATCTAAGCTAGGCTTTTTATTTCTCTTCTTACTATTGATTAATTTCGGCTGGTTGCTCAGGATTTTGTTGGACTTTATTTTCTTCTGTCTTATTTTCTTTGGAAGTTTCTTCTGGATTCGGTTTATTTTCTGGTTTGTTTTCTGGTTTGTTTTCCGGATTGTTTACTTCATTATCATTAGATTGTACTTTTTCAGTATCCTTGCCTTCAGGTGTCACTTTTTCATTATTTTTTTCTTCTTGTTGATTATTCTCATTTTCATTTATCGTTTCTTCTTCAGGCTTTTTCACTTCAACCTTTGGTAATTCAATTGTAGTTTCGTTACTTTCTATTACTTTTTCACCTGATTCTTCGTCAAATCCGTACACTTTGTAATTATGTTTTTTTCCCGGTTGGGCATCAGCATCTTTATGCTTCCCATCTAAACTATCACCAATCATCAAACCATCTCGATAAACTTCGTATTTAATTCCAGGTTGATCTTTCCATTCAATAGAGACTTCATTTCCTTCAGTATTATGATATAAGTTGATTGAAATCTTCTCTAAATCTTTCTCCTTTACCTTCACCTTAGGTAAAATGTTTAATGTATCTTTCGCTATTTTTTGGAACATTGTTGCAGAAATATATGATGTTTGTCCAGTAGCAATATAATGACTTCTATCAGATTGATCGAATCCCATCCATACTACACCAACAAGGTTTTCTGTAAAACCTACA
This sequence comes from Bacillus sp. Brlt_9, assembly GCF_051948935.1. Classification (NCBI taxonomy): domain Bacteria; kingdom Bacillati; phylum Bacillota; class Bacilli; order Caryophanales; family Bacillaceae; genus Bacillus; species Bacillus sp. Brlt_9. The sequence goes on along the minus strand of NZ_JAYJLO010000003.1, from coordinate 693,274 downwards.
AACCAAATATCTTTATTTCCGCCACCGCCCGGTAATTCATTTGTTCCGGTCTTACCAGAAATACTGTATCCTGGAACGTAAGCGTTTCTACCAGTACCACTCGTTACTACACTTTTCAGCATAGATTTCATTTGATTTGCGCCTTTTTCTTTAATTACTTGTTTAGGTAATGATGGCTCATATATTACTTCTTCAACAGTGTTTACAATTCTACGAACCGTATGTGCTTCTGCTCGTTTCCCACCATTTGCATAAGCTTGAAAAGCATCCGCTAATTCTAAAGGAGTAACACCATTATCAATACCCCCTAATGCAATAGGAAGATATTTGTCATTAGGACTTAATTTAATTCCAAGACGTTCAACATATGATCTAGCATAATCTATACCTACTTTTTGTAGCATCCATACTGCTGGTACGTTATTTGACACCCTTAAAGCTTCAGCCATTGATTTCGGCCCCCAACAAGAGTGATCTCTTACGCTATAATTAGGGAATGAAGCATTACAAGGAACAGTTGAATACGGACTATATCTACCTGTCTCTAAGGCAGGACCATAAGCAATTAAAGGTTTAAAAGCTGAACCAGGCTGTCTTTTTGCTTGGAAAGCTCTGTTAAAGGATAAGAAGTTGTCTACCTTTTCTCTCGCACCTGTTAACGCGTAAATCTCTCCATTTTGAGGGTTAACCAGTACTGCTGCTCCCTCTACTTTTTTACCATCTCCAGCATTAGAAGGATATAAGCTACCATCCTCCATATGTTTACGCATTGCTTTATATACTTCAGGTTCAAAAGAAGTATAAATTGTCAATCCAGAATACATTACTTCTTCAACAGGCATTTCTAATGATTTACCAGCTTCCGATAAAACATAACTCACATATTCAGGATATCTAATCTTCTCATTACCTGTATCAAGATTTGCTTTCTTTAATACTAGGAAATCCTTTTTCTTAGCTGCTTCATATTCTGCCTGAGTAATATAACCTTCTACATACATATTGGTAAGTACAGTATTTCTTCTCTTCATTGAATTTTCAGGCTGTAAATATGGATCAAATAGACTTGGAGCATTTGGAATACCTACTAACAATGCAGATTTTGCAATTTTATCAATTCTATCTTGTTTATTAAACTCTTCTAAAGTTTGACCAAAATAAGTTTTAATTGCATTTTTAATTCCGTATGCACGTTCCCCATAGAAGATATGGTTCAAATAAAGAGCCATTATCTCTTGTTTAGAGTATTCCTTCTCAACAGCTGTAGAATAAACCGCTTCCTGTAATTTACGATCTAGCGTTTTTCCGGGATTTAAATAAACCCTTTTAACAAGCTGCTGGGTAATTGTACTTCCCCCTTGAGCAAAAGAACCAGATTTAATATTAACTAAGAGTGCACGAAAAATAGTTCGGACATTCACACCAGAGTGATTAAAGAATTCTCTATCCTCTGTTGATACCGCACCCTCTATAATTTCCTTTGGAATTTCACTATAGGGAGTCATTTCTTTTCTATCCTTCTCAAACTCAGCCATTTTGTTTCCAGAAGCATCAAAAATTCTTGTAGGCTTTGGTTCAATGCTCATTTTTTCTCGATCTAATTTAACAGACGCAAAACGATGATCTACTATGGCTGTTGCCAAAAATGTGACAACACCCGTTACTAAAACACCAGTAATTGCGGCTTTAAAAATGTTGCCTGTGGTATTACGAATACCCATTTATGTATTTCCTCCAATTACAATAAATTTAAGGGAATTTATCATTATTTTTCACGTCAATCAACTCTCCTTAAATCCGTTTAACCAGGACTACCGAAATTTTAATCCCTATATCATTTACAAAAAAAATTTTCATACCTGCTAAAAATAAAAATATCTTCTGTTGTTTCTATTAAATAAAGAATCATATAATTCTTTTACTAATATACGTGAGGTGCATTCCGATGATAAAACTAGCCGTAGGAAAAACGAAATCTGGTAAAGTTAAACTAATCAAAGATGAATTACAATCAATGAATAAACCTATTATCATTTTGGACTATAAAAACGAATTTGATGACGTGGGCACAAACACCTTAAACATAGGATTAATAGATCCCTTCTTATCGCCTATGGATTATACTGACACAATTGCGATAAACGCTGGTTTAATCGAATATAGTCAATTTCTAGCCACTCGTAGTACCGAAGTTTTAAAAGATACGGCCGGTATGGATCATTGGAAAAATTTTAAAATGAAAGATTTAGTTGAAGAAGCTTTAAAACGTGCAGCAAACGGGTGGAACGCTAATGAAAACGGGAAAGTAAAAGAACTTAGACGCTTCTTAAACTTCAAAAAGTCAAAACAAGAAAACGTACTTGAAGATGAAATTAATAAAATTAAAGAAAATGATATTGTTATTGTAAAAACCGAAGGATTACATAGTATACAGACTCGAGTCCTTACGTTCTTACTTTTAAATAGACTCCAACAAAAATTCCCTTCTTTAACCGTTGTATCCGCTAATATTAACTATTTGTGGAGAGATGGTCACCTATTCTTATTCTCCAAGATTTTCGATTTTGCAAAACACGACATTTTCCTTTCATTTAATAAAACAGAAAATTTCCCTAAGCGTTTGAAAGAATATATTGATAGTTCCTACATTTTCCGTTTAGAAAGCAATGCAGATATTGAGTTCTTTGAAGAACTTGGTGCTCCAGTAGATGCTAAAACAAAGAAATTAAAAACAGGTGCCTATCTATATTATCAAACTAACGAACAAGAAATTTCTGCGTAAAAAAAGTAGTCTCGGATTTACCTCGAGACTACTTTTTTAGTATAAATCTATATCTGCGATACGTATAAGTTTTTTCGTTTTGAGAAAATCGACTTTTAACTTTGATAAAACCCGTTTCTACTATTAGCTTAGATTCACTGCCACTTTCAATTCCCGCCGTAACATAATGTACGTCTCCTGAATTTACTCTTTTCCATTCATAATTACTATTCATTTGATCCCTAGGTAAGAATCTAGAAAATGTTTGTTGTGCATCCTCGTTAGAAAGAACAAACAACACACCTTCCCTTTTGTGAAAATATGTATAATAATCTCTGACCACTTTATATGCTCTTTCTTCATTTGGTTTAAATCCGGTGACTATCATTATTCCACCACCCCTTCACGAGAACGATGCTAATAAATAGTGATTTAAAAATCAATTTTTTTGAATAAATTTTTGTGAATTCACTATAAGAGCTAATTTATAAGTAATTTATAGATCCACTTTTTATTATTTTTACTTGACTTTTATATCTACAAATTTATAAACACTTCAGAAATCAACTAGAAGTCTTCTGACTTCACTCTTTTTAGGAGGTGTTTATTGAATGTTTATTAATACAAATTATTCTTCTTTAGTTGCTCGTGGCAACTTAACAAAAGCTTCAGGCGATTTATCTAAAACTATGGAGCGCTTATCTTCTGGTCTACGCATTAACAGCGCAGCAGATGACGCAGCAGGTTTAGCGATTTCTGAAAGAATGGGAGCTCAAGTTCGTGGTATGGACCAAGCTTACCGTAACGCTCAAGACGGCGTATCATTAATTCAAACAGCTGAAGGTGCTATGGGTACTATTTCAGACATCTTACAGCGCGTTCGTGAATTAGCTGTTCAAGCTGATAACGGTACTAACTCTGGCACTGACAAAGATTCAATCCAAGGTGAAATTACACAATTAGTTGGAGAAATCGATCACATCGCTAAAACTGCATCTTTCAATGGTATTTCATTATTAAGTGCAGATGCTACTGTTACACTTCATATTTCTGATAAAGCTGATGATACTCTAGGCGTTTCATTAGTAAAAGCAGATTCTGCTACTTTATTAGGTGCTACTCTTGATGTAAAAGCAGACGCTAAAGCTGCAATCACAGCAGTTGATACCGCTATCGACACGATCTCAAAATCTCGTGGTGCTCTAGGTGCTACTCAAAACCGCTTAGACTTCATCAGTGATAACTTAATCTCTGCTAAAAACAACACTGCTGCATCTAAATCACGTATTGCCGATGCAGATATGGCTTCAGAAATGAGCAGCTTAACTAAGTCTCAAGTTCTTCAACAAACTACTATGGCTATGCTTGCTCGTGCTAACGGCCAACCTCAATCAGTTCTTCAATTACTTCAAGGTTAATAAAAAAGTACTTTAGTCTAAAAAGACTAAAGTACTTTTTTACCTTTAAACGACAGAATTTTATAGAGTTTTTAATTTGTCTTTTTCCCTTGACTTTCCTTTTTAACTATTTATAAACACTTCAGAAATCAACTAGAAGTCTTCTGACTTCACTCTTTTTAGGAGGTGTTTATTGAATGTTTATTAATACTAACTATTCTTCTTTAGTTGCTCGTGGCAACTTAACAAAAGCTTCAGGCGATTTATCTAAAACTATGGAGCGCTTATCTTCTGGCCTACGCATTAACAGTGCAGCAGATGACGCAGCAGGTTTAGCGATTTCTGAAAGAATGGGTGCTCAAGTTCGTGGTATGGAGCAAGCATATCGTAATGCCCAAGACGGTAACTCCCTTATTCAAACAGCTGAAGGTGCTATGGGTACTATCTCTGACATTTTACAGCGTGTCCGCGAGTTAGCTGTTCAAGCTGATAACGGTACTAACTCTGGTACTGACAAAACATCTATCCAAGGTGAAATTGGTCAATTAATCAAAGAAATTGATCATATCGGAAATACATCTTCATTTAATGGTATTTCATTACTAGATGGTACAAACGCTACCATTACTCTACATATTTCTGATAAAGCAGACGACACTTTAGCAATATCGCTTACTGATGTTCGTTCAACAGCATTAGGCGGAGCAACTGGAAAAGTTAACGCTATCGACGTTAGCACTGCTGATGGTGCTCAAAAAGCAATTAAAATTGTTGATGAAGCTTTAGATTCAATTTCTAAAACTCGTGGTGGTTTAGGTGCTACTCAAAACCGCTTAGACTTCATTAGCGATAACTTAATTTCCGCTAAAAACAATACAGCTGCATCTAAATCACGTATTGCTGATGCAGATATGGCTTCAGAAATGAGCAGCTTAACTAAGTCTCAAGTTCTTCAACAAACTACTATGGCTATGCTTGCTCGTGCTAATGGCCAGCCTCAATCAGTTCTTCAATTACTTCAAGGTTAATGAAGAAGAAAAATACCACTCCGGTGGTATTTTTTCATTTTATTAGATAAAAATCTTCATTATTAAATAGCAATACAACAAGCTTTACCGCGCCTTTACAAACCCAAATAATTTGCTCGCTTTAATATTTTTTATTTTTTTTCTTAAGTATTTCAAAAAGCCTCCGTTAACTTAATACAGATTTCCAAATCAATGGAGGCGATCCTTCTTATGTATATTAATACTAACACTAGTTCACTTGTAGCACGTAATGCAATGCGTATTAACGATAATGATTTATCTAAAGCTATGGAGCGTTTATCTTCAGGATTACGTATCAATACAGCTGCTGATGATGCAGCAGGTTTAGCGATTTCTGAAAGAATGAACAGCCAAGTTCGTGGTATGAAACAAGCAACACGTAACGCTCAAGATGGCGTATCATTAATTCAAACAGCTGAGGGTGCAATGGGTACTATCGCTGATATCTTACAACGTATGCGTGAATTATCTGTCCAAGCTGATAACGATACATACTCTGCAACAGACAAAGGTTCTGTTAAAGACGAAATGACAAAATTAGCTAAAGAGATTGATCATATCGCAACTACTACTACTTTTAACGGTATTACTCTATTAGGAAGCACTCAATCAGTTACTCTTCACATCTCTGATAAATTCGATGACACATTAGCAGTTAACTTAACTGACGTACAAACTGCTGCTTTAGGCATTGATTCTATCGATGTAGGAACTGATGCAAAAGCTGCAATTAAAGCTATCGATGGCGCATTAGATAAAATCTCAAAAGGTCGCGGTGAGCTTGGTGCTAACCAAAACCGTCTTGACTTCATTGTTGATAACTTACAATTATCTATTCAAAACACTGAAGCTTCTAAATCTCGTATCTCTGATGCAGATATGGCAGCTGAATCAAGTAGCTTAACTCGTGCTCAAATCCTGAGCCAAAGCTCAATGGCTATGCTTCAAAAAGCTAACCAAAAACCACAAAGCATTATGCAATTACTTCAAGGTTAATTGTGAAAAACGCTCTTCTAAGAAGGGCGTTTTTTATTTACCTCTAATAGACGTAAAGACTATATGAACAAGGAGGAATTTATGAAAATCTCAGATGATATCAAATTACTAAATAAAACTTCAAATAATGATAAAAGTGAACCTATTTCAGAACCAGATGATGAACAATTAGAAAAGTTTTTGGAAATTGTAGAGGCTAGAGCAAAAGAGCTTAAGTCAAGTTATAAATCGGACCAAAATATTTTTCCACAGCACGATTTTCAACAAATAGCATACCAACAATTAATTAACGAATTTCAATCAAATACAACCACTGACTCAGATGGAGATAACAAAACTACAGATAATAAAAATATAGAAAACACTATACCTCCAATAACTGATTCCAATAGTGAAAAAACTACTGAACCCACTACTCAACCTACAACTACATCCAACAATAAAGAAACAAATGTTGTTGATTCACAAACTGTAATTCCTACATCTACAAATAAGAGCATAGATACGAATTCAAAAGTCCCCTCTTCCAGCCACTTAAAACAATACAGTCAGTATGATTCAATTATTTATGAAATGTCTAACAAGTATAATGTACCATTCGATCTTATCAAATTAGTTATTAATACAGAGTCTAGTTTTAATCCTAATGATGTTTCTCACAGCGGAGCTACAGGCTTGATGCAACTTATGCCTGAAACAGCTAAATGGTTAGGTGTGAACAACTCATTTGATCCGAAACAGAACATTGAAGGTGGAACAAAATATCTTAGTTATCTATTAAAACGTTACAACAACGACTTGCCACTTACTTTAGCAGCGTATAATGCAGGTCCTGGAAATGTAGACAAATACAAGGGAATCCCTCCTTTTCAAGAAACACAAAACTATGTAAAGAAAATACTCGGATAAAATAGGAGGACAATATATGAATTCAAATCTAACTATTATTACAGAACTAAAAAATAGAAATATCCCAAGTGACGTAAAAAACAAAATCTTACCTATACTAGAGAAGAATATGAATCGTATTGAATTTGTAAAAAATTTCGTAGGTCTGAAAGATATATTATATTTCGAAGAACTTGAAATTGGATTTTTTGATTATCCGTTTTTTTTAAGTTTGGATTGTAAGAACACTAAAAGCACGCTATCAAATAAGCACGAAAATATAGCATCAATTTATGAGAATGCCATTACAGACCTCAACGAGATCATTAAACAATTACAAGCGTTTTTTGATGAAAATAATAGAACCTTGTATATCGATACAGCATTTAAAGAAAATATCTTAACAAACGATGATATGTGGCAAGTTTATCACATAATGGATGAAGAAAAAGACAAAGAACCATACGAAATAATTATGAAAATGTACAGCTATCCAGACTGGTATAATGTAAAGTTCGGAGAAGAAGTTGCTATTTTTGAAAATTCATTATCACTTCTTAAACAGTTAGAGAACATCCACTTAAATAATGAAATTGAACAATTAGAAGCAGAGATTAATAAAGCTTTAGAAAATGACGATGTAGTAAATTTACCTATATTGGTAAAGAAATTAAAAAAATTAAAAGGACAACACCACGATCAATAATATTTTTTGCTAATTGTTGTAAGTATTGTGGGAAACAACTATAAAATCTGTTTATAATAACGGTATAGATAATTATTAATTACATTTACAAATAAGGAGTGAAGCTGAACTTTCAGCGAATACTATGAATAGAAAAGAACAAAGCATTATAAATCAAACAATATATCTATACTTAATTAATAAATTTGGTGTTATAAACGATAAGTTTTTAGATTCACTTGTACAGATTTACCATTTAATTCGCATTACTACCGATCTAAAAATCGACAGGACATTTGTTTCCTATGAATTCAAAATTGTTGATGGTGATCAACAAAGAATTTTAGATAATCTTAAGTTCTATCAATATATTGATCAAGAAAACAAGATCACGGAATCTGGATATGAATTTTTAAATAACGTTTTGAATGGGAAAATCGAATTACAAAAAGTTATAAAATCATTCGAAGACACTTGCATTAATAATACTGCTTACAATAATACTTGTTTATCCCCTACCGCTCCTACTACTGCGAACTGCGGCATATGCAAAAATATGAGCTGTGTTCAAAAAACAAGTTTTCTACGAGATGTTCTCCTACAACGTTTCAAATTACCTAACTTCCAAAAATCATTTTCAAAACAAAATTAAGAACCTAACTAATTTAGAACAATTAGTTAGGTTCTTTTCTTCTTATAAAGGGAAGTATTTCATTTTTAATAATATATATAAGAGATTTTTCATCATTGGAGGAATGTATAGTGGACAATAAAACAATATCTATTGGCCGCGATAATTTTATACCTCGGTCGAGAATTGTAGGGTTCTTTTTTCCACATTCAAACCCTTTTAAAAGACTAATTTCAGAAAAACAAGACGAAAAGAAATTAGTAGATGCCACTAGAGGTAGAAAAACAAGAAGTGCAATTCTATTAGATAACGGGTATTTAATATTATCGCCAATAAAAGCAGCTACACTTGTTGAAAAATTTGAAAATGATTAGGAGGAAAACTTATGTATTCACTTCAATACAAAGGCTGGATCGGAAAAGTTGATGAAGTATGGATAAAAGAAGCTAGAACCTCTATCTTTTCATCTTTGTTTCAATACTATATTAAGCGGATTACACCAGGTCAGAAATTATTCATTGGATATGATAACAACATAAGTTCACAATATCTTGCTGAAGAGGCAGCAAATTATTTTAGTGAGAGCGGATTACCTGTTTTTATATCAACCAGACCATTAGCAACGTCAATGTTACAAGCAATTACAAAAGAAAGATATGGATGCGGATCGCTTTCTTTTGTAGTAGAAGATTACAAGTTCCCACACGTAGGATTAAAGGCATCCAATATGGATGGAATCTTTATTGCTCCTGAAGATTTAACTGATTTATCATCAACGGCGAAACACAAGAAACAATCAATGGATAGTTTTGACCCAACTTTGAATTTAAAGAATTATATCGAAAATAATTTAAATCTAAGTACAACAAGCAAACCATTACAAAGTCTAGTTTGGAATGCAATGCACAGTCCCCTCTCTCCTATCTTAGAGGAACTCTTCATAGAAATTTTTGATAAGAACAGCATTGATGCCTATACAATAAATTCATTCGAAAATAGCATACCAAAAAAATCTAATATCAATCCAGAGTATCAAGATGAGATCGAACAAACCTGCATCAAACTAAACTCTTACCATTGTAATTTCGGAATTACAACAACATCCGATTTAACTAATATCGATATTGTAAAAAAAGAAAAGGAAAATATCACTTCTCTTGAGTTCGAGGACATTATCTATAGAATACTCCCGTATTTGGGTTATCAAGAGAATATGATTATTTCAGAAGACATAACATTTAACGCCTCAAAAAAACACCCTGTAAATATTACAAAGGTTTCCGAAGGTAAATTCTTTGGTTATATAAAAGAAAATTCCTTTTCAATCGCTATAGATAGTGAATATAACATTTATATTCATAACGAATTATTCCCAAATCATTTCGCTGTATTATTCTGCCTATTCCATTCTATTTTGTACGGAAAATCAAAAGAACATTATAGCAAAAGTAAAATCAGTGAAAGCAAAAGTAAAAACAACAAAACAGTAACTACACAATAATGTTTCAGGAGGTGTTGGGGGATTTTCTCCCCCTTTTATATGAATGTATGTAAAGTATGCGGTGGTAACACTAAACAAATTAAAGATGACTATATAATAAATACTAGAATACCTGGTTATAAGGAAATTGTATTAGCAAATGTTTGGTTCGATAAATGTAAAATTTGCGGGTATAAAAACCTACCTACAGATAGACAATCAATGGCCGATAATTTGAAGGCTCACTATACTAATAAATATCTAGAGAGCAATTTAAAAGTTGACTATGCTGTACACGAAAAACCTAATACATCTATAAAAGACTTTATCAAGAAGATTTGCTCTTAATTTTAGAAAGGGGTTCCTTAATTTGAAAAACAAACACGATATTGACGATATTAACCCTTATGAAATGGTTTTGGATATTGCAGAAATCGCAAAAAAAGATGAATGGAAAGATAAAGAAAACATTCAAGAAGAAGAACAATCCATTAAAAAAATAATAAATCGCCCAATCGACATTAAAAACTACCCATACGAAGCATATAAAAAGTTCACAAATAAAAAGGACGATAGCTTATCTTAAAGCGTGTCATAATTACAGGTTTTAAAGCTTTTGCTGATTATGCTGAAATAGTATTTTCAGAAGGAGCAACTGCTATCATCGGACCAAATGGATCCGGAAAATCAAATATTTCAGATGCAATTCGTTGGGTAATGGGAGAAACAAGTGCAAAGTCCTTACGAGGCGGTTCTATGAAGGATGTTATTTTTTCTGGCTGTGATACACGTAAAGCCTCTACTTTTGCTGAAGTAAGTATAGAGTTAGATAACACTAAAAGAGTAATTAAAAGTATTGACGAAGATATCGTTTTAATTACAAGAAAAGCCCAAATTAATGGTAAGTCTTTCTTTTATATAAACGAGCAACCAGCCCTACTAAAGGATATACAGGAATTATTTTTAGATACCGGACTTGGTAGTAACAGTTATTCTATGATCGGCCAAGAACAAACAAAAAAGCTTCTCTCTGAAAAGAACGATGAACGCCGCGCTATTTTCGAAGAAGCTTCAGGTATTGAAAAAATGAAAATTCAAAAGGAAACAAGTGAAAAAAACTTAGCAGAAATTGAGAAAAACTACACTAGATTAAAAGACATCCTAAAAGAATTAAAACGGCAAGTAGACCCTCTGCAAAAACAAAGTGAACGGGCTAAAAAATACGTTTCTATTAAAGAAGTTTTAGACGAAAAAGAGATAAATTTTTTAAGTAATAAATTACAACACATTCATAAAGCACAATCTACCAATTCGGAGAACCTAAATGAGAAAAGAGAAACATTAGAATCATCTATTCAATTAGAAGTTACTACAAATGAAAAGTTTAAGAGCTCTAAGGAGTCCTTAAGAATGTTAAATGAGAATATCTTCACCATTCAGGAATCAAAAAGCGAATTAAAAATTGAACTTGACCGATACACTAATGAAATGAAAATGAATGAAGAACGGATTTCTCAATTAACCGAAGAGTTAACTGATATCAATATAGAAATCAATGATATTGAACAAAAGTTTTCAGTATCTACTGATGAATTTAACAACAAAAAAGATAGATATAAAGAGCTAGAATCCTTAATTCTTTCGTATAAAAATAGAAAAGATCAGATTGTAAGGGAGATATTCCACTCTCAAATTGAAATTACAAATTCCAAAAATACGGCTGAAGAATTAAGACAGTTAATTACATCTTTATATAATCAATCACAAGAAATGAAGTTAAGATTTGAACAGCACAATCGTGAAGAAGAAGAAATTTTAAAAGAACAAGACCTAAATAAAGTGAAGAAAAAAGAAATAAGTACTAGCTTAGAAATTGCTAATAGAAACATAACAAATAAAGAAAGAGAACTGAAAACCACTACTGCTCTATTCGATGATATTTCTATAGAATACCAATCTACTTTGAATGATATAGAACAGTTAAACGGAAAATTAAAAATGATACAATCTCAACTTTCTGCATTGGAAAAAGAAATGTATAGAAACTCAGCCACCTTAGAAAGCTTAGAATCATCTCTAGAAAACTTTGATGGGTATTACGAGGGCGTTAAGCAGGTATTAAAAAACAAAAGTAAATTGAATGGAATAATTGATGTAGTCAGTAATTTATTTGAAGTAAAAGATGGATTTGAATCAGCGTTCGATAGCTTATTAAGTGCTGTTACTCAAAATATAGTAGTTAATAGCATTGATAGCGCCAAAAATGCTGTTAACTTTTTAAAAGAAAATAGGTTCGGTAGAGCAACTTTTATTCCTCTAAATGATCTTAGTCCTAAGTACTTCTCAAAAGAAGAATTAGTAATTATCGATGAATATAAGAATATCTCCCCTGCCCTATCAGTTATTTCTTTTGATGAAAAACTAACTCAATTATTTCAGCATTTAGCCGGAAGGTATTTAGTAGCTAAAAATATGGATGCTGCTGTAGAATTTTATAAGAGAACAAAATTAAGAACAAAAATCGTTACTTTAGATGGAGACATTCTACAACCTGGTGTTATTAGTGGTGGTACAAAAAATAAAAAAGGACTAATCAGCAAGAAAAAAGATCTTACCATACTTAAGGAACAGATCAACAAATCTCAACTAGCCATCAATTCATATCAAGTAACTGAAAAGCAAATTAACGAACAGCTCTTCAATTTAAACGATAGAAAAGAACTTAATCATAAAGAAATTGAAAAAAATAAAGAAATAACTAATACACTTTCGTTTGAGCTTGAACACCTTAAAAGAGAGCTACATCATATCAATGAAAATGAAAAAAATCTCAATCTTACTTCTGAAGACCTACTTTACAGATTTAATGAATCGAAAAAGATCTCATCTTCTTTATTTACTAAACAAAAAGAGAAAGAACAATTGTATAACCAAAAAAACGAGGAACTATCCAAACTATTGGATTCTATTAAAGCTCAAGAAAATACCTTTAATGAACTGAAAGATGAAGAAACAACCATCCTCATAGAAAACGAAAAATCTGAAGAAGAAAAACGAAATTTATTAGAATTTATTTCTGAGCAAGAAAACGGAAAAGATTCATATAAAAAACGTTTAGATTTCTTGCAAGAAAAAAAGGAAACAAACTTAAAAAAACAACAACAATTATTAGATTCTATACATTCACTACAAGAGAATCAAAATACCATTGAAAACAAATACTCCCTTTTGGAAAGTAATTTAAATACGACTCAATCTGAAAAAGAACTTGCTGAATTAACAATGGACAAAACTGAAAGTGAATTATCAAAACTTCGATCATTTATTGCTACACTGAAAGAAGAAGTTCATAAGCTGGAATTAACTGAAACTAATTTTACTAACGAACGTGAACAAGTATTAAAAAAATCTATAGAGAGATATCACTTAAGCGAAACCGATCTTTTCAATTATGAAACTACACCATTGGATGAGATTAAAACAGAAAAAGAAATAAATGCTTTATATAAAGAAATAAAATCTATAGGTCCAGTTAATTTAGACTCTATTAACGACTTTGAAGAACTACATATCAGATATAAAAAAGAGAAAGAACAATTAGATGATGTTGAAGAAGCGAAAAAAGACTTAGATTCACTATTGAAGGATGTAACAAAAGAAATGACTGAAAGATTCACATCAACCTTTAAGGATATAGCAAATCACTTCGAGAGAACATTTGTTGAACTATTTGGAGGAGGAAAAGCTAAACTATCCTTAGAAGAACCAAACAAACCTCTAACCTCACATATAACTATCGTGGCCCAACCTCCCGGAAAAAAGCCAAGAAGAATCGAGTCTTTATCTGGCGGTGAAAAGAATTTAACCGTATGTGCTTTGATATTTGCGATTCTTAAAGCTAAACCTAGCCCGTTCGTTTACTTAGATGAAATTGATGCACCACTGGACGATGCTAATATTTCAAGGTTTGCCGATTGTTTAAAAACATTCAGTATTAACACACAATTTATTGTTGTTACTCATCGAAAAGGAACAATGATGGCAGCCGATTCATTATATGGCGTGACACAAGAAGAACTCGGAGTTACAACTGTATTCCCATATCAACTAGAACAAGATTCCGAAAGGAAAGCACTTTAATGGACAGCATCATTATAAAGTTCAATGATTTTGAAGGCCCTATGGATTTACTAATAGAGCTAATAAAGAAAAGAGAATTAAATATTTATGATCTACCAATGAGCATTATCACAAAAGATTTCATTCGAAACATAGAACATATGAAGAATGAAAATATGGAAGTTACTGCGCAATTCACCTCAATGGCCTCTCTCCTACTACATATAAAATCACAAATGCTCCTCCCCTCTACTAAAGATGATCCAAGACTCCAATTAGTTAAGGAAATAGAAGATTATGAGAAGTATAAGGAAAATCTAGAGAAAATTAAAGAACTTCAATTTATCGAAAAGAAATATTTCAAAAGAACAAAAAGAGATGTAACTAAGAAAAAGAAAAAAGGTAGCATTATAGATATCATAAAAAGCTATCAAACTATTATGCACAAGAAACAACTTAAAGAAAGAAACTCCAGATTAGATGACTTATCTAAAAAGCTTACGGAATCAAAGCATACCATTGAAGCGCAAATGAAATTTTTAAAGGAATACCCTTTAGATAAAATAAACGTACAAACATTGTTCGAGGAAATAAACGACCAAGAAGAAATGGTTGTTACATTTTCGGCTCTATTAGAGTTAATAAAACTACAATCTTTACGAATAGAAGTCGATAACGAAATTATTTTTCTAACAAAAGATTTAAACTAAGAGGTGAGATTTTTTGGACAAAAATGCCGTTGAAGCCATCCTCTTTATTACCAAAGAACCAATTACATCAGAGAAGATATCAAAGCTACTAAATGAACAGGAAAGCACCGTAGACCGATGGCTATCAGAATTAGAACGAGATTATGAAAATCGAGGCATACAAATTAGAAGGGTTGCTGGGGGTTTCGAGATGGTTTCTACAATTAAATATCATCAATATGTAGAACCATTAGTTGCAAAAGAATACGAGTTTTTATCCAAACCAACATTAGAAACTATCACACTTGTTGCAACTCTACAACCAGTTAAGAAATCTACCATTGCGCAATATCGCGGTGTTCAAAACCCTGATAATGGTATAGAATCAGCCTTAGCACTGAAACTTATTTCAGAAACATCGGACGGATATATTACTACAGATGCATTTTTAAAACTCTTTGGAATCAACGACCTTAAAGAATTAGAGGAAAAACTTAAAGAAATAGATAGATAAATAAAAAAAACTCATTAGGAAATTTCCTAATGAGTTTTTTCATTACCAAGACTTGCTTATAGCCGCTAAATTTACTTTAGCTTTTACTTTCTTCTTTTTAGTTCCATCTTTTTTAGAAGAATCAACACTATTTTTTGCAACTTCTATTTGCTTAGAACTATCTTTTGAAGCTGTTGTTTCAACTTTCTCTGCTTCCACAACAGTTACAGGCTCATCTTGTTTTTCTTCTTGTACAGTTTTTTCTTCTTGAACAAGTTTTTCTTCAACTTCAACGTTTTTTTCTGAAGCAACATACTCTTCTTTCACTTCTATTGCCTCAGACTGTATTTCTATATGATTAGGTTTTTCATCGGAAACAACAGTCTCTGATGGAGAGGCTTCAACAACTTTTTCTTCAACTCTAGGAAGTT
The DNA here is from genome assembly GCF_051948935.1 of Bacillus sp. Brlt_9. Lineage (NCBI taxonomy): Bacteria > Bacillati > Bacillota > Bacilli > Caryophanales > Bacillaceae > Bacillus > Bacillus sp. Brlt_9. The sequence continues at coordinate 677,655 of NZ_JAYJLO010000003.1, read as the reverse complement.
GTTGAGTAGCAGCCACTTCATCCTTTATGAAATTATTATTACTTATTTCCTGATGTTTTGAGATCATTAAAGTTTCTTTATTAGATTTCCCAGCTAATAAATTTCTTAAGTTTATTAATCTAGAAATTTCCCGGTCAATATAGTTTTCAAAAAACTCGTCACTTCTTTTAGAAGGAGTTTCTTCAGCGAGATTTCTAATGCCATTTATTTCAATATCCGCTTCTACTAGAAATCGAATAGCATCAGTTACGTTTGTTTGAGCATTCACCCAATCCAATATTCCTTTTCGCTCATTCTTCTTTAGACGCCATATGACATTGTCACCCGGTATTTTATCCTTTGCCATCGTTTAGATGTCCTTATTTAGCTGCTAAGGCTTGCTTTTTAAACTGTTCGAAGAGTTCACTGTTTAAAATATTATTTAACCCCTCAACATATAAAGTTGCTGCAAACTGTTCCGGGATGTATAACAGTTTGATTTGCTTAGTATCACATACTTTTTTAAGACGTGGGTATAAGTGCTTTTTAAGTAGAACACTTCCACCACCGTATACAACTACAACGTCAAGTTCGTTTTGTACGCTATTCATTTGTTTACCAGCTTGACGAAGAATTTCATCAGCTTGTTTTGATAATGCATTATCAACCACTCTTAAAGCAGTATGATGGTATTTATGAGTAGAATCTTTAAGGATCTTAGACACAGTATGTCTTTGCATAGAAGGAACATTGATTTCAGCTGCAAGTTCGTCTACACTGTTTTCAACTGCGTGTCCAATACCATTATTAGAACCCTTTTTGAATTTTTGGTCAGGTTCAAGACCCACTGTAATAGGATACTCTGTAGTTCCGTCACCAATATCAATATGAAGTAATTTCTTCTCATTATCTTCCTCTACGAAAATATTACCATCCATATCGTTCCATTCATTATCTTCATCGTCAGTTTTGTATGCATTAATAAACTCTTCGAAGATTATACCCTCACGAACCTCGCCATTTTCATCCTGCCATAATGAGAATACTACAGGCGATGCTTCTGGTACTACTTTAACAAAATCGAATTCGATTTCTACTTTAACAGTTTTATTTTTACCTAAGTAAACTCGCACATCGTGCTTATCCTTAGTATATCTATCTGCAAATGCTAAACCAATTTCTTGATCATATTCAGTACAAGGTAGACCTGTAATCATATCAACCTTTAATTTAATTGGTTCTTCTAAATTTGTGTCTTTTTCATATGCTGCTTGAACTGCTTTCGCTGCAAGCATTCCAAGTGTCATAATAACTGGTACATCACTTTGATGCTTATCTTCAAATCCTAACATCATATTTTTGTATGAATCACCTTGTTGAATTGCATTTTCACCAACAAAGTACATTCCTGGTTCTACTGATGTTGAATTAATGCTAATTACTAGTTGTTTGAAGATAGTTTTTACCGCGTGATCTAGAGTCTTATCTTCATAGAAAGGATTACTTGTTTCCTTTGCTATAGTACTAGGTTGAAGAATTTTTTCACCATTAATCATCATTGCTTGTTCGCTGTTTCCTGAATCTACTGCCGCTTTAAAAGAGATTTCCATTTCCTCTTCCTCCTTAAATCTTATGTAATTTCATTTAATAAATCATTTCGTGAATAACTTATCATATTATTACGTTGTTTGTAAACCCCATTTTGCATTATTTTGCATTGCAAAATAATGCTTTATATTGCAATATTGATATAAACCCTTGATACATAAGGGTTTATCCTTGCTTTACCATTATTATATTTATCTACAAAAATACTTTTTTATTATAAAAAATAAAAAGAGATTCCTATTTTAGGAAATCTCTTAATTTTTGAGACCTACTAGGATGTCTTAATTTCCTAAGAGCCCTCTCTTCTATTTGTCTAATTCTTTCTCTTGTTAAGTTAAATATCTTACCTATTTGATCTAACGTTTTTGTTTCCCCATCATCTAACCCCATTCTTAATCGCACAACTAAAGCTTCTTGCGGAGTTAGTGATTCTAATACGTCGTCTATTGTCTCTTTTAACATAGACTCTTTTGTATACGCATCAGGATCTGGACGGTTATCAGAGATAAATTCATTTAATGTGCTATCATCGTCATCACCTATGGATGTTTCCATAGAAATTGGGTCTAGTGCTATTTTATAAATCTCTGCAACTTTCTCTTCCGTTAATTCCATTTTTTCAGCTATTTCTTTAATAGTAGGTTCGCGACCAAATTCTTGAGTTAGTTCCTTATTATATTTTCTTAATCGATTTATTGTATCGTACATATGTACAGGGATTCTAATTAACCTAGATTGATCTGGTATAGCTCTTGTAATAGATTGTCTAATCCACCAAGTAGCATAAGTGCTAAACTTAAAGCCTTTTTTATAATCAAATTTGTCTATCGCTTTCATTAACCCTGTATTACCTTCAGCAATTAAATCCATAAAATCTAATCCTCGATTAATATACTTTTTTGCTATAGAAACTACGAGACGTAAATTACACTGTGCAAGCTGTCTTCTAGAATCTTGACTTCCTGCAAGAATTTGTTTTGCTAAAATTTTTTCTTCTTCAGCATTTAAGATTCTGTATTTACCTATTTTTTTCAGATACATCCTTACTGTATCATCAACATCAACTTCTACTTCCTCTTCTTGTTCTTTTATAATTAAATCTTTTATTGTTATTTTCTTTCCTTGTTCCCTAAGTTCCTCAGTTTCCAATTCATCATCTATGATTTCTATACCTGTTTCATCTTTTAAGATTGTATAGATACGTTCTGCTTGATTTGAATCCCAATTAGCGTTACCCAATTGTTTTCTTATATCAGAAATTTTTAGTAAACCGTTTTTCTTACCCTTAACTATTAAATGCTTTATATTATCTATATTATTAATGGCTAGTTCCCCCATTTTTCGCACCCCCCGAAAAAAAAGAACTGTTTTATTGACTCAGCGATGAAGAATTGATTATAATCCTTCAAATCTATCTATCTATATATAATCGGTTGATTCTATTACTACTTAAGTAAATTCTGCAAATAGGAGGTCCACAATGTATAAAACCAACATTGCATATTACCAGAACGAACTTCTAAAAACTTTTGTAGGTGATACTGAAAAACAGAAGGTTCTTGATTTATTTCAAAACCTTGTCTTTAAATTAGAAAAGAATCTTTATCACCTGAACAATATAAATCTATTTATTGAAAAGGCAAGCGGAAAAAATGAATTTTTAACATTAATGCCAATATACTTTGAATTAGAAAGTTTCCTTGTTTCCACAAGATCTTCCGTTGATATGTTGATGCATATTTTAAACTACTGTCTAAATTATGAAATTGAGAGCACGCAAGTTTCCGTTTCTTCAGTCTATCGATGTAAAAAATTATCTAAACCATTAAAAGAAATCTTCGCGCGATACACTACCCCTTACAACAACCCTACTTGGAGTTTCATTTATTTATTTAGAAACGAAGTTGTACACGAAAAAAGTATCTTTCAAGTTATGCCCTTGCAATTTAAACCCGTACTAGATCATACATTCCTATACGCTAAAATAGATAATAGGGATAAAGAAATCACTGATCATTTAAAAGTTTGTCTACGCTTTTTAGATAAATTCATAGAGCGCGTCTTATCCATATTAGAAATATTAATAAAAAAATAAAGCTAGGGCTTAGCCCTAGCTTTATTTCGTTACTGCTAATAATAAAATCCTATTTTCTTCACAATTCAATATTTCTATTGTTCTACCTTGCATTTCAATCTTATTGCCCTTTTCTATTTCAATTGTTTCAAGCTTTGACATTATATATCCACCAATGGTTATTGTGTCTTTTTTTTCATCAAAGATGGTTCCAATAGCTTTTTCAACATCTTCAATATGAACATCACCTTCAATAATCCATCTGTTCTTACCCTTTCTAATAGGAGGAATCTCATTATCAAACTCATCTTGAATATCACCTACTATTTCTTCTACAATGTCTTCCATTGTAACAAGGCCACTAATACCACCGTATTCATCAATAACAACAGCTATTTGTGTTTTTTCTAGTTGAAGCCTTTGTAATACTTTTTTAATAGGCATTGATTCATATACTCTTGGTATTTCTCTAATAATGGAATTTAAATTCTTTTCTTTTTCATTGTTAGAATATATATCTCTGATATTTACATATCCTTTAATATCATCTTTATCTTCACCACAAACAGGGAATCTCGAGAATCTACTCGATTTTACAAATTCAACAATAGTCTCATATTCCTCGGTTTCGTAAATACACTTCATTTCTTTTCTATGAACCATTATTTCACGAACCAGTGTTTCATCAAAATCGAATATTTTTTCAACCATATTTTTCTCGTCTTTATTGATATCATTACTCGATGAAACAATTAATTTTATTTCTTCTTCTGAATGTTCTTCATTATGTTCACTAGTGACCTTCATACCGAAAGCTCTTATAATTAAATTTGCACTTCCATTTAATACCCAGATAAATGGATACATAATTTTATAGAATACAACCATACTAGAAGAAACTTTTAAACTTATTTCTTCTGCCTTTTGAATTGCTACTGTTTTAGGTGCAAGTTCTCCTAATACAACGTGTAAAAATGTAATTATAGAGAATGAAAGAATAAAACTAATTGTACTCGAAATACTTTGATTGATATTTAAGTCTGTCAACAAAGGATTCAACAACCGTTGTATAGTCGGTTCACCTAACCAACCTAATCCAAGCGCAGTAATTGTTATCCCCAATTGACAGGCAGAAAGATAACCATCTAAATTATTCAATATTTTTTGGACTCTAATTGCTCGTTTATCCCCTTCTGCTACAAGTTGATCTATCCTACTTGAACGCACTTTAACAAAGGCAAACTCGGCAATTACAAAAAATGCAGTTGCAAATATTAGTAAAATAACAGCTATAATCCTAAATGATTCATCCATTTAAAAGATTCACACTCCTTATGAATAATAATTTCCTTATTATATTTAAAAATCCTATTTTGATATAAAAAATGCCAAGTAATTACTCAGCATTTTTATTTTGCTTATAGGCTTGCACTCGTTTGCTATATTCATCATTAACTCTACCAATAAGCTGCTTTAATTCATCGTTGGACAACTTTTCAATGCTGCTTATTACATTTGTAAACGAAGAGTCTCTATTATGTCCCTTCACCACATCAGGTTCATAAGAAATATTAGTTAATGTATGTAGCGGACGGCCGTTGATTTGAGCTGCAATTTCAGCAGAAGTTATATATGAAAGAACTTCCATAGCACACTCCCTCATTCCCGTTATATCTAGGTATGATTGTACAACTGTTGTAGGCTTACCAGAAGGTTTAATAGCACCCGTTTGAGTCTTCATTCCTGGTCCCTCTTGAATTGTAAAGCGGAATTGCACTTTATCACCATTAGAAATACCCTCAATTTTTAAAGTGCGCGAAATTACTTGCCCGTCACGAAAACTCCCGCCATAATCTTTAAAGCCATCTGAATAAAATTTACTAAAGTTACCATCTAGAACACTTTTAAATAATAACTTTGCCTTTGATTTTGCTATATACGCCTTTAAGTACTTATTATCTGAAGTAATCGAAACAATAATATTCCCTTTGAACTCTTTTTCCTCTTTCTCTTCCTTCTCTTTAAAGTACTCTAGATTATGAGTTATATCCAAAGCAGATCTTTGATTGATATGTTTAAAGATTTTTACACCCTTTCGTAACAACTAATTCCCCTCCCCTACAGAGATTAAAAAAATTGCTTCTTGAAAAAAACTATTAAAACATTTTTCGATAAGATTAGAATTTCAGAACACAGCAAAATCAACCATTCATTTCATTAAATGGTTGACCATAATTGCGTTATGTATATTTATAATTCTAATCAAGATAGAAGAAGATTATCTTGAAACCTATAACTTTTAATTATGCTAATCGCATTCGTTCTAAGACAGTTCCTTTTTGATTTAAGTGTTCATATGAACCTAGTTGAATCGTAAGATATTTTTTTAATACCTCTTTATCTTCCTTATTCTCCATCCACTTCTCGACTCGTTGTTTCACTTTTTCTTTTATATACTCAGATTCTGTAATCAATACTAAATTACAATACTTTGAGGAATCACTTAACGAAGTTTCAAATTCTTCATTTAGAGTTGTGTTATTTACTTCAATTACAAAATAGAACTCTCCGTCTTTTTCAAATTTAAGGTTTTTTTCAATTTGTTCAACAAATCGGTAACCTTTTTTACTCATAACACTTTTGACATCTTCTACTTCAACATTCTTTTGTTGTTTAAACTGAACACCATATTCTAATTTTGATATTCTTTTTTGCGAAGGACTCATATTGAGCATTTCTAATACAAAACTATGTATCTCATTTGTATTCACATTTAAACGTAAACTTTTTAAATCATCAATTGAATCAATTATTTGTTTTGCAGCATCACTTTCACCTTTCATTAATTTCTCTTGAACCTGTGCTAAGGCCGCTGCTTTTGCTTCAACTTTGATCTCATCAATTGTATCTCTTAGTTCTTGTGCTAACTCTTCTAAATAATTTAGTTTTACATTTAGTTGGTTTTCCAATGATTTCACCTCTAGTGGATTATCTTCCTAACTTGATTGTAAAACTATTTGTTTTTCCCTCTTTTATTAATTTTAGTAACTGCATCCTGCAAAGCTTTATTAACTTCTTGTTCATCCGGATTTAAATAACGCATCGTTGTCGAGATATTAGAGTGCCCAAGTAGCTTCTGAATGTACCTTAAATTCACTCCTTCTGTTAAATACTTCGTAGCTGCCGTATGTCTAAATGTATGACAGCCCACATTCTTTTTAATTTTCGCAGCACTTGAATGTCTCTTAATTAAATCGTGTATAGAACGTGGTTGCATAGGTCTCCCTGTATTTTTAGCTGTGAATACATAATCAGATTTAGGACTTTGTTCTTTTTTTAGTTTTTTTAAGTCATCTTCTATCTCTTTGAATAATGGGACACGTCTATCTTTTCTCCCTTTACCTTTTTTAACAGTTATTATCTTATTTTTAAAATCAATATCTTCCCACTTCATTCGGCTTAACTCACTTACCCGAATCGCGCAATACGAAAAAACATTAATGATACAAATATTTTTTGTTTTATATAAACTCTTTTTTTCTATTTGTTTTCTCAGCTTTTCGCTATCTTTTTCACTTAATATTTCCTTAGGCTTCGTATCTCCATCAGTAATTTTTATTTTCCCAATTATGTTTACTGGATTACGCTCAATAATCTCCATTTTTAATGCATAATCAAACAAATTGTTTAATGTAGATTTTTTTCTAGACCTTGTACTAGCTACATTCCCACTTCTCATTAAAAGCGCATTGAACATATCTATATGAAAACCCTTAACGTCCGATATTTCTTGTATTTTATTTTCTTCTAAGAAATTTATGAATCTCGTTAACTCTTTTGAATACTGGTGTATTGTACTCTCAGCTAAGTTAATGTTCCTCATATTTTGTTTATATAGCTCAAATACATCCCTAATTAACAATATTAAACACCTCTCCAATTATTTAAAGTAAGCTTCCCCTATTTTCATTTCTAAATATTTATTAAAATTCTTCAAAAACAACTAAACCAATGTATAATTTATTAAATTTCTAAAATGGGTGGTGAGCTCTTTGGAGAACAACCAAATGTTTTTATATAGCTTAGAACACATTAATTTTAAGAGTGTTACTTCAAAAAAAGATGTAGTGCAATTACTTCAATCCCACGATAGAGATTCATTTACATATTCATTCAATACAGCAGCATTGAATTATGCTATTGCAAAAACCTATGGTATAAAAGATAAACAAAAACTGAGGCTATATTTTGAATCAGGGCTATTTCACGATTCAGGTAAAGTAGGTATGAGTTACGAATTTATTAATTACCCAGGTTCTTATACTTTAAGTATGTATAATGAAATGAAGAAACACGCTCAAGGAGGGGCCGAGATTCTTTCTAAAATAAATGCAGAGCGGGAATTGATTGATACAACTAACTTCCACCATTGCAACTATGATGGATCAGGATATCCTGGTGGGTTATTTGGAGAAGAAATTCCACTATCTGCAAGAATAACAAGAATTTCAGATAGCATAGATGCATATCTTTCAAAACGTTGTTATAAAGAAGGTGGTCCTGCAAAAGAAGCACTTGATGACTTAAAACAATATTCAGGCACAAGTTATGATCCGGAATTAATTAATTGCTTCTCGATGGTTCATAATCAAATAATAGAGGAATGTCACAAATTAGGTGAAGATAGGCCTTCTCAAAGTATGTATATGTTTTTCTTAGTAAAACTCTTTTTAGGTGATTTTAAGATACAAAAAGCTGAAGATATTCTAGATTTGTTCTAGGATCTACAGCTTTTTATTTTTTTCCCAAAAGAAGTTCAATTCGGCTATTATAAGAAAAAATTATAAGGAGTTTTACAATGAATTTTAAGAACGTGATTGAAAACCTAAATGAAACACCAGTAAATAAATGGATTAAAACTGAATATAAGGCTCCAGATTTACTAACAGAAATCTATGGATTAATAGTTAAATCAATAGAAGAATTAATAGAACAAGTTATTGAACCTATTGAAGAACGTGAAGTTACAAAAAAACAAATAGAATCAAATTTATTTGCTGCTGGAGGATATATCTCCGATTTCATCTTCTCCGAGATCCACAATACATCATTTAAACCTAAAGACATTGATATCTTCTTAAACAATGATTGGTTATCTAAAATTTTATTAAATACTGTTAAACAAATTCAAACTGAAATACCAGATGACGTCATTTTTAATATTGAAGAAGAATATAATAATATCTTTGGAAAAAAACTTAAACAACATTTCCCTGATTGTAAATGGGAAGACAGAAGTGAAGATGGTTACAATTTTACTTTTGTTAATAAAATATTCCGTTTTACCTATAAAGGAACTTCCATTGAGCTCATATTAGCAAACGAAAATAGAGTATTAACTTTTGATGTTAGCTTTCGTTTAGCTTATTATGCTAAAGGATTAATTTTTATTAACGAAATGGGATTGGAAGATATAAAAAATAAAACTTTACGAATTATAAACACATATACACCTATTAGCACACTAGTACGAATATATGATTTCAGTAATAGGTTTGGTTTAGAAATCGATTCATTATCACTAATGCTCTTATTAGAATATGTAACTAATTCGAAGATTCCATACGACATTTTTTTAGAAAGAATAAGAAGTCACAAGAAATATTCATCTGAAATTGAAAAAGAGATTTTGTGCAATAAACATACCTTTGTTGAGCAAAAAAAACCTGTACAACGGGGTGATGATAATAAAGATATCATTACGGAAACAGATATATTAATTGAATTCCCAATTAATCACTTCCCGGATTATAGAGAAGATTTCAAGTATTATTATAGTCATCTAAGTTATATCACTTCTATTCCGCTTTCTTTATCTTATAAGAAAGTAGAATACTTTTTGAAATATATGCAATTTGATGAGATGAAATTTATACGACCAACAAACTGGTTTTCAAACGAGATATTCCAAAAAGGACTTGATTATGGGTCCACCTACGAGGATTGGATAAATCGTTTAACTCTGTCTTCAATATTCAGTGACAAATACGAAACCAATGAGTCACTTCAAATTATTGAGGATGCTGTCCTACACAATAAAAATACTATTACAGAAGAATATAAATCAGCAGTCGATAAACTTCCTGTAATCGCAAAAAGCAGTGAGTTTAAACTAAAATTAGATTGGCTTGATTTCGACTCACTTCTAATCTCTAACATTTTTCAATTACAGTTAGAAGACCCAAATGGTACTAATTATATCTACATACACATTGATACTAATAATGAAGCCATCACAATCGGAAAACTATCTCCTGTGGGAACGTATTTTGGTTTCGTGGGTGAGATTTACGAATCATTTGTCGAACAATTGAAATCTAATTTAGGGTTGGTTAATTATTCAGTCGTAACTGATTTTGACGACACTGTACTTTATGGATACAACGAAAGTGCACAAGAATTAGAAAACATTACACCAGCAAAATTACTAAACGCTGCAATTAAAGACAATTAAAGATAATTAAAGATAAAAGACGTGTTTCCACGTCTTTTTAAATTGTTATAAAAGGTCATTTTTTAGCAGTTCCTAATAAATTTATTAGGGAGGGATCATAATGACATTTGAAAACATCCTAATCAATACTAACGAAGTTCCACTTAACAAATGGATTAAAACAGAATACAAAGCTCCAACCTTATTAGAAGAAGCCTATGACTTAGTAAGGAAAGTGCTAGTTGAATTAATCAACGAATCTGTAGCCCCTACTCCAAAAGCCGATACCAAAAACAAAGAATATGATATCAATGAGTTAACAAAGTATGAAAATAAAACAGAAAAATTATTTGATGAAATTGAATCAAACCTTTTTGGTGCAGGTGGTTACATTTCAGATTTCATTTATTCAAAAATACACAATGAACCATTTAAGCCAAAGGATATAGACCTATTTATAAATGAAGATTGGCTCGCTGATATACTATGGATCCTATTAGATAAAAAGAAAAAGCGAAAGACTAAATATACAAGATTTATGTCTAAATACAACAATGCTGATGCTCTCTATCATATTTTAGGTGAAAAACTAAAGGTATATTTTCCTGATTGTATTTGGGAAGAAGCTAGCGAGTTTCATTACTCCACTAAATATATAAGCAAAATCTTTAGATTTACTTATAAAGGTACACCAATAGAGTTAATAGTATGCGATGGATTTCGAATCTTAAACTTTGATATTAGTTTTAGGTTAGCTTATTATTCTAAAAAACATATTTTTGTAAATGAACTTGGCTTAAAGGACATACATAACAAAGTTCTAAGAGTGATTAATACGCAAGCACCTGTTAGTACCCTTATTAGACTTTACGATTTTAAACAGCGTTATAACTTTAGCATTGATTCTTTTTCGTTAATGTTATTATTAGATGCTGTTACCGCTTCAAAACTTCCATACAAAACATTTTTAACAAAAATAAAAAAGCATAAAAAGTATACTCCTGAGATACTAGATGAAATAATGAGCAATAAACATTCATTTAACATAGTCAGGATCCGAAAACGTTATAAGCGAAAAAATAAATCCAAAACACAAAAAACAGAAAAATTAATTGAATTTCCAATAAAACATTTTACAGATTATAAATACAGTTTAAGAAAGATTTACAGTAAAATCCCTTTATTACGTTGGATCCCAATGTCTCTCACATATAATAAAATTGAATACTTCTTGAAAAATGTACCTATACACAGTTTCACTTTTAAGCGACCCACTAACTGGTTTTCTGATGATATCTTTAGAAAAGGAAAAGAATATAACTCTACATTCGAAGAATGGATTAGTTATTTAACAATTTCACAGTACCGGTACGGAAATACTATAACCAGCAACACCATTCAAATTATTGAAGATGCTGTTTATAAAAATAAAACAGTATCCAAGACCAAAAAAATTAAAAATACTTCAAGCTTACTTCCGTTTATTGCAACAAAAGATAAATTCAAATTCCAACTTGTCTTTACCAATTTAGATTATCTAATAATGAATAATACTGTTAAATTACATCTAAATACAAATAGGTATACTGAAGAGTTTATGATACACATTAACACAAAAAATAAAGAACTATCAATAAGACAGTTATGCCCATCTGGTACCTATCTCGGTTTTGTTGGCGAAGTGTACAATTCTTTTGTAGAACAACTCAAATTAAAGTTAGGTCTACAAAATTACACTGTAATTACTAAGATTTCTTATGAAGATTTTTACAACCTAAAAGAAATAGACTACTATTCACTCAATATAACACCAGCTAAATTGTTAGATGCAGCAATGAGTAGTCAAAATTAAAAAATAAAAGACGCTTCAACGTCTTTTATTTTTAGCTAGCAAGATGTGTAACAATTGATTTTAAAATTGCTTTATCATTGTTACTTAATTTTTCTTTACTTAGAATTTCATCAATTTTTCCCCTTAGGGTCTCTTTTTCCATAGGTCGTAACACTTTCTTTATATATCTTTCCGCTTTTGCAGTTAAAAAGTTCAATTCTTCCGGCCATTTCGCAAATTCCTCAAACCATTTTGGGAATTTCCTTAATTTCTTCAAGATTTCTTCTTCTACCTCGTACTTTTGCGATAAAATTTCCTCTGCTAATTCCTCTTTTAAATAAATCTCAGACTCTTTAAAACCAATACCTATATATAAGACTCTATCAGTGGTTTCAAAAAACTTTATCATTTCTTTATATGCCGAATCTGTATTAGCATTATTATTTTTGAACCATAATTTTAAATTAGTTAGATATGAATTATCCTTTTCACACTCAACGTTAATAGAAACGAAGAAGTCCGCTGCGTATTTAGTTCCCTCTTCCGCTAAGAATAAAAAGTCCCTTACACCAACGTGGTCCTTAACAAACTCTATTCTTTCAAAATTTTGTTCTATTACTTTTACAATGTCTTCTATTATAGAAGAACTTAATTTTCTTTCTTTGATTTTATTCCAAACGTCTAGTTTATTCATACCTAAAATGTACCCCTTCAATTTTTAGTGAATTATATTATTATTTTTTATAAAAAACTACTTTTTTAAAATTTAAAAAGGGAATGTTTTCGCCTCAATTAATGAAGAGACATAGAAAGTCCTTATTTAATAGGATTAGGGAGGCGAACAGTTTGAAAAAAATCACTAAAGGGATTATGGTAATGTCAGTAGCCATCCCCTCATTAGCATTAATTCAAACAGCAGATAAAGTTGAAGCACTTACAAAAAAAGAAGTTACTTCATATTCATTAAATGTTAGACAAGCAGCTAACGCTAATTCGAAAATTGTTGATTGGTTACAACAAGGCCAAGTAGTAGATATATTAAATGACGGCAATGGTTGGGATCACGTTCAACTATCTAATGGTAAAACGGGTTATGTTAACGATAAATTCCTTAAAACAGTCTCTACAGGTGGAGATCACCGTACAGTTACTGCTTATTGGTTAACATTAAGAAACGGCCCTAGTGCAGATACTGCGGCTATTGATTATTTAAAACAAGGTACTAATGTTAATATCATTTCTTATTCTGGTAACTGGGCAAAAGTTCAGGCGAATGGAAAAACTGGCTATGTTAACGCCTCTTATTTAACTAAATCATCTACAAATACAACATCACCTTCAAATAATAACAGCACATCTGAATCAAGAACTGTAACTGCATATTGGTTAACTATGCGCAATGCTCCAAACGCTAGCGCTAAAGATATTGATTACTTAAAACAAGGCACAGCTGTTAATGTTCATTCATATCAAGGTGACTGGGCCTATGTGACAGCTAACGGACATAACGGTTATGTAAATTCTAAATATCTTTCTAAAGGAACTTCTACTCCAACATCTCCACCAACAGAAACTCCTTCTGTAAATAAAACTACTAAATACGTAAATTCTCCAGATGGATTAAATATCCGTAGTGGTAGAGGCGTTCAACATAGTGTCATCACTAATATGCCATACGGTTCTTCAGTTCAAGTTTCAAATGTAGTTGGTAATTGGGGATATGTAGAGTTTGGAAATGTTAAAGGCTATGCAAATGTAGGCTACCTAACAAGTGTTAAGCCTAGCGACAATAGTAATTCTAATAATATTAGTAACAACAATAATACAAGTAACCCAAACCCTTCAGGAAGTCTAAAAGGTAAGCTTTTAGTTATTGATCCTGGGCACGGTGGACCTTACGGCGGATCAGTTGGTATTGCAAACGAGCAACAAGTAAACCTTGCTATCTCATTAAAGGTTAAAACAAAACTAGAAAATATGGGTGCAAGAGTTGTTATGACTAGAACGTCAGATGTACCTTGTACATATGCAGGTTATAACCAAGATCTAAAATGTCGTCCAGCACTAGCAACAAAACTTGGCGCGAATGCATTCATTAGTATTCACGCTAACTCAGGCACCTCTTCAGCGAATGGTACAGAAACATTCTGGTACAACGCTAACCGCGGGGACAAAAAGCTTGCTACCTTAATTCTAGATGAATTAGTTAAAGAAACCGGTTTACACAAAAGACGTGTAGATTTCGCTGACTTTGCAGTAATAAGAAACAGTACTGTACCTGCAACACTTGTAGAAACAGGATTTGTAACTAATCAAAACGATGCTAGTAAATTAAATTCACCAGCTCACCAAGAAAAGTTTGCTAAAGCTATTTCTGAAGGTATTCAAAAATACTTTAACTAAAAATCATAAAAAGTCTACAGTTGAGTCTGTAGGCTTTTTATTAATTAGAATAGGAGATTACAATGTTATTCCGAAGTTACAAATATCAATTGAAATTAAGCACCAGTCAACAAAAATTTTTTGATATGTTATATAAATATATGCAAGTTTCATATAAAACACTCTATCCTCTATTCAAGGATAATAAAAAACCCTCAATAAATTTATTAAGAACCACTACTACCCCGCTATTTGAAAAGTATCAATTTAGTAGGTTATTTACCGATATTATATTCCCTCAACTCATTAGCAACATTCAAAAAAATCCTGATAAGTTTGAAAGTATTTTCCCAATCAAATTCAAAACTTTTTCATACGACAAGCGGCTAAATACATTGTCTCTCCCCTTTTGCCAGAACATAAAGATTTCTCATCAGCGAGAACTCCCTTCAAAAATCTATAACGTTGAAATTTTTAATAAAAACAATAAGTGGTTTGTGAACTTTTTAGTTGCCAAAAAACAAAAAAACAAAAAACAATCAGACTTAAGTTCCATTGGGATAGATGTTGGTTTAAAGCAATTCGCGTTCCTTTCAAACGGACAAGTAGTATCAAACCCCCGTTTTTACGATAAGATTAAAGAAAAAATATCATTGGAACAGAAAAAACTTTCAAAAAAACAAAAAGGCTCTAATCGTTGGAAATACCAAAAAACAAAAATAAACAAACTATATACCAAGCTATACAGGCAGCGGTCAGATTTTCTTCACAAATTTACGAATTATCTTACTGAAAAATACGATGTAATTGGAATCGAAAGTATAAACATTCGAGATTTACAGAAGAAAAAACATTTAAGAAACAGTCTCTCGGATGCAAGTTGGGGCGAGTTCATCACTCTACTGCAATATAAATGCGATGAAAAAGGTAAGCATCTAATAGGTGTTGAACGTTTCTTCCCTTCCAGTCAATTATGTTCCAACTGCGGAAATAAAAAATGGATGCCTGTACATATACGAACCTATAGTTGTATGAACTGTGGAACCGAAACAGACAGAGATTTCAATGCAGCTTTAAATATTGAAAACAGGGCTAAACAAATATTTTTAGAAACAATATACGTATGATATAACCTTTGGACGACGGGAGTTTGCCCATTATTAAGTGGGAAGTGTATACACACGTCACGAGAGTAGCGGATTAAAAGGAGTGGATTTATCACTCCTTTTTGTTTTCAAAACATATATAGGAGCTTTTAAATGAAAAAAACTATACATATTCCTTCCAATTTAAAAATTAGTTTATCAATGTCGATGAGAAATCAGGTAAAATGTTTTTTAAGGGACCATAAAGGAAATATAAAAATTTATAAAACAGAAGAAGATTTATTAGATTCATTGTTTTTTTATTGGGTACGAAATTCATCTAGGAAGAAATATAAATGGTTACATATAAAAAATATAAATGATTTTTTAAATACTTATGTTCTCCTATTGAAAAACAGATTAAAAACATTTTTAAATGAAAATGAATATTTAAGGAGTGGTAACATTGAAAATCTGTGAAAGATGTAATAAAGAAACCGAAACAATTAAACAAAAAGTCTCCCACAAGATGTTTTCTAAAGAGATCATTGTCGATGATGTACCTTTAGCAAAATGTGAATGTGGATTTATTCAATATATTTTTCCAAAAGAATTAGATTTTATTTTACGTGACGCATACAGAAACGGCTTAACAGCAGTAAAATTCGAATTGTAATGTAGGAGTGATTAAATTGAAAACAAAATTAGCAGTTTTATACGGAGGAGCATCCGGTGAACACACTGTATCCATCAAAAGCGCATTTAGTATTCTTTCAAATTTAGATTATGACAAATTTGAAGCAAAACCGATCTACATCAATAATGAAAATGAATGGTTTGAACAAAATTGGTTTAATCAAGCACCAACAACTGAAGACGAATTAACATCTACAAGAAATGAACATTTAAATCCATTTTCAATCTCTTCAATGGTTGACGTTGTATTCCCTATCACTCACGGTCCTTTCGGAGAAGACGGTCATTTTCAAGCTATTTTAGAAATGCTAAACATTCCATATGTAGGATGCGACTTGCTCTCTTCAGCAATTGGGATGGATAAAGCGATTATGAAAGATTTATTTGTGGCAAACAATATCCCACAAGGAAAATATCTATATTTTTCTAAAACAGACTTTGTAAGCAATACAGATGCCTTCTTAACGAAAGTTGAGCAAGAACTTCAGTACCCTTGCTTTATTAAACCAGCAAATTTAGGTTCTAGTGTCGGCATAAGTAAAGCCAACAACAGAAATGAACTTGTAAACGGTTTAGCTGCTGCTTTTGAGCACGACACTAAAGTAGTTGTGGAAGAGTTTATCCAAGGTCGTGAAATTGAGATCGGAGTATTAGGCAATAACCCTTATACACTTTCAGTTATCGGTGAAATTAGGACAACAGCTGATTTTTACGATTTTGATGCAAAGTATTTAGACACAAAACAAAATGAACTGCTAATACCTACAGCATTACCTTCTCATATCGAAGAGCAGGTGCACCATCTTGCAGATAGAGTAGCTAAAGTAATAAACGTTAAAGGGCTATCTCGCATTGACTTCTTCTATGTTGAAAGTAAGGACGTGTTGTTTGTAAACGAAATAAATACACTTCCAGGCTTCACAAAACATAGTATGTACCCTTCTTTATTTGCAGAGATCGGAATTGCTTACAAAGATTTAATCTCTAGATTAGTATCTTTAGCTGTTGAAAATCACAAAACAAAAAAACGTTACAAAAAGTAAATATAAATAATAAAAAAACCTCAAATTGCTTGAGGTTTTTCTAATATATATTTGATTTTTGAAAATAACTCTTTCTCTTTACGATAATATGTTGTCGTAGGCATATTCAATATCTTGGAGGTCTCCAACTTATTGAAGCCTTCTATTAATCTTAAACGTAGCATTTCTTCTTCTATCGCATTATCAACAAAAGAAAAGAATTCTGCTACAGCTTCTTCATCCAATATTTTCTCCTCAGTACCTAACTCACCAGGTATATACTCAATCAATTCTTGATGTTCACCAGAACTTTTTCCAACATCAGTGAAAATCGATACTGTATCTAAGTTCCACTCTACTGCTTCATCCCACTCTTTTCTTGTTAAACCTGATTCTAGAAAAGCTTCTTCAAGACTTAACCCTTTTTCGTCTGCTTTCTTTAAGCATTTTGTAACGATTTCTTTTTTCTTAATATGACATCGACTAACACCATATTTCGTTTCTTTTTCTCTGTTTATTTCTGCTGAAATCCAACCAGATATGTTTGTATGTGCATATGTAATAAACTTGAACCCTTTCGTACAATCGTAGTTTTCGTATGCCTTCCATAATCCAAATAGCCCAAATTGATAGAGCTCTTCTTTCTCATAAGTTGCAGAATGGTTTTTATAATAGCGATTAACTATTTTCCATATCATCTTATCATACTGAACAACAACATCTTCAAATGGCTGTAACTTAATATCATCATATTTTTGAGAGAAATCTAATGCTAATTGCTCAAAGTTTATAAATTGAACTTTTGTAGGTAACTTTTGACTGTAATCTCTAGAGAAATCCAATGCTAATTGCTCAAAGTTTACAAATCGAATTTTTCTAGAAAACATCTCATCGTAACCTAGTGCGAAATCTAAAGCTAATTGTTCATATTTTTTGAATTGAATTTTTGTACCCAACCCCTTTGTTTTACTCATTGTATAAAACTCCTTCACGTATCTTTTTTTATATATTACTGTTTTTTATTTATTTTTAAGGAAAAAATAAAAATTATCTTTCAATATGATAAAATTAGTGAAAATACATAAAAAGGATGAACCAAACAATGAGTATTTACAAGAGATATCTATTTGAAAATGGACCATTCAAAAGACCCGAAATTAACATTAATGATTTAAATACAACTAACTTTCCAATTACTGATTGGAGCATACCTGCTTTAAAATTTGACATCAAACAAGTAAATGATAATGATCAAATTTCCGACCTCTGTGTTGGACTTGATAATGCAGAAGTTATAAACAATTATTTAAAGTTAAACGTAACAAACCATTTAATGGGCACTGTTCAAGCGAAAATTTGGTCCAATAAAGATTTAGACTTTAACGTTGTCATTGAACAAATAAAAAAACAAAAAACATTCAATATTTCAGGAAAATGGAACGAATGGCCAAAAAAATCTGGAAAATTTAATATCATAATCGAACAATTAGAACCAATTGAGATTGACCCTAATGAAATTCTACCGAAAATCACTGAGTCTCGAACAGAATTACGAAACGAGTTACTTTTCTACATATCAAAAATCGATTCAGAAATTCAAAAATTAGCATTAGATATTTTAAAAGAAGTGTGGGAGTTATTTATTATTCAACCTGCGGCAATGGGACACCATCACTTTCAAATAGGTGGATTACTACAACATACTGTAGAAGTAATGCGTGTTGCATATAACCTATGTATTCAAACTAAACAAGAACAAGAAAACACTTTGAAACACATTCATAAATTAACAAGTAGTGTTCTATGGGCTGAAAAACAAAATCAAAGAAGTGAAGGATTGAACACATTCTCTGCTTTTTATGAAAAAGAAACACATTTATTTAAAGTAATGGATAGCTATTTACGTTGTGAGGATTCAGCTGACTTAAATATTGTTATTTTTACAATACTTGTACACGACATTGGAAAAATTTTAGAGTACACTAGATTTGGTGATGATCCAAATAAATATAAGTTATGGTTCCCTACCCTCGATATACCAATGGAAGATGAAAACATTTCCGTTTCAATGGATTCTAGGGGTGGAGCTAAGCTTGGACACATTACTTTAGGGGTAATGTTTACCTATAAATATTTATTATCTGGCAAGTACAGTATGAATAGCACGTTTTGGTTCAGTGTTATGGGAGGTATTCTAAGTCATCACGGAAGAAAAGATTGGGGAAGCCCGGTAGAACCTTCAAGTGCAAACGATTGGCTTATTCACCTTAGCGACCTTGTAGACAGCAGATATGCAAATGAAAAGTAATACAAGAAAAAGACAATCTATACGATTGTCTTTTTTTATTTTTTTAACATTTATTTATTTTATATCCTACAATATTAGTGCTTAAGAGATAAGGAGGTAAAATACTATGAATAATAATATCATTTTCTCAAAGGAGGACATCTCTCCAAAAAGTCATAGCAAAAGAATTAAGAAACAAAATATCTCTCTTCCAATACTGGAAGTTTCAAATTACGATTACAATAACATAATTCACTCTAAGTGGTTTAATGAAGAATTCTACGAGCTTATCCGTAAACACAACTTTAGTATAGTCATTTTAAATATCGATACCCAGCAAAGAACAATAATTCATACATTTGGAGCACGTTTTCCAATGGAATTAGCCGAAGTATCATAAATTAAAAAGGCCACAATAACGGGCCTTTTTTGCTATATAATAACTTCAATTCTTTCTCTAATCCCCATATCTAAATCTAACTCTTCAAGGATTTCTTCCACTTCTTTTTGCTCTTTTTTATTATCAGGGCGTAATTTCACTGCTCCAGTTTCCGATGTTGTAACAAATTCAACAGCGTCTTCTACAATTTCTCTAATTGTCATTTCTGATATTAACTTTTTAGCTTTTCTGGTTTTCTTAGTTTTTTTCATTCTTCTCTTCACTACCTCTCCGTATTACAGTCCAGCTTTTCTGTTTGTGTGAGTTCATTTTTAAGTCTATTTACTATATAGAATTTATTACTAGATATTTAAACAGGTAAACTTCTTTTATGTTATTTAACTTTATTAACAAATAAAACTTTAAAACTAATCATTTTTCTATTCTATAATTCTAATCATAAGCTATATACATTAATATTTAAATTCTAATCTAGTACTGCATCTATTTAATAATCCTTAATATAACTTTGAGTAACTCATCACCTGAAATATATTATATACATATTTTTTTAAAACGGTCTACAATAAAAAATTTATAGTTCCGATCACATTAACAGTTGGTTCCCTGCCATTTTCTTTACCTGGTGCCATATGGTCGAGCCACGAATCACCTAGAAAATATATTATCAAAAAACAAATGATCGCAGAAAATCCTATTAATATAATACTTTTTATCTTCATAATTTCACACCTTATATAAAAAACAGACCTACCATCCTATTTTAACAAAGTGAGCAGCATTACTTTGCTACTCACTTTGTTTATATAATTACTGACTGATACAAAATCACTACTTAATATCTATTAATCAATCGTCTCAACCATAGCTTTAACTTCAGCAATTACATTATCTTTATCTTCTAGATTCGTTGTCGTTTCAATACGGAAATAACCAAATTTATTTTTTATCACTTTAATTTCTTTATATTTGTCATCTGAACTAACGTAGAATACAAACTTATCTTTTTTCTCTATATTTTTACGTTCTTTAAACGAGCCATCTTTTTTTAATATACCTGCTGCACGCCAACGTTCTTTTTGAATATCATCCTCAATTGTATCCTTAACAGGTGTAATTGTTATTTCCGTATCCTTGTTAGTTAACTTTGTACCATCCCACTCATAATCATCTATCACTTTAAACATATGACCATAAAACTCTTTGTCTATCACATCTTTAATCTTTGTTCTATCAGGATATTCTACTTCCATTTTTTCTTTCTTAACATTTTCTTTTTGTTTGTTTACAGCATTCTTTTTATCTATACTTTTGGATTCTTTATTCTCTATCTCTTTCGGAATATGAACATCTTTACCATTTAAAGCAACGATTGTATACATTTCATTGTCACCTGTTTTTTGATTTTTCGAGTATACGAATCGTATCGTGTCATTAGGCTTTAAATCATTAATTTGTTTTGCAGATGAAGCTTTAATTTTAAACATCTTTAGTTCTCCATTAACTTCAATATCTGCAACAGATTGACTCAAAACACCTTTAAATACTCCTTCTTCAGTTTGTCTTTCATACTTAGACATATCAACTTTTTCAATAGCAACACTCTTATTTTCTATTCTGTCTCCAATTGAACATCCACTCATTACAACTAAAGGAACGGCAGCAACAAACAACAAATACCTTTTTTTATACAATTTAATTCCTCCCAATAAAGATTCTCTATACAACACTTTATAGGTTTGAAAAAACGTTCCTTTATTCTTTTCTTGTTTTTATTAATCACACTTAAATAAAATATATTGAAAGAAGGTGAAAGTCTTGGAATTATCCATACAAAAGACTAGTTATTTCAGTTTTAATGATACTTTTTCAAACCGTTTTCAAATAGATGGTGAGAAATTACAAACCTTTATCGTACACGATAATAATAAATTTCCAGTTAAGTTAAATCTGATTGAGAATGATTTTGATATCCATTTAACATTTGAAAACACCCCTACCCACTTTATAGAAAAGTGGATTGTATTCCCCTATAAATCTCAAGGTATTATACGTTCTTCTTACTTTTCAATAGAATCCCCTCCATTACCAACAATGTTGGATTTCCTTAGGATATTAGAAGTTTATAAATTCCCGTTTAAGGGAGAATTTCAATTTAGATATTCCTTTAATGAATTGTTATCCATTATGATCGATTATTTAAGAGATTATCTTTCCAATTATACAAATCAAAAAGTAAGTATCAGATTTAGTAAAGAAGAAAATTGTATTTATATTACAAATTCAATAACTCTCACAAGTATACAATTACACCTATTTGATGGTGGTTATTGGTTCATTCCTTCAAACCCTAAACCAGAATCCTCTCAATACGAATTGTGTGTAGCAATTGAAAAACTTTGTAACCAGTATGAACTTCTGTCTGTATTTGGTGCGAAAAAATAAAAAAGCTTACAATATGTAAGCTTTTTTTAATTTAAAGAGAGTTTTATATTTCACCGTTAATTATAGGTGCTCTATCTCGTTAATATTATTTAATAAATCATTTAATTCTGCGGCAGTATTAAAGTAAAGTGCAATATCAAACGAAAGTCGTTCCGTTTGTTTTAACTTTAACACCCATCCTTGTCCAAATTTTTCTCTATTACCCCAACAAATCTTCTTAAAACCTGATTCTGTATCAAAGTTTAAACTTATATTTACTGGAAAAATCAAAGTTTGGCCTTTTGAATGCGATTCTACTACACTAACAATCTTAAAGAAGTCTTTAATTTTTTCTTTGCTTAGTAAGAAATAACGCCCTTTCTTTGTTTTAATATAATTAATGAATGGCGCTAAAACCGCGGATGCATTCCCTTCTAATGAATTTACACGAATTAACACTTTATCTAATCGATCCATTTCTTCAAATAGCTTTTCTAAGCAAAATGCTAACCATAATCTTGGATTTTCTTCTACACCATAATCACTTGTCACTTCAGTAATATATAGATAAGCATCTTTCTCCTTATAGTGAACCTTTGTAAGATAACCACTTTCATCTTGTAACCCGATCCAATTTTCGTTTTTCTCAGTAACTCCAGCCTTTACCTCTAAATTATAGTGTTTCATTAAATCTTTCATATTATAAATTCCTCCGTTACTTTTATTTTTTATATTGTAGTTGAGTTTATGAATAATAAATAAAAAAAACATAAAAACTCTATTTATAGAGCATTTATGTTTTTCACTTTCAGAGATTAATTATTTCTCATTAGTTATCTCTTCTAAACAAGCATAAGCACTTTGTACAGATTTCTCCGATAGCGAACCTTCTGTCTTTGTCCATTCACCTACAAAAAACACATTTGATAAACTTTTATTACTAATATCAATAGACACTCCACTTTTAGGTGATATTTCTTGTATTACCGCGCTCTTGGATTTTCGTTCTGTTATTAATATATCTCTCCAACCAGGATAAAATTTATCAAACATACCGCATATTTTATCTTCTAAAACCTTTTTCTCATCTATTGTACTAAATTCACTTAAATAGGCTACAGCTGATATCAGTTGACCATTTGGGGGAGCAACAGCACAATCATAGTGCGAGGTATCAGTAATAAATATCTTACTTTCCCAATCTTTAATATAAGAGTAATTTGTGTCGATTTTTTCACTTAACCCGATATCATAAAATAAAACATTATTTTTTTGATTGTTAATAATATCGTCAGGCAACTTTAATTTATCACCCAGCAACCTTTTCAATTCATTAGGCGGGATAGCAAAGACAAATTGCTTTGCTCTTATTTGTTGACCTTTCTTAGTACTGACAGATGTAACTTTATCAAGTTCCATATAGACACACTTCACACTATCTTTCGTAATAATTTCACCATTATTTTTTATTATTGTATTTTTAAGTTGGTCGATTAATTTATTCCAGCCACCTTGAATATAGCTAACACCCTTCATTGAAGTAAAGATTTTTTTATAAAAGGGCACAATCGTCTTCATTGGTATATCTCCAGGATCCTTTATGAAGAAATTACTGCTAACTAATTGTAAAAACGAATCTATAACTACCTTAGAAGCATTTTGTTTATCAACCCATTCATACAGTTTTTCATCCTTAACATCCTGCATAAACATAATCTTGGACAGTAACTTAAGGAACTGTATTTTTTCTGCAAAACTTAAAAGTTCTGTATTGAAGAAGCTTTCTATATTACTCGGCATTAATAGTAACTTATCATCTTTATAATAAAATGTTCTTAATGGATCATAGTGTCTCCATTCAATATTTAATTGTAAATCTTCCTGAAGTTTGCTCCACATTGAACGATCAAGCCCATAAACAGCGTGTGCCCCATAATTAAATATATACCCCTTCTTCTCCACAGCTAGTGCCCTGCCACCTAAAACACTCTTTTCTATAACACAAACTTTTTTATTTTTTTCACTTAATAGAGCAGCTACAGAAAGACCTGATAGCCCCCCTCCAATTACAGCAATATCATAAAATTTAACCATACATAGCCCCCTTTAATAAAACACCTCCTATTGTAATTAGAACTCTAATTATGTTTAGTAAAATGCCAATAATTTTCAGATATATTAATTTTAATTTTATTTCCATTACTTCCTTTAGATACAATTTATAAATCGCTTAAAAATATGTATCACTGCCAAACAAAAAATAAACGCTTTAAATAAATCTTTCTAATAAAAAAAGAGTGTGGAAATTACCGCACTCTTTTTCGACTTTATTATTCGTGACCTTTATAATCTTTATTAATGTGACCTACAATTATGTATTCTATATTCTTTTTCCCTATTTCATCAAACAGCAGAATATAAAACTCTTCAAGATTCTTATTCTTATATTTATTAATTAAGGATTTGGCCGGTGCACTTAATAAACCTACTGGTACACCTACTGCAAAAGAAAATGCTTCTGAAAGTGTACTACCGACAAATTCTTTTATGCCCTTACCCCCTTTCATTTCCCCTCTACTATTTTCCACGTATTCCTTATATTTTCCCGACTTGACCAACTGTAACAATTCTAGGCGGTTTTTTGACTCCCATAAATAGTCATTGATCTTCTGTACTTTCTTATTATCAGACAGAATCTTCTCGCAGAAGTTTTGATCCAACAGACAATCCAGAATTAAAAAACGATTTTGCATAACATTTTCAAACGATAACATAATGTTTTCTCTCCTTTATATAACAATGTTTTTATGTTTCTGTTAAATTGTACCACGTTATTTTAAGGATAATAGGAATCATTCTAAATTCTTCCACCAAGCACTTATAGAGCAATTCTAATGGAAACAACTACTCCAATTATAAATTGGTTTAATACACTAGCAGATACAATCAAGCAAACAAAAGTATTTTTAAATTTCCTTTTTCCCCAAATCGTTAATAAAATCAGTACACTACATACTATTAAGGGAATTACTTATTTTCTTATGTATTTTTAATACCGCAACCAGTTTCTTTTGAAAAAATTCCAACATATAATTTTACAAACCTACAGGGGGGATTAAATGAAACCATTATTTATTGCTGTAGAGGGGCCAATCGGCATTGGTAAAACAACAATTTCTACTGAATTAGCTGCATCTTTGAATGCATTTTTACTTAAAGAGATTGTTGAAGAGAATCCA
Source organism: Bacillus sp. Brlt_9 (assembly GCF_051948935.1). Lineage (NCBI taxonomy): Bacteria > Bacillati > Bacillota > Bacilli > Caryophanales > Bacillaceae > Bacillus > Bacillus sp. Brlt_9. Next base: position 652,135 of record NZ_JAYJLO010000003.1, on the reverse strand, counting down.
TTTTTAGAAAAATTCTATAACGATCCTGAACACTGGGCGTTCCAAACGGAAATTTTTTTCTTATGTAACAGGTACAAACAATTAGAAAAAGTAGAACAGGTCTTGGAGCAGGATAAAGTAGTCATTTCTGATTACCATATATTTAAGAACTTGTTGTTTGCTAAAAGAACACTTAATGAAAAAGATTTTATGAAGTATGAACATTTATTTAAGACGTTATTAGAAGGACTGCCTAAACCGGATATAGTCATTTATTCTAACGCCTCAATCGATACACTGCTTTCAAGAATTAAAAAACGCGGAAGAATTATCGAAAAAGGAATTGATCCAGAATACCTAAAGCAACTTTCAAGCGATTACGCAGAATCATTTTCATCCATTAAAACGTTTTTACCAGGTACTAGCGTATTAGAAATAGATGGAGATTCTGTTGACTTTGTAACTAACCCAGAACAAATGAAAGAACTATTGAACGAATTACAAGCTTTAATAAAGGAACATCAATCCGAACCGGACAAACAACATTATAGAAAATTTATTGGACATAAAAAAAGCTGAATGTATTTCAGCTTTTTTATTAAACATTTTGAATCTCGGAGGTAATCTATGACTAAAAAAATGAGACCACTTGCATATAGAATGAGACCCAAGAATATTAACGAAATAATTGGCCAGCAGCATTTATTAGGTGCAAATAGACCAATTAGGAGAATGGTAGATTGTGAAATAATTTCATCAATGATATTATACGGTCCTCCCGGCATAGGTAAATCTACAATTGCCTTAGCAATTGCGAATAATTGCAATCTGCTATTCAGGAGTCTAAACGCAGTTTCTTCTTCAAAAAAGGATCTAGAGGCAGTAGGAAAATTAGCCGCAAACTCTGATTCCTCGATATTACTTTATATAGATGAAATTCATCGCTTTTCAAGAACACAATTAGAGTATCTTTTACCCTTAATGGAATCCGGAGACATTATTGTAATCGGCGCTACTACTGAAAGTGTATTCCATTCCCTCCCTTCTGCCATACTTAGTAGATGTAGTATTTTTGAACTACTTCCACTTAAGGCCGATGAAATACACGAAGGTTTGATTAGGGCATTAGAAGATACCGAAAATGGTCTTGGAAATTACAATATTGAATATTCAACAGATACCCTATTATTTTTAGCTGAAACTACAGGAGGAGATTTAAGATCTGCTCTAAACATTTTAGAAACAATTATCATTACTCACGCCATTGATAACAAAGTATCATTAGACGTACAAACTATTGAAAAACATATTAATAAAAAACATTTGTCTTATAACGGAACAAGTTCAAAATATAATCTATTAAGTGCTTTGCAGAAATCAATAAGGGGAAGCGATACCGATGCAGCGCTTTACTACTTAGCAAAATTACTTGAAACAGGCGACTTGAACAGCATACATAGACGTCTATACGTTATAAGTGACGAAGATATCGGTCTTGCAAATACTAATGCATCCACACATACTTTAACAGCAATAAAAATATCTGAACAGGTGGGACTGCCCGAGGCAAGAATCCCACTATCCAAAATTGTTATAGAGCTGTGCCTATCCCCTAAATCAAACTCTGCATATAAAGCCCTAGATAAAGCCTTAGCTATACTGAAAAGTGGTCATTCTTACGAACCACCACTTCACTTACAAGATAATCATTATTACGGTGCTAAAGAAGTTTTAGGAAAAGGAGAAGGTTATTTATATCCACACGACTACCCGGTTCAAAATATGGGTAGTTGGGTAAATCAACAATACTTACCTGATGAACTGAAAGAACAAAGGTTTTATTATCCTAATAATGCTGGACACGAGAAACACTTTTCCGAAGTACATAATACGATCCTTCAGCAAAGAAATGCTGAAAAATAATATTTCTCAAATAAAAACAATTTAAGACTGAAATTAATCAGCCTTAAATTGTTTTATTTATTATCGGGATTTTTGATATTACTATTATGAGAATTAGACTAAGTAATAAAAGACATACAAACACAAATGGAATCATCACCATTACATTCAAGTATTGCACATTAAATATGTACTCATTCATAATCTTAATGTTTTTTAACTCATTTAGAATTAATGGATGGATTAAGTAGATTCCAAAACTATATTTACTAATAAAATGTAGCGACCTTGTATCCTGCCACGCGCTAGATTGATATTTCTTCACCATATAGAAAACACAAAGAGTATACATTAATACCGGTAAGCCAAATGGATCATAAAGTGCCTCATTTACTTTTCCGTTGTTTGCTATCACACTTGTATAATATGTTCCTATAAATATAACTATAAATGAAACTAAGGCTAATCCAGAGATATACTTTCCTCTAAACTCTCTATGGGTTAATGTATATCCCAGCATTAGGTACGATAGACTTGTAGAGAACGGGTTTGAAAATAAAGCTATTTCCCACCCACCTAAAGAAAAAATATTTTGAGAGGTTACAATGATTGAAGATGCAATTGCATAAAAGAAGATAAATCGTGAAGGGATCGAGGCTATAACCTTCCGTATAATAGGAATGAGTAAATAAAGAGGAATAATGATGTAGAAATACCATAAATGATAGTATACCTTTGCACTAAAAAGTTCTTGTATAAACTCGGTTATTTGAAAAGAACCAGATGATTTATACAAATAATAAATGAAACTCCATACTATGAAAGGGATTAAGATTTTACTTAATCGCTTTTTAAAATATATTTTTGTAGATTCCTGTTTATGAAGTAATAACCCACCAGAAACCATAAGAAATAACGGTACCGCAAACCTTGATATACTATCAAATCCATTTGCTATCCACCACTTTAAATCTGGTTGCCTATATAATAGTGGTGCAGAAACGTGAATCATAAGGACTGCTAGTATTGCAATACCTCTTAAAGAGCTAATCCATTTCAAATTGTTTTCCTCCTAAAAAAAGCCCTATACAAGGGCTTTTTTAATTAATCATCACCTAATATCCCAAAAATACGAAGTAAGTCTAGGAATAAGTTGATGAAATCAAGATATAAAGATAATGCCAGCAAAGGAATCATTTCTTCGGTAATACCTTGATGTTTCATTTGATTGAAATCATATAAGATGTATAAAGAAAAGACGATTGCACCTATCACTGAGAATGCTAGCATACCCATTGTTGTTAATGGGCTAAATAAACTAAATATACCTACAAACAATAGTGCTAGCAGTGCTACAAATAAGAAACCGCCTAAGAATGAAAGATCTTTTTTCATTTTTGTACCTACAAAGCCTAGTACTGTAAAGATTCCGAATGTAGTACCAAACGCTAATAATACTACTTGAGCTCCAGATTGCGATACATAATGGCTAACCACCGGAAACATAGTAATACCCGATACAAATGCAAACAGATATACAAATAAGTAACCTACCGTTTTTTTCTTTCGCATCCAGAACGCAGCAATTATCATTCCTATTTCAACGATAGCAAGAGGTATCATATATACAGGTGGTACAAACTGTCCTACATATAGCCCAACAGTTGCTATCAATAATGAAATAATAAATGTAACTAATACTTTTTGAAGCAAAGATTTAGTCTCAACTTGAACTGTGTTGTTCATAAAACATCCCTCCTCTTTTACTATGTTATATATATATTTCTTTTTCCATTCCTTTGAAGAAAAAAAGAAAAAACCAAGAGTTTGCTCTCGGTTTTACGTTTTTATCATTTAAGACCAGAATACTCCTTCCTCTAAGTGCAGCGTAGGTGGGAGATGAATGGTCCGAATTAACACTAGTACTCCTAACTGGTAAATCATCGTTATATTTGTTTATAATAGAGTCATCAGAACAAACATTCGGAGGTGTCGTCATAATGTTATTCAACTACAAGTTTGAGATCTATCCTACAGAAAAACAACAACATACTTTGGAACGATGGATTAACATTTGTCGTCAACAATACAACTCCGCTTTAATAGACAAACAAAGACATTATAAGAAATATAAGAAAGATTGGTCTACAAATGAACTTTCAAGTCAATTAACAAAAGATAAAAAAGTATATTCATTTCTAAAAGAGGTTCCTTCGCAACCTCTACAAGAAGTGTTTACTCGTTTGAAAAAGGCATATAATAAATTCTTCAAAAAGGACGCCGGTTATCCGAAAATAAAGAGTTTCAAGGATTATAAATCTATAACGTACACACAGTTCGGTATGTTCAAATACAAAAAGAGTGATGGTTCGTTTGGTACCGGGCGTCGTATGTGCTCATTAACTAAAGGTGGAAAACTTCTTATCTCAAAACTAGGAGTCATTGATATTAAATGGCACCGTAAATTAGATGGTCGCGTCAAACAAGTAGTGATTAAGCATCAAGGAAACCGTTGGTTTGCGACTTTTTGTGTTGAAAAACACGTAAACCAAGGTCCTATTTGTGATGCGAATAAAACAACTGGTATTGATGTAGGCATAAATAAATTTGCAGTATTATCGAACGGCGATGAAATCATAAACCCTACCTTCTTGCGTAAAGAAGAACGTAAATTAAAGCGCGCTCAGCGTAAGCAATCTAAAATGAAAAAGGGTTCGAAGAACTGGTACAAGCAAGTTGCAAAGGTTCAACAAATCCATACGAAGATCGCGAATCAACGAAAAGACTTCTTGCACAAAATAAGCTTTAGATTAACAAACACCTATGGTGTGATTTGTATAGAAGACTTAAAAATTAAGAATATGGTTCGCAACCGTCACCTAGCAAAATCAATTTACGATGCGGGTTGGGGAATGTTCCGTAATTTCCTCTCCTATAAAGCAGAGCGAAATGGCGGTCGTTTGGTACTAGTAAAACCTCACTTCACATCACAAAACTGTTCGAAGTGCGAGAAAACAGTTAAGAAATCATTATCTGTTCGTACTCACGTATGTAAACATTGCGGTACGGTTTTAGATCGTGACCATAACGCAGCAATAAATATAGAAAAAGCCGGTTTAGTGCAAATCGCACATCAACCAGCTTCTTAAGAATATATAATTTTGTGTAACTGTAGGGCAAGGTCTTGTCCGAACAGTATAATCTACGCCTGTGGAAAGCACGTAAGACCATATCTCGTAAGAGATAGGCAATGCTTGAGGAATCAGGAAGCCCCCACTTCAAGCGGTACTAACCGGTAAGTGGTGGGTAGTTCACGATTCATACCCCAGTGATTCTTTAGCAATGGTTCTTTGCAAAGAATTTCTTACTACTTCTATTTTTGAAGAAATATATTTTACATTCCAAACTATGTTCACTTTACTCCATTCACTTAAGGCAGTACGAATTGATAATTGATTATAATTAAGGTCTGCGCCAAATGCTAAGCTTACCTCTAATCCGGAAATATCTATACCCATATCCTTTAAATAGGATATTCCTTTTATGTTTTCCAATAGTACCCCGAAGTCTTTTACAGATTCTACGTTTTTCACCTTACCATTCTTAACATCTATAATTGTGTAAACGTCTAACGAAGAACAAGTAATAAATTTAGATAAATGATTTGCAAGATTTTTCGATATAATAACCTCTGTTTCTTTTAGATCTATAGACTTAAAGCTAAGTCTAAGATTTTCTAAATGTAAATCTAAGTAATCATCAACTATTTTACTTATCTCCATCTGAAATCTATTTTTACTATGGTAAAAACTATATAAATCCTGACAGTTTTCAAACCTTACATACGGCACAATATTTGAAAATTCTTCATCAAACAAATGTTGAACATAATCCCAATTAATTTCTCCATACCTTTTTTCATACTCCGACACTTTCATTGCAATCCCACCTTGAAATATTTTTAGCATTGTACCACTTGTTTCAACCGGAATGGGGCTTTTCCTAAAAAAGTACTCCAAGGTGTGCTTAATTGTATATTCTCCTTCAATCGATAAGTGCACCAGTAAATATACTAACCAAATAAAAATCGATTCCAGCACTTACACTCTTACTCTTTCATTAATTATTTTTTGCATACATTCTTTAACTATACAATCAGCTTGTATCTTAAAATCATTTATTTGTTGTATTTGATTCAGAAATATATAACTACCCAACTCATCAATATAGGTCAGAACTTTCTTTTTTTCTTCTTCCTTGAAGATACTTATAATTTCTTCAACCTCGGTCTTAGTAATTGAAGTATGCACTTCTTCAATTTCAACTTGTCTAAAGTTAAACTCCTTCAAATCTACTCTACTTATTTTTACAAAATATATATTTCTAAAACAAAGGCCCTCTTTAGAAAAAATAGGATTCATTATCCAAAATGGATATTTAAGAATACGTTCTAGTAACTCCCTTTCTTTTTGACCGTAGTTTTTAATTAGATCCTGCATTGAACTAACGTCATATTTAATACAATAGCATTGATCTAAATATGGCCCGATTAAAGATATTGCTGCTTCCACAGTCTCTATGTTATTAAATATCCTATGTATACTACTTTTTTTAACGGAATTTTCTAAAGCATCTTCAACAACAATTAATCCGTAATCACATAATAAAGATTTTAACTGTTCATTCATCTGTTTCAAAAGTCTTTCAATATTTTTATAATCTTTCATCTTTCTACCCCCATAATACATTTCAATTGCCATACATAGTTATGGTTATTTGTCTGATACTTTCCCCCTCCATCAATACAACATTTTACATACCAAAAAATCCATTTTCACAAATCGGAAAAGTATAAAAAACACCGCTATGTACCTAGTACAAACCGGTGTTTTTTTGACGTTAGTGATTAATTCCACATAGTTCCTATTAAGTTTTTGAAAGAACGATTGAATGCGTCTTTATCCTCTATCCTACATAAGCCTTCCGCTAAAGGCTTATACTTAGTATTAGAACAAACCTTTAGAATAAATCGTTCAAATATAGGTCTAAGCGTTTCGTAATTTCTGGAAAGGGCTTCAGTAATTAAGAATTCTAATTCACATTCGATAAATACTTTGTTATTTACCATTATAAATTCAGCAAGCTCTTTCCAACTTTTATATTTAAACCTATACCCTTGATCAATGGTTAAGTCCTTATATGTATAGCTAGATAATAAACAAAAACGTTGTAGCAATCTAACAAACGCTGCATTCATTGATTTTTCATTAAAAATTATCTTTTCACAGTTTTCATTTTCATAATAAAACTCATAACTGTTTAAACCGCTTTTTTCAAACCTACCAATTACTTTTTTCAATTTTTGATTAAAAACTATACCCAGTTCATCACCAAGGAACAAAGTATTATTTACGGGACTTAAAAATAAGACACTCACCTTCAACCTCCTATTACTTATTTTATTGGTCTAATATTAGAACCGCACTACACTACTTGTACATTACAGTTCTAAATTTAAAAATATTTATTATATCCCTTAAAGAAAAAGCACTTTTAAACTTCGACATAATTCGACAAAAAAAGCCGACATAAATACATACGTTGGCTTTTGTAATATCATAAAACACAGCTTTCCAATTCATTATTTGTATTATTTATTTTTTCATAAAATAAATCTGTTAATTTATTGATTGCGTCTTGAACAATAATCTTTAACTCATCCGTTTTATACTCAAAATAATCATTTACAATATCCAAAATAACCGTTCTAAATTTATGTTCCGAATCTCCAAAAACTTCTTCATACAAGTCCCATTTATTAATATGGGTAGGTAAACAAAAGAATAATTTTTTGTAAATTCCAATATCATCAATTTCAATTTTATATGAAAAGTCTAGCTGGCTTTTAATAAAGGTTCCATATCGATAAAATCTCATTGCCATCTCGTTGCAGCTATAGGCTAGTGAAATTTCTTTAGACATTAACCACTTATCTTCCAACATTCTTAATACTTCTTCTTCTTTTAACTTAATCTTTATTGATGAAGATAAAATAAATGTAGATATATAATCTTTTAAAGTAGGATATTCTCTCCAAGATTCGTCAATTTCAGATAAATTTTGAGCTACTTTAAATTTATTTAACATTTTAATATTTAACTTCTCCCTACTAATATCACCATTTTCAATTACATAGTTAGGGACTACTTTATCGCGCATTTCACTTATGATATAGCTAATTTCATCTAACATTTTAAACACCTTCCCTAAAAATTACACCGTCCCTATTGTACCATTACAAATGTTTAAAATCAGTAGCAATATATGACAGAATCAGAAATTTTTTATTGGATTTAAGTTTTTCAAAAGAATATCAACTTTTCTTATTTATTTTTAATAAATTCGTTTATGATATTAAAAATTCTAAGGAGTTGTTAGTTATGATGGCAATTGACGGGACTAGAGAAGCTTTATTGCACTGGGAGGATAAATTAGATTTTGAGTTTATCGGACTTTCTTACCCTACTACAATAATTGTGAAAACAAACATACAAGATTTTACCTGTGGACGTCGTTTATATCGATATATAAAACCACTGTCTCAATACATAAATATTACTTACGTATCAGAAAAGAAGAATGCTTATATTATTCAATTTGATTATGATATTTATCTCAACGGTTTATTAGAAGCCCTGTTAAGCAAAGTATATAAAGCTTTATACGAACAACGAGTTTCTTATCTTACAGCATAAATTATAAAAAAGCCTAACCTATGCGGTTGGCTTTTTTTTGATATAAATAATTCCTATCTAATTGGCTAATACTATTACTAATTGATTCCTCAATGCAAGTTATTAAGACTTCAAGGCTTGCGAATCGACGAAGAATTATATCCATACCAATTCTATTAACTGCTTCAGCAATTAATAATTCTTCATAATCACCAAAAATATTTATTATGTATTCTTTGGTGTATGTTTCTGGTCTTAACATCATAAGTGTATCTTTTAATAAAGCTGTTTCAGATTTTGTTAAAGCACCGGGAAAATAAACTGACACCATTTCTCCAACTACCGATTTTGCACTATTTTCGCTTTTGTAAGTAAAATTAAACCTAAACTTAGATAGAAGATTTGAAAGTAATACTTTTCTTTCATTATCCAAATTAAAGGCATCATTATCTACAATATTACTAACTATTCTCTGATCAAGAGTACATAGTAAATCCGGCATCCCCATACGATTAATTGTTGAAGAAATTAGTGTTTCTTTTTTATTCATTTCTAATAATTTACTCATTTTAAAAGCTTTCTTTTCTAATACAAAATTAAACTGTAATCCTTCACAAATACGACTTGCATTTAATTCCTCTAATAAGTAGTTCAACATAAAAATCATCCTTTTCGTTTTTCATATTATAGCCACTTATTTTTCGATTGAAGCAAATTTCATTAAATTTCTATTTACAACGTTATCAAACGTACTTTTTACCTTTTGTTGCTGTATAGCTTCTAAAATCGAAGCCCTTAAATTAGTAAGCGCATATTCTTTCCTCATTTCAAGCTGTTGTTTCCAAAGGTCACAATTTTTCAAAAAATGAGATTGAATATGGAAGACCAAGTTAGCTAAATGCTTATCAGCAAGTGAATCTGATGTAAAATATATCGAGATTTCATCCCCATCGAATAGTCTATAATCAAATTGCTTCATACAACCTTCCAAAAACAATTCTTTTGAATAGTGCTTTGCATACTTCAATGCACATCTAATCTCTTTCCTGTCTAAATAGACCTCTACCACAAATCCAGTTTTATTATATTTTATCTTCTCTTTTTCGAAGTATCTGTTTTTATTTAACAATGGTATAATTGAAAACTTAAATTCATTTAAATATATCTCTTCAAACATTTTCATTACAATTCTGCTGTCAATATTATTTGGATGTTCCTGATGTAAAAGACGACTTTTCAATGCATCCTTAATAATCTTCTTTATTTCTTTATTATCCAGGTTTAATTCAAACATTTGCCCATTCTTTTCATTCCAAGCACTTAATACAGACCTATGCAAATTTAACCACGGATATATATATTTCATTTATTTAGCCACCTTTATTAATACTGTCACAATACTAATCGTTTATACACTTTCTTCAAAGTTAAGATTATTTTTGACTTTGATTTAATAAATTCATTATTGCATTTTTTATATCACTGATGAAAAAAACATTCAAAAAATAAAAGACCCTCAAGTACTTGAAAGTCTTTTGAAATTTATTATTTTCCAATTAGAAATGGGACATCCTCAAAAACTCGATTATTAACTAATTCCCTTAGAGAATTATCAGCTGCTTTTATTTCATTTCTTAGCATTCCACTCCATTTATCATTAAAATTATTCTTTTGTTTTTCTAATAGATTTCGTTCGAATTTTTCAGGAGTTTCTATAGCTGTAAAAGCTGACATAACATCTAATTGATCAGAACTATAACCTAGTTTCACTAAAGTATCACGAATATTTCCGTTCTTCACCTTAGCGTCATCATAAAAGTCAAATTCAGCTCTACCTCTTCCTATATACCAATCCAATGTAATACTTATTCCGATTTCAGAATATGCATCAATCTCTCTTTTTAATTCTGGATATTTATCTGTAAGTAGACTCACACTAATTACATTGGAATCAAGATAAGAGTTCAACACATCTTTCAGGTCATTTTTAATCATCTTTTGAGGGTTTAACCCTGGTATTTTTTCTTGTCTTATAAAAATAGCTAAATCGGTAATATCCTCAGACCAAAAATACGGCCATTGTTTCTCTAAACTCTCCCACATATACTGTTCAATACTCTCCCATAAGGTATCGTGACTTATATTTCTTACCATATTTATCATCCTTCATCTGTTTTTATAAGTTTAATTCATAAATTGAAGAATATAGAAAAAATTAAAATATAGTATTCAATAGTTCATCTCTAATAAAGTAAGTATTCTCAATTTCATTTGAATACAGTACATTTATAGTCTCTGTTATCCGTTCTACTATAAACCCACTCACTAGATTCTTATATAGTTCTTCTTTAGTAGCGAACGAGAAGATTAGTTGCAATGTATCTTTTTCTTCATTTCGTAGAATGTATTCATAATCTGTTAACAAATCCTCTAGTCCCTCTTGGTTCAAGTAGACAACTGAATTCATATCTATATAAGATTTTATTAACATTAATCTCACTTTTTTCTGCACAGAACTATTTGAAGTAATACTAGAAACAATTTCTTCAATAGCACTTTCTTTAAAACAAAGCATTAACTTCCCCTTAATAATTTCTATATTATGTGGCTTAGAATGTAGATCTAATTCCAATGTAAACGGAGCATTAAAAACGAAACTTTGTAACCATTCAATTCTATTTAATCTATTTAAAAGTAAATCATACCTATCTAAACTCCTCATCGTTTCCCACCACCTATTCTTTGCTTATATAAAAGCTAGAATAATTTGCACGGAAAAAGCCTTTTTTTCTTTTTTCCCTAATACCAAATTTCTTAAGTAGAATATCTGAAGTGTTATGTTTTTTTGAAAGAAGGTGATATGTTTGAATATCCTCTGGGATTTAGACGGCACAATTTTTAACACATATCCAACAATAATGAAAAGTCTTCAGCAAGCTGCCGGTAAAGAGTTAGATGAGTTACAATTGTTATCACTTTTAAAAGAGAATTCAGCAGCTGCTTTTGAATTTTTCGGTTTAGATGATTCTATAAGAGAAAATTGTAAAACAATTGAACGTGGCATACACCCTAATGAAAAAGAACCTTTCGAATATGTACGAGATGTACTAGAAAACAACGAAGTTAACGTTATCGTTACACACAAAGATAAGAAATCCGTTTCTGATTTATTAGCACACTGGAATATGGGTCATTTATTTAGCGAAGTTTTATGTTTAGAAGATGATGATTTTCCTAGAAAACCTGAGAGTGATTCATATGAATACCTACATAAAAAATACAACATAGATTTAGTAGTAGGTGATCGTTCCTTAGACCTTAAGCCAGCTCGTAAATTAGGTATTCCAACTTGCTCTTTCCAGAACGAAAACATAGAGGCGGACTTTTACTTAAATAGTTATAAAGATTTTCAAATAATTACACAGACGATCAAAAATAAATAATCCCATTGAATTTGGGATTATTTATTTTTTTTATAAACTTTCCGTTTTTTAGATATAAAGAAAAAAACTCAAGGAGGTGTAAGCATTTAAAGTTGTATACTTAAATGCTAAACATATATGAAAAACAAAGTACATAATTCTAAACAGATTTTTATGGAAGGTATCCCATACTTAATAGTTACAACTTGGATATATGTTATCATCATCCAAACGGTATTCGATTTAAATTTACAAGATGCAGCAGAAATAGGTTTTCCAATTGGAGCAGTTACATCCTTGTATATCGGTTCTAGAAAAATAAAAAATATTATTTTAGAACGAAAAGAAACAGTAAATTCCTAAAAGTAAAGCAAAATATTCTGCTTTACTTTTTTTCTTTTGTTTATTTTTTTCATCTACTCTAAACCCCTGTACCCTCTTATAGGAAAAGTTTATTTTCTTCAGAAACATATAGTAAAACTGAAAGAGAGGCTTAAAAATGAAACAATCACTATCACACATAAGTATAAATACCGCAGACACAGCGATTGATACGTTCACAAAAGACTTGAAATGTCTTGTTTCAGATCCAGTATCTTTAAGTATCGGTCTTCCAAACGAAACATTAATACCTAAGAAACAGTTAGAAGAAGTTTTTACCTCTATCCTAAATACTAACGAACTCCCCTTTTACCACTATTGTGATGCAAAAGGTATGCCTCAGCTCGTTGAAACAATAGCAAACAATGAAAACACCTCACCTGAACATATCCTAATTACGAGTGGCAACACACAAGGTATTGAGCTTAGTACAAGGCTTTTTATAAACAATAAAGATGTTATAGCAATGGAAGAATACTCATACTCACTCATTCATACGATTTCAAAACAATATCAATCTGATGTAGTTCAAGTTCCACTATCTTTTGATGGCTTAGATACAGATTATCTTGAAGAAGCCTTAAAACAACATAAAATCAAAATGTTATATGTAATCCCAAACTCTCAAAACCCTACAGGAATAACTCTTTCTCTCAAAAAAAGACAAAAACTTATAGAACTAGCATATAAATATGACTTTATGATTATTGAGGATGATCCTTACCGCGATTTATCATTCCACAAGCCCCTTCCCTCTTTATTTGAACTTGATCCCAAAAAAGAAAAAGTAGTGTACCTATACAGTTTTTCTAAAACAATTGCACCTACCCTTAGAACTGGATTCATACTAGCTCACCCATATTTCATTGACAAATTTACTCAATTAAAACAAATTGCCGATTCTTGTACTTCACCTCTACACCAATTGGTTATTAATAAATTGATAAACAGTAATGAATGGTCAACCCATTTGCTAAAAACACAACAGTTTTACGAAGAACGTAAAGAAATTACGAAATCCTTTTTAGCCAAAATGAATAATAAGTACGGCTGGACTTCATATGAGCCTGCTGGTGGAATGTTTTATTGGGTTGATCTACAAAAAGGCGATGCACTAGAATTTCTAAAAACTGCATATGAACAAGGTGTTCTATTTATACCTGGACAAGTCTTTTCACTTGATTTGAAAAAAGCCACAACTTTCAGGCTTTGTTACAGTTATTGTTCAAATTCTGATTTAGAAAAAGCATTCAGTAGACTAGAGAGCAGTTACTCCAACTGGTTGAAAATCCAAAATAAACATTGAAACTAAACTGGTTTTTGTATTTTTTTTGAAATATAATCACCAAAATAGTTTTCAGGGGGAATACAAATGGCAAGTGTCTTATTATTTATTGCAGCAGGAATACTTGTAATGTTATCTATAATCTATGGATTTTCTAAGTTTCTTTCTAATGGTGATACTAAAGTTAAAAATCAGCCTTCAACAAAGGAAAATGTAAATCTTATAAAAGATGAATATACACGTCCGAATAATACAATGCCCACAACCGATTCACGCGTCAATTACAGTAAAAGAACAGTCAGAATCCCAAAGACAGCTAAACCTTACAACACTTCACAAAAATCCAACGGTATCTCTAACAGAAACAACCTTCAAGAAAACAATCCTTACGATGTAGGAATAAATCCATATTTGTTCTCTGAAATTGAAGACAATATTCGTACTGAGCCTAGTACAAATCATCACGAAAGTTGTCACAGAGATGAACCAACACACCATCGATTCGAAAGCGACAACCCTCATTCGCACCTAGGTGGAAACTCATCTACATCAGACTGTAGTTCTAGTGGAAGCAGTTATGACAGCAGTAGTTCAAATAGCAGTTATAGTAGTAGCTCCAGTAGTTATGACAGCGGAAGCTCAAGTAGCAGCTATAGTAGTAGCTCCAGCAGTTATGACAGTGGCAGTTCAAGTAGCAGTTATAGTAGTAGCTCCAGCAGTTATGACAGCGGCAGTTCAAGTAGCAGCAGTAGTTTCGATTAATAGTCACTTCTATTGAAGTGGCTTTTTTATTTCAGTAAAGAGAATTACTTTTTTCTCCCTTTCTTAATAAACAACTTTATAACCATACAAAACACAACGATATAAATTTTAAGGAGTGCTATATTAATATGAAAAATTTAATTAAGAAAGCTGATAAAGAAATTTTAGAGATGTTAGAAGATCAGGAGTTATACGTATTAGACATTGGAAAAGTAAATAGAGGAAGACAAACATTTATTTGCCACTTCATAGGAACAAAGAAGATGTATAAAGTAATAGTGGATCTACAAAAGTATTACACTCAAAATATAGCTTATGACGATCTTATTCAATTGGATGATTGTAACTGTGATGCTTACAGTTTGATGGTGCGCGATGGCCGCTATAACAACGAATATATTCTTAAAGAGAATGGTGGCAAATATTAATACAATGATAAAAATAATAAAACCCTAACTAAAAAGCTAGGGTTTTTCTTATGTCTCATATTCACCTTAACAATGTAAAAAAAGCCGACCAATGAATCATAATCAAAAGTACTTTCAATCTGTTATAACCACATACCCACTATTTTTATTCTTCACAACTACATTTAAAGCGTTTCTGAAATATCACTTGTTATTGCAACATCTTTAAGAGGGTCATATTGTGATAACACGTCGAATATATATTTTAATATGGAATATTAGAGGAGGTATTATATGTCACAATCTACAAAAGGAAAAAATCGCAATTGGTCAGTAGAAGAAGATGAGTTGTTAAAAGAAACCGTATTGGAAGCTATGCGTAATGGCTCTACACAATTAGAAGCATTTAAAATCATAGCAGAGCACACAAATAGAACATCCGGATCAGTCGGATTCAGATGGAATAACACAGTACGCAAAACTGCTAGCAAGGAAATTGAAATAATAAAAAGAGGACAAAAAAGAAATACCAACTCAAAACATAAAAGTAGTAATATTATAAGTGCAGATACCGAGAATACTCCCTCTCCCCTACAAAAGAATAAAAAGAATTCTACAAACAGTGAATTAACGACCATCAACATAACATACCAAGATGTAATTAATTTTTTACATTCTAATCAAGAAAATGATAAAAGTTATAGAGACCTCATAGAAAAGCACAAACTCTTACAAGAAAAATATGACACACTTGAAAAGAACTTCAACGAAGTTAAACGAGTGTTTACCAATATTAATGAATGAAAAAAACAGGATTTCTCCTGTTTTTTTCATTTTGGACCAAGAACCCCTTTTACTTAGCAGCACTGCTGAAAATCTTATCTAATTACTATTATCATTTCCCTCTTCATTACTTCGAACTTGTTCATCTTCAAGCTTAGTTTCTTCTACCAATTCAAGAAGTGCTTTCGCAGCTTTAGTTGCATCAAATTTTCCTATTTCTTTGTATTTGAAATTCATAATACTATCACCTCGGATTATAAGATACGCGAGAATTTTCATCCTTTATCTGAAGATCCTCACAAATGAAATATTATTAGCATATTCGAGTGATGACAATCACGGCATCAATTTTAGGATTTTTTGGTTCCTTTATTACTAATATGACCGTTCTTGTTACAGTTTTGTAAACCTTGTAACGGACTCTTATTCAAATTCATATACCCCTCTTTTATTTCTTCTAATATAATCAATAAAATATTAAAAACATAAAAGAGGTATCGTGAAATGAAGAGAGCATTGATTATAACAGGAACTATCTTAAGTACACTAGCTATAAGTAACAGCGCAGCAGCTGAGACATATTCGGTAATGTCTGGAGATTCATTATGGAAGATTTCACGACAATATAATACAAAGGTACAAGCACTTAAGGAATTAAACAATCTTAAATCAAATCTTATTCATCCAGGACAAAAGTTAACGGTTCGCAGCAATTCAAACCAAACATACATTGTAAAAAAAGGTGACACTCTTGGTAAAATCGCAAAAATGCACAACACATCCATTCAAACCCTACTTCAACAAAATTCAATGATTAAAAACGAAAATCAAATTCAAGTTGGCCAAACAATTAATCTTGCAAAAAACATAATTGAATCATCAAAAAAGACACAACTCAAACACAAAAGTACTGCTTCAACAACTGATTTCTATACAGTAAATAAAGGTGACACACTCGGAAAAATCGCAGAGTTACATAACATTACTTTAAACCACCTAATAAATTTAAACCCAAATATGAATATCTCTCATAAGATCGTGATTGGCCAAAAAGTCAGAGTCAAAGGAAATACTATAAACGTAACAAACAAGAACACTTATGTATTGAACGATAAACTAGAACGACCTGCACCTCAACAAAAAATACGACAAACAACCCTAGAACAAAATACTGTTCAAGTAAAAAATGCTGAAAACAAAAATAACCAAAGTAAGCAAATTCAAGTACAAACTGATACACCTGTAAAAACAATTTCACAGAAACAAACTGTCCCTCAGCAACCCGAAGTATCTGAAGAAACACGCGAACAAGAGAAAGTAAATGTAAAAAAAGAGGTAACACCTGAACCAATCAAAAAAGAAGTTACTAAACAAGAAGTATCTTCCCCTACTACTAATAGTCCAATCGGTGATACTGTACTTGCTGCTGGTTCAAAATATTTAGGAGCTGATTACGAATTCGGAGCAAGTCCATCTCGTACAGATGCCTTTGATTGTTCTTCATTCACTATGAAAGCATATAGCGCAGCAGGAATTTCTTTACCTCGTACTTCAAGAGCACAAGCTAATGTAGGTACACCTGTTTCTCAATCAGAAATGCAAAAAGGAGATTTAATCTTCTTTGATACTGATGGAGATGGAGTTATAAACCACGTAGGAATCTACTCCGGAAACAATCAAATGATCAACGCTGAAACAGGTAAAGGTGTTGCTTATTCTTCACTAAACAACTACTGGCAGCCTCGAATTGTAAAAGTTATGAGAGTTAAATAACCACTTTTAAAAACAACAGTACACTCTACTGTTGTTTTTCTTTTGAAAAGGCAATTTAGAATTAAATGTCTTGCTATGTATAGTATTAAAAAATGTGTCAATAATATAAAAAGAAGGATTGAATCTGCACATTCAATCCCAAAGTCTAGCTTATTTTCGACCAAACTAACACTCATTTACCCATCTACACTTTCTATTTATATTTGTTCCTTTCAGTGTAATTCATTACATTATATGAAAGGAATGGATAAGTATGACCAACCAAAAGGAAAAAATAGTAGCGATTATCCCGCAAAAATGCAAACGAGTATTTGAAGAATTTGTAGAGAAGTATACCGGAATCCAATACAGAAAATTTCATTTAGAAGGCATTAGAAATCCACTAGCATTTATTGCAGGAGCTTGGTGCCTAAAAAGAATTGGTAAAAAACTTCCTCTAGGATTTAATTTAGGTGACATCGATGGTTTTGTTTGTTATTACGATAGATTTATTTTTGTTGAATTTAAAAAGGATACAGAGGCACTGAATAAATGGCAACTTGCTGCGTATCTTCAATTAACAGAACAAACAAAAGGTACCGTATTTATCGTATTTGGAGAAAATTGCAGTCCAACTAGCTATTTAAGAATTGATCAAAATCACCCATACGGTTCTGACGTTTACCCTACCAATTTAGACAATTTCCAAAACATTCTCGATACTTGTTGTACTTTAACAGGTGTAGATTATTTCGATGACCACTCTAAGAAGCAATGGTTTGAAAAGATTATTAAGGCTGATTCTTTAATTAAAAAAGCTGATAAACAATTTAAAGATCTTATGGATACTAGATCCTTATTTGAAAAAGTTAAGTAACACGATATTATATAACCGAAAAAACAGGGGTTTTTCCTGTTTTTTTTATATATGCTTATGACCTCTAAGATGGTTTCTTTCGCAATTTAATTTAATTTAGTAATGCTTTTCAGAAAACCCTTAAGGCATTAATGGTAAAGTAGATTATTTTTTCATTTTTAAAGGCATTTTTTCAATAATCCTTAAAATCTAAGTATATTCACATTTAGGAGGTGATTTACTTGGAAACTGTAACTAGTACAGATGTCATAATTACGAGTGGTATTTCTAGTGGAATTATTACTTTAATCTTAATCTTATCGTCTCTTGCTTATATACTTACCTCACTTGGGTTAATGACTTTAGCAAAAAATGCAGGTATTAAAAATCCTTGGCTTGCTTGGATCCCTATTGCAAACTTATGGATTTGGGGTGAACTAATTAGCGAAAAATTAAACGGCAAAGGTGGCAAAAAAGTTCTATTAATTACCCTTGCTTACGCTGTAACTCAAATCATTCCATTCATTAATATTCTAACTGCAATTGCTTATGCAATCTTCGCTATAATGCTTTCATATTGGTTATTCAAAAAATATACAGAAAAACCAGTACTCCATACTATTCTTTCAATTCTAATTCCTATTTACTCCCCTATTCTTTTATTCGTAATAAGAAACAACGAAGCAAAATAAAAAGAGATATATTCTCTTTTTATTTTAAAAAACACTCAAAAGTTATTTAAATATATATTTTTATAGAATATAATGTGCTCACAATTTCAACTTAGAGGTGAAAATTTTTGGAAATATTCGGCTTATCACTCGTCGTACTATTAAAGTTAATAATGATAGACATCGTTCTAAGTGGTGACAACGCAGTTGTTATCGCAATGGCTGCACGAAATGTACCAAAAGAACAGCAAAAACAAGCAATTTTATGGGGCACAGCGGGTGCAATTATCCTACGTATCCTATTAGCTGGAGTTATTATTTGGCTACTAAAAATACCTTATTTAACAGCTATCGGTGGCGGATTCCTTATCTACATAGCTATTAAGCTGTTAGTTGGCGAAGAAGGTCCTCATAAAGAAGGCGGCGCAACTATTTGGTCTGCTGTTAAAACAATAATAATAGCTGATGCAGTAATGAGTTTTGATAACGTTGTAGCTTTAGCTGGTGTAGCTGAAGGTTCTATGTTTGCAATTATTGCCGGAGTTGCTGTAAGTATTCCTATTATTATTTTCGGAAGTCAAATCATTCTTAAAGGTATGGAACGCTTCCCAATTATTATTTACATCGGATCTGCAATACTAGCTTGGACTGCGGGTAAAATGATTGTTTCTGATCCTCACTTAACAGAACTACTTAAGGACTTCGATTTAATCATTCCAATATTAGTAACTATTGTTTCAATTGGTTTAGGTTACATTCTTCAAAAAAAGAATATGCAATCTAACAAATAAAAAGCAGTGGAATAATCCACCGCTTTTTTTCTTTAATTATTTTTCTAGTTTTAGTAGATATAAAACAAAAAAGTAACCAAATTTTTGGTTACTTTTTTATACGCAGCAAGAGGGACTCGAACCCCCGACTCTCGACTTAGAAGGTCGATGCTCTATCCAGCTGAGCTATTGCCGCAAATGTGGTGGAAGACTATAACCGGCGCTCGAAACTGAGTCTAACTTCGTCCTCCAAAAGACTACGAGGTATGTAACTCTATGTGCCTTAGGGTTACAGTTTTCGCCTATACCCGTCTTTAGCTTTCTTCACACTACCTTACACAGCACACATATAAAGGCGTGAACGGTAGGGCATTTTATAAAATAACTAACGAATTGGATAAATAGGTTGCTATTTTATTATATTTTATTTGTAAAATTTAGCTCTTCTACTGAATTACTAAACATACATAACATTATAATTTAATGGCGGTCCTGACGGGATTTGAACCCGCGATCTACCGCGTGACAGGCGGGTATGTTAACCACTACACCACAGGACCGAGTATTAATATTTTTTATTTCTATTAAGCAACTACGGTAACAGCTAAAGATATTGGTTTGAAATTACAACCGCAAAAACTAAAATTGTCTATAATTGTAAATGCGCCTTTATGTTTGTCCAACATTTCCCTTAAGCCATTACGGATGACAAATCCGCTTAAACACCCTTCGACGGTAGCTACTCCCCCTCGCCCATTACAGGCTAATCACGGGGACGTCTTATTGTAAGAGAATGGCTCCTCCCTCATTTAAAACCCATTTAACCTTACCGTATATATGTTGCCAATAGGTTAGCCAGACAGGATTCGAACCCATATCCACCCAGGATCCCGGATGCGTATTTCCAAGTGGTTATAACGGACTGGCCTATAATAAAACGCAGCAAGAGGGATTCGAACCCCCGACTCTCGACTTAGAAGGTCGATGCTCTATCCAGCTGAGCTATTGCCGCAAGTTAATAAGTCGTACAAAATCCCTATCATATAGATTAGGGATTTTGTACAATACTCCCCCTGCTGGGTTCGAACCAGCGACATCCTGATTAACAGTCAGGCGCTCTACCACTGAGCTAAGAAGGAAAAATTTTAGTAGGTTTGAAGGTTTACTAAAAAGTTTATATTTTGGCTCCGCAAGTAGGATTTGAACCTACGACCTATCGGTTAACAGCCGATTGTTCTACCGCTGAGCTATTGCGGAATAATAATGGCGGAGCAGGAGGGATTCGAACCCTCGCGCCAGTTTCCCGATCTACTCCCTTAGCAGGGGAGCCCCTTGAGCCACTTGGGTACTGCTCCAAAAAATAGATTTAAATATGTGATTTAATCCCCACCAATTAAATCGCTGAGCTTAGTGAATGCGAGATCCTGTTCCACTCCACAGGGCTTCAATGTCTCTACAACATCTTATCCTCGTCTCAGTTGTTCCCAAACAGTAAAACATTCCAGGTTATGGTTTTACTGTTTTCTGTACCAAAACAACATATTTAATTTATGTTAATTCCTAACCTCTAGGTAAGAGATGAAAATAAAAAAGCATTGGCACAGTTTCATCTAATCTCCTGCCTAGAACTCAGGAATAACTATTAAGATGGCGGAGGGAGAGGGATTCGAACCCCCGCGAGCTTTGACACCCCTGTCGGTTTTCAAGACCGATCTCTTCAGCCAGACTTGAGTATCCCCCCACTTTTCACGCGCATTACTGGTACTGACCCAGCCCTTTCATTAGCGTATGTACACTATCTAACGAATGTTCTTCCTTATACTATTGCGCATATTGGTGGACCTTGCAGGATTCGAACCTGCGGCCGGACGGTTATGAGCCGTCTGCTCTAACCAGCTGAGCTAAAGGTCCCTCGTAATTATTGATATATATATTAATTTTAAAAAATAGCAACCCTTTTTCTTTTTTTATTTTCTTTCATTTTAAAAATGAATGGACCTTGTAGGACTCGAACCTACGACCGGACGGTTATGAGCCGTCTGCTCTAACCAGCTGAGCTAAAGGTCCTCGTTGTTTTATCTGTTTATATTATGCACCTTCCTTTTATATATTTTCAACCCCTTTTTTTAAAAAACGTAAAAAAATAAATAAAAACAAAAAAAGAGTCCTATTATTAGGAACTCTTCTTACATTTACTTACTTTAATACAATGTTTTCTCTTTCGCCAACTTCATCCCAAATTGCATCCCAAGATGTTTTTAAAGCACTATATTCAATAGTTTCCTCATTCTCATTTTGCAACTGTAAATATTCAGTATGATTAATCATATGTATGTTATAGTTTTCTTCTAAAGTTCTGAATAAGTTTTCCCATTCGTTTTTAGACGCTACATAAACTAACACTTCTTCTTCGTTTGTTAATAAGGCAATTATTTCATTAACTACACTTTCCTTAGCAGAATCAACTTCATTGTCTGTCAATTTAATAACTTTTGTATGCAATTCTTTAATTTGGTTAACTGCCTTTATTGTAGCTTTTTTTTCAATTTCATTAATAGTTGCATCACTATAATATTCAAGTGCGTGTAAAACTTGTTCTAAAGAGTCTTTCATTTTTTAGCCCTTCTTTCCTATTAATATGGCACTTTCCTTAACATAATATTATTTCAAAGCTTTTTTGTGGCGATTTAATCCATTTAATTATTTCATCATAGACTTCACGACTATTACCTATTTCGCAAAATTCTTTCCTTCCATCATTATGTATTTTATGTTGTGAATCCTTCCAGCTAAACCAGACCTTTACATAAACATCAGCTGGATCACTATCATCTATATTCACATACTTAAAACCCATATCTAATAAATCTTCTCTCAAATCAATTTCTACTCCCATATAATCAAAGTCCTCCATCCATACTTTCTTTTATATTACTATAAAACTACCTTTTTATAATAAAAGAAAAAATTCATACGCAACCTATATTTTAAACGATTCTTATTGATATAGTTTTTCAAATAGTGTGTATGATCAGTATATTTATTTTTTATACAAAAATTTTTAAAATAAAAAAATACTCAATTTAATTTTCAAAATGGTAAATTCACAATTTTTTTGTTTACAATAGGTGTGAAAGCTTATAAAACCAGTTTTTCATTTCACGATGCATCGAGAAATTACCTTGTTTTTTCACTTTCCGACCTCTATTCATTTGTTAGTAGCTAACTTTTTTATGCATAATCATTCACAAGGAAATAATTACCTCTTTTTTATATTTTCGCACTTAATTTTTCCTTATATTTTATATAAAAAATATGTTGATTTTTCACTACAATTAATTGAAAATAGAGGATGTGTTTTAATTAAGGAGGCAGAGTATATGACTAATACATATAACACTGCGACGGATCCACAGGAAAAACAGAATTTGGAGTCTCCAACAAAATTAAATAAGAAAAAAAGTCTTGTCTCAAGATATTTAGTTTCTATTTTCAGGAGAAAGAAAACTCGCATTTTGTTAGAACAGGAGATTTCTAGTAATAAACAAAATAGAAATTTAGAGATAGTCGCATTTTCAAAAGAATTAAAGAAATTTGATGTTTCTTTTTCACATCTTACAGAGAACGAGCCGAAGGATGAGGATGATAGGAATTATGCTATTTCTATTGCTAAATCGATTTCCGATACAGGTTCATTAAAAGAAATTTTGTTAAAAACAAAAAAACTTCCTTGTAATGAACTCATAACCCAATTCGATTATAAGCAATCCTTTATTAGTAAATACGCATCCTATCTAGTTGCAATATCCCTTCTATTGATCGGACCTTACAAAGAATTGCAGAAATATCTAATAGAGGGGTTGAATAAATGAAAGACGGAATAATTGTCGAGTTACAAAAAAGCTCTGTTATAGTTTTAACTTCAAAGGGAGAATTTTTAAGACTTAAGAAGAATCCCCAACTATATTCTGTAGGTGAAGAGGTTTGGTTCGCGCAAAAGGAAATTATGTATGTGAATAAGAAAAAGAAACGTAAATTATTTACTTTTCCTAAGATTGTTATTCAATCTTTTGTCATTACTACCAGTTTATTAATAATTACTGACGGTGCAATCCCCGACCTTATTACAAAAGGTTTTAGTTTCTTAGATGCAGCTTTTACAAATAACCAAAATGGAAACGCCAATCGTAAACTCGCAGCTTTACCTAAAGATGGTGAAACAAACAAAAAAGATAACAACGGCGATACAGCAACAGACACTGAAAACAAACACAGTGGTACTGATGACAATACCTCTACAGAGAGTGAAGATAGAACTAAAGAGAAAATGTTTAGAATTAAAGATGTTAACCCTATAAAGATTTTAAACGAATTAGTTCGCCCAACAGATGAAATCTCTAGCAACAATCTAAAGGATGTTAATAAGAATCTTGAGGATACCACTTCTCAGATTGCAATTAACGTTTCCAGTGATTTATCTGAAAAACAAATTGCTGATCAAAATATTGATACAAATATTAAGCCTGCTCACATTAAACCAAACGATTCTAATCAGGATAAATCTAATTTGAGCGATATTGATAACGATAAAGGCACAGGTAGCAATTCTGGCTCTGAGAACGGTTCTAACAATGATTCCGGCAACAATTCTATAGATGGGTCTGGAAGCGATTCTGGTAGTGGCTCCGACAAGAATTCTATCGATGGGTCTGGTGGTGGCTCTGGAAACGGTATTAAGGACGATGGATATATTGAAGGTCTGGAAACTGGAGATGGAAACGGCATAGGAACTAATAAAGAGTGTCCGAAGACAAGTAATTACAATGCTCGAGATAAGAACAAAGATAAGAACGAGAATTGTAAAGACAAGGAAAAGGACAAGGACAAGGATAAAGACAAAGACAAAGATAAAGACAACAACCAAGGTAACGGCAACAACCAAGACAAAGATAAAGACAAAGACAAAGACAAAGATAAAGATAAAGACAACAACCAAGGTAACGGTAACAACCAAGGTAACGATAAAGACAAAGAAAAAGATAAAGACAACAACCAAGGTAATGACAAGGACAAAGACAAGGACAAAGATAAAGATAACAACCAAGGTAACGGCAATAACCAAGGTAATGACAAAGACAAAGATAAAGATAAAGATAAAGACAACAACCAAGGTAACAGCAACGACCAAGGTAACGGTAACGAGGGGGCAACCTGTGATGAGACTCAAAAAGAATGTTCTTGTAAAAAGAATGGATACTATTATGAGTACGAAGAGATTCTAACCTTTGAGCAAAATGAAAAAGGTGAATGGGTAGAAGTTTACAAGAAGATGAAAATCAAAAAATTCTGTGGTAGTACATCAAACGGTACTTCAAAGTACTCAGCTATGAGTTACCAAACAGCAACACAAAAAAGCTTATCCAACGAGGATAAGCTTTTTTTACATACTTTCTTAAGTAATTTAATTATATATGATATAAACCATAAAATATTTTGGAACGAAAGGGGCGTGATATACAATTAATATTAAAAGAGTGTTTAAATTAATTACATTAAACGTAGCTTCACTATGTTTAATTAACCCTCCCCTTTCCCCTTTATCTAACATAAATAATAATGATTTACCAAATACATTAATCAAAAGCGAATTAATAAATGCACAAGAACTACCTCTTGACGCTGTTCAAATGACAGGAGGTTTAGGATTTACAGCAATATTAAAAGAAGACGGTAGCGTATGGACCTGGGGAAGAAATGATTATGGACAGTTAGGATTAAACGATACTATTGATCGATCTTCTCCTACGAGGTTAAATTCTTCATTATTCAATAATGAAAAAATCAAACAAATCGAGGCGTATTCTATAGGAGTTATCGCCAGAACTGAAAAAGGTAAAATTTATCATTGGGGATACCGTACTCTAAAACCATCACTAATCTATAACGACCCGCTGATAATCGATATAGAGGCATCCGGAAAATCAGACAATGCCCCCTACCCTTCTATGCAAATTGTAACGAATGAAGGAATGGTAAGAAGTTCAGGATCCAATGTATTTTCCGCATTTGGCATTGGTACAAGCAGTTGGTTTAGTGCTCTTGGAAATTGTAAGAACGTCACTACTACGAGTTTTTCCGATTTCTCATATTTCGCATACGAGGATGTTAAAATTGAAAGCTGTGAATCTAACAACTTATATAAAAAGCCTATCGAAGGCTCAATTAAACCTTTAATAAATATCATTGATATTTCAGTTGCACCTAATCGTAGAGGTGTTTTAGGCTTAAAAAAATCTAACGAATTATATGTATGGGGAGAAAACTATTCTGATATTCCAAAGAAACTTCCTGGTGCAGATAAATATCAAATTTCTAAAATCGCAATGTCAAAATACCCCACTTTTTTAAATGATGAAGGCAAACTATATTGTTATCCAAATATTAATCAAGAACCTGTTGAAATTAAATTAGAGGGTTCGAATGAAAAAATAATTGATATAAAAAGCGGAGCTGATTTTTTACTTGTATTAACTTCAAATTCAAAATTATATGGGATCGGTACTAATACATATGGAAACTTAGGACCCAAGATACCAAAAGCAGGAACACCATTTGAAACACCTCTAGCTACATTTACTGGAATAGAAAATGTGAAAAGAATTGGTGCAGGAGCGGAACATTCTATAATCCAATTTAACGACCTCCGATTTGCAACTTTCGGAAGAAATAGCTATGGAGAACTGGCCACTACCGATATAAATTCAAAACATATATTTACAAAAAATGAAAATCTCACAAATGTAACTAACATACAAAGTATTAATTTTTCATCCTTTGCTTCAACAAGTGATAATAAACTTCATTCTTGGGGTGGTAGAGAGATTAAAGAGACTTTAAACAGACCAGGTGATAGAAATATTCCTAAAATCGTAAAAGACTTCTCCGGTCGCGCGACTATTAAAGAACTAAATGGTTCAACACGCGACTACATCCACGGAGGCGTTTTACTTGATAACGGAGAATTTTGGAATTTTGGCGAGAATTGGAAAAGAGGTTTAGGATCTGACGCTCCTTATAATTCAGTGAGTCAGCCTGTAAAAAACTTGAATAGTACTCTTTTAGATAGGAATTTTCATTTTACCTCTGCTTCTCAAGGATATTTCCACGGAATCGCCCTATCACAAGATAACAAGATTTACACCTGGGGATATGACGCTGGTTTAGGAATGTTAGGTATTGGTGAAATATTATATGAAATAAACAACGGTACTAGGGAACCGGGATGGAGATACGCTTTTGAAGAACCTATTCTTCCTAAAAACGAAACGTTTAAAAAGGTTTACTCAGGAGTATACGAAAATCTCATTCTAACTACAGAAGGTAAAATATACGCTTGGGGCGGAACCCCAATACGATATGGTATGACTAGTAACACTTCTATACCTAAATTAGTAAACAATCTTCCTCCAATTAAAGAAATAGCAATGGGATTAGATTTCAATCTATATTTAGACTACGAGGGCAATGTTTGGGCGGCCGGATATAATTCATATGGTCAACTTGGCATCGGTAATACCAGTACCCCTCCTATTCCAACCAAAATAAACAATTTACCTAAAATAAAAACCATAGGAGCTGGAATGAACTCTTCATACGCCATCACAACAAATGGCGAACTTTATAGCTGGGGAGATAATAGATATGGTCAATTAGGATTAGATGACTTAATTCAAAGAAATGAGCCACGTAAAGTACCAAACGCAACAACCGTCAAACAGGTGAACGGTGGACAGATGCACGCTATGTTTATAAATGAGTCTGGCAATCTATTCGTAACTGGATCTGATGGTGAAGGTCAATTGGGATTAGGACAACCTCAATACAATCCAAATCCAATAATTGTAGTTTTCCCACCTATTGTTTCTATTTTTAATTCAAATAATCAAGATTTCACTACAAATGATAACCTAGCTATTACCGGAGAAGTATTTACAGAAACTCCTGGAGTCCCTATTTCTTTAACTTACGAAATAGAATCAAAAAAAGGAAAACAAACTGGCTTAATTAAAGAGTTTAACTCAAAATTAATCCCTGAACCGTTTCAAATGAATATAAAACTGGACGGAACTTATGAATTAGGTGCTTATACTCTCAGAATCATTGCGAAAAATGAAACTGGTGTTAAAGGGGAAAACTTCTTTAATTTTAGCGTGACAGACAAAATTAATCCTACTATTAATGTGGATATAAATTCTACTCCCCAATGGAAACTTGACCCCGTAAACATCAAAGTTTCATCTGATGATACTGGAGGATCTGGGTATAGAGGTTTCCGTTATGCTATCACTAATACAACTTCAATCCCTAACAATTGGTCTGCTATAATAGAGAAAAAACAAGAATCTCTAAAAATAGACACTAACGGATTAGCATATTTACACCTTGAAGCATTTGATAACATTGGAAATAAAACATACTTAATGACCGGACCTTACTATTTAGATTTATACCCACCGAACATAGAAATTCAAGAGCCGCCCAAATGGCAGCAAGATTACCTATCACTACTTGTTACCGTCCAAGATATTTCAAATATCACATTAAAGAAATGGAAATTCGGTAATGTAACTAAAGATGAAATTATCAAAACAGGTAACAACTTTGAAAACAATCATATAAACATAAATAATAATGGAAGCTACACTATTTATGCTAAAGATGAAAATAACCAAGAGTCCTTAAAAACATTTACTGTTTCTAATCTAAATCATCAACCACTACTTCATAATTCCACTTCCGACATTTTGATACCAATAAACTCAAAAGACACTTTTGAAGTCCATACTACTCTTACTCATACGGATATAGGTGATCCAACTCTTGCGGAAATCAAACTAAATAATGAAACACTTTCCTCCACAAATACAAATTCTGATAAAAATGAGAAGAGTAATGTAGTTTGGAAGTTCACAACACCAAAATTAACAGAGAACACTATTCATTCGGGAGAAATTCTTCTTAAAGACTCGAAAAACGGAATCTCAAACAGCAATAAAATAAACTTAGAGATATTTAATCCGAAATTTATTTTAAAAAATAAACTATCCTCTATCCATTTATCTTGGGAACACTCGATACTATTCCAAGAATACCGACTATTAAAAAACGGAAAAATAATTTATAGCGGCACAAATAATTATTTTGTTGAAAACAACATAGAATTAGACCGTTCAACCAATAAGTATGAACTAGAAGTTAAAGCAAAAGATAAATATATAAAAGTAGCATCTTCTGATAAAGAAACTGGTTTTTATCAACTAGATACCCCTTCTTCTATTTCATTCCCTTCTACAATTCTTGGTAAAAACGAAGAACTCTCACCTACACAGATAGATAAAGAGTTTATCAAATATGAGGATTTTTCTGATTTACCTTCTCCATACTCTCTCAACGTTTCAATTACCAATTTCAAAACAAAGAACTCCTCCTTTACTCCTGAATCCTTCTTATTAAAAAACGTATCAAAATTAAATCGACAAGACAAAGTTGTTGAAAAACTAGGAGACATTTTACTTAGAGCCACTCCTACAGAGATAATTAGTTCTAAGGCAAATGATTCTGCATCGTACTTTAAATTAGAGGTTCTAAAAAACAATATTTCTTTAAAACTTCCGAGGAATATTCTTTTAGAACAAAACGGAAATAATAACTTTTCCTCCACTATTATATGGGACCTACAACTTACACCCTAAAAACGTATCATTATATGGTACGTTTTTTTGTTTCTTTAAATTATTAGGAGTCACCAACTTTATACAGAACAAATCAATATTGCATTCCTTTTTTTTGGCGGGAGGTTTGGTCATCATTTCTATTTTCCCAAAAAAGCAATTAAACAAATTCCTAATAATTGGATTATCTCTCCTCTTACTCCCCCCATTAGTATCCAATGATACAAACACACCTTATAAACCGGCTCAGGTAAAAGCAACCGAAATTTTTGAAATTAACAGTACTTCAAATATTTCTTCCTTTGATTCTGTGCAGCTTATTGGGGGACTTGGTTTTACAGCCATTTTAAAAGAGGACGGTAGTGTCTGGACCTTTGGGCGAAACGATCTAGGACAACTTGGTTTAGAAGATAAAATAGATAGATCCTCCCCCACTCGCATAGACCCATCCTACTTTAATAACGAGAAAGTAATTAAAATTGATGCGGCATCAGTCAATGTTATAGCTTTGACTGAATCTAGAAGAGTCTATTATTGGGGTTCAGGTGCTACTAAACCAACATTAATTTATAATAATCTGCCTGTCTTAGATGTTGAAATGGGAGGATTTACTGATGTTAATGCACATCAAACAACTCATATTCTAACAAATGACGGTTATGTCCGTTCTTCCTATAGTAATTATTTTGGGCAATTTGGCGATGGACAAAACGATTACGGTTCAAAAGGCATATGTAACAACGAATATGTAGTACCTATGCACGATTTCACTAGAATCACATTAACCAGTGCACAATTTGAAAATTGTTCGGTCCCTACATATAAAAAACTCATAAAAGGAACGGAGAAACCATTATCAAACGTTGTCAGTATATCTAATGATTTAAACAAACGATATTCAATGGCTTTAACTATAGACAAAGACATTTATGTTTGGGGAGAAGGTTATCCAAATTTCGCCACAAAAATTAATGGTTCCTCTTCTTACAAAATAAAAAAAATAGAAGCGTCAAAATACCCTACTTTCTTAACCGATGATGGTAAAGTATTTTATTATCCAAACCGCACAAAAGAACCGGTTGAGTTAAAATTAGAGAACTCGAACGCTAAAATTGTTGATATAAAAAGTGGTTTCGAAAATTTAATTCTTCTTGATGAAAATGGAAGAGTATACGGGCTAGGCCCCAACAACTATGGAAGCCTAGGAACATCAATTCCCTATCAAGGAGTTAATTGGGGAAACAATGTTGCAATATACACAGGATTCAAAGACGTTAAGCGAATAGGTACTGGAATGAATGTAACGTTATTACAGTATATAAACGGAACCTTTGCCACAGTTGGGCGTAATAACTACGGCCAGCTCTCTACAAAAGATAAAAACACAAAAACATCATTCATCCTTAATCCCTCTATAAAAAATGTTAAAGATATCTCTTCCGTTTATTATTCATCTTTCGCAGTAACCAATGATAATAAATTGTATTCTTGGGGTGGAACCAACGCCGGCGAAAGACTTGGTCGAGATACCGATTTCAATATTCCAGTTATGGTTAAAGATTTTTCTGGAATTGGTCCTATAAAAGAAATTAACGGTTTTTCCACATTCTCTATACACGGAGGAATACTCTTAGAGAATGGAGGATATTGGACATACGGAAATCCTTGGAAAAATGGAATTGGAAGAACCGGAGCACCTTATACACCAATGAAATTAGAAAACACGAATTCAAAAATAACAAATGAAGATTTCAACATTATTACTGCTTCACAAGGTAGAAATACCGGCATAGCTATATCAAAAAACAATAACGTTTTTACTTGGGGATACGACATCAATGGATTGCTAGGATTAGGATATGAAGTAAATGAAACGGTATCAGGCGCACTTGAACCCGCAGGTCTATTAGCATTCCAAGAAGCCGTTTTACCTAAAAATGAAAAGTACATTAATGTATACTCTGGTAGTTATGAAAATCTTGTACTTACCGAATCTGGTAAAGTCTTTGCTTGGGGTGATAATAGCTATCTAAGATACGGATTGCCTAATAGCGTCTATTTAATCCCAACACTTGTAAATACATTACCTCCTATAAAAAGTATAGCAACCGGAATGAACCACAATCTCTTTTTAGATTTCGAAGGTAATGTTTGGGCAGCAGGAGATAACTCTTTGGGACAACTTGGTATAGGTAATACAAAGACTCCTTCAATTCCAACAAAAATCCCCTCTCTATCCAAAGTTACTTTTATTAGCGCAGGACTTTATTCTTCTTATGCAGTCTTGCAAAATGGGGAGGTACTAAGTTGGGGAGATAATCGATACGGACAACTTGGATTAAACGATTTAAACCAAAGAAACGAACCTAGGAAAGTTCCAGGAATTACTGATGTTAAAAAAGTAACCGGTGGTTTAAAACACGCAATGGTACTTACTAATAAAGGTGAATTATATACGACTGGATCAGACGGAGAAGGTCAACTTGGATTAAATCAATCTCAAATTAATGAAATCCCTGTTCCAGTAGTTTTCCCTCTTAACGTAAAGTTCAAAACACCTACAAACCAAATATTCGGTGTAAATGACACGCTTTCAGTTCAAGGTGAAATATACTCAGAAACCCCTAATGTCCCAACTGATGTCTATTACGAGCTTGAATCTCAAACTATGTCAAAAAACACTTTATTTAAGAGCTATGTTTCCAAAAATACTTCCGAACCTTTTTCATTCAATATACCTTTCAACGACACTTTTAGACCTGGTTCATATATTCTTAAAGTTAAGGCTTTATCCAACACGGGAGTTAGCGGAGAGGCAATACTAAATTTCACAATACAAGATACTATCCCTCCAACAATAAATGTAGACGTAACTTCTTCCCCCCAATGGACTAAACAACCAGTTAAAGTAAGAGTGTCTGCTGACGATACAGGGGGTTCTGGTTACAGAGGCTTTAGATATGCCATTACAGATTCTATAACAAAACCTACACAATGGTCTTCAATCCAGCCCGAAAAAGCCGGAGAAGTCATAATAAATAAAAGTGGAAAACTATATCTTCATTTAGAGGCATTTGATAATATCGGGAATTCTACGTATAAAAACACAGGTATATATTATATGGACCTTGATCCACCTGAAATTACATTTTCAGAGCCTGATAAATGGCAACAAGACAGGCTTAAATTAGGCATTAAGATATATGACCTTAGTAATATTGTAGAAAGAAAATGGATCGACGGTATTAAATCAAAGGATGAGGTAAAAAAAGACGGCACTTCTTTTACGGGAGACTTTATAGATATAAATAAAAATGGCAACTATACAATTTATGCCCGCGATGAAAATAATTATGAAACAATAAAATCTATTAACGTTACTCACATAAATTATCAACCTAAGTTAAATAACATAAATAAGGAAATAATAATCCCTGCTATTTCAAAGGATAACTTCGCTTTACCTTCTTCGTTTAGTCACAACGAACAAGAAGATCCGGTTAAACTTGTTCTACAAACAAATTCCTTAAAATTTGAATCTAAAAATTCATATTCTGATATAGCCTCCGATAGTACTCGTCCTTGGTTTATAGACTTTAGTAATCTACAAGAGAATACTATTTATAGCGGTATTACATCTATTTTCGATAGTAGAAACGGAAAATCTAATTCTATCGATGTGAAACTAGAGATATACAACCCAAAAGTTCAAATAAAGACTACTTATAATGCCATAAATATTTCTTGGGAGCATTCTAACATTAATAAACAGTACAGATTAAAAAGAAACGGACAAATAATTTATACAGGTTCAGATAACAAATTTGTAGATTCTACAATCTCAAACAACCAATCTTATACCTACACACTAGAGGTACTAGATATCAATAAATATATCGAAGTTTTTTCAACACAAAAGTCCTCTGGAATTTATAACTTTGTAACTCCGAGTTTAATACAATTTCCTACTATATCACTTAACTCAAACCAATCAGTGTCTCCATCTGCTATGGACAAGGAATATATCGAATACAAAGAAAATGTAGATATTCCTACTACCTACTCTTTAAAGGTATCGATGACGGATTTCATATCAAACAACGGAATTAAATTTACTCCAGATGAATTTTTATTTAAAAATTTATCGCGGCTAAATGAATTCCATCAAACCCAACAGCAGCTAATAAACATAGGTATACATAGTATTCCTCAAGAACTGTTCCGTTCTTCAAGTTTGAAAAACAGCTCTTATTTTAAACTAGAACTTTTAAAAGATGATATTCAATTACGTCTACCAAAAAGCATTAAATTAAATCAATCCCAAAAAGAAACTGTATTTAACGCAAGTATTATTTGGGATTTAGAAATTGCTCCATAATTTTTAAGGTAAAAAAACAAAAGATACATTATTGTGTCTTTTGTTTTTTACTTACGAACCTTCCGATTACATATCCTACTATAAACAAGATAGATAATCCTATACCCATACCAATATTAAACCATTTTGAATCTTTAACAGCTTTCGGAATAAAACTATCATCTTGATTTGTATGATCAGCATATTCATTAATATCCTTTTTCTTAACGGTAAATTTATTTTCTTTTGAAGTTATAAGTTGATCATTTTTATTATTTATTAGTGATAATTCAATTACATAATCACCTTCTTTGAAATCTTTATATTTCCATTCCACAGGTAATTTTAAAGAAGTTACTGGCGCTAAACTATACAGTAATTTCTCACCATTAAATATTTCTTTCTTTTTCGATTTGCTATACACCTTATATTTAAGGCTTAAATCCTTAGTAATAACAGGATTTACATTCCATATCTCGGTCATTATTTGTGGAGTTTGATTATTTGCATCCACTTTTGAAGATTTGATTTCCACTTTTGAAGGTACTTTTTCGGGGAAATTAGCAAGAATACCAATCGTATACCTATGCTTCACTTGAACAGAAAAAGCAGCATTATCCTCTGACGCAGCTGTTCTCTTGTTCATAGAAGTTACATCCAATTGAAATTGTATTGCCCCCAGCAGCTGCCCCCTATTCACATTTTTAGGAGCCTTTACTTTGAACGAGACAACTTTTTCTTCATTGGGACCTAACTTTATACGTTTATTAATTTCGGTTATATCTGCTAGTTTATATTCATTACTTAAGAAAGAACTAAATGTTGTTGTATCTTTATCCGTATAATGCATATTTCCGTATGGATTTGACAGCGCATTCGCTGAATTCACTTCGATAATTGTATTTTCATTTTTATGGTTTTTTATTACAAACTCTAATACCCTTACTTCCCCACCCTTAATAGGAAAATAGTAATATGGAACCTTACTATCTAACTGGTCTATCGGTAATAATGGTCGAACAGAGAAATTACCTTCTTCTGCAAGAACGTTAATTTGCGAAAAACCAAACATAATTAACATCGACAGTAAAAATTTCTTCATCAATATACCACCTCCTATATTGTTTGTTTTTATACACTTTATTTATCTTTCCTATTAAAAAAACGAGTATTGATTACTCGTTTTTTTCTTACGGTGTATATACGGAACCGAAATCTAGAGTTAACGTCCCTTTATATATTCCCGGTTTAACATCATTATTAAATTTCAGTGAAAAGAACCCTACAGGTAAAGTGTATTCAAACTTCCCTACTGAAGCGCTTGTAGCCGTTGCAGCAGCTATAATACTTGGTGATGTACCACTAGTTCCTATTACCTTATTTAGATCAGTTTGACAAGCGTGAGGCAATGATTTAAAAGTCGGTAAAGAACATTTAAAGTCAATACTTGAACCGTGCTTACTTAAACGATCTTCTGCAACACCATCATTATTTTCATCTAAAACAAAATCCGAAAACGTCGCTGAAACAGTCCAACCAGTTAGCCTACCACTAAAATCTGAGACTTCAAATTTATGAGTACTTGTGTTGTTTTGATTCGGTTTCGAAGTGCTAATTTGATAAGGTTGGAAAAACAAATCATTAGATATAGTCTGACTAAATCCAAAATCACCAGGACTAATAGAAATAGATGAATTTGTACTAGATTTTATTGGGCTCGCATTTACTGTATCAATGCCATATGGCACTAGCAACAACCCTAAACCTATAAATAAACCTGTTAGTTTATTCATATTTGACCCTCCCTTCTCAATTTACAAAACTATATATTTATAAGTTCATTTGTCAACAATCAATATGAATAAATATAAAAAAACACTTTAGCATATATACTAAAGTGTTTTCCATTAACCTTGAATAAACATTTGAACCCAATAATCACCTAGAACTCCACCGCTAGAATAACCTACTCCAAGTTTATTGTATACTGGATTTAGCATTGTTTCTCGGTGAGTTTCACTTGCCATCCATCCGTTCACAACATCCTGTGGAGTGACTTTTTTACCACCGATGTTTTCTCCGGCTTTATTAAAACCAATTCCGAAATCAGTTAACATAATAAACGGGTCACCATATGTAGGGCTATAATGTGAAAAATAATTATTATCTCTCATATCATTAGCTTTATAGCGAGCAACTCTTGATACTTTCCAGTCCGATACTACAGGAGATAGTCCCACTTTCGAACGTTCAATGTTTGTCAATCTTACTACTTCTTCTTGTAATCTTTTAATTTCTGTTAAATCTGGAATTTTGATAGTTTTCCCTGCTGTTACGTTACTAGAGTTTAAACCTGGGTTAACAGCAATAATTTCATCCGAACCAAGTTGATACTGGCTAGCAATACTGTTTAATGTATCACCTGTTTTCACCACATAATTTATAGTCGATACAGCTGCTTCAGCATTTGTTTGGAATAGCATTGTAATAGCAAATAACATAATTGGGAGAATTGATAATATTTTTTTCATTCCCCTGAACCTCCTTGAGTAAAAAAGTAACTCTTTTATATTTTTTGTTATGTAAAACCTAATTTAGAATACTATTTAATTAAATAAAAATCAACAAAAAATATAAAATGTAATATAAAAAACGCCTAGTATTTTTTTACAAATTCTTTATTCAAATAAGAGGAATATATAATCTTTTATTTTTTTATAAAATCTTTCGTTAGTAATTCCGGTAATGATTCATAAATCTTTCCCATAAAACCACACTTGAGGATTACATCCTTAATTAATTGCATCATCATTTGTATCATTTTATCTTCCCAAACCAATTCATCAATAAAAGGATTTATTAAATCCCAAGCGGGAAATAAGACCCTAAAAGCTTCTTCCCTTTCAGATAAAACTACACCCATATCCGAAGTCCCTAAAAAATCAGAGTCAGTAGAAATTTCTAATTTCCTTGAACTACTCTGTATCTCTAGACGAAAACAAAAAAATAAATCACTAATTTCCCTTCTAAGCTGCACCGTTAGCGGAATATCAAGTTCTATTAAATTCTCCCAATTAACTATTCTAAAACCGCCAGATTGACTCGAGAACGTTTCTAATATATCTAACCTATCATTAAATACATTTAAATCAATAGACTTGATAACCTTCGTTAAATAAGCCTTTTCCTCGCTATCTAAAAGAAATCCATAAGAGAAACCCAATTCATTTAAAAAGCGGTCAATTACTTTCACTGTTCCCTACCCCCTCAGAACTCTATTTATTTTATTCTAGCATTCTTTAAATTATCGATAAAAAATAAAAGCTACTAATCAAAAGTAGCTTTTTGGGGTTATATATTAATCATCCCATCGATCATATGCCTCTTCAAGTAATTCTGGAAATTCATTTAATAACTTATTCAATAAATCACTTTTCTCAATTTCTCTTGCAACCAACTTAATTATGCCTAGCGATATCTCTTCTGCTAATCGTTCATTTTCGATAAACGGTTCCCTAATCTCCCAGTCTGGAACGATAAACCTTATTATCTCCGAACACGATTTGTACATTAAAATTAGCATATTAGGGGGATAGTAATTATCGTGGTGACTTATATCGTATGTAAAAGATGCGTGAATATCATATTTAATAGATACAATTTTTATAAATTCAGATGCTATGTTAGTATATTCAACGGGAATTTTATTGAATAGACCCATTAATGTTATATCTTTAAAATGAAAACCTCCAACTTCTTTAGAAAAATGCCCAAGTAAGAGTTTTCGTTCTTCAGGGATCGATGAATCATACTTCCTTTCAAGTTCATAAAAGTTAAAGATTCTTTCAACATCAAGATTGTAATTCGTTTCTAAGTTCAGATCCGATAAAAACATTTTAATTTTTTCTAAATATAGCTCTGGCATTGTATATATTTTCCGTTCTTTATTCATATTCCCACCCCTTTATTCTCTCTTTTATATATTCACCTTTCATTAGATTATTTTATTGGAAAAATATAAACATAATCCCACCTATGATTAGAGATTTGTTATTCTTATGATAAGGAGTTGATAATTTGTTTGAAGACCAAGAAATACCTAGTTCATATTTTAAAGATAAGCCTTTAGGCATTTGTTATAAGTGTAAATCCGATGTATTCAGAAAAGACAAGAAAGATGTTTGCCCTGTATGTGGTGAAACTACCGCGAAAGATTATGACACCTATTACTATCCTTCTTAATCTTAGTAGTCAAAAAAGCAGCCGAACTTGCTGCTTTTTAGTTTATATTTTATATATTTTTGTTTATCAACGTTAGTGCATTCCTTATTACTCAGTTCGCACACACTTCTACTTTCGTTTTGCTTTTTATCATTTTTTCTAATTCTATTTTTAATTTTGCTTGCAAGTCTGTTTTCACTACCACATCTTCAATAAAGCCAAACAATTTACTTTCATTAAGTCCATCGACCGGGCCATCCGTTTTATATAAAAAACCTTTATCAGATAGAAGTAAATAATGCATACTTGTACTTTTAAATACTTGATCAAGGTCTGTTTCTACAGCTAGCTCTTTTAAAACTTCTGAATTAATATATCTTTCCCAGCCTTTTAAATATAAGCCTCCTGCAAGTGCTATGAAAACTGAAAGCATCATATCGGTATTCACTTCTTTAGCTTTATCCGTACGTCCAATTAAGACAATTTGTTCAAATAAACTTTCGTTTAATTCCTTTTTCGTCGAAAAACCAGTCAATTCTAATACCTTCTTCATCTCATTCATATTCGTACTCTCCCTAATATGTTTTTTATATTTTATCATCGTTTTTTTTATCTATAAAAAAAAGATGAACAAATAATGTTCACCTTCAAATAATCTGTTATTACTTATCTTTCAATTAGAATAGTCCTATTACAATTCAATCAGTACGATGGTATTTTCGAGTTCTTCCATAAAATCAGTACTATCCCACTCACCAACATAGCCTATTGGGTTGCAGATGACCGTTTTACCACGATAGTCTTCAATAATTCCATAACGTTTATGAGTGTGGCCGAATAATACATACTCTATATTATCAAACTGATCTAATAACCACCCAAGATTACCTGAACCCATAAAGCCATTACATAAATTCCACTCCGCATCACTACTTTTATAAGTGATAAAATCTTTATAAGGAACAAAATGATTTACAAATATCACTTTTTTATCGCGATTTTCTTCCAAACTTTTTTGAATTGTGTTCATTTGCTTTTGCATAAATTCAGGGTCATCCATCCCCCATCTAACAAACTTCCCGTCTTGCCATAAAGTCTTCTTCCTAGAACGCATCGTATTGAAAGGAATTGAATCTGGTGCAAAGGAGTAATCGTACCAACCCATATCCCCCACTACAACATACTCTTCGTTTATATGATATGGTTTGCCAATTAAAGTCGTAGAATGGTCTGCAAACAGTTTGTAACTATCCCAAGAGCTTTCGGTATTATCCACCCAAACATCGTGGTTCCCAGGGACAAATAGGACTTTAACACCTACATTCTTTTCAATAACTTCTAATATCTTTATTGTTTGATCTGCAAAGTCTGTAATATCTCCAGGAATTATAATTAAATCCGGCTTCTTTTTCTTTAGAGCCTCTATGAATTCAGGCAATAAATTTCTTCCTAAATAATTAGAGTTAATATCTAAATGCATATCGTTACATACTAAAATCCTCATAACATAACACCTTCCTATGTACCCTAATTATATCTCTTTTTATTTTTTTCGCGTAGAGTATTTGCACCATTAACCACCTTTTCAATACATCTTAATTTGTTATGAGACTATGTATTTATTTTTGAGCTTTTAACTTAGATTTATTAATACCTCGCCTCACATCTAAAACGGTAAAGAATAATAATGCAACTGAGAACAACCAATATATAATTGATCCCCTAGTAATCCCTAACCATATTAACATTCCTAAGCAAACTAAACGTAACATAAATAAAAGGCTTTTAAATATTTTCATACTTACCTCCAATTTTCTAAATACATTATCTATTACTATATTTGTATTTCAGACAATCATAGCTATAATCCTTGAAATATTAGGAGGTGTTTAAATGCTTATATATGTTTTTAGTGATTTTCAAGGGGTTAAAGAAATACCTGATGGAAACCCCGATTTAGTTATATTACTTGGAGATATATATTATAGGGATGCAATGGAAATAGACGAAAAATATGCCTGCCCCAAGATAGGTGTGTATGGAAACCACGATTTCATTAATGAATGGCAAGATACAAGTATTAGAATTATACACGAAGAGATTTTTGAGTTTGAGGGAATTACTTTCGCTGGATTTGGCGGATGCCCTAGGTATAATCGGAAGCCGAATCAATATACAGAGGAACAAACTCAGCTATTTATGAACAACCTAGAAAAAGTAGATGTATTTATAGCCCATAGTAACCCAGTCTATGACAAAACTATTCCGGATTGGGATCCTCATAGAGGTTTCAAGTCCTTTAACAAGTATATCGAAACAAAGCAGCCTAAATATTTTATGCACGGTCATATACACGAACCATTTATTCGCGATGTTAACGGCACTCAAATATACAGTGTATTCCCTTTTGTTAGTCTAAACATATAAAATGTTTGCTTTTTCAAAAGGTTTCTGTCACAATAAACTATGACATCACAATATATTATGACAGGCGGTAATGAATATGGCAGCAGATAAAAATATTCCGGAATATAGCATTTTTGACATTATGGATACACCAAGAGCTTATTTCACAATTTCTGAACCAAAATTAGAAATTAGTGAGATCATTAAAAAAGCTTCTGACGCAAATAATCTTAGTTTGAGAACTATGGCAGAAAAAATCAAAGAATTATACGGGGATGAATTTAAAACGCCGCATTATAACACTTTGCAACAAATCACTTCTGGTCAAAACTATACAATTGAAAGTTTACTTATGCTTTTGGACCTTTTAGATAAGAAAATTGTTATTGTAGATAGAACAGAGGAAGAGAAACAACGTATTGAAAATCGAGGAAAATAAATAAAAAACACGCTAATAAAATTAGCGTGTTTTTTAAAATATATATTAATTTAGTTTTCACAAAAAAATCAGGACTTTAAAAACCTCTTATA
Source organism: Bacillus sp. Brlt_9 (assembly GCF_051948935.1). NCBI lineage: Bacteria > Bacillati > Bacillota > Bacilli > Caryophanales > Bacillaceae > Bacillus > Bacillus sp. Brlt_9. Next base: position 611,185 of record NZ_JAYJLO010000003.1, on the reverse strand, counting down.
AAATTTAACTCTTAAAATCTAATCCTACAGGAATAAAGTCTCCTGCAACAAAGTAATTTCCATATGAATCTATTTCTGGGAAACCAACGCTAGTTGCATTCATTTTATTCATTCTAAAATTACACTGGTGGCAAAAAACAAATTTATCGAATTGGCCAGCGAATCTTTTGCCTTTATTCTTACACATAGGACAAATATAGTATGTCTGGTATCCGTAAGTATCATCTTTACGAACTTTTACTCCTAATAAATCTATTGAGTGCGGATAATTATGTTCACACTTATGTTCAGCCTGTCCATCTATAGCACAGTTATGTTCATCTTTTTCTTCTGTTGTTTCTACTACTTTTTCTTCTACTGTTTCTTCTGCTGCTTCCTCCGTTGTTTCTTCTACTGTTTCAGGATTATTTTTATCTTCATTTTCAACTTTAGATTCAGAAGTCACACCAGTAGTTAATTGATTCTCATTTTGTAATTCTTTCGTTATGTATTGTTCAGTATGTGAACACGTCATAGAAGTTTTCTCATTAAACATACCAACAATCTTTGCTAGAAAATCTTTGTCACCATTTTCTATTTTTTCAGCCTCTATCTCAAATTTGACAACTTCTGTCGAAAATTTAATCTTTAATTTTTCCATAATCTATTCCCTCTCACTTAACCTTATTACTAATTCCTTTTATGATTACTTATTTTAATGGTTTTGTTTAACACTACAAAAACATTATACACTTTTTATTTTCTTATTTAAATATTTATTTACCTTTTTATTTATTTTTTACGAAAAACATAAAAAAGACTCTTTAGAAATCATTCTAGTTCTAAAAAGTCTTCTTATTTCCTTATAATCGTTTAAATATTCCTGCAATAAATACATTTTGAAATGCATCTTTATTTGGAAATCCTTGATCTGAGGCAGATTTTATTCTCATTTTATAGTGGCAACTATGACAATTCGTAAATATGGATTCTTTTGGTATATACCTTTTGCCTGTATTCTTGCAATTCGGACACTTATAATACATTTGATATATTTTTTTACCATTTGTATTGAGTCTAATGCTTGGATCATCAGTTAATTTAGAACCATTCAATAAAGTAATTCCAGCATTACTTTTGGGGGATTCATCTAGAGTTGGTTCTATTGGTAGTTTACTTGCTTCTTCACTTACTTTTGAGAGTTCTTCCGAATCTATATTATTACTATTTTGACCTTCTATATTTTCTACAGTTCCTGCTATTTCAGCAGCAACCTCTATATATTGTTTTTCAATCTCATTAACTGGATCCTTATCAGTATCTATGTTTATTTGGGACTCATACTCATTATCTACGGCTATTGCAATAAATTCATCAACACCATTATGAAACCCTTCTATTTTCGGATTTAATGCGTTATAGCCTTCTTTAGCAGCTGCATACTTCTTTTTCAATTCATCAACAGCTAGATCTTCAGAATGAGTTCTTGCTTTCCTATCTATCATCATAATAATATCTTGAATAAATTGTTTATCTTCTTCTTCTATGCCCTCTACATCTATTTCAAAATCTATAGACGAAGTTTTTAATTTCATTCGGAATTTTTCCAAAGCAGTAACTCTTCCCTTCTTGCTACCCTAATAAACTTTTAACTAAAGTATTTTACCTTATTAATAATAAAATTTGAACCGGAAATATATTCCTCCATTCAAATTATATAATAAAAGCTAGGATACCGTATTCCTAGCTTTACATTAAACTGTTATTAATTCAGGTTATTAGGTAAATTATCTACAAAACTTACTTCTTCTATTTCGATAAAGTATTTTTCTAAATCAACTAGTGCGTAGTACTTTTCATTTTCCAAATCATAATAAGATATTTCACCAATGTTTCCGTTAGTAGTTAATCTTCTTGTTTCCTTCCCCTCAATAAAACACTTTTTCAAATCAGATCCCTTAATGACAAGAGTGTTAAACAAGCCTAGTTCCTCCTTTCACCTATTTTAAGGCCTATGTATAACCAGATTGAACTGTATACAAGCAGTAAGATTGTTGTTATTATGATTCCAGCATCGGTGCGGAATAGATAATCAAACGCAACCCTGTAATTATCCTCAACCCGCTCAAAGCATAAATAAATGAGAAAGAAACCTGCTAAAAATATTAGCCCTCTACGAATAAGGAAGAAAAACCTACTCTCTCCTTTTTGAGCATTTATTTTTTTGTTTTTATTTACACCTTTTTTATTACCGGAAGTAATTTTGTTTTTCTTTTTTGGTGTTGTAACACTTTTGCTTGTTTTATTTGAGGACGATTTAGCATTCCCTGTATTCATCCGTTCATTTAAATCGTGTTCCATTTTCTCTAACTCGGTACGACGGGGAGCTCTACCAGTTCTTTTTTTTCGTTTAGACTTAACCATTATATGTTTAACCTCTCAAATGTCGTTATATAACAAAACATACGTTCTAAATCTATTTTATCTGATTATACCATTTTTCGATACTAACCAAAATAAAAAACGACTAGAAATATAGTCGTTTTTACAAATTTCTTTTAATTTTTTTGTTTACTCGCTTCAATGAATACAGCTGCATCATTAAGTGCATTTAATAATTTTTCTATAGAGGTTACTTCTTTTACAAAAGAACAATGTTTTGCGTATTTCTTTATCTTAGAGTCTCCCTTCCCCCACGAGCTCTCAACTTCGGAATTCAACCAAAAAACATAATCCGTTATCTCATTTAATTCTTCAAGCACTTCTATGTTTAGAGAGTTTTTATTATTTCTGGCGTCACCTAATATAAACACTACCGTATCTTTATTTACATTCTTCATATGCTCATCGTAATAATTTTGAAATGCTAGGCCATAGTTTGAATAACCTCTATAGTCTATATTCGCTTTCATTAAAGTATTCTCAACTGCACATTCCATATCAGACGTTTCAAAGAAATGTGTTACATCATCAAGGAGTCCAACGAACGAAAAAATTCTAACTTGGTTTGGGAAGCGTTTATGGATTAAATAAGCGAATAATGTTAAAAACTCAGCAGTTTTCGCTACCGAACCTGATACATCGAGTAGGATATCAATCTTTGTTTTATTTTTCTTTTTAGATCGGTATCCTATCTCAAACGGTACCCCTAATGTCTTCAAACTATTTTCTATTGTCTTATTTAAGTCGATCTCATCTTCTTTTTTTGTTTGTCTCAATATTTTTGTATATCGATTCAATAACTGCGCTGCCGTGTTTTCTATTTGATTACGCATTTTATCAATTTGCCTTTTGGATAGTTCTTCAATTGGTCTTTCTAGTAGTCTATCTGCTTCAGTTCTGATCATTTTACGTAAGCCTTTATGCACATCTTTTTTGTGTCCAGATAGAAACTGTTCACTTCTTCTTTTCACTTTGAATACGGTACTTTGTAAATCTAATAACGTATGTACTGTTCTATTTATAGAATCAAACACATAATGTGGAGCGTTACTTTGCATAGCTTTCCAAACTAAATTTTCTCCTACCGCTAAGATTTCTTTGTTGTTTGTATGATGCAAAATCTCTTTAACATCCTCAAAATTATCATTAAGAGTATTATTAAGTGCCATTTCATACAGTTTTGATAATTCATCATCATTGGATGAAAGTTTACTCATCACCCAATCATTTTTTATATGATTATCTATTTGACTCCCCATCTGTCTAGATAAATGTTGTTGGATCTTCGCATAGCTTTCGTTTGCCGATTCCTCTATTTTTTTTCCTTCAATTTCAGAAATTATTTGTTGATACCTTACTTTAATATACTCTTCAAAACACATCTCGTATTTATCGTAAAGATACACATCTTTAATAAAAATCTGTTTGAGCGTATGACGGAAAGTATCTTTATCCTTCAACTCTAGATATGGTTGTATTCTAATTGCTTCTTCCACAACTGCAACAGGTACATCGATTTTCTGTTCTCGTAAATATTGTGCAAATCCCGTAATCCATTTAATTGACATCTTTCAGTTTCTCTCCTTTTATTCTAGTTATCATTTCCTTAAATCTATTTGCTTCTTCCCATTTTTCATAAAAATCGAGAATTGGTAGATATCTTTCTGTTGTACAACTTAATAAATCTGTCTCGAAAATTTCAATACATTCCTCTTCGCTTCTAAGATGTTGAACCAATGTTTTATAAAACACAATATCCTCTTGCATAATCCTGAAGTGAATATATTCCGTTCTTTCCTTTTCACGGATTTTCCCCTGAAGACATAGTTTTACAAAAACACCGAAAGATAACGAGTTAATCGTTTCATCATTAATATCTTTTTCCAATATTTTTAACAGTCTTTCCCCTTTTGTAGTTAAGGACAACTTTTTAGAGGTTCTTGATATCTCAACTTGCATTAACTTTTCATCAATGAGTTGATCAATCCCTATAGAAATAAACTTTTTACCCAAGTGTTTTAGTTTTCCATAATCTTCGTGATCGTTTAATTTATGTTTCTCAACCTCTTTGCTCTTAGAGCCATACAAAAGTTCGGAAATTCTAGCCTTACCATATTTCCCATCAAACTTATCGACTGCTTTTAATATAATTTTCACTTCACGCCCAAACATTGGAATATCACCCACTCCTATTGAGTAAGCGATAGAACTACTTTCTTCAAAGCCTTCAATTTTACTTTTTATACTCTTTATTTCCAGAATCAATTCACGAGATAATTCTTCCATATTTTCATACCAACGCAAAATAAATTCTAAATATCCTTGGTTTGAATCAAAATGTTTTTCCAGCGAAGAAAAAGGAAAGGCTAAATACCATTTTTCTGTCTTTTGAATTTCAATATCTATATCCTTTAGACTTAGGAAAGAATATTTATTTTCTATCCTATCCTCTTTCAAATATGACGAAAGCATTATAAGAGCTTCATCTAAATCCTTTACGCTGTTTTTTAGATCTAATCTATCTCTATCTTCTAAATACTTTTTATACATTACGGCTACTTGCTTCCACTCTGTAAATAAAGAATCCATTAATTCAACCATCTCATCTAAACTCTGGCATATTTTTAACAAATGCTTTTCAGTCCTGATATGAGAATTAAATTTACCACCTAAGTCTTGAGATATTAACATACGGCATTTCGGACATTTATAATTACAAAACGAAACATCTACTGTAATTGTAAATGTATGGTCGCACTTTGTTTTTCTAAAACCCACTTGCCTTTTCAGCTCTGAGAATAGAGAACGAAACCTTTGACTCATTTGATAATCAAGTGCTAAGTAATCAACATTTCCATAGTAAGGTTCATATTTATCTAAATCAATTTTCAATATATTCTCTTGAACTTCATTTTCTAATTCGTTATTGATTTCATCTACATAGGAATATACATCTGTATTTTTCCCATCAAGAATATCCATTAATTTTACGTATCTATCAAAAGAAGGTATGGTTTTAAGTGATATTTTTACTCCTTTTCCCGAATCCTCTCTCGTAGTAGGCAAACCAAGAATATATTTATCTAATATTATTTTTACACCGTTCTTTTTTACTTGCACAGGATACAATAATGTTTTTTCATTATCCCAAATGTATTTCTGTAGTCTAGCAGCCCCCTTAGGATCTCTATCTTTAAAATCAGCAATCTCTTTATCTAACACGTCTAATAACCTTTTAGTACTAGATTCATTAATTTTTGTTTTAGCTGCCTTGCTATGCTTGAGAAATATTATATTTGGGTACCTCTCATCAGAAAACTTAAATTCACTTTTGCCCAGTTGAATCATTAAATAAAGGGCGCAGAAAAAACTACGCCCTTCACCTCCCTTTAATTATTATCCTTTAGTACTTTCAACATCTTTTCACGATCAGACGGATTTTTAGCAACAATAAATATGTTTTGCGCCATAATTTTTTGCAACTCAGTTTCCCCTGTCATTTGTATATTTATCATTTCAGCCCATTCAATTGTTTCAGCGATAGATGGATATTGTGTAAGATTTTTTTCATCCCTGATTTTTTGAATCATTTCAACAATTCTAATCGCTAAATTATGATCAATGTTTACTTTAGAAACAATAATTTCAACTTCTTCTTCTAACGTAGGATATCCAACATATAGGTATAAACATCTTCTTAGAAGCGTATCACTAATTTTTCTTCTTCTATTCGATGTAATAATTGTTATCGGTTTTTCTTTAGCCACTACTGTACCGAGTTCAGGTATAGACAATGTATAATCCGATAAAGGTTCTAATAGACTGTATTCAAATTCCTCATCAGATTTATCAATTTCATCAATTAAAAGTACCTTCGATCCCGTCTCACTTTGAAAAGCTTTTAAAAGTGGCCTTTTAATTAGAAAGTCTTCAGAGTAGAACGGATTATTTTGATTCAATTCACTAATTTTATCTTTCAAGCTCATTCCACTTAATTCAGAATTCAAATCTTCTTTAAATGCTTGAATAAATAACAACTGTTTAACGTAATCAAATTCATAAATAGCTTTTCTTTCAGTAATTTCAGGTGTGCATTGCAAACGAATCATTTCTTTATCAAGAATAGTAGAAAGTGCTTTAGCAAGTTCAGTTTTACCGACCCCTGGTGGTCCCTCTATTAAAATTGGTTTATGTAAAATTAGAGCGTTTTTTACCGCTAGAGCAACTTCTTCTGAAGCAAAATATCCTATTTCTTTAAACTTATCTTTTAGTTGTTTTGAATTCATCTCTAGTAATTCTACTTGATTCATATTCTTCTCCTTTTAGTGCTTTTTCTTATTCCGCATATTTACCATTGAAGTTTAATTCATATAAATCAAAATGTACTTTTGAGAGTAGCGGATTAAAGTTCACGCGAAGGGTTTCTAGCACTCTTTTAATGTTTTTTATGTTTTTTCATATATTTTTTTATCTATGTTTAAATAATAAAGAAATCGTATCGCATTTTCAATATTTATTTTTATTATGTAATATAAAACCACTAACAGGGCCTCCCCAGAATAGTATAAACATCGGGATGAACCTTACTATACATAGTGTTTCCGGGCAATCCTCCTGTACATTAAATAGTTAATTTATTTGCGACAATCTCACTCGATATACAAACTACATCGCCACTGTCCCAGCATCTTTTTCTTATTTTTCATCGTTTTTCTATACTATTCAAGCTGTATATCTATATAAATTTTGTTTTTTCTAATAAAAAAATAATTATGTACTAAAATATGTAAGATTCAGGCTGAATTTGCAGAAGATTTCAAATGCGGTTTAATCAAATTTATTCTTCATCATAATAAAGGAATGGGGAGCTTTAGATATGAGAAAGCAATACAAATGGGAAAAAGAGAGTTTATTCAGATACGGAAAAGAGGTTACTTCAAAGTTAATTAAAGAGCAACAACAGTTTGAAAAAATACATAAAGATAATGATTGCAAGCGTTGTGGAAGAAATAACGAGGGTGCTATCGTTGAGTGGGATAAAGGAAAGCCTATGATAACTCATTACGGGGTTTGTAATAACGGAACCTGTGATGTTTGCAGTAGACCTAAGTAATTTAATAGATCGTTAAATTTTTCTATCTCAGTCCCAATAAAATCTTTATAAAATTTAAAGACCTTGAATAATTTCACGGTCTTTTTAACAGTAAAAAAAGCAACCATAACAGTCGCTTTAAATATTTACTATATCCTCTACAATAGAATTATGTATCTCCGATACACTAATTGATTTTTTTAGCATTAAGGTAATTCTTTCTTCAATCTTCCCCTGTACTTTCCAAGCTTTTTCATATTTACTCATACACGATGAATACGTTGCCCATTCTGGAATTACAATTGATAAAACATCTTCATATTCTTCTATCTCATCATAACTTATTGTCTGATTAAAATTCTGAAATAGTTTAAAGTCGTTGTACAAACTGAAATACTGAATAGTTACCGTACTCATTAGTCTTGCGATTTTATATTTCTCTTCTAAGTTTAGTCCATCTACATTAATAAATTTATTCCACCCCTGAAAATAAAAACCCTCACATAAATCAAAATACCTTGAAGTGAGATGTTTTCTTCCGTAATACCCATCTAAATAAGATCTTATATCTATTAGTCCTGCAAAATATGTTTTTTTAAATGCTTTAATTATTTTTCTATTAACTTCTTTAAATGGTACTAATCCAGCTTCATTAAATAACATATGTATTGTTCTCATTTCTTTTTCTCCCCTACTGTATGTTCGTTTAAATGTTTTTCATATATTACCAGGAGAATTTAGAAAAAAATAAAAAAACAACAATTTATTCACGCATCCGCTAGTTTTTTTCACTCCAACTTCCACAGGTGTTATTATAGATTTACTTTCTGAAACGATTAGAGGTATTCAAAACAATGACAGTTGATTTAACATTAATATTCATAACAATCTTTTTAATCTCATTACTAATAGCATCTTTGTATTTATGTTTCACATTAGCTATAGAACATTATAGAAATAAAGATTATCCGACAGCAATTGCTGCCGCAGTTATAGGATTTTTTTTATTGTGTACACCAGTAACTGCATATATACAGACCCATCAAGAAATGACAATGGATTCACAAGGTAATAGATTAGTACATCTTAAGGAGAAATAATATGCACACATTTGTAATGGAAAAGTTGTTCATTACGGGCAACGAAACCATATTAAAATATATGAAACCAGTTTTGGGCCATTGTGCCATTATGAATCCTTGGAAAAAACTTCATTCAGATTCATATAGATTAGAGCTACCTATAAGTATTTCTAAGGTTCCAATCGATGTTCGCAATAAAGCAATGAAACTTTGGGACTATGTTTCAGAGGTGAAATCAGAACAGGATTTAGAATTCATTCTCAATACGACTATTGAAATGTTCCATAATTCGCATACGATCAAAATTACAATTGAACTCTATTCTACAAGCGTCATTAACTTTGAAGGTGTATACAGTCAAAAAAGAATTAATTTTTCTCCTAATGACTCTTTTATACTTCAAAAAATTGCAGAATTAAAAGCGTATATTAACAACTCCATCTACTTAATCTTGAAGGAAGATGAATGATATTTACTTACGTTTTGCATCATTTCTAAAAACAGCCATTATTTTGATGGTTGTTTTTTTCTGTACACTTGAAGTATTACAAAGAAACATCCTTCTATACCTCATCCACTCTTAGCACACTGTATAAGGAAATTCTCGAAAACAAAGTAAATTACCTCTATATACTAAGGAGGTTACATAATGCAAATTTCGAAAAGTAAACAGGACTTAATGAATGCCTTAAAAGGCAATCACCCCTTAATATACATTGTTTCTGATGATGAAAGACCGGTAATTGAAACCATTGAACATTTCATTGCCGAATCAGGTGAGCCATATAAATTTCTTTCTTGGGATTTCAATAAAAAGGCCAAAAATCTAAGTTCCGGAAAAAGCTGGGTTAATGTAAAAAAACAAAATGGAAAAGAAGTACAATCTACAATCACAATCCAACAATCCATAACTCATATCATCGATAGAAAGGAAAATAGTATTCAATTATTTTTGGATGCAAACAAAAGACTAGAATTTGGTGATTTGAAGGTAAAAGAAACACTTATTCGTTCCCTTAAAGACTTCGTGTACGAATCTTTATTTCCGTTTTCCGAGGAAATCAATTACTCCCCATACACAAGTGACGATGCTACATATAAAAAATCTATTATCTTCGTCTCCCCAACCCTATTCGTCCCTAATGAAATAGAAAGTTTAGTCCACATAATAAATTTTAATAATCCAAGCCGTGAAGAATTAATCAATATTTGTACTAGTTTTGTTGATTCAAAACAATTGAAAATAAATAAAGAACAAATTGACGATATAGCTCAATCTTTAGTCGGGTTAACAGAATCTCAATCTATGCTAGCAATACGAAAAAGTTACCTTTTGAACCAACAAAAGGATATTTCAGTTAAAGATATTCAAAATGAAAAAGTTCAAATCATCAAGAAAAAAGGAACACTAGACTTCATAGATTCTGATATTAATAAATCAGATATCGGCGGGTTTAATGAATTATTTAATTGGATCTCTAAAAGGAAACTGCTACTTAATGAAGAGGTAAAGAAAAAGTATAACCTTTCATACCCCAAAGGCGCTTTATTAACAGGAGTTCAAGGATGTGGAAAGTCACTAGCTGTGAAAGTTATTGCTAATGAATTCGGGATCCCACTAATTCGGTTAGATATGGGGAGCCTATTCGGTCGATGGTTAGGTGAATCAGAGGGAAATCTACGAAGAGCTTTAGCAATAGCAGAGCAGATGGCACCTTGTGTATTATGGATTGATGAAATAGAAAAGTCTCTTTCAGTAGACGGTTCAAATACCCACGAAGTGACTAAACGCTTATTTGGACACTTTCTAACCTGGATGCAAGAAAATGAATTACCTATATTCCTCACTGCCACTGCAAATAACATCGATCAAATCCCTCCGGAATTTTTACGTAAAGGCCGTTTTGACGAGATATGGTTTGTTGATCTACCTAGTTATGAAGAGCGCATTGAAATTTTCCGTGTACACTGGAAAAACAGAAACCTAACGTTTAGTGATAAAGAACTACTAGCGATGGCTAAAGAGACCGACGGGTATTCAGGAGCAGAAATAGAGGCAATTGTAAAAGAGAGTGTATTATCCTTCTTACACACTGGAACAGATAAGATTAACTTAGAACTTATTTTAAAAGAAAAGAATAAAATAACTCCTTTAAGTGTTATTAATAAGCCTGTTATTCAATCTATAAGAAATTGGGCTGCACAAAATAAAGTTCGCCCCGTTTCAAGCATACATCAAAACTTAAACACAGGTATTGGTTTCAATCGAAAATAACTATACCAGCCTACATTGTTTCCCCTTCCAAAATTACTCTACGTTATAATCTAAAAAAATACTAAATTACATAGCTTTAAAGAATAGGATGATAGAAATGAAATTTTACAGACTAGCCACTGAAGAGGATTTCAAGCAATCATATGAAAACTACTTTTACCCATATGTAATACAAATCCCAGACAGTGTTGTAGAAGAATTAAAAAAGGGTGAAATACGTCGAGCTGCCGGCATACTAAAAGAGGCTACAAAACTTAGACTACAGGAGTGTATACCCTTCTGCGAAGAATACGGAGCTTTCCTTAGAGCAAAAGAGGATTTTGAGAATGGAAAACCTGTTTATACTGATTACTAAAGTAATATACCAACGAATAGAAAAAACAGCAGTGCATTCTGCTGTTTTTTCTATTTTAAGTTATTTGTTTCTTTTATTTTTTTCATATCACTCGATTAGAAATGCTACAATATTTTTCAAAACCGAGTGTATGGAGTGATGTTAAGTTTGGATGTAAAAAGCCAATTAGCAAAGAAAAACAAAGTAAGATATCAAAATGATTTGTTTCCGAACCATTTAACTGGCGAGCCACCTCCCCTTTCTTTACATTCATTGATAAGAAAAACATTTGAATTTATTCAGAAAAAACACAGGATACGAAACAAAGAAAAATTTAAAAAACAAATTGTTTTAGAAATCGTAAGATTCATTGAGAAACAGTTAGTTATTAACAACACATCTTACTTTTATATCTATAAAGGAGCTAAAACACCCGAATCAGGGTTTTCTAACTCACTACATTTAGAAGATTTTTTTGGTATATGGAACCCTAACAAGAAAAACAAAAAGTGTTGTTTGTTTTCTCACTTATTTATGAAAGAACAAAAAGAAAAAGAAATATTACTTACCTATTTTTTTAATGAACTAGGAAAATACTATTCAAAGCTTGATGACATACAAACTAAAAAAGGCACACGAACAACAGGAATAAGAGAAGTGCACTGGTTAGAAATTTGTATTATAAGCAACGAGGAGGATTCATAAAATGAAATTCTATACCAAGGGAGATTCTTACTTCGAAGTAAGAACAGTTCATTCTGATCTACACCGGATATTTTATTGTTATAAGCCCCCGCATAACTCAAATAAGATAATGGAGCGTATGGTTTCAAGCCAAGACAACTTCAAAAAGGCAACTAAGGCAGCAAAGCATTTTAGAGATGCCTATGACATCGGATTTTCCGATGGAAGTTATGGACAATGGTGGTAAGCAAAAAGCACAGCATTACATTGCTGTGCTTTTTATAAGTAATACCTGGTCCTTATCCCTCCGCTACAACCGAAATATTCTATCATAACATCCTCACTTACCATTGGAACTTCACTGAAATTGGAGAATGCTCCTATATATTTGTACCTAAACAAATTCCAGAGCACTACAGGCGCAAACAATTCATTCTCTATCTCTGATTCCGGTAACTGCCCTTCACGATGGAACTCAAGTAACTCTTTACCGTACACCTCTAACAATATGTATATACTTTTCCGAACCGATACATTATCTTCACCTAAAAGCCATAGTTTACTATCAGGAGTTTTTGCATAAAAATAATCCATTTCACACACACCCTACTCACGTCACATTAAGATCATCCTAAGGGATTATCTACAGTAGATTTTGCTTTATTATTTATTTGTTTGTTTGTCTTTAACAGCAAAAGTACCTATAACACTTCTTTTGAATTCATAAAGAAATGCAGTTTTATGTAGAATTCCAACTAAATACTTAGAAACTTCCTCTTGAAATAGCAACCCTATTCTATCTTCCTCTGTAAAAGACGCTCGCAATATTAATGATGGAATAATTCCCCCAATTATAGGTATACATATCTCTCTAGCTTCAGAAAGCTTATCGATAAGCTTATAGCTAATTACAGATTGAAAGAACAGCTTTTCATTCTCCTGATCATACCTTAACTCAAATGAGTCTATTATCATTCTAAGTGCCGCCTTGTTTGTATCATTCACGAATTGATACACAGGGAAATACCTACACTTTTCTTCAATATATAACCCTTTGGCTCTATTAATTACCTCACTAACTAGCCAGTTTTCTATTTGAGAATTACGCTGATCCACTGTTTGTACCACTCGTTTGTCTGGTGGAGTAACCCTATAAAGCAATAGTGCTCTTCTCACCTTTGTTTCTATTTCTTTACCTAAAGGCTTTTTTGAACAAATCCCATAGTTATTTAGTACTTCATTTATCTTCTCCACCATACACCCCGAAAATATTATTCCAAATTCATCTTGTTACCGTTCAATATAAACATTTCTTACCTGAATCATCTACTGGTATTGATTCTTCAAAATCTCCAAATACTTCTCTCACAATACATTGGTATTTCTTCTCAAAATTAGTTTTAATTAATACATTTTGAATTAACGATAAAAAGTTTTGCTGCATATCCGTCACCTTTTGTTGATCAGTAAGAAAATTACTTCTGAAACTATATGTTGGAAAATTAATTTCAACAAACTCTTCATTTAGATTCAAAAACAAATCAATAATATCTTTGCTACTCAATTTTCGTTTCCATCCAACAACCATTTTATCGTGAGAACCAACGTAAGTGACAGGAAAGCTATCAAAAATACCTTCAATCAGATTTATTTCTCTGGTCGTCAATAGGTTCATACTGTTTAAATACTTTTCTGGATGTCTCAGATAAAAACCTTCCATTTGAACTTTAAACTGTTTATAAAGTCTCACTAGTTCCACCGGATTATTATTACTGATAACAGTATGATTGTTTCTTAATTGTCTTTCCATTTCCATAGCAATTCTTTTAAGGCCTAATACTGTTAGTCCCCTTCTCGGATAAAAATCACTTATTTCGAATAAATCAATGAATTTATCCATTTTTTCTCCCTTATAAATAAATAATATATCATTTGCAAATCTTTTCATTCCCTCTCCCCTCTAACCAAAGATATGCTACTTTATAGACCGTACTGCATACGCACTTTTCTTTCTTCATACATTGGCTCAATTACTTTTATAAGCACTTCCAACAATCTTGGCATATAGTCTTGTTCACTTACAATCCTGTATACTTCTTTTGATAAATTGCTTGTTATGTATTCTTTTCTCAGGGGCTCTGCAATAAAGTACTTTACCGCGCCCCAAGAAGGAATGATTAATTCTAAAACATCATCTCGTTCCAAATACGTATTATGGATACTCCTTGATACAATATAACTTTCATTTGTTTTACAGAAGAGTTCTCCTGTATCAGAAGAATATTTAATATCCACGGCGTGTAAAAGGTCCTGAATTAAAGCTTTCGTTTCTTCAGATTCATTTTCGCTTACCGGAAAAAACTTTTCCCAGCCTTTCAGAAAAAAAACTTCTACTTTCTTACAAAATGCAGATAATATTATTTTTTTCGTTTCCTTATTGCGAAAGTCAATTACACGTTCCTCTTTTAACAGCATCTCTACAACATACTCAAAATCCGCCTTATACGGAGGCACCAATGCATATATACCCGTTTTCTCATACAACAGTTCAACCTGTCCCATAATCTCAACCTTTCTTCCTTACCCATTCTACATTTCTGCTAATAATGCACTAGATAAGTGTTCCAATACATTTGCTTTCTCTACTATTCGATGCACTTCTTTTTTCAACACATTCATTACTTCAACTTGCTGCTGCAACCGCGTCATAAAAATAGCCCTAACTTCCCAAGATGGTTCTATTCTTCTTATAGCATTCTGACAATGAACTAAAACATATTCTGGATCATATGCAACATTGTCAATTTCAGTTTCAAATTCTGTACCATTAAACTGCACTGATAAATCCTCAATAACCATTTGAACTTCTTTTCTCAGTTCTGCGCCAAGAAATTTGTAATGTTTTGTAATATCACTTATGTAAAAACCAAAACACTTATCCGACAACATTTTTAATAACACCTTTTTGCTTTCACTTTCATTTAAGTTTTCTTTAGATTGTACTATAAGAAATTCACGTTTAAATTTACGAAAATCAGAATCATTAATTTCATAGTTTAGATGCATTCCTAATTCTAATAATTTCTCATTCACTTTGTCCATTCTTTCTCTCCCTTTTATCTTTTAATCTAATCATACATTTTACTTATAAGGGACTGGAAAAAAGTTTTACTAAGCATATATGAAAATAAAATATTATTTAAAATCACTTCTAAAATATATCCTACATATAAAAAAAGACCCTAATAATAAGGATCCCTGTTTGAATTGTTTCACTTCATAAAACCAACAATAAAACTTCTTAACTCTGCTTTTTCGGCAATCTCTGTAGCCCATTTTCCTACTACTGACCTAGACATAATTTCTACCTCATCTACCGACATAAATGTAGAACGCACTTCCCAAGTCGTGTCAATATACCGTAAAACATCGGTATAATATTTTACATAATAATTAAGAGCACCAAGAGCATTTCCAACTATTTGACCGTCTTTAAATTCTAAATTAACAGAACTAATTACAGATTGGAAATCTAAGAGAAGTTCAAGATCTTTTACACTTACGTACTTCGAAAGGTCAAAGAAATATACCCCTGAAGATAACTCAAAAAAATCTTTTACGAACTCCATTTCAATTTGTTCGACACTTATTATATTTTTCCTTACCTTTAGATCTGCTGCATTCTTAATTTCATCTAGATCTTCCACACTAACATTTGTTACTAATTTAATGCCCTTCTCTATAAACGCCACTGCTATTTCCTTCATACTTCACCTCTATGTTTTTGTAGCTTAATAATAACGTGTAAAGAGACGTTATATGAAAAAACAAAAAAGGAAGTCTATTATTTAGGCTTCCTGCTGGTAGTTTAGATTAATTTCTTCATATAACACTTGCTTTAAATCTTCTAAAAAGCTTCTTTTTTGTAGAATATTATTCATTTCTGCCTCTAACTTTTGAACTAACGATATATCGTTTCTGTCTTCACTTTGAAAGGTATAGGTTAATTCAAATCCGGGAAATAAGATATAAAAGCTTTCAATATTTTTTCGAATAGTTCTTACTGCTGAGTCAACCGTTGGAAAATCAATCTCACAAAAAATTGTATCATCTACCATATCATAGTAGTACAACCCGGTATTAAATATTTCACCCAACATCTCTTTTTGTCTTATTGTCAAACCCAAAAAAGAAAATTGTTTCTCCCAACCTTCTAATCTAAGGCTACCAATTTCATAAAAATAATATTCAACTAAATCCGATTTTAATTTCGCTTCATCCCTTGGCCCTATTAGCAATTCTACATCTTTAATTATTCTCTTCTTTATATCTTCATCGTTTTTCTTCGATAAAGGTACCATACCCATTCCTTTTAAAAACTGATTAACTTTCTCCATTTTTTAACCTTCTTTTATATTTTGTTTCACTTCTTCAAAAAGCGTTTTCTTTAATTCTTTTACGAGGTTCATTTCTTTTAGTTTTTTCTCTATTTTAGTTTCGATTAATTCAATTATAAAATCTTTTAATTTCATATCAATTTGAAACATTAAAGTTAGTTCTAATCCAGGAAATAAGGAGAACAAACAACGAACGATCTCATTCATTGTCTCCATAGCCAAATATTCCTCAGAAAGAATAACCTCGCAAGACATTTCGTCATTTTCCCAATCATAGTAAATGTTTGCTGTGTCAAATACTCTATCAATCACTTCTTTTTCATTCATATCAAGAGTGTGACAAGGAAATAGTATCTGCCAATCCTCTAAATACAGACTTTCAAGCTCAAAGAAATATTTCTTTAATAATATAATCTCCATTTGTTTTTCATTAACTGAATTAACTTTCCTATCCCATTCATATTTAAATTGATCTAATAGATAACTATCTTTCATAAGCGCTCTGGTTACCATCCCTGCTCTTTTTAAACACTTAGTAACATTTTTCATTTTAGTACCCATAAAACTCAGGTAATTTATCAAATTCTGCTTTAGGTATTGTTTGTACCACTATTTTATATCCTGAAAACACCTCAAAATCTCCATTACTCCAAGTAGTAATAGATAAATCTTTTATTAGAAGCTCTATTATCTCTTTAGTTTCTTCATCAGAATACACATATGAAGGATTGTAGCGTTCATTATAATCAGTTAAGATATCAAACAATGCATCCCTAACTTCGTCACAGCAAGGCCCTTTCCCTATCGGTAAAATAGGTGTGTATGTTCTAATTAGTTCCTCTTTCAATTTCATCCCTACTCTCATTCATATCAAAGACAGTTTACCACCATTTAGAACCATCACGAAAAAAAACAAAAGCCGACTTCTAAAATAGATAGCCAGCTTTTTTATTACTTACTTGTGTTCTTTTTATCGCAAGGCATTAATTCCTTTGAAATCTCTCTAATTCGTTCATAAAAATTAATTTCTTGCAATTTCTTTCTTACCGCATTATTAATGGTCCAACTTATTTTGTGTTCTTCGTAAAACAACTTATACTCTGATCCTACTTCTTTTTCATCCAACAGATAACAATCTATTACACTTTTAAATTCCTCATTTAATCGTTTCATACTCCAGGACCTAAATTCACCTCTTAGTTTTAGAATTAGAACAAATTCACTTAATTGATAGTCAAATTCTGCAATAATACATTTAAATAAGAACTTTGCTTTTTTTCGCGTCTTTACATCTTTTATTCCTTCTAATAAACCTAACTTCTCAGGGAATTTTAGTTGAAGTCCTCCAAGATCATAAATTATATTTTCCATTAAAATAGTATCATCTTTTTCTTTATACCTAACAATGTCTTGTCGGGCAGACTTGATTACATCCATTACTTCCTTCTTAGTCATTTCCTTATTAGTGACAAAACCCGCCTCTTCATATACTTGAACAAATTGTTCCATCATAATATTCTCTCCTTTTATTCATTTTCTTATCCTATATTTGTTAACATAATAACATTACAATAAACTTTTAAAGGAAAATAACTAAAGTTTCTTTCTTTTTTTCTCCCTAACAATCCCTTTGATTAGACTACGAAAATGAATATTAATCTCCAATTCTACTATTCTTTTCATTAAGTCCCGAAAAACTATTTCAGCAAATGTTTTTTGTTTCGAATCTTCACTAAGAAATAATTCTTGTATTTCCCAAAACGGGTACAAGTAATAAATGAGGTTCCCATATTCCTCTTTCAGCTCATTTACTGGTATGAGACCATAATCCCCAGAATGAATGTATGAAGGCGAAAACTCTTCTTCTACTATTCGATAATCAAATCTAATTTTAGAAAAAAATTTCTTTAAATCATCTGTATCTATGGTCCCTACTACTTCAATTCCTAATAAACTAGGGTTATCAATCCATATTCCACCTAAATCAAAGATAAACTCATTAATTAACATAGTTATATCTTCTTCATTTTCTTCACTTCTAACAACCCACAAACGGTGATAGAACGCTTTTTCAATATCCTTAATAGTATTGTATTTTTTGAATCCCAGTCCATATTCTGAAAGAAAACAAACAATCTCTTTCACTATGCCACCTCTTTTTATAATCACTAAAAAAACAAAAACTCATCTAATTATTAGACAAGTTTTTGTTTTTATAAATATAATTGTTTTCTAATTATTTCTTTTCATCTTGTTTTACATTTGGTAAACCGTTACCTCTTGTAGCAAAACCTTCTAAAAGACCTTTTAAATCAATACCAGAAGATTCTTTTAATGTTTCTTGCATTGTTGCCATCAGATCAGTAGCATATCCAGCAACTTTACCTGCTCCACCATTCTTACCACTACCGCCTGTATCAACAACAGTGATCTTATCAATGTTAGCCAGTGGACTAGCAACTTGTTTTGCATATTCAGGCATCATTTTAATAATCATATCCATAATAGCTGCTTCGCCATACGTTTCGAACGCTTCCGCAATTTTTTGCTTCGCTTCCGCTTCTGCAAGACCTTGTAATCTAATAACTTCTGCTTCTGCTGTACCTTGTGCTTTGTTTTTCTCAGCTTCTGCAATACCTTTTGATTTAATAACTTCTGCTTCTGCATTACCTTGAGCTGAAACAATCTCAGCTTTAGCAAGACCTTCTACACGTACTTGTTCAGCTTCTGCTTTCGCTTTCGCTTCAATTTGGTACTGATCCGCATCTGCTTGTTTCATTACTTTTACCTTAGATGCTTCCGCAGCTTGTTCTACTGCATAACGGTCCGCATCTGCTTTTTTCTTAACTTCCGCATCGTATTGTTTCTCACGGCGGGCGATTTCTTTTTCTTCTAACTCGATTTGCTTTTGACGTTCAATAATTTGAACTTGCATTTCTTGTTCTTTTACTTCTTGTTTAGATTTCGCAGACTGTAGTTCATAAGCTTGGTCAGCGGTCGCTTTCGCGATATCTTGCTGACGGCGGAATTCAGCTACTTTTAGTTCTTTTTCTTTTTCAGCTTCTGCAACCTCAGTTTGTCGTTCTAGTTCTGCTTTTTTAGACTCTTTTTCAGCTTCAGCACGCTTAATACGTGTTTCTTTATCTGCTTCAGCCATTGCGATATCCGCATCACGTCTTACTTGAGCAATACGAGGTTTACCTAAAGAATCTAAATAACCATTTTTATCTTTAACATCTTTAATCGTGAATGACACGACTACAAGACCCATTTTTGCTAAGTCTTGAGATGCAACACCTTGAACTTGCTGAGAGAACTTATCACGGTTTTTATAAATTTCTTCAACCGTCATCGTACCTAAAATACTTCTTAGGTGACCTTCAAGTACCTCTTTCGCTTCATTCTCACGATCTTGTTTACTTTTACCCAAGAACTGCTCAGCAGCTGTAGCAACTTCTTCAATTGAACCACCGATTTTGATAATCGCAACACCATCAGCCATTACTGGAACACCTTGTTCAGTGTATACTTCTGGAGTTGAAATTTCTAATTTACTAGAAAGTAAACTTAAAGGTTCAGCTTGTTGTAATACTGGTAGAATAAATGAACCGCCACCACGAATGATTTTGATTTTGTTTCCATTCTGATCAGTATGTACACTTTTAGAGCCTAAATAACTACCAGTTACAATTAACGCTTCATCTGGTCCTACAGTACGGTATTTTGTTATAAATACACCAATAATTGCTATTAATACGAATGCTGCAACACCTATTGGAATTAATATGGACATTGACATTATTTTTCCTCCAATTTCATATCTAAATGTTTTTCTTCTGCGACAGCAACAACAAATAATCCCGGTTTCGCTTCTTTCACAATCACTTTAGCGTTAGCAAGGATTTCCTTGTTATCTTCACTTTTGGCCGCTCTTGAAATAACACCTAAACTGCCTTCGATCACAACTTCACCAAATCCATCAACTGGAATTGGTGTTAGTACTTTACCAATCTTCCCTTTTAAGGATTCATCTGTATACATATTTGATTCTTCGGCTTTAGACATTGGAATTAAAACAAATACATTAAATAAAGAGTCCAATATAAATGCGATAGCTGTAGACATACCAGCAATTATTGCGCTACTCAAAGATGTGTTTTTTTCTAATATGTAACCACTAGCTGAGAAAAATGTAATAAAAGCTAATATAAGTGCCGGGTTAATAAAGTGTATTCCACCAAAAACAGCATCCAGAATATCCGAAAAGAGGACGTAAAGTACGGTAATTGCACCGATAACAATTAGTGTGTAAAGATAAATTGTTACGAGTGGATAACCAAAAAGAGTAATCATTGTCGCCTCCTTTCTCTTCTACATTCATCTAATACATTCAAACAAATTAAGTTCCTTTTACAAAATAAAAATTAATCTGTTTCTTTTGAATAATGTAGAAAGAGATACCTATTCAATATATGAATTCTTCATTTGAAGTATGGTCATTTATCTCACTCCTTATTTATATTTTCTATGTTTTTTATATTAATATAAATCGTATAAAAAAATCAATAGAGATAATATTCTAATGTAATATTATCCGTTCTTTTTTCACTTAAATCCCCTATAGAATCGGTAAATTTAGTGGATACACATCTTCCTTATAATTTTTCCCCTTTTATATATTTTTAGATTTTTTACCTATTTTTCTCTTTTTATATACAATATTAAAAACGACGAAAAGGATGATACATATGACAAACACTACTAACCAAATCAATGCTAATGAAAACACAATTGAACCAATTATTGAAGCTTTCAAAGAAGCTTTTAAAAGCGAAGGATCTTTCACTTCCGACGACTACGGGTTAACAGATGTTTTTCCAGAAGCAGAGTATTTAGGTAATATCGTTGAAGTTTTAGGATACGAACCTGAAAACTATTATTTAATGGGTGTATACAGACTAAATGGTGAATTTATTACATCCATTGATGCCGGCAACACTTGGACTTCTTATGCCCGCACTGATGAAAAAACGACTAAGGAAATTGAAGAAGCATTGAAAAAGAAACAGTCTAAAACGAAAGGAATAACACAAATGGAAAACACTAATGAACAAATTAAGACTACTGAAACTACAAAATCAAAATACCCTACTATTGAGGAACTAAAAGAGGATTACAAAAAAACAGGTAGTTTCACGCATCTTGAATACACTATTTACGACTTATTTCCAGATGCAGAATTCTTAGGAACACCGCGCCAAGTTTTAGGATATGAGCCTGAGAATCCTTATATTTTAGGAATTTATAGAGTTAATGGTGTTATTTTTCATTCAGCAGATAGCGGAAATACTTGGATCACATATGGTATTACTGAAGAAGACTTCGCATTAGAAATTGAAGAAGCCTTAAAAAAGAAAGAATCTGAAAAGAAATAAACTCATTAAAATGCAAAAGAACCTTATAAATATATAAGGTTCTTTTTATTTGTTTTTTTAATCCCGACCCTTCGATAAATCGTTATGGTTTTTAGCATTTCTAATCTCCAGAAATATCTACTGTGCTAACTGTTTTGTCTTCTTTTATTTCTTCAATATTTCCATACTTACCAATCTTACTCTTTACTAAATCGATATTTTGATCAGTTACAATTGTTAAATATTCTCTACCTTGAAATAGATTGTATATTTGATATTCCTTCTCTATCAACTTTTTCACTTTTTCGATCTTACTCTTTTGACCCTTTTCATTTAGCATAATACTGTAGTATTTTTCTTCCTTTTTATCTGCGTATAAAATAATTGCAGTAGCAAACAAACAAAAAATTAATAAAAGAAATCTAATTCTTAAAATTTTTTTCATAGTTCATCCTCCTTTCACATTTTTTTAGATTGTACTGGATTTGCTTGAATTTGAACATTTTATTAATAATTTATACTAGTGGAGGATTTAGTCTAGAAATATAAATATCTATTAATTTTGATTATAATATTATTCCTTTTGACCACTATCTTTATGTTCAAAAAATAACTTGGTAAAATCAAAAAGTATATACGGCATAAACGAACCCTCAATTCTACCTAGTTACTCCCCCTTTTCGATTCTCATTTCCAATAACATTCAAGTGTAACCTTTTTGAGGTTACACTTTTTTATTCTCAAATCATTTTTTATTCTTAGTGAATTACGCTATTATATTATTCAGAAGCACCTTTCGTAAAAGGATGTGAAAATATATGAAAGAATTTTACCCTAAAAATGGTCGTGTTATTTTACACGTAGACTGTAATTCCTATTTTGCCAGTTGTGAAATTGCAAACGATCCCAAATTAGAAGGGAAACCGGTGGTTGTTGCAGGTAATTTGAAAAGAAACGGTATGATCATCGCAGCAAATTATGTTGCTAGAGAATATGGCATTTACACCACAATGCCTATATGGAAAGCTCAGCAAAAATGCCCTGATTTAATAGCAAAAGCGCCTAGTTTTGATTTATATAGACAGACATCAGCGAATATATTCAACTATCTAGCTAATGTTACACCATTAGTAGAACCAGCAAGTATTGATGAAGCTTATATGGATATCACAAATTGCTGGGAACAAGGTGCTCCATTAGTAATAGCAAGGAAGATACAGAAAGACATTTTAGAAATGTTTCGCATACCTGTTTCACTTGGCATCTCTACCTGTAAAGTACTTAGTAAAATGGCAAGTGATATGAAAAAGCCTTTAGGGATAACCGTTATTAGACTAAGAGATGTAGAAGGATTGCTCTGGCCAAAGCCTGTAAAAGACTTATGGGGATGTGGTCCAAAGACCGCAGAAAAATTAAACGAGTTAGGAATCGATACAATAGGCGATTTAGCCAATTCTGATGAAGCACTTATTCAGTCCAATCTAGGTAAAAACGGTCTTGTCTTAAGAAGCTGGGCAAACGGTATCGATAATAGAGTGGTGGATCCTGAAGCTGCTTCTGAATTTAAATCCATTGGCCACTCAACCACTTTAAAAAGAGATTCAGACGAAGAACATACTTTAATAGAAGTATTAGACAGTTTAGCTAATGCTGTAAGTAGAAGACTTCAAAACAAACGGATGGTTTGCCAAACCTTACAAATTACAATACGTTATAGTAACTTCAAAACAATCACACGAAGCCTTACCCTTCCATCTACTATAGAAGACGCAAAAGACATCTTACACTACTCAGTCCAGTTACTAAAAAAACACTGGAACGGCAGCAGTGTTCGATTACTAGGTATCTCGGCAATTAAAGTAATAGACAAGAAAGAATCTGTAAAACAGTTAGATTTATTCCGCTTCGAATCCGATGCAATTGAAGTCGAGCAAAAAGAACCTTTAAATAATGCTGTTGAAAAACTTAAAGAAAAATTCGGAGAGAATATTATTCAGACCGCTTATGATGTTTCAAAAAAACAGAAAAAAGGAATCGATTCTAATTTTAAAACAAAATTTAATCCCAATAATAAGTAAAAAAGCGATGAACATTATTTAGTGTTCGTCGCTTTTGGTATTTTACTTAAACTCACCCTTCATTAAGAAGTTCTGAATGTTTTTTAACTCTTCCAATTTCGCATCAATCGCTTCTACTTCTCTATCCAGCTTATCAAACTCATCTGGATCTAGCCCCGAATTCGGATTACAAATTTTCGGATATTTTTCATCGTGTTCCTTCTGCAACACTTCAATTCGTTCATTTAATTTGAATAGAGGCAGAATATGAATAGGTGATACACCGAATTCGATATCATCAGTACCTTTTAACTCTGGAATATCATTCATTGCATCACTTGGTACATAATTATCACCATTACTTACATATGCTTTTCCATTATCAAATGCACTTTGAATTACTGCTGCTTTATTTTCGTTTACAATAGCTTCTTTTTCTACCTTAATTATTACATCCACTCTAGCTGTTAATTCAACATATTTAGTCATTATTAATTACCTCTTCCTTGTTCGATTATGATTTTTATATTTATAACACACAGACCAGATATAAGGAGAAAATAAGAAAAAAAGCGATGATCAATAATGTTCATCACTTTTACTGTTTAATTAAAATTACACTGGTTTATATAGTTTTTTAACTTAATGTTTTCTTCCAATTTCGCTATAATTTTCCCTAACTCAATACCTTGATTAACTAACTGATCAGGATTATCTCGTTGGACATCAGGAGAATGAATTAGTAAGTATTTTTCATCATATTGCTTCTTAAGGTCAGCTATTCTATTTTCAACAACTGTAATAGGCAGCAACCTCATTTGTGTCATATTAAAATCAAAATCTTCTTTTGAGCTTCGTAAGACTGCTACTTCATTTCCGCACTCTGCTATATAATGATTTGCATTACATAGGTATGCTTCACCACTATCGAACGCATTTTGAATAGCTTTCTGTTTATCCCCTTCTAGGACTACCTTGTCTACATTAAGCATTACATTCAATCTAACATTAACTAGTTCTTTCATTTTCGTTTTCCCACTTTCTTTACACATTCCATTTTTTAAATTTATAGCACACGAAAATGAATACTGGTAAAAAAAATAAAAAAGCGACGACTGTTAAAGTTCATCACTTTTTGTTTTTAATTATCATTTTACTTGAATTAAAGTACTTTTCTAGAACAATTTTAGGACATCATCAACTTTTTGTATATTAAAATCACTTAAAAATAATTCTATTAAGAAATGCATATACATATCTTGAGAAGGTCTGTCTTCGCCGAATTTGTGACACTCATCCATAATGCTACTATGAATAACAGAGAAGCATTGAAGTAGTTCCGGATCGTAGCTTGTACCTGAAAACTGCATTAAATCAGAAAGTGCTTCATTTGCTGGACCACCTTCTTTATAACAACGTTTTGTTAGATACGCATCTACACTATCAGAAATTCTAGTAATACGTGCTACTAATGGAATTTCTGCTCCATATAAACCACCTACATACCCTGTTCCATCATAGTTACAATGATGATATTTCGCCGTATCAACTAATTCACGTTCAGCATTAATTTCAGTAAGAATATCTGCTCCACCCTGAGGATGTTTTTTCATTTCGTTTAACATTTCCATAGTATAAGCACCAGGATAATTTATTAAGTCAGAACTCATACCTAATTTTCCTGTGTCGTGAAATAATCCTGCTTCGAAAAACAATCTTAATTTCTCGATATCGCCTACTCCATACGTTTTCGCTAATGCGTAATTAAATGCAGCTGTTTTAAATGAATAAACAAATGATTCTTTATCGTGCGATTGAAGTAATTGTACAACATCTTTCTTTGAAGTAACCACCTTAAAATCGATATGATCTAAACTATATACAAAACTCTGTTTCTTGTTCATTATTTTTTCCCTCTTCCTTTTCACATTTCAATTTTTATCTTTATACCTTTTGTGAACGGTTTTTGAGAAAAAAGAAAAAACGATAGAAACAAGTCCTATCGCTTTAGTAATTTTTACTTAATCTCTTTACCTTCTAAGAAACCTTTCACCCATTCAAGTTCTTGAAGTCTTCCCCTAAGGATATTAATCTCTTTTTTCAAACTATCATCACTTCCATTTATTTTACTTTCTGCTGCTTTTAATTCAGCAGTTACCGAAACAATTCGTTCTTTAATAATTCCTGGAGGTAATAAAAATGTTAACGGAGTGCCAAAAACAAGATCTCCTTCTCCTTGTGGATTTTTAAAAGAATTCCAATTCTCAGGTAAATAATTTTCACTATCATTTACAAATAAATTCCCATCAAGAATTGCTTTTTCAACCGCACCTTGGTCATCATTTTCAAAGTGTTGTTTATCCACCTCTATAGCTACAGATATTCTTCCATTAACCTTTATTGTTTGGCTCATTTTTCATTCTCCTATTCCATTTGTTTTTTTATGTTTATACTGCATAAAAGTATGCTTGTTCATAAAAAAAACAAAAAAAGAGACCTTAATGTCTCTTTAATTTTTCTACACGTTATCTAAGCTTTTATCGCGCTCTTGAATAACCTTTAGTTTTCTACCGAAACTCACCACATTCATTCTTTCGATATCCGGCTCATTTTCACATCCAGAACAATAGTATTGAAGATACTCTTCCAGCATTTCAAATTTATCCCTATTTTTTTTATCATTTACTAACGCTTCTACCTTTACTTTTTCTTCATTTGATAATAACTTAGAAATCCATCCATTATTACATAATGGACAACAAACATAAAATTTTTCTTCAACAACTTTCTTTTCCATCAAAAATTCTTCAAATCTTTTTAGATCTTCACTAAACATAATCCTGCTTAAACCAGTTAAATAATTTCCTATCCTAAACCTAGCTAAAAAGCCATCAAGCTCCAACTTCTTTTCTTCAGGTAAAAAATCAATTTCTTTTAACACTGGATAATGATGAATTCCTAATAAATCAGGATACTCTTCCTCTTTCTTCTTCTGAATCAATTTTGATATTTCATAAGAAATACTTCTTACTTTTATATTCGACAATTCATTAGTAAACTCTTTTAGAACACTTCTAGAATATTCTTTTTCTATTTCTTCAATAGTAATTCCATCTAAGAAAGCTGCAAATTCCTTATATTTCTCTTTAATAACCTCTAATTTATCCTTGTCTATTTCTCTCACTTCTTTCTATTGGTTTCCATATCAATTATATAGACCCCCATTAAGTAGAAGGAAAATAAATCATTTTTATTATTAAACATATTGTTTTTTCCACTTTCTCGATGCCGTATTTTATACTCAGTAAATGACCTTCGAAAGGATGAAATTCAATGGAAAACATTTTAGAATATAAAATCGCAAATAATTATGAAGAGTATCTCTTACTATGTATTGAGACATTTGTAAAAAAAACAAAAACAACCGCTTACTCAATTGAGAAGAAAAACATATTCGACACAGTTGATGAATGGATTCAGTTCTTTGGAGCCTTTGAATTAATGAATGAAAAATACGATGATATAGAGGATTGGGAGCAAGAATTACTGCTGTTTGAAGGGGATATTAACTTGAAACCTAACAAAGAAGAGTACCCCGTATTAGTAGCTTACAATTTCTCAGATGATGATGATCGATTCGGAACTGTATCAAATCAATTATGGGATTGGAAACCGTTAGCAGCACTTAATCTTAAAATAAGTAGGTGATAATATGAGTTTAATTAAGAAAGCGTTGGAAATCGACGAAAAAAATGCAGAAATCGTGAAACCATTTTCTTTTGAAGAAGAAGGATTCCTCACAGATGAGGGATTCGAAGAAGATGAAAACGTAGGATGGTATTATAAAACCCAAAAAGGTAAATACACCATTTGGGTTACCGCCACTTCTATTGATTTCGATTGGTGCGTTGAACTTGGCGATACAGGCGAATGTATACATAGTAATAGTTATCCACATATTGACAGAGACTTCAAAACTGAATATATGAAAATGATTAATGATATTCAATCGTTCATAAAACAGCTAGAATCTGAAAAAACACAGTTAAAATCACTCACATTACTAAAAAAACTATTTAGCCGTAATTAGAAATAAACAAAATAAATTTGAACAAAACATCCTCCATCTTATTAGAACAAAAGTCATTACATAACTTTTCAAAAATTGGGGTGTTAAAATGAGCGAATTAAAAAAAGCATTAAACATTAAAGAAATCGAAACAACAACTTATGTTGGCGACACATTCACAAAAGAACAAGAAAACTTTTTAAGTAATGAAGGATTTGAGTTCGATCCATATATAGGCTGGTTTTTTAAGGTTTCAAAGGGCATATATACAATTAGAGTAACTGCTTGGCCTGAGGAATTCTTTTTAGATGTAGAAATTGGAGATACCTGTGATTATATCTTAAGAACACACCTAGAATATAATAACGAAGACTTTCATTCAGCATATTTGGCTTTACTTGAAAAAATCAAAGATTTTACCAAACAGGCCGAAGTAATAAATCAAAAGCTATCTAAATTTGATAAACTGAAAATATTTTTCTCAAGCAACCATCGAAGGAAAACGTTTAATTTATAAAGAAAAAACAGATATACCCCTGATGTATATGGAGATTAACATAAACAATAACCGAAGTAATCCGACTAAAGGATTACTTCGGTTATTTTTAGTTCTTTTGAAACAATCTTCCCAACCATAATAATGTATTGATAGAATATGTTCTTTTTTATTTTTCTAGTTCCCACTTTTCATTTCCAACAATAAAAGCATCATTGCTATTCCCACTATAATCTTTTATTGTTCTACCCGGGCCATCATTAAATAAGTACTCTGCTTGTAAGTTATTTCTTACAGTCTTCCCATTCATATTATTTTGAACTTCAGTAGATGTAAGAGATTTATTGTATAGTCGTACTTGGTGCATAGTGCCCACAAAATAATCCGACGGGACTAACAATCCATTGTCTGTTTCCATACCTAACGTCGGAGCAGCTTCATTCGTATAAGTATCCCTAGGTCCAACAGCTTCTTCCCATACTTTTACCCCGTTTTCATATAATCTAAATATGCCTTTTTCAACGATCCAAGCAAGATGCACTTTCTTATTAAGCACTACTGGTAAACTAGAATTGTAATGTTCAAACTCTACCGCAAACCCCGTCGAAATATGATAGCTGTTTCTGAAAACACCCAATATTAATTGATTTTCCTTCGGCTTACTACCGTTTTTAGCGAAAATATCTTGGTTCTTGGTTCCATTTATTTCGAACCATCCTTCTAATGAAAAATCACTACTTCCAGCACCAAAATCCATTAGTTTATCATTTAATTGTATGTAATTTGTTCCATCAAATTTAAATTTATATTTGTTCTCTACTGTACCCGATCCATTATTATTTCCTGGCTTATCATTAGAGAATCCTCCGCCACTAATTCCATTCGTTATATTTCCCACACTTGTATTAAATGTATCCACAGTAAATTCTCTTAAATGAGGGAATATGAGTACGGCCGCAACGCCAACCAATGAAAGTAATATAACATATTCAAAAATGCTACCACTTCTTTCATTAGTAAACCTTTTTAACAATTGCATTTTAACACCCCCTAATTCGAGGGAATTATAACGTATAAAAGAAAAAACCAAAGCAAATTCATAAAAGATTTGCCTTGGTTTTTTCTTTTATTAATACATCAGAAACGACCCTTTTTCAGCGCCATTTTCACTCCGCCAATAATATATAAATATCTTAAATCAATTACTTTTTTCATAATCACAGCAGGTTTACCATTCAATTTATGGCCGAACGCTACACCTACCGCATTCTTTCTTCCAAGAGATGCTACAGTTCCTTTTATATCTGGAGTAAATGATACTGACTCACCTCTTCCATTAATCATAGAAGCTATATTTTTACCAATACATTCACCCATTTGCATTGCTATTTGCGCAGTAGGTGGATAAGGACGATTTTGTTCCTTATTGATAACAACCGCGCAATCACCTACAACGAAAATATTTTCATAACCTGGTGCTCTGAGATTTTCATCCACTTGTACTCTGCCACGAACACTTTCAATACCCGACTTATCAATCACACAATTCCCTCTTACACCAGCTGCCCATACTACAGTTCCCGCTTGTATGGTTGTATCATCCGCCAGTACAACACTTCCCTCTTTACATTCTTTAATCGGTACCCCAATATGGAATGCTACACCTTTATCTTCTAAGTATTTTTGCGCATATTCGATTAACGCTGGATCGAAACCAGCTAGTATACTTGGAGATGCTTCAGCATTAACAATTTTTACTAAGTTAGAGTCAACTCCGTACTGTTCACAAAGTTTAGGTAAAGCATCCACCAATTCACTAACAAATTCTATACCGGTAAATCCTGCACCACCAACTACAAATGTTAAATCAGCAAGATTTTGTGTTTCAGTATATCCTTTTACTTTCTCTTCAATATGACCGTGTAACTTTTGAATTCCATTTAAAGTCCACTTACCAAATGCATATTCTTTTAAACCAGGTATATTGAAAGTTTCAGCTTCTGAGCCCAGAGAAACAACAAGGTAGTCATACTCGATTTCACTGTTCTTTAATTCTATTTTTTGTTTATCTGCTTTTATTTGTATGATCTCATCCTGAATAAACCCTGTCTTATTTTTATCTAGAATCTCATTTATGAATACTCTAGTTTTTTCTATTGGAAATGTCCCTGCTGCGGGCTGATGTAATTCAGTCTTTAAATAATGGTAATCATTTTTATTTATTAACGTTACCTCTGCTTTGTCAAAATCTAATTTTTTCTCAAGAGTTTGTGCAGCTAATATACCTGCATATCCTGCTCCTAAGATTACAATTTTCTTTTTACTCATTTAATCCACCTCTAATTACAAAAATAATTATAAGGTCATAATAATTAATGAAACTAAACTTACAACTTTTCGACGTATGTTTTTAGCTGCTTTATAAAGAAACAATATGTATATTTTGATTTGAAATTTTATAAAGTTTTACCAAACATCCTATACATCTGTATAATCATTAAAAATCAAAGCAGTAACCAACTGCTAAGGAGGAACCAGAACGTGAAAGAAAATTATGTAGCAGAATTAGATGATTTAGTATACAAACCATACCACTTAATGACTGATGAGGATTTTGAGCGTTTAAAACAATTAGATAGTAATTTGTATGAAATAAAAAAGAAAGAAGGCTTATTAATAGAACACAGAGAAGAAATCAATGATCTTATGGATACACCTTTTTATTATATGAATAGTACAAAATTAGAACGGCTATTTAAATTGGATCCAAAAGCTCACCAAATCAAAATTACTTCAATGAATAAACAGAGAGCGACAATGGATTTCTAATCATTCCTTATCGATTGAATCTTTCCTAACGGTATCATTCAATACATATAATTAAAAATTTTAAACGCATTTAACCTTTTAGGAAATGCGTTTTTTTACGATTTAGGTGAAAAACCCTTAAGTTCCCATTTAAAATAATATTATATTTTATATATACACATAATAACGAAGCTGAGACATCGCCATATCTACTTTAAGAAGCGAGGATAACATTATTTTCTTATATTTGTTAAAATAGATAGGAGTATATCAGATAATCAAATTTTAAAGAAAGGAGTTAGTGATGAAGTTAATTAAAAGGAAACAAACGAACAAAGCGCACGACTTATGTAGACAATCATCCTTTATTGATGATTATTGGTTCAACATTAAAGATAATGGAATAACCATTGGAACCGTTACCGGTTATAGAATATCCATACCTTATTTCGTAAACGACATCTTAACAAACAAGGATTCTGAAATTGAGTTCGAAGACGTTTCGCAATTATGCTATCAATTATGGACATTCTTAGATGCTTTTCCCGGTATTTTAAAAGGAAAAAATGGTTACTTATATTTTTTAAACAAAATACATATTGATGAAAAATATTTTAGTTTCGAAAAAGAAAATAACGTTCTTTCAATACTTCAAAATAGAATGGATGTAATCATATACTCGTGTGGCAATACAGAGACCTTTGATCCGTATTACTCTGAAAAGAAAAGCAAAAGCTACTGGACGAAACATAAATCTTTATTACTGAATAACAATTGGTGTCATACTAAGGACAAACACCATTACATATATATAAACCCAAAACGACAGGCCAAAGGATACAAAAACGATTCTTTAACTACTATCAAAGAAACTCCTTTTGAACACTGGTTCAAAAACAAAGGAACTACTTGGGCACAATCAATTTGGAAAAGTATTATAAAAGATCATAGGTTTTATCAGCATTTGAAAAGTTTAAGTAAAGAACCAATACTCATACTTAAAAATCATTTTACTGATGAAATTAAACAAATCCATTTTTTAAAACACTTTAAAATAATCGATTTTATACAATACAATCCTAGTACAAGAACTGCTATCGGCGCCTCTAGTAACGCTGTCTACCTGCGGGATGAAGGCTTAATAATTAAATATAAAAAAAACAAGTATCAAATTTATTATTCTCAATGCATTATAAATGATGCTATGTTCCATACCATTGATTACGGGAGGTTCGACGAAATAGAACAACTTTATTTTATAGATAACGCTCAAAACATAACATCTCAATCGGCGATCGAAAAAATCAATTCACTGTTTACTCACTTTTTTAAAATTGTTTTTAACCAATATCAAGTGGAGATTCAAAAACATAGCAATGTAGTAAGTGTATTTCAAAACGAACACACAAAAAGAAACTACTTATTTTAAAAAGGCTAACCATAGATGGTTGCCTTTTTTATATTTATTTGACCCAAAGGTTTTTATCAAGAATTTCAATAACTTTTTCTAATGAATCTGGAATAGGAAGAATTTCATTCATATTACCATTTAATCCAGCAGTGAACGGATTTTTAATTACAACACCGCTTCTTCTTTTTCCAGTATCATAATGTAATTGTCCGCTCTTAATGTATTTCGGAACTATTGTAATTGATTTTGTTGTTTGAGCTACAAGTGCTACCTCTGGATTCTCGTAAAAGTATATTGTTACTCTTGAGTCTTCTCCGAAAGGCCCACAAATTTCATATGTCCAACCAAGCTTCTCAGCAATTACTTTACTGAATGGTACTAAGATAGAATGAATCCAACCATTTTCATTGTCATCCATTTTCTTAGCTTCCAATCTATCTAGCTGTTCCTGTAATCTCTGAATGCTTCTTCTTTTTTGTTCAATTTGGTCCTCAATTAACATTTTCTCCGCATTATCTTTTTCCTCTTGCTGTAAAAATTCCTTAGTAAGTTCTGTAATCATCCTGTATTCCCCCGTGTTTTATGTTTTTGATATACTACCATCTAAAAAAAGATTTAGTTAAAAAAAACAAAAAAAACGCAATGACTGAAATTCATTACGTTTTCCACTTTATTTTTTAGGATTATTAGTTAATAAATTCTTAATTTCGCGCAGTAATTCAACATCAAGATCCTCAATACCATTTTTAATCTCAGACTTTAATCTTTCAGTCTCTGCTTTCACATCTATCGTTTCGTAATACTCACTCTCATTCAGGTACGCTTTATAATGCTCTCCCATTCTATTCTTATGTTCCATTGTTTTTTTATTAAATCTATGGGAAAGCGTACTGCCCTTTTTATTAGCATAAAACCCTGTTGTAGTTACCCTCCTTACAATGTATTCACTTAAATTTGGTTCACTCCCTAAACGAGTAGTTTTACTTACAAATAAGGTTTGTCCCTTTTCAACCGGTTTCATCATTTTTCTCCTTTTAACCCTTTTTTACCTCGAACAATTTATCTTCATTTATATAATCATTATAGAACTTATTTTCAGCTATGCCTAAAATATAGGAAATACTTACATCATACTAATAAAGAGAGTACCAAAACGGTCTCTCTTTATTAGTCATTTATATATCGATAAACCTTAGAATCTATATGGTTTTCCAATTTTGGTTTCCTATTATTTTTGCGTGATTACCGTTCCCGCTTGAATCTTTTATTGTGTCACCTGATCCATCATTAAATAGATATTCAGCGGCTATTCCCGTTTTTACAACGCTACCTTTCATATTTCCTTGTACCTCCGATTCACTTAGCGCCCTATTATATAGTCTCACTTGATCCATTGTACCTACAAAGAAATCGGATTTTAATGATAAGCCATTATCTGTTTCCATACCTAATGTTGGAGCAGCTTCATCAGTATATGGGACTCGCCCCGTTATATTAGTAGTCCATACATCTATTCCATTCTCGTATATTTTTAGTACATTTTTTTTAACAACCCAAGCTAAATGTACTTTTTCATACTTCTTCCTTACAAATGGCGTATCATATCTATTATCAAATGATGTAGCTAGATGATAACCTTTGCCCCAGAAGCCCATTAACAGATAATTTTCTTGCGGACGACTTCCATTCTTGCCAAATACAGCAGCAGTTTTGTCTGTCTCCAAACGGAACCAGCCTTCTAATGAAAAGTCATTTGAATCGTTACCGAAGTACATTAAGTTATCATTTAACTGAATATAATTCGTTCCATCGAATACAAATTTATACTTAAGGGGTACTTCTCCTCCGCCCCCTCCTCCTTGATTATTAGAGCCACTGCCACCCGATATCCCAACTTCAATATTATTAATACTTTTGTTATATGTTTCAACAAGAAATTCTTTTAAATGGGGAACAATTAATACTGCTGCCACACCAACAAATGCGAGCAAGATTATATATTCAAAAAGACTCCCCTTTTCCTCTTTAAATGACAAACGGAATAAATTCATTGATTTCCCCCCTTCAGTTTGATTCATTATACATATAAATATTAATTCTTTAATTAATCTACAATTAAATGAATTTCAAATTAATTCACATTTATATCAACAACAACTAATATATAGATATGCATTTTTTTCTATTATTTTATTACTAAAGAACAACTTTTTATTCTTCACTAGAAAGATCCAATATTATATTTTACTAATGAAAAAATATTATTTATTTAGTAGAACGAACAACTTATGTTTTTCTAGTAAAGAAATATCTTTTTATCTCTACTAAAGATAATCCCAAGAATTCGAT
Source organism: Bacillus sp. Brlt_9 (assembly GCF_051948935.1). NCBI lineage: Bacteria > Bacillati > Bacillota > Bacilli > Caryophanales > Bacillaceae > Bacillus > Bacillus sp. Brlt_9. Next base: position 576,296 of record NZ_JAYJLO010000003.1, on the reverse strand, counting down.
ACTAAAATACACCTCTTACATACCATTTTCAAAAGCCAAGCAAATAGGTTAATCGCTTCAGTATACAAAAACGCGTTCTAGACCCCTTTTTGTGCTTATTTTAATATCTATTATTTCTTTTCAACCAACTTCAGGGTGCAAATATGCCTGTTTCCCCTCGAAAAAAGGGGTAAAAAAACGCTATTTTTTTATTTCTTAAAAAAACACCCTCAATCCCTTGTGTCTCTAGGGATTAGGCCACTTTAGAGAAACTGCCGAAAATAACTATTTCTAGCATACTCTACCCACTGTATTTTATCTGTTTTTACCCTTACTTTTTGGAACTACAAAAATACATACTAGAGAATATAATTTATTTTTCCAGCTAATTGTTTTTCTAGTAAAGAAAAAAAGATATATCTTCAGTAGAAACAATATTCTTTTCATTCTACTAAAGTATAATTTTATTTTCTTTTTTAGTACAAATAACTTTTTGAATAATCCATAATTTTTCTTTCTTGTTTATACCTAAAATTTTGATATTATTTTATACTGTAAAAGCAATGAGATATTAGGAGGAACAAATATGGCTAAGAAAAAGGTAGTAATCTGTAAAATTTGCGGAAATGAAACCCCTTATAAAACAAACAAGCCAACAAGTTGTCGGGATTGCCTCCCCTTTTGGGTGCGGGCTGGGAAAATTATGAGCGATGATAGAAGGCATACTGCCCATTTCCCAAATGAAATTGCCTTTGCAAAATTTATAAGAGATAAGTTTTTTAAGCAAAAAGAAAAGTGTAAATATAGCGGCATACAAATGTATAAAAAGAATCCAGAAGACCCTTATCCCATAGAAAAAGAAGTTTATGATTTATTCAAATTTAGCGTGGAGCGTCTAGACAGTAAAAAGAATTATACTAGTAGTAACACTGTTATTTGCTGTAACATCTACAACATTATGAAAAGCAATACAGAGTTAGCAAGGTTTGTAGAGCTACTTACCGACTTACTAGAAGGACTTTACAAAAGGTCCATTCGTGCTATCGAGTTAAAAAAAGACACAAAATCCAACCGCGAAATCATACACGATATATATGATTTCAGTTTATTTTACAAGGATTATAATAGTGATAAGAATATCAATAGAACTGATGAAGAAACCGAGGAACTCGTAAGAAAAGCCCTGAACAATGAAATTGATCCTACAAACCAGACTGAGGGTGTCATCGCCGAATTAGAGCAAAAATCAATTACAAATTTAATCATTAGAAAGAATAGAGATAGAGAGCTTTTAGAAAAAGCAATTAAAGGGAATAAATCTGAAGAAACAATAAAGTTTTTATTAGACAACTCCTCTCTTTCAAATAAAGAGATTGAAGAAATTGTTTCAAAAAGTTTTAAATAAAAATAGTAAACTAAAAAACACATTCACTAATTTTGAATGTGTTTTTATACATTCTTTTATTTGTAATTAGGACACTCTTTCCTCAAGTACGACCACTAATTGAATTATTCCATTCGTGCCCTGCACGGACAGTTACCAAACTATTTAGTTGGGCCATTTAGTTACATCACTTGCTGATAAACTTACGTTTTATGTTAGTTGCAATTGGTTCACCATAAAGAAAAAATGTTGTAGCTACTTCATATTGTAACATTTGTAATATGGTTTATACCTATTTGTAAAAGTGTACGGTTTTTCTATTCACTTAGACAATCGATTATTTTTATTTTTTTTCACATTATAAAAATTATCCCACTATAATTTCTATAACTTGTAAAGAACATTTGCAAGAATAAACTATTAAGGAGCAACAAAATGCTTAAAAAAATTCTTTTCTTTTCAACTGTTTTAGTATTTGGATTATTAACTGGACTAGTTAATCATTCACAAGCAGCTACCACCACTATGGTAAAAGTAGATGGTCAAATCATTAATTTTGAAGGTAGAGAACCTTTTAAAGAAGATGCAACCACTTTTGTACCGGTTAGACCAATCGCTGAAAAACTTGGTTTAAATTTAACCTATTCAAACGGAACAATTACTTTAACACACCCTTACAAGTTGGAAAAAGTTACACACAAAGTTGGTAGTTCAACTGTTTATTTTGGTAGTAAGGCTGTGAATATGCAAGCACCCTCCAGGGACGTAAATGGCGTTGTTAGAGTTCCAATTCGATTTTTCGAATTATTTGATGCTAAAGTTCACTTAAACGCCTCTACAAATGTAATTAATGTATTTTCGGACGAACTACGTCAAGTACAATTTTTGAATTTAGCTAGTTTAGCTTATGAAGATTTAGAAAATATTGGTGGAGGAACCCCTTTCTCTTCTTTTGATTTTTCAAACAAAAGTAAGTTTCCTAAATTCGTTTCAAGATTTGAGTCAATACAGAAAAAACTCTATATGTATCAGAAAGATTCATTAGGAAATCCAATAAATGTTAATGATTTTATGAATACTTATTTAATGGATTCGTTTAAACTTCTAACCTTTTTGACTAGAGACGATTTTGATTCACAATTAGCCTATGATGTATATCTTAAATATGATTTACAAGGATATGCATTTTACAACACTGTAACAGGTGAAGTGGTTATCGCATTCCGAGGAACAGAATCCGGTGCCGATATAGGGGTTGATTTATCTATTTCTGTAAATAAAGGAACAGTTACACAGATATATGCAGAAAAGCTTATTGGTAAAGTCAATCGATTATTTCCAAAAGAAAAGTTTATTGTTGTAGGTCACTCTTTAGGTGGTCATCTAGCTCAAAGTGTTGCAAAAACTTTTGATAAAGATATAGGATTCACTTATACCTACAATGCGCCAGGTTTACTAAAAACCACGCCGATTTACGATTCAAAAACTGTCAATTATAATGTAAAAGGTGATAAAATCGCAAACTGGCTTCTTTTTGATTTTGGACGTGATGTAAAATTCGATAAACCTGACGGATCTCCAGATACACACAGCATATATAATTTTTACCAGTATTTTTTCGCTCCAAAAACAAAATATTGGAACCAAATGTCCCCTAGTTTCATAGGCGGCAGACCTTCGTATCAACTCATTTATGATTCTATATAAAGTATATTAACCTATTCATTTTGAATAGGTTTTTTTATATTTACTTAAATTAGTAGTAAAATTTAATCAAAATAATAAATACAATTGTTTCATCTTAAATAAATATTAGTTTGGGGGTTAAAAATGAAAAATCACATTAATGTTAATGGAAGAACAATTCAAACTGACAAGGGATTTTCTCACCTTAAACAGAAGCAAAAAGAATGGATTTTGGTTGTATTTAGGAACAGTTACCATTCGAAGATGAAGGAATTAAATATGAATATAAAACTCCCAAGAGAGGCTCGCGATGAAGTTATTCGACAAGTATATGAGGAAATTATAGCTAGAGATATTTGGATTCCTTTTGGTGAGTTTGAAAAGTATTGTTTCAGTAAAATATCGAAAGTAGTAAGTGATTACAATCCGAACAAGAACTAAGCGACCAAATTCATAAATATAAAAAGAAAATGTGGATCGAGTTTACATTTTCTTTTTATATTTTAATAATAGATGTATTAACCCTATTCTACTTTCAAGTAAACCTCTCCACCAGAACTCTTTATTTTCTTAATAAAACCTTCAAGGCTTTCCCCAGCATATATATGTGGGAAATCATCCACACATTCTCTACACTCAGGTGGTCTACTTAACCAAGGTATGTTCTTATTATTTATATCCTCAACAGAATATGACTTACTTAATTCACAAGGTGGATAATGATTAGATTCAAACGCTACTTTAAGAATTTTGTAAGGCTTTTCGTGTTTCTTAACATCATATTTTTCAGGTGAACCCGCGTTACACTGATAAGGAGATTTATACCACTTTTCACCTTTCTGCTCTTCTAATGGTAATGTTGTGAAATACGCCCAACAGTCATAGGCTATATAGCAAAGCTTATACTGTTCCATATTACTCCCCCTTTATTCCAAATTTTCATCTAATGCTAGCGGACTTACATATATTAATCTCTCTTATTACAATTCTTTTGTTTATCACAAAGAATATTCATTTTGGAATGCAAACAAAACAAGTTTCTACTTCTATAAAGGGCAAAAAAAGACTCATCGAATCGATAAGTCTTAGAACATTGGCTTATTATAATCGCAACTTAATACTGTATTAAGTTACTTGCTATTTGTTGCAGCAGCATTAAATACAATACCACCCGTTGTAACTTTATCTAGATGCCACCACCACTCTTCAATAGGCTTATTAGCAGGGAAATTATATCCCCCTCTAAGATGTTCATATGTTTTTTTAGCATTTGATAGCAAAATCAAATCATACAATGCTAATTGTTCTTTTTCCTCAATTGATAATCGATCATATACCTTTACAATGTGACTTCTCCACTGTAACGTTTCAACCAATTCGAACGGGCTCATATCAAAATCCTGAATATCTTCTCCATATACCTTAATTGCATCCATATAACTCATTCGAAAACCTCCTTTTATATTTTGAATACTTTTCAAATAAAAAATTATTGAGTCTATACTTATATAAAGTTTCTGGCTCTTTTATGAGGAGGGATGTGTTATGAATAATTTACAACTAGCAGTCAAAGAAATAATAGAAAACAATGGCGGCATAGAATTTGCTGAAGAGGTTTTACAATATGGCTGCCAAAGCGGAATTGTAACGGAATTAATATACTATACCGATACACAAAAATGGTTTGATACATATTACGATGAAATTATGGAACTCAAAGAGCATTTTGAAGATATGACCGGACAAAATCTTAACCCACAGGGTGATCTTAAGAACTGGTATGCTTGGTTCAGCTTCGAGGAAACTGTCTTACAACTATATAGTGGTTAGTTAGGAATAAAATCAACTATTAAAACAGTCGTTTTGCCCATATATGCACCTTTACAAAACCTTACCGCACGAAAATCTCGTCACACTTAAGAAAAAAACTTATCCTAAGTAAATCTTTTTATTTTATAATATATAAGTAATGTAGTTTAAGCAACATTATGTAAAGGAGGTTTTCCAAATGAACAATTCTAGAAGCCACAAATCACAAGATTTCAATAAAGACTCTATGCAGAACAATATAATAGATTTCCCTATTTCTAATAACAACAAAAAAGATACTTTTGTTTTAGGAGGCATCCCTATTACTGGTATACCTACTTCGGATGATTATAAAGTCTTTAATTCTATTGATACCGAGTATCAGATTAATGAAGTTAAAAAACGATTATTTGGCGATAATCCACTTGAAGGCTTACCTACTTCAGATGATTATAAACCTTTCCAATCTCTTGACGTTTCATTTTTTGTTAATCAAACAAAAGAACAATTGTATGGCACTGGTAAAAACGAAAATATACAGTTTAAATCTAATAGAGACAGAATTCGCAAAGAGATTACTGAAGAACTCAAGAATTCATCACCCAAAAGATCATTATCAAGTTTTTTCGGTTTAAAAAAATAACCCGCTCTTGGGTTATTTTTTATTTAATCTTTCTTGTTTTCTTTCTTTATACCAATCTTGAAGTGGTTGCTTCGGATCCTTTGTTATCCACTGGTCTTCAGGTAATTCCACCCGCCTACAGTATCTCGCAGCTAAATCAGAGTCTTCCTTTATTTCTATTTCTTCATTCTCTTTAATGTACTTTATAATTTCGGTAACTATACTCTTATCTAGAACAATTACATCATCCTGAGAAGCATTACTTACTTTATCTCTAAGAGTTTCTAATAATACCGCAATTTGGTTATCTTCCATAGACATCGTATACCACCACCATTTTTATGTATCTATTTATATATTACTACTCTACTTTTTAATACAAAGGTCATTCTTTTCTTGAAAATTTGTAAAATAACTTTTTTCCTTTTTTCCACTAAAGTATCAAAATTCCCACTATACTCTATAAAACATATATCTAAGGAGAGATTTTATTATGAATTCTATATTTGGACCAGCTATACATACATATACAAGAGCAGAAGCAATTGCTGATGGATCACTAATTGATATCAGCAATACAGCTAAAGAAGCGGGTATTACTATTCCAATCGCTATCACAAAACGTGTCTTTGACTTTATGGTTGATAATGAAAGCGAAAAAGATCCTAAAGCAATGGATTGGAAAACGTATGATATTTGTAGTATGTTGGTATACGCAGCTAAACGACTTCCTGGAAACTCTGAAATGTTATATCCAATTGTAAGAATTTGCAATGGTGAAGAATCAACTGTTAATTTAAAAGCTACAATTCTAGGAGGAGACAATGGTGAACCCGTCTTCACTGTTTCACTTCCTGACGAAGATTAATAATATCTTCAATATCAATACATAAAACTAAAAGCACCCATTAATAGGAGTGCTTTTTTATTTCAATATCGTTCTATTGAAAGTCCCTGCTCCAATATCAGGCCTGAACGAGCAATATTTAGATTCATATTCAATTTTATTAATTCCTTCTCTTGCATCTCATAAACTTCCAAATACGATTTATATCCGTCTCTGTCATATTTATAAAGTAAATAGCTCTCTACAGACTTCCTACCTTCTACCCAAACAATATACTTATAGTAAACTAACTTCTTATAGTATTCTTTGGTAACGTTTATAAGATATTCAATAGCACTCACTAGTTCTTCACTTGGTATATCATATAAATAGCTGTTCATTTTAGACGTCGCTTCGTTTTTCTCATAAGCAAGATCAATTATTTCTTTAAATAAACTCTCTGCTCTTTTGCTAGCGTTACCGTACATCGTAGATGCAATTAGGTTTATTGTCTCCGCCAAAGTTATGTCTTCTTCCATATAATTCTTAGCTGCTGTATGATGTATCCTGTTTACATAAAATACGATTTTATCATTATCCGAATCGTACATCGCATTGCTATAATCTCTATGGTTATATTCAATTCCTATGGTACTTCCTGTTGAGTCCGCTTCAATAGCAAAATTCTTAATTTCATCCAGAATAGTACCCTCATCCAATAACACTGAGTTAATTATTTTTTTAGTAGGAATCCCAAAGTATTCATATCTAACTTCCCTTTTCAAGACCTTTGTAACGTGAACAATAGTAAATGGGCCATTATCTCCTAACACACCTTTCCAATTCGTTATAAGCTTTCTATTTTCATTTTCATTTCTTATACTTTCATTTGTTAGGTGCTTTTCCATTAGATATATCATTTCAGCATCTTCATATGTATTTGCCTCGTAACTATACATCCCCTTTTGACGAACGCCTTCATCATCATTCCATTCAACGATATCGCCCTCTGTATAATTATGAAGGTTTGTTATCACCCTAAATCTATTACTTAGAAACTTTTTAAATTCTTTTTTTCTCTTTTTTTCATTTTCCCCGAGAATAAGTCTTTTAATAGATTGTATATTTCTATTACGTTCTATAAAACTTTCTTTGGGCTTAAATATATATAATGTAGAATATGGGGTTCCGGCAATTGGTATAACACCGTAGAACTCACCTTTTTCTAGACTAGAAATAATAACCCTGGGATTCGCTTCACCTATCTTAATACGTACATTATCCTCTTTCGAATATACCCCATTCTTTGACATAATATATTCGGGAATAACACCATTTTTTCGTTTCAACCAAGACATTGCAGCGCGAAGCTGTTTACTTTTATGATTTCCGAGACTTTCGGATTGATCCAATATATTAGTTATTTCTACGTCCGCATAAACGGGTAATAAAACAGTTTCGATTTCTACCATATCTTCATCTAGCAATCTGCACAAAGCAGCATTATCAAATTCTAACTCCATATATTTTTTTGAATAACCCAAATTACAGAGTATTTTATCGATATTAGCTCTGTTCCAAATCACACTTTTATTATTAACTTGCTCTAAAAATTCAAGAGATCCCGAAAAGCTTGTGTATAAATAACTTTTCGTCTTTACAAATTTGTTTATAAACCCCTCAACCGTATCTTTTAAGTTCACTGTAACTAGATATTCTCGATTCTCTAATTCGATCTCTAGTACTTCAGCATTCGATGCTTCTATATCTATTCTACATTCCTTAACGTCTATTTCTTCATTAAAGAATATATAAAGTGTCTGCTCCATTAAAACACCCCCAATAAGGTTTATAAGTTTAATAAATTCTGTCCGGGTGTTCCTATAACCTTTATTCAGATATTAAATTTTTGTGACTCTCACAATATCACTCATACCTCAAGGTAGTTTTATCTCAACTGAAAAGTGTATAATACAGAAACAATAATTAACTGAATTCCATCATAGTCTAGGGGGACTCTTTATGGGTTTTTTTTCTTACAAAATACCAAATAAAAAGAAGTGGCTACTAACAGATGCATTTCTACAGACGTTTAAAGAAGAATTAGACAAAGTATTTGAAGTAAATGAAAAAGAGACATCTCCAACATATTGGAATACGTATAACCATTTAGAAAGTACATCAGGATTCTACAAGGCGTTAAAAATAGCTTCCGAAAAACATAATATAAAGAAGGCTATATACGAATACGCTGCGCGTCTACCCTGTTATGATTCTGATGTGTTTGATGGTGAACTAACTATACTTATGTATGAACGAAATATTATATCTGAAGGTAATATTGAGGAGATCGAGTCAGATTACACAGATGAAGATTTGCAACAATTGGAACAGAGTGGTGAAATCAAGTGGACAGAAACTATCCGTCGATATAAGAATTATTCTGTAAAGAAAAAGGATTGGCACTTTGTTGATTAATCCTGAATTAAAAAAAGAGCAGAGTATTGAACACTTTGCTCTTTTTTATTTATGTTAATTTTCTTGTCGTTTTAAGACATCTAGAGTTACATTGTTTTTATTTTTCCAATCCATCCAACCATTACTTGCACACTGCGAGATGAACCCCGAAGCAGCAGATGGAGAACCAAATGGATAATCCTTAATAAAAACATATCTTCCATTTTCTTCTGCTAATACCCCTTGTTTGACTAAATTCTCAATCTTTTTATTATGCGAGTCAATTTTCTGTTCAAATCCAGCGGTAGATTTAGAAGCCAGTTTAGAACCTTTATATACAATAAATCCTTCTTTAGTATATTTACCAAATGCGTCTGCATCTCTTCGTTTACAATATAGCATCTCTTCATCTTCACTAACTTCTAATACGTTTTCTTCTTCTCCTCTATAGCTATCAAAAATCGGATAACTTAGTGAACCCAATAACAGACTTATAGTTTCAAAGATGTCTTCTAGCTGATCCTCTCTCCATTTGGCTACATAGGATTTTGTAGGAACCGTTTGATTAATAAAATAACGACCTGCATCCACAGCCTCTGTATAAGCTAGATTTTCTAAGTACTTAACATCAGCTTTATTAAATTGATTTGAAGAGTTAGTTATGGTTATTAATACCGCGAACTCCCAAAAGTCTTTCTTTTTATCGTGCTGCTTTAATCTTGTATATCCTTTTTCTGCTTCTCCAATGTAAGCTTCCATACCCGAATCTTCTTCTCTACTACCGAATAAAAAGTATAAAGCGACATTGTCAGAACCTTCAACTTCTCTTAATTCATCTATAATTCCTCTAGGTACTAAAGTTGCTTGCACAGTTCGGTTTATTACCTCAGCTACTTTTATCCCTTTTGGATCACCATCCGGAAAATAAATTTGCACTGTTTTAGATCTACGTTTTTTCATCCAAAATCACCTCTATATTTTTCTTTGTTGCATAATTTTTTTATATCTAATCTGAAATTTTCTAAACTATTATTTAAATAATCACCAATACATCATATAATTTTATTGCCACTAAATCTATTAATTTGTTTAGAATAAAAATACAATTAATTATCATTCAGATGAATATTCTCAAATATAAATGGATATTATTTCTAATGCACTTTTTTTCACATCACATCTTTTCTATTTTATAATAATAGCTTCGGGATTTTTTGACTTTTAATTGCCTTATTCAAACTGTTGAATATTATACATAATCAGTACAATACAAAAAGGAGATTTATAAAAATGAAAAACCTATTTAGAAAAGCAACAAGTATGATCTTCAAAATAAAAAGCAAGGAAGTTAAATTCATAGATGTATCTAACGCCGCTCAGTCTTATGGATATATGTATAAAACTATTGTGACACAATCAGTTTGGGATTTTATGATTTTGAACGAAAAGTGTGATGATAACGCTAGAAAAGATGGTAAGCTTTGGACTATAGTTAGAAACGCAAATAGTCAATTAGAAGAAGCGCTTTATAACAAAGGACTCTATTCCACTACGCGCATTTCAAAACAAAAACTTGAAGATGTATTGTTACGAGCAATCGTTGATCAAGAAAAACATACAATGATTATTGCAATGCCAGAGGAAAAGGTTACTGCAAATATCAATTGAACAGGCATATAAATACATAAAAGCACACCAAATCTGTTGGCGTGCTTTTTTAATATTTTGAAGGAAATATCCTAACCTATTCAGGCATTTTGAGTAAAACTGGATAAGGTATCACTTCTTCATTACTAGGCTGCGCCATAATTACTGAGAAAGTGTTTTTTCCCCACGCATAGAACTCACCTTTCTTATTCATAGCAAAATTCCCATAAGTTGTAGTCCATATATCAGCAATATCAGTTAACTTTCCTTTCTTATCAGGCCCAACAACGAAACCTTCTGAGTAACCGGCCGCTGTATCGACTTTGTTATTTCCTAACTGACCATTTTTATTACTTCCCCAAGCATATACTGTTCCATCCTCTAACAATGCAAGATTATGAAAATTATTCGGTAAAACTTTCTTAACTTTTTTACCCGCTAATTGTTTAGTAGGTCTAGGCTTCAAAACTTCTTCATCATAGGCATATAAATCAGTTTTAAATTCCACTTTACCCCAACCACCAATTCTTCCCCATTCTACTACTTCGTTTGTTTTTAATACCGCAAAACTACTTCTGTAACCTGGAGCAAATTGCAACACCTGACTTGGTTTTAAATAAGGAAATAGTTGAGGATGATCATTATATTCACTTTTAGTCCCTAATCCCAATCCATAATTTCTATCTGTTCCCCACCCTACTATAGTATCATTGTCAAGGAATGCAAAACTCAACAAATCCGCAGCGAACACTTTTTTAACACCCGTTAACTTCTTTGTGCCTGTAACGTCAGAAATAAAATTAGCATTGTGACTATATATGTTCATTAAATCTGTTGGGTATTCCCTTGTTGTATACCCAGCACTTCCTGTACGATTATCACCCCAACTAAGCGCAGTTCCATCTTTTAATAAAGCAATTGTATTAACACTGCCGACAGAAATATCAACCACATCTTTAACAGCTGTACCATCTTTATAAATTACTGGCGTTATGATAGGAGAAACCCTTTCCCATTCTTTACCGTTACCTAATTGTCCTCTGTCATTCATTCCTATTCCTTGTAATGTTCCATCCTCTAATAAAAAGAATGTGTTAGAACCTATACCCAATTGAACATCCTTGACCTTCATATCTGCATATATTTTACCTAAAGGAATATTTTTTGAGAACACTCCATTTCCCAATTCCCCATACATATCTCTGCCCCAACTGTATATAGCCCCTTTGCTGGAACGATAGATAAAAGCATCACCAACCCCAAATAGACGAGGTTCATATTGTTTTTCTATGACATTTTCTTCTTTTGGTTTATCTGGATCCTTCCATTCTCCTTCACCGGTTCCACCACCGCCTTTTCCATTAAGAGCAGTTTCCACATTTTTCGTCATATTATTAAATGTATCAACTAGAAATGGTTTATATTTAGGAAAAATTGTAACCGCCATTACACCAACTAAGCTTAGTAATAATACATACTCTAAAATCCCGCTCCCATCTTCTTCTCTTACGAAATTCTTAAACATATTTTCACCCCCAATTCGCTGAAATTATAAATGTTTTTTCAGAAAATTCAATTGGTAATATGAAAATATTTACATTTAAGCGTAAAAAACTCCGATTATTTATTTCAAGACTCTCTCTTCTGCAATGTATTTGAATATGATACTATTATTTATAATATAAAAATGGTTATAAACGGAAACGAGGGAGCATATGCAAGACTTTAGTAAGAATAGACGAGCTATTTTTAAGCTTACATACAATTTAGTTGTCGCGACAAAATATAGACATCCCGTTATTAACGATGATATAAAGAACAGGCTCAACGAAATAGCTCATAATCTGTTTACAAAACAGAACTGCACTATCATTGATATAAACGGAGGAGTTGACCACATTCACATTATGTTCAATGCTCCACCGACTTTAAATTTAACTACTGTGATTAATAATTTTAAATCGGTATCCTCACGTTATATTAGAAAAGAATTTTCAGAAGAACTAAAACCTTTTTACTGGAAACCTTTCTTTTGGAGTAACAGATATATGATCTACACTTCAGGTGATGTTCCAAATAGCACTATAAAGGAGTACATTGATAGCGAAGAAATATAACAAGGTTAATCCCGACCTCTACTATATTCACCTGAAACATAAAATAGAAAAAGTAAAAAAGACTCATCTATGATAAGTCTTTTTGCTTTATATTTATTATTTATTTTCATTTGATTCTCTCTCAAATTTCATTAAATCGGAAGACAACCTTTGAAGTATGCTTGTTAGTATGTAAACTTGTTCACCATATGTCAGTTCTAACTCATTCGTAACTTCCATTAGCTCAATTTCGATTTCATTTGGTACTTTCCCCTTTTGTTCTTTTGAAAGATTAATAATACACTCACTTATAGTATTAAATGCCTCATCATAGTCTACATTATTCTTATGTAAGATTCCTATTGCTTTAAAACCAAATGTAAAATGTGCTTTCTGTACTATAGAATCACGTTCATTAATTTTAGGTAAATTCATATATATTAGCTCCTTAAATTTTTTTATAATCCTACCTTATATATTACCTACTTATTATGCAATTTAATAATTATTTTTACCATTCTCTCATAGCTCTTAGTTCTTTGATTCGTAGAGTTTTCCCTTCTTCGAATCCTTCTTTATGTGCTTGTTCTCTTATTTCTTTAATCCGCTCTTCAGTTAAATCAAACGTTTGTTTAGTTGTAGTATTTGGTTTGCCACTATCACTTAATGCTTTTTGATAACCCTTATTATAGGCTTCGGTAAAAGACTTTTGCTCTCCTACTACAATTCCGTTTTTGAAACCATCAGCATATGCACTTTCTAAATCTGGACTCACTGGCTTCTCCACTAATTCTTTTTCTTTATCTTTTAACCCCTTATTGTATCCCTTTGTATACCCTTCTTCTCTCCCTTTTTGTAACCCAACTTTGCGACCTTCTTTCATCCCTTGCTTATATCCTTCTTTTTCACCTCTTAAATATCCAGTTGTTAATCCCTTCTCATTACCCTTTTCAAACCCCTTACTGTATTCTTCTTTCATCACTTTTTTATTACAAGTGGATTCGCCAATTTCTTTCCCCTCTTTAAACCCTTTATTATAACCAGCCTTTTCCCCTTTTTCTATACCCGCTAATTCCCCTAAAGCTTTTCCTTGTTCAAACGCTACTATTACATTCTTTTCATTAAATAAGATTGATTCTTTATCATTTATATTTGTTGTGTTTTCGCTCTCAAATTCACGAGCTAATGAGTTATTTAATAATAGCGTATTTTCATAAGCGCCACTTAAAGTTAATAGATATGAATACATCCCAATTAAATTAGAAAATTCAAGCCCTTCCACCATCTCGAGTAAGGCTGATTTTAAGGATTCCTCTTTTAATTTCCCGCTCATATTAAACAAAATTGTATATACAGAAAATATATCTGGTCCAGTTAAATGTTTTATAATGTTTTTTACATCATTTTTTAATCGAGCCTTCCCCCATTCAGGATCTCGAAGTAAAGCATTAAAATGCATTTCACTAAAAGAATTCATAAAATATGCTAACATTGCATCGTCACCTCGATGCTCCTGTACAACTTTCGCTTCACTAATTAAATCTCGCGGCATTTCCTTACCCATATAATTATCAATCCCCTTAGTGCTATTTTTTTCTATCATATTAAAATTAATTACTAATACCTTATTTATATTAAATCTGCATTCGCAAAATTTTTAAAAAGTGCGCAACCTTAATTCGGCCACTCTCTCATTTTTTTTAATTCTTTAATCCGAAGTTCTTTCGCTTTAGCAAATCCTTCGTCATAACCCTTTTGATATGCAGCATCTGTTAATTCTATATTAACCTCATTTTTTGCTTTCTCATACATTTCTATTTGTAATTCTTTTTTTATCTCTTTTAGCAGAGTATCTTTCACTTTTTGTAAAAACTCTTTTTCTTTATCAATACAACCAGCTTCATAACCGTTCTTATATCCTTTTTTACTACCAGAATCATAGCCTCTTTTATAAGCCTTATTCTTTTCTTCTTCACTTATATCTAAGTTCTCAATATCTTGGATTCTATCATCTACACTACTTTTATCTATAGACGCTTTACCACCTTCTTGTAATGACGTAGCAACTAAAGGTGCGCCAAACTGATTTAGTAACGAATATACTAAAAGCAACTGATCAAAAGAAATACTATCTATCATTTGCTTAATATCATTAGCTAATCCTAGTTTAGTTTCTTTATCTCCATCAACTGTTCGATGAATATATACCGCATTTAGCGAGTGCATTAGTAACGCGTTTTTCGTTTCTCCTTCTACTCCTTGCAATAGTGTATTTATATCTCTTTGATTATACTTTCCCATACTATTTTCCATTATCGTATCTTCTCCTTATATACATATCTATTTAAACTCTTTAATTTTTCTTATTATAAGTTCATATTACGGTAAATCAATCAAATTTTTGTTTATAATAATAATAGTAGTTAACAAAAATTAGTAATGTCAAGTTCACAAATATGGATAAATCACTATACGAACCATACGAACACTCATTACAGGATGGAGAAATGTATATGAAAACACTAGACTACACACAAACAAGGCTAATTAGAAACATTGCCACAGATTTATTAAACCATAACACAACTTTCTTTATTGGCGCCGGCTTTTCAATAGACCTCGGATACCCTAGTTGGGCTGGATTACTAAATGAAATTATTGAAGAGTATGATTTAATGACAAAAATCAAAGATTCAAGTCTGGTCTACTTGTTATCAGAGAAAGATGATCCAAATTACAAAATTATAAATGAAACAATTGTGAAGAACCTAATCGGTGTAGATTTTTTACGTCTTGCCGGATATGTCGATTTACTATTAAAGGAAGAAAAGCAAACAAATATTAGAAATGAAATTACTAAAAAAATTAGCACTTATGAACTTAAAAGGTCAATAAATATAGAGAAGTTCAATAATTATAGAAGAATTTTCTCAAACATTAGTGAATATATAAGCGAGATTATAACTACAAATTACGACACAAATATAGAATACTGTATTGATAATCTGCTTCCTATCCATAGAAATATTTCTAGTTTGAATAGTCAAACACGCCCAGCAAATAAGGACACTATCAAATTATATAAAATTCACGGCTGTATAAGAGACAACAACAAAGGCATTATCATTACAGAAAAGGACTACCAAGAATTTTCTAGTAGCAACAAGTACATTTTCCATAAGTTGTATTCATCTTTTATGGAAAACAACATTGTGTTCATAGGATACAGTCTATATGATCCTAATATACGTGGGTTATTGAGTGAAGTTATAGAAGAAATTAAACAGAACAAAGAAGCTAAAAAGAAAATCTATTGGGTTACAAGGGGCGAAGTTAATCCACTAGATAAAAGGTTCTATCAAGATATGTATTCAATGCAAATTATTGATGAAATGGAGATATTAGACTTCTTCGATTCTCTCATCAAATCGAAAGATTCAAAGTGGAATGCTATGAAATCCACAAAAGTAGAATGGAAGGAATTAACTAAGGAATTATTACAGCCAGCGGGATTACCAGATATAGAATTTAATCATATTATAATTAGAGCCCTGGAGGATAAAATACAATTTGAGGTATTAGATCAGACTTATCAAGCCTTTATCACAAATAGCTCACCTAGAAACATAGCAAGCAAAGCATTCTTTTCTTTAATATCTAAGCTTAAGTCTGAGGAAATCGAAACATACGATAATAAAATTACAGATTTATTAGTTACAGAAGATAATCATCTCTTGACGATTGTAGATCTGATCCAAAAAGATGACGATATTAAAAAATTATTAAACACTAAGAACTATAAAAGAATACTTTTAGAAAGTCTAATTTCTAGGGCTCAATCAGATAAAGCCTTTTATCAGTACGAACAATACTCTAAAGGCTTACTTGACATTTACAGAACCCTCTCAGATTCACTAGACGATTTAGAAAAGGACTTCATAGAAGCTTTCTATAGAAATTACAGTTACTTAACAAACACGAAAACAACGGGTTATGCTTTCGAAAGTTTGAAAACAGTAACAAATTCTTTAAAATATCTAAATGAGGATATGATTTTAAAAATTCTAAAACGTTATCCAACTACTAGGAAATCAAGTGTTCAAATCGAGCAAATTCGTGCTCTTATCGAATCTCAATTTGATACTGTGAGACAAAATGAGTTGAGATACCAATACCTTGCCAGACAAATAATTATGGAAAAACTTCAACGTTCTGTTTCTAATGTACTATACAAGATATTAACAAAAGAACGAGGAATCGATTTTGATTATGAAATGGCAGATGAATTAATGATTATAGGAGGTTACGAATCACAAACTTCCAACGGAAAAGTAATAGTATCAGAAAACGAAAATGAACTCAGCATCACATATAATGAAAACAGTTTAATTTTCAAAATATCTCCTGATTTTGAGAAAGGGGAAGCTGCTTTAATAATTGACGACCAGACAATTGAAGGTATTAATCCCAACGATATCAGAGGTATTATCACTCCGATTATAGAAGAAACGTTTAGCAAATGGGGTTTATTAACTCAAGTTACTGCGTAATCAAAGGGTACGATAATCAACTATTATATTAAATGTAAAAAAGCTCATATCAATTTAATCGATATGAGCTTTTTGTGTATTACAGTACAATTTGTTTTATTCAGCTGTCTAACGTTACTTCATCCATTCCACCAACATTTTTGTTATCTTTTTACTAAATGAGGTTATCCCAATTATCGCTTCAAGGAAGTTTAATTGTCAAAGAAGACTTGTTCATTAGCTGTTACAGACTCTACAATTTCTTTTTCTTTCTCCGATATTTTGAAAATTAATTCCAAAAGCTCATCAAAGCTTAATATCTTATCACCTAATACCTTGTAGTTAATGATAACTTCTCCACTATCTGGAACCTTCTCCAAACCATACTTTTTTGCTAGCTCTTCTTGCTTTTGGAATGATACATCCTCTTTATAAATTATGTTAAGTTCGTTTTTCAAAAGCCCCGCACCCTTTTCATTATATACAAACGCTGGATCCTTTTTTATTTCCGGCTCATTTACTCCCATTTACCGACTTTCAACACAAGGAGCACAGCAACTATACAAAATACAAATAGCCCTAAGATCTTAACAATTTTACTCATATCTCTCCCCTCTTTTCTGCATTATGAAATTTTGTGTTTACAATTAAACTTTTCAATGGTTTTATTTCTCCAACAACCTTCTAATATATTTGAAATTAACATCAGCCCACTCCTCCAGCACTTTATTATCCCGTTCTAAAGTCCAGCCCTTTTAATTAAACTCAAAATTTTATTATTTAGTCCTTATTGCTCTATTTAATGTACAATATTAAAAATTACAAAGGAGCGATATATATGTCATTTAAATTAGATGAGAACTTAGAATGGATTTATGGAGGTCAAGGCGGAGTCAGCGCTGAAATTGATTTTTATATAAATAGGAAAGAAAAGAAGTTCTTCAAATTAGAAACCTATTGTTTCAGTTCCGCACCAGAAGAATCAACAAAACCTGAAATGGAAGAAATCAAACCAGAAGTTTCTCTATTTGAGGACGCAGCAATAGCCCTCACACTAGAACATTATAATAAGAAAGGAATTCTTGTTAATTCTCCCTTTACTGTAATACAAAATATATTCTTCACTTTTTCTAATGAAGAGGCAAAAATGGAATTACAACAAGCTGTTTCTAATATCCCTGAATTTTTCAGCGCATTAGAAGAAACATATTCTGATCTTATGAAAGAATTCAATTATCAACCTTCAGAGACAGAAAAAACAAGATTAATATAAAATTTAAAAGTCGAGTAAAATTCACTCGACTTTTTTCTACGTCTCTAGAAGTAATACAACATTACTTAATGTAAGTTTATTTTCTTTATGCTGCCGCCACTTGCAATTGCCCTTTTTTAATCTTTACTTTTTCTACTTTTTCGATGAACGGTGTCTTAATTAAGACTTCAACTTCACCAGAAGCTTCTTTATTCTTAATGACCGGTTTATTATCTTTATACTCTTCCATAGTAAACGTTGGCCAAATTACTGCTTCATATTGGACCGTATCTTTTCTCTTTAGTTTCTTCTCAGTTTCTATATCCTTACATCCAACACCCGGATTGAATTTATTCCCTTCGCCATCTAATACATTCCCTTTTGTGTCTTTTGCTGTTACTTCTATTAGGTTTGTACAAGTATTGGAAACTACTGTAGTTAGTTCTTTATCCGTACTATTAGAAAGTTGCACTTTTACTTTTAATTTCCCATTATCTTGCTTCTCAAAATCATACTCTAAGACGATTCCATCCTTTACCATTCTGTACTGTTTTACAGAATCCGCAACATCCTGCATTGCTTTAAATAATAAGCCTGATGTGGCACAAACCGATAATATCAACATCAAGCAACCAAACGCATAACCTCTCATACCTCTAAAATCACCACCTATCTCTAAAATCTAGGCATTTTTAGGGGAAACATAACACGTTCTGCATCTAGACTCATACGATTCCGTATCCCCTATTACGACAATCGGACCACTTCTCGCAGGTTTACCATTAACCATTCTTTGTGTATGTGTCCCTTTTGGACTTCCACATACAGAGCAAAATGCAAAAAGTTTCTCCACCTCATCAGCCATCGCCATTAGGCCACCTATATATCCAAACTCTTTTGCCCTATAATCCATATTTAATCCCGCGACAATAACTTCCTTGCCACGATCAGCTAATTCTGAAACCAGTCTCATTATATTCTTATTGTAGAACTGCACCTCATCAAACCCAACTACGTCATATTCCATCATTTCCACTAGAATACTAGCAACGATTTCATCAGTTAATGTTTCTGGTAGGTTTGTTGCAGGGAACTCATATCCCATTCTACTTACAACTTTATCAGTAGAAAAACGATTATCTTTAGAAGGCTTATATACCTTTACTTTCTTACGTCCGTACTTCTCTAACTTTAAGCATCTTTTAATTAGTTCACCTGATTTTTCAGAGAACATTGGTCCTGATATCACTGAAATACATCCACACATTTTACTTCTCCCTCACTCTGCTCATATATAAAATTATTTTTTTCTCAAAAACATACTATTTCCCATTATAATCTCTTCAGAATCTCAGGTACATTATAGGAGGAAATATACGATGAAGGAAACAATTAAAAAACGTTTATATAAATTAAAAGAAAGATTATATCTGGAGGCAAAATATTTAACTGATTATGGTTTTGGTATTGGACAATCAATTAAATATGAAATTGATAAAGAAAAAAACCAAATCACAGTTATTCCAGTAGAACAAAAAACAAAAAAACGTGTAGCAAAAACAACGCAACGTACAGGTAAAACAGTTCCTGTCATTGATATTAAAGGAAACGATGTAAGAGAATTCTTTGCTAAACATAAGAAAATAGAATTGGAAATTCATAAAGGCAAAATTATCTTTACTGTATTAGAGGAAGCTAAAACGCAACCAATTGTAAATGTAATTAGCTTTGAAGATGCCCTATCTAAAAAACAAAGTTTAGTACAAAAACATTATGCTGTTAACGTGAAAGACTTTGCTAACGCTGTTGGTTTCCAACAACTAAGTATTTTCGACTTCTTCCAAGCAAGCACTACGGAAGTAAACGAATCTAAAAAAGGTGGAATCGTTAACACACTGAAAGAAAAAGCGATACAGATGCTATCTCTGTTCAGTGGCTGCGGATCCCTCGATAAAGGCTTTTTAGACGAAGAGTATGATATTGTATTCGCCAATGATCGTTATGAGAAAAAGGCTCTAAAGGACTATCATATTCAAACGTATAAAAACAATATCGGTGACCACATCATTATGAAAGATGTTCTTGAGTTTACTGAAGAAGACATCCCTCAAGTTGATTTTGTTGCTGCTGGAGTTCCTTGTGTGAAATTTAGCGCTTTAAATACAAAAGATAACTTTAGAAATAGCGATTCTCCGGTACACCCTCTTGTAGAACAAACGATCAACATTATTCAGTGGAGCAAAGCAAAAGCTTTCTTAATCGAGAATGTTGAGAACTTCATTACTGTAAAGAAAGGCGCTATGCTGCAACGATTTAAAGATAGATTGAAAGATTTCAATATCGTTTCTCAAGTTATCGATTCATCTACTCTTGGATCTGCTCAAAAGCGTAAGCGTTCCTTTATCTTAGGTATCAAAAATGGTGATCCAAATTTAGATTTACCACATTTAAACGAAGTTCGAACAGTTAGAGATGCATTTAAAAACGTTGAAAATGCCGAACAACAAGATATGTATTTCAATCCGACTCCCAAGACATTGGAGCGAATGAAATATGTCCCTCAAGGTGGCAATATTAACGATGTACCAATGGAATTACGAGCACCAAACAAGAAGTTTAGTAACTACTGTCAACGTTTAGATGAGGAAAAGACATCACCAACTATTACGCACGTCCAAGATGATGTATTTATTCACCCACATCTAAACCGTTACCTATCAGTAAGAGAAACAGCGCGCTTATTCTCTCTGCCGGACGACTTTACATTTACAGGCAGTCTTACAAGTATTTTCGAAATGCTAAAGAATGCTGTAGATTATAAGGTTTCTAGGTTCCTTGCAAAGACAATTAAAAAGCAGTTGTTACCTATCCTAAACTAGATTGGTCTCATTAATTTTATTGTTTTCAACTGAAACAAAAAATAGGTTTTATAATGTTAAAAATCAAATACAAATCATACTCCCGGAGGAATAAGAAATGAATACAGAGAAAACGATTTTCGCAGTGTTAGATGTAAATTACAAGATGATTAAATCTAAATGGTTTATTGTAGAAAATGGAGAATTAAAAAATGTAACGACGGAAGTGTTTGATGCAGTACAAAAATACAATCATACCGCAACAACGATCATTCCCTATCGCTTCAAAAACAATAAAATTGAATACGCTTTTGGTTGTGGACTAACCCACTACTTACAAAGTGATAACGTAACTGAAGTTTTAGAAGGATTTGATATCGATAGAATTAGTGTCTACACGCAAGAAGATATTAAAAACTTTTACAAGCGAGTACCATTTGTTGCTGATCTTAAAAAAGTCAGCGCGTAAGTAAACAATTGAATTATAAATTTAAAGACCTGTTTTCTATTTATCAGGTCTTTTTCTATTTTAAAATAGCCCTCTTATTGAATTAATCCAACATACTTTACTTCTACCTCACTGCTCTCATCTATTAATTTATTTTTTTCTCAAAATCATACGAATTTGCATTATAATCTCTCAAGAATCACAGGTACTTTTTCAAAGAAAAAAACATAACGAATGAAACAAATACATAGTAAATGGAGAGAATTTAAATGACACAACAACCTAATTACACTTATAACGAAGATGACGAAATAATTGTGACGGATGATATGATCCTAGATAATGAAATTATTGGCGTTCATTTCACTATGAAATATGAAAACAAAGAAAAAGGCTTTAAGGCGTACGAATTCCAAACAAATGAAGGTTTATATTTCGAATTAGATGAACAATCAGGAGATCATTTCCGATTAGAAATCACAAAAGATTATGTAACTGTATCATTCTCTCATACCGAAGATTATACAGTTATGGAGAATGTATCCTATGCATTTGATATCGTAGACCTATTACAACGCGTTTTACTACAGAATGATATTTATGACGAACAAGAAGAGTATGATGCGTGGCGAAAAAAAGAAGGAAAATTAGAAGGATAAGGTGATGAAAATGAAATTAACAGAAAAACAATTAAGAACTTATCTGAAAGAAAACGGATTCGCTCGTGTAAGCATTTTACAGAAGGGTAACCATATCGCTCTTAAAGATATTACGTTCAAAAAGGATGAACTCAGAAGTCGATATTTCGCAAAAGTAGTGAACAACTTAAAATTTTTCCACGGTGAATTAGAATTTAAATTAGAAGTTTAGAAAGATTTGATAACGAAAGAATTTGTGTTTATATGCAAGGCGATAATCAGAACTTTTCTAGATAATACCACCTGGTGCTGAATATAAAAAACAGCGCATAATAAAATAATTGAATTACACTTATAAAGACCTTGATTACTTTAATCAGGTCTTTTTAATTCTAAAAAACTCTCTAAATTAAATAACTCCTAAACAAATGACTACTTTTATAACTTTGGCCCTATTTTACTGAGGTACAGCTACACATTTCACTTCACCCTTCCTGTTCTAACCCATAAATTTGTTTTTTTCTCAAAACCATTCTATTTTGCATTATAATCTCCCAAGAACCACAGATAGATTTACGAAGGATAAACATAATAAACAAAACAAATACATAGCAAATGGAGAGAATCTAAAAATGACACAAGAACAAATTTATACGAATTACGATGAAAATGACATTATTGTGACGAATGATATGATTTTAGATAATGATAAAATCGGTGTTCATTTCACTATAAAGTACGAAAACAAAGAAGAAGGATATAAAGCATACGAATTCAGGACGCAAGAAGATTTATATTTTGAATTCTACCAACAAAGAGGATCTTATTTCCGTTTAGAAATTACAAAAGATTATGCAAGCGTATTATTCGCTTTGCGCGATGAATATCAGGTTATGGAGGATGTATCCGATTCATTCGATATTGTAGATTTATTACAACGCGTTTTATTACAGAATGATATCACCGACGTTCAAGACGATTATGACGAGTGGTGGGAAGAAGAAAAAGAAGATGATGATGAGTAAGAAGATAAAAACTTTTACTATCGAGCACTATTTGTTGTTGAGCTAATAAAGTCAGCGTATAAAACAATAGAATTATATTTTTAAAGACCTGGTTTATTCTAGCAGGTCTTTTTTATTTCAAAAATTCTCAACGTGAAATATGCCGAAAGAAAAAACAACTTTGATTTGGATATCCGGTTGAACAAGTTGTCATACACATTTTAAAGTAAGAGCATTTCTTTGTAATGAGAATTGCTTTTTATTTTTGTTTAAAGTTAAAAGGATATTTCAATATCAATAATAATGTAACAATAAACAATAATAATTTATTGAAAAACAATATATAATGTGTTAAATTCTAATTGTCATTAAATAAGTGAGGTGTTTTAAATGAATATTAAACGCGGTTCTACCACTTTCTTAAAGGTCATCACTTTTCTGATCGGACTTGCAGTGCTTGCCGTGTGTATATATTTTTTACCCGAAGCAGCTATAAGCGATGCAATAGAACGCCCGGGTGATTATTCCTTATATCCACTCTTGGTATGTGCATATGGAATATGTATTACGTTTTCTGTAGGGTTGTATCAAATTCTTAAACTTTTATCTTTTATCGAAAATAATAATGCTTTTTCTGAGTTATCTCTTCACTCTTTAAAGGTAATTAAAAAATGTACGTTTACAGTTATTTTCTTGATTCTTTTAGCAATAGTGTATCTAAGGATACGTGTTCAATTCACAGGCGACGATGCAGCAGGACCAATATCTCTAGGTCTAATGTGCATATTGGCAACAAGTATCATTGCAGCCATTATTGACGTACTTCAAAAACCTGTAAAGAATTTCTTGGATTCACAACCAAAAAACAATTAAGATTTTTAAATTTACGAGAGGTGTTTTATGAAAGTAGCAACTACATTATTTTTGAAGATAGCCGTTATTCTCATCGGAATTCTTGTTATGGCTTTGTGCATATTTTTAGTCCCTGCATTGGCCGATGAGGTAGCAAATTTCTTAGGAGGACATTCTATAAAATATGTCATTTTCACTCTTCTATATGGAGGGGCATTACCTTTTTACTTTGCCCTTTTTCAAGCGGTTAAACTGTTAAGTTATATAGATAAGAATATTACATTCTCTGAAATGTCTGTCCGAACATTAAAGAGAGTCAAATACTGTGCCATATCCATCTGTGGTTTGCATTTCTTAGGGTTACCACTCTATTATCTCGTGGCAGATAAAGATGATGCCCCAGGTCTTATATTTGTAGGATTGATCATCCCTTTTGCTTCGCTGGTAATAGCAATATTTTCTTCTGTACTCCAAAGACTTTTGCAAGATGCGATTAACATTAAATCAGAAAATGATTTGACGGTCTGAGGTGGAGAATATGGCAATAATTATTAATATAGATGTGATGTTAGCAAAACGTAAAATGAGCGTAACGGAGCTTTCGGATAGGGTTGGCATTACTATGGCCAATCTTTCCATCCTGAAAAACGGGAAAGCTAAAGCAGTTCGCTTCTCTACACTAGAAGCTATATGTAAGGCATTGGATTGTCAGCCAGGCGATATTTTAGAGTACAATACCGACTAAGAACATAAAGAAGAACTAACCTACATATGTCGGTTAGTTCTTTCTCATTACTTTATATTCACTGTTTCAGCACATTTCTTCATATAATTAAACCCCTGTATAAACATAAGTGGTAATCTTTTATAGTCTGCAAATCCATATAAGCCGCAGGAAACAAAAGGATGACTTTCAATTAAGAAATTCCCCTCTTCATTAACACCTATATCCAGCGTATATGAACGTGGACCATTAGTATATAAGGAAACCATCCCTTCAACAAAAGAGACATCAGGGAAAATTCTAAAGTCACCAGCATAATGTTGTATCCCAACTAATTCACCGTTACAAACAAAAGCCCGCCACTCGCTAATAATTTGTATTAAGTCAGATACCAAGTATGTGCCGGCCGGTATGTCATTAACGTTTTCTACAATCTCTGTAAAACTTTTATATGCAGCAGCAGATTTAATAAATTTAGGGCCTTTTAGTACTATGTCCTCTTTATTCTTTATCTGCACGTCCCTCTTTAAATACTTCTGATCCATTAGTATATTCGGTATATTTATCGGTACAATACTTTCTTGCTTTATTCCATATTCAAGTTCCAAGTATTCAAATACAAACTCCAATGAACCCACTGGGACATACTTTCCCATTAACGCTCTTTCAGATAACACATAATCATATACCTTTTCATTATAAAACCAATTGTTAAACTCAATCGCCTTTATTAAATGAAAACAGAATTCGCTAGTAATCATATTTTCTGTTGTTTGTATTAAAAAGGTTCTCACTCCTATCACCCGCTCTCGATAATATATGCTTCATTTTTTAGTATAACTAACTAATTTTATAGATCGAAAAACTAATAAATATTATTTTCATAAAAAAAAGAGAACTTTTTCGTTCTCTTTTTACTTTTTTATTCAAACTTCTTCTGCTTCAAGAACCTCACCGTTTTCAATCATATTTTTACAGATAATCTCTGCTTCAGCAATCATTTGATTTTCAAAGACATTTGAGACTTGTTTTTCAAGCATTACCTTAACCCTTTGTATAGTAGCTTCACTTGGAACATTGATATCATTTTCTTTTAAGATATCAATAATTTCCTGATCAGTGAATCTTACAACAACTTGAATTGGATGAAATTTTTCACCATCGAACGTTGCGACTTCGGTTAAGAATTCACCATCGCCGCACTCTGATATTCTCTCACAATATTCATCTTTACATTGTACCTCTACATAAAATCCATTACCTTCAATCATATATTTCCCTGTTAATTCAACTTTTGTACCAAAACAATGCTGACAATCCAAATGACTTAATCCTGCAAACTCTTCACAAACTTCCATATTTTTTACGAACATCATTATTATCCTCCTTGGATTACGTTTTTCAAATTATAGATCCGAATTGGTACCTTAGGGGAAAATATTAAATATTTGTTCAGTATTGATACACCTTTGCAACTTGTAAAATCTCTTTACAACTCCTAATTACTTCTATGCCGCTTTACTATCTCATCATACAAGTCATTAAACATCCTTTTTGCCCATAACCTTCTTGATATACTTTCCTTATCATTCGCCAATATATTAAAGTAGTATTTTAACTCTCTCTTCTCTTCTAGTGTTGCTTTATATATCATTACAATCACCCCTAACTTTGTAGTACACAGTTATAGCCCTGTGATTATATGTTTCTTTCAGAAAAAAAACAGCTGCTTATATTTAAGTAGCTGTTTTTAAATTTACTTATGCTATCTCAACTAACTAATTAGTTGCTAAAAGATATAGTTTTTATTTACGTTTTCCTCAACCTTTTTAAACCTTCTCTTCCATTTCCGCTATTCAAAACCTTCGAATTTCTTCTTTTCGAAACTGTCAAAATTACGCAAAGTTAGAGAATATGCTTCTAACAAAGAGAAAAAAGTAGTGGGTGCCTCATTTGCTTCAAGATAGATTTTCTCTTTCTCAATTTGTTTTTGTAGCGTAAATGTAGTTGTACTAATAAGAGCATCAGGATATAATTCACGCACTTTATTCATAGCATCATCTCTAAACTCAAAATACTTTTTAGGTTCACACTTAAAGAAGTAGAATAAAGGCTTGTTGTATAAAATCACTAACGGTTTTCTAGTACCATCTTTCAACTTTTTTTCCGAAATACGACACGTATAATATTTATTTAGTCGCATAGATTTCTTTGATGTTTTATCGATTATAAACTTCAATACCTTCCCGAAGATTATTAATGAAACTACTACAGATAACCAAAATACGTTATCAGGATAATACTTATCAAAAGTCAAAATAAAACCAATTGCTATGACTGGTATTCCTACTAATGCACAAAAAAACAATAACCACGCAACTACTTGAACAAACTTATCATTTCTTTTCAATTTTTTCACTCTCCTAATAATTAATTTATTTCGTTCCATAAACCAAAAGAAATTCCCTTTATAAAAACCTTTTCACCTCCACTCTATATATACCGATTTTCCCTTCAATTGGACTAAGAACACAAAATTCTTGGTTAAAGATATGTAAAGTAAAAAAAGCTAGATCGAAGTGATCTAGCCTTAACTATAATCCATCCTATTTTTTATAAATTGCTTTTGTAATATCCTTATCTGCACATACAGGCGCGGTATGTTCACGGTATTCAAAGGCATACAGTTGACCTTCATAGGTGAATTCTACTTCGTAGTACTCCCACCAACCCTGAGTCCGTATTAACTCATCTTTAATAACCTCGACACCCAAGTCTTCAAACTCGTCATATTTTAATGCAAACGGATCCTCACAAATCGCTTCAAATTCTCTCTCTTTATATCCTTTTAACTGCTCTTCCATATTCTTTATGTGAGCTAGCAAGTTTGGGATATCCTCTCTTGCAGCTGCTATAAAGTTTGCATCCTCTTTACCGATATAAACCCTATGATGAGGCTCATCTTTATATACGGCAGATGAAACTATCGGCCGAGGTCCTTTTAATTGAGGGTGATCATTAGATGTGCCTATTCTTCTTTCCTTTTCTTTTTCTACATTCTCTCCATCCACAGTAGAGTAAACCTTCCAAGGTCCTGGAGTAGCCAGGTTACTTCTCTCTTCTATTTCCTTTAATTGCATTTCATTTAATTTCATAAATACTCCCCTTGCTTCCGTTTCAATTCATCTCTATAAACATATTTTTCTAATTAAGAATCTTAGTGTATCACTTATAAATAATCGAATGAAAAAAACATTTCGTTCTAATTATTCGTTATGTAAACATATTAAAGTATCCATTTTTCACAAAATAAATATATAAAAGGTATAATAATTTTTAGAATAGAACTAGCAAGGAAAGGATAATACGATGAGCACTGTAACTGTAAAGTTATACTTAAGTGGTGAGGGGGTTGCAAAACTCCAAAATACAATTAATCGTTCAGTATGTATAGAAGAAGTAAAAGCCACTCTTAACAAGACGAAAGAGTATTTTTTTGAAGCTCAAGTTCCTATCGAAATGATTGGAAATATATACGCTAGCGCGAATTACGTCATTCTATACCCTGAGAAATACTACGAAAAGAACAATATTAAATAAAAAATTAAGAACACGTAAAAGGAGATTTTTATTATGGAATACAATTTATTTACTGCATCTGAAGGAAATTTGTTAGACCGTTATTATCCACCAAAAGGTGATTTTAGAACCTTTGAAAGTGAAGAACACTACGAACAAAAAGGACAAGAATGGGGTTTATTCAAAAAGACACCTATCACACAGTTTTTATATAAGCGCGATGGACAAACATATCACGTAACAATCAAAGGTTATGAAGAGTATTTAGAAGATGGTTCTTCCAATACTCTTGTTATTGAGTTTGAAGATGGAAACTTAAGCTGCATACTTCCTGCTTATCTAATCGATATGCAAAAGGCCAGTTTTGGTAGCGTTGACGCAGAAGAATCTGAAGATCAAACTATTAAAAAAGCCAGTTAAGAAAACAAAAGCACCTGCTAAGAAAAAAGCTGAACCAAAGATCACTACTGAAAAAGATGTTATTGAAACTAAAGTAGTAGAACAAGAAAAAACAGCGGAAGATAAAATAGACTTACCTTTAGATAAAGTAAAAATTACAGCTACTATTAAAGAATTTCTCTCTGTACCTAACACCTTTAGTACGAGCGGCAGAGAAGATGAATTTGTTATATTTGAGAACATATCAATTCACACTGATCCGTCAGTTGAGTTAGATACAGCTTGGTGTTCTTACAGTAATACATTAAAGAACGCTGAGCTACAAATAGGCGACGTTATAGAATTCCAAGCGAAAATTATTAAAAAGAAAATGAAGAACGCGGGACAATATAAAATTAATAATCCTGCTAAATTGCAGAAGTTATAATCCACAACATACATTTAAAAAGAACTGCCTCCTATGTCAGTTCTTTTTTCATTATCCAATTATTTATCGATTAAAAAACCTTTTAGGATTAATCTCGTAAGAGATTACACACTAAACGTACTGGTTCATTATCCCCTATTATAAAACATAACTTCTATCTATCCGATGACAGATCACACTCTTCACTTATTAACCAAATTCTCGATAGACGCGAAGTAATGCTTCCACCCCCCTCTCCACGCCATACAATAGTCCACCACTAGACTATCAAGAGTTCATATCTTATTAGGCAGATTTAAACGCCGTCCGGGTGGCCCAAACTATGCTCTCCCTCTACATAAAGTGTAATGATATCCCCCGCCAAGTTTAATCCGCTACCTCTCCCCAAAACACAACTCGGGTTTTACTCATAAATCGCGGTGAACATCTTTTTTTATTTTTTATCCAAAAATCTCAAAATAAATATAAAATAGTAACACAAATAAATGAACAATAAAAAGAAGATACATTTGGAGGTATAACAATGGAAAATAATAATATTAGAACAATGGAATATATCGGTACTGATGATTGGTCTAGACCAGTTTTTAAATGTGTTGACACAGAACAATTATTTAAAGACGTAACACTTGGAAGTGATAACCCAGAATTATATAGCTGTGGTAATGATTTTTATGGTGAGCCAGGTTTCCCTATCAAGAATGATTTGGAAATACAATTTAAAAATATGCCAAAACAAACAAATCCTCAAGATAAATTTAACTATCAATTATTAAGTAGATTACAAATGGATTGTGAATATTATTTAGGATACGGAAACAGAAGTGTAAAACGCTTGTGGGCAGGGAATGAAAAAGAACAAATCGAAAAAATGAAAGAAATACATAACGCATTCGCCGATGATGCGAAACCTGAATGGTTAACATTTAATCAAATTTTAGAATATGAGAAACTTATGATAAACAGTTAATAAAACGTGTGTGTTACCTAGTAATTCAAACGAATTATTTTACAAAAAAGAATTAAAACACAAAAAAGCTGTGATTATTTTCACCGCTTTTTTTACAATTTAATTTCTTGTTTAGTAAATTAAATTAACTGTTACTACACACCCGAACTCACTATTAATCATATAAGTAGTCTTTATTGTGCACAATTAACTCTAGATCGGATTTATCATATCTGAACTTAATATTAGTTTCATCCCAGTCATCCGGCATTGTTCTAGTAGACAACTTACTATCCTCATCTTCTGTCACAGTTGCGGTCCATAAGTATAAATTTAGCACTTCATATACAAAATCAACAGTTAATTCCCCTCTTTTAGCTTTCTCCTCACATACATCTTGAATGTATTTTGATTTCGGAACTAAATGCTCATATACCAGTCCTTTTGTTGAACCCCTCTTCAGAATATCTAATGCAGCAGGAGTCACATAATCAGTAGCATAACGCTTCTCTTTTTTTCCCTTAGGTAAATCCTTGGTAGTTAAGTATATATGAAGATTAGCTAAGAACTTTCTTTTACCCTCTCCTATTCCTTTCATAAATAATTCATCTTCAAACGGTACGCTTTGCAAAAATATGTAGTATTTCTCTGATAGCGTCTTAATAAGTTGACTCCGTGGCATAATCATATTTGCACTACTCCTTAGCATTTTATTATTAAATAATTAAGAATATAAGCTATACCAGTAAATTATAATGTATACTTTAAAAAAACCGGAGGAAAAACGAAATGAACGATTACTTTAACGGAGCAAAAAATTTAAGAGATATATCTGTTGCAGCTAGAGATATTAAATTAGAACTTAAAATTCCAGAAGAAATGCCAAAGATCATACCTGAATTCGGCTCTTCTCTAATTGATACATTTAGCAACGAAAGTACAATGAATATGTTGAAGGAACGTCTCTTAAGGGAATCATATGTCAAAATAGGTATGTTCGCCTTAGTATCCTGGAAATGGATCAACCCATTATCCGAATGGATAGGAGAACGAAAGTGTTTAGAGGTAATGGCAGGTAGAGGATGGTTATCACACGGATTACGTACAAAAGGTATTGATGTAATCGCAACTGATGATTTCTCTTGGAACGGCCCTGAATATATTCAAACCTGGACAGATACTGTTACTGAAGTTGAAAAACTTGACGCTATAGATGCTGTTAAGAAGTACGGAACAGAAATAGACATACTAATAATGTCTTGGCCTTATATGGATGATACCGCTTATAGAGTTATCAAATGTTTAAATGAAGTCAACCCAAAAGCACTTGTTATCTATATTGGAGAAAAATGCGGTGGGTGCACAGCAAATGACGAGTTTTTCAATTCTTTTTCTATTATCGAAGACCCAAAGTTTGAAATTGCTGCTTCTCACTTTCAAAGTTGGCATTTATTTTTCGATAAATTATTTTTAGGTAAGTATAAAAATAACTAAAGATCATAATCGACAACGTAAATATTATTCGTTGTCTTTTTTTATAAGAGTAATTGATAAAATAAACAAACATTTTTTTATAAGTTATAATATTCATTGTACAATATGCAAAAGTACTATCAAAGGAGCGTATTATATAATGGCAATTCAAACGAATACCTGGATAAAAACAGATAATTTTCAATGGGTAAAACAACTAGATGAACATACTTTTCAAGTTGTAACAGTGATAAATTTTAATGATATAAAGAAAAACTACTATGTTATTAAATCCGTTACAGTACCACTAAATAAGTATAGCAATGAAGCCATTTTAGATGCAGTTACTACTTTCGAGTACGAAGACATTGAACACGTAAAAGAGAAGCATCCTGATACACACAAACAGGTTATTGCAGAATGCATTGCGAACCTAACTAATTATCACGAGTCCAACTCTGACCATTGTTATGAAGGATTACAGCAGGTAGAAAACAAACTGTATGAACTGTATCAGATTAAATTAATTAGCTAAATAAAATTAAAACACTAAATTGATTTGTCATAGACAAATCTTTTTTTGTTACCAGCAAATATCTATTAGATATTGCCTATATCCCATAAAAGTAATAAAATTAAATTGTAGGAATATTTTGTATTTACTTCTAAAGGAGGTGTCAATATTCTATTGAAGTAAGACGAACCTACAATTTTTAAGATTTATCTTGGTGATACCTTTGCTCTTTAGAGAGTACGTGTTAGCAATTCATTTTAACAGTGTATTGTCCTGTATTCTCCAAAGTCTAAGAGTTACATCAAAGTAAATATCTTAGTACTATATTATTCGAAATTACTCCCATTAAATTGAATAACCATACCGGGATAGTTCTCGATATGGTTATCTTTTTTTATTCTCCAAAAATATTACCTCACTATCTATACACACTTCTCACTATACCAGTGTACTCCCCTTTTCAACGGAGCATATCAAATGAAACAGCTACTTTTTATAGACGTATTTTTATATTTATTAGAAAAATAGCATCTTATTTTGACTTTCTTCCCAAAATTTTTATTTTTTCATTAGACTATTTAAAACGGAGGTGATTCTATTGAATAAATACATCATCGGTGCTGCCGTAGGATTAACAGCTGCTGCACTTGCTTATAAGTACAAAGAGGAAATCAAAGAGTGTTGCAAAGACGTAATGTGCGCTTGTAGCGATGAAGATTATTGCGAACTATGTTTCCATAAAGAAAAACACGCACATTAAAAAAGACTTATCCTTTGATAAGCCTTTTTTAATTTATTAGAATACTCTTTTACAGAGAGAACTTGATTACTTTTCCTCTTAAACTTTTTAAGATAATAGAATTCCTTTTGTATATTACTATCTCACTACTTTGATTTTTACTCCTCGTTCAATAAGTCCCCCAATAGCTGCAAGAACTAATTCAGGATCCATAGAAACATCATTTGTAGCATCTACTATATCTGTAATATATCCTGAATAATCATATAAAATATCCAAATCATTTATTAAATGTAAAATAGGTGCTATTAGAAGATCGGATAACTTAATTTCACTATTTTTATTTAGTTTTTCAATTACTAATGTCCTATCTTTATCTAAATTTTTTACTTCTTGATTATGCTTTGAGGCAAGATCTTGTATAGCTTCTAAAATAATACTAACTATTATCTTTTCTTTTGAATTCGGTGTAATTTTAAATATTTTTTCTTTGTTTACTTCAATACTATATCTTTCTAAATAACCATAATAAGGATGATCAATTTCTAATGATCTGTTAGGATTACTAGAATACGTACTTAAAAACTTAATAGAATCTTCAATTAAAAAAGTTATTTCACCTAAAATTTTAAATTCCGATTGCAAATAATCCTTATCTAATACTATTTTAAACTTCATTTTTTCAATATAATCTGCCGAAAAAAACATCCACTTCCCTTTAGATCTAATAGCAAAGTATAACTCTGCGTGCATAATTTCTGCAAAATTTCTTTGTCTCTTTAACCTTCCTTTAGATATACTCCATTTATCTTCTTTAGTAGTTTTAACTTCTACTGCCAGCCTTCTTCCGTTTTTCATAATAAATAAAAAATCTGAAGTAGAAGTCTTTGTTAATCTTGACACTCCTTCCTCAAACGCTATTATTTCCTTTATCTCCCCCAAACAATAACTTCGAAATAAAAATTCACACTCAGCTTCTTTACCCACCATTCTTTCGAGATCTTCATCAGATAGATTTAGCATTTTCTCAACTTCAGTTCTTTGCTCATCCTTAAGAAACGCTTTTATACTATGGTTTGCTTTAATTTTTTCCATCGGTGTATTCGACATATAAACTGTTCCCTTCCTATATTTATTTTATTTTGAACAATAAATATAAACACAATTTAATCAGGATATTTCAATATTATATTTACATTATACTCTGCAAAATAATATTAATTACAACATATTAATATTAGTACCGTGTTCACAATTATTTAACCAATATAAACAAATCAATTAGTATATAATAAAATCAAAAAGGATGTGTTTCAAAATGCAAACAGAGAACCTATCTGATTTCCGCTATATTAATGAATGTATAGCATCTAATAGTATAAATCCTGCCGATACGTTATTTATTCTGTACAAAGAGAACTATATTTCTTTCTATTATATTGAGAAAAATGACTTAAAGTTAGTAGATTTCTTTTCATTAATCGTAGCAATTCCCACTGAACTTCTGAACAAAGAATTAGATAAAAATGAAGTACATAAATTTGCCACTAGATGCTACGAACTACACAGAAAGAATGTTTTCAGAACACAACAAATTACTAACATTAATATTGATAAGGTTATACATATAATACAAAATACAAGACTAAAAAAAGTCAGTAACGAGTTAAATGACGATCTTTTATTTAATGCAGATTCATCAATAATCAATTCTAAAGTATATAACTTCTAACAAAAAAACTTATCCTCTATTGGATAAGTTTTTTAACTTCCTAATTTACTGCTCATTATTTCTATGATAATTTCCACTCTCAATAATATCTTGCACACCAACATCAAAGTAACCATTTGATTTTAATTCATCTTCCACCCTTTTATTAACGGTTTCAACGGATATTTGATCTCCATCCCCTTCTCTAAAAACAAATCCCTCTTTAGATAAAGGTAGATGTATCACTTTATCATCTTCTAAATTAACCCATTCTTCTTCTTTACCAGCAGCAGCTAATAACTGAGATAACTCTTTATTACTAGAAAACTTCTCAACTTCTATATCGTCATTTTTAATATTTCTTATTTCCTCAACTGTAAATCCATCAAACAATAGAATGCAAATAGCTCCAGCTTGCGCATTATATGAATCTAATCCAATTGAATACACTTCTTCTTTTGGGAAAATAACTAATTCTCTCTCCAACGCTTATTCCTCCAATGTCTATATATCTATATATATTTTATCATATTTTTAAAAGTATATGAAAATATATATAAGGAGAGATATTTTTATATACTATTATATATTCGTTTACCCTTTTCGCCCCAATAATGGTTATATAGTTAGGCCAATTAATATTTGCATTGTAATACCGGAAAACAAATTAAACATAGAATGCGATAGCCACGATGCTAGAAATCCATACGTAATAAAAAACCAAGCATCCACCATCCCAGGTATTAAGTACATCCAAAAGTTCATCAAATTTGGTCCGTGCATTAATGCGAATACAATGTTCGTAATAAGTATCCAGGACCAAATGTATTTCGCTGTTTTATTTATATACAAATGGTCTACTATTTTTTGTGATACTTGAGACTCACTTACGCCCTTAAAGAACAAAACAAAAATTCCACCGTATAACAAGTATCTAAATAAAAACTCTTCAGTAAATGGCCCTAATATACTTACACCAATTAATAGCCCCGCATCGGTCATTTCTTCTATTGTTGTAACTTGTTTAGTCCCCACTTCTATTATTTGATCTCCTCCAAGCCAATATGGTATAAACCTAACCACATTAGCAATAAACACCAGCCCTATCCCTGCTAAAATCGGAAAACATATAGCTTTATGTATGTTTTCCTTATCAATTAAGAATCGATCTACAAAATCTTTTCTTAAACTTGGAATCACAATAATTAGTGCACTTATAAAGATAAAAGGCGTTAAAAAAACTTCAATACTTCTTTCGGAAGTTAGACCTAGATGAAATATCCTATCTATCAATCCAAAACAGAACATAAATCCCACCATCACTATAAAAATAGACACCATTCTTATTATAGTCATCCCTTGTCCCCCTTTTCCTTTTCTAATTTATTCCGGGACAATTTATTTATGATTAGTAAAGATATTGATATCCTCTTTTTTCATAACTTAACACCCCATTTGATACACTGAAAACAACTCTATTAATAAGAAGGTGCCCAAATGAAAAAAACACCCGAAACACGCAAATGTACTTGGGACTTTAAAGATTCCATCAATGATGCGGCTTTTGACACGTTCACAGGGTTAGAACAAGGTTATGGTACAGACGAAACCTTAAATGAGATGATGAAACGCCACACCAACGGTGGATTAGTTGGTTATGAATCTGAAAAAATAAATCTCATAAAATACACAATTATAAAGCTAAAACAAAATGCAGCTGCAATATCAATACAGGTTCAGGACGCTATACTTGAACTTGAAAATTCAATTTCAATTGATGCTGCTGCAATTCGTGATACTGCCATAGTGTTTAATGCTCTATCAATTGACCACGAGGAATACAAGAAATTTGCCATTAATATAGAAAACTGGCAGTACGACATTCGTAAAATATTAGGTTATATAGAAGAGTTAGAGGATGTTTTATCCGCCCTCAACACGAATTTAAAATAAAAGAAAAAGAACAAGATATATCTTGTTCTTTTGTACTTTATAGCAACCGTATTAGATTATCTCCTATTGCAATCGATTAATCGTTTTAAAACGATTTGGCTCAATTAAAATTTCTTTACCTCTCATTCTTCCAGTTGCAACTTGAACTTTCAATGTTTGATCTATTTTTTCTAGTACCTGTACTTTTTGATGATGTAAACTCGGCTTCATTCCGTTATAAGGTAATAATTCATATACCCTTCCTATCTCGATATTTTCTATATTATATACACTTTTTTCTATATCACTTAGGTCAATTACTTGTTCGAGAATTCCATAAAAATCGTTTTCAATAAGCTCTTCTGAAAAGCTTTTTAAAACACGTTTAATCGTTTCTTCATCTGTACTGAACCCTTTTTCAATTAATTTTTCTACTACCGCTTCTTGAATATTTAACATTATTTCCACTCCTTAAATGTATATCGTTTCCTATATCTGAGATTAGTATTATTTTGTTTTCTTAACTCTAATAGACAAATTATTGATTTTACTTACGTAAATCGTGCATCAAGAATAAAGAAGCTATTTCTAAATTTTCAGCTGTCTCTTCTTGGACTCTGATCGTATAGTTTTTTGTTGTCGGAAGTAATTCAAGCCCTTCATACCCCCACTTTTTACCTTCATCAAAAATTTGCGCAACAGTTTTAGTTTCCTTATCAAGAAACGATAAACTAGCTTCCATCGGAGTATATAAAAACCCTTGGTTCTTCCAATACTCAATTACAATTCCTTTTACAGTAAATTCTTCATCAACATATAAAACTACATCTTGATAATTCTCATATTCAGTTGTCATATCATAGTCTTTTATCATTTTACTAATATCAATTTCTTTCGATAAGAAAAGTCTTTTCCATTTCCCTACAACTACTGGGAATAAATCAGTCATTTTTTCATTTGTAATGATCATTTCCTACTCTCCTATTCGAACTTCATTTTTAATATAGTAGTTTAAAATTTAACCTATAGAAAAAATAATGAAAATAGTTAAAAACACCTGTATGAACAGGTGTCTAATGTAAGTAAGTATTTATTTTTTATAAAAATGCAGTTATAGACTAACTACGATAACCCAATTGCCTCGATAATCAGGAATCAAATAATTTTCTAATGATTCGTTACTAAAACATTTTTCTAGAAATCTCAATAAAAAATCAGATTTCGGATCTTTTAAATATTCAATACTATATCCGGTAGTTTCATTTTTTTGAATACAAATCTCGAAGGTAGTGTACCTATCGCCTTGTTTTACTAAACCAACTGCGGTACCCTTCCCTATTTCGGTCCCTTCAATTCTGTACTTTACTAAATCAAATACCATTACTTCATTCACTACTCCTTATAACCTTTATCTACAAACTACTGTATCATTTCGCTCTTTAAGAGTGGAAAAAACGTTTTTATTACCCAAATAAATTTCTCTTTTTTCTCAAAAAAAATTTCGTTCCTTTACAATATTAAAAATACACTGAAATGAACATAAGGAGTGCTTATTATGACAAAGACTATGAAATTTATTACTAACGGATATACATACGAAAATTTACTTACTGATGCTTGCTACTACGCGATTGGAGGAACAGGTTCTTTAAAAATGGGGGTAAACGATTTAATGGAAGGTTTCCAACTTTCATTTGATACCGAAGAATCATTTGATGAGGTTTTAACACATTACGATAAATCTTATACTGATTTTATAAGCGATGTAATTAAAACTTTTAAAGACAAAATGAGAGCTATTAGAAAAGAAAAGAATTTGAAGGCTAGTATGAATGAAACGAATATTAAATCACCTGAACTTGTAAATTCAAATTCAATTTATACTTCTACACCAACCGAACACACATATGAAAATTTACTTATGGATGCTTGTGGTCCAGCTATTAAAGGATTAGCTGGATTATCTACAGGACTGTATGAGGTAATGAATGATTACCAATGTCTATACGGTACAGATGAAACTTTTGAAATGGCCTTAAAACGTTATAACAAAACATTGGTTGAGTTCAAGCAAGATGTTGTCACACGGTATAAAATCGAAAAAAGAGCTTTACGCAAGTCACAGAAATCTGAAATGACATATCAAGATTCACTTGCTAGTAATCATACAACTACTACTAAAGATATAATTTTTACTAATGATTTCGAAAGAGAAATAGAGGAAGAAATTACATCAGTATTCGGAGTTCAAACGCTGGATCCTAAAACGATTGAACACGAACAAATTATAGAAAATGAGTTACAAAAAATGTTCCAACCTGTATGTAACAATAAGAATATTACAGCAGTCCAAGTTATTACGGACTCGAATAAATCAGAATCGAAACAACATAAAACTAAAGAAGTTGTTACTGAACAATTAGAACCTACAGCACACATCAATAAACAAGAAGAATCAGATAAAGATGCAACTTCTCAAGAACAAATTTGCTTAGATGAATTCATTCCAAATGACAATACATCAGAAGAGAAAATTGATCGTCCAAAGGACATTATCTCCTTAGACAAGAAAAAAGAAATAGTATCAACCCCTAAGATTACAAGTAATACTGATTCTACGGAATTAACTTTAGATAAGCTTGCTCATTTAATTTCATCAAAGGTAATTAAAACAAAAGATGATTTCGAATCTATTATCAATGAAAAATGGCAATATAAAAGCGGAAAAAATTCCAAATTGTTATTTTCTATCGTTAAAATTTGCAAAATTAAAGAAAACGGTAAAACCATAGGCTTTGATAATAAAAAAATGGCTTCCTTGTTTAAATCACTTTTATTAGAACCTTATAAGAAACAAAAAGAAGCTTGCTAGCATACCTATAGATACTATTAAGACTTACCATAATTGGTAGGTCTTTTTTAATCTGATTTTTTTCTGAGAACTTTATAATCAATAAATAAAAACACCTTAGACCGAATTCTAAGGCGTTTTTTATCTCTTAAACTCAATATAATTACTTCCCAGGTTCGAAACGTCCCTCACCATTCTTATAATACTCTTCAAATTTTGCACAATCCTCTTTTGTATAAGGCGCGGGACAATTCTCAGCACTTACATCATTTGTAGATTCCGAGTTTTGCTTCTTATTTTGCCCACCAGGCTTTTTTCTATCTGTTTTCTCTGTCTTTGGTAACTGAAGTAAAGTTTCAATTGACTCTTCTAATGCAGGAATTTTATACTCATCCTCTGCTACCCAATCATTTAGGGCCGCAACTTTTTCATCAGTAATCGTATTTTCTTTTTTTGATACCAAAGAACTATAAATTAGAAACAATTTGCCCAACTTGTCTAAAACTTCTTGCTCTACTTCAGTTAATTCCCCTTCATCTTTCTTTTTTTCATATTCCCAAAGATCTCCAAAACCTTTTGATCCACCCTCCCTATTAAGAGTCGGTTTAGCTTTTAGATAGTTATTATATATCTCCGTAAAATCTTGATAAGATTGTTCTGAAAATCCTTCTGGTATTTTCTTATCTGAACAACCTACAATCGACACTAGTAACAGAACCATAATACTACATAACCATAATAGCCGATTCATCTATATCCCCCTTATTTCGTATAACCTTATATACATAATACCTCTTATATTTGTTTAGTAACAATTACCTATTCGAAATTACTCTTCGATTCTAGAATTTTAGTTTTTTTCATTAATATTTTTTAAAGCTGGTATCATAAGAAAAACACGGGAAGAAGGTACTTAAGAATGAAAATTACAAAAGAACAGATTAACCAAAGATGGTTAGAAGCAGTTAAGAAAATAAACGTTGAAGGTAATATCGACCTTACTAAAGTTGAATGGGTTAAAGGTGCGCCACTAGATCCTGAATTTGAGTGGACAATCTATTTCGAGTATAATGGTGAAACTTTTGGTTTTGAATACGCTGAAAGAGATACTACAGAATACAAAGTTGAAGATTGGTCAAAGGAAGATATCGAACTATTGTATCTTGCTATGGAAGAATACGATGTTGAAAGATTAAGATGGGATTTATATGATTTCACTTTCTTTGTAGAACCAGATAAAAAGTTAAACGATCTTCAAAACATTGTAAATTGGACTGTCGAAAACGTTGAAATTGTAGGACTGAGCAACTGTACTATCACCTATATCAATCCTGCAACACAGGAAAGAATTACAGTTTCTCAAAACCTTGTTGAAACTACTATCAATAAATTATAAAAAGCCATCATTTGATGAGCTTTTTTCTTTTTTCACTCCATTCCATTAATTATCCTGTAATATGTAAAAAACTAATGAAATGAGAGTGTACTCAATGGAATTTAACTTAGACATTCAAAACAAATGGAAACAGGCCGCAGCACAAATAAATGAAGTTACTACGAAGGATTTAAACCAAATTCAATGGATTGAACGAGATGACGATTGCTATGACGATGAATGGCATTTAATCTTCAACTATCAAAACGAAAGCTATAAACTAGAATATTTTGCTGGAGATTATACAATAACAGGTTGGAGTGAAGATGATATTGCTATTTTAGTTGACGCAATTGGAGTATACAGCGGTGACTTACTCGAAGATCTTTACAATCACAAGTATAAAGTGAAACCTAAACAGGTATTTTCTAAGTTCGAAAGTATGCTGGATTATCAAATTAAAGGCGTGAAACAAGAAGGTTTCGATATGATAATCACCTATTTTAACCCTATTACAAGTGAAGAATTACCGGTACGTCAATCGTTAGTAGCAACTGATTTTATTTCTTAATTAAAGTTCCAATCAATAGTAATAAAGTTTTATAAAAGCCCATCATTTGATGAGCTTTTTCTTTTTTGATTTTTTTCCCAATTTCATTAAAAAATCAGTATTATATAAAAAATACATATGAGGGCTAAATAATACAGCACTCAACAAAGGAGAAAACATATTATGAAAAAGAAATTACTTATTGCTATTTTAGGAGTTATCTCAATCTTATTCGCCGGTTTTTCGACAGCAGGTTACAACGTACAAAATGAAACTCAGGAATTCAATGCTTTTAAAAAAGAATTGGACAAAGAACTATTAAAAGAAACAAGTAAATATATTACAACTGTTACAGAAAAAAGTGGAACACCTGAATATACTGATTGGTTAATTGAAGAAAAAGGTTTAGAAAACAGCTATAAATATGCAAGAGAGCTTAGTGAACTAAAAAATAAAATTATAAATTATGATGTAAAGTATAAAGATACTTTAGAGTTAAAGAAAAATGCATTAAATACTATCACTGATTTAGAAAATGCTTTAAATGTGGTTAGTACTTTTACAGATGAAAAAGATTCAAAATTATTGGATTCATTATTAAGTTCTCATATTGATAACTTATATAAAAATGTCAAAAAGCAAAACGACATTTTAAAAAAATATAATTAAATTCTAATTAAGACACTTTCCCAGTGTCTTTTTTTTCGTTCCTCAAAGATATTCCCTACTCTATACTTCCTCCGCACATCACTTTTCCTTGCCAAATTTAAGGAATAGTTCCATTTTCTAAAAAAATAGAATTAGGAGGTTTTTTAAATGACATACATAACTTATCGAGCCGGCACAGGCAAAAGTAAACCTAACACTGTATTTAATAAGGAGTCTCAATGCCCATTTTGCAACAGGGACTCACTACGTCTTGAAAATGGAATCATATCAGAAACAGAAGACTTTATGATCATAAAGAATAAATTCCCTGTATTAGAAAATACATACCCTACAGTATTAATCGAGCATAAAAATTGCGGGGAACATATTGGAACTTATTCAATCCCCTATCTTACAAAACTTCTCACTTTTGCATTAGATCATTATCATAATCTAGCTAAAGATCCCAAATTTACATCAGTACTATTCTTCAAAAATCACGGTGCATTTTCGGGGGCCAGTATAAATCATTCGCATATGCAAGTGATTGGAATCGAAGATAAAGATTACCGTAGTAACCTAAACAAATCCGACCTTGAAGGCCTAACAATATATGCTGATGATACTTTTACCTGGAACATCTCTACACAGCCTAGAAAC
Source organism: Bacillus sp. Brlt_9 (assembly GCF_051948935.1). Lineage (NCBI taxonomy): Bacteria > Bacillati > Bacillota > Bacilli > Caryophanales > Bacillaceae > Bacillus > Bacillus sp. Brlt_9. The sequence goes on along the minus strand of NZ_JAYJLO010000003.1, from coordinate 533,678 downwards.
GAGTTCTTTGAATTTAATTTAATCCTAAAGGACCTTAATAGATTAGACATTTTAGCCATACATCTACAGGAAACTGTAAATTACATTTTAAATACTCTTAACACAAAATTTGAATCCTTTAACTTAGCTTTCTATATTACTGAAAATGAGATTGCTATTAAAGTTTTATCACGCGGACCTACTTCTGTATTGTTACTTGGTTTTGGAATTAAGCAGCTTCCAAATAATTTAGAGCAAATTGTTCACGATCTGAATAAGGATATATAGAGTAAAAACAACAAGGGCAAATAATCTGCTTTATTTAAGCACACTTTTAATATAGAAATGAGGTCTTTTTTTGAAAAGATGTTTTATAGTTGATTCGTCAATCGGTCCAGTTGCATTGCCAAAGGACTGCTTTGTACTTCCAATTATCCTGCAAATCGGAGAGAAAACATACTTAGATGATGATAACTTCGATACCCAGATTCTACTTTCGGCTTTCGATAATAAGCAGAAAGTAACCACTAGTCAGCCTAACATCGGAAATACAGAAAAATTATTACTGGAATTAAAAGAAAAATACGATGAGTTCGTATTTATTCACATCTCTTCTACTATAAGTGGTACTCTACAAACATCTACAATGCTAGCAACTCAATTAGGTTTAAAATTTGCTGCAATTGATTCTAGGGGCGCTAGTTCTCACCTTAGTTATTTACTATCTCAGGCTATAGAGATGACTCACCAAGGTCTCGAAATAGAGGAACTAGGAAGCACTCTTAATGATATGGCGAAGGGTTCTAAAGCTATTTTTATTCCCGGATCTTTAGAGCGATTCAAGTTAAGTGGACGAATTTCCGCAGCACAATACTTTATTGGGGAACTACTAAAAATACATCCTATATTCATTATGGACAATGGACACCTTAAAATCTTAGAAAAGAAACGAACTTTTACTAAAGCATACAAGACATTAATTGATCAGTTTTCTAAAGAGTATGAGGAATGCAAGTCATCTACTATTGGTTACTTTAATTCTAATCAGGTAGAAGACCTAAAAAAACATTTTCCTAAGTGCGATATTACACCTATTCATACGTGTATATCAGCGCATTTAGATAAGGGTGCAATCGGAATCCTTTGGAATATGTAAGGGCTTCTTGTTATATATAAAAAGAGACCTTAAGTAAGTTAAGGTCTCTTTATCGTATATTCTTTTATAACACTTTAATTAATTCTAATGTTTTTAGCATATCTTTTGTTTCAGCATACTCAACTTCACTTTCATCTACATCCGCTCCTATAATACCGTCAGCAAAATCACTCCAGGTTATATGTACAGATTCACGTCCGTTATTAAACAACCACTGAGCCACTCCATAATTAGGGTTATCCTTATTATCAATAGTTTTCGTCTTTACCTGTTCAAATTTTGCCTCTTTAAGTATTACATCGAATGCAAAGTATGTCTTATTTAATTTAGCAATTGCTAGCTCCTTAAGTTCTTTTACATCTATTAACTTATTATTCTCTAAAAAGATATTACAGCCAATATATACCCCTTTTCCAATATTAAATCTCACTTCATATAATTGCATAAATACTAAACTCATAGCATCACTCTTCCTTTCTATGCTTCTCAACATTATAATTACGGGTTTTTTAGGATAAGTAGAACCTTGTTTTTTTTATATAAAAAAAAGACCTTAAGTAGTTTAAGATCTTTTAATTGTTTATTTTCTACATTTCTGCAATTAGTTCAATTTTTCGCAGCATATCTATTACTTCAAAATATTCAGCTTTACTCTCTTTTACTTCTGCCCCACTCAGACCATCAGTAAAGTCATTCCAATTTATATCCTCATCAGTCGTTCGTCCATCTTCAAACAGCCAATCTGCTACTAAATAATTTGGATCATCCTTATCATCAATAGTTATCGATAGGCATTGTTCAAAATCATAGTTTGACTCTTTCAGAATTACATCGAATGCAAAGTAAATTGAATTTAATTTTTGTAACGCTAGTTCTTGAAGTTCTTTATGAGTTACTAACGGCTTATCCTCCAAAACTATATTGCAGCCAATATGCGCTCCCTCTGCTATATTAAATTTTACCTTATGCGCTTGTTTAAATACTGTATTCATATTATCACTCTTCCTTGTTTATTTTGAAAATTATACCTTGAAATCTAACTTATGGTGATAATATTCATTTTTTATTTTGGAGTAAACATCATTATTATTTCGAATGTATCTAAATCCCAACCTCTTGCATCCGGAGGGAATATTATTACATAATCTTCTCCAACATCTATCCTATCTTCACTTTCTGCTTCAGCAATTAACCTAGGTAAATTCACTTTCAATTCCGCAACACTATTAAAATAATATCCTTTTGTTTCTCCTACTCCAGCTAAGACCCACTGCGATACAAACCAAACACCTTGAGTATCTTCAGGAACCTTTTCAAAATCATTATGAGTCATAGGGGCATTTTTATCATATATTTTTATTACCCTATCACCGCGTTTTATAACATTTTTAATAAATTCATTCGCCTCTTTAAAATCATTAGCTTCATAAAAATCAATTTCGTCAAATTCTACTGAATAAAATACAACTGTATACACTGCAAAAAACACAATGATACCTCCTAATTCACTTGTATACTAATTATATATTTCTTACTATCTATTCTGAAAAAAACATAAAACACTCTTACTCTTCCCCTATACTCTTATGGTTTTTCCAAGTATATAATTAGCGAAACAATCTAGGAGGTAACTTTATGCATTTATTTGTAGCTAGTAACTTACAAACACACGGATTTATATTACACCCCTTCACTCCCCCAATGATAACCCTACAACATCCAAATGGCTTGAAAGTTTCATTTGATCCCGATAGCAGTTGGAAAATTGAACACATTAATGAACTTTGGTTAGAACAAGGTACTATAAACGATACAAGTACTCTATATAACATTTTGAAAGATTATAGGGTACTAAAAAAATAATAAAAGGACCTTAATTGGTCCTTTTTCTGTACTTACCATACTCTATCACTCATTTGATACACTGGTGGAATTCCATTACTATCAAACGAATTCTGTAATTCTCTTGCCGCAGCATTGAAAGAATTTACAATTTGTTTAAGCAACAGATCAAAAGCTTCATCCACTTCAGTACCATAGATCAAATTCGACTTGGAATTTACTAGATATCTTTTTAGCCATTCTTCCTCACTAAGCCCTTCTAAACTTATAAATGGTAACTGTACTCCTAACCTGTCACACAACTCATTATCTAATAAATTAAAGATTGTCTCTGTAGATTGCTTCGTTTCTATATACTGTATTTTACTATCAATAAAGCCGTGCGAAGTATGAAAAACCACAGGCTTTCTTTTGAATAATTGTTCATATCTACTTATATATTCTTCAATTCTCTTATAATCGATTTCATTACATTGACTGAAATCAATTTCATAGAGGAAATCCGTTAAATATCTTTCTCCATAAATCACACCTATACAGTTTTTTTCACTGCATTCTTTCCACCTTTTACGTACATTAGCACCCTTAACTATCTTAATATGTTTGTGTTTTTCTAAATGTCGTTTAAACCTCTTATCAAGGTCTTCCATTAGTCCTATCATATATTTCTCCTCATTCTTTTTTCTCATTATACCCTCAAAATCTACACTTTAAAAAAATGACTTTACGTACATTACAATGCATTGTTTTGCATTGCTATGCATTACAAAAAAACTTACCCCTTAAAGAGTAAGTTTAAAATTAACTATTTACGATTTGTCCATCTTTAAAATATTTATCCACTAATTCTAATTGTTCCCTTGTTAGATCAGTAACGGCCTTTATTTTCCCATTTGTCATTACTTTCTTTAACTTAGAAACTAATTCCATCCTTCCAATCATTGCACTTAGGAAGTATTGATAACTATAGAGGCTAACACCCTTTATACTAGCTGCTTGTTCCAACGAAACCGACAGGAGAATCATTTTCTCTACCTCTGTTTCTGCTAGTTCTCCTCCATCAATAAACCTTTTCATATTATTAATATGGTTTGTGCGCCACTTCTTATTATTCTCGTACTTTACCAACTCTATTTCTACTTCATTTTTTTGACTCACATTACCCTCTTTTTCTAATTTCTCTTTATTAATAACCTCAATATACGCATTCACAAATAGCTCTTTTACAGCATCGTCTGCATTTGCAATAACGTGTTCAATTAAAGTGTGACCTTCAAATAAGCCTTCAAGACACCATAATATTTCATCGGACAAATAAGATGGTACTGCTCCTCTATCCAAAAGAGAATCAACAGCAATTATTAAATGATCTAAACGACCTAACGGAAAGTCTTCAGGAATATTTTTAGAATCCAGAAACATATAATCTCTCCTTAACACAAATTTTATTAAATATAGTATATCGCACTTATAACCAGTAATAAAAAAAGAACCTTTTATTATTTAACCTTTTTTTCTAATTAAATTAACTTCAAATGTATACTATAAAAAAACAAAGGAGCATTTAAAATGGAGATTATTTCTGGAAGTACAAAGCTATTTGATTTAGAACAAGGCATTTGGCATTATACTAATGCGCAGTTCGATTTTATGAACAACTTTAATGGTATCAAACTAGTTGAACAAACAGTCTACATTCAATATATAGGCGGTGAATTCACCGAGCCTTACACAATGTGGTTCACTTTAAATAAAGAGACGTTTGATGCTTTATGGAAGATAGAGTTTGGGAAAGCATTCGAAGAAACACTAGACTTTGAAAACAAAAAACTAGATTGGTTTTGTGATATTTCCCTAATTGTCTTTAACCTAGTGACTACAAATAAGTTCCAAGAAAATTACTATGGGCGAGCGTAAACTCCCTATTAAAAAACAAAATAGACTTATACAATTTTGATAAGTCTTTTTTACTCTCCCCATTTATATTTTCCAAATACCAATGAAACGATTTCCCTCAAATTACAATGATGATGGGGCATTCTTTAATTTTTTATTATTCTATTTTTTTGAAGAAAATTAGAATATACTATATAAAATTGTTAGTCTTAAAGGAGGAACACCTGTGTTCAACAACAAATTTAATCTTGCTTTTGCCTTCGCCGGAACTGGTTCATCATCAATCGAAACAATAGTATATCTATTAACTAACGATACCGGAAATTACTATGCGTCAATTGTTAAAACTATAGGTTATGGAATGCTAGCACTTTACATAGCTAAAAAAAGTCAAACCGAAAAATAAATTAATTATAGAAAAACTAGGAATCATTTGGATCCTAGTTTTTTAGCGTTTAATAATAATTAAATTCATTAGATTGTCATTCTCTCAATCAATTTATCGATTTCTTCAGTAATTATTTTTTGAACTACTCCATTCCAATCTTGCTTAATTTCATAATTCAACTTTTCAATGCCGGCAAACTCTTCGTTTATTTTCATATGTATAAAGTTGATCACTTCGTTTTCAATCTTTGCTCGTTCACTTTCTGAAACAAAACAGCATCTTATTTCTAGCCCCTCTATGTTAGGATATTCAAATATGGTCAATAGTTTTAATACTTCCGCGCTATTACCAGCATCAAATAATTGACTGACCAGTACCACTCGATTAATTTTTACCTTAATCCCCAAATAGGTCGAATAAACAAGGTGAAAATTATCATTAATAACTCGTTTTAAGAGCTTCAAATACCCATCTATTCTTTTTTTATAAATTTTAGGCACTTCTTCATCATTAAGTTTGAAGAGGATTTCTTCTATTTCATCCCAGATAGCTTCGTAACAACTTTCTCTAAAGTCATCTTTGATAATTATTTTTCGTACTTCTTCTATAGTTTCTTCGGTAATAGGAGGAAAATCAAACTCATTTATTAAGCTAAGAAAAGGAAGTTCATCCGAAATCCGGTCTAATATTACCCTCTTCAAATTGATTCTATCCATACTCATCCCCCTTTTTTCGCTCAATATGCTCTAAAAAAATAAAACCTAGACAATAATGTCTAGGTTTTATTTCTGTATGATTTTTGTCAGTTGAAAATTCACAGGACGGAGATGTCTTTATGAACGAAAGAAGGTAACAATATGTGTTTTGATACTAATGAGAAAACCCACCAGTAAACAGCAATAAACTAGGTTACCTAACTAATATATCGCTGTAAGAATTGTACTTTCATTATAAATGAGCTGAAAGTAAAAAACAATAATAATATATAAAACCATTTATGTTTTCTTTACATTTATTTATATTCGAGTGGAATAAATAAAACAGAGCACCCTTATTTTAAAAATAAGAATGCTCTGTTTCTAGCCACCATAACTATTAAGTACGCGATAAAGAATCGAATATGCACTTACCCTCATATATGCCAATATATGATCCATAATTAAAATAGAAAACGCGCCACACATTTCCTATCTACTTTCTCAGGTAGAAAGTAATTGCTTTTTTATTTTAAATCACTCTTTTATTTTTTTCAATACATATTTCAATTTCAGTTTTAACAAAACAAAAAAACCGCCTTTTATTGACGGTTTCATTGCTCGAAGTTACGGATACTTCAAATAGTCTAACTCACTTAAGACTTATGCATAAAAAGAACGTAAGAACAGAACTATAGATAGTAACTAGATTATTTTTTAGGTTATATACGGAATAATCTAATTTTGATGAATCTAAACTAGACAGCTATTGTCTCAGTTTTCCTACTAAAATATTTATAAACCGCGCTGTCCAAACAGTTTTATTTCAGTTGAAAACTCTAAAGTTATTATACTATAACATTAATATATTTTTCAATACATAAATATAAATCTTTTTATATTTTCTTGTTTTTTTATTGTTTTTTAATCCAATTGAATTATTTGAGAAGGATACACTTTAGATACATAAGGCAGTACATATCTTATGGTCAAAGGACTACTCCCTACCCAACCTCACTTTCATCCCAAACCTGAAGCCCGTTCGGATAATCTGTACTCCTATTTAAGACTAAGAATTATTCTAATTCACTATTATGTATACAAATTAAAGTAAATGCCCGTTCTTTGTCTAAAACATTTAAAAAACACATATAAACAATTAATGAGGTGAACAATATTGAGCATTCTTATTTTATTCATAGCATATATACTAGGATCAATCCCCTTCGCACTTATAGTTGGAATAAAGTTTTATGAAACTGATATAAGAAATCACGGAAGTGGTAACTTAGGGACAACAAACACCTTTAGAATTCTAGGGAAAAAGGCTGGGATTCTAGTATTAATAGGTGATTTAGGTAAAGGTACTTTAGCTGCCGCCTTACCATTTCTTTTAGGAATAGACCTACATCCCATAATACCAGGTATCTTCGCCATAATTGGACATTGTTACCCTGTGTTCGCAAAGTTTAAAGGAGGAAAAGCCGTAGCTACTACTGCCGGGGTTATTTTATGGTATTCTCCTTTTATATTCCTCTACTTCATTCCACTGTTTTATCTCATACTAAAAGGTACTAAATATGTATCTTTAACTTCCTCTACTCTTGCCTATCTTTTATTTGTCATTTCAGTGATCACAGACGATTTATATTTTACTTCTTTTACATTCGTTATTCTTTGTTTCATTGTATTTAAACACAGAAAAAATTACATCCGAATCAAGAATGGGACAGAGCCTTATGTAAACCTTTAAACACTAACAAATCCTGTGAAAAAATATCTTTTCACAGGTTTTTTCTCATCACACATCAATCAATCGTATTCTTGTAACCTTTTAAGCCAAGATTCCCACTCAGAAAGTTCTTTACGATAACAGTTTAAGAGTTTTTCACGTAAATATTCACTATCAGCTACAGCTATAACAAAATCAGGATCATTTATTATCCCTTTTGCCCTCTCTCTCATTTCTTCTATATCAAATTGATCGTTTTCTAACTTAGTTAAGTCCTGTTCTAGAGACATAATCTTCATTTGATAGAACGGAAATACTTCTATCTCTGCTCTTCTATGTTCAATCGATTTCTCCAGATATTTATCATCTAGCATATTTCTCCCCCTATTCTTTCGTTATAAAAATTATTTTCAATAGAAACAAAAAAAGACCTGTCTTTTAATCGACAAGTCTTTTTAAGTATCTACAAATTTTTATAGTACAAAATCATCGGGAACTACCTTGTACTTTCAGGACTAGTATATTTTCGCTCACTTATTATATGTCATTGGTTTGAGAATAGCAACAAATAATATTTCTATCTCCACCATTCATCAAACATACTAGCAGGTAGATTTCTTTTATGTCCACTTTGCAAATATCTATTTTCTATTTTCCTAGCTACTTCCTTAGATACTTTTTTTCCTTCTAAATAGTCGTCTAATTCATCATATGTTATACCTAATTCCGTTTCATCAGCTTGCCCAGCTTTTTCATCTAACAAATCAGCTGTAGGAGTTTTAAGATATAACCTTTCATCTGCTCCTAAAGCTTTAAGCAACTCTTTCCCTTGTCGCTTTGTTAATCCTGATAAAGGCAATAAATCTGCACCACCATCACCATACTTTGTATAGAATCCTGTTACAGCTTCAGCAGCGTGATCTGTTCCAACAACCAACATACCTTCCTGTCCGCCAATAGCATATTGAGTTATCATTCGTACTCTTGCCTTTACATTTCCTTTATTAAAATCTGTTAATCGCTCACCCATTACTGCTTCAAATTGTTTAGAAAAAGCATCAACCGTTGAATCAATATTAAATGTGTTCGTACGATCCGGATTAATATATTGTAAAGCCAATTGAGCATCATCTTCATCCTTTTGCACTCCATATGGAAGTCGTACAGCTACAAATTCAGCATATAACCCTTCTCTTCTTAACTCCTCTACCGCGATTTGAGCTAAACGTCCTGCCAATGTTGAATCTTGCCCACCACTAATACCTAATACATATCCTTTTGCCTTTGTCTTTTTAAGGTACATTTTTAAGAAATCAATTCTATGTCTAATCTCTTCTTCAGGAACAATTTTTGTTTTTACATTTAATGCATTAATAATTTGCTTTTGAAGGCACATTCTTATTTACCCCCCATATACAATTGGTGTTCTTTAATATAATCATAACATTCAGCCGGCATTAGATATTTAGGATCTCCGCCTCTTTCAAATTCTTGACGAATATAAGTTGAGCTAATTTCCATTTGAAAACCTTTATCTATATTAATGAACTTCGGTTTATCTAAACTTTCGTAGTTACGTAATATCGGAGAAGTCGCAATCACGTTAGCAACATTTATATTATTACGTGCCATTATTATGAATCTGTTTTCAGCGATTAATTCTTCTGTATGATCCCATTTCCCTTCAGCGATATCTACTAAAAGGTCTGCACCCATAATAAAGAATACTTCAGCATCTTTATATTTATTTCTGTAATGTCTCATTGTGTCACGAGTTGATATCTCCCACGCATTACGCTTCATTTCGTAATCATCGGCAATAAATTTCTCTTCACCTGCAATCGCCAGTTGTAGCATATTCCATCTATGTACATCTTCTGTTTGCATTATTTTATCCGTTCTTTTATTCGAGCACGGCCCAAAAATCACCTTATCCAACCCAAAACGGTCTGATATTGTATTCGCTGTCCATAGATGAACATTTGTAATTGGATCAAAGCTGCTACCATAAAAACCTATTTTCTTCATAATAAGTTGCCTCCAAATATTAAAAGTTTGTTTACAGTCGAACAAGTCTATTTTCAAGTACTTTTTCTTTCACTTCTTCAATATGATTCATTTTGTTATCCCAACAAGCCTGACTTAGATCTACTGGGTACTCTTCTGGATTCATTGTACGTTTATATTCATCCCAGATACGGCTAAGACTAAACTTTGTATAAGATTGAATTTCTTGCAACGTAGGTAATTCATATACCAATTCCCCATCTCTAAAGATTTCGCAATGTAAATCTCTTGCTTCAAAGTTTGTTACAAATTTACTGATATATGTATGCACAGGATGGAACATTTTTAATCGGTCATCATCTTGAGGATTTTCAGAATCCATAGCAATATAATCACCTTCTGATTTCCAATTTAGAGTATTAAAGATTCTATACACTTTCTTTAGTCCTGGTGTAGTTACTTTTTCAGGATTTGCACTTATTTTAATTGTATCTACCATCTTACCGTTCTCATCTTCAATAGAAACTAATTTATACACCGCACCTAACGCAGGTTGATCATAAGCAGTAATTAATTTTGTACCTATTCCCCAAGTATCGATCTTAGCTCCTTGAGATTTTAAATTTACAATTGTTTTTTCATCTAAATCATTTGATGCTATGATTTTAGTTTCAGTAAATCCTGCTTCGTCTAACATCATTCTCGCTGCTTTAGAAAGATATGCTAAGTCACCACTATCTAAACGTATTCCCTTAAAGTTAATCTGATCTCCTAGTTCCTTCGCTACTTGAATTGCTGTTGGAATACCTGATTTTAAAGTATCGTATGTATCTACTAAAAATACACAATCTTTATGACGACGAGCATATTTATGAAATGCAGTATACTCATCACGATAAGCTTGTACTAACGCGTGTGCGTGCGTTCCAGCTACTGGTATACCAAACATCTTACCTGCTCTTACATTTGATGTAGCTTCAAATCCACCAATATATGCAGCTCTTGTTCCCCAAATAGCAGCATCCATTTCTTGCGCGCGACGTGTACCAAACTCCATTGCAGTTTCATCGCCTAATACCTGTTTAATACGAGAAGCCTTGGTTGCAATCAATGTTTGGTAATTCACAATGTTGAGCAAAGCAGTTTCAATCAATTGCCCTTCGCCTAAAGGTGCTTCTATACGGATAATCGGTTCATTTCCGAATACTAATTCTCCTTCTACCATAGATCTAACTGTACCCGTAAAACGAATCCCTTTTAAATACTCAAGAAAGTCTTCTTTATAACCTAGTTCATTACGTAAATACTCAATATCTGTTTCTGTAAATCTAAAATTCTTTAAGTACTCTACCAGTCTTTCTAATCCAGCGAATACTGCATATCCATTTCCGAACGGTAACTTTCTGAAGAATAATTCAAACACAGCTTTTCGATTATGCATATTGTCTTCCCAGTATGTCTCAGCCATATTGATTTGGTATAAATCTGTATGTAAAGTTAAGCTATCATCTACGTAGTTTTTATTCATTGTTAGTACCTCCAGTTGTTTTCAAATAAATGTTATTTCAAAATGATTATTTTTATACGATCTGTTATCTAACTTCTGCTCCAAGACAATTTTTAAAATGCCCCAAAGCCCATTTGTGACCATCGGGATTAAAACTAGCAACCGCTTTTTCGTGAACTACAATCTTATAGCCCAGTGAATAAGCGGATACTGAGGCGTGGAGGACGCAAATGTCCGTGGCACAGCCCACAAGATGCACCTCTTCAATTCCACGTTCTCTCAATTTTAATTCTAAGTCTGTTCCTACAAAAGCGCTGTATCTTGTCTTGTCCATCCAATATACATTTTCTTTGTTTTTATTTTCTTGATATACCTTATCTAATTCCCCATACAATTTACGTCCTTCTGTCCCCTCTATATTATGTGGGGGATATAAAGTTGTTTCTGGATGGAAAGGATCGTTTTCTTTATGTAAATCAATAGCAAAAACCACAAAGTCACCATTCTCAATAAACTCTTTTGTAATCCTTACAACTTCTCCTTCAATCTTTTGGGCTGGTTCTCCGCAAGTCAAAGCCCCCTCTTTCGCTACAAAATCATTAGTATAATCAATATTAATCAATGCTTTCTTCATTGTAATTCCCCCTATAATTTAATAATGTTAATTAACAGTTACATAACTGTTAATTGTTATCGCTAAAAAAATTAATATCTAGCTATATATATTGAATTGAATACACCGTATTCCACGTATTGATATAGTTGAGCCGGTTGTTTTGACGTTCTTGAAGTTTTTTCACCAGGAACCTCAGCAATAAACGGCAATGTTTTTATTTTTCTAGCGAATTGTTCTTTTTGTTTAATCGCTGGGTGATCTGTTACCGTCAATAGTAGAGCTTGTAATTCGGAGTATGTGAATTTTTCCGGTAAAAACAACTTAGCAATCGTTGTTTGCAATAGGTCTATTGTTATTTGATTAATCGCATCACGAATAATTTGTTCGTGATCAAACGCTAAATCTAGATTAAAAACTTCATCTATAGAAAACAATTCTACTTCAGCTGCATCATCATTCGCTTTACGTTTATGTAAATAACTATCAGGAACAATTGCATAATGAGCATTCGATATGATCCAACCACGAGGATCTCTTCCAGGTTTATCATAAACCCCGTATTGTTTAATATGAACACCATTCACACTAGTTTCTTCTTCTAATTCTCTTACAGCAGCTTCAAGCGCAGATTCTTTTTCATCAACGAATCCACCCGGTAAAGCCCATTTACCTGCTTCTATATTCTTCTTACCTTCTTGATTTAATTCTGCACGTTTTATTAACATCAACATAAGAGACATAACAGGAGGCTTATGTTGTTCTGTTCGATCTGTATGGATAGTAAATACAGCTATATCTGATGTATACCCATCAGGAGTTCGATATTTTTTCACATCATATTGTTGTAACGCTTCGTTATTTGACACTTATTTCCCTCCTACATTTTATAAGTTGATTTTCTTTTTTTATTTTCCTTCTTTTTAATTAACAATTACACAACTGTTAATTGATATCTTTATTATATATTATATTTTTTAAAAGTCTACCCTTTTATTATTTTTTTAAAATAAAAAAGCCCACCAATTAAGATAAGCTTTTAGATACTATTAAATTTCATTAATAGATTTCTCTATTAATATTGCACTGCAACTGAAAATAAAGAAAGAGCCGAGCTACAGAAACTAACTACTGCTAGAGAACAAAATACCTTAAAGAACATACTAGCTTTCGTTTTCTTCTTATAATCTAATAGTACAGCCTCTACAATTGATCCACAAAATGCAACCATAAACACAATAACTGAAACAATAAATACGTATACCATCTGAGTACCCTCCCAAGGACAATTAAAAATAGAACAAAACAAAAAGGCGACATCTTGAATAGACGAGGCCTTCTTATTCTTAGCGTTATAATGCAAAACACTGATGACAAGAGAATCAAGATTAAAATGGAAAAAGTCTTAAGTAGCCTTCCATTTCAAGCAACCTTTTAAGATTACTTGTATAATGTCCATTGCAATACTTAAATAACTTTTTATAAAATCCTTGAGATAAATATAACAACCTTTTTTATGTTTTTCAATAGTTTATATGAAACTTTATTTATTTTTTTATTCTAATTTAAAATAAAGGAAAAACATACCTGTTATCCATTTATTAATTGAATCATTGATTTCACAAATTTAAGGGAATTCTTTCTGTTTTCTTCCTTTTTTTCAAGAACTTTATTTAAGTTCGGATGTCCGATAAATTGACTAGTCTCAATTAACCACATATGTGACCCTTCTTGCCTTTCTAAGCATTTCAGTTTTCCTTCAACACATTCTTTTCTAACTTCTTGTGTCGGTCGATCCAGTATTTCCGCAACATCACGAACCTTTAAATACTTTGGCATTACAACACTGTCGGTACGCATTACATTTTCCATCATCGTATCAATAGTGTATTTCTCATCCGCAGTTAGCTCTTCAAATAAACGTTCTTTAATTTCATTAAGCTCATCCACAATACTAATTAAATTCACATAGTTTTTTATCTTGTTAATGTTAACTCCATCTAATACATCTTTATTTTCATCTAACAAACTTATCATTGCACTAATATTATTCTTCAAAATACTCACCTATTTACATCTTTCATTATTTTTAAACGCAAAAACCACCTTGACTATCAAACAAGGTGGTTTTTGCTGAACACTTTCAGATTAAGATCTTATCCGTCGCAATTATGAACGATTTTACAACAAAGGTAGATAACTTTTGGGAAATAGACAATCTATAAATCAACTCGAATGCCTCAGTGGTAATAATATATCATTTTCATTCAAAAATTGCAACATAAAAATATGATACTTTTTATATTTTTATGTATTTTTCATACGTAGCATTCTATCCTTTTATTCTTTCTATCCATAACTTACTGCACCGGAAAATCTTCTAGATAAAACAAAAAAGCTTATTAACTATAAGCTTTTTATCACTGTTACCTTATTAGATTAGTTTAACGATTCCGGATCAGGTATATTAGTTCCAAATAGTTCTCCCATTTCCCATAGAACTTCACCCAATATTCCCATTCCATTATCATAATCTTCTTGTCTCATATACTCTTTACCTTTTTCGTTCAATTCAAATAGCTCTCCCATTTTATCGAACTGTTCCTTTGCAAACGTCTGCTTTGCGAAGTCATATAATGAATAAGCGTAATCTATTTTTTCGTCAGTTATATGTAATTGTTCCCTTAATTGCTCACGAATTTGATTTTCTGTGATCTCTAATTTCTTTTGGTCTGCCATATATATCATTTCTAAAGATACCATTTGCCATAAAATCATTCTTACCATTCCTTTTTATGTTTTTTACATACTAACATACTTTTATATGTTTGATCTATATACTAAAAAGTGTTTCTAAACTAGTAAATAATTCAATAGATAGTCATTATACAAGGTTTTCTATCTCCTTACTACCTTGTATAAAATAATATCATTAAAAAATTTTTATATATTTTATCTACAAAAATATTATAATGTAAAATATATAAAAAAGAGGTGACGCCAATGAACTACCATTTGTACTCTAATGCTATTATTGTAAAATCAAATCTTTCCACAGTTGCCCACCAAATGACTAAGCAAGATATATATTTTGAATGTAAAGATTATAATCACTTACTGGTTCTACATTTCGATAACACAAATAAAAACAAAGGTTTTGTTTCAGTTGTTAATAATACTCACTTACTACCTGCTGATGGCCGTAGAATAGCGGACTATGCGGTAGACTTCTTTCTTCTGGACGATTATGTCATTCTATTCACTGTATCCCCTTCAATTGCTCTACAGGCAATGCTGCGGATCAAAGAATGTTTTCCAGAGTTTACATATGAGATTATTAAGCACCCAATTGAACAAAATGATGCAACTACAAGTTTTATAGAAAAGTTTATACATAAAGAATTAAAACACGATAAAATTATAGAATTAACATTAGATAGTTTCTTTGGTTTCAAGGTTCTGTTCCGAAAAGAGAGTAAAGCCAAAATGGTCAAGTATTATACAAATGGATTAGTCCAATTTGGTATGTATAACGATCAAAAACATATAGAAGATATCTGTAGGTTTATCATTAACCTCGATCTTACATATAAAAAAGAGAAAGACTTGCTATCAAAAAGATAAGTCTTTTTCTTTTTTTATATTGGTACTTATCATTCTGAACACTAAATTTCAAAATCTTCTGCATCCCAAAGACTTAAAACATATTCTATTAATGCTTTCAAGTATGGCCGCATTACAACCGACTCAGTATCAAAATCTAAAATATAGTATCCTTGTTCGCATTTATAGTAACCTAATGATATAGAAGCCTCACCAAACCGAAAGTTATTTGTTTGATACACAGATGTATATAGTACGTCAACGATCATATCGATTTCTGCATTTTTAAACATCGAATAAATAAATTTCGGTGCAGCTGTATACCCAGGATTCATTCTTTGTGTAATAAGATCCATAGCCCTACTTTTCTCATCAAGACTTTGGCCAGCCCTAAATGGTGACGATATCAAGCATCCTTGTAGAAAATCAACTATATCCTGTATTTCCTTATCCGGCTTATTATGGTTCTTAATTCGTATCTTGCGAAGTAGATTATCACCATCAAACAAAGCAAAAGACAAAGACTTGGTTACGACATCACTCTGAATATAAACTTCTGTTAAACAATCCTCTACAAGTACTCTCCCCCTTAAGAAAGAGAATAATACTTTACTATATTCCGCGAAAAGACGTTTATAGACACTAGTAATTAAAACTTGTTTAGATAAACGAAGTTCCATTTCAGTTGATAAATCCGCGCGAAGGTCCGTTTTAAGATCATCTATAAAGACTTTAAATCTCTCCATAAACATAGGGAACTCTTTAGTATCCGTTACAAACCTGTAAAAGTATTTCAGAGGATTAACTCGAAGTTTAATTGTTCCGTGTATGTGATGATAACGTATAGTAATTAGATCGTTGAACGAAAAATCACTAGTACCACTTTTATGATCCACCAATTGGATATCAACTCTTCTAATCCATTTATCTAGCTCGTTTACTTTTATTAAACCGGATATCAATGTAGTTAAACGTAATCTTATCTCTCTATGCATTACCAATTCATTCTTTTCCGTTTTCATAATGACTCTCCCTTTTTATGGACAATCAAAAAGGCCTTCCGCTGCAAACGAAAGACCTTTTTGAAATGATACTCAGATTGATAAAGAAGTATTGTGTCAGATCACTTGTAATAGTTTAAAGTTACTAACTTAACTAAGACGGAGTATGGTGTCATCTTATACAGATTAAGGGTAACCGCCTTAGTTAAGTCTTACCAAAACTCTACAACCAATATAGCACTTTTAAAAAACATAATCAACCGAAAACATATTACGTTTTATATTTTATATGTTTTTTATAAACAAAAGACCTGCCGCGGAAACGACAGGTCTTTTGTTTATGGGAATTTCGACGCATAGATCAATTGCTGTTAAACTAGATGTCGATGGATTATCCTACCTGTATACATAATTTGAAGGATCGAATTACTGTAAGTAGATAGCCTCAAAATCAAATTAAAACGGAACATCTTATTCGGTAGGGAAAATATAGAGAATCATCTTTAACTCTTTTTTCGAAGCTTTACCGAAAGTATATCAAAACACAAAAATAATTTCAATATAAAAATAAAACCTTTTATATTTTTTTGATTTTAAACCGATAATATAATCGCCATTACTTAAATCAATATATACAAAAAGCTACCGCATTGACGACGATAGCTTTTTCAAAAATACCTTAATACTCCGATGATCTTCACAGATACTCACGTTTTTTGTATGTAAATAAGATATTAAAAGAAGAAATATTCAAGCTCAACAACACTTGAGATTGAACTATGTTGGACAACAGCACTTAAGCATTAATTAGAAAACTCTTTTATGTAGAATCAATAAAATATGTGTATTCTATGTACTCTTAACCCCAGGGAGGGTTATTGATTCCACATAAGATTATTCGTTTAAGCTCATCTACGATTATATCAGACCAGAACATTTGTTTCAATATAAAAATATATTACTATTTATATTTTCAACTATTTACAAACACAAAAAAAGGTTGCAATCACAACTGTGATCACAACCTTTTTCTAGCACGTTAAACACTTTAGTAAAAGAGGAACTCAACGTCCCTATGCCAAAACTCGTCAATAAAAATAATGGAATTGTACTACACCTAACAACTTAACCAATATGCTATTCATCGCAGATAACATCGTTCTTCTTACATAGGAGAGATGCCAAGTTGTCGTCGTATAATGATGGTAAAGAACTCGTATATTTAATATATCAGACGAGCACTTAATTATCAATAAAAAAACATATAGCCTTTTATATTTTGTTTCCTAAAATCAAATAAAAAACTAACGTAGCTACGTTAGTTTTTTATACCGTTATATATATAGGATGTTTCGGGAAAAAAGTTATGCCGGATGATACTAGTCTGATCTCTACACGAACCGCGAAGTAATATTTATACAGAAATTTAAACAAATTGATTCTAAATTCTTTTTGCGCCAGAACTCTTTGAATCATTATTTATTTAAACCTCCGATACAAACACTATTAAGCTTCGAATATAATATATCAAAACTATGAGGTTTTTTCAACATTAAAACATAAAAGGCTTTATTTTAATTGTACAATAAATAAAAAAAGAAGCTCCTAATAAGGGGCTTCTTTTTTTATGACGTTTGCATATCAAGAAAACACAAAACATACGATATTAAAGTTGGGAGTCTTTAACGTTGAGTAATTAACAAACATCTTAGAGCATAGCAATACTATGACGTGCTCTCAAAACCGACCAGCTATCTTGGAACAGCTAACTAGCGAGCTAATCAGCTCATACAAGTAATATATCAAAATGAAACAAAAATTGCAATATATAAATAAAACTTTTTATATTTTTACCCGTTTTTTATTTATGGTTTTTAACTTTACAAATAAACCAAATTACTATAAATATCTTTTTCACTTATACTATCTTCCTCGGAGATAGAATTCTGTAACTTATTAAGCCTTATCCCCTATTCCCCCCTTATAAACGGGAAAACGCATTGTAGTGATTCTAACTTAAAATCTTATCTGTTCTGGGGAATAAGATTTTACATTAGACTACAATGCGCAAATGAAAAGGTTGAAACATACGTTCTGTTTGAATGTTATTCTTTACTTTCTGTATTTTACACAACTCATTTATGTTTTGCAACAGTTTTTTATATTTCATTAAAAATATATTAAGTATTACGCTTTTACTACTTTAAATTCTGATTGTGATACTGAATTAACTATTTTCTGTTTTATATCACTTAAAGTTCCCTTCAAAGTGATTTTTGCGGCTTCTACATCCACCATATAGCAACCATAGTCTGATCTATAGCATCTTACCTTAAAGTTAAACAAATCATTTTTTACCACAAAATTAAGTGGTACAGATGTATACAATATATCAAATGCCGGTTCTTCAAAATGTTCCTTGAACATATCTATCACTTTCTTATTTGTCATCCCCCTATCATTTTTAAAGGTATTGAAAATTAATCTACTTAACAACCATTCTTCTTCCCCTTTATCAGCACTAAAAGCTCTTTGAAGAGACTTGGTATTTAATTTTTCAAAAATTTCTTTTTGGTTAATTTCTTTAATTAGATCCCTTACGTCTTTTTCTCTAAACCCTTTGATATCCATAATAATTGTGAACTGATCAAATTCTCTTACTAATTCAGCACCATAGTACATTGGTTTCTTAATAATTATTGACGTAGAGCATTCCACAATATAAAAAGTTAAATCTATATACGAAAATAAAACTTTCCCAAACTTCCCTCTCAGAATGAGATAAAAATCTGAAAACCATTTATACTCTTCAATCCTTTCTTCTGACTCTTTCTTTATCCTAACATTATAATCTGTGGTAAATAACTTTATGAATCTTGTTAATGCTGCAACGTATTCAGAGAGTTCCTCAATGGATCCGATTATACAAAAGATATTTTCGAACTCAAAAATATCGAACTCGTTCATATCCCGATTCATATAAATTGAAAGTTGTCCCATTCCATATAAACTGTACTTCACACAGCCATCATCCTCAAATATTACAAAACAGGATTTACCTTCTACCCATTTAGTTAATCCTGAGCTCCGGACCAATTTTTTAATTCCCGTGAACAATTCATCTTTATCTTTAAACAAACTTTGCATACTTACTTGCATATGTATCTCCTTTTTAAGAGTTATTTCACTTATATTTGATAGCTTAACTCTTATCAAATTCACATCGTAAAAAACTTGTATAAAAAGAAATAAGACTTGTATAAAACAAGTCTTATTTCACTTTCTCTTTTTCTTCCTCTTCCAATTGATCCACTTCATCAGGTTCTATTGGAATTATAATAGCCGCAAGGATATATAAAATGAATAACGGGAAAATACCTAAAAATATTGTTAGTGCAGCATATACCAAGCGTAAAATAGTAGCATCAACATTAAACGCATTAGCAAATCCACCTAACACACCAGCTAACATTTTATTTGTTTTGGAACGATATAATTTCAATTCCTTCACCTCCATTTCTTCTTTATATCCTTTTTTAATAATTTGTGAAGAAATTACACGTATAAATTTCCTGAATAATCGGTATCCGATGGAATAAATATATGGATATTTTTTGTTAATTACATATAATGAGAATATAGGGACATAATTTATATTGAAATTAAGTCTCCCATTATTTTCTCGAAACGATTTTTTATAGAGATGTGATTTAGTTATGAGCAGAATACACTTCAACGAATTACCAGACTTCATACAACATAAAATAAAATAATGCGTGGCGAAACACCCATACCATCAAGAAAACCATATAAAAGAAAAGTTATTTGGTCCTATCCAGCCCAATAAATTTTTCCTAACAATCCAGAAATGCAAGACTACTTTATTAAGCAAAAAAAGAAAAAAGATGCTTATTAATTTAGAATCTTTTTATTCATTTTTACTAAAATGCGAGGTGATTGTGATATGTCTAAAATAGAATTTAATCAACTACCTAAATCAGTTCAAGACGTACTAAAGGTAATGCGTGGTGAAACGGAACTCAAACCAAGACCACGAATTAAACCAGTAGACTTTTTATCATATAAAGCTGATGAAATTTTCCCTAACAGTCCGGAGATGCAAAGATATTTTAATAAGCAAAAAGAAAAAAGAAAAAACCTCTAAATATAATTTAGAGGTTTTTAAAATTTAATTAGACGTTAAGATATCTTTTATATCTTCCAAAAACAGTTCATTATTAGACATTGCTTGTTTTTTAGCACTAATGATACCTGATTTGTGTTCATTTTTTTGATAGGCACTACTAGCAATTTGCTTTGCCTTTTGAATATATTTATCCTTCCACTGCATATCCTGACCTTTACCTAATCCATTACCTGCTAGCCTCATTTTAGACACACTCCCGCTCTCAATCCTCGTCCTTTTACTTCACAATTATCTTCTATGTTATGATTCTATACTTATGTATTAAGATAGTTCATTAACAAGGATACATAATCGATTCATCTCAAAATAAGTTTTTCCTGCCTCTGTAATACCTTTAACCATATTTCCTTCATATGCTGAAAATTTACGGTTTCGGCTTTTCATTACAACAGCATAAACTTCTCCCTCGAATTCTAAAGAGTAAACCATATAATTCGGTTTGAACACTATACCAGCATTCTCTATTGAAGCTTTACCGGTCTCTAAAGAAGTTTCTGCCATATCTTTCAATGGACCTTCTTCTAGACCAACAACTTCATCGCCTTTTAGAATTTGAATAGGAATATTGAGTTTCGTATGTTCTTTTAAATAGATATGTAATTCTTCAAATAGCATTTCAAGAACCTTCTCATATCCATCGTCTTTGCTAATAGATGTTAAGACTTCATTTTTAACATCTTCGTTAAGCACTTCAGATAAAAAGAATACACTATCTACTGCGTCTTTAGCTTTGTCATAAATCGCTTTTTCTTTCGCTTCTAATTCGACTTCAAACTGGAAAAATTTAAATTTCTTTAAACTTTTGAACGCACTTGGAATCAACATTGAAACAAAAATAAAAAACATTAATAATGCCAAGGCCTTTAATGCTGCAAGAGAAAATGGTGTAAAGAATAATTTTGCAAATTCATTTTTAAATTGTAACTTTTGTGTAGTAAGTTCTTGGTAACAATTATAACCATAGTACGTTACAACTAAAAACAGACCTGCAATTAACAGGTTAACACCGTGTTCTTTAATAAATTTAATGCACTTTGTAAACACTAGCAACAGCTCCTTTTGATTTTTCTTTGATGTACGCATTAATTCTTAAAGATGTAAAAGAGTTTCACCTCCTCTGAAAAGATTCTACTCATTTATCTGATTTTTTTAGAAAATAGCTGAAAAATCTCATAAGAAAAAAGACTTATAGTTTAATATAAGTCTTTTTGTTTTTTATATTTTTTAGATCACTGCCGCAAAGGCTATTGCTGCTACATTTTTCGGACTCACTTTAACAATCGGATTATTAAAGTCAAGAATAAGATATTCTAATAGAGATTCCATATTTTTATGTGAGTTACGATCTAAAGTAGATTCACCATTATGTAAGTTAACAATGAAATAGTTTTCATCCCCTTCTCGTTGTTCGTTTGTCTTTTGATGAACTATTAGATACCTATCCCCTTTTGCACATATAACAACGGCCCCTGGCTGCATCTCACTTCTCCAAAGCTCCATCTTTTCTTTAGTTATTAAAAGGTCGTTTACACTATTTATATCTTTAGTAACAACATCTTTATTCATAAGCGTTAAATCAAACTCCAGAATTTTCTTGTTTAATTGAACAATATATTTTTGTTCCATAACTACACTACTCCCTCGTTTTTTAGGATTATACATCGTAGAACAAGATATAAAACAAAAAAACAAAAAGAGCCCGTTAAATTACAGGCTCTATCTATAATTTTACATCAGTTGCGAGTAACACGAACTTTAAATCCACTAGTATTTCTTCCAAAGGTAATTTCAAATGCTTAGCAGCTTCTATTATATAATGCAAACAGCCTGCTTCTGTAGAATATCCATCAAGAGCTAGTTCACTATGATAATCTTCTAACACTTCATAACTAAGGATACCTGCCTCCTCTAATAAACTAATCTCCTCATAATATGTTTCCTCAGGAATTTTAATCACTCTTTTAATAGTTTCATTCCTTACATAATAAGTACTCATAGTATGATTGTATTTAGACCAACCCGCAACCGTATAATAGAACTCTCTTGTAATACGCGGTAGTCTTTTCAGAACTTCAAAAAGCTCCCTACTGGCCTCATTAATATCTCTCATATCATTCGGATCCATTTCCTTGCCTTCTTTCTCCTTATACACCAAAGCAATTTTATTACAATTAATAAAGGCAGTATCTGAAACTCTTTCTACACTCGGTAATATTGATACATTCTTACCTGTAGGTGTAGAATCAAAACCGAGCTCACCGTATACTTTTATTAAAGACTTTTCAAGATAGTCGTATACTTCTTTAATTTTATCAACTGGCAGCGGTACAATATCCCTTACTAAATCATCTAAATCAAGTATATCTTTTTCGGTAAACCTTAATTTATCCGCTAGTTGTCCATTTATAGAGCGGTAGGATTTTTGTTTCTGGCCTAGTATTACAATAAGAAATTTATCATATTTATTTTTCTGAACCACTGTTATTTTTTCTAACGTATGATTTATCTTATCTGTAGTCTTTACTGTTGTAACTTGTACCCCTATACGATTATATTCATCCCCTAAATCCAATCCCGGTTCATTTAAATGCTCCCCATTTAAATTCACCAAGCTATATCCATAGATAATATTCATTAAGTCTCTTACAAAGTTTTCACAATATGTATTTAGATCAAAGAGTCCTTGTTTGCCCCTTATATCCAGCGCATACCTTAATGGCGCTAAATTATCTACTATTTTCCCTATTAAATCCCCTTGTGTTAACATTTTCTCCCTCCAATAAAGGAGTAATATTCTAAAACTATTAATCACTCCTTTTTATTTTCAATTTTTTAGGAACTCGTTTTCTATTCTATTGCAAATGCAGATAAATCACATTTAACCAGCACATCTTCTAGATTTATGCTTTTCGCATTAACAAAATCAAGAATATTACCTAATGCATAATAATTTTTACATAATCCCGATAGTATTATCGAAATATTGCCATCAAAATCGTCGTCACATTTAATTAAATCATCATCATATAATAACCTAAGTTCCTCATTATATACCTGTTCAGTCAAATTAACAGAACGTTTCATTTTATTGTAGTTAACACACATTGCATCATACTTCGTACTATGTTCCGACTTAATAACTAATGCATAAAAAAACTCTCTAGTGGAAGGGGCTAGAGAAATAAGCGCATTCATTAGGGTTCTTATCCCCTCTTCTATTTCACTTGCATCCTTTTCACTGATGTCCGCATTAAACTCTTCCTTGATAAACTCCACCAACGCCTTACAATTTGAGAAATTTAAAGTTGGAGTTTCTTTTAGCAAACCGGAACCATCTTCAATGTCAATTTCACGATAGACTTTTATTACTTCACTCTGGAGGAATTCATCAACTTCTTTCATTTGATTAGCCGTTAGTGAATTAATGCGTAATAATAAGTCAGTTATGTCTAAAATATTGTCTTTGGTGAAGTTTACCGGTCTAGCTAGTTCATCCTTAATAGTATAGGTCTTTTGTTTTGTCCCTAAAATCAGCACAATAAACTTTTCATACGTTTCCTTTTGTTCATCAGTCATTTTATCTAACGTTTCATTAATTTTTGCTGATGATTTATTTGTCGTAACTTGAATAGCAACTTTTTGAACTTTGTCACCTAAATCCATTCCAGGTTCATTAAAATTTTGTTCATTTAAATTTTCCAAGTTATAACCATACATTAAGTTTAGAAGATGCTTAGAAAAATCCTCACAATACTTGTGTAAATCAAATAGCGATAACTTCCCCCTTATTTCAAGAGTGTACGCTAAATAGATTAATTGTTGTCCTATACTTTTTGATAATTGCTCTGTATGTAATATAATAGTAACCCCCTCATTTCTCCTGTTTTTTTCTCGAAAATTACTAAAACAAACTTTCGATAACCTATATATGCATATATAATTATACCTATTTCTACTCAATATAAAAAGCTCATTATAAACAATGAGCTTTTTATATTGAAGTTACTTTATAGTCGGAACACCCGACCACTATTTAAAAGTGGCTTAGTTACTCTTTTACCACCTTTATATATACTATTCTAAAGCGAATGCCGATAAATCAAATTTAAGTATAACGTCTTCTAATTTTACTTTTTTTTCATCAACAAACTCTAGAATATGATTTAGTGCATTGTTCTTACTACATAATCCTGAAAGAACTATAAATAAATTTTCTAAATAATCTTCTTCAAAATCTATTAGATTATCAGTTTTTAATATATTTAATTCCTCAATGTATTCCTGTTCAGATATCGGAACAAATCGTTTCATTTTTTCGTAACTAATACAAATAGCATCAAAATCACGATTGTATTTCGCTTTAATTACTAAATTCAAAAAAAATTCTCTTGTGAGTGGCGGGAGTGAAATAATAGCATTTAATAGATCTCTTATCCCCTCTTCCATCTCTCTTTCCTGTTCTTCAGTAATATTTAATGGATCCCATTTAATCTCGTAATGCTCCACCAATGCCTTACAATTAGGGAATATCAAAGTAGGATTTTCTGATAACAAACTTAACCCCTTACCACATTCAAACAACCAAGATACTTTACAAAGTTCAGATTTTAGAAAATCATTAATTTCCATCATCTGTTCTATAGTCAGTGTATTAATGCGACGCATTACGTCCGCAATATCTAATATATTTTCCTTAGTAAAACCAACTTGTTCAGCTAAGTCTTCATTAATCGTATATTTCCTTTGTTTATAACCTATAATGAAAATCATAAAACTTTTGAACATTTCTTTTTGTTCGTCCGTTAGTTTTTTTAGCGTATCATTAATCTTTTTTGATTTTTTATTAGTTGTAACCTGAAATGCAATTTTATTATCTTGATCTCCTAAATCCATACCTGGTTCATTAAATTTTTTTAAGTTTAAATTTTCCAAGTTATATCCGTAAACTTGATTTAGAAAATGAGCGGAAAAATCCTCAGAATATTTATGCAAATCATACAGCGCCAACTTCCCTCTACTTTCTAGTGAAAAAGCCAAATAATTTAATTGTTCTTCTATACTTTTAGATACAGGTTCTCTTTTTAGTATGGTAAACCCCTCTCTTCCTCTTTTTAACCCACGATATTACATTTCTAATAGCTAACAGATGATACATATGTATATATTTAATTATACCCATTTCCAATGAATATAAAAAGTTCATTGCTCTCAATGAACTTTTTATTTTTTTATATAGTAGTTACTTTAAATTCAGTACTCTCTACCACCTTTAAACAATGGCTCAGTATTCCATCTACATCCTTTTTATATATGATTCTATTGTTATCTCTATCAATCAAAAAACAGCCTGAATCATATTTATAGTATTTTACATCAAATCTTATATAGCTATTATTAATAACCAACGTCTTTTCAGCCATCGTATAAATGATACTAAACAGACTATCTGACAAATCCCTTTCCAAGTACTCTAGTATATTATCCACATCTTTAATATATTGATGCCTTGTTTTCGCATTAAACAACATACTCAAGTCGTTTTTAAATTCATCCGCAGTACGGAATGTACTAGATAGTATTCTTGCATTTAATTTATCTTTAAAATCATTGTGAGAAATTAAACCATCTACCTTGTCCTTAAATTTTTCATTTAATTTCTTTAACCGTATTTCCATTTGAATACCTTTGAACTTAACCGTATTTCTCCCTTCTTCAGATGCATCTTTTATTACTATAATTAGACCATCTTCACCTACATAGAAAGTGTTTTTACGAACATCAAAAATCAGTTGATCAAATTCCTTTGCCAGTCTAATATACAAACTTGAAATCCACACAAACTTCTCTAGCTCATTTTCACAGTTCTCATATCTCTGTAACTCTAAAATGGTGTTTAATTTGTGTAAAACGTTTTCTAAGCTTGCGACTAATGACGGGTATTCTTTTGACGAACCAATAACATCAAAAAAATTCAATTCAGTAAAGTAAAGAAAATCAAACTCGTTTTCTTTTGTGAAGTATCTTATTTTAAACAATCCTTTAAAACTATACCTAAATACTCCATTTTCCACTTCTACTTTTATATCGTTGTTACTAACCCACCGACCTAGGCCAGACTCTCGCACTGTCTCCATCAAAAATTGAAGTAGTTTTTTCTGATCTAGCTCTTGTACTCCATTATTAGTAATATAAAAATCATTTTTATTCCACGTACACATATAAATCGACTCCTTGAATTTTTTGATATTGTAACCCAAATGAAAATTTTTTGGCTTTAATATCAAAATTAGCTGCTTCCCACATATATTAGATAAATAAAAAAGACTTATTATTAATAAGTCTTAATACTCTATATCGTAGTTAACAATTTGTTTATGTTGTGAATATATAGAATTCAAACAATAGGTTACTAATTCATCTTCAGATTTCATATATATTACTTTTTTATCCTCAATCGATATGCAAAGATATCCTGCATCACATTTATAGTATTCGACCCTAAAAGAGTAAAAAGGTTGTTTTACAGTAATCCCCTTCTTAGCTAAAGTAAATAAGATATCAAATAGTTCGTTTGGTATCTTTTTCTCTATATTCTTCATCATTCGATTCACAAAGGCTTTAGACTTATCCTTTGTTACTTTTTTAATAAATAAATCATAATTAATTCCTTCATAATTAATCCCCTTTTCAAAAGCACTAGAGAGTAATCTACTTCTTAACTTTTCAAACACTTCATTTTCTCTTAGCAGCAATTCTAAATGTTCCACCTTAGTTTCCTTCATATAGTACTGTTTGATAACAAAACGATTATCTTCTTCAATAATCTGTTGCAAATCTTGATTAAGAACCCTTTCAATTTTTATTTCAGTATCAGTTTCTTTTACATAAAAAGTTTGTGTTTCGAGGTTGAATAGCACATCAAACTCATTTAGTAATCGCTGATGAAAACCAGCTATCCAACTATAGCTTTCACACTTCGCGATTTCACTTTCATTCCATCGTAAAGCGACAGTCTCTTCAAATTTTGCAATGAACTTTTTGATAGTTGCAAAATACTCAGGGAACTCTTCACTACTTCTTAATGTGTTATACATTTCTCCAAGAGTTTTGAAATAAATCCTAGTTTCCCCGGTTTCTTTGACCATTCTGATAGAAAATGTATCGTAAACATCTACATCTTGATACGAAGGTGAATCTACAACTTCTACCGTTTTATTTTGAACCCATTTATGTAACCCAGTAACACTTGCTATTTCACTCATAATTATGTTTAGTTTCTTAGGTACTACCTTATAGCCCCTCTTGTATTCTTTAAACATATCATCCTTAACCCATCTCTTCATTTCAAATTTCTCCTTATCGAACATTTTTCTTATTTTACCTATTTCTAATCGACATTGGTGAAAAAGATGTAATACAAGCAGCCTGGAGCCAAAACCATTTAGCATATTAGAAAATAAAATGGGGCATATAGTGCTGATGAACAAAAAGAAAAGACTTATCGCAAGGATAAATCTTTTAATGTTTATTACTTCTTATTACCTGTCGAACTAAGATCTTCTTCGGCTGTTTTTGGATAGATTCTAAACAATGTGCAATCATTTGGTCTTCTGTTTCCATAAAAATAACCTTTTTATCAGTTAAATCGATGAAAAAGTATCCCGCATCACACTTGTAGTAGTCTATATTGAATGAATAATATGGTTGTTGGACAGAAATAGCTCTACAAACTAAAGTATATAAAGTTTCAAACAATGTACCTGGTACACTCTTCTCAATATACTTCATCACTCTAGGTTTAGCACTAAACATTCCATAACCTAACCTATCATTGAATAACTCTTCATTTATTAACTCATAATCAATATTAGAACCAAATGCTTCAGTTAATGCTTTAACTTTCAGCTTTTCAAACATATTGCTTTGCTCTAACAACTGCTCCAGATCCTTAACGGAATCTGTTCCAAGATTTTCATATTCAATTACGAATCCTTCATTACTTTCAAACACATTTTGTAGCTCGCTGGCCATAACCCATTTCAATCTAATTTCTTTATTGCAATCCTTAATAAAGAATGTCATTCTTCCTAGATTAAACATAACATCGTACTCACTCAATAGTCTTTGATGGAAGTTTGCAATCCATTTCACACTTTTGAAATTCGCCACTTCAGTATCGTTCCATTTTAAAGGGACAACACTACTAAATCCTTCAATAAACCTCTCTACTGCCTTGATATATTCAGGGAACTCTTTGCTGCTATTTAACATATTATACATATTTCCCATCGTTTCTAAGAAGAATAGAACTTCCCCATCGATTTTCATTAATCTTAGAGAGAATGTTTCGAAGAATTCTATATCTTGGTACGAACTTGTTTCTTTCACTATTACTGTTTTATTTTTAATCCATTTATGTAATCCAGTCACTTCTGCTAGTTCTGCCACGAATATGTTCATTTTTTTCTCATTCACTTTATAACTTGTCTTAAGTTTCTTAATAATATCTTCTTTCGCCCATTTATTCATTGTTATTAGCTCCTTTAAATGTTTTATATATTCTACTGACTTCAAGTATATTCAGGGAAAAAAATATAAATTTCTTTAACAAGTTTCGAACCATATTCAAGATATATATTTTTCTTCGCATATAAAAAACCGCAAAGCTTATTTATTCTTTGCGGTTTTTTTTACCAAGTATTCACCGAGGTCTCCATATTAATAAACCCTATACAATGTTGCAGCAGCTCTTCTTTTGAATGATACAGGGATACTTTCTTTCCTACCCAATCAAACACAAAGTATCCATAGTCACACTTACAGTATTTTAATTGGAAATTGAAATAATCTTTCTTAATTACTTCTACCCTTCTTACAGTTGTATAAGCAATATCAAAAATAGGACCTTTTACACTCTTTTCAACACATTCTAATAACTCTTCACTAGAGTCATAATAAAAAATATCTTTTACCCTATCGGCTAATAGTTTTCGCACTTCTGATCTTTCGTTTTCATTTGTTGCAAAAGTGTGGGATAACGTTTTTGCATTTAATCGTTCAATGACTTGTTTTTCACATAGGTCTTTTTCAAGTATATTAATTGTCTGTTCATCAAATTGATCCAAAGATATGTACATTTCATTGTCATCCAAATAAATATGTGCTAATCCTGAGTTATTCTTAATAGGCACTACTTTGATTTCCATACCACACTCTTTGATATAGAACGTGTTAAATTCTAAAGATAGTAATACTTCTCCAAAGTGAGTACTTAAAAATTGATAGAAACGACCATACCACTTACATTCATTATAAGTTCTTATTTCATCTTCTTTCCAGACAAGCTCTAATACGTTATTTAGACTGTCAATAACCTTCACAATTCTGTCCATTAATGCAGCATATTCTCTATTTGTTTGTAACACGTCTGCTATGTCGGTTCTTCGATTAAAGAATATGTGGAAATTACCCGTCTCTTCAATATATCTAATCCGAAAGATATTAAATACATCAAAATCCTGATAGTCATCTTTTATTTCTTGTTTATAAACCCCATTTGTAATATATACTTTTACCCCGTTTGTAGTTAACGTGTCCGTTAGGAAGTCATTAAGCGCTTTTACATCCAACTTATGAATACCATCAACACTATGTAATAAATCTGATTTCTTTCTGTTCATTAAAAATAACTTCCCCTTTAAACATACTTCTTAAAAACAGGCAAAGAAAAAGCCTTTCTGCGATTGCAGAAAAGCATATGTTTTTATAGAAGTACATCAACTAATGATTTTACGTCCGTACTACTTACTTGATAAAAGATTTCTAAACCTTTTCTATCCGAGGATACAATTCTTGCACTTTTTAATTTCCCTAAATGCTGGCTAATTGTAGATTGCGGTAAATCTAACTCACCTTGAATTGTAGATACATTTTTAGGTCCATTAATAAGTCCTTTTAACATTTTTAAGCGTACCGGATGCCCCATTAGTTTTAACATTTCAGCTTTTTCTTCATATGTTTCAAATGAAATTGTTTTTGTCATTGTTCATATCTCCTTAAACACGATATACATCTGTTTTTTTTATATTATAACATCTTTTTTATCTTTTTCTATAAAATCTTTATATTTTTTTATTTACTTTTTTATAAAAGAGGATTATTGGATTCTTTTTTATTTTATAAAGAAAATAAAAAAGCTCTCCTGCATTACGCAGAAAAGCTTTTTGTTACAAAATACCTGTAATCATCTGTTCAATATACTCGCGTTCAATCGAATAATACATTTCTAAACCTTTTCTATCCGCTTTTAATAAATTACTTCTTTTTAATTTTCCTAAATGCTGACTTACCGTGGATTGAGGCAAATTTAAAACAGTTTGTATGCTAGTTACATTCTGTTTCCCTCTTACAGCAAGGAAATTAACTATTTTCAAGCGATCTGGATGCGATAAAACTTTTAAAGCTTCAGCTCTTTTCTGCATCATTTCAGTAATTTCAGGGGTATAAAAATTAGAGTTAAGATCTTGTCTATTTTTTTCCTCTATATCTATTGTCAAATTGACCACTCCTATTTATGTTTTTATGAAGATTTTATTATATATCATTTTGTTAAAATCAAAAGGTGCTTTTTACTACCTGCAATTCCATTTATTTCATTATCTCTATAATTCGCTGGTTATATTCTCAAAACCTTCCAGAATTATCAAAGATTTATTTTTATCATCTTCAACTAAACCATCGATACATAAAAAAAGACTTATAAATATCGATAAGCCTTTTCAATCATTTTCTATTCATTTGTAATTTGAAAAATGTAATCTGTATTCTTATTTATATCAAAGAAGACTTGTTCTTGCTGCTCTCGTGTCATTCCATAGGGGAAGAATAATCCTATTTCGTGTCGGCCTTTTGTACCCGTTGACCGTCCTACGTAAACATCATTTACTTTTGTTATTTCTTTCATTCTTTGTGCAATTTGTGCTATGTTTTTTATTATTTCTTCTGCATTCACAGTACCCCAATCATTGCATTCCTTATCTCTAAGGTCTAAGACACCAGGATGATTAAACTCAAGCACAGCAAAAATACCGAATCCATCTTCTCTATTAACCAATTTTTGAAACCAGTTATCAGTTATCGCGTTCGTTTCTTTATACCATTTCATTACTTTTTCAGGAACGATCTCTTTGCCTATTCGTTCCCCTTTTTCATTTACTACAACAGATAATCTAGCTGCCGCTAAATGAAATGTATTGTTAATATCCATTGGCCCCTCTCCTCATTGCACCCATAATTATTCATTTGTGTAACCCAATATTATTATAACAGAAAAAGCCAATAATATTAGTATCTAAAGCTCATCAATCTAACCCTCTTTCTTTTAATTTTTTTAA
Source organism: Bacillus sp. Brlt_9 (assembly GCF_051948935.1). Lineage (NCBI taxonomy): Bacteria > Bacillati > Bacillota > Bacilli > Caryophanales > Bacillaceae > Bacillus > Bacillus sp. Brlt_9. The sequence goes on along the minus strand of NZ_JAYJLO010000003.1, from coordinate 501,659 downwards.
AAAGCCACCAATCAAATTGATTGCGGCTCTATGTATATATTTGTGAATTGAGTACTGTCTTTTGACAAATACTACTAGGAGTTTGAAATATGCGTACGATAGTACACACGAATATAATGATCCATAATTATTTCATACCCTAGAACAGTAACGGTACAATGATAAGAACTTATTCCCATTTCTTTCAGTTCTTTTAATAACTTTTCAACCTCTTCCCAGTTATCTAAATCGTCGTGTTCATATGAGTGAAAATATTGGAGTCGATTTTTGTCCACCGGTTTTATTTTCAAAGCTTTTTCTATTTCTTTATTATCCATTAGATCATAATTCATATTTACTTTCTCCTTTAAAAATACTTTATTAACTTTTAGTGCAACAATTCTTCGTGCAACTGATTGCAAAATGCTGAATCATATCCTTCATCTTCTGGGAAATTCCCTTTTTTGTCCGGTAGGATCATACGTAATACATTTCTACCATTTTCAGTTCTCTCTACAAAATAAACATCATAATTTTCTAAGATATCATCATATCTCTTGTTTACCTCTATTGTTTCTCCGTTTTTCACACGATCAACCAACATACTGAAAAAGATATGTGCTAAATGCGGTGGCATATACACCACAATTTGAAAATCTTTATGCTTATACGTCTGCTCTACACCAACTGTATGCATATTAAGTATTCCTTGTTCAACATCAATAGGTTCAGCAACATCTGTATACCAACCAAAGGTTTCTAATGATGCTTTCTTTCTCAATTCTTGTTCTTTTTTGAAACTTTCCATTTATGTACCACCTTGTCGTTTTTTATATTTTATCCATATTTTAATGTTTTTGTAGAAAACATATCATTTATACAGATTAACAATGAAATCAGATTCTATCTAATGGTAATTCACACCAATAAAGTTATGCGTTAAACAGTAACAAATAAAAAAGGACTCCCCCTATAGGTAAGCCCTTTTATTAATTACTTTTGAAAATGTTATATCGTTTACAGTGCTATCAACACTAGCTACATATTTATGTAATTCTTTTTGTGCGGAAATAATATTTTCCCCATAATTTACGAGAAAGGTATCTCCATTCTTTTTTACTGCCGAGTAAAGTGTATCACTCAACTCCTTCGAACTAGGCGCGTACGGACTAACAAGATAGGATGCAGCAAAGTCTCCAGCATCTTCATCTCTAAAGTCGTACATTACTAGCTCCTCCATACTTTGATAACTATTACTTAATATATAGTATTCTAACTCCCCATCTTCAGCGACACCGCCAACTAGCATATTAATACAATAGCCCAATAAAGGATCTTCTTCATTATATTCAACAAACTCAATCATCAATTCCTGCAATTTCAGCGCCATCTGCTTAATGTTTAAACCAAATTCATACATCGCAAATGATTCTTCGTAAAATTTATCAATGATCTCAACATCACCAGTCGCTGCCACAATTAACTTATCTGAAATCATTCTGTATTTTATGTAATCCTTTTGCACAATTTCTCCATCATACTGTTGAGCCTGGCCATCAGTCATAACCGATAAATATTCCTTTGTTGCTATTACAGAAACAAAACTCATTTCCCCACCTCATAACATTTAGTTATATACAATTATAAATGTATCATCCATTTAATCACACAAAAATTTCCTACTCATACTTGCAAACCTATTACATATGTGTAGAAAGAGTAAGAATAGGTGGTGACTATTTTGCGGAACGATAAACATATACTGATTCATTTTTATTGGACATTGATCTTAGGAATATTACTACTTATTCTCTCTATCTACGACATTATAATAAATCGTTATATGGGGTATTTCTTTCTTCTCTCTTCTATGCTCTTCTTTACATTTTGTTTTTTGTTTTACAGAGAACGACGTAAGTATAAAAACTCATCTAACAACATTTCATTATAAAAGGCAATGTTCATTTATGAGCTCAGTGCCTTTTTTCAATGGTTTATTATTTTAGACATACCTCAAACAAATATAAAAAAGACCAATAAAAATTGGTCTAGTTTATTTTGTGCTCTTTAATGTTCTATCATATTCTTCAATTCTAATTTTAGCTATCACTTCTCTATTCTTTGTTCTACAAATAACACCTTCTGATTGACCAGTAGTATTAATACCAACTCTTGTTTCTCTAAATTGCTCTAACCATTCCGCCATTCCTTTAACATCTACTGGTAACTCTCTACCCTTAATTGAAGTTAATAATGGTACAACCTGTAATTCATTATTATTTGCAAACTCCATTCGTTTTTCACAATCATAGAAAGGCTGATTTCCACGATCACGCCAGCCAGCAATTTTAGATAGCGGCATCTCTAATAAAGAATCCAACTCTTCTTGGGATAATGCAAAAACATCAAACAGTCTCCCGTTTTGAGTTTTGTCGGAAGAGTATTCTTTCGTGTGAGGTGTATTACCACCATATGATTCAAAATACAACGCAATTAGTCCTGTAAACCCCTTTAACTTAAGACATAACTCATCAGCAACAGGTGTAAAGTGGTTGGCAATATTACCAATTGCATTACCAATTCTATCTCCCTTTGCCAACAATAACTCTTCTCGGGAACCGATGAAATAATCAACATTTAAACCATCACCTAAAAGAACTACTCTTGAGTTCTCCCCATTTATTTTTTCATACACATTAATGGTACTCTCAGCATCAAATATAGAAGTTTCCACTCGCTCTTCAAGTAATCTTCCTTTACCTATGATTTTATGGTAAGTCAATATTGATGGGTATTTTGTAATTGAATTTAATTTTCTATAGTCTAACATTCTGTTGCTTTCCTCCGGTTTATAACAAAATTATTAATTTTCTATAGTAATTATAAACAAATGTTTTAATGATTTACCACAAATAATATAAAAAGCTTTATATTTTCATATAATAAATATTCAAAAAGGCCCTTTATTAATAAAAACGAGCCTTTTTCATTTCATATTCATTTGTTTCTTACCATTTAAACCTTTTACCCTGCTGTTCTGCTTCCATCTTAGCATTAATTAACTCAATAACATCTGTAATCGATGCTTGTGTACGCAGCAATTTTAGAAAGCTATCATTGTATTGTTTATAATCGCGAAATTCTTTTCTACACTCATTAATTAAATGATCGATTGCGTGATTATCTTTTGCCATTTCTAACACTCTCCTCTATCCTTTCAAGATTTACATTTTATTTAACTAGCGATTATTTTTTCACTAATCGACTTATCTACCTCTTCACTAATTATCTCTATACACTTTTGATTTACTTCATTTCTAAAGGCTACTTGGCCTTCCGTTGTTAAGTCACCAAACTCATCTATCCTGCTTCTAAGAAATTTTCTAATATCTATTCTTCTAACATTTCTTCGTTCTTTGCCGGCATATAGTAGTTCCAATTCAATTAAATCTAAATACGAATACTTAAAATAGGCTAAACTCTTTAATAATTTCGCGTTTTCCCCTTTTACAAACGTGTTTCTTACTAATAAATCCATATTACTTGTAGAAAGGATACCGTATTTTAACACCAACTGGAGTCTTAATCCTTCACCCGTCATATCCATAAGCGTGAAGTACGGTTCGATTCTATCACGCTGTGTTCCCGATACTTTTTCATAATGAACTTCAAAAAATACTGATTCAATAATTTCGTATATTTCTTTTATACACTTTTCCCTTATTTCCCCTTTGGAGATATCTACTCTATCTTCCTCAATAGTAATTTTCAAAGAAGTAGGTATTATATTGTCGTATTCCTTATATTCAAGATAGGGAAATTGCTCAACTATCTTATCGATGATCTCTTTAGTAGAAAAAACAAAATTCATATAGTCCCTGCTCTCAGTGTTTTTCTTATTATACAATTCCACCTAATTAAGTTGAAAAAAACAAAAAAGATCGTGTATAAAACACCATCTTTTTATTAATTATTTTTATTTAATTTAGACTTAAATTAAAAGATTACTTTTTAAAATTACATCCCATAATGCATCACAGATTTCTTTATCTTCACTTTCCACACCAATATTCCCATTTCGTTTTACAAAACTAACACGCCAATAGTATTCTTCTTCACTCTTTACATTTTGGATATTAACCTTACCATTCTTATGTATAACCGTTAGCAAATTCGCTATATTACAGCGGTTAGCAGTTTCTACTAATGTACCGTGCTTCCACCCTTTTTCACGAAATGCTTCAAGAGCAGACTCTACGTGTTCTACAGTGGACCACCCTAACCAAATTGTATCAATCAATTCGTGGTTACTCAAAGTCAATATCTGCTCAGCCGTTAATTTAGTTAATTTCTCGACGTCTATATTATTCTTTTGTTCTTCCATTTACCTAATCTCCTTACTACAACTATTTTACTTTCTTAATTATAAACAAAAATTCCAAATATTTTCCTAGAAGAAATAAAATGACCAAAAAAGTTTGAGCTTTTTTAAAAGTTCTATTAGTATCAAATCCATTTTCAGGGGGTGTATAGTCTTGAGATTCGATCCATCTATAAGTACTAATATTCGTAACCAAATTCAAAGGTCAGAAAAATATATGAATAACTCTTATCGTTCTATTTCTACAGGGAACAGAATAAACACTGGTGCAGATGATGCAGCAGGATTAAGCATATCAGAGCGACTAGTTGCAGCTGCACGAGGAAAAGATCAAGCGATTAGAAATGTACAAGATGGTATTTCATTCTTAGGAGTCGCTGAAGGCACTATTGGAGTTATGCAGGATATGTATCAAAGAATACGCGAGCTATCTGTTCAAGCGGGAAATAGTACATACAGTAATAACGATAAAAAAGGTATGCAAGCTGAAGTGAAATCATTATTAGATCAAATAGACAATCTAGCAAACAACTCTACCTTTAATGGCATTAATTTATTCTCTAAAATCGACGATAACGTTTCTCTACATATTGATGAAACAGCTAAAGGGACTCTAGATATTCGTATGTATGATTTAACTACAGCAGCCGTAGGTATTGATTGGATTGATGTTACAATCGATAATCAGTCAGCTATTAATGCAGTTGATACAGTAATAAATAATATTAGTAAAATGCGTTCAGAATACGGTGCATATATGAACCGTTTAGATGCTCGTTTAAAGGATTTAAGTCAAGGCTCTATTCAACATAAGAATTCTAACTCTGTAATCAAAGAGACAGATATGGCTACAGAAATGAGCAATCTAGTAAAAGAAGAGATCAAATTTAATACTTCTAGTAAAATGCTTACCGTTAGTAACAGCCATTACGAAAAAGCAGTACAACTCTTAACTAATTAATATGTATTCAAATTAAGCAGCTGTTTATAAGGCCTAGAAATCTATAAAAAAAGACCTACAAAATTTAAGATAGGTCTTTTTACGTTTTATATTTTATATTTTTCATAACACTAATTCATAGTTACCTAAAAATTCTCCATCGTGATAAAAACCCATATGCTCTACAGGCACATATCCCTCTTTCATACACAATCTATTTATTTCTTTAGTATATGTTTGTATAACGATAATTTTTTTAAATCCTTTGGATAGAGCTAGAGATTTCAACTGTCTAAAAATTTTTGTTCCTAATCCTTTCCCTCTATTTTTTAAAAAGATACGTGATATTACTAACTCGCCATTATACTGCGACTTTATGTATAGTTCTGTTTCTGGTGTTTCTCCATTTAAACTGACAGTCATAAGTAATTCGTTCACCGTTAGTTCTACTGATGTTTCATCAATTTCCTCCATTAAGCCAATTATCTTAGAAAAATCTTCATTAGTTAATTCAATACGTTCCATCTTTATTATGTTCTCCCTCAACTAATCGAATTAGTTATTTATTTTAAGGATTTTACCACAAACCATTACAATTTGGAGTGATTTCAAATATTTCTAATAACATTAAAGGAAATCTCAATAAAAAGGTAATCTACTTTATAGAAATGATTACCAACTAATAGGAGGCAGCTATGTCATTAACCATAAATAACTTAATAAAAAAATACGGTCAGCATACCGCAGTAAATAATTTATCTTTCCATCTTCCTACCGGTGAAGTACTCGGTCTATTAGGCAGAAACGGTGCTGGTAAAACGACTACGATAAAAACTATTATGGATCTTATTCCACTAGACGAAGGAACAATCCTTTGGAACGATCAACCTCTAAACCGTAAAGAACTTTCAATTGGCTATTTACCTGAAGAGAGAGGACTATATCCAAAAGTTAAAGTAGGAGAACAACTGAAGTACTTTGGGAAATTAGAAGGAATGAGCAGACACGAAATAAATACTGCAATCGATTACTGGTTAGAACGCTTTCAAATTACGGACTATATCAATAAATTAGTCGGTGAACTCTCAAAAGGAAACCAGCAAAAGGTGCAAATAATTGGGACACTGCTGCACGATCCACAATTAATTATTTTAGATGAGCCTTTCAGTGGTCTTGATCCAATAAACGCTACATTACTATCCGATGTAATCGAGGAGCTCATCAATAAAGAGAAAACAATTATACTGTCTAGCCATCAAATGGGACAGATTGAATCTTTCTGTCAAAACGTCGTAATGATGAAGAATGGCGAGGTAATGGTTTCTGGACGACTACAACAAATTAAGGACGATTACGGATATAAAAACCTTAAAATTCAAACCAAAAAAGCCATTAACAAAGAATTGAAAGCACTAAATATCTCTTTTGAACAAAAAGAACTCGTTTACACAATACAGGTTTCTAGTGAAAAAGAAGGATTACAAATCATAAATAAACTTACTAATAAAAATGTAGAATTCCATAACTTCTCATTGCTAGAGCCAACCTTACATCAAATCTTCGTAGAAAGGGTGAAGTAAAATGAACCATTTTAAAACGGTATTTGGCTTTCATTTCAAAGAGAGTATTCTATCAAAAAACTTTATTATTTCCACTCTCATATTAGTAGGGATCATTCTAGGATTCTTTGCATTTACACACTTCTTAAATTCAGACGATAAAAAAGATAAGGTTGTCGTTGTAAATAATTCATCCTATCAGATAGATGAAAAGACACTTAATAAAGACAATTCATTTGCTACTTACAAACTTGAAGACGCGAAAGTTATTTCGGAAACTAAACAAGAAATTAAAGATGGTGGCGTTGATGGATTATTTATTATTGAAGATATAAATAGCGCACCTACAATTCAATATTTCTATAAAAGCTTCTCGGACTTTCAAACAATCTCTCATTTAGAGAATAAGCTACAACAAGCCTATTTAAATAAGACAGTACAGGATAAGCATATACAACCTGAAATCGCGAAATCCCTTCTTACAAAAGTAGTAGTAAAAGACTCTCCTCTTGAGAAGAAAGATTCAATCGGTTTAGTCTACTTCTTTATCTTTTTAATGTATATGTTCTTTATAATGTTTGGCCAAGCAGTATCTATGAGTATCTCAGCAGAAAAAACATCTAGAGTTATGGAAATAATGATTACTAAGGTTAAGCCAATTACAATGATGTATGCCAAGATTTTCTCATCACTTGTTAATGGGCTAATTCAAATTGGGATCGTAGGCTTATGTTATTTAATAGCTAAGCAGCTGGGATGGGCATCTGAACAAATGCAACTTTTCGGAATGCCTTTAGATCTTAGCGTACTTAATATTAATACTTTTATGTACTTCATTATCTTCTTCATTCTAGGTTACATCTTATACGCATTATTATTTGCTGCCCTTTCTTCTGTTATTAATCGAATCGAGGATCTTGCAAATGTTATTTTCCCTGTTACACTTGTATTAATGGGAGCATTCATAATCGGCATCCGCTCAATGATTGAACCGAACAGTGCAGTAGTAATGTTCGGTAATTACTTCCCGTTCTTCTCTCCTATCGTAGCTTTCTCAAGAATAGTTTTAGGAGAGGCTACCCAAATGCAAATCATTCTTTCTATAGGAATTCTAATCACTACTATCCTTATTACAGGTATCTTCGCTAGTCGCGTATACAAGAACGGCGTAATGAGATATAGTCATAAAACTACACTTATGGACGTATTAAGACTTGTTAAGAGGAATTAGTGCATTCAAAAAGGCTCATATTTTATATGGGCCTTTTTATTATTTATCATTCTCTTAAATAAAATCCACTTTCAATTTGATCAAATATCCAATCTAGCAGATAGTTTTTTCTAATATATTCCTCTCTGTTTTCTTCAGGAATATTCATTAGTTCTTCTTCCGGAATATCGATTGTTGCTTCTACCTTTTCAATTCCTAAAACAACGAAAAATTTATACTCCATTTTAACCTCCAGCTACTCTTTCGATGTAAATAAGTCTACTATAAAATTCTAACTTAATTTTATTCCAAGACAAACTAAAAACATCACAAGAATAATGAACGGCCACTTCTTTCGTCCTGCTAGAAACCAGGCAGCGGTTAAAAATACTAAAAGTAACAAAAAGATTTCCATTTTTATTCTCCTTCTATTTCATTTGTTCTGAACATTATTTATTAGTTTCTCAACATCACTTCTGTCATTACAGTTCTCTACACCGAAAATACATTCAAATTCGTTTTCATCTTTTATAATTTCCAAAATCAATTTTATATTCTCTTCGCAATTTAGATCTATTGCGAGTCCTGAAAACTCATTTCTATCTTGCCCTACTGTTTGATAAGCGTTATAAACCTTGTATTCCTCTTCATCCTTAATGAATACAAAGCCAGCAACACTATCATCACCAATAATATTATCCCTAGTATGTGAATCTATTAAGTACACCAAATGATAATCTAAACCTTCATTTTTTAGTTCTTGTAATAGAACCTCTCCTTTTTCTACATCAGAAACTTTAATCGCACTCATTTTCATCTCTCCTAAATAATTTTTCTGATTATAACCTATTTTGAAGCAGAATCTAAAAAACAATTATTTTTTTACCTCTTATATATACACAAACGTTATCCTCAATTAATCAACCCAGTAGACCTACCATATATTACAGTGATACCAGTTAATTATTCAGCTTCCTTAACACAAAATAACTAAAAAGGCTCATACAAATTATGAGCCCCTGTCTATGTATTCTTTTCATAAACGTCCACATTCAATTAGAACTATTACCTACTGCAATATTTTCATTTAAAAGTTCTTATGTAAACATCACGCATATAGGACGTAGTAAAATTCTTTTGATCGAAATTTAGATATTTCCCTAATCTTGCTACCTGTCTGCGTCTAAGATATCTCATTACTTTTTTCCTCACACTTCTAATAAAATACTAAATGTTTAAATTAACGCTTCAGTTTAGTTTTTTAATTCTTTAAAATGCTTTTCAAAAAACGAATTAAGTATTTTGTTTTCACATCTTTTAATTATATGCTGTTCATTTAAATCATTTTTTGCCCGTAATACTTTGACCCTTTTATAAGGATCTTCCATCGTCTGTTGATGATGTCGTCCTTTGTATTCTTTACCTTTTGAGAAAACTTTTTTTCCTGCAATATCCCCACCAAACTCAGGATCACTATTCATATAAACATCTTCAATACATAACAGCCTCATTCACACTTTCGCTCCTTTATATACATTACTTAGCTAAGAAAAGAAGTTTATTTTTTAATCCTGCCATTTAGCCCAGTAATCCCAATCAAATCCTTCTTGTCTTGGCGTTGATACGGCCATCTTATCCAAATCAACTACAACATTAGCCCTTTTAACTACTTCGTAATCTTCAAAATCATCTTCACTTTTAACTAACTCAACATATGAGTCTTCTGTCACTCCCTCACCCATTATCCGATCTTTTGCTTCCTCGTACTCGACCGTTGCATCTATTAAATCTACAAATTCCTTACTCATCCAATTTTCAGTTTGAACTCTGTACTTCTCAATCCAAATCCTCCTTATAAACGTTATCAACCCAAACAAATTTGCCTTGCTCATACCTAAACATTTCAACAGCGTCCGCATCGATAAAAGCAGATAGAAGCTTCTTTGAATGTTTATAAGCTTCTACAACATTTAATTGAATAGCGGAATCACAACCGATATTATTTGCGCCACTACTCTTTACTACAAATGAGTATATTTCCAATGTCAATTACTCCATTCCCCTGAAAATTTCAATTAAATAACTATCTTTTTAAATAGCACTTCTACTACAAATCTTTTATTTCTGTTTAAAATAGTTATCTTCTAACTCCTTGGCATATTCTTTAAACGTTTTTTTAATAGGATTAAAATGTTGCATAAGTTCCTCTTCATCTAAAACATAGCTATCAATTCCTGTTCCGACACCTATACCTGTAAACGTAGGTGTGTTAATAACAAATTGTAATTCTTCTGTCTTTAAGCCCCTTGTAAAATCAGATATAAAGAATATCCATCCTTTAAACCCTAATACTTTATGATCTTCTTTTAATTCCATTAGTGTATGCCATCTTGAAACATCCTTAGTCCAATTCATTTCATTTCCTCATTTCCGTATAAATTTCTAATTTGAAATCATTTGAATATCGTTTTAACTTAATTAACTCTTATTATTCTTCCTTTTTCATCTTTGCCTACACCATAACTTTTTTGACAACCTAAACAGAATAAATCCTCACCTATTTCTCTTCCTTTAATAAGCAGAGGACCACTCATACTAGGATGACCCTTTGCTGTAATCCCTGTAGCAGCATATATGTAGCCTCTAAAATTTAATGTTTGACCACAATCACATCTAGGTTTTTCGTATTTTCCCATTCCAGCACCTCTGTTTTAAACAAAATTCTAATTCCTCATCCCAACGATCTACTCCACCCCTAGAATAAGAATAGATCCCATTCTTATGAAGTGTCTCTAATTCAATTTCTACAGGTACATAGGCATCTACACTCAATTCTTTCTTGATAAATGCTTCTGCTAAAGGTTTCGTAGGTAAGAAGCACGTTTCTGATAGATTCACCGTATCTTCTTCTTTTTCAAAGTCGTAATAGACTTCCTCTTGAAATTGATAAGCAAGCTCCCAAAACTTCATAATTCATTTTCTTCCGTTCAATACAATTCAGTTATTACCGCTTTTGTTACAACTCTTTATAGCCTCATTAATCACTTGCTTAATTTTCTTTTTACTTACTCCGGTATTAACATCGTATCTGAAATTAAACCCACACTTACAAGTACGTTTGATTATATTATCATCAACTTCCAATGTACCTTCACCATTGCCTACAAATCGATTCCCACAATTCGGACAGTCATTAATAAGCGGGGATATTCTTAAATAATCCATCGAGTTCATTTTTAATCTCCTTTTTTATTCAACATCATATGTATTTAAAAACTAAAAAAAGATCTATCAATCTCCTTATATACTTTTTTACTATTATATAATATTTGAACGATAAATATAAAAACAATTATTTTTTCCACTTTAAATTTCAAATAACCTAAAATTAAAATAACAAATATTTAGAGGAGCTTAAACGATAATGAAATATTTCGATATGTACAAACACCATAAAGGCGATGAATACATTTACTTTGGCATTTCTATCCCTTTACAAGATAAAGAGATTAAATTCTCTGTACACGGAACCGCACTTAATGAAGTTGGAGTAGCTAAACACGAAGAAACATTAGAGCCTGTTGTACTTTATGACTATTTCGGACTGCAACAATCAGGTGGAGCCGGACTAATATTCACAGATTCAAAAATCCCCCTTGTTATATACCAAAACGTTAAAGACGAGGGCGAGGAAAACATATGGGCTAGACCTGTAGATAAGTTCTTTGGGCCAACAATCCTACAAAACGGCAAAATAGGACCTCGTTTTACATTAATAAAGTAATTAAGGAACATTAAGGAGTCTTTTATGATTAGAATCAAAGAAAAAACAATTCGTAACCTACCTACCTCAGCAAAAATAATGTTTACTGCTTATTTTATAAGTTTAGGTCTATTATTCTTACCTATTACCCCTCTTAAGCAGGTATTCAATATTTTGTACATATTAATGTGTATTGCATTAACATCATTCTTTATTAAAGAACTGAAAAAAAATAATAAAACAGAAAAAAACATAGTCTCTGAAAAAAACAAACAATAAACATTTCTGAACTCACATTAGATTTGAGGCAGGAAGGAAAAAACATTTCTTTTGGAAATTCTTTGTTAACCAAATATATTTTAGGAGGTTACAAAGATGGCATCATTTACTATTGTAGATAAAGATACTTGTATAGCTTGTGGGGCTTGCGGGGCAGCTGCACCCGATATTTTTGATTACGATGATGAAGGTATGGCAGAAAACATTTTAGATGATAATACTGGAACTATCGAAGCACCATCAGAGCTTCAAGAAGATTTAGAGGATGCAGCTGAAGGTTGTCCAACAGAATCTATTAAAGTTGCCAATGCACCTTTCAATGGAGATCCTCTTACATTTGAATAACAAATATAAAAAGACTTATCATTTCGAATAAGTCTTTTTTATTTGTTCGGCATTACTGTTATTCCAGTCCCTACTTTTTCATTAGTATTAATTACTTTATATTTATTTCCAGCAAAAGTGTATTTTTGTACAAAATCCAAATTCACTCCAAGTACCCCTATCAAAAAACAAACACCAGCCAATAGGATAAGTTTCTTCCTTTTCATTACGAAATCCCCTTTTCTTAATGTGTAGATATTATATATTTAATTCGTAATTGTATGTAAAAAACTTTCCGTTAAAAAGGAGTATTTCCTTAACCGAAATACCCTATTTTTTTTACTTATAGCTAAGCTGCAATTTCATAAAGAATTCTATTACGAACTATTTCAATATCTTTATTTGTTCCAGCCATTTCAAATTTATGAAGAAGCGGAATATTACTTCCGTCCGCTAGTCTATACTTTTGTGAAATGATATCTGCCGCTTTACCAAAATTGTTTCCCCAATTTCTATTACCGCTTGATATAACTCCACGTAAATATATATGGTTATCTTCGAGAAAATTTTGAACCTCATCAGGCACTTGGCCAAAACCAATTGTATATGTAATCAATACAAACGGTTCTGTTAAGATCACCTCATCTTTTATTTCCACCGCTCTCATTCCTAATTTATTTACAAAGCTTCTCACTTTACCCGTTTTTGATGCGTAAACAATTAACATATCAAAATCCCCCTTTATTTTTTTCTGATTGTAATTGGATTCTAGTTTTTTGGAGGATTTTCAATAAATCCTTTACTTGAAGTTTTATTAGGCACAAAAAAAGAAGAGGGGATACCTCTTCTTTCACCAAGTTTCATAACCATATGTTCTATACTCCCTATTAATTGGAGTATGCCATTCACCTTGTTCACGCTCTCTTTTCCATTTTTGTCTAAACCTCTTTTTAACTACTTTCTTGCTACAAGCATTTTCGTGTTTATACCAATGGATATAATGTTTTCTTTTTAATTCACGCTCATATTTCTTTTCCTTTTGAGGATCATCCGGTTTTTTAGTACCCTTTTCCCCATAAACCTTTTTATATCCCAGTTGTTGTTGCTGTTCTTGCCACTTAATAAATTCTAAATGATTATTATTCAACCTTTCTCACCCGTAGGCAGGTTAGAATTACGGTGCTACCCGTTTACTACCTACTTATGATTTAGATCTATTGCACACAAGCATCACTCCTATTTTGTATATACGGTACCAAATATTATATCCACCATTTCAGGATTATCACCACAATATTATAGTGATATCCCATTCAATAGTCTATTTAAAAGACCCTTCTTTTCCAAAGAGCCTAAATATGTATATTATTAACCAGCTAATGCCATTAATTCTTTTAATTGTTGCTTTCTAAGCTCTCTCGTGAAGAATACACTCATAAAATTGTCATTATATCCAACATAAAAATTATGTCTTCCGATTAATATTGGTGTTTTAAAATAAGTAGGATTATCTGTTAAGAATTGCTTACATTCTTTTACACTTAAATCTAACAGATCCTTTAGCTTATTACGATTAACTAACCCTTCAAAACCAGTAGGTGATTTCCTAATCAATTCATTTAAGTGCGTTGTACTCATTGTACATTCTTTCCCTAATCTAACTCTTTTATATGGTATGTTATTTTCATCTAAAAACTTTACTGCCTTCCTTGAAGAAGCGCATCCAGATTTTGTGTAAACTACTAATGTTTCCATATTTCTTCTCTCCTAAAGCATATATTAAATTTCCTCTTTTACTTATTTCATTATATATCTTTCCGAATAAAAAAAGGTAAAAATATAAAAAGTTTTTTATAAAAGTCATAAAAATAAAAACCTTGAAATGGTTTGTATTTTATTTTCGCAAAGAAAGAATACAAAATTGAAAAAAATAATTATTATTCGAGGTACAAAAAAATGACTTTAGTTCACATATTCAAAGAAGAAGTTCATACAACTACATTACCACGAGTTCAAAAGGTATTATCTGAAATGGAATTATATGATTTCAAAAGAGATCGCAGCGGGAAAATCAAAACTTTTTACTTTTATTTCATTTATAAAGAACAAAAATATGTATTAGAACATAGTTTTTTATACCACTACACAGGTGTAGATAATTGGTTCAAATTTAGGAAACCTTTCTTCTCATTAAAACCTTTCTATTTAAGTAACGGAGAGCTTCAGGAGTTATCTAATTCACTAATGAAATCTGTGAATAAGTGGAACACTTTAAAAAACAATAACGGATAATTAGTTCAATCCAATAATTCAAACTAAACACAAATATATTATGTTTCAGCAAATAAAAACGCAAAGGCTACAGATACCTTCGCGTTTTTATTCGTTTATACCATAAGTATTACAACCTAGCACAATTCTCTTCCTTATATATCATTCACTGTCGATATTTGACTTCAACAAGGATTCTAATTCAACCATATGCTCCATTACGTGTTCAAGAAACAATAACTTTTCAATTGTCACTACACCAAAACCACATTTTACAGCTTCAGCATATACATTCATATACAATGTACTTCTTTCTAAAATATCTTTTATTATTTGTTAACCATATATATATTTTATATAAAGTAGCTAAAACTAACAAACAGGTACTTAATACATATTTCATATTTTGAGAGGATGATTACATTGCCTAGTAGTAGAATTAACTTAGAGAGAGCCGTTAAAGATGCAGAGAAATTCCTCAAGAGAAGTACAAGTACAAACAAAGAATTAAAACTACCAAAATCAACTTAAAATAATGTTACCCGTGCATCTAGTTTTGCCGCAAACAATCACACGTTACAAAACATTATTGCAAAACAACTTGGAGTTGAAAAATAACTCACATAAATAAGTGAGTTTTATTATATAGATAATGTTTCGTACTAATGAACTTTCATATTAAATTCAATACTGGTGCGATATTCATTATTCCATTTATTTTTTCCTAATTAGGACGTTTGCAACTTATAATATAGAAAAACAAAAGTGAGGCAAAATAATGATTGAAAACAAAGTTTTGAAATTTGGTTATGGGACTATGTCAATTGGGGCAGATAGTTTTACACGCACTCTTAAAATATTTCATATCCAGCCCCCAGGTACAGTAGGAGAACCTATTAATAAAAAGGACGTTCAAATAATAGATTCAATTCATTTTCGATACGATGGCTTATCAGGTGATATGAAAATATTTCTTCAGGAATTACAAAACGCAACACCAGAAAACCCTTTTGTTCAATTTAGAGGATATACTTTCGACTTTACAAACTTCAATTTAAAGTCAATCGAAGTCTTAATTGAATATACTCAAGAAGTTATAAGAGGATGGCAATTTTGCTTGGCTTGTTAAAGTAAAAAAGACTAATCATTAAATCGATTAGTCTTTTTCTATTATATTTTGAAATACCCTATTATCTCTTTTAATTGTTCTGATGTTTTTGAAATACTATTCGTTACATCAACTATTTCTTTAAATGAACTATTTTGATCATTTATAGCTGTAGATGTTTCATAAATATTTTTAGTTGTATCATCAAGAAGCTTCACTATATGATCCATTTTCTCTATAATCTCTTCTATTTCACTCGATACAGATTCTACCGATTCAGAAGCAGTAGTAATTTCTTGGCTTACCATTTTAATACGAGTGGAGATTTGATTAAACGATTCCCCAGCTTCTTTTACTTTAGACATCCCCTCATTAGCTTCCTTATTCCCCTCTTTACTTTCATTTAACGCTTCATTTATTTCTTTTTGAATTTCATTTAGCAATTCCCTTATCATTCCTGTAGAGCTTGACGATTCTTCTGCTAATCGACGAACCTCACCAGCTACTACCGCGAAGCCCTTACCACTCTCTCCTGCCTTATTTGCTTCTATCGCAGCATTCATAGAAATAATGTTCGTTTGTTCCGAACCTGCACTAATGACTTCTATTATTTTATCAATCTTCTTAGACTTTAGCTGTAATGACATCATAGTCTGTGTTAAAGTTTCTATTTTCGTTACAATGTTTTGCATTTGATAG
Source organism: Bacillus sp. Brlt_9 (assembly GCF_051948935.1). NCBI lineage: Bacteria > Bacillati > Bacillota > Bacilli > Caryophanales > Bacillaceae > Bacillus > Bacillus sp. Brlt_9. Next base: position 485,146 of record NZ_JAYJLO010000003.1, on the reverse strand, counting down.
TTTGTTTCTTCAATTACTCCTTCTCCTGCAATCGCCTCTTCTACAGTATTTTTAGAAATTGAACTAAATGTGTTCAATTGCTCTGAAATAATTTGTATATGATTTGATAGGTTATGAATAATTGTAGCTATTTCGGTCATATGATTCGATTGTGTTTCAGACATATCGTTAACTTCGACTAGTCTGTTTGTATTTTTATCTGAAATACTAGATATATTCTGAGCACTAGCATACAACTCTTCAGAAGTAGCAGCTAAATGAGCGGTATTCAATGAAACATCACCTATTATATCTTTAAATCTACCAGTCAATGAGTTGAAGTCTTCAGCTAACATCCCTATTTCATCTTTGTTTTTAAATAAAAGCTTTTCTTTAGATAAATCCCCTTTACTTACCTCATTTACTTTATCAGAAACAATTCTAATCGGTCTTATGATTCTATTTACAAATAGTGCCGTAACAACTAATACTAATAACAATGGAATCGCACTAAGTAAAACAGATGAACCAATCGTTTCTAATGTTCTTTGAGTTACAATAGAAGCGTCAAAATCAATAGCACTTATTGCTATCACTTCTTTATTTGGATCCTGATCTTTAAATATAGGTGCAAATCCTGTCACCTTTTCTTTTCCATTAAATTCATAGACTTCAGAAAAAACAGGATGCTTCATATCTTTTAAATGATGAATTAATTCAGGGTCAATCGGATGCTTATCACCAATTTTAGAGCCACTCTTTAATAAGTTACTATCTGAAGCAACGATGTTTCCTTTTAAATCTAATATGTATTGAGCATCAAATATATCTTTATGTTTTACTGTCCACTCAATTTGATCTCCCACTTTTTCAACAGTTTCTTTATCCCCTTTTAAAACTTTTTGTACATCTTCTGGATTTAATAGACCAGTCGTAATATTTGCACAACCATATGCTTCAATACCTGCTGCTTCAAGCGTTTTATCGTATACACTGTAATACATTAGAGCGTTTGTCATTAAAAAACTTGCTGTAAGCGAAATAGTAAGTACGCCTACTATTTTTTTGGAAATCGTTCGCAACTCATCACCTTCTTCTACCACAGCAAAAGACATTTCCAGTAACAATCTATGCATTTCATATAAAATATCAATAATATATGGGAATTATTTCACATCGTTTAAATCCTACACAAATTAAAAAGGACGTACTATCGTAGCCCCTTTCTCTTTACAGTTTATAAGTTTTTTCTTTATCATTTAATTCCACTTCACAGCTTGAACAATAAACATTCAACAATTCATAATCACCAATAACAATGTCTACTTCTCCATCTACAACAATCTCTTTACCTTTTCTACCCTCACCTATAACTTCGGATAATTCAATTTTACTCTTCGCTCCGCAAGAACATTCAACATAAAACATATTTCTTACATCTCCTTTTTGTATTTCCTTTCATACAAGATCAATCTTAGTATTAATCACATTTTATATCTAATTCTCTTATAATGGGATAATTAATAATCTTTATTTATATAGAACCTCCCAATACATCTGCACTTATATACAAAAAAATAAAGACCTACTTATTAGGTCTTTATTTACTATTCATATTAGCGCTTGTTATAAACCTTATCCACAGCTACAACCTTACCTACACTCTTTTCTACAACTTTATCACCTTTAATTTTCTCACCAGTACCACCATAAATTTGCTGTAATTCTTTAGTTTGTTGGAATGGATAGAATCTCACTTTTGCAGTTACTTTCCCTGGCTTAAACTGACTAATATCAAGTTGTCCAGTTACTTTACCACCTTGTACTTCTAACTGCCCATCAAGTCTATCTTTATCATTTCCAGAATTTCGAACTTCGTACAAGATTTTAGTACCGTCTTTTAAGTTGGTATCTACTTTTACAGAGATAGTATTATTATCAATGGAAACATTATCATTCCATTTCACTTCAAATTCTTCTCCTGCTTTATCAGTAGTATTTGCTTCTTTCTTTTCTTCTGGTTTTTTACTTGCCTCAGCCTGTTTGTTTTCTGACTTCGATTGATTAGTTTTTACTTCTTCTGTTTTTACTTCTTTTTTATCTTTAGCTTCTTCATTTGAAGAACATCCTACTAAAGATACCCCTAATACAACTGATAGTGCCAATAATCCTTTTTTCATTCCATTTCCTCCTAGTAGGTTATATATTACTTTAATAATATAACATTATATTCCTATTTATCATTAAATTTTATCAAAAATAAAGACCTATCACTTTAGGTCTTTATTTTAAATCATATTACTTTTTAAACGTCACCATTTGGAACTTTTCAGTTTCTTTGGATACGTTTATTGTTTCATTTTTAGGATCCTTATTGAATTTTAATAACCCCATTGTTTTCTCAGTACCCGAGATACTCTCAAACTCACTATCATCTATAATTAAGAACGAATCCACATAAGTACGACCATTCCCTATAATAATATTCCCTTCATATTTTATCGTATAGTTTTTTCCATCAACCTTAAAATCTTTCATTTCATTTTTAGCGAACATTATAGCCTTTTCTTTTGTTACCTCGGGTAATTTATCTATCGGTTTAGTATTTTCTCCTTCAACTTGTCGCAGCGCTTCAATTTTAATTAGTTCCTCAGCAGTATTTTTACTCATAACTAGAGTCTTTTGTTTGTTTACTTCTAATATTTTGATCTTAAATGAATTATTATCTTTTAAATCTTTATTATATTTTTTAATCTGACTATCAATTTGTTGATCCGAACCATATAGTATCAAACCATTTGATTTTTGTGGTAGAAGTCCACACCCTGTTAATGCTACAGCTGCAAATGTTGCCGCTAAACTAAAACCTATTACCTTCTTAATCATTATCATATTCCCCCATTGTATATATAAAAATGCTACTTGTTTCATTGATCGCATTAACTTATAGCATTACACCTCCTCCCTTACAGTTTTGTAAGAATCTTGAACCCCTTGAAATTATGCCGTTTTCGGACACTAAAAAATTTCAAATAAAAAATCACTAGCGAATTTTTCCCTAGTGATTTTTACACTTCTACCTATGCACTTACTTCTTCTATAACATAGTTATAATATGTAGGGCTTTCATCCCATACTCCCTCTTTACTTCTAACAATGCTTGCTAAAGAAATCATATTAAAATGCGGAACTTTAACATTTGATTTTATTTTGATTTCACTTTCTTTTTTCTCTTTTTCAATCATTTGCATTCTTAGTTCCTCTGCTTCTTCAATGTTCATACATTCTATTTCTTTTACACCTTGTTCACTTTCAAAAATCCATTCAATCTTTAAAACCGCTTTCATAATAGGAGCCCCTTTTCCTTTATACGTTTTATAAGCCAATTTTACTTTAATGAAAATTGAAAGTGGAAAAAACATAAACAGGTTTATGTTTTTTTATTTAAAATTTTTCTAGTTATTTATTCAACAGAAAAGAGGTTATGAAATTCATAACCTCTTAATACCTTAACCTAAGTATGACTTAAAGGATGCAAAACCATCATCTACCATTACAACACTACCGTTTACCATTCTCGCTTCTTTAGTTGCTAATAAGCACACTACATCGGCAATCTGTTCTGGCTGGATATATTCTTTACCCATTTGAAGAGCTTTAAGTTTATCTTCTATTCCCATTTTCTTATATGTTTCTACAATCGGTGTTTCAACAAAACCTGGAGCAATTGCTACAACTCTTATTCCATATGGTGCTAAGTCTAATGCAGCTGATTTCGTCATCATTACCACTGCACCTTTTGTAGCGTGATAAGCAAAAGTACCAACAGAGGCCATATATCCAAATACTGAAGCAGTATTAATTATTACACCTTTTACACCAAGTTCAATCATTTTTTTACTTGCTGCCATAATTCCATAAGTTACACCGTGCTGATTTACATTTATAACTTTATGGTATAATTCTAAGTCTTGATTATTAACTACACCTGCACCACCAATACCAGCATTATTGAACATTACATCAATTGTTTTATATGTATCTACAGTAAATTCAACTAACTTCTCAACTTCATCATACTTCGTAACATCCACTTTATAGAAGACTGCTTCGCCGCCCTCTTTTTTGATTAGTTTCACAGTTTCTGTACCACCAGCTTCGTTAAAGTCAGCAACTACTACTTTAGCTCCTTCACGAGCATATTTTAACGAAGTTTCTCTCCCTATACCTGATGCACCACCAGTAATAACAGCAACTTTATCTTTAACCAACATTGGATCACCCTCTATTTTTAAAAAGGAATAAAGCACTCATTAGCCTTATTATGATACTAAATATAATCATATTTTTTCATATGTATAGTAAAAACACAAAATACTTAATGAAGTTAAGTATCACTCGGAATGACTATCTTTTTTATTTAGAAAAAGGCATTACTCTACTCTTGATAAATATAATTAATTAAGGAGGGAGTTCATTGATTATTATTCCATTCTTATTATTAGGTTTACCAATTGCAGTCATCGCTTTTATTATTCTTGCTGCTCTTAAGTGGAAAGAGGAAGGTGGAGAAAACGTGTTTAGACAGTTATATATTCATCTAGTTTTATTTGCAACTCTTATGTTATCGATAGGAGGTGGAATTGGGGCATTTATGGGGTTATCCGACCTTATTAGTCCTACCCCTTACTATGAAACTTATAACTCTTTTAAACAGATGAAAATGAGCCAATTTAAAGATACGAATCAAACTTTAAGTGAAGAACAAATTCGTGCAGAATACGATAACAACGTTGAAGACAATAAAGAGAGAACGAAACAAGAAGCATTAAATACTGTCATTAGAAGTTTAGGTTTTATCATCATTCCACTTCCAATCTTCTTCTACTTCAATAGAGGTAGAGCAAAAGATAAAAAGGATTCAGTAAAATAGTATAAATAAAAAAGACCATCTCATTATCAAGAGAAGGTCTTTTTGTTTATTTATCTTCATCAAGGGGTACTAATTTCATAGAATATCCCAAAGCAGAAGCAAGCTTTAGGGCTGTTTGTAACCTTGGTGTATCCAAACCGTTCTCCAATCTAGAAATGGTTTTTTGGGCTACACCACTAAGTTCTGACCATTTTCTTTGTGAAATCCCCTTCTGATCACGTATAGCCATCATCTGTCCAAATATCTCTGTCGCCATAACTTCACCATAGGCCTGTGGTCCTTCTTGAAGAGCATCTTTCTTTATGTCTTCAAAAGTTTTAATAGCTTTATTCATTGTTTCACCTCTATAATTTTTATCCTTTATCATCATACACTAATTAAGGTAATTTATATAAAAAAACATCCTTATAATCGCAAATTACAAATAAAACCCTCATTTAAAATGAAGGTTTCCAATTTACTCGTTTTTATCAAAAACAAGTTTCGGATTTTCAAACCATTTTCTATCCCTAAATACCCATCCCGGCTTAGTAAGTATAGATAATGCTCTAGCATATTTTTTCTTCAATCTCGTTATTTGTTTTTCCCCAAGCTTAATTTGAATCTCTTTAGGTATTCTATCAAAATTACTGTTTTCTAATATATCAGCTATTTTAACAACCCTACCAATACAGTTTAAGCTTGAACGAAATAAAAACTCGTCATAGGCTTCCCCATCTCTTCTAGTAACAGAATCAACCGCTAGGACTATGTATTCCGGGAAACCAATTTCTCGTAGACGATCAAGTGTCATATATGTATCTTCGACTACATCGTGTAATATAGCTACTATCTTCTCTTCTAATTTATGTACTCTACTTGCCACGGCCAACGGATGCAAGATATATGGATTCCCACCCTTATCAACTTGACCTTTATGACATTCTATTGCAATCTCTAATGCTTTTTCTAATAAATCTTGTAGACTCATCTTTCTCACCTTTCATTAAGCAATAAAATATAATCTATTCTAGATTAATTCTATTACATATAAACCATTCATTGTTTATATTATAGCTCAAGAGAAACAATGATTTTGAAATAAATTCTTTCTAAATAAAATTGCATACCACATCATTTTGCTTATATTTGTATGAGTTATTTCTCAATAGTATCTAACTTTTTTCATAAAAGCAGGTGAATTATTTGATTATATATATGATCATAGCTCTTATAATTTTCTTAGTATTCTCGGCTATTTATGCAGGAGCTCTATTCTTCATATCACAGGTTAGTTTTTTAGGAATGACTATTCCTACCTTTTGGGATGCATTCCAGTTTAGTGTTGCAATTTCTATTTTTAGTATAGTCTTTGGTTCTCTTACTGGTTTGGTTTACGTCGCTACTAGAAAGCAAAAATTATTACCACCTGAGCCTAACCCTCTTATACTCTTTTTTATTTCATTCTTAATCACTTTTAGTTCTTGGTTTATTATGGACCTATTATTTGCAAGTATATCTATCCCATTTTGGGTCCTATTTGTATTTTCATTATTAATGTCTGTGTCTAATTTCAATAAACTAAGAAAAAGTATTGTAGATGAGGAAGAAGATCATCCTTCAGAGGTTAATAAGAATTAGAAAAAGAACTCATAAATGAGTTCTTTTTTTTATTTTACATATCGTATTTGTCGTGTAGATCTATTAAAAATCTTACAATTTTCATAGATTCACTAAAAGGTACTTTTAATTCTTCCTCGGGAAAAGTAACACATTTTTCAAGACCAATTTCTTTAACTTTTTGTTTATCCTCTATAGATAATTCTTCATAACATTCCTTTAACCAGTTCATTTCTGGTACATTTAAAGATACAATTTCCGGGAATTTCACATTTATTGTTCTTTCCTTCATCTTCAATTCCTCATTCCTTACATATTATTTTTTAACAATGAATCATACAAAGGAAACAATCTAGGTTCTACTATAAAATGTGTATCCTCTGAGTTTTCACGTATCTTATTTTTTAAATAATGATTGAAGTTTGGATGCCAACTCTTTTTTTCACTCTGGGCTACTATCTCCATAACTTCTTCAATAGAATACGTCTTATCATCATCTGATTCATTTATTATCTGGCCTAAAGCTCTATGTTCAGGGAAATATTCCAATTCCTTTTCATTAGCAGCAAATGTAGTAATCCAATTTTCATCGATCGTTTTTGGTAAAATAATTCCGAATACAATTCTTTTCATTTTTCTCCATCCTTAATCAATATATTTGAATTCAATATCTAAATATTTTTTTATAGCTTGAGTACCACCTACAGGATCCTCGTTTATTCCTACCTCTTCTATTTTATCAATTTCCTCTTCCGTTAAATCTTCATAAGTGTCAGTGTGGACATAAACTTCAAATTCATCCTCAGTATCATCCTCTTGAAGTTGAACTGTAATTCCAATCTTCTCTTCTATCATTTCTTCAATTTTCTCTCTTACATCGCAGGATAGATTTTCAAAAATAACTTCTCCATTCCGAATCATTTGAACAGTTCTTGGTTCAACAAAACATTTAATTGCTAATAAACCTAAAACTGAAATGATTTTTTGTGTATCATTTTCAAATTCAAAAGTAAATCCTACTTCTTCTAATTTTTTGTGTTGATCTTTCTCCAATTGAATCTCTTCTAAACATAATCTTAACTTAAATTCTTCACTATCTAAAACCCTTTCATTTTCAATCTCGCTTGCATTACTTTCAAGCCCAATTTCGAAACCAAGTTTTTTGCTTAATAACTCCTTTACCTGCTGAGTAATAGATTGTGCATTTCCTTGAATAACTTCACCTTTTTTAACTAATGCTACTTTCATTTAAAACACTCCTTAATATTTTGTTTTTTTGTCTGTCATCGTTTCTATTAACAATGACAAAGTTCTAAATTTTTAAGATTATAATCGTTATATTTTCAAATAGGGGAAATATTATTTTTTATAAATTTCTTCTATTCTTTTAGTTAACTCTTTTTCTAGTTCACTTAATTCTTTTTCAATCACATTATTTAATTCTGTATTAATTTTTTTGATGAATATTTTAAACCACTTTTCTAACAACTCATTTTTACTTACACCAAAATTTTCTTGAATAACCATCCAATCAGGGAAAAACAGATCTTTTGCTTTCGCTAAGTAATACGGTGCTTCGGTTTTAGTCGCATAATGTTTACCTACATCAGTGTATATTCCCCTCTTATACTCATATACAATTTGAATAATAAAAGGAAAATCTGAAGCCGTTCTAATTACATTCTGCATTTCAAACGGTAGACCATTTACATCTAATATAAATTTCATATCCATTAAGTATCGCTGTACAATCTTTTCTACCTCTGAATCTGTATTCAAAATTTCATTGTATCGGGCCTTAAAAAAATGATGATTTGGTATTTGCATTATAAGGAGCGGAAACGAATCATTAACCAGTTCTAATTGCTTGCACACTTCATAAAATTTGTCCTTAAAATCCAAATAACATCCCTCCCTTTTATTATTTTCAAGTATACGATCCTTAAAATGCAGTTTGGAAAAAATAAATATTTGTTTTTTTGTTTTTTAATGAAAAAACATTATTTATATTCACTTTAACTATGTTTATTTTGCGTTTTTTACATAAAAAGGCTGTTTTCTAAAACCATTTACCATTAGTTATTAATTTACTAAAATCAATTTTAATAATTCACTAATGGTGAAGATTAATTTTAGACCGCATTTTACTTACTACCTTTACATATAAATAAAAAAACATTGTTCATATATTAAACAATGTTTTTTTTAACTTTACTTATGTTTTGTATTAGCTATATATATCCGCTATAGCTTTTCCGAGCATATTATGACATCTATCCAGTTCTACTTTTAATTGTTTTTTATATAAATCTGCTTTCTCTTTATCTTCAATCCTATAATAAATAACCTCTTGAAACTTCATTCCTTGTTTTAATGTTTTCATTCTCTTTAGTATGCCTTCATCAATGAGTTCGTGTAGCGATTTATATATTTCAGAATGGTTAGGACGATATCCAAAAGCCATAAATTCTTCTCTTATGGTTTCTTGGAATTGTAAACCATATAACTTCTTTTTTTCAGCCATATAAATTAAATATATTTTCAAAAACGCTCTTTGCTTCACTAGAAATCTACTTTTATGCGCAGTACCCATCTACTTATTCCCCTTTCGAACAAATATTCTAATATGAATATTGTACCAAAGGATTACAAAATATTCCTTAAAAAGTCTTTTTTCTTGTCTACCCTAGCTAGTAACTCTGCACCTCGATTTTATACTTTTTTTCCACCTATCTCTCCAAATTAGGTATACTCATTTTAAAATTTGAAAGGAATGTTTTTTTATGAACTCATCACTTATTATTATCGGATTCTTATTTCTACTGTCACAAGTATTAGTTTTTGGAGTTGTTTGTTGGTCTAGAATTACTGACGTCTTTGGTAGAAATATTTTTCTTAAACCATATACAGAGGAAGAGCTTAAAAAAATAGCAGTATGGGAAAACAGATTTAAATTAAGATAATCAAAGTCACAATAAATGCAAAAGAGGCCACCCAAAGGTAGTTTCTTTTTTTATATCTATTTTTGAAATAAAAAAAGCTACGATTAAATCGAAGCTTTTTATAAAATATAATTTGTAATATAGACTTAAATCATCTTCGTACACTCTTCATCTTGTTGATCCTCAGGATTTGTTTGTAACTTTAAGCCATTTGCCCATAGTCTGTATGCCGGTAATATACCAACACCAAAAGTAAATACAAACGCAAAGCAAAAAATCAATAACAACGTAGTGTCGTTAGTATCAATTACAACCATTAATAATGCCCAAATCATCATCATAAATAAAGAATATAGTGCGATTTTCTTATCTGACTTTACTACCTTTTTCATAATAATAAAACCTCCGTAATTTTTTCTTATAATAATTTAAAATGAATATTCTACAAGAAAAAAAACGGAAATTTTCTAGCGATAGCAATATACCAGCAGATACATTAGAAACCATTAGAAATACGGTTAATGCATTTAAATCAGAAAAACAAAAAGACTTATCTAAATTGCGATAGGTCTTTTGTTTTTTGTTTTATTTTCGTTTTTTCTTCTTTTTGTTTTTCACAAATATACCCGTATGACATTTTCCACAAAATACGACTTTGCCTTCTTCATAGTCTTTAAACACTACTTTATTTTTACAATTTTCATTTGAACAGTAATAGGTTGTTCCATCCTGTATACGTTGAATAACCTTTTCTGTTTCCATTATTCTCTTATATTTACGGTGGTTCATTACATCTACCCCATTAGAAATTGGTTTTCCGATTACGATTCAAAACTGTTTTATAAACCAGCTTATAACATACAACCCATAAGCGCCCCTATGCCAGGAAGAACTAATGAATTGTAATCCTTTCCCCACTCTTAATGCACTCTTAACCAACCCTTTTTACCATTTGAGCAGTTGCATCATATACTACGTTTAAAATCCCGAGTTCTAAACAGTTATTTATTTCTTCAATTCGTAGCCCTTTTGCTATGTCTTCTTTTTTAGCTTTTTCTAATTCTAATAACCAATTTAACAATCTTTCTTTCTCTTTCAAAGACATAGACTCTAAAAACTGTTTTTCATTATTAGTTTTTTCAGGGGCATACTTATGAAGCAAAAAGACAATTCTTTCATCATCATCATTTATTTTCAAACGAACAGAATAATCTAAGCTCACTTGTAAGCCGTACTTCAAGTTATACGTGAGCATCATTTCATATGTAACCAAGTCACTCTGCAATTTGTGATAGCGCCTTCCTTTGCATCCGATTAAATCGCCGTTCTCAGGTTCAACTGTAAAGTCCGCATTTTCTAATACCTGAACGATATATTCCAAGTAGTCTTCCCCGCAAAACAACTTGAACACATCTGTAATTAACTTCCCTCTTTGATACAAGAAAGGCAAGTGATTCCTTAAACCTCTCATTACTTCTTTTTCCACTCTATTATGGCCATTACTAAACATTTAATTCTCCTTTGTACGAGTTTTACGTTCCCCGTTAACAAGGCCCCTTTATATGCTTCAATTATAAAATTTACAAATGTCAAAGTGGAAAATTAGTAATAAAAAAAAGCCAAATTATATTAAATTTAGCTTTTACTTATTTTACTTTGAACCAATTGTGCTATAAATCATTAACTCCTGCTTTAGCTCTTTTAATTTTACGTGCGTGTTAGATATAACATATTTTTTCATATCAGAAATCACGTCTTTATATGTACAAGTAATATAATCACAACATTGTTTTTTATAAGACATTAACCTATCCTGATCAGACAGGCTTTCAGACATAAACATTTCTTGAACCTCTATTCTCCTTTGAAATTCTTCCGGCATCCCATTAAGTAAAGCCAGAGCCCTTTCGTAAGCCAGTCCACTATTAATAAATTCATTCATTGGAATTAGTTCAAGTTTAACTTTCCAATCTTCTAAATAAAAATGAACATCGATTTCAAATTTATTAATATACCCAATTAGACTAAAAAAACCTTCATCAACTTCTTTTTCCTTAAAAATAAAATCTAAATACAACATTCTATAATTTTTATGTAAAAATCCAATAAACACCTCAACAGGATTGTTATGAATAAATGAAATATCCTCTTCTTTCATATATGTTACAATAGCCCAACCAATATCAGGATCAACAAAATAAGGAGCCTTCTCTACCCACAATCGCCATATTTTATTAAACTGATTTACCCAATCTTTTTCCATTCTTGACATTCTACATTCTCCTTTAAAACCATTTTCCATATTCTAATGTATTAGCATCCAAGAATAGAAAAAAATTATAAATAGATAACTTGTATGTAAATTAAACAAACACTAAACACCATTCCTTAAATTCTAACATTAAACTCTTTCTTTAGTTCATTTAATTTTTTTCTAGAATCTTCAAGGATGAATTCAATCACCTCTTGAAAGGCACTTCTATATTTTACTTTTACGCACTTACACCAAGCTTCTTTATACCATATCATCCTCTGTACATTCGACATATCACTTGGAATGAAAAACTCTTGTAACTCTATCTGTAAAAGTAGCTCTTCAGGCATCATTTCTAATATTCTACTAACTTCACCTTGAGCGCTTTCTTCGTCTAAGTTGAATATCATAGGCTTTATGTCAAACACTATTTCCCAATTGACCATATGTAAATGGATCCCTATCCCTATTTTGTCCACATCTCGAACCATATTTTTTAGCTCTTGCTGGTCCTTTCTCAATAAGCTTTCTAATCCTATTTTCAACTCATACGAATTTTCTTCTAAAAACATAATAACCAGCTCTGCATAGTTCTCCCTTGTAAGACTAATATTATTTCTGTCTGCAAAACTCCATATAGTCCAACCTAAATCTTTCTGATTCAAATATGGCACTTTACGCTGCCAAATATTCCATAGGTTATCTAGATGAACTATCTCATTTGGTATTTTCAAATTAACCCATTTTCTATTCATTTTTTATCTCCCTAATAGCGTTTATGTCAGTTTACATTGTTATTGCTTCGTATAGAAAAATAAAAAGCCACTTATATCTTTAAATATAACAGTGGCTTTAAGTAACTAAAATTTTAGTATTCTTGTTTGTTTTAACGGTCCTTTCTCTTTCACTTTTTTCATTAATTTTTGTACTCTCTTTTTTTCTTTTTCACTCACTTTTACTTTCATCATATTACCTCCGATTAATTTTATAGCTCTATCATTCCCAAAAGTTTTATTTTTTATTCATAGATTGGAATGACAAACCATAGACTATAACAAAAGAACGCGAACCTAGGAGGTCATTTAAATGAAATCGTATAGTAAAGTAGATTTATTAGGTAGAGAAGTACAACTATCAAATATTAAAAGTCCTATTATTCATTGGTTTGAGTCTTGGATCGATAGACAGTCTACAGAAGTAGAACTAGCTGTAACTATCCCTCACACTCTCTATTTAAGAACCCGACTTATCTGTGACTATATTCAAACCGTCTATGAAACTCCAATGGATACATCACAATTCCTCAACATTCTTTATGTAGATTTCATTCAGCGATATATGAAAAAACACAGCATTAAAAAAATGTATGAAGAGTTAACTCAATATGATTTAGAAGCAGATACTATTGAAATAAATAACCCCGGCGCGAATCAAGTACAAATATTTAAGAAAAAATATCAAAGTAACATTACTATTAACTATACAATTTCTAAAAGAAACGTGAAGCGTGGTGAAATGTTCCTGCTTGAATTAGATGAATTAACCGGAAAACATTTTTCAGTAGAGTTACTTTTATCCACGCTATGGAGTAACTATATTCAAGCTTTCTCTGATGGGAATAACGAGCGTGCGGTCGATAAAATCATTAAGATGGCAGCCAAAAACTTTTAAAAAAAGCAGTGCTCTTTATTAGAGTACTGCTTTTGCTTTTATATGTTTTTCTGTTGAGATTTTAGCTATCTCTAATAACTCTTCCGCTTTCTTAAAGGGAATCTCTTTTAATTCACCGTTAGACATTTGATATATAGCATTTGCACGTTCTTTATAATGACTAAATTTCGCTTGGTCCATTTCGTTTACTTCAACACTATCAGCGGGATTTAATGAAAATATACAAGTCCCATTTTCATAAGGCATCCAAAGCACTTCTTTACCAAAAGTAAAATACAAAAATACATCATACCAATACAAATCATTAATGTAGTTCTTAACATTTTCTTTAGCAATATTGATCATTTGTATCAGCTCCGGATGATAGTTTGGATCTATCCCATACGGAACAAAAGTATGTGGTATTTTGCTCTTATAACTTTTTTCAAATGCTTCAAGAAGTCCATCATTTGTTCTTAATTCATTTACGTTCTCTACTTCAACAACTTTTCTTCTAACAAACTTACCATTATTAAATCCGTATATGATTACCTTTTCCATTTCACGACAACTCCCTTGATTTTTTTACATTATAAGTAGTTTTGATCAAAAAAACTAAAATTTATTATTCTATTTAAAAAGTTCCCTATTTCCCTTTTATAATTTCATTTCCCTATTTCCCTAATTTGTTTTTATGCATTTATTCCATTTAGTTTCCCTACTTATTTGTTCATACCCCAAAAAATAATTATTTCTCTTATTTTTACACACGTAATAAAACCTACGCTATAATACTAAAAATTATATAGAGCCATTAGTCTCTAATACACAAGGAGCGATTTTTATTATGTCGAGAACAACATTAAAATTATTACAACAGCCTATTTCTAAAACAGGTGATAAAACGGAACTTATAACAAATTTATTTAATCTTTTTGACTTCGATGGTGATTTCAAAGGTGAAAACGGCAAAGCATATACTAGTCAAACCGCTATAGACTTAGGTTATGACAGTGATTTATCTATGTCTATCGAAACTAATCTTAAAGAACACGGTTTAAACCTTGAACTTATTATTGAATCTATTGCTGCCGAGGCTTTCCGTAATACCGATTATTACGCAAGCTATTCAGTAAAGTTCTATCATTCAAAAGAGCAATTAGTTGTAGCTATTGCTTATTCAGTATACTGATAATATGAATTATAAAAAAAAGATCCCTTTCGGATCTTTTTTTACTGGTCAAAGCGACTATAAAAGTCATCCAATGTATTATACCCTTGTTGCTGCAATCTCCAGTTCTTTGCTGCTACTTCTATTAAGCTTGCAATATCTCTACCAGGACGAATAGGTATTTCCAACAATGGTATCTCCGTTTCTAGATACTCTGATTTCTTATTATCTATTCCCACAGCATCATACTGCTTTTCATCATCCCAAGGAGAAAGATAGATATCTAAATTTATCTTTGTTTCATTTTGAATTGCGCCAGAACCATATAGCCTTAAGACATTTATAAAGCCGATCCCTCTTAATGATAAGAATTCACTATTCACATCATTATGAGTTCCAATTAAAGCAACAGGACCTATTTTCTTAAGCAACACTATATCGTCCGATACGAGTCGATGCCCTCTTTCTATTAAAGATAAAGCTATCTCACTTTTTCCGATACCACTTGTACCCCTTATCAGTACACCAACCCCATACACATTAACACATACACCGTGAATGGACATTTCTTGAGCAAGATTCTTTTGAAGGTAACTATATAATGAACTCATAAAATTAGTCGTTTTATCCGTTGTTCTAAAAATAACTACACCTTCATTTTTTGCTTGTTCAATAAAATAATCTGTTACTTCTAATCCTCTTGTAATAATAATACAAACAGGTTGTAGCTTAAGATATGAACGAATTCTTTCTTTTTGCTCTTTTTCTTTCAATGAAAATAAATAAGTCGTTTCTTGTTTCCCCATTAATTGAATTCTTTCTTTGGGAAAATATTTGTAAAAACCCGTTACCTCTAAACCTGGTCGATGAATTTCCTCAGAATAAATCTCTTTATTCAGTTCATTATCACCAGCTAAAATTTCTAACTGAAATTCTTTCTTTAAATGAGTTAATGTTAAATTCTTCATTTTATCCCCCCTTTTTTTCAAAGGTTATCATACAGAAAACGTTTGAACATTCAATGAGAATAGCTTAAATTCTACTAACAAAAAAGAGAGCCCATACATTATGGCTCTCATATCATTTCAACATAATTACTGACTCCTCTTATATGGGCGCTTATCCATTTCCAACCTTAAGATGTTCCTTTTAATATGGTCCTCTGAAATGTACTTGTTAACCACTTCAGAATAAATAGCAAAAAGGTGAATTTCAAAATAAACTTTTATCGTACGAACCTTTATTTCTTTTGTAGCATCAAATAACACTTGTGACATCCAACCTATAAACGAAAGTACTGCTTCTTCTCTTTCCATAAAACACAATTTCATTTCGAGAGTTAAAAGATGCTCTTGTTTAATTCCATTTTTTATACGGCTAAGAATCTCAGGATCTCTACTATCTGTAGTAGAGATATCCTCCCATTCCTTAACAAAAAATGTACCGTCACCCCTAAACATTATTGTATGTTTATAAAAATACTTGTTACATATGTGCACATATCCCCTCAATAATTTTTCCCAATTAGTCGGTAAAGAATCTAGTTTTACCTCATACTCCAAATTATTGAAAAATATTTGTTGTGGAAGTGTCTTTGCCTTACCACCCTTTTGTACCAAATATATACTAAACAAGGATATTTCATCCTCACTCCTATGAATGCTAAGGTAGGGTTGTTGTAGATTAACTTCCGAGATTATTTTTTCTTGCACCCTCTCTAGCCTTTTCATTAATGCTGTACTCATTCTCCTACACTCTCCTCGAGCAAAATAAATCCCTATAAAAATAAAGCTATTATTTTTTTACACTCATAATATTGAAGCATTTATAATGAATTTATATTTTTTATGAAATAAATTATTATCCGTAAAAATTAATTATACAGAACCGAAAGGAAGTACCACAAATGAAAATAGCTGAAATTGGGCAAACAATAAAAACGAACCTAGGAATTAAAGGAATCGTTGATAAAGTAACTGAAAACGCAGTAGTAATAGATATTCTTGCAAACCCAACCGATAAAGAGTTTGGTAACGACCGTACAGTTGTTAACCACAAAAACTATACGATTATTAAAGCGGCAGCACAATTCCGTTCCGTTATTAATCAAAAGAACTAGATACAATGGGTTATAACACAATACAGATCCTAATGGAGATTGAAGTTACAAAAGATGAAATGGAGTCCACTGTAACCTCTTTTAGACACTATAAGTCCAATGAAGAATTATCTTTTGGCATTAAAGGGATGCTACTTTGCGATGTAGAATCTTTTAGGACTAACTCAATAGAGTTTCCTAAAGAAGTGGGAAAATACAAAATGCGAGCAGAGTGGGACGATGATATCGAAATAATTGAGGATATTTGGGACCTTATTAAGATTCAATAAGTACCAATCAAAAAAGAGCTAATTATTAGCTCTTTTTATTATTTATTGATTTTAACTCACCACTTTTTTAACTTCTTGTGGCGATAACCCAAGAGTACGTAAGGTTGCGCGAATTGTACGTTTCTCTTGATTATTATTAGCACTCTTATATTGCATTCTAAGGTTAGAAAGCATATTGTTATCTATTGCAATACTATTCTGTCTAGGTAATAGTTCTTCAATACTATCAAGGATTACAGCAATTTTCGGTTCATAATGATACCTATTTGCTTGAACTATTCTCTCTATACCATTAATCATTAGTTTCAAACCATTCATACATTGGTCTTTCTCAATTTTTTCTTCTTCTAATGTATATAGTAGCTCTTCTACAATTTTGGCACATTTATACTCTGAAATATTCTTTAGAGTATCAATTACTTCTGCAACTTCTTTTGTCATCACTTTTCCTTCTCTCTATTTGATTTATATTAAAATAAATTCTCTGTTGTAGTCCCAACCAAGACTATTATCAGCTTCTATTAGCTCTTTAAAATATTCTTCATCCTTATTTTTATATTTTTGCAACCTCTCGTCTGTAACTAAAGGCTTTATTATAAGCAAACTTCCAGGTACTTTTGGATCTTCCTCATAAACATTGAAACCTTTCTGTTTATTGTATGTAACAAAGTGAATAATTCCTTCTGATTCAAATTTAACCACTTTTTCCACTCCTTATATATGTTTTTGGTTTTTAATATTATAGGATAAGGAAAAATTTATTGGATAAAAATATAAAAAAAAACGCTACATTGAGCGCTCTTAGTTTAACATTTATATTACGAGAAGAAATTCACATCTAATCTTGGTAATATGAATCCCATAAATACAATCATCAATAAAAATAGTATTACAAGCCACTTACTAGCCAACCTTTACACCCTTTCATCCTGAAAAAACATCAATAATAACTTTAGTACTTTCCACCTATATAAAAAGTAATTCATTCGATTTAATTTTTACTGTTACTTCTATTCTGTCTGTTGTTTCTTAATTAATTATTTATATAGGAATTATATATTATTTGTCCATTTTATTAAAGTGGTAAAATATATAAAAAGATAAAAGGTTTCTTATTTATAAAAAAGATCTAGAGAATTCTCTTAGATCTTTTTTTATAAATTTATTTTGTTTCGAAAGCATTATTTATGTCATTTTTAATTTCTTCTAACGACTCTCCAAAGTTCACAGTTACAAAGTCATCTCCACAAGAGCTTGCTTTATCGAACACTCTAACTTTCAGATACCCATCTTCTGCGTATTCCTCGTGATGGTCAATCGCATATTGTAGTGCAATTTCTTTTGCATTTTTCTTGTCATCTTGTAAAGACTGATGAATTAATACTCCATCCCCCATAACATTCACAGTATAATATTCTTTGTTGTTTTCCATAATAAACACTCCTTAGTTTTTTAATATTATACAAATGAAATCTATCTTTTTTATAAATAATTAATTTTTTTGCAGTACATCGTTAATTATCTCTGTAATAACACTTTTAACCTCATTTTCAAAATCTAAAAATACTTCTTTTGAATTGGTTCTTCTATATTCTCTTAACTTTTCTATCGATTTTCTTTTAAGTAATTGAATATATTCTTTTCTTTGCTCCTCTGACCAAAACATCAATTGCAATGTAACTCTTTCTAATTCATTTGGAAACAATTCCTCTATCGCATCATATAAAACTTCCTCTTCTGCTTCATAAAGTATTTCGTCAATTACACACCAAACATTATACATAACGCCCGTCGCCATTCTATAGTAAAAATTCACAGACCCATATATATCATTAATATCTACTCTCATATTATGAAATATCTCAGGTAATTTGCCCAATTCAATATTAATATCAAATCTTACTCTCTCAATTAGGCCCATAAATTCTTCATTGGTTATTTTTTGTTCAGTATTATTTCTAAACCCCTTTCCTAATTGATCACTAACTAACTCTTTATCTTCAACTTTCATAAAAACCAACCTATCCTCTACTATGTTAATAAACAGTAATACCTTTTCACTTAGTTTCATATTCTTCATCCTCATATATATCATTATTATTTCGGAAATATTTATTAATTTACCTGATAATAAATAAACAGGCCACTATTCGTTAAAATAGTGGCCTGTCATTCTGGTGTCGTTCTGGCTTAAATCTGGCGTTATTAAAGTTCTTGAAGCGGAATTTTAGTTGTATGAATGCGCGTTACTGAGATAACTACTAAAATAAACCTGCTTTACGTTAAATATAATATCACTTTTTATATTATTTATCAATTATATTTATTTAAAGAAAAACATAAAAAAGAATTATTGATTTACACTTTTATTTCAACCTTATTAAGTGTTTCGTTATTAATTCTCTCTTTCAGTTCACTAAAGAAACGTTGCAAATCTTGTTCCATTTCATCTGTTAAAGGTTTTAAAGAACCTTCATACCTTATTTTTAAACGCGTAGAATACTCTTTACGTATTAAATCATAAAAATCGTAAGAATCCGATACAAACATATGCATCAGATTAAACTTATCATCGTCTAGATCAGCAACTATTTCTTTAATTGCGTGGTCTAATTTCTCAGAGGTCTCAAAATACATTTTAGTAATCATAAATGAAACCTTTAATTCACAAGTCTTTCCCTTAAATCTAAATCCCGGTTTTATTCCATACTTGTTACACTGGAAACAAAATTTTTCAATGCCTTTATTAATTATCATTTCATCCTTTAATCGGAACGTCCAATCTTTATATTCGCTAAAGTACCATAAAATCAATTGTGGGCCTGTCATATTATGAAGTTCTTCTCTTTCCCCTAATAAACTATCTATAAATAACAGTTCTATGCCGATAGAGCTGTAATACTTTTTACTCATACTAAAATCGCTAACTAATTTATTCATTATTGACATTTCATCTTTTGTCATTGATTCATTATTCCCCTTTTTAAGTCGGTTTACTTTTATATTAAAAAGCAGCTGACTCTTAATTAGGAATCAACTGCTTTTTTTATTTGCACCTATTTTTTTCAGTAAGTTCATTTTTCACTTGTTCAATCTCGTTACGAACGGTACTTCCCTTTTTTCTTATACAAACATATCGCTTTACGCCTAAAAACGAAACGTACAACATTAGAATTTGAATGGGTAAATAGATTAATGTACAACACCATACTGCACGACCAAACAAAATAATTGTCAAAGCAATGCACATCGACCATATATGTGAAAAGATTACTTCCCATTTTTTTATTGAACTATACTTATCTTCTAGTTCATTCAACAACATCAATAATATTTCTGGTTCTGTTAATTTTCTATTTTTCATTTCACGCATCCATACATCTCTCCAATATAGTAACATTGTCGTTACGTCCTTTATTGAATAAGCATTTTAGAATTCATTAGCATATATATACTGAGTGCCAAATTCCTAATTACTTTATATAACATTATTAACCATTTAAAGACTTATTCATTTTAACAAATTTTTCTTTAATTTTCACCATAAAAAAATAAAAAGCAACATATAAAAGTCGCTTTTTTGTATTATTTATTGCGGATTTACAAATTTAGGATCATTTTCTTGTTCGACCAACTCTGCTAGATCTTTCTCCACCTTATCAATACACTCTTGTAGCACATAGCAAGGCTTAATTGCATAATGTCGGTGACGGGATATCCCAATAAAACAAAGTAAAAGACCTAATATATTAACGACTAAGATCGAGTAAATATCAAATACTATGTTATATGCCGTGAAAAATATATTAGAGGCTAAAGCAAATCCCCAAATACGGCCAAATTTCTTTTCTTTTTTATCAGCAATCTTTTTCGCCTTTTTTAAATCTACAACCATTTCTTCTAGAAATTCCTTCATTTTCTTTTTACCTTCCTTCTCAAAACTGATATAAAGTATACCTCTATTTATTCTAACTTAGTAGTAAAACTAGAAAAAAAGCAGCTGAACGCTACTTATCATTTTCTAGTTTTAATTCAATAGAAACGAATTGTTCCATCGTTCTAATCTCGTCACATATATCATCATATCTTTTAACTAAACGCTGGTATCTTTTTAATCCACGATATATCTGCCAATAATTAAAAGCTAATAATGGCAGTAACATATATAGTTGTAATTTAAAGATCACAATTCCTATTATTATACCGCCCGCGGTCCCTATTGCCCAATAGTGACTATACTTCTTTAAAACCTTTTCTGCAAACTTTTGTTTTTCTTTTAATGCTTCCAATCTTTCTTTTACCGAGTTCATAATACTTTTCTCCCTGTAGTCACATATATTTTCCCTTAATAGATTTTCATTTATCGTCTGTTTAGGCGAATATTATTTTTAAAAGCACTATAAACCATCTTATTATTACTGGAGTCATATACAGCAAAAACGACTTTTTTAAATTTATTTGCAAATTTTGGCCCAGCTAGTACTTCGTTAAATAGTCTTGCTACACTATAAGGATTGTTTTTAAATACTCCACAACCAAATGCCCCTAAAACTATAGAGTCACACCCATTTAACAAAGCGACAGTTAAGATTTTTTCTATTCTTTTCTTCATAACCACGTCTATTCTCATTTGTACTGCCTTCGGTTCATTCTGTTTTACCACTCCGGCGTTTACCGCAGCAGAAGTAATAAATGATATTTCATACGGATCGATAAATTCACCGTGTTCATCTTTAAATATCACCACATTAGGTGAATAAATCATATGATCAGAATAAAGTGCTGATTTTTGTTTACGATGGTAATCATAGTATTCATTTTGTCCAATTAAACTATCGTATAAAGACGAAACCCTTGCTATACTTTCTTCCTGTGCAGAACTCCCTTTCAAGAATCCCCCACCAGGATTTTTAGCAGATGCAAAGTTTAATGCTATTACAGCATCGCCCTCTTTCTTCAACCTCTCACAAGCTTTAAGGGTTGTTTCTTCCGTCACTTCAATCTGCGTAGTTTCCTGCCCAGTCGCTTTTAAATTTAAGTACAAACCCTCTAATTCAGCAGGGGTATATATTTTTGTATCTAAACGAGACTTTTTAATTTCTTCCTTAATTTGTACATCTTTTCCTTGTAATTTAAAAGCTCCAGTTTTGATTACGCTTAGCGTATTCTCAGCAATCGCTTTGTTTTTTTCTCTCATACCTTTTCCCTACCTTATATATTTTTAAAACCAATGATAAAAAACAGGCTTATGCCTGTTTTTTATTTTCAAACTCATCCCAAAGCTTGATGTATTCGTTCGCGTACAACGATTCTTTCCCCGTCCAGCCATATAATACAGCACTTCGATAAAAGTTTTCTGGTACAAGTACATTTGAATATCCAGCTGTCTGAACCGTAAATACATTTACTTTTGGATTAACTTTATTTCGATATTCTTTCACAAGTTTAAACACATCAATGTAATGACCATTACACACGTATTGGGCATATTCACGGGCATCTTCTCCATATAATCCACCGTGTCCGGCTTGCTGATCAGAATAAATGAAAATATTGTCCCAGTGTTCTTTATTCTCTATTGCTCGTTGAAGGAATAGCCATACACCATTTTCCGTACCCGAACCAATGTATTGAGCCTTTTTCCCCAAGGCTTTTACTTGAGATAAAGCGCCTTCTCTCATTGAGACTGGATTATCGTCAAGCTCATCTCCAAAAATACCAACATAACCCTCATCAGAATTTTGAGCAGTTAATACCGAAGATAGATTATTAATTTCAGCAACAGTCATTTTGCCAAATTCACTGTTAAATGTACCCCAAGCACTTCCCGAGTTATCCGATAAGGCCATTGTCTTTCCGGTTAACTGAGGCAGAATCCCCCTAGATAGATCAATACACTCTTCCAGAGCATCTAGAATAATTCGGCCGTGATTAATTGGCGTATTCTCCATATTTTTTAAATAGCGATTTTTATTCGTGTCCAATTCATCCTGAATCATTTTATACGCACTAAAATATCGGAATGGGAATTGTCTTCCTTTAGCAACACCATTTTTTAGTTCTGCCATTGTTTTTTTACAGAAGTCCACATCATTAATTTCTTTAAAGATCCCTCTTAAGTTTCTAAGCAGCGCCATATGAGGTAGCTTAATAACTTCAAAAATCTCTTTCCAAGACTTACCTTCAGAACGAAGACGATTCCACGTCATATCCTCTTCATTCACCTCTACACTATTTTCCGTCATTAACTCATTAATGAGTTCACTATTTGCGTGTGATATACGAACTGTATCTATCATCCCGATATTCGTATTGCGGTACTTAGCAATTTCGTAGGCAGATGCATTTTCCAAACGATCTCTCCAAGAACGCTTTAACAGAGAAGGAAGACCATTTTTTGAACCGTTACGATATAACCAATATGTTGCTTGAGCGGAAGGTTCATCAGCTCGACTCATCACCAATTTATTCAATCTATTAAATTCTCCAGGATTATTCGCTGTGAATTCTTTTCTTTTTGGATGCATTGCTGCACGAACCATAATGATTTGTGGATTTAAACGCATAAAGAATGATTTTCTTAAATCTACAGCCCATTTTAATGTCGCTTCAAAATCATACTCTAACGCAGCATCAATCACTTTTTCCATAACTGCACTTGTGCTCATTCCATCATATTTATCATCTAACAAAGCATCATTGTTTTTTAACAATCTATGTAAATGGTAGCTACCATCTCGAACATTTTTTTGTTGGAATTCACCGTGGCGATAATATTGAGGTTCACCGAAAATTGAACTAGCAGAAACCATTTTTAACGTAGTTAAAGGATCTACTTCATAACTAGTTCCTGCCATAAAGTTTGTTACAGCTTTATTTACTTCACGTTCTCGTTTCACTTTTACTGCTTTAGTCATTTTCATATATATAACCCCTCCAAGAGATGTTTTTAGACACAAAAAAGATGTAATTTCCAAAACAGAGCACTACAACTCACTCTCACACTCATTGCATTGATCAATTTGCCTCAACCATCTAAATGCTCTGTTTTCGAATTTACATCCCATATTCATAATTATTATTCCTTAAAAAAACAAGATGCGAGAATATCACAAACAGTTTTGTTAGACATTTGGAAAAACAAAGCGTTTAATTTTATCTTTTGATATTGTTCGAAGTAACTGTTTGTCCGCTTCACATCTTGTGGGTTATTTTTAAAATTTGGGATAGTTACAAGGCGATCAGGATCCGATCCCCTTGTCTATCCTATATAAGTACATATACGAGAATATTTTAAACAGAGGATAAAAAGACAGCTAGCTCTATATCTACGAAATAGGTAGCTGTAGAATCTTTTATGTTTTAATAAGATTTACAGTCTTGTCGAAGTATCTGTTTAACCGCATCGTATATGATTTATAAATTATAAAATTTAAATCTATCCTGAGAATAATAAGAACAGTTTTGTGTTTACATTACACCCAAAGTATTGTACGAAGTAACTGTGCTTCCGCATCAGGATAGAATATATAAAATCATAGTTATTTATAAAATCAATATTCCTGAGAATAATGAGAACAGTAAAATGTTTTGAATCTAATCAAAACAAAAATAGTTGTTATCGCCGTACTTAGTTTTATCTAACCGAACAGTTGTTCAAAGCTAAACATATCTATTACGTCACGAAACCTATATTTTAATCAAAAATATAATCTTATGTTTGAATTTTCTCGAAGTAACTGTTCTCCCGCATCAGGAATACTATTTAACTTTCATAAAAGAAGAAATTTCCCTTTAAAGTTTTATCAACTTCAAGGTCGTTTCTGTTCTTGTATTATATTATTTATAATAAAATAAAATCAACCCTTTTTTATAAATAAAATAATTATTACTTGTTTAAATAAAACTCTTAATATTTTTATTATATCTAGTTCCCTTAAGTTGCGCTTTAATTCTTGAACTCCTTGATCCTCATATAGAGCTTATATATATTTTCAAAAAAGAAAAAAGCAATAGGAAGATATCTATCGCTTTTTTAGATTTAATTATGCTGTTTTTTGATTCTGAGATATTAAATGTCCATCAAAATCAAAATTTAAATTTAGTCCTGTTTCTAACTGTTTTTTTATATACTTTCTTGATTTTATAAATTCCATTTCATTTTTAATCATATTATTAATCTCAATTCTCAATTGATTTAACTTTTGATTCAGGTAACTTGTTATTTTTAAACCCTTAGCTTTCAATACGGATTCAAATGCGGATTTTATTTCACTTTCGGCCATAATAGACTCTTTGAATTGATTATCATATTTATTAATAAAACCAATCATATAGCTTGTATTTAGGAAAGGAATATAATCCAGAATAAAATCTACCTTAGCACTTTCTGATGAAAGTTTCATTTCTAGTTCACTATATCCATCAGTAATTTCATATAACTCATTCCATAGTCCATTAATTTCATCATTATTTACTAACAGATCACTAATATTTAATTGAGGAGAGAATTCTTTATAACTCACTTTGCCATTTTTGAAATTCCAGGCTAGATTGATAGAGTTACTTTGATAACTCTTAAAAACATCTTTAACATTCTTATTGATTCTGATTATTTCGTTTTTACGGTTTAAACAGTTATTTAAATTACTGTATACCTCATTAATCGCCACTTCTTTTGCTCCATTATTTAAGTCTACAAATTTCATTTATAATCATCCTTTTCGTTGTTTTTTTATGTATTTAAATGTTCATATTAGTTATTTTCAGTACTATTTTCTGCTATCAATCTTTCACCACTTATATCGAAATCAAAAACATCATTATTGTTTTCTAAATATTCCTTTACATATTCCTCAGATTTAATGTATTTTATATGTCCGTCTATACTAGCTGTCATCTTTCCAACCATTTCAATAGCCTTTTTTAAAACATAATTAGCAATCTTTAATCCGTTTTTCCTTAAAATTATTTCAAATTCATCCCTGAGTCCTACAAACTGTTCAATGTTTGCACCAAATATCAATTGGATTTCATATTTATCCACATTAATATCATACTCAGCTGCATATAGCTTCATATACTCCAACTTTTTCTCTATATTTTCCCATTCATAATCTTCTTTAAAATTCGCAATTGGGTACCTTCCTAAAACTTCAACTTCTATCTCACATTTTTCTGTACTAACATTCATAATTTCTTTCCAAACATCTAATAATTTTACATTATCAGATAGAAGACTCTCAAGATTAATTGTTATGTCAGTTATAGTGAAATCCACTAATCCATATTCATATTCCCAATCTACATTTTTGCTCTTGCAGTGGAATTCAAATAATGAATTTTGTGCAAGCTCTCTCATTATCTGTTTCTCATATGAATAATCAATCTTTTTTTCTTGAACTTCTTCGAAAGCTGTTACGACTGCCCTATTCTTTGCCCCTTCACTTAATTGGTTATATCTCATTATCTGACCATCCTTATTATGACTTTTTTAAATTCTACTCATAAAAAAAAGAAAATGAGAAAAAATCCCACTTTCTTTGTTTTTATAACGATATTTTGTGTATCAACTTATACCTCATTAATTACACTTTGTTAACTTAATAATATTTATTTACATAATTACCTCTTCAAACTTTGTATTTCTATTAATTGTTAAGCATTTCTCCACTTTCATCAAATTCAAAAATATGAGGTGAATTTTGTAACATTAATTTAACGTATTCTTCAGATTCTAGATATTCAATTTGAGCTTCAATTCCATTTTTGATTTTTTCTAGCATTTCTTCAACTTGTTTCAAAACATAGTCAGCAACTTTTTGCCCGTTACCCTTCAATATTTTTTCAAATTCAGCTTTAAGATCTTCAAATCCTTCTATATCTGCACCAAACATTACAGGAATCATATATTTATCTACATCTACACCATATTCAGGGCCATATTTCTCCATATACTTTAATTTTTTCTCTAAATCATCCCAATCATAATCCTCTGTAAAACTTACCGCGGTATTTCTAGGTGAGAGCGAGACAGCTATCTCATAATATTCACCACTTATATCAATAATTTGTTCCCAAATTTCCAATAAGTCCTTTTTATTTTTCAGCATTGAGGGTATATCAAACTCTAATTTCTCAGAACTTAGTAGTACTTTATTATGTTCAATACTCCAATTTAATTCGCCATTATTGGAATGATATTCTGATAAATAATAGTTAATTGTAGTCCCTTTCATTCTTTCCATTTCATCTTCCCAATCAATCATTTCCTCTTGCACTTTTGCATAAGCCGTTTCAATTGCTTTCTTCTTTGCTTCTTCACTTAATTGGCTATAATTCATAATTCGATCATCCTTTTTCTTTTTTTAAAATTGTACTCATAAAAAAAAGAAAGTGAGAAAAAATCCCACTTTCTTTTAAAATTAACTTTACATTTCAAATGATGCCACAGTACCAGTATTCTTATTCACTGCATAGTACATTGTTTTTCCGTTATTACCCCAGTCTGTAACTCTATAGGCAAAACTATCATCAGTATCTAATTGGTTTTCATATACCGCAGTACCTTCAAGATTATGTGCTTTTAAATACGAATTCACAACAGATACCCCAACTTTAAAATCAGGTACTTTTTGAGTAGTAGTTCCACTATTCGTAGTTTCATTATTCGTAGTTTCATTATTCGTAGTTTCTATATTTTTTTTACCTTCTACATTAGCAACTTCTTTTTTCACTGGCTCTTGCTTCTGTTGTTCTTGCTTTTGTTTTTCAGCTAATTGCTTCTGTTGTTCGTCTTTTTTCTTTTGTTCTTCTCGTTTTTTCTGTTCAGCTAATTGTTTTTTTTCTTCTTTCTCTTTTGCAAAAGATTTAGCTTCTTCTTTAGCCTTCGTAACAAATTCTGACCATTTCTTTTCTTGCTCTTTAATTAGTGGATGGTCAATTGTGAATTTCATAACGCCATCTTTCGTCAATTCATCAACATTACTTAATTCTTTATTTTTGAGAACTTCTTCAATAACTTTGATTTTCTCTTCGTTTGCTTGCAACTGTGATTGTAATTCATCAGTCTCTTCTTCAACTTTTACTAGAGATTTAGTAATTTGTTTTTCAAATTGATGTTTAGGTAAGACTTTAACCTTATCAACTTGTTCTGATGTTACCTTAGGAGCTTCTGTTTTCTTCATTTCATCTAATTTATTCATTTCTTTAGAAAGAACTTTTAAATCATCAATTTTTTTATCTTTCTTCATTTCACTTGCTTCAGTATATAGCTCTGAAGCCTTTTTATAATCCTCTTTCTCTAATGAGGTATCCGCTCTTTCGATAAGATTGTTTACTTTCCCACTGCCCATAAAATAATTAGCCGCGAATCCTAGTGCTACAACTAAGATGACCAATAATGGGACCCATACAGCTTTCTTCATAAGTTTGTAACTCTCCTTTGTTATAATCTTTTATTATCATATATCATATATTAACTATTATAAACAAGATTTTATGATTTTTACCAAATTCAATAAAATAGGTCTCTTTTTTTAAGACCATTGTTCCTCGAGAAAATAAAAAAACATCAAAAGGGATCATCCTTTTGATGTTAAATCAGAAATCTCTTTATTTATCTCTCTAATTTTTTCTTCATTTTTCATAATGCTGCATTCATAACTTTCTATTTGTTCCATTAACTGTCCTTTTTCACTTGTTAATCTCATTCTTTGGTACTTTTTATAGTATTTGGCCCAGCACTTTTCCGTATCCCATATATCTTTTTGATTCCCCTTGAATTCTTTATAACTTGCTATAATTTTTTGAAGAGTATAGGTTGGTCGATACCAATCACAGTTACCACAACATTCTTTTTTCTCATTGTATCCTTCCATACTCGCATTACATTTACAATATCCGTTCCATTCCCCAATCGATGATAGGGTTATTTTCCAAGATAACTGAGTCATTTTTCTCCCATTTTTATCAATAAAGTCTATCTCAATCTCTTCATCGTTTTCAATACTATCAATTTCCTTCATTTCCATATACACGAGTCCATCAGCATTCAAAGTTTCGTGAGTCATTACTTCAAGTTGTTCAAAGTCACTATAATTTTGTTTAATCGCCTCTAAATGACCTATATATGACTGAAAATCTTCCTTTTTTTCCTTAGAAATAAATTCAGCTAGTGCGTTTAAGAAATACATCGAACCACTCCAATTACAAAGGATAGTTCATTCTATTTTTTTACTAACACCTAATTCAACGTATAAAAACAAAAAAAGTGCTGCTATCGCACTTTTATTTGTTTTGCGCAGTTATTCGTCTTTTAGATCTAAAGCTTCTCACGATAAAGTAAATAATTAAAACTCCTATTATTCCACCAATTATTGGAGCGGTATATTGATCAAACAACGCCCCTGCTTCTTGCCAATGCTCCCCTAGTTTCATACCTAAGTATAAATAAAAATACGTAACCGGATACATAGCTAGAAAAGTATAGAATACGAATTTAGAAAAATTCATCTTTGCCATACCACAGGGAATTGAGATAGCTGTTCTCACTACCGGTAAAAACCTTGCAAAAAAAGCTACACTAGAACCATACTTCTCAAAGAAACGATCAGAGGAATCAATTTGCTTTTTGTTAATTAAGAAGAACTTCCCATACTTTTCAACCAACGGTCTTCCCCCATACATCCCCAAGGCATATAAACTAATAGGTCCAATTGTTCCACCAATAGATGCAGCAAGTGCCATTAGGTGAAGATTAAATTCCCCTTGATACACCCAATAACCAGCTAACGGCAAAATCACTTCCCCCGGCACAAATTCAAAGCAAAGAGCAAACATTATACCAAAATATGAAAACTGCTTAAGAAATTCAATAAACGTTATTATTAATTCAGACACTACTTCACCTCATATAATTTTCTTACTTAGATTTATACTTGATGATAAAAAAACCTTGTTATATTGTAAAAAAATATGTTTAATTTGATTATAAAGATATATAAAGTATATAGAAAACGTAATTTATATCGTATAAGTGAAAATCTTCCTTTGATTTCACATTCTATATAGTTTATTATAATTAGGTATGTAAACAAGGGAGTAGAGGTGAAATAATGGGTGTAGCTAAATTGTTTTTAAAGTTTGGTAAGAAGAAAAATTCTCTTGAAGAATCTATATTAAGAATTCAATCCGGAGACACAGAACTACAAAACCAAATACTAAAAGATTATACGCCTTTTATCTCAAGCACTGTTTCCTCTGTTTGTAAAAGATTTATTGAAGACTCTGATGATGAATTCAGTATTGGATTGATCGCCTTCAATGAAGCGTTAGAAAAATACTCGTTAGAAAAAGGGGCATCTTTTATTGATTTTGCAACCCTTATTATTAAAAGAAAAGTCATCGATTATATCAGGTCAGAGGCTTCTTACCAAAATAATTATCCTCAATATGGACTTGACGATTTCCAAGAAGTAGATGAAGAAGATTCTAACGATACTTTTAATAGTAATAGTTCCCTTGTAGATACTATTTCAATTGATGAACATAAGAAAG
This sequence comes from Bacillus sp. Brlt_9, assembly GCF_051948935.1. Classification (NCBI taxonomy): domain Bacteria; kingdom Bacillati; phylum Bacillota; class Bacilli; order Caryophanales; family Bacillaceae; genus Bacillus; species Bacillus sp. Brlt_9. Next base: position 454,673 of record NZ_JAYJLO010000003.1, on the reverse strand, counting down.
TTATTACACAGCAGCTAAGAAAAGAGGAAATTTTACATTATCAACAGGTTTTAGGTGAGTTTAATCTAACTTTCTCAGATTTAGTTGAAAATTCTCCTAAGCACTCAGATACTAGAAAAACCTCAATCGAAATTGCCAGTTTTATTTCAGAGAATGAAGAACTTAAAAATTCTTTTTTTAAAACTAAAAAAATTCCTATGAAGGAAATGTTAAAACTAACTACTTACAGTAAAAAGATAATTGAACGCAATAGAAGATTTATTGTTGCCGTCGTTATTATTTTAACTGGAGATTATTTATACTTAGTTGAGTACCTGAAAAATTATCTTGAATAAAGCTATCTGAATTTAAAATAAAAAGTCTCTAAGAAGAGGCTTTTTTTATTTAGTGAAATTCACATCTCCCTTTACATACAGTTCAAAACTTTCATTTCAACATTGAAATCGGAACGGAAACTACTTTATTTCCAATCAATATGTGTACATTATCTCCTGCTAATCTTCTTATCTCCACTTCTACTAAAACTTTTCCACCTACATTTATCTCTTCTTTGCCCATACAACTTCCCCCTATGTACTTATCTCGTTTTATTATTTTTTGCTTATTGAGTACTGACGAAGAATTTCACAATTATCATTAATCACAATAGCATTTAGTTGTCCTCCATATACACATCCACCATCTATCCCTATTTTAGAACCACAAGGCGACTTCCATACTCTATTCGACTTATCTAAGTGTATATTTGAAGTTGGAGTATGGCCAAATACAATAACTTTACCTGTCTTATTTTCACCATAAATAAAAGGACTACGTATCCAAAGGCAATCCTTTTCTGCATCCTCTTTCCAATCAGGGGTTAAATTACAACCTGCGTGAGCAAATAACAGTTTATCTGTTTCATAGTATAATGGTCTATTTGCCATAAATTCTAAAACCTCAGGATATAGTGTTTTAATTCGAGAGGAAATCTCCTCTTTAGTTCGTTTTAACAATACATTTTTTTCACGATACAATAGCGATCTAATTGTATTATCAAATATATCCATATAATAAAAATCTAGATCTTTCTCCATATCCAACCACTCAGAAAACAACTCTTCGTGATTACCTCCAAGTACGATTGCGTTGTATTCCTTCACCAATTTCATAGCTAATTGGACACAAGCTAAACTATCCGGCCCTCGATCAATTAAATCGCCTAATAAAACCAATTGTTGTTTATCCTTATTCCAATGTTTTAATATCTCTTTCATTTCTTCATAACAACCGTGTATATCACCAATTACAAAATACAAATTAATCACTTCTTTTTTTTAGTGATTATATTGTATAACATCTGAAAAAAGGAGTGGAAAAATCTTTTATCATTTTTATTTTCTCTCCACACTCCTTCCCTTTTGCTTATTATCCAGATTAAAATTAATAATCTTTTCTATTTACGTACTGGAGGACATTATGATTGTAATCGGTGGAATGATCGGCTTAGGTAAAACTTCAATTGCAGAATTGTTATCAAATTTTTTTAAATCAGAAATATATTATGAAAGTGTAGAGAACAACCCAATTCTCCCCCTCTTCTATACTTTAAAAGAAGAAGAGTTATTAAAACAAAGACTCCCCTTTTTATTACAGCTGCATTTTTTACATACCCGATTTGAGAGTATACGTAGTGCAAAGAAAAATAGATTATCAATCTTAGATAGATCACTGGCCGAAGATGAATATTTTGCCACAGTGAATTACGAACTCGGTAGAATTTCGGAGTTAGAATTAGATATGTATAAGCAGCTAATGTATTCAATGATGAAAGAAATAGAGGAATTACCCTATAAAAAACATCCAGATTTAATGATTTATTTACAAGGTTCTTTTGAAACCGTTATAGCCAGAATCGGTTTACGTGGTAGAGAATTTGAACAAGATCAAAAGCTTGTAGAATATTACAGAACATTATGGAGCGGTTATGACGAGTGGATACACAATCATTATAACGATAGCGATATCCTTATTTTAGATATGGATAAATTAGATATTGTGAACCGTAAGGAAGATGCACAATATGTAATAGATACTGTACAAAATAAATTAAGAAATCTACAACAGCCAATTAATTAATAATCCAATAAGTATGATTGTACTGTTATTTTGTGTAATGATGTATCGAGTATATACTTCTCTTTTTTTCTAACTTTTGTAAATTTCAATTTATACTTTATATATACAAAAAAATAAACGACATTAAGGAGCACATTTTTTATGAAACCAGTATATACAATTTCATCCGAACAACTAAACAAATTTTGTTTAGAATTATTTATGGCATTAATCGGTTCTCAAAATTATAACATTGATACAATCAAATCAGATTCAGACTTTAAAGTCATCGGAGCACCTACAAAACATATGTTGTATACAGGAAAAAACTTAAAAGAAGAAATAGCTACTCCAACAGGGTTACTTGAATATAAAGATTGTAGAGATTATGTTTATCTATTAACCTCATCAAATATTAATTTTGTGGAAACTTTGTTTTCAACAAAGATTGTACTTCTCGATGAGAGATTTAAATCAATTTTAGAATTTATATTGGAGCATCGGGAACAAATTGCCAGAATGAATATACCCAACTTTTTTAATTCATCAAAAGGAATGGCTAATAAAGGATTTAAATTAGCAAACAATAAAACTGATTGGCATAAACCAGCACGTAATTCTATCCGAACGATGCTCACATTTTTACGGTATGCTGAAAGCAACTTTAAAAACTATGAAACCTCTTTATACTTTACTGGTATTGAAAGAGAAAAACTCTTATTACTACAAAGTGGTTCCGTCTCATTTGAAGAATATGCTGAAGAGTATAAAATTCTTGAAGAAAAATTGATGAGTTATGGTAAAGTTTGCAGTAATTTCGAATTAAATACATCACTAAAAGAAAAAATAGAAGAAGTATTTATTGAATTTCTGTTTTCACCAAATGTTATTAAAGATATCTAAAAACCAGTGAATTAACACTGGTTTTTTATTTTAACTTAATTTTTTCTTCTTGAATTAGTCTAACATCAAAACTTTTTCCGTTCTCAAGCGTTAGTTGTATACTTCCCTTTTTTTCTAGTATTGATACAACACCTGGAGTTTCTTGAAAATACTTCATACTTTCTTTTACTTGTTGCTGCTGGATTGAAATAAGTATTTTTTTTACTTCAAGTTCAAACAGTTTTCGTAGGTATTTATTTTCTTGTGATAAATACCACCAAATATTTCTTTGAAACGCTTCTATGTCACCCGGAATAATATTATCTTTGGGCTTAGTACTAAATATATTTAAAAAGTAAGCTGCTTTATCATCCATATTCATTTTAAAAACTACATCTTCTACAATATTTTTTTCTTCTTTATAGCTTTCAAAAATATTGTAAGGATAATTCATTAGGAACCAATAATAGCTCCTAGTCTCTTTCAATCGTACTAATGTTATTTCTTCGTTCACACCTGCCCAATATCCACTACCATATCCAGTTACATACTCAATTTTATCTAAAAAATCAACTTGTTCCGGATCAGGTATTTCGTCATCCATTTGGGAAAATGTATTAATTAATATATTTTTATCGTTTTCATTTCTTAGTTTGGAAAGAAATTCTTGTGTACCAACTGTTATAAAAGATAGCATATCAATATCTAATCGCTTCATATTTTCCACCTCAATTTAGGATCATTATACGTTGTATATTTATCCGTTTGTAAAAAAAGTACAGTAAAAAACCTTAAGCAATAAATGCCTAAGGTTTCTAATCAATTTATTAGATTTCCAAACTCATCAAATAAGTAGTTGGTATCTTGTAATAGCATTAACTTGACTTGCTTAATATACTTTTCACAATTTAATTCATTCATAACCAATTCTATTATTTCAGTTTCTAATTTATCAACTATATCTATTATTTTAGAACGAATCTCTTTTTCAAATTGTTCACAAATTTGATTAACTCTCACTTCTATTTCATTATCATTATTACCAAAATATGATATGACTTCATACGTACCAATATCTACATTAGCCTCTTTTAAAAACTCTAAATATACTTTGGTTGCATTATTATCGTTTGTATTAAAATGTTCACTTCCAAAATCTAAATCTTCTACACCATTTTGACCACCATATCCTAAAAAAATATCAGGTATATAGTACGGGGAATACTTTTTTAGTAAGAGATAATTGCTCTTTTCTTGTCCTTTCAAATGTTGCTCTAATTCAATATAGACCTGTGTAGGTTTTATCCTAACATCATTAACAGTTAGGATATCTAAATAGTATCGAAAATGTTTTTTATGAAGATCTTCAATCATTTTTATCCGTTTGGTTTCTAGATATTTCTGTAGTTTAACATTAATTTGATCGGAAATTTCTTCCCAAACAGTCAATTTTAAAAGCATATTTTTAAATGTTTTTTCTAGTGCCATATTTTGAGCACTCTTAGTTAAATCTTTAAAGTAATAATTCTTCATAATTGCACCTCAACAGTTCTTCAATTTTCAATAGTCTAGTTCAATTTTTATCGTTTTGAAGTAAATTTTGAAAATAAACGATCAATATTCTGCATTACATCACAATGCAAAATATTGCAAAACAATGCATTTTATAAAAAAAAGACCTAATATTATTTAGGTCCAGTATAAGAATGTTTAAAGAGTCTTGTATGAGGGTTTCTCTTTCTAAGAAGAACAGCATTAAAAAATTATTTAAAGGGTTTTACAATATATGAATTTCTTTAACTTATCTTCAATTACATTGTTTAGTTCATTTTTTATAAAAGATAGTGCAGCAATTTGAGAATGAAAACCAATAAGATTATTTTCTTGTACAAAATTACTATTTGACCTAGTAAATAAAACTACATATTTCTCGTTTTTAGAAATCAATATAAATCTATAGCTATATTGAATTAATTGCTCATATTGTTCCTTTAAGCGTATATTAATCAATGCTTTTTTATCATTATTGATCCAAAAAAATTTATTGTAGTAACTTAGCATTTTCACACCCCTTTTAAGTAGCTTTTAAAAATACAGTTTGTAGTGCATAGACAGTCATTATATTAACTACATTGTATGGATTTACTTAAAATAAATAATTTTTAGGGTTTAGGGTGTCTTATATCAAAATATTTATTAGAAATTTACTTGTGTAAAAATATAGATTCTAATTTACAAAAAACTATAAGAACATAAATTATATTTCCGAATGTGTGAAATAAATGTAATTATTGTTATAAATAACGGCATCTATAAAAAATAAGATTTGTACAAGTTAATAAAGTGATTAAGGCTACCTAAAGAGGGTTAATATTAGAGTCTTTAAGTAAATAAAATTCATTGATACTTATTTAAGCTACTTAAAGAGGGTTAAATATTTAATTATAGTTGGATTTTTATTAGTTACGCACAACTATATGGAATTCTTGTGGATAACTAGTAATTTAAGCTACTTAAAGAGGGTAAATAGCGTAAAAATGAGATTTTTTACGCTCCGTGTTTTATTGTTTAATAAATGTTTTAAATGTTTCTTTTGTTTATATGTTTAGAGGTATGATGAGCCTTAGAGCCGTAAGGGTTTTGGAGACCATTGTACTACCTAAAGAGGGTTATAGGTTACTTAAAGAGGGTTATGGGCTACTTAGAAAGGGTTAAGGGTTACTCAAAGAGGGTTTAAAGGTTACCTAAAGAGGGTTTAAAGCTACTTAAAAAGGGTCAGTATATTCATTACCATTATTTGTGTTGTTAAAAGGGTACCTAAACAGGGTTTAAGACTCTTTTTATAAAAAAAGCTCCTTTTAAACAAGTATATATTTGAAATTTAGATAAAATACCTTAGCTAATGAAATTATTCTATATCTTTTGTTTCTAGACCTTCTACATAACCTTGTTATAGTCTTTTTAAGTAGCTTTTAAAAATACATTTTTGAGTTATACAGATAGTTAATTTATTGTATATAACAATTCTTTGAAAGGAATATATAGTGTATAAGATCTAATACTTTATGAGTTTTTGAGTGTTATTAAAAAAGTGAGATAAAAATATTAAAACAAAATAAATATTACAAATGCATTTTGGTAAAAACTAAGAATTATTGTTTAGAATACGATATAAGGAAAAATATTGCCTGAAGACTTTATCTGGGTTATGTAGGAATATTATTACTTTAATTAATAATTATATTTTTAATATAGATTTGCATAGGTTAATAAAGTAATTAAGGTTACCTAAAGAGGGTGAATATTAGATGGTTTTTAAATATAAGCTAAGTAATGTATATATATAACTATAAAAGTTACCTAAAAAGGGTGGGAATTCTATTTTTTTTACTATTTTTTAAAGTTATGCACAATACCATAGTTTTTTTGTTAATAACTTTGGATTAAAGCTACTTAAACAGGGTTAATAGCGTAAAAATGAGATTTTTTCGCTCCGTGTTTTATTGTTTATATAAATGTTTTAAATGTTTCTTTTGTTTATATGTTTAGGGATATGATGAGCCTTAGAGCCACAAGGGTTTTAGAGACCATTATACTACCTAAAGAGGGTTATAGGTTACTTAAAGAGGGTTATGAGCTACCTAAAAGGGGTTAAGGGTTACTCAAAGAGGGTCTAAAGGTTACCTAAAAAGGGTTAAAAGCTACTTAAACAGGGTTGTTGACTATGTTTCCATTATTTGTGTTGTTATAGGGGTACCTAAACAGGGTCCATTGCTTTTTTAAAAATTTAAGTTACTTAAAACAAGTATATATATTAAATCCCAATAAAATACCACTGATAATAAATTATTCTATTTCCCTTTAATCTCTACCTTTTAAAAAAATTTTTTATTACGCTATTTTCGCCCCGTTTAGGTAACCTTTATAGATCCTTAGAATTTATTGAAAGAAATTTTTGTTGTATTGTCGGCTTTTGTCACGTATTTTTAGCTAAGGGATTATTGAGGAAAAACACCCCGTTTAAGTAGCCTATTAAATTCTCCCCCTATCTCTCAAAAATTGGGGGTGGAATTCTATTTTTATATGCTTTAATATTGAGAAATATATTAGTTAAGGGAGAGATTTTGATGTCGGTTGGAATTATGGATATAACAACTGAACAACAAACAATAGATGACTATTTGCCTGTAGCAGAAATTAAACCTTATTATCTTGTAAACCAGTCAAACGCGTTACTAAACGCTCATCAGGATTTAACACTTCAAGAGAGACAAGTAATTTATAGTTTAATTAGCTTAGTTCAACCAGAAGATAAAGAAATGAAAACATACATATTACCTGTAAAGGATCTAGCGGGTATCCTAGGATTAACCACAAAAAGCTTTTACAGCCGAGTTGAAAAAACAGTAGATAGCTTACAAAGTAAATATTTTATTATTGATAAGTACGATGATAGAGGTAAATTAATACAACGTGATAAAATTAACTGGATTCAGCAAGCGACGTATACAAAAGGTCAAGTAAGAATTAAACTATCAGATGCTCTAGCAGAATACTTACTAAATTTAAAATCATCATTTACTAAATATCATCTTTATAACGTTGCTCAATTAAGGTCAGATTATTCTTGGAGAATGTATGAGCTTTTAAAAGAATATCTACCATTAGGCGGAGTACGCATAATGACAATTGATGAATTAAGAACGAAACTAGGTATACCTGATGGTGTCTTACCCGAGACCAAAAATTTAAAAAAGGTTGTTTTAGATAAATCGAAAAAAGAACTAAAAGAAAAGACAGATATATGTTTTACATATAAGCCGTATAAAAAAATTGGTAGAAAGATAGTGTCTTTTGTGTTCGAAATAACCCGAAATACTGAAAACATTAATAAAAATATTACCAAAGAAGCTGTGGATTTAGATGTTCGTTCTTTATTAAAAGAATTAATGAAATATGGTATTTCACGCAGTGTAGCAAGTAAATTTGTTAAAGAACACCATCCTAAGTATGTAGAAGCAAACTTAATATATTCTCTTAAACAATACGAAACTGGTAAAGTCGAAAGCCTTACCGGTTTAATAGTAAAAGCGATGAGCGAGAATTATGCAAAATCTGATTATTCATACGCTGAAGCTGATTATGAATCTTCTCTTTATAGTATGGCTTCTGGTGACTTCTTTGAAAAACTTAAAGACAAAAACAGAAGCGATATTGATAAATTAAATGGTGTTGTTAATTTTTATAATAATAAAGTCCATAAAGCTGGTAGAGCCGGGGATACTCAAGAAGTAGCACGTTTAGGTGAGGAAAGAAATAAACAATGTTTTATAGTTTTAGACGAAATTCACGAAGCTAGATTACGCCAAAATTTCCCGACACTTACGGAAGATGATTTTGATGAATTCAGACAACTTTTAACATATTTTAATCAATGGGAAGAACGCAGACGCGAACAGTTTGAGGTAATTTCTGACGATGACTTTGTATATAAACCTATAAAAACTGTTAAACAACTGGATGCATTTGATAATGAAGATCTACCTTACTAGGTAGATCTTTTTTCTTACGCTTCTGTAAGGTTTTTTCTTTTCTAAAGATAATTAAATAAATAAACAGATTATTATTATCTTCTAAGGAGGAAAAGACCTTGAATTGGCTCAACGTCCTAGACTACATACTGATTTTGACCATTTTCTTTATTATTTACCGATTCATTCGAAAAACTGAAGCCTTACGAATAGTTTTAGGCGTAATAATCATATATGTTCTTTCATATATTGCAGAAATTTTAGGATTCCAAAAAACTGCATTTTTATTAAATCTCGGTACTCAAACTTTGATTTTCGGCACTATATTAATTTTTCATCCCGAATTAAGAATGTTTTTAAAACGTTTAGGTGGTTTTTCAGGTCAAAAAAGGCCGACAAATGCCACACTAAAAATACTGGAAGATTCATTATTCGATCTTGCTAAGAAAAAACACGGTGCATTAATTATTATGGATGATTCAAGTGATATTTCAGCAGCATCAGAGAATATGGCTTACTTAGATGCTAGAATCTCCCCTTCTCTCTTAGGTACAATCTTTCATCCCAATACACCTCTACACGACGGAGCGGTATTAATTGAAAAAGGTAGAATTCAATATGCAGGTTGTAAACTTCCCCTTTCTGCACGCAAAAGAGAAAACTTTGGCACTTTAGGAACAAGACATATGGTTGCAATTGAGACTGCGGAGAATTTTGATACAACAGTATTTGTAGTAAGTGAAGAAACAGGATCAATTCGAATCGCTACTAAAAAAGGGTTATACCTAATTACAAGTCGAAATGACTTCCGAAAATTCTTTGAAAACCACTATAATAAGACTGCATAACAGGTTTTATATTTAATAAAAAAATGAGGTGGAATTATGTCTTGGTTCTCTAATAGCAAGAAGAAAGAAGAAACACCCTCTAGTGAAAAAATAACAGCTGGAGCGCTTATTCACTTTACACCGGCAGCAATATTTGTTTATACGTGTGATGAATATTTAGAAGGATTCGAAGGGACCATTACTTTTAAAAACGCCCTTGGAAATCGCACTGAAATAGGTGGTGCATTTATATCAATAGAGGTTGAAGAAGATTACCCTACCTCGAAAATCATCGAAGAATATAAACTAGACACAATGAACCTCCCAATTATTGAATTGAATGCATATGAATATGACTTCGAATAAATAAAAAAGATTGCATTAATGCAATCTTTTTCTTTATAAGTATTTTCTTAAGACTTTTGCATCCCCTTGTGATACCTCAACTACTTTTTCGATCTCAATGGAAAGTTCTGTCCCTATTGTTTCATAGTACTTACCAGGAGTATTGATAATTACTTCACCAAATAAAGATTGAAGAAATTCATCAGCTACTTCAACACGGTTAGTACTTTGTGTAATCGCTAGTCCTTTACCAGTAACAGCAGTTTCGTTTATCCCTACAGAATATTCAACAATATAATTTTTCATTTTTATTGCTCCTTATCATCTATGTTTTTCAGATTATAATTGTTTTATAAACTTTTTGAGAAAATAGAATAGATTTTTAAGTGGATGAATTACGAAAGGTCAAAATAAATAAGCCTTAAGAGGGATATCCCCCTTAAGACTTTTTACATATGGTTTTCTAGGAACGTAACAACGTCACCCACAGTAGTTAATTTTTCAGCTTCTTCATCAGGAACCTCAATGCCAAATTCGTCCTCTAACTCCATAATAAATTCTACTGTATCTAGTGAATCTGCACCTAAGTCATCTTTGAACTTTGATTCTAATTTAATTTCTGCTTGATCTACATTAAGGCGATCCGCAATCATATTTGATAATTTTTCAAAAGTTTTCATATGTATTCCTCCTAGGTATTTCTACAGATATACTTTCATTAAAAATTAGTAATACCTTTACAGCGAAATAACCATCTTACAGCTACCTGTTTTTATTAAACCTTAACCAGGTATTAGACCAGTATTCAACTTCATCAGCATATGAAGAATTTTGATTTCGAGAATCAAAAGCTTTTTCTAATCTTCTCATATTTTCAATGTCTACTTTTAGCTTATCACCATTATTAGAATGAATAAGTAATCTGCATAAAGAATTTTCTATTAGCTGTGCAGCAATGCCTAATGAAAAATGTGCTCTTTCGTTTTCCGATTTATTTATATGGTATCGATGTTTCTTCCAGATTTTTAAGCATATTTTTGGATTAAGTACGGCTAATATTTTCATTATTTCTGTTAACTCCTCTAAAGATTCTGATTTGTATTTATTAAAATCATATCCCCTTCGAATTAAGTATGTTGCCATCTCCCACTCTTTTAATTCTAAATAGTAACGAGCTGACCGCGGAAAAAGAAAGGCTTTTGCACCACTTGCTCCTTCTATCCCCTTCTCAACTGAATTGAATATATATTTAGCATTATGATTATCTCCAACTAAGAAATAATATATAGCTCTTTCGGATTCCTCTAATGCCATACTTTGAGAAACTGCATCTCGACTTTCTACAATCCATTTCGTATATGTTTCGAAGGCATCGTTCCAGTTACCGATCCGCAATTGGTAGCGATATAATTCTTGATAGTAGCTTCGAAGCGAATAAATACTGTAATTGAATACCTTTTCCATTTGAATAAAAAAATTATTGATCTGACTTTGTGTAATTGAAGAAATACTATCAATATTTGTACTTACCCAAGGGAAACGCTCCAACAGAATCTTTACATCAAATCTATTTTCAATATGTAAATCTATATTATTTAGATACATTTGTATAGCTTTATATGTTTCCCCCACTACCTTATAACTTTCCATTAGTTCGAACTGCACAATGTAAGTTAATTTTGTATTTTTATGTTGTTTACAACTAACCAATAGTTCTTCTAGGTTAGTAATTTTATCTTTCAAATTTAATTTAAGCGTTTCTTCATATTTTCGTCTTAACAAAAGGTCCACTTTGGCCACCCCCTATTGGAAGCTTTCTTCCTTGTTTCATATAGATTCTAAAAAAATATTCAAGGAAAAGTTACAAACTTTTAGTCCTTCATTTTTACCTAACTCACTTTCAAAACATAATCCTATTAACCCTTTTTGAGTAGCTTAAATATACAAAGTAAAGAGAATAAATCGCTACAGTAGCGGCGATATATTCTAGTGGTAATTCTCTTCCTTTTTAAGTAGCTATATTAAACAACCCCTTTTAGGTAGCCCTATTATTAAGAATATCCTTTGTTGGATACTGTTATAAATAAATAAAATATAGTGAGTAATTCAGCAAGGATAGTAAATTTAAAAGCTACCTAAACGGTCTTTGAAGAGGAACATTATTTCGAAAACAACCCCTTTTAGGTAACTTTATTGTTAAAATTTCGTTAACAACTTAAAAAATACATTTAGGAGAAATGAGGTAACCTTTAATTACCAAAAAGAGTAGCCCTAAAGATGAATTTCAAGCCTATTTATATAAGAATTAACAAAAATATGCTCCCAAAAGAATTGTGTATAATAACTTCCGCCCTTAAAACAAGATAAACGCCCTCTATAAGTAACCTTTCGGTAAAAAGACCCTCTATAGATAGCCTTTAGTTTAAGATATTACGAATATAGAATGAAAAAAGTGCGAAAATCAAAATCAAGCGTTCTAAAACCCCATATAAGTAGCTAATTTAAAAAAGACCCCGTTTAGATAGCCTTTAATTTAGGATATTACAAACAAAGAATGGAAAAAGAATAAATAGTCCTCTTCAGTTATCAACAACCCTATATAAGTAGCTTTTATTTATATAGAGATTAATGTTTTTTCCTGATTGTATATTTGGCAGTATAAAATAATTTTAGAACCCATTTGGAGGCATAAAAGCTCGATGATAACTACATTGATCAATCTTATTTATTCAGTATTAATAATATTTGTTTCTCCATTAGTTTTCTATTTTTGGATCGAAAAAGTATGTGAACAAGGTGAACAAGTAAAACCATTTGTAATTATTGGCTTGTTAACATATACTCCCCTATTCTGTATTTGTTTGCAGTACTTAATAAGACACTTTGAATTAATGTAAATAAGAACAAAGGATGATATGACTTGAGTAATACAAATTATTTAGAAGAGATATACAGTTGGATTACGACTAACAATTTAACAACTTTTGGGAATTTGAATGGTACATCAATGTTTAAAGTGGAAAACGCTAGATATGAATATGATATTAATGAATTGAAAATAACCTATGAAGATGGAAAGTGTTCGTCACTAAATGAAAAACTGTTTCATTCAGATGCTTTTACAGTAAGTATTGATAAAAATAATAGGCATTTACAATTAATCCTTAATTTTATAGAAGAGGATAAAAAAGAAATACCATTTATAATTTCCTTTGAAAAATAAAATCCTTAAGTTTAGGCGAATAAATATATAAGCATAAAACAAAAAAGCACTAAAAATTAGCGCTTTTTTGTTTTATATAATCTTTTTTACAAGTTAATAATCATAACAATCATAAAGAAATAAATTATAAACACATAAAATAACTTGTTTTGTAAGTCAATCTGAAACTGTTCCACACTTTTACCTATAAAATGCTCGAATCTCTCTGTGAAAGTAGGTATGTATTCTAAAATTCCTCGAAGATACGTAGGTAATTCGCTTTTTCCTTCAAGCCAATCACATATCATTTTATATTCTTCAGGTTGTAATTCATTAAAGTTTATTTTTGTTTTATATCTATTTTGTTCAATTAGTCTTCTAGCTTTTTCTTTATGTGTGAAATCATATATTTTTCTCGTGTTTTTATTAATAGTAGAATCTTTAATATTCAGCTTCTCTTCCCAAACTTCTACATACTTAGGAATATTATGATACGCTTTATAATAAAGTTCTTCAGAATTTTTATGTGACGCTGCATATTGATCCAGCCATTCTTTAGCCCATAATTCTGTATCTACAAATTTAGAACCACTTTTTAGCTTTTGTCGAACAAAGTAATCCATTGTTTGTTGGTCTTCTTCTTTTCTTAACCCCATTACTCACACCTCATTAAGTTACATTAATTCATACTGTACTGTTTTTTAAAAATAACTGGTTTTCCTTTTGGAATTGAGAATATTGATTACAGAGTAAAGAAGTACATTCTAATCAATTTGTTCAGATTCAGTTGACCTTTTCTCATATTCTCTAAATCGAATGTAGATATAGCACACCCCTAATGCATCAAAAAAAATTAACGAAGTAGGTATTTGACCTATATACGACGCGTATGAAATTGGTAAGACAATAGGAATTAACAGCAAAAAGCATATAAAATACTCGGGAATACTTTTCTTTGATGCAATTGCTATCGATAAACCACTAACCCATAAAACAATCAAACAAAATATAAGATCATCTTTTATGACTTTAGTTTGATAAATTAAAAGGAAACACATTAATGCAATGATTCCATTCGCCAAAAGATGTCCAATGGTAAATAATTTAATTCTTTTATCCATTGCTCCCCTACCTCACTTGTAAAAAAAATTGTTAAAAATAAAAAACAACCGTATTAAAAACGAATAATTAATAAAGTGTTTTATAATTTTTATGTATTATTTTTCAATGCTTTTGTATGTTTTTTAGTAGCGACTTGAATGTGACGAAGAAAAAACAAGGGGTTTTATTATTTTTTGATAAAGTTTATTCAGAAAACTCAGGAGGTGTATCGAATGAAAAAGTGGATTTGGTCTGTTTTGGCTATCCCGGCTATCCTTTTTCTATTTACAAGGACTTCTGATGTCTTTTTTGGATCATCTATTTTATTTGATTGTTTAAGCATACTTTCAATAGCGGTACTCGTTGTATTCTCGTATAAGTACTTCTCGACTTTTGAAGATGTGTTAGTAAAACAACTAAAACAAATGAGAAAAAATGATGCAGCAATTTGGATTAAATGGTTTTCATTGAATATTTCTGAATGGACAGCAATGTTATTTTCACTGACACCATATATCTTAATATTGTTGTCACTTTCAAAAGGCATCTCATTCTATTTCCCTGCCGTTGCATCAATACAAACAGTTATTTTCGCTTTAGCTATGTTTGTTTGTATGTTTATGGTATTCCTTATCATTACGGTAATGGTTAGCTGGTTATTCCATAAAGAAAAGACCAATTAATGTATATTAAGAAAAGCGCAATGTGTTATCACATTGCGCTTTATTTATTGGTATTTAGTTTAACTATTTCTTTTACAATTTCTTTTTGAACAATTGCTGCTTTTCTTTTGATTTCTTTCCATTCTTTATCTCTCTCTACAAAAATAGCAGGTGTTACTTTAAATAGATCACTTTTAAACTCATCCAACAGAATGTTTTGTTGTCCATCTTTAAATACAAAAGTAATAGATTTATTAGTTACCCCCATACCGCGAAGAAGACCTTTTAAATATATTAAGGTTTTCTCCTCATTTGTAAATACAACTAATTCTTTCTCGGATTTTAAAAACTCTGGAACCCACTTACATAAGTTCCTTTCTTTTTTTGTACCTGTCTTATATCCAGCTGTATTTGTTATAAAGTTTTCGGCATCAAATAATACCGCTTTTTCTATGCCATTCATTTTATCTTTCAATCTATAATCACCATAATCGAACATTGGCCGAGCATAAGGATTATTTTCAGAGGAACATCTAAACCAGACGTTTTTACCTTCAATCGGGATTATATTTCTGGAATGTTCATCAATCCAGAAACTTACCCTTAGATCATCTTTAAATAACTCGTAAAGATTTTTTAAATACGACTCTTCACCATCTATCCCATAAATAGTCAGAGAATCATATTCTGCTAGCAACTCATAACAGCGTTGTTCTAATTCCTTATATTCATCTTTAGAAGTTTCTTTTACTAATCCAATCTTCGAAGCATATTTAAGAATCGTTTCTTTATTATCTTCTGCTAATTCATTTATGTACTTTTTGTAGTTAATCATATTCCGACACTCCCCTATCACAAAGAAAACGGCCGAACCTTAACTTGCATTTATTCTGGAACTACAGAAATTTGAAAATGGATAACGTTCATACAGTAGTAGTACTGTAATTCATCTAACATACCTTGGAACATTGCAGCAGCTTCTTTTTGATATTCAACAAGTGGATTCGACTGAGCATAAGCTCTTAAATGAATACCCTCTTTTAAATTGACCAATTGATCAATGTGTTTAACCCAGAACTGGTCTATTATTTCAAGGAATACTGTCTTTTCAACTTCATTAAGGATTTCATCCCCAACATTCTTTCTCTTTAATTCGTAGTTTTCAAGTACCTTTTTCTGAACTCCCTCAATTACATCATCTATGTAATCAATACTAAATTCGCCTGGAGCAATTGCACCAGTAAGTTCATTTACTACCCATTCCATAGCTTTATCAGGTTCAGCATCATCATATCGTTGTTCAATTTGGACCTTAACAAACTCATTTAGAATACCTTTGGTAAATGCTTTTGTGTCCTTAATATCCATTAACCCTTTTCGTTCTTTATAGATAAACTTTCTTTGAATATCCATTACTTCATCATATTCTAAAAGATTTTTACGGATATCAAAGTTAGTACCTTCCATTCTCTTTTGGGCACCAGTGATTGCCTTAACAACCATTCTGTGCGATATCGGTTCGTTTTTAGGGAATCCTATTTTCTCGGCAAGGTCTTTTATTTTTTTACCATTGAATCTTTCAATCAGTTCGTCTTCTAAAGATAATATGAACTTGCTATATCCCGGATCTCCTTGTCGGCCAGAACGTCCTTTTAACTGATTATCAATTCGGCGACTTTCGTGTTTTTCGGTACCTATAACAGCTAAACCGCCAAGTTCCTTCACACCATCCCCAAGTTTAATATCTGTACCCCTACCTGCCATATTAGTCGCTATAGTAACTGCTCCTTTTTCACCAGCATTGGAGATAATTTCTGCTTCTCTACCGTGATTTTTGGCATTTAGTACTTGATGCGGAATATTATTTTTAGTAAATAGGTCACTAAGCCATTCATTATCTTCAATTGAAGCTGTACCAACTAGAACTGGTTGTCCAGCCGTATGCTTTTCTAAAACTTCTTTTACAATCGCTATTCCTTTTTCTTCTTTACTTAGATAAATTTCATCTGCATCATCAATTCTAGCTATTGAACGATGAGTAGGAATTACAAGAACATCTAAACCGTATATTTTTTGTAGTTCTTCTTCCTCAGTTTTTGCAGTACCAGTCATTCCACCAATTTTTTGATACATACGGAAATAATTCTGGATCGTTATCGTTGCTAAAGTAACAGTTTCATCTTTTACTTCTACTGACTCTTTTGCTTCAATAGCTTGATGCAATCCTTCACTAAATCTTCTTCCATCCATAATACGACCGGTATTTTGGTCCACAATTAATATCTCACCGTCTTGTACAACATAATCTTTATCTTTTTTCATAGTGAAGTAAGCTTTTAGCATAAGATTAGTCGCTCTTAATAATCCTTGGTTATCTAGTGAATATAAGTCATCTATTCCCCAGAATTTTTGAGCTTTATCTATTCCGTTATCAGCAAGCCAAACAGAATTGTTTTCTATATTGTATTCATAATCTACTTCTGTAAATTTCTTTAGTAACAGATTTGCTCTTTTATATACACCTAAATCCTCTTGTTTCTTACCAGATATAATTAACGGTGTTCTTGCTTCATCAATCAGAATTGAATCAGCTTCATCAATTAACACAAAATCTAAACCGGATTGAACCCAAGCATCGACCGAACTTGTCATATTATCTCTCAAATAGTCAAAACCAAACTCAGATGCAGTACCATAAATTACATCATTTTTATAAATTTCTCGTTTTTCACTCAAACTAAGGCCAGCAGAGTTTAATCCGACAGTAATACCTAGAAACTCTAATACTTTTCCAATAATCGACTTATCTCGCTCAGCTAAATAATCGTTTGCTGTAATTAAATGCGCTTTAGAGCCCTTGATTACCTCGTAGAAGATTGCAAATAACGACACAAGGGTTTTACCCTCACCCGTCTTCATCTCCGCTACATTGCCCTCTGAGAGTACGATTCCACCTATTAATTGAACCGGAAAGGCTTCTAGTCCTAATACACGTTTGGCAGCCTCACGAGCTAATGCGAAAATCTCGACTTGAACATTCTCTGAAATCTCTTTTCCCTTAAATGTTTCACGCCACTGATTTGTTTGTTTTTTAAAGTCAGCATCTTCAAGTTTTTCGTAGTTTGATTGCTTCTCTATTACTTTATTTGCTACTTTCATATACTTTTTAATACGTCTGTTATCAAGCAGTTGTTGTAATCCCATTGAATATCCCTCTTTCTAAAAAAAGAACCGCATCATAGATATGCGGTTAGAATTAGTAATGCAGAAATTTCGCTATAGCAACACCAGTTACAAACACTGTATTCACAGTAATTAACGCTAATGTGAGTACCCATTGTTTATGGAAGCCTAAATAAGGCTTTTTTAGTGAGCTTTTTAAATAATCTAATCCAATATGTGCCCCCACTCCGACAGCTAGGCCAGCAATAATATATATAGGGAAAACAATCAGAAGGACTGCCCATAGAGCTGATTGAATCCATACATTATGAGTGTATTTTTCATTAGGAATATAAAACAAGGAGAGAACCCCAGCAAAAATACCTAAGAAATATGTGAGAGAAGGCTCACTAATTGGAAAGACAAATTGAATAACCCATCCTACTAATATTGATAAGAGGATATAATGTTTTTTATCCAATTCTCTTCCACCCTTTCCAATGGTTTATGAACTATATTTTTAAAGGTTTAATGATATCCCTTGTTAATACAGGTTTTTAATTTAAAATAAATATTCAAATTTAGAATACTCGGGCCAATAGGAGAAAACTAGAATAAAGAAGTAATAAAAAAGAAAAACAAAGAGAAAATGATTTCTCTTTGTTTTTCATTCAAGACTATTTTGCCATTGTGTTAACAATCAATCCGATATGTGTAAAGTAATTCATTGCTCCAAATATAACAAACGTAACACCTGCTAATGCCCAAAGGTATTTGATAGCTTTAGCAAAGTTTGGATTTGCGTTTTTGTTTAAAGCAAAAGGAAGTAGAACTGCGCCTATACCTGTAATTGCATATAATCCTGAAATGAAAGTAGCTTCTAACATAGGATAGTCAGCGAAAGCTCCTGATATTGGTTCTTCAGGCGGTGCTGCAAATAATTGAAACTTAATTCCTGCGAACGCGATTGAAATAAGTGCTAATCCCATCGCTGATGCAAAGTAAGATAATGGTTTTACCAAGTATGGTAATTCTTTTTTCAAAGTTTCTGAAACAGTTTTTGTATCATTCATATCAATGCTTTGTCCTAGATAAAGATTAGATTTTCTCCATAATAAGATAGAAGCAGCCATAAGCATAATACCAAAAGCAAGTGAAGGCTCACCGAATATAATATCATCAAATGGGAACCCAATTTTAGATAATGGCCAAGTAAGCACCATATGAGCTCCTGTTAAAGTTAAAATAATTCCTGGTATTCCAAATCCTATTGACCAGCCTTCTAATTGCCCAACTTTATTTTTGTGTAAATGAGAAACAAATTGAAGCATTAATAACAGCCCAATACCAGTAGCTACTGACATTATTGTGTTATAGACTGCTGTTACTGACCAATCGATAACCATATTAAAAACCCCCTTTTAAATAATTCAAATTTGAGATGTTTAGTACGTGAAACATCTTGTTTTTTTGTCAACGTATTAATTAGTCCTTGTTTTTGTCAAAAAAACATAAAAATTTTTAGTATTATCATAAAGTATTAAGGGGTTAATCTTAGTAAAATCTAAATCTTTATTAGTGTCTGATAGCACACATAATTACCCAGTTGGACATAGGGGTTAAACGCCAATGGACCACGTTACCTAATTTAATTACTTTAGGTAACAAAAAGAGTGTAGTATAAATTCTTCACTCTTTTTTGCTGCTATTACAAGACACTATGTACAAATTGGATTCAATATAAATTTTCCAAATCAATTATGATCCGACTTTGTTTTAATAAATTGTAGTACTAGTTCACACGCGTTTATAAATAAAAATTCCAATACTGCAACAAAAGTGTATATATTTTTTTGAAAATGTTTTGAACCAATCACTAATTAATGTGAATAAGGGTTTTCTTATTTTTTTACAAAACTATTGCCAACAGAAACGTAATTAAATTACTTTGGAGGCAATATTATGAGAAAATATTTCGGAACAGATGGTGTTAGAGGAATTGCAAATGTGGAATTAACTCCAGAACTTGCTTTTCGTTTAGGAAAAAGTGCTGGGTATGTATTAACTAAAACAATTAGAGCCGAAAAACAACGACCTACATTTGTGGTTGGAAGAGATACACGTATTTCAGGTCAAATGTTAGAGGCAGCATTAATTTCGGGATTAACCTCATCAGGAGTGGATGTTATCCAATTAGGAGTACTACCTACTCCAGGAGTTGCATTCTTAACAAGAGAACTTGCAAATGGCGGTGTAATGATTTCAGCTTCTCATAACCCCTTCCAAGACAACGGAATTAAGTTTTTTAATCAAAAAGGTTTTAAATTAGCTGATGACATCGAATTAGAAATAGAATATTTTATCGATAATCAAAGAGAACTTCCAGAACTGTCCGGAAAAGATATAGGTAAAGTCGTTGAGAATAAGAATGCAGTTAATTCCTATATCAACTTCCTGAAAAAATCAATCGATACTGATTTAAGTGGTTTAAAAATAGTACTAGATTGTGCAAATGGTGCAGCAACAAGTATCGCTCCGACATTATTTAAGAAATTAGGTGCAGAAGTAACGGTACTTTCAGCAGAGCCTAACGGTATTAATATTAATGTTAATTGTGGTTCAACTCATCCAGCTAACCTACAAGCTAAAGTTATCGAAACTAAGGCCGATATTGGTCTAGCTTTTGACGGCGATGCAGACAGATTAATAGCTGTTAATGAACTAGGAGACGAGATTGACGGCGATCAGATTCTATTCGTATGCGGAACAGCACTTAGCCGCAAAGGTAAGTTGAAAGACAATACAGTAGTTTCAACTGTTATGAGTAATTTCGGATTTAAAAAAGCACTTCATAAACAAGGTATAGAAACTGTACAATCCAAAGTTGGAGACAGATATGTTTTAGAAGCGATGCTTGAAAACGGTTATACATTGGGTGGAGAACAATCTGGTCATATTATATTCTTAGAATTAAACACAACTGGAGACGGTATTTTAAGTGCATTACAATTAGCTAATGTACTAAAGAGTGAAGCGAAACCATTTTCCAAGTTATTAGAAGGCTTTAATAAATACCCTCAAGAATTAATTAATGTGCCTGTAAAGAATAAGAACTCGTGGGAATCACATCCGATTATTCGTAATGTAATAGAACAAGCAGAAAATGAACTACAAGGTAATGGTAGAGTATTAGTAAGAGCCTCAGGTACTGAGAACCTTGTTCGCGTAATGGTAGAAGGAGAAAGCGAAGTACAAGTAAATAAATTGGTCCATAGTATTGCTGATGAAATTAAAAAAAGCTAGCTCAATTTGAGTTAGCTTTTTTGGTATTTATGAAGTTTATTACGCTTTGATCGTAAGATAAGGTAAAGCGCCAGGGAATATACTCCAGCTTTCTCTAGGTAGACAATATTCCATTTTTTGAATCGCTATGCCTAGTACCATTATTTGTTCACATCTTTGGTGTAAATCAGTCCATTGCATACCATCTTTTGTATAGCATAATTTGTAGAATGACCACCCTTCTTTAAAGGTATCTGGAAGAACAGAGATTATTTCGTCAATAGCCTTTTTATTTTTATCCAATCGCTCAGGATGAAAACAAAACGTATGATTTAAACCTTGTACCTTAATAGGAGTCTCATTCGGAATACCATTTACAATTTCAAATTCATTAAATAAGCAGTCTTGAAAAATTGAATTAACTATTTCAGAAATATTCATATTAGATACCTACCTTAATTTTTTTAGGATAATAGCATAAAAATAGGCATCTATAGTAAAAAATAAAAAAATGTTATGGATGAAAAAAAGAGCAGTGAATATATTGACGGGTTCTCTTTTGTGAGGGAAAGTCACTTTTTAGTAGTAAATAGCAGTGAAATTAGCAATATTCGAGCATTAGAAAAAGGCAACTTATAAGTTGCCTTTTTATGATTCAATATACTCTTGTTTCGTAATGTGAAGTAACTTTTCTAATAATTTCCTACATAAGCTACATAAACAATGTTTCTTCTTCCTTTGCAATACAATAATGTTCCGTCATAATCTAATTTTGTTTTGCAATCTTTGTATCCTAATATCTCTAATTCATAAGGGATTTCCTCTCTTTTGTTACATATAGAAAGAATTTCATCTGGTTTATTATCTAAACCCTTTTTTCTTATTTCGTAATGAAAAGCCAGAAAACAACCTCCATTTCTTATTACGCATTTTGGTTCAAATATTTATTTCCTTACACATACATTTTACATCAGTTATTTAATTCTAAATTATAGCAGGATACATACAAGAGATATAATTGAAAATACACTTGTTACTAGAATCATAATTACATTTAACATCCTAATTGTCTTACTACCTTTGTATTGAATTAAACTTAAAGTTTTTCTAATTACATATATGATCGAAAGTGACCAAATGAGGCCAGTGTAAATAATAGCAAGTATATTAACAGAACCTTGTCCAGCTTTATATTGTAATGCGGGCAACATAAATAACACTCCAATTACCGCTATAATGCCTGTCGCAATCGTAAATTTCGTTAATATGGATCTACTTTTTGGCGACGCATCATTTATAATTGCATCATTAAACTTTTCGATACAGATCTTATAAATTAGAATCATTGGAAGAACAAATATTAAAGCGATATTAACAAAGATATAATCCGTCATATGAATTACCCCTTTTTATTATTAGTTATTATGTTGTTATTATAAATAGTAGAGACCATTCCTTTTATTTAGGGTAATATCCCTACCTAAAGTATACGATTTCATCATCTTTTTTGCACTGAAAAAACACGGCTTTATACCGTGTTTAATCCCTATGTAGACGACCTTCATCACATTTTCTGCAACGTTTACCCTGTTTTTTCATACATTGTTCACATATATAGTATCCGCAATGATCACATTTATAAAAGTCCTCTTCCCCTTCTTCGAATTTTCGTTTACAAGAATCACATTTCATAGATGTCATCCCTCCTTACTATTCTTATATCGAGATTTTTTTAAAAATATTAAAAAAATAAAAAAAGACGCTATTAAGCGTCTCAAATATATGTAATTCTCTTATCTTTCAATACAGCCACCTCTACCCCATCAAGCTCTAATTTTGTATCTAGGTTTATAAATTTATCAGTAAGATAGGGATTGTAGTAAGCATTTCCTTCTAATTCTGATTGAGTTATTCCTTTAAAAGTACCAACTGCATATGCGTGAACATTTCTTTTCTGCTGTTCTCTAACCCTCAATTGTCCAGATTTGTTTATATGAAAAACTACATTTTCTATTTTAATTCCGTTTCCGTGGGCTACTACTTTCCCTTTATGTTCTCCTTCCATTGCTAACATAGAAAATAAGTGAGTATGTAGATTGAAATATACCTTTACCTTTTCTCCTTCTGAAACACTCCGGTCCTTATAAATTTGTAACATATTAATCTCCTTTGCTTATCTCATTGTCTTTAGATCCAGCAATATTCTATAATGCTTTTGTTATTATTGATAAAATAAGCAAAATAATATTGATGAATTTATAAAAGGAATGAGAAGAAATGCAAGCTATTACGAAAACATACATACAAATGTTTATGGAGAAACAAAATAAACGTGTGGATACTTTAGTCAGTTTAGAGACAATACCTCACGAAGAATATGACGAACCAAGTTTTGAAGAAACATTCGATTATGATGTATTAGGGATAGATTGGAATACCGGTACATATATCGTTCTGAATGACTGGGGAGAAGCTGTTCAAATCCCTATTGAAGACACAAGATTTAAAATCCTAAGTCTTGTTTCGGATAAGAACTATCCAACAAACCTATTAGCTGGTGTAGGAATGAATCAAAATAACCATTGGAAATGGTTTTAATATATTTTTCTCTTTTTAAGGTTTCTTTTGATGCTAGTCGAATAGCGTTAAAAGGAACTTTTTTTATTAGGGGGTAAAGAATGAAAAGATTTTTTATGAAATTAATAGCTTTCTTTATAGCCTTCTCATTACTCGTTGGAGGCTTTTTATTGTGGTTTAAATCTAAATCAGAAGTGAGTCCGGGTAAAATTGAGATTTTTGAAGGTGCGCCAGTTCGCCAAGTTTCAGATATTCTTGAATTAAGCGGCATAATAGATGATTCTGATGTGTTCTATTACTATATCAGAGCAAAACAAATTTACTTCGAAAAGGCACCTTGGAAAAAACAAAAATTTGAAGTTAATTTTAAACCAGGTAGTTTTACATTAGAAGCAAAGAACTTCGACGAATTAATAGATGAACTAAATGAATTCCAAAATGCTAGTTCAAATGAAAATAAAGACAGATTCGTAACTATTCCAGAAGGAACAACGGTAGAACAAATGGCAGAAATACTAGCATCTAAAAACGTTGTAGATGCCAAAGCCTTTCTACAACTAACAAATGACCAAAATTATTATAAACAGCTTAAAGAAAAGTATATGTGGTTACCAGAGTACAACAAAAATAAACGAAATCAGTTAGAAGGATATTTACACTCTAATACATACGATTTCGATAAAAACACCTTACCGCATAAGATAATTGAAAAAATGTTAGAAGAGACTAATAAATGGTATGAAGATAATAAAGTTGAAATCATAAACTCTAAACATTCATTTGAAGAATTATTAACACTAGCCTCTGTAATTGAAAAAGAATCAAAATTTAAAGAGGATCGTCCTAAGGTATCTCAGGTGTTTTATAACCGATTAGCTAAAGGAATGAAGTTAGAGAGTGATATTACTGCTGCATACGCAAATGGAGAACATAAGGTATTTATGACACACAAAGATATAAAAACAGATTCGCCTTTCAATACGTATAAAACAAAAGGTTTACCTTTAGGACCTATCAATTCTCCAAGTAAAGAATCCTTTATGGCAGCATTAAAACCAGCAGGTTCTTCATTTAAAGCTATTTACTTCTACGCAAGACCAAATGGACAAACATTTTATGCGGAAACTTTTGATCAACACGAAGTAAATCGGAAAAAATATGAAAAAGAATGGTTAGACCTAATTAAGAAATAGGAGGTTTATTCCATTGGATTTTAAAAAAGAGATTAGTTTCAACGTGATAGCTATTTTAGTTTTAGGGTTGTTTGTTGCTGCGTATACCTTTATAGAATATAAGATACAAAGGGCACAACAACTAGAATTGATACAAGAGGAGTTCGGAAAAGATGCAGTTGTTTTAGATATAGAAAACTCTGAACAGAAGGCAATTATTGATTTTGTTGAACAACCACTTCTTAGATACACAGTAGAAGTTACGGATCACAAGACGAATAAAAAGAAGATAATATCTGCAACTTTGGACCATTACGGCAAAAAGGTTATTGATTCCAAAGAAAGTAAATAAAAAGACAACGTATAAACGTTGTCTTTTTTTATATTAATTTTTATATCATAATAACACTCTAGATTTTCAATCTCGCTTTAATAATCTTAAGTATTTCATCAGCTTGCTCTATCGTTTCAATGTAGTGGTATGCATACGCGTAATCAAACTCTGTAGGGTTTGATCCAAAGGGTACAACCCTCCAGTTAATTTCATTTAGCCTTTTCTTTATAATCTGTGGGTTTAACTCTGCCAACTTCTCGAATACGCCTTTATATTCCTGTATAACAAAGCTGATTACGTTAATTTCATCCTCGTATTTTTCTAACAAATACTCTTTGAAAGTGGATTTTTTCTTTTTAAGAAAGTCTAAGGATCTCATTTCAACTCGATCTTCATTACGAGCAGATAGTTGGTATATTACACGCGAGATGTCATCAGAGCTTTCTTTCCAGCTATTTCTCTCTTCATCATATTTTTGAAGTCTTTGTACATAGGATTTATATGTATTTAAAAATTCTTCATCTGATAAATCAAAAGCATCATTTTGTACAGCTTCTTTATTTTCCCTCATAAACTCAACCATATAGCTAGAAAAAGATTCACCATATAACTTTTGAGCATATCGTACTTTTTTCATACCCCTTTTAACAAGCTCTTCTTCCCATTTTTCCTGCTTCTCTCTTTGCAATTTTTGTATTTTCCATTCGAATTCTTCAAAAAATTCATCTCCAATATTTTTGTAACCCAATGCAAGGAAATTAAATTCTTCATTGTATTTGAAACTTACCTTATGTAGATGGCAGGATTGCTCACTATTTTTATGGAACTTATATTCTTTTTTTGGAAAATAGCCTCCATTAGGTCTTTCTACCCTTATATCTTCATACCTAAACTTATAATCTATTGTTAGTTCAAGCGTATTCAGATTTAAAAAATAGCAAAAACCAGTAGATGAAAAAATAGCTTCTTGAGGATCTTTCTGTAGCCTCGATTTTTGAATGTAGCTATCTTTAGATTTAGAGTAATTTAAAAACACTTCAGCATCTAATATCCAGAAATCAGTGACATTAGCTTGTTGATAGAGATTATGTCTTTCTTCCCAATCTTTCGCAGATAATTTACTATGTTGAAATTCAAAAACCCATCTATCCCCTTTAATTTTCCCTTCAGTATGAGTGACTAAAATATCAGCAATTTGGTTTGTCTCTATAATACGTTTTTCTGTTTCTACAATTGAAGTTTTAAATGTATTTTTAAGCCAGTTTACGAGTATCTCTTTTCCTTTACGATGTTTCTTTGTTTCTGGTTCTGAATAGTTGCCTATGCAAGCATCTTCATCATAATGTCTGAAATAGGACCCCATTTTGGGGCCGTTGCAAAATATGACGTGTGTTAGGCAATTAGGACACAAAAGTAATTTGTTACTAGACATTTCTTTTGTTAATTCCACTTCACAACTTGGTGCGTATAGTGATGTTTTATCCTTAGTAATGCAACTTAACATAGTTTCAATTCTCCTTATTTTTTCTTAAATTGTATATCATAATGGACAATTTCGGGTGATATTAAAAATATAATCTAAATTTATTTGTATATAAAAAGCCAAGTAAAAAGTGAACCTTACCATTTAATGCTTGTTTCCTCAAACCCATCTAACTTTTAAAAAAAGAATTAAAAAGACAACGTAGTTTTACGTTGTCTTTTTTGTTTTATAATTTAATTTGATAAGATTTGGATTTTCAGATGATAATTACTTAAGAATATTCGTTTCTTCTTGAATCACTTTAAATATTTTATCTACTTCTTCTTTAGATTTGATATGGCGATATGCAAAAGCATAATCAAACTTTGTAGGGTTAACTATCCCGAGTGGTGTAAGCCAAGTGTTAATTTTAGACAACCACGTTCTGATTCTGTTTGGGTTTAGCTGGGCTAACTTTTTAAGCGGCTCTTCATAATTTCGAAGAACATAGGTAATTATCTCAATTTTATTCTTATATTTTTCTAGATAATGGTCTTTTAAAGTCAACTTATTCTTATCAAGGAATTCTAAACTACATATTCCTTCTTCATCTTTTTCGCGCACAGAAAGTTCGTATATGATACGTAAGGTGTCATTAACACTTTCTTTCCAGACCAGCCTCTCAGTTTCATATTTTTGAAGGACACGCACAAATGCTTCATATTTTTGAAGGAACTCTTCTTCCGGTAAATGATATGCGTCTATTTGAATGTCTTGTTTATTTATTTCTATAAAACGTTTCATACAACTAAAAAATACTTCATCATAGTTAATTTTTGTATACTCTAATATTTGTTGAATCTTGCTTTCTAGTTCTTTATCCCATTTTTTCTGCTTTTTTATTTTAAACGCCTGGCTTTTTGTTTTAAATTCTTTCTTCAGTTTTTCCGCTATATCTTTGTAGAACATAGCTATAAAGTCGCTGCTTCCTTCGTAGTACATAAATTGTATTTCTTCAAGTCTACAAGAGTGTTTCAGAGGGCTATGAAATTTATATGGCTTTGAAGGATAAAAGACATCCTTAGGGTTTTTTGGTCCTATAAACTCTTCTCTGAACTTAAAATCAATTGTAAGATCTAGAGTTGATATATTTAAGAAATAACAAAAACCTGTGGTTGAATATATAGTTTCTTGCAGATCCTGCTTATTTCTTGCGTTCTTGATGCGTTCATCATTGGATTGAGAGTATTTTAAAAACACTTCAGCATCAAGTATCCAAAAATCGACTATATTAGCATTTTGGTATAAATTATGCCTCGCATCCCAGTCTTTTTTAGGTAATTTACTATGCTGATATTCAAAGGCCCATATACATCCTTTTAGCTTTCCTTCTGTATGCGTTACAAGAATGTCAGCAATTTGACCCGTTTCAGGAATATATTTTTCTTTTTCTACAATCGCTTTTTCAAATTTATTTTTAAGCCAATTATATAAAATATCTTTACCCTTTTTATGATTCGGGGATTCTGAATAATCGTACTTATATGCTATACAATTGCTTTTAGGATGTCTGAAATATGACCCCTTTTTTTGACCTCGACAAAATTGTACTTTATCTTTACAAGATGGACAAAATAGTAATCCGCTTCTCGATAATTGTCTAGTCTCTTCCTCTTTGCAATTAGGCGCATACAATAATATTTGACTTTCAGTTATACATCTCAACATAAATTAAACTCTCCTTAGTTTTTTCTTAAATTGTATATCAAAAAGACAATCTATGGATGATGTTGGAAAAACTTTTTGTTCCGCTCGATTCAATATAAAAAGAGACCGTACAATACGATCTCTTTTGCTTAATATGAATAGTTATTTGTGAAAAATATATCTTATTTTAAGGCGAAACAATAAAAATTTCATCTTAAACTTGGATTTAAGATGGTTGTATTCTTCTTTTACTAACGGTTTTAAGTTGTTTTTCCATTTGATATTTTCTACCTGCCATTCTTCACTAACAATATACCGGCCATTCATAAGTTCCCTAATCCTTATCTTCCACAATATCCAAATGCACTTTAGACTAGAATATATCTGTTTTCTCCTTAACATATTTATCTCGCGCATCATTTCATTTAAGTCGTGAATATCTTCTCTAGTAATCATAAAGCCACTCCTTCCACTTAATTTTACATTCGTATTTTCAACGTTGGAAAAAAAGTGTTTTAATCCATCTTTTTCTTTTAAAAAAGATGGATTTTTTTTCGGTTATAGATTATTATCCTGAAAACTTCTCGGAAGGAGGGTTATTTTTAATGGAAAAACGTTATAACACGGGCACAGTATTAGTTAACGATGATTCTATTGTTGTATCTGTTAACCCGTTCATTTGTCACTTAACAAACAAGTCTGACACAGATATATTGTTAAACCCATTCAATCTTCTCTTCTCAATAGAAGAAGAGGCTTTATTACATCAAGATGGATTTGAAGTACCTGTATTTTTCGAGAAAAATAGAATCGTTATAAACGATGAGCAATTCGATTTATATATGTTTTGGTCTGAAGATGTTGAATTGAAGAACCATCCTATTTACAACACAATTACTCAAGAAACGAACGATATGATTAATATAATTGATTCTACTACGCGAGTACTCTTCTCTTCTCCTTCTCACAAAAAACAACTAGGTATTGCACCCTCAGGTTTTGAAAAACACTCCTATCTTGAGTTTGTACACGAATCTGATAATCAAATGATCGCGCATATTATCAATAAAGTCTTTGAAAACAACGAGAAGCACTTAGTTCAATTTAGAGTTAAGAATGCAAACGGATATAGTGCTGTAGAAGCAAGTTTTAATCCTATTATCGGGAAAAACAATAGTGTTTCTTACATCGTTATTATTATGCGAGATATAAATATTAAAGAAAAAGATGTGAAGAACATAGTGGAAAGAGAACAACGTTTTAAATCCTTATTTGATCAAAATCCTGATTTCGTGTTTTCACTAGATTTAGATTTTTGTTTCACTGACATTAACGATGCTATGTTGGATGCTACAGGCTTTACAAGGGATGAGATTACCGATAGACCTTTCTCAACCTTAATTACTCCCGAGTACTTCCCTAGGACTGTTATGAGCCTTATAGACGTAAAAAAAGGTGTTAGAAAAACTTATGACTCCGTAATGATTAAAAAACACGGCAATCCTATTTTTGTTTCTCTGTCTCTATTCCCTATATTTGTTCATAATCAACTCGTTGGTATTCACGGCATCGCTAAAGATATAAGTAAAAAGAAAGAGTATGAAAAAAGAATTTATCAACTAGCCTATACCGACACCCTTACAAATCTACCAAACAGAGGGAAATTCCAAAATGATTTAGTTAATAGAGTCAATGCAGCTAAAAAAGATGAAAATAAATTTTCTCTTCTATTTTTCGATGTCGATAATTTTAAAAATGTAAATGATAGTTTAGGACACGCTGCGGGCGACGCACTATTGAAAGGTATTGCCAAAAGAATTAAAAGAGCACTACCTGAAAACTGTCATTTATATAGAATGAGTGGAGACGAATTCACTGTTCAAGTAGAAAATTATGAAAAAAGAAGCGACTTAATCGAAATAGCTAAAAAAGTATTAAATGGCTTTAAACACACATTTCTTATTGAAGGACACGAAGTTCTGATTTCATCTTCTATAGGTATTGCTACTTATCCTGAGGATACAACGAAATCAAACGATCTTGTAAGATATGCTGATTTAGCTATGTATTATTCAAAGCAGAGGGGTAAAAACTACTATTCTTTCTTTAACGACACAATGGTTCAAGATACAAGTGAACAATTCCATCTTAACGGCAACTTAAGGAAAGCAATAGAGAATAACGAATTCCAGTTATTCTATCAACCAATTATTGATGCGAAAACCGGGGAAATGACTTCAGCAGAAGCATTAATACGTTGGTTTTCACCAGACCAAGGAATGATATCTCCAGGTGTATTTATTCCTTTAGCAGAGGTTTCTGGTATGATTCACTCTTTAGGAAATTGGGTTATTCAAGAAAGCTGTAGACAACTAAGAGAATGGATTTCTAAGGGATATAAAGTTGTTCCGGTCAGTATAAACGTTTCAGGAAAACAATTCGATAGACAAGATGTTTATAGAACAATATTAAGGAAAATCCGTAAGTATGGTTTAGATCCAAGCTTATTAACTGTCGAAGTTACGGAAACGGTTGTGATTAAACGTAAGAAAAATGTTATTGCTGTTCTTGAAAAACTAAAAAATCTAGGTTGTGGATTAGCAATAGATGATTTTGGTTCAGGTTATTCTTCACTTTCTTATCTAAAAGATTTTCCAGTGAATCGTTTGAAATTGGATAAATCATTTATTGATACGATTGCTGAGGATGAAAAAACAGAAAAAATGGTTCAAATCATAATTGATTTAGGACACGTATTAGACTTAGAGGTTATAGCCGAAGGTGTAGAAACAAAAGAAGAATACGAGATACTTAAAACAATAGGTACGGACGGAATACAAGGGTACCATTTCTCGAAACCGCTTCCAGTTGATGAGTTCGAAAAGGCTTATTTAAAAAGATAGAATTTTTTCTATCTTTTTTTACTATAAAAATTATTTTGTGTTATAAATATGAATGTTATAACGCATTTGATTATTTATTGGTGTATTATATATAACTAATTATATTTTTAACGCAATAAATCGATTATATGCTTTACAATGTTATAACAATGTTATAACATTGTGAATGTAACAAACAACAAACTAAAAAACAAAAAACAGAAATCAATTGGGGGACAAGAAAATGTTATTAAAAACAAAACTTATCGCAGGTGCAGCAGCTTTAACAATCGGAGCAACAGGCACTGGTCTAGGACTATACTTTACTGGTGAAGGAAAACTTAAGAATACTGAAAACGCATTGTATTCACTTAAACAAAAAGTAGAGGGTTATGATCAAAATGAGTTAACACTTATGCAAAAACTTCAAGTTTTAAAATTAAGTGCTAACGATAAAGTTCAATTAGCAAATGGAATCATTGAAAATAAGAACAAAGATATTGAACAGTTAAAGGCTGATAACGCTGAAATTAGAGATCACGCTGCTAAATTGACAGCTCAAATTGAGGAAATTTCTAAGCAATATGATGATCTACGCGCTCAGTTTATTGAAACTTCAGAAACACTAGACCTTACTACAGCTCAGAAAGAAAAAGTTGAAAAAGAACTTGCTAACAACATCAAACTTCTTGGAGATACAAGAAAACAACTTACTGATCTTCAAAAAGAATACGATAAAGTTGTAGCAGAAAACAAAAACCTAAAATCTACTAACGACAAGTTAGGTAAAGAAAATGATAAATTAGGTAAAGAAATTGACAAATTAGGCAAAGAAAATGATAAGTTAGCTAAAGAAAACGACAAATTAGCTAAAGAAAATGACAAACTTGGTAACCAAAACAATAACTTAGAAAACGAAAAATCAGGTTTAACTAGTGAGCTTAATAAAGCAAACACTAAAGTGGATGATTTAGATAAAGTTACTGAAAAAGTTAAACAAGAAACAAATCGCTTCACTCCAACAGAAAATGTTGATAAAATCGACACTACTGTTGAAGATGTGAAAGACGGCGCAAAACAAAAATAAATAAAAAAAGAGAGGCATTTATCCCCTCTCTTTTTAATATAAAAGCTTAACCAAATATTAACGGTCTACTAGACACATCCAACACGTAAAGTAGACAGTCCTATTAACATTTTTCCGCTTTAAGCAAAACTAAATAAAAAAAGAGAAGAGTATATCCTCCTCTCTTTTTTACATAGAAGCTGAACCGACTAACTATCTAACTACTTGACACATCCAACAGCGAAAAGTAGTGACTCCCATTAGCAATTTTTAGAAGTTTGTTCAGCTTCTATTTTTTTTACTATTCGCCTTACTTTATTTTCCAGTAAAGCATCGAAATCATTTGGTGCACTATCAAAATTATTAAAATTACTATCAGGATGTTTAATTAATATCATATTCCTAGTTGCATCATATTCAATTTCAACAATCTCATCTTCTCTCAGTTCCATCTTCTTTAGAAATTGACTTGGAAGAATAACACCTTGTGAATTCCCTATTTTACGCAATTTCCCCTGCATTTTCCCACCTCTTTCTATCGTTTATTTAAGAAGTATAATAACGACAGACTTGCTTAAAGTAAATTAATACTTATTGACCCATTATATTTAAGTATATCAAACTATGTAGATATATAGGAATACTCATTATACTACAAAAACGTTAAATAAGTCATCACTACTATTATTTCATTTGTATTTAGGATTTTATACTTAGGTAACTAACTACTTATTTATGTTTAAGCTTTTAATGTGAATGAGGTGTAGGATTGGATAATAAAACTAGAAAAATGTTTCAGGATGCTGCATTTGAATTATCAAAACAAATAAAGCCAGATGACAGCCCATCCCCATACTCTTATATGGTTCTAAGTTCTTTTGTTACAATCGAGATCTATTTTGATGCCGTTTTTTCTGTTAGACCAGAGGATTTCCCGTTCTCAACCAAGTCTTTATATCTAAGCAAACTTAAAGAATTAAAGAAAAATCAAATTAAATCCTTATATGTCTTCTTCTTACTCGATTACTTTGCTTTCTTGAAGTATGAAATGGATCCTAAATTCTTTAGCGCCTTCCCAATTACTTATAACGAATTAGAAACAGGCTTTAAAGATGCATTCAAAGATTATAACAAGGAACTTCTTTTATTAGATTCTGTTATTGAAAACTTCGAAAAGCCTTATCATCCTCGAACATTCTTACAACGTACCGGACTTCCAAAACAACAAGATGACCTGTTCTTAATTCACACTTTAAATGAATTAAAATATGAGCTTTTCCTTCAGTTTAACAAAAATATAGCTAGAATAATTAATGTTAAAAAATAGGGGGTGTCTTATGTCAGATTCTTGTAAAAACTGTATTTTCTATCATCCTGATAGTAGTCGTGAAGGCTATTGCGAGATGCTTAGAAAAGAAGTATATGCGAATGACTATTGCTCAGAATTTGAAGATAATAAATAAGGATTAACAACATTTGTATGAAGCAAAAAATGGAGTTGGAATTTACCAACTCCATTTTTTTAGTAAATGAATGGGAACAGTTTTTTCGTTGATTTTATATATTCTTCGTATTCTTTTCCGAAATATTTTATTAGCTGCTTTTCCTCAATTTTTATTTGGATTAAAAAAAGAATAAGCGAAGCTAACACTAAAAATGCAACAAATACGTAATTTAGCATTGTAATGCTAGCACCCCACAGAGCTACAATAAAGCCAGTATAGCAAGGGTGACGAATTAATCCGAAAGGACCGTGTGTAATTAATTTAGGTTTTTCATTAACTCGTAAAGTAGCAACATACTGATTTCCCATAAAATATACACAATAGTGCCTTAGAATTATACCCAAGTACATCATAGATAGGCCTATCCAATATAACCAATCATATTGCACAGGAATCGTACCTATCTGCAAATGAAATATTTTAAAAGAAACTATCGTAAACATAATTATTAAAACTGAAAATAATGAAATTGATTTTATATCTTGTTTCTTAGGCCGTTTACTTTTATCTTTCCTTAGGACTCTAAATTCTATTAGACTCCATAGCAACAAGCTTATTGCAAATAGATTCTGTGTATATACTGAGGGGAAAATAGACAATTTTAAACACTTCCTTAATTAAATAAACATCCATTGTCTATTTTATATACGATAAAAGTATTCCCTTTTTTTAGCATTCTTTCCTTTTGGAACTTCCAACAGCAATCTAATTCACTGAGATAAAAAAAGAACACGTATTTTAAGAGGAATCCGTGTTCTTTTTTGTTTCATAAGTGTAATTTAGGAATAAATTAAATCATTAAATTAACTAAGAAATTCGAGAACTACTTCCATATCATCAAAATGAATTGTTTGATCATTAAACACTTGATATGTTTCGTGCCCTTTACCTGCAATTATCACAATATCACCTATGCTGGCCATAGAAATAGCTTCTTTAATAGCTCCTTTTCGGTCCGCAATCATTGTATACTGCTGTGTATTACGTTTTACACCTTGCTCAATATCTTTTAATATTTGCTCAGGATTTTCAGTTCGCGGATTATCAGAGGTTATTACCGTAAAATCTGATAGTTCTCCTGAAATCTCTCCCATAATAGGTCTTTTTGTTTTATCACGATCACCACCGCAGCCAAACACAGTTATTATTTTGTTTGGATTGAACTGTCTTGCAGTTTTTAATACATTCATTAGAGCATCAGGTGTATGAGCATAATCAACTACAGCAGTAAACCCTCTATTACTCAATACACTCTCAAAACGTCCTTTTGCTCCTCTGATGCCTTTTAAAGCTTCTTTGATATCAACTATGCTAACACCCAGTTTCAACGCCGTAGAAATAGCAGCAAGGGCGTTATAAACATTGAACTTACCAGGAAGGTTGATTTTAATATGATACACCTTGTCAGAAAGTACTAAGTCAAAGGAGGAACCAGTCGGTGTAAACTGAACATTTTGTGCTTGTATATCAGCTTTTGAGTCTATTGCATACGTAATAATAGTTGCATCAGCGGTTTCACTTATTTCCAACCCTACAGGGTCATCGACATTCACTATGCCAGTTTCACACATATTGAACAGCTTCTTCTTTGCATTTTTATAATTTTCCATTGTTTCGTGATAATCAAGATGATCTTCAGTAAGATTAGTGAAGATACCAATATTAAAGCCGCAGTGATCAACACGGTTTAAATCAATTGCTATTGAAGTAACCTCCATAACGACATCCGAAACTTCTTGTCTCTTCATTTCATTTAGTATCATTTGCATTTCTAATGAATCAGGAGTTGTTGGAGTTGTTTTCTCGATATCTAGCGTTTTATTATTAACTTGAATGCCAATTGTACCAATTACACCAACAGTTCGTTGTACGTATTGAAGGATTTCAGATACTAAAAACGATATAGATGTTTTACCATTTGTCCCAGTGATACCGATCATATTGATATCCTTTGAGGGTTCATTATAAAATCGATCGGCAAGGTGTGACATAATCTCTCTAGAATTATGCACCTTAATCACCGCAATACGCTTATCGCTTACTTCAACATCTTTTTCCACTAATATTGCGGCTGCGCCACTCTCAATCGCCTTATCTAAGAATCTATGTCCATCAAGAGATTTCCCTGTAATACAAATAAACATTGAAGCTTTATCTACTTTCCTAGAATCGTATGCAAGACTTTCAATGTCCACGTTCACATCACCTTGCACTACAGTATATTTACAATCACTTAATAAGTCTCTTAATTTCAATTCGATTACCTCTTTCCATTCTTTCGATTAAAGTGATTATATTGTATTTTTGAAACTAAACAACCTTATTTTAAATTTCTGTGAAATTTATCCACATTTTTATAAACGAGTCATTATAATATATTTATATACAACTAGGAGGAATGAATATGAACGGAATCATAGAACTGGTTAGAAAAATCGAGCAAATTGAATCGAAAATAAAGGAATGGTTTATTTCAATGGACTCATACCAAGACGAGGTTTACAAGTTAGATATTACAGTTGGTAAAGAGCAGATTGCTGTCTTTGGTTATGAAAAAGGGAAAAGAGAAACATATGTACTACTAGTTAATGATTTTCACAGACGCATTAATGAAGCATTAGAGGAAAGGGTAACCTTACTGGAAACACTTAACTATATGCTTATTAAGGAAGGTAATAAAGTAGACGATATGTATAAGTATGTAAATAACACTCCGAATAGTGATCTGGCTGCAATGTTCATATCTGAGTTAACAGAGAAACTCATTCTTATCACAAATCTTACTAAAATTTCAACGAATGATTTTGGAAAGGAAATTGATAAAGTAAGGAACGAAAGAATCGAAAAATTAAAATTAAACCAAGAGTAAAAAACTATGATTACATAGTTTTTTATTTTATTCAAAATTATTTATTGAAATAAGAGTTAATTAGTTTTAGTTAAAATATTCTGACGAAAACTTGTTGTGTAGAATTTCAAATAAAAAACAAGTGAATTTTTACAAATTCAGTAAAAAAAGATCGGAAATATACCTTCATATTAAGGTTTTAGAGGGGAGGGGGATGCAATGGTATTCAGAAGTGACAAAGAAGCTCTAAGGGGCTTCTAGAGGCTTTAAAAAACTTGTTTAATTGAACATTGTACTTGAAGAGATAAGAATGGCACTTAAATCTGAAACTGTGTAGCGTAACTTTAATTTTTGACTAATAATTACTCCCTCCAGTTTTGCAATATTTTGCAATGCAAAATATTATGTATTTAAATTAGAAAACTTTGATAATTTAATTACACAACATTTAAAAAGAATATAGAAATAACACGTTTAAATATAACTCTTCTAAAACGTTTTATTTCTATATAATTATATTTATTTTAGATTTTCATCTGCGAGTAGGGCTGCATATGATCTTGAATTTTTCGTCTTCTCTTTATTTTTTGTAGAAGACTTTATTATTTTCTCAAGCTGAGCTTCACTTATTTGGCCCATACGTGATTCGTTTATTAGACTACCAATTAATTCCCATAAACGATCAACATTGCATTCTTGAGGTATTGATAGTATACCTTTATCACTTATTATTGTTTCTGGCCATCCTTCAATTTTTTCAGGATAAAGTTGTGACCAAATTAGAATGCCAGGTAATTTCGAGTATATAGAAAGGTTGTTAACATTATTAGTTATTACCTGACAATCTATAGATCTTAACAAATACATATTAGGCCTTTCTGGTAGGTATTGTTTTTTGTTTTGTATTTCATTTTCATCAAAAAAATAAATATGGTGAGTGTACAATCCAGTGTCTTTACTTTCGTTATTGAGATACGCGCGCCACATTTCAAACGTATTATCTAAAATTCTTAGGAAATTATCAGATAAACCTGTAGCTGTTTCTTTTTTTACAGCAAGGATTCTCCATTGAACAGATATAATGAATTCTTTTAGCCAGCTATCGTACTGAAATGTAGTGTAACCATTTTGAAATGGCTTGAAAATTTTCTCGGAGAACAATTTTTCATTCTTTGAAAATATTAATTCGCATTCACCACATAGTAAATACTGCTTTGAAATATCTTGATGTCTTGCGTCAGGACTTGCACCTTGCCTTAAATAACCTGTTGCCGACGTTTCTTTAAGCCACTTTCCGATAAATTTAGGTACTATGTGGCTTTTTTTTAGTTCTTTGTCTGAATTACATAAAGCGCATTTTCCTATCATCAATCAAATCTCCTTTCAATATAATATATAACATCTTAATATAAAAATATTCACCATTCAAATTACAAATTTGTATTTTTTTACTCATATAGGTTTGAAATTATCCGTGATATTAATCAGATATATTATGTATAGTGATAATAAAGTTATTGAATTTTGATTAAAAAAGATAAGAGCCTCACTACATTCTATATGCAGCAAGGCTCTTTAAAGTTGTTTCAAATTATATCCATCTTCTTATGTAATGCTTAAAAAATGAATAATAAAGTTGTTTACTTCTTATTGAACTAACGCCACCGTTAGTTTAAGTTTAACTCTTCGCAATTATTTGATATTATACAGGTGAATAGAAAGATAAATTAGAATTTAGTTTATAGTTATAAAAATAAGTTATTTATAACCTTATAATTCTTCAAAAAGGAGAGTGTATGAAAAAGACTATTGTTTTTGTATTAACGATATTTATATTATTCTCAGGATTCGCAACACAAGGTTATGCGTTGTCAGATTCGAAATCTGTGGCAATACAAGCATTGCTAGATGATGCTTGTCGTACGTCAGGTGTGCCTGGAATGTCAATCTCAATACTTGCTGATGGTGAAGTGTTCTACTTTTCTTCTGGGTATGCAGATCTTGAAAAGGGCCTGTCTGCAAGTGAAAATACACTCTATGAGTTGGCCTCGGTGAGTAAAGCTTTTACTGGTATGGGGATTTTGCTATTGGAAGAGCAAGGGCTGCTATCAATGACTGACCCTATCCAAAAATATTTACCTTGGTTTACGTTAAAGTATCAAGGTAAACCTGTTGATATGCAAAACCTTACACTAAATAACTTTCTTCACCATACCAGCGGTCTAACAAATATTAAACATCTTCAAAATATTCCACAAGGTAATACGCCTGATATGTTGCAAAAGACTGTGGAAACGCTGGTAGATGCAGAATTGGCGTTCTCTCCCGGTGAACAATATAACTATGGAACCGTTAATTATGACGTATTGGGTTTGGTTATTGAGATTGTATCACGACAAAGCTATGAAGACTTTATGAAGGAACAGGTATTTCTACCCTTAGGTCTTCACCAGACGTATGTTTATAAAGAAGATGCTCAAGCCACTGGACAGTTAGCACAGGGCTACCGTTCTTCCTTTTTTATAACAACTCCATTTAACGCTCCGGATTATGCCGGGAATAAACCTGCCGGCTATATCATTTCTAATACAAAAGATATGGCGCGTTGGATGGGCATACAGATGGGTATCGTGCAGGACATACCCGAAATATTTCACAGGGCCATCGAAAAATCACATAGAGGTGATATGTCTGTTTCGGCTGTCAATGATATGTATTATGCGGCAGGTTGGTCGGTAAACGCCGAACAAACGTTTATAGAACACACTGGGCGTAATCCAAATTTTAGTACCAAAGTAGCCATACTGCCAAATGAAAGAACAGCCATCTGCTTACTGAGCAACGGCGCAAATACCAATATAAACCTGGTACTACAAGTTAAAAATATATTAAACGGCAATCTAACTCAGCCATATGAGAAAAGTAGCACACAGCTTTTGGACATCATTTTGTCGTCTACCACAATTATTCTTTGCCTATTAGCCGTTCTGTTATTTTTCTTAGGATTAAGAAAAAGGAAAACGAATGAGCAGCAGTCAATGACAAAAAAGAGAACAATCGTAACAATTATTTTCCTAATCGCTACGATTGCCCAGTGTATAATGTTTTTTGCCTTCGATTGGTCAACGATACTTATTTGGCAAACATATAGTGTTCTTACAGCCTTAATTTCGTCAACATTATTAACAGCAAGCATTACTTGGTTTGTATATACTCACCGATTAGATGCCTCGGTCCGAATATAAGTATAATGTTAAGTAAATAAATCCTAATTTATCGATATTTTTAATTTAAAAAACAGAAGACACCTCGGTGTCTTCTTTAATGTCATCAACACTTCTCCTAGTTAAACCCACTTGCTATTTCTTCCACTAACCTGCCTCGTTAGTAGAAGAAGGATTTTTAAACAACTATATTATTTTTTAAATGACTTTATTGTAAATTAAACAACTTTATTATCTCTGTACATATTAATAAATGGATGAATTTCTTTAGCTGCACGTTATCTGTAGTATCAAACTTCTTACATAAAAAGCACACATCTTGTAGAAGATGTGTGCTATCTGGATAAATATAATTTGAATTATTTTATATTCTTAAATGTGCCTTCTAAATCTTTGTCTTTCACTTTAATATCTGCTTTTTTAAGTGCTTTATCTACCACTTGTTGATTCCATACACCACTCTGGTCTTGAGAACGTTCTGTTTCTAACTTCTTACGAATCTCATCTTTCATTTCTTCGAATGGTTTTAGTTCTTTTTTGTCGGTTAATTTTATTATATGGTAACCAAATGATGACTTAATTGGATCACTTACTTTGTCTTTTTCTAATTTGTAAGCAGCTTCTTCGAAGTTTTTATCCATAACGCCTGGGCCAAAGTAACCTAAGTCTCCACCTTTTGATTTAGAACCCGGGTCTTCAGAATATTCTTTTGCTAGACTTGCAAAATCCTCACCATTTTTAAGTTTATCCTTGATTTCTTTAGCTAACTTTTCATCTTTTACAAGGATATGACTCGCTTTAATTTCTGGCTTATAATGATCTTTTAAATCGTTTTCTGTAATACTTTCTTTTATTCCTTTTTGTATCGCGACTTGGACTTTCATTTGTTCTTTTAGTACGCTTTCATCTTTAATACCCATTTGTTCTAAACTTTGCTTAAAATTGTCGCCCATTTGTTTTTTCATTTCTTCTACTTTTTCTTCAGCTTCAGAATCAGTTACTTTGTATTGATCTAATAGAGCCTTTTTAGCCATTGTATAGTATAAAACTTTTTGCCCGAATTGATCTTTAAGTTCTTTATTTAATTCGCTTTCAGATACATTTCCAACCTTTGAAGTGGCAACAGTACCCATTGAACCGCAAGCGGATAGAGCTAATACGCCAGTAAGAGCTGCACCTAAGATAATTTTTTTACTTTTCATTTTATGTCCTCACTTTGGTGTTAGTTTTTTTTATATGTTATAACTCTATTTTATATCTATTATTCTATTTATCTAGAATATTGATATTAATTTTTCGGATTACATTACAGTTACTGATTTTGCTAAATTGCGTGGCTTATCGATGTCACAGCCACGTTGTAAAGCTGCGTAATAGCTTATCATTTGCATAGGAACAATGCTAACTAATGCAGATAGCATAGGATGTGTCTTCGGTATTGTAAATCTATCTCCATTTTGACTTAGACCTTCCATTGAAAGAATACAGCAATTTGCACCACGAGCCTTAACTTCTTGGACATTACCACGAATCAGCAAGTTTACTTCAGGTGAAGTGATAGGAATAATTACCGGTGTTCCTTTTTCAATTAATGCAATTGTGCCGTGCTTTAATTCTCCACCAGCAAACCCTTCAGCTTGAATATAGGATATTTCCTTTAATTTTAGTGCGCCTTCTAAACACACGTTATAGTCCATAGTACGGCCGATAAAGAAGCAATTTCGGGCTGTAGATAAATACTCCGAGGCAATCGATTTAAATTCTTCTTTATGAGCAATCATTTGTTCCATACCTTGTGCGATCTTAGAAAGCTCTTTCTTTAAATCAAACAATTTGGAACGCCCTGTTTTTTCACGAACAACGTCAGCTAAGATCGATAGAACAGCTATTTGTGCAGTATATGCCTTAGTAGATGCTACTGAAATCTCAGGACCAGCGTGTAATAGAAGTGTGAAATCAGATTCACGAGATAATGTAGAACCTTTGACATTAGTAATAGTTAAAGTCTTATTACCTTGTTTTTTAACAATCTGTAAAGCTTCACGACTATCAGCAGTTTCTCCACTTTGAGAAATAAATATTACAAGGTCATTCGATGCCATCATTGGTACATCCTGAGTAAATTCGCTAGCAATATGAATTTGTGTTGGAATATTAGACAACTTTTCTAACAATTTCTTACCAACCAGTCCAGCGTGATAACTTGTACCACAAGCAACAATATGAATGCTATTAGATGCTAAAACAGTACTAATCAATTCCTCATCAATACTGAAGTTTTCATTATTCGTATACTCATTAATCAATTTTCTAATCACCGTTGGCTGTTCATCGATTTCCTTTAACATATAGTGGTCATATGTTCCTTTTTCGATATCACCCGGATCAATCTCAGCTTTAAAAGGTGAACGGTTAACTACAGTACCATCTAATTTAAAATGACTAATAGTGTCTTTTGTTAGTATAGCCAACTCTTCATCTTCTAATTCAATAAAATGATCAGTTATATTTATCGCAGCCATTGCATCACTAGCAACTACATTAGCATTTTTACTAGTGCCTATTAATAAGGGACTTTTATTTTTAGCAGCATATAAGTTTTCTGGATGTTCTTTATCTAGCATAGCTAATGCATAACTTCCATCTAGTAATTGAATTGTTTTACGGAATGCTTCGAAAGTGTCAGAAGAGTCGTTAGACATTTTTTCTAACAAGTGAACAATAACTTCAGTATCTGTATCACTGTTAAATTGAATATCATTTAAGTATTCATTTTTTAGCTCATTGTAATTTTCAATAATACCGTTATGTACTAATACGAAACGAGCAGTCGTACTAGAATGAGGATGAGCATTTGATTTAGTAGCAGGACCGTGTGTAGCCCATCTAGTATGCCCGATGCCGATCGTTGCGTTGTTATCTGAATTTAAGATAGTTTGTAAATCTTTGATACGACCTTTTTGTTTATAGATCGTAATTTTTCCGTTTTCCATCGTTGCAATTCCAGCTGAATCATAGCCCCTATACTCAAGTTTACTTAATCCTGATATCAAATGTCCTTGTGCTGGTTCTAAGCCGATATACCCAACAATTCCACACATATTTTTTCCCCCTTAATGTATTTCCGATTGAAATGAAAATTGAATTTATAATTCCCAATAAGGATTTATATATAGCAGAAACATTAAAAACTATTCCATTAAATAAAATCAACCAGTAAACATTTAATTTTTTAAAGTAAGGAAAGGGAATATTTAATTTTGTTAGATAAATATTTATAGACAAATAAGAATGAAATAGAAGGCAGGAGAATATAAATGTTGGTAGATTTGATTGGAACGAAAATTACTAATGTTCACTTTAACACTGATGCATTAAAACCAGGTGGGTTATTTATCCCAATTAAAGGTTCAAAATCAGACGGACATAGTTTTATAGAAAAAGCTATCGGGAAAGGCGCGGTCGCAACTTTATGGAACGAGAGTATTAAAATACCGAAAAGTTGTAAAAATAAAATAGAGTTTATTTTGGTTAAAGATACACTAGAAGCTTTTCAGGATTTGGCAAATAAATATAGACATAAGGTAAATCCAATAGTAATCGGGATTACAGGATCAAACGGCAAAACAACAACTAAGGAATTTGTTTCGGCCACACTTGCGGAAAAATTTAAGATTCATAAAAACGAGGGGAATTACAACAATCACTTAGGAGTCCCATTAACTTTGCTATCTATGCCAGTGGATACAGAGGTTTGCATAGTAGAAATGGGTATGAACCATTTCGGCGAAATTGAATTGCTTAGCAATATAGCCAATCCAAACTATGCAATGATAACGAATATAGGGGAATCGCACATAGGCTTACTCGGATCGAGAGAGGGAATCGCTAGGGCGAAATCTGAAATTATGAGCGGTTTGATTAACAAAGAAAACATTTTAATTGATGGTGATGAACCTTTGCTATCTCATATTAAGGGCTATGAAATATGCGATTCTAGTATAAATGTAATAGGGGAATCCATTAGGAAGACAGAGGGAATGGCTATGGAAGGGCAGTGGCCCGGCAAGAGTCACGGCAATATTGCAATGCAAAAATATAACAATGAAAAGTGCGCCGCAAGGGAATCCGCTATAAAACAGGGGATAGAGAATAAACCTAAAAAGCATTGCATTGCAATGCAAAGTGGCGATATTGCAATGTGCGCGGCAGGTGCACCGCAAAAGAAAGATGCGGAAGGGCACGATGCAATGCAATATTTTGCATTGCAAAACAATAATAATGCATTGCACGAATCAAGGGAATCCTTAAGCGATAAAGGTATATTATGTAAGATCAATGGATTTAACTATACGATTCCGACTGTGGGTAAGCATAATTTTAAAAATGCTGCATTTGCAATTAGATTATCCCAACTTCTTGGACTGGACGAAGATCAAATACAGGAAGGGCTGCTTAAATATAAGAATCAGCCGCTTCGACTAGAATTTAGAGAGAAGGGGAGACATAGTTTTCTCTTAGATTGTTATAATTCTAGCCTGACATCGGCGAAAACAGCCTTGGAGACATTATCAACAATACAGACTACAAAAACGAAAGTAGCGATAATTGGAGATATTTTTGAACTTGGTGATGAGAGCAGGGGGATCCATAAGGAACTGGGTGTACTAGCAAATGATAGTGAAATTTTGTATTGGTTTGTAGGAAGTGAAACGAAACATTCTTACAGTTCTATCAGTTCGGACGTTAAATCAAAATATTTCACAACTGTCGATGAACTAATTGAACATCTAAAAATACAAAAAGAAGATTTATTCTTATTGTTAAAAGCATCAAGAGGTATGAAGCTAGAAAAAATTTATAATAATCTATAATTCTTGTGTGTAGTATGAACTAATTGTTGTCTAGAAGAACTATAAGATGGATAGAGCTATAGGAATAGTATCTTAAAATGCATATGGAATCGGTATAAAAGTAGCAGATGTTTAAATGTAGCTGGAGTATTGAGCAGTGATTGAATACTAGTTCTACTATCCGTTAATACTGTTTAGTAGTATAAAGTACTGATTTGTAGTGCGATAAACGCAGAAATCCCGTTAAAAACAAAGAATAGTAATTACTTTGCA
Organism: Bacillus sp. Brlt_9; assembly: GCF_051948935.1. Lineage (NCBI taxonomy): Bacteria > Bacillati > Bacillota > Bacilli > Caryophanales > Bacillaceae > Bacillus > Bacillus sp. Brlt_9. Next base: position 409,679 of record NZ_JAYJLO010000003.1, on the reverse strand, counting down.
TTGCAAAGTAATGCAGAATGTATACAAGAATATGAAATTAGTAATTAAATTATAATGTTTTGCAATGCAAAGTAATATATATGTAATGCAAAACAATGTAAAGTAATGCAAGAAATCCATAGATTTCGCAACGCAATGCAATATTTTGCAATGTAATGCATTGCAAAATATGATAGAGTACTGGTCTGTATATAACTTCTCTCTTAAATTTATTTAGAAGAAAAAAACGTCCGCGTTTAAAACACGGACGTTTTTTGTTTAATTATAGCTTCGAAAAACCGATTTCAACATCACTTAATTCTAGTTTTGTTAGAAGATTTGAACCTTCATTCATTAAACGATTGGCTTGTGCCATTTTAATTTTACCAATAAAGTTTCTAACCCAACGACCATTACCATCTTTGACTAACCCGCTATCTTTAGCTTGTTTAATAAGTGAGTTGGCTTTCTCTGAAGCGGACTCAGTGATTTCAAAACCTTCCGCCTTAATGCGGATTTTAAACAATTGATATAACTCTTCTGAAGAATAATCTTCAAATAAGAATGTTTCTGCTATTCTAGAGCGGAAACCAGCATTAGTTGCATATAGTTCTTCTAGTTTTTCTGGATACCCAGCAAATATTACAACTAAATCATTATGATTTTCTAGAGCAGTAATTAGTTCATCAACAGCTTCAAGACCAAAAGTATCATTTTCACCCTTTACCAATCCATACGCTTCATCAATAAATAAAACACCACCAAGGGCTTGCTGTACAACTTCGTTTACCTTCTGAGCTGTATGTCCCATATAGCTTCCTACTAAATGCTTACGTCTAACTTCTACAAAATGACCGCTAGATAGAATACCATTACCTTTTAAAATCTTTCCAACAATTCTAGCTACCGTAGTTTTACCTGTTCCTGGATTTCCTGCAAAACTAGAGTGTAACTTTGGTGGTTCTGTGTTAATTCCAAGATCAAATCTTCTATTCTCAATTGTTACATAATTTGCCCAAGTCTTTACTTGATCTTTTAATTGTTGCATACCAACTAAGGAATGCAATTCTTTTTCAGCTTCTAGTCTTAATTTAAGTAATGCATCTTCATTTTTCTCTTGTTTTTTATGAAGAAGTGATTGAACATCTTCCGGGTTAATAACAGCTGCATTAATATCGTGATCAGCCACACGAATTTTATGTTTTCTTACAATCTCTTCAACTAGTACCCTTACGTCACGAGCATTTCCAGAAAGTGAACCTTGTTTTGCTTTAGATTTCATTAAATCATTAAGTTCATTTTGGATTTTTGTTGTTACAAATCCTTTTGAACTTAGCATACCATCAGCAATTTCAGCTAACTCACTAGGTACAAAATCGTTGAACTTAAAAGTAAATGCAAAACGAGAAGGGAGACCAGGATTTATATCTAGTAATTCTTTAATATCCTTCTCATACCCAGCGAAGATGACTACTAAATTATCCTTATGATTTTCCATATATCTCATAATAATTTCTAGCGCAATTTTACCAAAGTCTTGGTCATTATCTCCTGAACCTTTTAGCATATAAGCTTCATCTACGAATAAAATTCCTCCTAAAGCTTCTTCAACTTTCTTTTTAGTTGTTTCTTCCGTACCACCAATTACGTTACTTACTAAATCTTCTTTTGAAAGTTCTACCACTTTATTTTCTTTTATCATATTCATAGACCACAATAGATCACCCATAATACGAGCAACCTCAGTTTTACCGGTTCCCGGAGGCCCAACAAATAATGAGTGTAGTGCTTCATTATCTACATTGAGGTTCATTTTTTTTAGCTTTTCAGTAGCGTAAATCCCTTTTATAAATCCTTGTACTTCTTTTTTTACTCCGTGAAGTCCAGTCATATTTAGTAACTTTTTCATACCGTTTTCAAATGCTGCTAACTTACTTTCGCTCACTTTACCATTGATTTTAAATTGCACTTTACTTGCAACTAACGGATCAAGAGAGGGGAGGGGACTGCCTGTACGGACTGCATCTTTACTCTGTACTAAATAATTTATAAGTGCTGCTTCTTGGTTAATAACTTCGAAAATTTTATCAGATGCCCAAGGTATATACTGTTTTGTACTGTTATACAACTCTTTTAATTGTAATTCAGAATCCATAGAAGTTATTACTCGTCCAACTGCAATATTATCTAAATGACAAATAGTATTATCAAATCGAATAGCAATACCTTCGTTAATGTGTGAACCAGTTACAAGTTTACCGTTTGACAACTTATACTTCACTGTGCCATCAGCTGTTAACGTAGACATATAATTACCATTTAACTTTTTTGGTACGGCATACGTTCTTAAAATAGGACGTATTGTTTCGTAAAAACTCGGATCAACATCTCTTAAATGTTGAAGGCTTTTTATATTGTCCCAGTTAGGGTACTTACTTTCTAGAAGTCTTATTAGTTCGTCAGCTTGATGTTTATCTCTAGCATAAAGAACAGTCGATTTGTGTAGAGTAACAACTGTGTAGAAATCATCATCTTGATAAGTTGAGAAATTTTCTTTTGCTCCTAGATCTAATACTTTTGCTAATACATTTTTAATTACGTTCATTGTAGAACCTCCAAGTTGTGAATGTTTATATTTAAAAAGTTATCTTATATAAAGTTTTTAATATATCTATATTAAATATTATAAACAAAAATTATAGGAATTTCCCATTTTGTTTACGATGCTAAATAATAATTTTGCAATGCTAATTAGGTAGAGGGTATTTTGACTTGCAAGATATTGCTTTGCAATATAATGCAAGTCATAGCATTGCTTTCTAATGTAATACATTGTTAGATAATGCAATGCATTGTAAAGCATTGTTTAGTATTATTTAGCATTGCAAAGTTATGTATTGCATTGTTTTGCATTGCGGATAAATTACTGAGAGTAATAGAAAAAAAGCCCTTAATGCTATTAGTAGCAAAAGGGCTTGTTTTTCTATAATACAGTATATGCACCGTCTTTATATTCAACGATATTATGGGACAATGGGCTTTTTGCATCATCAAATGTTTTTTTAACAATGTTCGAGTAGAATTCAAGACATTTTATCCAGGATTTCCAGCTTGGATCTTTTAATCTTAATACAAACGCTACATTATTCGAAGGAAAAGCGATATAGCAATTACCAAAATGCTTATCCATCCATTCGCGAATAAAAAATTGATAATGAGAGTTGAATTTTCTATCTTCAAAAATACAAAGGTCAAACATATCCTCATTAAGCGTTTTGGTTGGGCCGACCCATCCTTTCTGAAGTAGGTTTTCACGGGCTGTTTCAAAGATTTCTTCTTCATTTGGTAAATCATCATATAAACTTTTAGTGACAACCTGTGTATATGAATTCTGATTGCTAATCACAACCGCATTTAAGTTTTTCCCAATATCTCTTCTAAAAGTTTTTCCTTTATTATTCAGTGCATCTAATAGTTCTGTAGAGCGGATTGTTAACAATAGTGTTTTCTTTAAGGATTCATATGTTTTATCTGTATGTTCAAGATTTGAAAAGATATCACTTTGCATTTTTATAAAATTTGTAATTACAGTTTCATCTTTCGTTTCTAGAAATTTATTCCAAGGTTTGTTTAAGTCAATATTAATGTAAGTGCCATTATCTAAAACAACTCTAAATATATTTGATTCTATTTCTTCGATATCTCCGAAAATTTCAAGTGCTTTCTCAGTGATAATATTTTTAAATACTGCTAGTTTGTTATTTGTCTGTATCATCGTAAATCTCCCTTAGTGTTTTGTATAAATCTATTTATAAACAAAAAAAAGCGAAGTTTACCAAAACTAATCAAATTTGTATAAAAAAATTGAATTTAAGGGAAAGAGGATTTATAAAAGAATAAATACTTATCACAATTTCTTTTGAACGTCATAATGAGGTGTATGAATGAAAATTTTTGGTTTTATAAAATTTATAACGTCTGTATTTTTCTTTGGTGTATTAGTATACGGTGGATATTTTGTTTTTAACGAATACATTTGGAATACAATTAACCCAAAACCAACCATCGAAGAACAAATTACTAAGGAAGTAAGAAAAATTTCAAGTGTTGATCATTTCGATGATGAAGCTAGTTTAAATACAAAAAAACCATTTGCGATGGTATTGTTAGGTGTGGATGGTGAATCATTTAAAAATAATAGAAGTGATACAATTATGTTAAGTATAGTAGATCCGAAAAATGATAAAATATCTCTATTATCCATTCCTAGAGATTTAAGAGTACAGATTCCTGGGCAAAATGGGTATGAAAAGATCAATGCTGCCTTTGCAAAGGGTGGTGTAGATTTAACTGCGGCAACCATTCAGAAAATTTTTGGAGTTCCGATCGAACACTACGCTGTTATCAACTTCAAAGGATTCCAAGATATGGTTGAGGCAATTGGCGGGGTTGATGTGAAAGTAGAAAAAGATTTAACCTTTAGTGATAGAATAACTAAAACAAGATTCTCCCTTAAAAAAGGTGACCAAACTTTAAATGGAATACAGGCATTAAATTATGCTCGTTTCCGAGGTGATGGTGAAGGTGACTTCGGTAGAATGAGAAGACAACAGCAAGTTGTTAAAGCAATTATTGATCAAACAATTTCTGTAAGCAATATACCGAAGATAGTGGATATTATGGGAGCGATTGATAAAAACTTTACATCAAATGTATCATATAAAGATTTAGGTTTACTTGCTCTTAAAATGAGAAATATAAAAGCTGAAAACATAGATACTATTAAATATACGGCTGAACCAAAAATGATTAAAGGGGTATCCTATGTAGTTGCAGAGGATAAAGAAGTAAATAGATTAAGAGATGTATTACAAGATAAATTGAATGGAATTGATGATACCGCTAAAGAGAATGGGCACCAAAATAATTAATCTTGCCACCCTGGTCAATATTATTGACTAGGGTTTTATTTTTGAGAGATCCCATACAACTATGAGTAAAATCTACCTACGAATAAAGAATCTTTCCGTGAAAAAAAGCTCAAGAGTTGAGCTTTATTATTATTTTATTTTTACTCTGCTGGTGAAAATCTTACAGGATTATCTCCAGAACCCGAAGTGACTACCCATTCTTTATAGTGTCCCATTTCGGCAATGTTTTTGGCTTGTTTTAATGTAATCTTGTATCCCTTGTTACCACTTGGAGAAGTATAAGGCGTTGCTTCATCTACAATATTTGAAGATACAGCTTGTTGTTCTACAAATACAATTGCGTCTTGTTTTGTAAGAGTAATTGGTTCTGCTGATTCTCCAAAAAATTGAGTTGCGCCAAATCCTCCAATTAAAATTGCTCCACCTAAAATAATTTCCTTAATCATTTTAAATCCCCCTAAAATATTATCTATTCCTTTGTATTGTTCATATTTTACTCAGCAATTTAGTTTTGGGAGAAAAAAGTAAAAAAACCAAACCTGTAGCTTAAATAAGAAGTAAGAAGTGATAACATAGTGAGATATAGAAAGAGGACATAAGAATTTATGGTTAAAAAATATTTGCATTGTAAAGTAATGCAAGATATTGTTTTACATTACTTTACAATGCAATGCATTATTTTATAATGCAAAAATAATAATTAGATGATGCTTGCTTTATTGAGAATTTGTATTATAAGTTTTTTTAACTTGATTAATAAGTTTTTTTGAAAATCTAAAATAAATAAGTATAATTAGTCAAATTTAGGGGGTGTAAAACTTTTATGCAATTTCATCAGCCAGCAGAGGTGATTACTAATGATCACCGAGTAATAGCTACAGTCAAAATTGTCAAAATAGATGACGATAACCAATATATATATACTTTGATTCCAAGAAGTTTAAACGGTTCACCAGTTCCTTTTGGTACCAACGAAATTTACAATTTGATATATTCCACTTATGAATACATTCACTTCTTTAAAATTCAATATCAAAACCTTTCTGAGTATAAAGAGAAACCAGTATATCAGTTTAAATTAATTGAGCATTCTCGTGTTGATAACTTAAGAAAAGAAGAAAGGAAGAGTGTGGAATTTCAAGCCGTGGTTTCTGATTTTAATCAAATTGGAGTTGTAACCATTTTAGATGTTAGTTACTCAGGATTAAAAATAGAGACTGAAACGGAAATCATTTCAGAGTTTGTAGAGGTTTTCTTCGATGAAGAAAATGTTCCTAGAAGAGCAATGGGTCAAGTTTGCTGGAATAGATTTGATCACGATAGAAATATGCACTTGTATGGCATTGAATTACGTTACAGATGATTAATTTTCAATCGGGAATTATTTTTCTTTCTATAATAAGGTGATAAAATGAACTCCTTATATAAACACTACAATTTAAAGACAGGGATAAGCATAATTTGTTTCATAATATTGATTGTATTTTGTATCCCTTATCTAAAAACGACAGTATTTTTCTTTATTCCTATATTCTTAGTCTTTTCTTATTTATACTTATATCTTATAATCTCATTGGTTATTGATTTAGTAATGTTTCTATATAACCTTGTTTTAAATAGAAGAACATAATAAATTGTTTTTCTATTTTAAGACAAGGTTTTTAATTTATATATTTTTATTCGGTTCGCTCTCTACTTTTTAGGAAGGATGAATACAATGAATGATATTAGAGATATTTTATTGAAACTAAAGTTAAATTTTGAAGAAAATGCATCTTTAAGAAAATATAACACTTGGAAATTATCAGGTCCGGCTGAATTCTTAGTACATATAAACAGTGTAGAAGACTTAAGAAAACTATTTCCTATATTAATGAAGGAAAAAATACCACATTTTATTTTGGGAAAGGGATCAAACATACTTGTTCCAGATGAAGGTATACAGGGAGTAGTAATTAAATTGGGTAAATCATTCGAAACATTAGAGTTTAAAGGTATTCAGGTTACCGCGGGTGCAGCTTTATCTTTTATTGCATTTTGTTTGAATGTAGCAAAGAAAGGTTTATCAGGTATGGAATTTGGTGCAGGTATTCCTGGCTCTGTTGGTGGAGCTGTTGCGATGAATGCCGGGGCACACGGAAGTTCCGTCTCTAAAGTCTTACATAGTATAACTGTTCTAGGTCGTGATGGATTCATAAAAAAGCTATCGAACGCCGAAATGGATTTTTCATATAGAAATAGTGTTATCCAAAACAAAGACTACATCGTTTTAGATGCAACATTTTCACTAACTTATGCTGATAAAGAAACAATAGTTGAGATGACAACTAAAAATAAAGAATATAGGTTATCAACACAACCCTTAACAGCAGCAAGTTGCGGCAGTGTATTTAAAAATCCTTTACCGAATTATTCGGGTGATTTAATAGAGAAATTAGGATTAAAGGGATATAAAATTGGAAACGCTCAAATATCTGAAAAACACGGTAATTTTATTATCAATTTAGGTAATGCAAGTTCAAACGATATTCTATTATTAATCACTTTCGTGCAAAAAGCTGTTAGAGATAAATTTAATGTAGATTTACATCCTGAGGTGCAAATTTTATCCAATCAATATTTGGGGGAATAAATTATGAAAATAATTGTGCAAAAATTCGGTGGAACATCTGTAGCTACGAAAGGGAAGCGGAAGATGTGTTTTGAGCATATAAAGAGCGCAATAAATAAAGGATATAAAGTAGTGGTTGTAGTATCAGCTATGGGACGAAAAGGTGAACCCTATGCTACTGACACTTTAATTAATATGGCACCATTAAGTACGGGCAGAGAAAAGGATCTATTAATGATTACAGGCGAAATAATTTCTGCCAGTGTTTTTTCAAGCGAATTAAAAGAAGTTGATATAGAAAGTAGAGTATTAACCGGTGGACAGGCAGGGATATTAACAAATACATCTTTTAATGAAGCTTCTATTATCGGTTTAAGACCCGAAAAAATATTGAAAGAATTTGAGAGCGTAAATGTACTTGTAGTAACCGGGTTTCAAGGGATGACAAAGGATTATGAGTTTACTACTTTAGGAAGAGGTGGTAGTGATACTTCTGCAACCGCATTAGGAGCAGCTCTGAATGCCGAATATGTAGATATATTTACCGATGTAGAAGGTATTATGACAGCGGATCCGAGAATTGTTACAGACGCAAAGATTCTTGAAAAGGTTACTTATTCAGAGATTTGTAACTTAGCACATATGGGAGCAAAAGTAATACATCCAAGGGCAGTAGAAATAGCTATGCAATATAATACTCCAATCAGAGTTCGTTCTACATTTTCACAAGGAGAAGGGACACTTATCACAAATCAATCCGAACTTAATTTAGATGAAGAAGCCGGTAATAAACAATATCTTACAGGTATAACACAAACAGAAGAAATTGTTCAGTTTGTAATTTCTGAGCCTATTGAAACTGAAAAACAACATACAATGTTTGACGAAATTGATAAAAGGAATATATCTCTGGATCTAATCAATATAACGCCAACTACCATCGGATTTACTGTTAAAAATGAAGACTCTGAAAAAGTAAACAGCATATTGGCTAACTTAGAAATCAATTTCACGTTAAGAGAAGATGTAACGAAGATTTCATTAGTAGGATCAGGAATGACAGGCGCATCAGGTGTTGTTAGGAAAATTGTAAGTACACTCTATGAAAACAATATATCTATTCTCCAAACATCAGATTCTCATACAACAATTTGGGTATTAGTACCAAAAGAAGACGGGAATAATGCTATTTGTTTATTGCACAACGCCTTTTACTTGAATGAGATTATCGTACGTTAAGTAATACAGATTATTTTGACTATATAACTAAACATCTTGTTTCAAATACCACCCGATGTAGGGTGGTATTTTTTTAGAAAATACATTTCATTAATTAATGTTATTTCCCTTTAAAACCCCATAAAAATATACAAAACAACCGATATAATTATATAAAAATTACATAATAAACTAACTATTTGATTAATTATATTGGTTAGTGTCTAAATGCTATTACTACTTTTTATGTTTACAAATGTTGAAGCTTGAAATTTAAAAATTAATAAAGGGTAATTTACTAATTATTAAAACCTATATATAGTTATCCGGAGGTGTATAAACGTGGAAATTAAAAATAATAAAAAGTCATCTGCAACTAAAATTCAAAATAAGAAACAAAGTTTTCCGCCTGTATTTCTAGAAGAATTTCTTGATGTAACAACAAAGAAACGTTTGTTAGAATTAAAAAATAAGTCCTCGAAATAATAATTTCGAGGAACTTTTATTAGAGGTGTACAAAAATGACAAAAAAATATAATGTAGCTGTCGTTGGTGCTACTGGAGCAGTAGGCCAAAAAATGATTGAAACACTTGAAAGAAGAAATTTCCCAATTAATGAATTAAAACTACTTGCATCATCAAGATCTGCCGGAAAGTTATTAAGTTACAAAAATGAAAATCTAGTAGTAGAGGAATTAACTGAATTTTCATTCGAAAATATAGATATAGCGTTATTTTCTGCTGGAGGTAACATCTCTGAAAAATACGCACCTATCGCTGTTAAAAACGGTGCAATAGTAATTGATAATACTAGCCACTTTAGAATGAAACAAAATGTTCCTTTAGTCGTGCCAGAAGTTAATCCTGAAGATATTTTTAAACACAATGGAATTATTGCCAATCCAAATTGTTCAACTATACAAATGATACTAGCACTTAAACCAATATTAAATGAGTTCGGATTAAAAAGAGTGGTAGTTTCCACATATCAATCAGTATCAGGATCTGGGAAGAGAGCAATTGAAGAATTAAAAGAACAAACAGCAGCATTTTTAAAGAAAGAAAATACTACTCCGAAAGTTTATCCACATCCAATTGGATTTAATGTAATTCCTCAAATTGATGTTTTTGAAGAAAATGGATTTACAAAAGAAGAAATGAAAATGATAAATGAAACAAAGAAAATTCTACACGACGATGATATAGAAGTGAACGCTACTTGTGTTCGTATTCCAGTCGTAATTGGGCACAGTGAATCAATTTATGTAGAAACCTCTAAGGAAATCGATACCGACATACTCCGAGATTTATGGACAAACTTTGATGGTTTAAAGGTAATTGATGACATCGATGAACAGATGTATCCAATGCCTCGTAATTGCGAGGGAGTCTACGATACTATGGTAGGTCGATTACGTAAAGATTTAAACAAAACAAATGCTATAAGTTTTTGGGTAGTTGCAGATAACTTATTAAAAGGGGCAGCCCTTAATGCTGTTCAGATAGCAGAAAAATTAATACAAAAAAATGAATTGAAGTAAAAATAAAAGCAAAGTGGAATTAACGCACTTTGCTTTCTTTTTTATTTACAATGCAATGTATTGTTTTGCATTGCATTGTAATGCATTTGATAAAATTGTTGCAATGTTTTGCATTGTTTTGCTATGCTAAAAGTTAATTTTATTAATTTTTAATTTATATAACTTTTATTAATCCGTACATTCCATCTGCTCTTTTGTATAGAACACAGATGTTCAAAGTTTCAATTTCTTTAAAAATAAAGAAGTTATGTCCTAACATCCCCATTTGTAAAATAGCCTCGTTTACATCCATAGGTTTAGTTAGCTCAAGTTCTTTTTCTCTAACCAGACTTGTTAAAAATTCTTTGCTAATATCTTTATTGTTTTCTTTTTCTTCAAGAAACCAATCCGCTAACGGCAATTTTTCTTGATGTCGTTTTTGTAATTTAGTTTTATATTTGCGAATTTGTTTTTCTAATTTTTCTATCACAAGATCCACAGAAGAATAATAGTCATCTGCAACCACTTCAGCTCGAATATAAGGTTGCTTACCTAAACTAGTTAATAACACCTCTAATTTAACACTTCGTTGAAATTTTTTAGCTGTTACTGTAGCCTTAACCTCATTTTTAAAATATCGATTTAATTTTGAAACCTTATCTAGTATGTATTGACGATTTGCATCAGTTAATTCAAAGTTATGTCCTCTTAATTGAATATCCATTTTAAAATCCCCTTTATGTATATAGATAATCATTTGTAATTTCGCTGATATTATATTTTTAACTTGGAAGAAAAAACAATAAGAGCAGACAGATATTTAATTCTTTTATTTCAAATAAAAAAATATTTTGTGGTATAATTTCTACCACTATATACCATTGTTTTGAGGGGGGATAGATGTTGAAAATAACAGATTTAACATTACAAGACTTATCATTTTATTCATTAGAAAATAGATACAATTTATTAATAAAAGAAGAGGACACGATAGCAGACGTGATTTTTCGTTTTTTATTCTCTGACCAGTCTGTTGTTCAAATAGAGGGTAGCGATGATACACCTGAAGAACTTAAACGGTATTACTTTGAAAGTCTAAAAAAACAAGTATCTAAAGGGGCTCCTATTGATTTCTTTTTAACAACATTTTCTCCGAAATTCAAAAAGAGTGATATTTCCAACGGTTGGATAGAACCCGATATTGCCGACTTTATAACACTTGTACACCTACAGTTGATAGCAAAAACAATTAGAGAAATATATCCGTACAATTTTAGATTTATCATCGCATTTAAAGGTGACCTCTATAAAAGAATAGGTGATTGGAGCGATGCAGAGTTAGATAGGACATTTAATATATTATTAGAGTTAAACTTAGCTGCTGAAAAAATAACAGGCACAAGGAACTCAATAATAATAAAAAGGTGGAGTGAGATGTTTGGTAACTCGCTAGGAGAATTTGAGAGTAGCCACGAAAGAAAAACAGAATACTATTATAGACTATGGAAAGATCAAAAAGAGCCATACAAAACTCAAATCGAAGAGTGGAAAGATAACTTTAAACCATTTTTAGAATACGAAGAAAAGACTGAGGAAATTTTCGGTTTCTTTCTTACAAAAGAGGCTTGTAGAATTAGAGCTTTTAATAATTTGATATTTAGAGAGGGTAAAGCTTTAGAAGATTTTCAAAATCTAAACCCCAATATGCTGATTGCACATACCAGTAAAAAGAGTAAATTCTTTAACCTAATGCTGAATCCCCATTTTCAAAATCGTACTCATCTTAAAATGACAACATTAGAGGAGAACGACGAGTGGGATATGAAGAGATGGGAGGATATTAAGGGCTGCGGTTATAAACCCATTTACATAGATGAATTTGATTTTCCATTCTACTTCGAAAAAGAAAAGACTGAATAATTTCCAGTCTTTTCTTTTTTATTCCAGATTCATTTTTTTGAAGAACTTTTTAGCTAACTCTTCTTCAGGAGTCCTGTCATTCGTTATTGCATCAAGTCCTTGTGCATCCATTTTGCCTTCAATTGCTTCAGATGCAACTATTTTTGTTGCCATCAAGGATGTAACATCCTCTTGGAAGGAGTCCTTATAAAAGACATAGTAAATGGTGCAATTTTTGGTTTGTCCAATTCTTCTTGTTCTACCTCGACCTTGTCGTTCGGTATATACTTGATAATCCATTTGATATCTAATAATTGGCGCGAAGTCTATTAAATTAGTACCTGTTTTCACCAATTCAGGATTGCATATTAAAACTTCAGTTCCTTTTTTAACTTCATCTTTTATAAATTGTTCTCTCTTTTTCTTTGGTACCTTAATTTTATCTCCAGTGCACGATATGCTATATTCCGTGTTTTTGTTAAGAACTGTAACACAATATCCTTCTTCTTCTAATTTATTTTTAATGTAATTGTTAATTCCGTCACTCGTATAGTATGTATATATAATTACTCTATTGTTTTGATTTTGTACTTCGTCTTTTACGATTTCTTTTACTGCATCAAGTTTAATATCTTCGAATTCAGACAATGGTTCCGTCTTATAAACAACATTTCCATTTTCATCTTTAATTTCTTTAGTAACAGTAGGCATATCTAGGTATGAATACAAAATGGGCATAGTGGTTTTAAATAGCTTTACGTCACCTTTGGTTAATTTTGCAACAGCATTTTCAAGCTGCTCTTTTCCTTCAATCAATTCTTTAGGTAATTCAACTTCAATTGGCTTTGTAAATATTTTGGGAAGGTGGGAATCTAAGTCTTTCAATGAAATGAAAGCGGTTGTATCTTGTAGGAATAGAGGGAAAATAATAGGGGAGATACCTGGCTTAGATTTTGTAGGTAAGGGAATTCTTTTATTATCAGGCATTACTCTTATTCTTTTTTCCGTAACACCAAAAGAATTTTGGAATTTTTGATTGTCACTTATATCGAATCCAGCCTTTTTCATTTTTTGAGGGAATAAAATATAAAACATATAAAAGAGGGATTTTGCATAACCGTTCATCATAGTACCTGTACCAGCAATTATTTTAGGACAAGCTGAAACGAGTTTTCCAAAGGCTTTTCCTCTAGATGAGTCCTCGTTTTGAAACTCGTGCAACTCATCGATAATTAGATGCGTAAAGACCTTATTCATTTTTTTAAGTATATATTCTGCAATTGAAACCTTATAGGGAGAAATAGCTATCTTAGCTTTCTGTTCACCTATCAATTGTTTTTCTGCATCTCTAAGATCTTTTAATCGTGTTTTTAACTTTTTGGATGGCTTTTCGACAAATTGTTTTTCGCAATAATCAATTTCTCTTTTCAACGCTTCTATATCTTTAGGGATAAAACCAACACTTGTGTAAATTAAAGAATCATTCTTTATTTGGGATATCCTTTTTTTATTTATGGAGCTAGCATTTTTATTATTTACTGCCCAAAGAACGGTATTACAATCATTGCATTTATAATTAGTATTTTTTTCTGAACTAAAATGGTCAAAATCGACAGGTACATCAATATATTTAGGTTCATTATTATTTTGAACAGTATTCTTTTTCTTTTTCTTGATTATTACGCCACAATTAGGACAACAAAAGACTTTTCTATCGATATATTCATTTTCAACGGCCTCTGATTTGATTAGACGGGTTTTCCAAAGGGCAGCAGGTCTTTTTGAATAGCCGTTCTTTGCAGCGCTCTGTGAGAGGATGAAGACCCTAGGCTTATGATCAGTAAAATAGCCTAGGTTTTTATAGGTAATTAAGTCAGAAATTGAATTAATATGGTGATATTCTGATTCTATTAAAGTAATTTCAGCTTCGTTTTGCCAGGCTGATTCTACTAAGTGATCCGGAGAAAGCACTAATAACTTCATTGGCTTCTTGGAATTAATTGAATCTAAATAGGCAATAGTTGACATCATAAAAGTTTTTCCAACTCCTGGTTCGCCTACTATTACCATTCGTTTTTGCAGTCTTAACGATTTCAAACCAGCTTCAATAATTTCAAGTTGTTCAGGAATTGGTTTTCTCCCAAGATGGGAAAGGGATTCAGTATTAAGAATCTTATAAACACCTCTTCTATGAATAGGTTCAGATATACTTTCAATTCGATTTTTAAACGAATCTGAATACAGTGGCATATACTCATCAAAATCATTATAGTTGTTATTTACAACCCTAGCTTTAGATAAAGTTATCGTGCCTGACCTTAAACCTTTTGAAATTATTTCTTTAATTTCAGACTCGATTATATGTATCTCTACAGCAATAACTTCACTTGAACACTGTAAAATCTCTAATTGCTTGATTCGATTTTGTAATTTTAATTCTCTAACTAGGTATTTGACCCAATCATTGTACATAAGGATCATTTCAGTTGCTGCAATTTCATTATCAGAAGTAACATTTCCGCTTTCGACATTTTTTAAGATTTTTTCAGCTTGTTGAATTGATACATATAATTCTCCAGCTAAAATTTGCGGAATATAAACATTAGGGAATAGGGGAGAAACAATATTTTCTCGAATGTGCTCAAAAACAATGGTATCAAAATGAGAAGTATTTTTCTTTGGAATAATTACAACCGGATATTTATCATCTGTTTGGTCAATGATGTCATTAGTTTTCTTAACTAATGTTACCCTTTGATGGTATTTACCTATTGCTTCGGACTTCTCATATTCTGACAAGTTTTTTATGAATACCTTTGTGCGATCAGCATTCTTTAATCCGGACAACTCAGCACTTAATCCGGCGTTCTTTTTTAATAATTTATTAAAATCGGTTTTTGTACCATATAAGGAAACGGCAATTATCTCATAATGATTATTTTTATTAGTTTGTTTCACAATTAATAAATCAGAGTTTAAACTGAAATTTTCCTCTTCGATATCGAAATTTAGTCGTAAATCGTTCATTTAACACCTCCATTAGGAAAGATCTACATCATCCACATCGTTAGCAAACAGTTCAATATATTGACCTTTAGCAGTTAATACAGTGGAAACTATTACATTACTTTTCTTTAATGAAATTTCTTTTACTACATCACCTTTATAAATGACTTCTTTTTCTTCTTCAATTTCACGCTTTACAATCTTTGTAGAAAAGATATGGTCAAATTCAAAACTACTATTTTGTTTGGAATGTAACACTTCATCTATATACCTGCCGTTTATGATCTCTGAAGTGGCCATTGCTGGTATGTGACCTGCTTTATATTCAGTTAGTGGTCGCGACATTTCTTCAATTCGATTTTTAGGCTTATAGTATTCAAAAACAAAATTTTCCGTACTAGAGTGATTGATAAATTCCGAACTAATATCGGATAAATCTGTATAGTTACCACGGAATTTTTTTACTTCGATAGGGCTTTTGTTAAAGTAAGTTAAAGGTTCTTCAACAAAATTTGGAATAGCAGGGCTTCTAAAAGCGATATTTTTAATAAGTTTACTGGAATAATTTTGTGGATATGAGAATTTCATTATGAACACAATATTACCAAGTTCATCATACGTATTTATTACTTTAATAAGTTCGTTATTACGTAAAATACCGCGTATATCATCAATTCTATAAAAAGGATAATTAAAGACAAAATACCCGTCTTTTCTCATCATTTTCCGATGATAAAACTTAAAAAGTTCACTTTCAGTATAGTGTCCAGTTCCTTCTGCAAAATCGATGTATTGATTCGCACAAAATGATAAATCGGCCCAATAAGAACTAGACTCAAGTAGACCTCCTCTCGCTGTATGGATTCCTCTTTTTCGAGAGTTTAAACCGATATCTATATGGCTGTCTATGCCGTATAAATATATATCTTTATCCAAAGGGTTCTTCAAAGCTCTTTTGATAGATAGGGCAGTATCCCCACCATATAGTTCCTCAATAAACACTGAAAAGTTATCACTAATTTGAATGTTTTTTGCTACTTCAGTAAACCATTTTTCATTGAATGAATGTTTTTTTCTATAAATAATAGATTTGAAATCACTAGTTTTTTGTTCTATCTCTTTTAACAAATTGAATATTTTTTCAGTTCCATATGTAACAAGTTTCATAATTTCATTATTTGTTCCCGAACTTTCGATAACTTTAGTACCTTCAATATATAAGATCTGTATAATTTTAAAGATTTCGTTTGCAAGTTGCGCATTCTTTTTTACTGTAATAAACACCAATTCATTAGCAGGAGGTAACATAGATTTAATATCATTTTCAAACTCATTAGCATTGGTTTTATTAATACTTTTATCAAGTAATTTTTGCGATTTTACTTGGAACCGAGAGTTCATTTTTTTAGTACGGTATTCTAATTCTTTTATAGCCCTTAATTTCATATAAAAACCCCTTTCATCAAAACGTCAGGGTATTATATACCATAATTTTATAAATGCATAAAAAAAAGCAAAGGAATCCTTTGCTTTGACTTAGATAGTAGGAAGTTATTTTCATTTAAACTATTGAAGATACTCTGTGTTTGTAATTGCTTTAGTTTTAATTATATTTTTCTTTAAATCAAGATCGATTTTATATTCAGATTTGTTATTAGTAAAACTATCATCTTTTTCTTTTGAAGTTAATTTTACAATTACTTTATATTTTGCAGCAGAGTCGTTTAATGACATTTTCTCCATTTTAACAATATCAGCGTTAATTTTACTGCTTTGGAACAGTTTAGCTAGTTGTGAATTTTCATCTTTATCATTTGGAGCTAGTTTATCAAGCGTAGGGGCATCTTGTGATGAAATAGCATTGAAATAAGAGACAATGATATCTTCAGCTTTTAGCTCTGATTTTGTTATATTGTGATCGTGTTTGTGACCCTCGATGTCTGTCTTAGGGGAATTATTATTCTTATTATCTTTATGTTTAGAATCGGCATCTGTTTTTGTAACTTCTTTATCACTATTTGAATCACCTTTAGCAGAGTCATTATTAGTTGATTCTTTTTCAGCCGACTCTTCATTAGTGCCTTTATTGACAGATTCATCTTTTGCTTCTTTAGATACAGGTTTTTCTACTGATTTGTCCTCAGTTTTTTCTTTTTCCACAGTGGTTGGGTTATGGCAAGCAGCTAGTAAAGTAGTTGCTAATCCGGCAACTAAAACTAATTTTAATTTCATATTCTATCACCTCTAAGGTTAGTTTTTTTGTTTTTGGGATTTCCCTTTTTTAAAGGAAAAACAATCATAGTCTTTAATCAATTAGAAGAACTTATCGGAGGAGGTGTCATAATGACAGCTAATATTATCCGTTTTCACAAAGAAAAAGAGATAAGTATTGTGGATATAGTTAATTTAAACGAAGAGAATAACTATAATTTAGTTTTAAAAGTGAATAATTTTCCAATCAAATTAAACAACGTTTATATAAAAAATATACATAAAAATAAAGTTCAATTTTCATACGGTTCTTTCAAACATTTTCCTGATACAAATAAAAAAATAGAGACTTGTCCGTTTTGTGGCAAATCATTTACTGATTCAATTTGCACAGCGCTTACTGAGGAAGCCTCTGTCTTATTTAATAAGCATATTAGCAAAAAAATATTCATTCCGTTAATTTTATCTTCCTATGACAAGAAAGAGGATGAATATTTACAAACCTTATTAAAAGATATTTTGCCTGATTTCGAGACATTATTTTTCGGTGTTTCAGAGGGAAAATATATACAATGCGTATTCAAATATAAAAACGAGCTATTAATCTTTCAAGATGTTATCGATACAAGAAGTTTTGAAACCATACCACTTGTTTTTTATTTTGACGAGCAGACACAACAACTGGAATTATATACAGAATACCTATTTCCAGAAAAACTCCTTCCAATCACAACAACAATCAACCACTATTTAACTCAACCAAAAGTTACAATCAAAGACACGACAGGACGTGGATTAATAGATATATATATGGAGTACATAAATAAAAAATAAGTATCTTGAACCCTTATAGGAAAAGGGTTTTTCGCTTTTTTATTTTTTTAAAAATGCAGGTTTCCTTGCATTCTATTTTTATTTATCTATAAGTAATGCCAGTGCTCCCAGAAATCTTTTAACTAGGAGGTAATTTTTATGAAAAAATTATTAGTTTCAACAACAGGATTAGCAATAGCGGCTTTCGCAGTACCAGCTATTGTTTCAGCAAACACAGTTACAGTAAAAAGTGGTGATACTCTATATAGGATCGCTACAGATAATCATTTAACAGTAAATGAGCTGAAATCTTTAAACAACCTTACAAGCAATACGATTCATCCAGGACAAAATTTACTTGTAAGCAAGTCGAATAATGTAGTTTCAAACAAAAAGGAATATAGAACTGTTACAAATGCATCGTGGGTAAATGTAAGAACAGGTGCAGGGAATAATTTTAGCATCGTTACATCTTTACAAAAAGGAACTAAAGTTGAAGTACAATCAGTAAAAGATGGTTGGTATTATATTTCAACTGGAAGTGTAAAGGGATATATGTACTCAAGCTATTTATCTGCTCCGTCATATGAAGGTACTAATGAAGGAAATAGTAACAACTCAGGAGGAAGTACGAATTCAAATAATTCAAATCAAGAGAATGTTTATTACACAGTAAAATCAGGCGATACTTTATATAGAATTTCAGTGAATAACAACACTACTGTAAACAACATAAAGTCTTTAAATAACTTGAATTCTGACACAATAAGCCCTGGTCAAAAATTATTAATTAAAAAAGGTAGTTCCACTGTAAATAAACCTGAAGAAAAACCTACAACTCCACCAGTTAATACTAGTACATATAAAGTAAAAGCAGGTGACACGCTTTCAGAGATTGCTAGTAAATTTAATACAAGTGTAAGCTCATTAAAATCACTAAACAATTTATCTAGCGATATTATATATGTAGGACAAACATTAAAAGTTTCAGGATCTAATTCAGATAATACAAATTCAAACCATAACCAATCTAAAGCAATATTTATTAAACCTGCTGAAGGTGTTGTTTCTTCAGAATATGGTAGTCGTTGGGGAAGATTACACGCAGGAATAGATTTTGCGAAAGCTGGTAATGTACAAGTACACGCAGCTGCTGATGGTGTAGTATCAAGATCTTACACATCTTCTAGTTATGGAGAAGTAGTATTTGTTGTTCACCAAATTGACGGCCAAACATATGAAACTGTATACGCGCATATGAGATCAGGCTCACGAGCTGTTCAAGTAGGCGACAAAGTACAAAAAGGTCAATTCATCGGCTGGATGGGCAGCACAGGTGATTCAACTGGTCAACATTTACACTTTGAAGTACATAAAGGTAGATGGAATATCGATAAAAGTCAATCAGTTGATCCTAGACCATATTTGGGATTATAAAAAAAACTCCTTTTGGAGTTTTTTTTATATAAACATCTTCTGGGCAACGTCGGTCAAATATATTCTCTCAAGTTCTTCTAATGTAGTCAGAGGTAACCTAACATTCTCTTGTATTAGTCCTTGTAGAGATAACAAATACTTTGTAGGAATAGGACTAGGAGCATAGGAGGGGAATAGTTCCTTAGAAACAAGCGTTAAAAATTCTTGTTTTTCTCTGGCAGTACCTATTAAGCCATCATTAAAATCATTTATTAATTTAATAATATCCTTTCCTATGAAATGGGATGCTACAGATACTACTCCAGCAGAGCCGATTTCCAAGTAATCTAATAGGGCAGGGTCATCACCACAATAAATAGACCAATTA
Source organism: Bacillus sp. Brlt_9 (assembly GCF_051948935.1). NCBI lineage: Bacteria > Bacillati > Bacillota > Bacilli > Caryophanales > Bacillaceae > Bacillus > Bacillus sp. Brlt_9. The sequence continues at coordinate 389,687 of NZ_JAYJLO010000003.1, read as the reverse complement.
TCTTTTGTTTTTTTTATTACGTTTTGTAATTTAGTTAAATCGCCTTCAGAATCTTTTAACATCGTTATATTTTTTAACGAAGAAATTTTTATCATCGTTTCTTCATCCATAACTACGTTTGTACGACCAGGAATATGGTAAGCCATTATTGGCTTATCAATGGCATCATTTACGCTTTTGAAATGCAAATATAAGCCTTTCTGGTTCGGTTTGTTGTAATAAGGGCATACAACCATTACTCCATCAACCTCTAAACGAGAACTCCATTTAACAGCATTATTTACAGTTTCAAGAGTATTATTTGTTCCTACATTCATAATAATTTTCGTTTCATTACTTTTAACTTCGCAAACTTCTTTAAACAAGATTTCTTTTTCCTCCTCAGTTAGAGTTGGACCTTCACCAGTAGTGCCAGATAGAACGATAGTTTCAGTTCCGGTATCTTCTAAATGTTTTACAAGTTTCTTGATGCTATCAATATCTAAACTGAAATCATTATTAAAAGGGGTAACCATAGCAGTAATTAATTTACCAAATTCTTTTTTCACTAAAAACACACACCTTTTCAGTAATTTTTCTTATTTATTATATTTTCAAAAAAGATAAAAAAACTAGTTATAATGACCGCGGAAGTGATTAATTTCCGATAAACAAAAATAGTGTTTATCTTTCGTTTGAAGGGGTGTGTTATTTTGACAAATCAAGTTAATCCAAAAGTAGTTAAATTTTTAAAAGGCGTTAAAAAATTATATATAAACGGTGAATTTGTAGATTCGGTATCAGGTAAAACCTTTGAAACATTAAATCCAGCAACAGGTCAATTACTGGCAAACGTGGCCGAAGCCGGACCAGAGGATATAGATAAAGCTGTAAGAGCAGCACGAGAAGCATTTGATAATGGCCCGTGGTCTAAAATAGGTACAGCCGAAAGAAGTAGATTAATATACAAACTCGCTGATTTAATGGAGCAGAATAAAGAGGAATTAGCACAATTGGAAACGTTAGATAACGGGAAACCAATACGAGAAACGTTAAATGCCGATGTGCCTTTAGCTATAGAGCACTTTCGCTATTTTGCAGGTTGGTCAACAAAGATAGTTGGACAAACTATCCCTGTTCAAGGTAATTTCTTCAATTACACTTTACACGAACCTGTTGGGGTAGTAGGACAAATTATCCCTTGGAATTTCCCATTATTAATGGCTGCTTGGAAACTAGGAGCATCTTTAGCAACAGGTTGTACAGTAGTGTTAAAACCGGCAGAGAATACACCATTATCTGTACTGTATCTTGCAGAACTAATAGAAGAGGCCGGATTCCCAAAAGGAGTAGTCAATATTGTTCCAGGATACGGTAAAACAGCTGGACAACCACTAGTAGACCATCCATTAATAGATAAAATAGCATTTACAGGATCGACAGCTGTAGGTAAATCTATTATGAAATCAGCAGCCGATTCCTTAAAGAGGGTTACACTTGAATTAGGAGGGAAATCACCTAATATCATTTTACCGGATGCAGACTTAACAAAAGCAGTACCAGGCTCACTAATGGGGATAATGTTTAACCAAGGTCAGGTTTGTTGTGCAGGTAGTCGTTTATATGTTCAGAAGAAAATGTATGATAATGTTGTAGCAGATTTAGTATCTTGTGCAAAATCAATTAAGCAGGGCGATGGATTAGCTGTTGATACAACAATGGGACCTTTAATATCTCAAATTCAACAACAACGAGTTAAAGGTTATATAGACAAAGGTATAGCGGAAGGCGCTGAAGTACTTACTGGCGGAGGCATTCCATTTGATAATGGTTACTTTGTGGAGCCAACAATCTTTGCGGATGTTAACCATAGTATGTCTATTGCAAAAGATGAGATATTTGGCCCTGTAGTAGCAGCTATGCCATTTGATGACATAGACGACTTAGTAGCAAAAGCCAATGATTCGTATTACGGTTTAGCAGCTGGAGTATGGACTCAGGACTTGAAGAAAGCTCATTACATCGCTCATAAATTACAAGCAGGGACAGTTTGGGTTAACACCTACAATACTTTTGATGCTGCTTCTCCATTCGGAGGTTATAAACAATCAGGTATCGGAAGAGAAATGGGCAGTTACGCATTAGAAAACTATACAGAAGTTAAAAGTGTATGGATCAATATGGACTAAAAAACAACCGCGTATGCGGTTGTTTTATTTAAATTAATAAATTGTTGATTTCCATTGATATAAAAATATAATCAAAAAAACGAGAGGTCTTTATAAACAAGGTATAGGGAGGCGAAGAAATGAAATTTGCGAAGAAAACAATTAATATAGCAGTACCATTTTTATTGTTTAGTTCATTACTTGTAGGGTGTAGCTTTACAAAAGAAAAGGTTGAGCTGATAAGTGATAACGATGCAAACACTACTGATAAAGTAGCGAAAATGACAGATGAAAAGATCGAAAAGATATACAAAGAGAAAATGAATAACAAAGAAGAAACGGTTACTAGGACAATACATTTAGAAATGGATCCTAAATATGATGGCAAAGAATTTTTTGTATTATCTAATACAGAAAAAGAAACTTATTTTAGAGTATTTCATTTTGATGAGGATAAGAAAACCTTTAAAAAGTTATTTGAAGAAAAGTCTACTTTTGAAAAGGATGCTCCATATTATGTCCAAGGGATATATCCATTTAATCCAAACGAGACCAACCATATATTAATCGGAAAAATAAATAATCCACATATGGTATTTACATATTTTCTTTTCGGAAAGACCCTAAAAACAAACAAGATAGAAGTATTAGTCGATAACGCAATTGGAAAGAATGTTATGGGTGTATTCGAAGGGGATGCTGGTTACGTAGAAGGAAGATTAAATATATATTCAGGATTAAAAACAGTTAAGTCATTTATAACTAATGATGAAGGATGGATAGAATTCTAATACCACGAAAATTTGTTCTTTAGTAAAAATCACACACCTTACTTGTATTAAAGATGTTTGTAATTATACTCCTCCTATCTTTATTTAAGGAGGGGGATACAGTGTTAGTTTACTTTAAAAAGCACTGGAAAAACATCATCAATATTGGGCTATTTATAGGATGCCTATTTCTGTTTTTCTATTTACTAAAGATTAGCTTCATATATGCAACACCTATATACATTGCAATGTTATTTTATGCTATGTATAGACCCTGCATAAAATTATTAACGAAAAAAGGGTTTTCTTATAAAACCTCAGTGAGTTTAAGTATTTTAACGGTAAGCCTAATACTCGTCGGAACCATTGTTTCAATTGGTACAGTGTTATACTTCCAAACTCAAAATGCTATTCAAAATTTTCCTCAATGGCTTGATTGGTCACAACATATGATCCACCAACAAATAATGAGTCTAAAATCACAGATTAATCACGTTCCTGACTCACTATCTGAAAATGCTAAAGACCAACTTGAATCCATATCAAAAAATGCTATTGATTGGACATACGGGTTAATTAGTACAATTTTCACTAATGTGTCGATATTCTCCAAATTTATCATTCAAATTGCGATAGGCTATGTTCTATCAATTTTCTTAACATTTGAATGGCCAACTTTAAAAAAGTTTTTAATAAAAAACATTCCAGATAACGCAAAAACATTTCTAACTGCTTTATTTGGTGATACAGCCAAAGGATTAGGTGGATATATAAAGGCTCAATTAATATTAGTAACTTGTACATTTCTAATTGTTTGGGTTTCATTAGAGTTCTTAGGAATAGGTAACGCTTTATTACTCGCGTTTATAAGCGGGGTTATCGATGTTTTACCGTTATTAGGAACACCAGCATTTTTCATTCCTTGGGTACTTTATCTATTACTAGTAGGTCAAACATCTCTTGCTATTAAATTAACTGTATTATGTCTAATAATAGTTAGTTTCAGGCAGGTAATGGAACCAAGGTTAACCGGGAATTCACTAGGCATATCACCATTTATAATGCTTGCTGGTATGGTTACTAGTGTCTCTGTGCTAGGTTTTATTGGATTAATACTTGCACCTATTATCTTGGTCGTAATACGATCCTTATGGGTTAAGGGCTATTTCCAATTATGGCTCTTTGGAAATTTAAATGCTACCAATTCTAAAAAAGACACTCAAGAAGACAGGTAAACGCTGTCTTCATAGAGTGTCTTTTTTACGAGAAAAATCCCTTTTTTATAGTTTTTGCTAAGTCTTCTAGTTCCCTATAATTCGGTTTGCCACTCCCTAATAGTGGTACAGAAGCGATTTTTTCCATTTTATAAGGGATATATAGAGAAGAAATCTTTTTTTGCTTAATGAATTTCTTAAGTTCCTTTTCAGTAGCACCTTGAGAAGTAGTAAACAGGATGATACGTTCACCTTTTCTTGTATCAGGTACACTTACTGCATAAAAACCTGAATCCCCAAAGCAGGATAGAGCTAATTCCTCAACCTTATTTAAAGAAACCATTTCTCCAGCAACTTTTGAAAATCGTTTTAACCTTGCAACAATTTTGATATACCCATCTTTATCAATATTTACAATGTCACCGGTGTTATACCATTCATCACAAGGAACAAATCCTTTTCCGTGTATTAGATATCCCTGCATAACATTAGGACCCTTTAATAGTAAGCTGCCACCATCACTAATACCTTCGACCGGTTCGATCTTATAGTCTAATAAAGGTATTATCTTACCAACAGTACCTTCTTTGGTAAATTGAGGCGTGTTCAGCGATATGATAGGAGAGGTTTCAGTGGTACCGTATCCTTCTAAGATAGAGATACCAAATTCATTTTTCCACTTCAATTGTACATCTTTCTTTAATTTTTCTGCTCCAGCAATAACAATTCTTAAACTTTGTAATTGTTCACGAGTAGAGTAGCGTCCATAGTTATCTAAAAAAGTATTTGTTCCAACCAAAATAGTACTACGATCCTTTTTAATATATTTAGGAATTTCTTTGTAATGTAATGGAGATGGATATACGAATGTCTTAATATTTGAGACAAGCGGAAGAATTGCTCCTACTGTTAACCCAAAACAGTGGAAAAGTGGTAGGGCGTTAAATATTTTATCCTCTTCAGTAGCATCTATAACGGCAAGAGCTTGTTTGATGTTAGCAAAGATATTTCTATGGCTAAGCACCACACCTTTAGGCTTACTCTCAGTACCCGATGTAAATAGAACAACATCAGTCTGTTTCTTATTAGTTAAAATAGGTAATTTCGCTTCGACTAAACCAATCAATTTATGAGCTACGGAGATAGTTTCTTTTAAATCCTCTAAATAGATAACCTTTACCTTCTTTTCCATTTCTTCAACTACAGTTCCTAAATCCGCTGCTTCAATAAACTCTTTGGAAGTTAAAACCGTTTGTAGTGAAGCAGTTTCAATGCAATCTAACAAACTTTGAGTTCCCATTGTAAAGTTTAAAACGCAGGGTGATTGTTCATTCTTAAACATTGAAAACAAAACAATAATATTACCAATAACGTTCGGTAGATAAACTCCGACTCGATCTTCATTCAATGAGATTTCTTTTATTTTTTTACTTAGTACATTTACTGTAATAAGGAATTTTTCATATGTAAGTGAATTATTCTGATCTTCAATAATTATTTTTTTCGGGTGTAACTTGGCCTGTTTCTTCATTTCATCATATAAATTCACCTTATTAGGTAGCATTAATTCCAAAATCAAACCTCCTTAAATTAACAAATATTCAACCTATCTTTCTATTATTATTCTTTTATTCCTTGCATCAATACTCCCACCACTTAACAACTAACGTTGTTTGAAGTGGGGGTTTGTAATGTATCAAACCATTAAAGAGTGAGTAACATTACTGGAGTTAAGACATTGGTGAGCTATATACACCTAACCCCTCTATTCCATTGGTCCTGCCTTTGGAACTTCATTTGTGTGTTTGGTGTGCGAATGTTTTACGTGACAACACTTTTATGTCACAACCTTCCCATTCAATTCGCGAAGAACAATGTTTATTTAATGATTGTTAATTCTTGAGAAACCTTAACGGTTTCTTTTTTAATGCTATCAATTACTTTACACATAATATTTGCTGAGCCATTCACATCGGCATTTATCAATCTTCCGTCCTTAGCCTGATATACTCCTCTGGAGATACGTTTTCCCGAAAAAATAGGTGTATCGGTGGTTTCTCCATACGTCGGGATTATATCATCATCAAGGAAACTCGCTTTGGAAGTATAGGATTCCTCTGAAATAATAACCTCAATACCGACCTCTTGTGCCTTGTACGTAATCATACTGATGAACATACTGTGTGGTATATGTACAAAGGACTGGTTATTTTGTTTTCCGATATTTGATTTTTGCTTCCAACCCTTATTTTGACCAATCACAACTGTATCAACATTTTCTTGTATCAGTAGATCAACGATATAACGACTTGCTTTATGAAAGATATCCTTAACTTTTCGGTTTCGAAGGTTATGTAAACGTTCCACCCGTTTTGAAGTGAAAGGACCTTCCGTGGTCTTCTTCCCTTGTCGAAGGATACTTATATAACGTGCTTTTTGTTTGTTATAGTACTGATTAATTGATTTAACGTGTTTGCCCTTCAATAAAACAGGTACGTGTCCTGTGTTTGTTGTAATGGTTGCAAGGTTATCAATACCTAAATCAATACTCATTATAAGTTCCTTAGGACTAGCGCTTCTTGGTTCCATCGGAACCTCAAAAATAAGTTCCACAACGTACTGTCCGTATTTTGGAATTGCGCGAACTTGTTTGAGTTTTCCTTTTGTGAACCCAAGTTTCCCAATATTTAACCGTTCTTTCGTAAGAGGGAATTTAAGATACTTTCCCTCCTTAATGACACAATCTTGGTTGGTAAATTGGACTTCTTTTTGCGGGGCACGGCTGTAATTGGGTATTCGAGGTCGCCCCTCATAGGCACTAGGGTTCTTCTTCCAATCTTTAATGAGTGCAAAAAATGATTTCCAGTTTTGAAAAACAGTTTTCATTACCCATTGACTACTTTGTTTCGGAAGAGAGTCGTAGTCTGGCTGTTTCATACTTTTAAAGAGTGCATCTAAAAAGTTGTAATCCACCATTGCGCGTTCCGCACTTGGTAATGTAAATAAATTAAGTTTCACTTCTTTTTGTTTGTCGATTGTTTTTTGTTTTTCACGTTCTACACGTTTGGCATATGCTTCACGTTGAACGGAGTTCATAGGTTCGATCTGTTGTTGCAAACAGTCTAGAACCTCCTGTTGAAGAGGTTGTAAGGCTTCCTCGCTCTTCAAAGCTGTGTAAATCTGACGAATATAAAAATTTGTCGTATTGTACAAACTTTTACTGTTCTCGCACATTTGCTTAAAATATGGATACATACGATGTCCGGATTTTAGCCAAATTTGCATTGTTTTATAGTGCTTATCGTTGTTCGTCATAGTATTCACCTCCTTGTTATGTTGTTTCTATCCTGTATTATAAACAAAAAATCCGGTAATTTACCAAAGCAACTCTAGGGTGATAAAAAAGCCGATTCACCCCCCACCTACGCTACGCTTAGAGGAAGGGGTACTCTCGGATTTCCAGATAGACACAAAAAGGAAGAGCCACACTTCCATTCTAGCTCTTCCCACCCTAAATGAATAAGATTTGTCCCGACTTAAATTGATAAAGACTTTAATATTTTTTCTACTCTAGAGAATGTTTCTTCAATGGACTCAATAGTAGTATCCATTCTATGTATAAAGTCCTTATTATCTAACTCAACTTCAGTTTTGTGATATAAAGATTCCGCATTAAAATCACCATAAAGCTTAATAATCCTTTGTTTTTGAATTTCTTCTTTTACATCTAATCTAATAAGGGTATAACCACGAGCTTGAAAGAGCATATATTCTATCTCTAGTCTAAGATCATCACATACTATTCTTTTCCCCAGATTGATTAATTCATCAGCTTCATTGAGAAGAATGGCGCACCAAACCGCTTCTCCATAAGCCTGTCTAACTGTACCTCCAACTAACTGAACTAATTCTCTATAATCCGCATTTTTTACATAAACGTGATTCGATTCTTTTATAAATTGGGTACTTTTAAAATTATCTTCAAACAATCTAATCAAATTTTTAAACACAGTATTATATTTCTGGTACTCATCAAAATCGAAGACATTATTTGTACTAGGGGTAAGTAATACACTCTTTAAGTATTTTGAAAGCTCATCTTTATCCTCAATTAGCAGGTTGGACACTTTTTTAATTCGATCCCCAATAGCTAATCTAACATAACCATATTTCTTCTCTAATTTATTTGACATCGTGGTTTTACCCGAAGTCATTTTTCCGCTGAAACCAATTTTACTTAGCATATTTTGTCACCTTCATAACAATTAAAATAATAAAATGCATTTAAAATAAAAAGCCTTTTATGTTTTAAGGTATTTTTTTCTCACCTTGAATTAATTACTTTATATAATATTTTTAAAGCGAAAATAAAGGAGTGAGAGTATGGAAAATATTTTTTTACGAGCATCTACAGCGCTGTTCACAAAACATCAGCATTTCGAGAAGATCACAATACCTGTACATCAAGTCAAAAAAATAAATTATGGCAGTGTATTAGTTGAGTTACAAAAAGCAGCTCCTTTCCTTAAAAAGTGTTGGAAAAGACAAGATAATTCAAATGACCTTAAAACAGATAAAATTGTATTTACAGCAAAAACGTTTAGTGAACTTGAGAACGGATGTACACAAGGTCCTGATATGGATTTTAATTATTTAGTTCATCGTTGGTTTAATTTCAAAACTAGCGATGTGATTGAAAATATTTTCTGTTCATATAACATTGCTGAAAAGGAAAAGAACAATAAACACAAAACAATTGATTTTTATTTAATGGATACACCCTTTGATTTAAAGGTGTCTAGCTTTCCGAAAAAATTTAAAATGAACAGAAGTGCGTTTCGTACCGAGAGAGAATATCGAAACGCATTGATACGCTGGTTGTATGATAATCAGAGTAAAGAGAGAAGAAACCACGAGGAAAATAGATTGTTTGTTGTCTGTAAACATCAAACAGGTAAAGATTCACAACAAAATCTATTTTTAAAAATGGATTTTAATCAGATCCATTCGAAGATTGATTCGTTTTTAAGATATTCAGGTAAACAAGTTGAACAAAACAAAGAACCATTCAACAAGGTAGTTTTAAACAGCGGCAAAGAAGTTTATTCAGACATTATTATTATTGATTAGCAATTATACATTCGCAATTAAACATATATATTACTCTTTGGTACATAAGAAAAACCTTCTGAACATTGAAGGTTTTTCTTTTTTTTTTAATAAGATTGGTTTTTTTCTTAAAAACAAAATATAATGCGAAAAAATATTAAAGGAGCCTCAAAATGACATTACAGGAAGGCATAACAATAGTAGAAAGTATTCTTAACTTACAAAAAAACAACGAATTCGTTAGCATAAATACTACACTAGGAACCTTATTTGACGGTGTATTAATTAAGCCATTAAAAAAGAGGCATATTGTCGCTGAAAATATAGAGGATAAAGGAACAAGAGATTCAGATATCCGATTTGAAAGAGAAGAGAGACATCTTTTCCCGTATGTTGAAAATTTCAGATATGAGGACGATACTCAATCAAAGGGTCACCATAAAAAGTGGTTTCTAACCCAACTTTTTGTACATTTTTCAGCAGAAAACTGCGATTATTTGTTTAGTAATCTTTCAGATGAATTTAAAAAAGGAAGAGATACGAATTTTTTTGCAAGTAACCCGGTAAAGGATGAATTTGTTAAGGTTCATCTTTCAAAAGAGAAACGAAAAGGCGAACGATTATCTCTTGGTTACAAAGATATTGACGATCCAGCATTTTATGAGTTCAGAAAGTTACTATTCGAACTTGATTATTTAATTATTTGTAAATATCGCAATGTCCCTCGCTACTTTATCTTTGGAGCTAAAGAAAATGATTTAGCTAAACTAAATTTCAAAACAAAAAAATCTTTAGTCTTTCTTGAAGAGAAGGCAAAAACAACACATTATACAAGCTTCCCGATAACGCAGAGATTAAAGGTTGAAACGAATAAACCTATTCCTCACAACCAACAATGGTTAATTTCAGGCGCACCAGGTACGGGGAAAAGTTATCTATTAAAAACGGAAGCACAAAAATATTTTAAAGAAGAAAATATCCAAAGAATAACGTTTCATCCTAACTATGCATACGGCCACTTCATTGGAACTTTTAAACCAAAACAATTACCTGGGCAACAAATAGGGTACGGTTTTCAGCTAGGTATATTAACAAAGATGCTATTAAAGGCAATCGAAAACCCCAAAGAAAATTATGTTTTAATCATTGAAGAACTCAATAGAGGGAATGCAAATGAAATCCTTGGCGATTTTATCCAAGTTATTGAACGTGATGAAGACGGAGAAAGTATATATCAGATTGAACCTAATGAAGATCTATCATTGTACTTAGAAGAAAATTATCCCCACTTACCAAAAAAACTGTATGTGCCAAGAAATTGTTATATATGGGGAACTTTAAACTTCGGTGATAAGCACACATTCCCATTAGACGCGGCATTTTTAAGAAGATGGGATATAAACCACATTGGCATCAATGAAAAAGAAAATGAAATATCTAAATATACAGTATGCCTACCAAATAAAGACGAACCAGTCCTTTGGAACGATGTCAGAAAAAAATTAAATGAAGAGCTTATGAAAATTCCGTTTATAAAAGAAGACCAGCTTTTGGGACCTTTTTTTGCTAAAAAGAAAGAGATGTCTGAGGACGATTTTTTCTATCAAGTTATTGTTTATTTAAAAGAAAATGTCTTAAAAGACTTCGCCACACAATTTTTCACCCACCACATTATTAGTGAATTAAAAGACCGATACAAGGAAGGGGAGAACATATTCCGTTTTGAAATTTGAATCATCGATGGAATGACACTATGAAAACAATAACATTAAAAGAGAATCAATATTATGAGCTTGAAAGTTTAAAATCACAAGGGCTAGAAGAAGCCCTTGTATTTTTAAATGAAAACGAGATCATAGAAACAAAATACCAAAAGATTTGTTTCAAATATATCGGATCCATCTTCTTTAATGATATACACATCTTTGTGGTACCCAAATACAGAAAAAATAACTTTTCCAGTACAGAGCTTTCTTTATTTTATAGAGCTATTATGAAGTTTCATAATGCTAACAAACTATTAGAAGAAACTAACAATGGAGTTTGGGATGCTGTTACTGAAATTCTTCAAGACTTCACAGAGAATGGGTATATGAAATCATACTGTAAGCAATTTCAGAGCGATTGGTCGAATCCAAATTGGGACAAAATGTTTAACCGTTCACCTGTATACTGTCAGAACAACGCTCCTATTTGGCAATCGCCGATCTCAACAAAAACAACATTAAATGAGGGTAATTTAAAGAATTTACACGACAGTATCATTCTATTTATCCTTCATACATTCCCCGTAATGGCTACATTTTACCCGCATCTACCACACACATATATGCCTAACGCAGTACTTGTAGATAAGTTGAAAATGGAAGTTCAAGAACAACTGATTACAACCACTTTTCCACGGGAACAAAACATATTTAGAAAAACACTATTTGTTTTAGATTCTATATATGATTCAAAATGTTTATTAGTTGGTACAAAAAATCCTCATATTTTTTGGGAGTCAATTTGCAAATGTATGCTCAAGGATCAATCAGAGAAATGGCTAGAATATTTCCCTAAAGCAACTTGGAAAATTAAAAATGTGTGTGGTGTCACACAAACACACAGACCAGACATTATTACTGAAGTTAATGGAACTACCCATATATACGATGCAAAATACTATTTCACGGAACGCACCCAGCCAGGTATACAAGACATTACCAAACAAATATTATATGAAAAATGTTTAAGAAGCATAAAAAGTGATATGGAGATTTGTAATGCATTTGTTTTCCCATCTGAAACACCAACTGAACAATTAGATAAGATTTCTGGAGTTATCACTTTCGATGCCTTCGATAGCAATATATCGATTAATACACACCATCAATACGACATAGATTCATTTAAACAATATATTGCCTAACTAAAAAGTAGCGCCTTTCTCGGGCGCTACTTTTTTACAGTTCTTCAATTTTAGCTAGTTGCATTTCTGTTTTTGCAGGTGATGAATCATCTATATATTTTTTTACTTTTATTAACCCAATATCTTTTTGATAATAGTAAAACTTCTTAATACCCCCATCTATTTCTGTTACTTCTACAGCATCCTCGAAATCTCCTATCGGTGTAGTAACTTTAATAGCTTCTTCTGATAAGGTGTAATGTATGTTATTAACATCCCAAGTGGCACCTTTTGCTATAGGCATAGGAAGAATTTTTTCCATATCATCTTTAAGAATAGAGTCAGTGATATCTACTTCTTCAGCGGATTCAGGAATGTTCTTTTTATAAACCCCATCATCTTCAATAGAAATGACATTTAAACCACTATTTTCAACAACCGATTGGACTTTATTCTTATTAAAGATTGTAAATACTTCACTAGATAATAAAGAACCATCTTCAGCTTGATACTCATATCTTTTATCTTTATTCGGAGCGAAAGTTAGAGTATATGTATCGACAACTAAAGGTTTGACTCTAATATGTCTTGTTTGCACTTCATCAATGAGCTCCAACATATTTGAGTTATCGCCTTTTAAAAGTAACTGACTCTCAACTACGAGACGTTCATTAGACCCGCCTTTAAAATGGACACTCCATTCTAACTTTTCTTGTTTATTTATCATTTTTCTTTGAGGATCTTTTTCTATAAACTGCTCTTCTAAAACAGTGCCATCCTCCTTTTTCAATTTAATAGAAAATAGATTCTGATCCTCTCCTAATATCGGGATAGGAAAAGAATTATCATTTTCTAAAGACAGTTGAACATTTACGTCATTATCTTTTGTAATAGCAGCCAAATTATAGGATACCTTTAATGTTTTTATTTTACTTTCAGCTTTTACAACTTCATTTGCAATTGGGAAATTGTTTTTTTCAGGTTCACATCCACCTAGAATAACGCCACAAGCGATACAAGTTAAATATATTTTTTTCATTTTCAACACTCCATATTTTTATACAATTTTACTTTACTTTTCAGGGGTAAATATTTATGTAAATGAGTAGAAAAAACATATAGAAGGGGTGATAATTTTGAGGTTATATGTTTCAAATACAAAAGAACAAATCATTTTTTTATTGTTCGATTTCCTTGATTCAATATTAAAAGACAAAGAGGTAAAGTTAATCTTTAATGGTACTCCATATGAGGGGGCAATTGAAAGAATAGAATTAGATGAAGATGACTATGAATGGATTCAATTTAAAATAAACGACGAAATTATTAAATTTCCATTTACAGAGGATTCAAAAGTTCGTCTAGATAAAGACTTGTTCTATTTCGAAACTAAATCAAATACCATTCTGCTTTATCTATAGGTGCTAATAGCACCTATTTTCATTTCTTGAAACAGGATTTTAAAAATTTTCTTTGGATATTGAATTTGTTTTCAAAAGTATCATCTCCAAAAATTTTTGGAATCCTAGATTGAGTATATTCACAATCCGGACAATACAAACTAACGCTGCCGTTTTCAATTTTAGGAACTAGTGGATGATGTAACGGATTAATACCACAAGTTAAAGAAAGGAATCCTGAGGTTTGTTGCCATAGCTGTATATTTTCCACAACCTTATCTAAACGCATATATACACTCCTTAATCACAAAAAATAAAAAGAAAAATGGTAATGTTTCTTGAAGAAGAAAATTCTCTAAGGTAAAGTCTAATTATTTCATTCATTATCGTATTTTAGTAACCGGTTTTTAAACATCCTATGGATTATTTTTTTTGAGAGGAGAGATAAAACTTGAAAAGGAAATTAACGTTTTTAACTTGTGCATCGATGTTAATAGTTCCACCGTTTATTGCAAGCGCAAATGAAGCAAGCACAACAACACAAGTACAAAAAGAAAATACAGAAAAGCAAACAATAGAGAAAAATAATAATACCGAAACACAAACTACACAAAAAGAAGAGAAACCATCAATCAATGTTAGTGAAGATATAGAAACAGAGGAAACTAAAAAAGTAGATTCATTGAAGGAAGAGCTAAAAAAAGTAGAGGAAAAGAAAACAAATATAAAAGAACAAATAAGCGAAGTTCATAAATATATTGACGAAACCGAGAAGACAATAATGGGCATCGAGAATCAATTAGCTACAACCGAAAGCCAAATAAAAACTACAGAAGAAAGTATAAAGAAATTACTACATAACATTGAAGTTACACAAAAGGAAATCGATAAGAAAATTGTAGAATTAAAATTACAAAGAGATAAATTAGGTCAATCTATATCGTTTCTTTATGAAAATCGAGATTTCGGTTTCTTCCAATTCTTCTTTCAAACAGAAAATTTAAGTGATTTATTAACAACTGTTGATTTAATTAATATTATTGCTGATGAAAATCAAAAAATATATAACTCAATTCAAAAACAAGAAAAAGAACTAAAAGAGCAAAAAAAACAATTAGAGGCAAATAAGCTAACTGTGGAAAACGAAAAAAACAAACTAAACGCATTAAAGAATCAGCAAGTTGAGCAAAAAACAAAGCAAGATGCTGTCCTTGTAACGCATAAAGAAAGAGAAACACAAATGGTAAATCAGTTAACAGAAGAAGAAAAAGCGCAGGCAGAATTAATGAAACAGATTAACGAAGCTTTGAAGCCTAATATTCCGAATGTAGGGTCAGAAAACATTCCTCTAAACCCTAATCAAACATTAACTTCACCAATGAAAGCAGGAACATATCAAATTTCTTCAATGTACGGTTATAGAACACACCCAGTGCTAGGCTACCAACGTTTGCACTCAGGCACAGACTTTGCAGCTCCACTTTCAACTCCAATTTATAGTGCAGGAGTAGGAACAGTCCTGTTCTCTGGTCCCGCATCTGGTTTCGGTAATTGGATAGTGATACAGCACGATAATGGCTTATATTCAATTTATGGACATATGGAAGCAAACTCCCTATATGTAAAGCCCGGTCAAAGGGTTAATCAAGGTCAACATATCTCAGCAGTCGGAAATCAAGGGATAACTTCCGGACCCCATTTACATTTTTCAGTAGCAACAAAATATGATGGTTCAGTATTTACATACACCGATCCATTATCCGTTTTGAAGTAAAAGATGAAAAACATTCCACTTTTAATATTTTCTTGCTTATAATAATTAAGTAAAAACAAATAAATACATATAAAGGCATAAAAGGGAGAAAATAAAATGACAAAGCCAACAATATTATTAGATATAGATGATACATTAAATACTTTTGGTACTCATTTTTGGGAACTAAATAATAAGTTATTTAATGAAAATGTGGATCACAAGCTTGTGAATGAATGGGAATTGGATAAGTTTTCTGAAAGAGGAAAAGAAATATATCAATTATTTAAGTATCCAGGTTTATTCAGAAACATTCCGTTAAAGGAAAATGCTAAAGAATTTGTGAAGAGTTTAGAGCAAATTGCTGAGATCTATATCGTAAGCGATTCTCCTTCAGGGAATGAGTCTTCGCTAGGAAACGAGAAAAATGGTTTCTCTAATCCGGCAGACGATAAGAGATTATGGGTAGCTGAAAACTTTCCATCAATCCCAAAAGAAAACATTATTTTCTGTTCTTGTAAGTGGATGATTAAAGGAGACATTCTTGTCGATGATAAGCCTGAAACTTATTATAAGTTTCGAGAAAGAAACCGTGACATCATCTTAATCGATATGCCTTATAACCGTCATATCGATACGAAATGGCGTGCAAAGGATTTAAACGAAGCAAAAGAAATGATTTATAAAATGTTAAAACTACGTGGTAAATTTGCAGCATAAAAAACCATCTTTATGATGGTTTTTTATATTTTTTGAACTAATCGTCTTAGTACAGATTCTCTAGTATCACCTGTTCTGTAACTTGTTACAGAACAAACTAATGGTACTTCATTTTCTGAAACAACTTTTTGAACAAGTCTAGACATATACAAATATGCTGCATCTTCATCGGTTCCATTCAAGAGTATAAAATACGTTCCATTATCTTTCTTAGAGACTACATCAGTAGTCCTATAATTTGCTTCGATTATTGATGTTAATAGCATTATAGCGTGAGACTGAGGGTTCAGAGTTTTAACCATTAAAACTGAAAATGGGTAACCAAAGCGCTCACTTTTAGCTATTTCACAATCTAAATGATTAATAAAGATACCTTCATCAAATATATTCATAACATCCACCTCCACAAATTGGACTATAAATAGGAACTATATTTTTACAATTATAAAATTAAATTTTTAAACAATTTCATATGCAAACAATCGTATAAGTATCATTTGTATTTTCAGTAATACAAAAATATGTTAAATAAGTCGGGCTAACCCATAACATATCTTCGCCAAATCTTGACTTTTTAACACCAATGATTATGTTGATTGCATTCTATTAATGCAGCGGAGGAGGCAAGGTATATGGATTTCAAAGTGCTATTTATATATCCCTTGGAGGAAGGTTTAAAATCGTATATTAAAGTAGATGGAGAGGTATATTTTTTGACTTTCAATTCCGAACAAAATGCTGCGGAATTTAACTTATACAAAAAGAATCCTAATGAACAAGTACTTCTTGATGACAATGCTACCCAAGAGATAGTTAAGAACTTCATACAGTTCTTATCAGTAAACAAGGACGAAATCAGAGCAGGGATCTACTTTTCAGAAGGAAGCGAGACATTTGATTTAGTATTTAATTTAAAGCAAATGCAGAAAAAACCAGGTGGGTTTATTACGGTAGAATTTTCTATAGATGGAGAGTCATTCGAAATTGATAATTTAAGATTAATTAAGAACAGAGATAAAATAATGTTTGATGATTCTGGAACAAGCTTTAATCACTTAGATGAAAATTGCTTCTGCCATAAGATTAAAGCGAAACTTGAAATTACAGATTTTGAACATTGCTTAATTATTTTTGAACATCAAGATACAATTTATAGATGGATAGAATCAGAATATCTAAAAAAATATAAACAGAAATCGAACGCGAACATCATTGATTTCTTTGAATATAAAAAAAGATGAGAGATATAACTACTCATCTTTTTTTACTTTTTCAGATATATATTTTCTAAAAATTACATATTGAGGTAATTATTAATAATGCTATATTTCGTTTATCGGTTATTTCTGTTTGATTTAGAAAACAAATTTTTATACAATTGTTAGCAGACAAGACCTATAAGGAGGATTTCAATGGAAGAGAAGTGGATCCCAAGTCTTATTAAAATAATTGATGAAAAAATGGCTAACGGAGGTTTGAAACGAGGAGAACTTAGCAAGATATGTAAAGAACTAGCTAAAGAATATGATGATAAGATAGATAAAATAAGAAATTATTATTATAGAGTGTTAAAAGTTAAACCTTACAATGAAAACAATAATATAGAACAGCCTAATGAAAAAATAGTTAATAGTGAGAAAAATAAAGAGCAAGTAATCGGCAAAGCGAAAAGTAAACAAACTGCAAAAGAGAAACAAAATAGTTACGATGGTTTTAAAAGACACAGAAAATATCCGGCCGATATAGCTTATATAAATTCATACATTAATCTAGAAACTAATACTGAATGGTTAAGTATTAAAGATGTAAATAGAAATATATCAGGTAAATTATTTGAGGACTATCTTTCAAATATTGAACACGGGGAACTTATTTCAACATTTAAAGTAGATAAAAAAGAAGTATCAATAATGGAAAAAGAGCATTTGAGGAAACAATTGAAAGCTTTTTCTGGATTTACGAGATCAAATAATGCTGGCAGGGCTGCAACCTATCTATGTTATTTACTAGAGAGTTCAGACGATGAGATAGAGAATAAAAGGGTTGAGAAAATATTTGAGGATTTAAAGTGTGGAGATGTTGTAGAGGTAGAGGTTCAAAAAAATATGCAATATGGAGCTATAGTAAACCTGACATCTGAACCAGCTATTTCAGGAATGATTTATATTGGAGAAATTGCAAATGATTATGTAAGTGAAGTGTCTAAGTATTTCAAAGAAAAACAAATAGTAAATGCTAAAATAATTGAAAAAAAGCCTGACGGTAAATTAGCATTAAGCACTAAATCTTTTAATACAAAACCACTAGTAATTGAAGAACATAATACGGAGCATTTGGATACAAAAAATGAAATTGCTTCAACAAAAGAAGAATCAAAAAATACGAATAGCTATCAGACACATAACGAAGGTAAATCAGATACAAGAATAGTATCAAATAATACAGTTTTAGCTGCTGAAGAGATCATTAACAATTCCGAATGGAACGATATAACAAATTTCTTGAAAACAGTTGTCGGTCCGCTATCTCCAGATGCAAAAAATAAATTACAAGAACTAATAAAAAAACACGGATTATTTAACTTCACAATGGGGATAAATAAAGAAAGCACAAATTTTAGAAATGATTTTGGTTGGTTATTATTAGAAAAGGTAGAAGAACTATTAAATACATCATTAGCGAATAATATTGAATACAAAGTAGGGGTCGGTCCACATCCAATAGAGGCATATATGGAAAGAGCTAATCGGAATTTTTTAAGTGAGATAGATGCCGAACGTGAACTACTAAATAAATTAAACGAATCAAAAATAATAATTGAAACAAGCACCCATAGATATATAGAGAACAAGGGTTTGATTTTCCCTTGTATCAAAACAGTTGAAGACGGAAAAACAATATATATAAACAAAACCACTTTAACAAGAAATATGTTAAAGGATTACTTCGATAAAATGCTAGAAAAATACTAAATATAAACCATCTATTTATAGATGGTTTTTTTCTTTCAAAGTAAATTTTCTTTATTTTATAAGGACAGTCAAATTTTCAACTATAATAATCACACCTAAAAACGGAGGTGGATTGTGTTGAAGAAATTATTCATAGTGCTTATGATCGCAACATTTATTACCGGTTGTAATCTCCTAGATACAGAAAAGAATATTCAAACTTTGGAAAAAAGTAAAATAGATAATAGCAATTCGCATATTAAAGAAACCGAAGATAAAAAACAAAGCAATAGTAACGCTACATATCCAAAAATTGATGCTGTAGTCGTAGATGTTATAGACGGGGACACTATCAAGGTATCCCTTGGGAAAAAAATTGAGAAGGTACGATTTTTATTGGTAGATACTCCGGAAACTCGTCATCCTAAAAAGGGTGTTCAACCGTTTGGACCAGAAGCTAGTGATTTCACTAAAAAACACATCAAAATAGGGGATACTGTTCAATTAGAAAAAGATGTTTCTGAAAGAGATAAATTCGGTAGATTACTGGCATACGTATATGTAAATGGAGAAATGATAAATGAAATGTTATTAAAAGAGGGCTTAGCAAGGGTAGCTTATGTATATGTTCCAAACACAAGATATATAGACAAATTTAAAGAACTTCAAGATAAATCTAGACAAAAAAAGCTAGGGATATGGTCGATCGAAAATTATGAGGATAGTAAATCAAGAAAATAAATTTCCTAATAAATTACAAATGACAATGAGTACAATCAAAAAACGATGAGTATTAACTCATCGTTTTTTTAGAAATAATAGTTTGTTATTCATAATAAATTCCTTAAATTACTTTGACTTTTATATACTTATTTGTTATTTTCATAAAATCAATTAAGAGGGAGGAGGGTATTTTATGTTCTCAATAGAAGATTATGGATTAGATTTTTACATATCAAAACAATGCCAGCAAGAGTATGAAAAAATTGCAAATAGTTCACTTCCACTAGACGAAAAACTAAATCACTTACTTACAATTAACCCCGGATTTATGAAAAAGGAAATAACCGACGAAGAAGCATATAAACAAAGTAAATACAACAGCTCATTAAATCTACTAAGAAATAAAATTCAAGATAATAAAAGGTTAGAATTTTTCTCTCTATCATTTAACACTAAACCTCATATAAAGGAAATAACAAACGGAATTATATATCCGGATGCTGCCGACTTCTTAACATTACTCCATCTCAATTTAATGTTTAAACACATAAATAATATTTATCCAAAAGGTGCTACATTACGTATAGGTGTAGAATTTAATTTTTTTAGGAAATTCGCAAGAATAGAACAAGATACAGCACTTAGTTTATTCAATACAATAATAATGTTTAATAAGATTGCTGAAAGAATGACTAATTCATATGGCAAAATAGAACTCTATGATATTTATGAAGAAGTAGAAACGTTTAAAAAAGAGTTTTTCCTGAAATTAGAAGCGGAAAAACTAGATATTCTACAGAAGGATCAATCAATGGAAGAGATTAAATCTGGTGCCGAGTATTATATGAATTACGTAATTGATATTAATCAATTTCCTAACAAAGAAGCAGCTTGGAACTTTTGTATGTATCACACTTTGGATGCATTCGCATACAAAAGTACAGTTGGTGATGTTTATGACACTGAACAAGGGTTGTTCGAAAGATATAGTCAAACAATAAAAGCCGAAAACAGATTCCAATCAGGTTCAAACTATTCCATTGAGGAAGATACTGTATACATAGCTTTCTTACCGGGAGCACCTACGTTTTCATATAATAGATTAACTACAAAAAATGATGAAAATTTATGGGAGCAAAGTATTTATAGCGAAATTATAAAGAACAGTGCAAAAGAGGTATTTGTAAAGGAACTAACTTATCCATTTTTCTTTAAGGTAGATAATAATGACTAAGGTATATAAAGCACACAATCCTCTTAGAAACGAAATGTATCACAACATTTTAATTATTGCATCGCTATGGTTAATTTCATTTTATATTTTTGTCATAATGGATGTACTAAATATTTTACAATTCTTCGGATTTGGTTATTTAGGGTTTGTATGTTTAATGACTGGTTATATTGGCCGAAAAGTAAACATTAGTCTAAACGGATTATCAGGTGAGAATAAGGCACTTAAAATAATTAAAGATTTACCGCCGGATTATACTGTGTTTTCAAATGTAACGGTATTACACGAAGAACAAGAAAGTGAGACAGACTTAATAGTAGTTGGAAAGAAAGGTGTATTTGTAATCGAGGTTAAGAACCATACGGGCATAATAACAGGCAGACCAGACGATAAACGATGGGTACAGTTTAAAGAGACAAAACTAGGAGGAAAGTACGCAAATCCTTTCTATAATCCTACCAAGCAGGTTAAAACACACGTCTTCAGATTATCAGGAGTGTTAAAAGAAGAGGGATACCCTTACTGGATTCAAGGAATGGTTTACTTTGTAAATCCAAAGGTACAAGTGAAAGCTTTCTCAAAGAAAATACCAGTCTTAACTTTAGATAAATCATTTAAATCTTTCTTAGAAGAATACGAGCCAAAAAGAGAGGTAACAAAAACTGAACAGCAATTAATTATTAAATCTATAAAAAAACAAATTCAAGATGAAAAACAAAGAATTAAAATGAAGAAAGAACATTCTTGAAAATAAAAAAACCCTATCAAAATCATTGTTAGGGTTTTTTTATTTTATTTGGTTGATAACTTTTCCTCTACAAAATCAAGAGAACTTTTAATTTTTCTATACTTAATAAAATTGTATATGCCAATACCAATTACAACAAAGAATAGTATGTAAGGAATGTAATTAATAAAAGGTAAATCCCAAACCGAATTATAGCGGATCTTCGAAACTATTGCCCACCAAATAACCCCCGCCAATCCAAATAACGTAAGAACCTTTTGTGATTTTTGTTTGATTTCTAAGTACATTTAATTCACCCCAATGCAATAGAAAAAGAATTGAATTTAAATCGATCTTCTTTTTTGTATCTGTTCTTCAACATACACTTCTAGAATACACGCAAATAAAAATGTGATGATACTAATCATTAAAATACAAGCTGCTATGATCAATAGGAGATAGGCTTGCCAATAACCAGTTTGACATCTCATTATTAATAGGCCTATCACACTCATACCACCAGACAAAGATGGTAAATATTTTAAATATCTTTTAAATGGGAAAAACCTGTATGTTAGATATGTTAAGCTAAATAATACGATACCTAATATTAAACTAAATACTATTAATTCCATAATGAGATTCTACACCCCTTAATTAGAAAAAGTTCTATAAATTTTAGAACAATTGCATACACCGTTACATAATAATTCATTACCCGAAAGGCATTGCTATCCTAGTCCTCCTTAAAAAAAGAAGGTCAATAAAAACATCTTTTTAATAATGTAGTAAATGAATTGTAAAGTTTAAAAATTATTTCTTCAAAAAATATGCTGAAGCCATTATAAATACATTCATAAAAATATAAAATGTGATAAACATAGAGGGGAGATACATTCCATTGAACAAACATTATATTATTGCAATTACAGGCGGAGGAACAGCAGGACACATTACACCAGCGATATCAATTGCGAAATCTCTAGAGGATAAACTAGATGCAACAATATTCTATTTAGGTAATGAAAATTACATAGAAAAGGAAATAGCGGCTAAATACTCATACCCTTTTTTTCACATAGATTCTCAAGGTATGGAAGGAAAAACACCTTTTGATAAATGGAAGAATTTCACCATTCAAAACAGTAAAGGTATAATGAAGGCCTATAAACAACTTAAAAATATAAAGCCTGATTTTATTATTTCAACAGGGGGATTTGTTACAGCTCCAGTACTAGCTGCGGCAAACTTATTGAAAATCCCATATTTTATACACGAACAAAACACTGTACTTGGGCGAGTTAATAAGTTGTTTATAAAGAGTGCAAAAGAGGTATATTATTCATTCGACGAGACAACGGGTAGGCTAAATAATTCGAAAGGAAAGGTTTTTGGTAACCCAGTTCCTATAAATGACCCTATATCGCAGGGAAATGATATTGTAGTTCTTGGTGGTAGCGGCGGATCAGAATTTTTAAACGAATGGTCAATAAAAACTGCAAAAAACACCCCCGATTTATTCATACATCTCCAAGCAGGTAAGAAAAACACCTTAACAGTTGAAAAGAGAATTGAAGAAGAAGGAATAACGAACTTAAAATCTTATGGATTTGTAGATATTGAAGATATGTATACAAAAGCAAAATTTGTAGTTACAAGAGGTGGGACAAGTAGTTTGTTTGAACTTGCAAATGCGGAAATCCCATCAATCATTGTACCACTTCCTAACTCAATGGATAATCACCAGTTAATAAATGGACTACATTTCCAAAAATCAGGTGGTATGCAAGTAGTTGAGCAGGATGAGGAGACTAATTCACAAACATTAACTAAAATAGCCACTGAATGGTGGAATAATAATGAATTATTGTTAGATAAAAAGGTCAAACTTCAACAGTTTGATTACAAAAACTGTGCTAATAAAATATCTAAGGATATTATCAAACTAATATCATAAAAAAACCCCTTGGTTAATTATTTGACCGAGGGTTTTTTATTAACAATTTTATTGTTTTTTTGTATGAAAATTGGCCCTGAAAATTTATTTTCAAAATTTTTAAGAGTCTGCTCCACACGTTCTAATTCTTCTGATGTCGGAACATAATTCAAATCTTTAAAACCATTTATAATATCTTGATACATAACGTACAACTCCTTTAAATAATAGAGTATACACTATACACTATTTCATTAGAAAAGTGAAAAAAACAAAAAATATTAAGCTTTTTGTGAATCAAACTTTTTTTCCTTAATCCTTTTAAAATAATCAATTAGAAAATATAAGGGTACATATAAAACAGCAATTGGAAGCGCAAATAGAAACACAACCATAACGTCTACCATATTAGCCTCTTCAATAACCGCGTCATAACCCGAATCAGAGTAGTAAGAAACATATTTATTATAGAGATTCATAGATTCTTCATAGCCTAAACTCTGCAAAATATTAATAAAATTAACGAAGTTATAATTAACTGGAATATATTCAGCTTTTGTTTTAGAAAACATACAAGATAGCTCTTTTTCGCACATTGAACAAGGGGTAAATTCTTCAGGTAAAGGAGTATCACCCTGAGTATGTACGTTCGTATTGATACCTCTACCAATTTTCGGGTTCTCTACGCCATTCTCCTCATTAAACAGGTTGTACTTTAAACCGTACTTAAAATCTAACCTCTTTCCAAAGTGAAAGTACTTACTATTAGAATAAAATTTTTTATAAGGACACGTAAATTTTATCAATACAATATCCTGAACTGATTCACAAGAATGGAAAGGAAAATTCTCTTTTATTTTTAAGTATTCTTTACGATACATACCTAATTTCCCTGAATGTTGTAAGTAAAAATACTTCTTTTTATTTTTAAAGAACATTAAAACACCTCTTAAAAACTTATTTGGAGGAACAAAAACAATGTTATTAACAATAATATTAAAACTAGGCATCGCATCTATCCTAGGAATGATAATTGGATTAGAAAGGGAACTAAAAAGAAAACCATTAGGATTAAAGACAAGCACAGTAATCTGTATAGCTAGTTGTTTAATTACAATTGTTTCGATTCAATCCGCCTATACTTTTCCAAAGGGCGAACATATTAATATGGATCCATTACGCCTAGCAGCACAAATTATTTCAGGTGTTGGTTTCCTTGGAGCAGGAGTAATCTTAGTTAAAGGATTATCAATAACAGGGCTGACTACAGCCGCTATGATCTGGGGTGCTTCTGGCTTAGGTATTTCTGTAGGGGCAGGATTCTGGAGAGAAGCCATTATCGCTATGATATTTATAATTGCTGGAGTAGAATTCTTTCCTAATCTATTGAAGAAATTTGGTCCTGGAAGACTTAGCGAAAAAGAATTACAGATGTCTATTATTGTTGAAGAGCAAGTAGACTTGGAAATACTACAATCAATCATTAAAAATAAGGATATTATTATTCAAAAAGTGAGAGTTAAAGATCTATCGACGGGCGAGAGGAAATTAGAATATAAAATCTCAACATACGAAAAGAGATTTACTACATCAATCTATCAAGAGGTTAGATCGATTAGCGGGGTAGTTTCTGTAGAAATAGAAACAATAGGATAGTATCTACATTATAGAATTATACAAACAACAAAAAAAGATGAGATGGTAGCAATTATCTAATCGTATGGAGATAATTGCTTTTCATCAAATATAAAGTGAAACAAAGGGGGGATAATCTTGAAAAAAATAGTTAACCAATGTGTAGGATTTATATATTTTGAGGCTGAATCAATGTTTAAAGTTTGGCAAATATTTTCTTGGATAATGTTATTAATGGGTTACTCCTTACTTATAGTTGCTTATACATTATTTGGAGAACCTCCTTTTTGGATGATCGTACTAGGCTTACTTGGAGTAGGAGTGACAATTGTTAATTTCTTTATCGCACTCTTTATTGGAAGTATATATATCCTAAAAGGATTTCAGGAAAAAGATATGGATATTATAAGAAAAAGAGCCCTTATTATTGGGGCGTACAATGCCGCAGCGTTAATCTTATATATTGCAGCTGTCTAAATTTAAGTGAATAACAAAAGAAGCCTGTTTTTTTATAAATAACAGGCTTCTTTCTATTTATTTGTTGGAAATATTCTTTCTGCCGTTAGTATCTAGATGTTTTTTAATCATCATCACAGCATCTTTATCGACTTCTTCTAAGGCACTCATTTCTAAGTCAAAAGCTTCTTTAGGCAGGTTTTCAAGATATTCGAAGAAACCAGGTGCAACATCACTTTTTAGTTTTTCTGAAGAAGAAAGTATTTCCGCACGCAATAAAGACTTGTTATCATTCGTATAATCAGACATAAGTTCCTCCTTGTCATTTTTCTTAAAATTCTACAAATATTATATCATAAACTTATAAGAACAAGGGTTCGGTAAAAAAACCTTGATAAACGAACATCTGTTTGCTAAAATGATTTTAACGAAATAATTTAGTTAAAGGTGAGTGCATACATTGAATACAGTAAACGTCCCAGTAAATATAATTATCAAAGCACCTACGAATATATTTGCGGAAAAATTAGATTCATCTATTATTATAATCAAAGAAAGCAACGTAGATTCTAAAGCAATGATTCATTAATCATAAACATATAATCATTATTATTTGTACATACAAATCGGTGACCATTCATCATTTATTCTTGTTATTATCAGGTATTTATTTAGGAATTTTAACTGCGTGTTTCTAACTTTAGAGGCTCAAAAAAAGAGTAGCGTATAATCGCAACTCTTTATTTTTTTACTTCCACTTTCAATTCTAATCCTAATTGGTCTAGAACTTTTATAAGTGTATCTATATTATAATTTTCGCAATTTGTTATTCTAACAATTTGAGGATGTGACATACCAATTTGATTAGCTAGTGTACGAATTGAATAATGTTTTTTATGCATCGTTTCTTTTATTTGTGTTCCAATTTCACGCTTTACAACATATTTTTTTATATCCTGCTCCGTCACTTTATCAAGGGCCTTACTTTCTTTATATTCCATATATATATGTTCCTCCTGATGATATTAGATTTGATTTTTTCTTCATAGATTATATCATATGAATCCATTATCAGTATAAATGAGCAAATTTAGTTGAAAAATCCTTAAAAGGAATATAATTGCATTAGGGTTCAATATTTTTCATTAGAATAGATTAATAAGTTTTTTTAAAACGAGGTGATTTTGTGGAACAAACATTTATTATGATTAAACCCGATGGGGTAGAAAGAAAATTAATAGGTGAAATTATACATAGATTTGAACGGAAAAACTACAATTTGATTGAAGCAAAGCTGATGACAGTTTCTAGAGAACTGGCAGAAAAACATTATGAAGAACATAAAGAAAAGCCGTTTTTCGATGAGTTAGTAGACTTTATAACTTCTGGACCTGTCTTTGCAATGATTTGGGAGGGGGAGAACGCTGTAGCTGTCTCTCGAATGATGCTCGGGAAAACTAACCCATTAGAATCTCAACCAGGTACGATTCGCGGAGATTTCTCCAATAGTGTTGGTAATAATGTCGTACACGGATCAGACTCTTTAGAAAGCGCAAAGAGAGAAATCAGTTTATGGTTTACTAATAACTAAAAAAAGAACAGGACACTTTAAAGTGATTCCTGTTCTTTTTATTTTTATGGAATCCATTATAAAACTATAATGGATTCCGATACATAATATATTCTTGAAAGAAAGCATTAACTATTCAAGAATCTTATAATTCCCATTTTTGCTCAACGTATAAATATATTTATACACGTCGTACTCAGACTTTAATTTACTAGCCAATAGTTTCTTGGCATTATCAATTTTGATCCATACCGACCATCCCCATTTATACTTTTTGCAGACAAATTCTGTACTTTTCTTCATAATAAAAACTCCTTTATAGAGTATGGCAAATATGAATTACTCTTAATTACTTCATTCATTAGATTACCATATACCACTTGGGAGCTTGAAAAATCTTATCTTAAAAACTGAAATTCTCTCTTTAGAATTACTTTCTTATGACTCTCAAACAATTCAATTGTTTTTACCCTATATCTGTTTTCAGAACCTTGTGTTGCTCTAAAAAGTTCTGCCTCATCTCTTTTTCGGAAAAGGATACTATCAGAACCTGGTTCGTATGGAATAGCGAGATAACAATAATGCGGATAAACTACAGGACGCTTCTCTAATTGTTTAATAGTTTCCATTTTTGAAAGGACTTCTTCACATAGATCTGCAATAAGTTGGTTTGCACAAGCGATATCTTTGAATTGTTCTTTCTCAGCTAGTTGCTTCATTTTATTAAATTGTTTCATTTTTTGTCTCACGCTCTTTCATATAAGGATTATATTGAAATTGTATTCTTAAAATGAAACATAAAAAAACACCCTGAATCAAAAAGATTCAGAGCGATTTTTCGCAAGCAAAACTATTGATATTAGTAAAGCACAAATTGATAGGATACCAGCAGCATATAAAATATAAAATGGATCTTTTATTACCAAGGCACCCATATAACCTAGACTAAATGATGTTCCTATATTTCTTGCAAATGATTGTAATGAAGACGAGAAACCTTTTTCTTCTGGTTTAGCCAGCTCATAAGAACCAATTGAAGCAGTTGTTTGAATTAATCCATAACAAAATCCGTGGGTAAGTAAGATGAGGAAGGTTAACCAAAGTGGAGTATCTTCAGTGTAGAAAAAGAAAGGGATTGTAGATAAGGTAATCACCAAGTTACCAATTAATATTGGCAATCTATAACCATACCTTGTAATAATTTTACCAGATGGATAAGAAGAAAGAATCCATCCTATGCTAATTCCAGCAAGCACAAGGCCACTTAGTAGCACCGAGCTACCTTGTACCTTTTGTAAGAAGAATGGCACGAATGATTCTAATCCAAAAAGCGCAAAGAAGAATAAGAAAGTGTTTATATTGAAGAATAATAGCGGATAATTTTTCAATATACCAATAGGTAAGAATGGATTTGCTGTCTTTTTTTCAGAACGATAAAATAAGAACAGCAATAAAATAGAGACTGGTAAAAGATATATATACCAAGATGAATCTATAGTAATTGAAAGTAAGGTTAGTGTTGCAACCGCAAATAATAATGCAGAACGCCATTGAATAGGTGTCGAAAAACGTTCTATGTTTTCTTTGTACGAAAGTGTGAACAACATTACAATAATTCCTAAAGGAATATTAATATAAAAAATCCATCTCCAGTCAAGCACTTGAATAATTAAAGCGCCAACCAAAGGTCCTAATAATGCACTTATACCCCATATGAGTGAAAAGTGCCCTTGAAACTTCCCTCTTTTTTCAACAGGTAATAAGTCACCTAATATTATAGCCGCCGTAGGTAACATACCACCAGCACCTATACCCTTCAAGGCTCTATAAGCAATTAGTTCAGGCATAGATGTTGCTATTCCACACATAAGGGAAGCTATAGTGAATAGCAGTGTTGACAAGAGAAAAATATTCTTTCGCCCATAACGATCAGCTAGTTTCCCAAAGATAGGAACGGTTATGGTAGATAGTAATGTATATATAGCAAAAATCCAAGCGTAATAAGCTGTCCCTCCAATTTCATCAGTTACAATAGGACCCGTAGTATTTAAAATAGTTGTATCCATAGCAACTAAAAAATTAGAGAGTAACAGGCTACCAAGTACAAGTTTAGTTGAACGATCCATATTTTCACTCCTGATTTCAAAAAGGCCAACCTTAAGACTATAAACGATAATATTTTATATTCCTCTAATTTTGATATAGGTAAAAGGGGGAAAGATGATGAAAACGAATGTCCTCATTAGAAATATTAAAGGGGGGAGTTCGTGAAGGGGAAATTGTTTAAAAGACGTGTTGCGGCCGCTTATATAGATCAAACTTTTACTAGCTTAATTCCATTAGTATATTTTATATATTATTTTCTAAAAGGAATACAAGAAAAGTGGACAATAAATGAGTATGTAAACTTGCTTTTAATTTGTATTATTCTAAATGTAGTTATTTATGTGGCATACCATTCAATCTTTGAAATGAGTAAGTTAGAAGGTAGTATCGGTAAGCATATTTGTGGTTTGAAAGTTTGTTATATAAGTGGAGATGATTCGAAGGTATTTATTGTTATTCTAAGGAACTTAATATCGTGCATTTCGACCACTTTATTAATTGGATACTTTTTTCCGTTAATCCATAGCGAGCGAAAAACAATCCAAGATGTCTGTACAAACACACAAGTCATCTCGAAAGAAACTGAAGTAATTAAATAATAGTTTTTTGATAAAAAAAATAATAGAATTGTTAAAAGTAAAATGAGGGAGAAAAAACTAAATGAATGATACAAAACAAGTTAAACAACTTCTTGAGCAATCAAAGAAAATAGTCCTATTTACAGGAGCGGGCATATCGGTACCTAGTGGACTAAAAGATTTCCGAAGTTCAAATGGTCTTTGGACAAACAATGAAAGTTTTGAGAGCATTATATCACTTTCTTATTTTAAATCTAAGCCTAAAGAATTTTGGAAATACTACAAAGAAATATTTGAAAGTAAACTTTTACAAAATTACCATCCAAACAAAGGTCATCAATTCTTCGCTGATCTTGAAGAAAAGGGCAAAGAAGTAACAGTCATTACTCAAAATATTGATGGTTTACATACAAAAGCAGGTTCCACAGATGTTTTAGAAATGCACGGTACCCTACAAACTGCTACGTGCCCAAAATGTAAAAGTAAATATGATTTGGAGTATATAAACAATAACAATATACCACGTTGTTCTAAAGTGAACGGAAAAGGTAATATATGCAACTTTATACTAAAGCCGGATGTGGTGTTATTCGGAGATTCTATACATCACTTTAACGAAGCATTAGATAAGGCATATGAAGCAGATTTATTTATAGTAGTAGGTTCTTCGCTTGAGGTTTGGCCTGTTAATCAGATCCCAGAGATTATTACTGGAACAGATATACCTACAATTATTATCAACAAATCTGAGACAAATATGGACAAGTATTTTACAATTTGTATACACGATGACATTGTAAACGCAATTGAAACACTAGAAAGTATGTAACTAAAAAGAGCACAATATATGTGCTCTTTTTTGAATGCATATTATATAGACGGTACGAAAAACTTTAAAGCTTCTCTTCTTTGAATAAATCGAATTAATCCGTTATCTTGAATGTACAACTGTCTATTTTTCCAATTTACATAAATATATTCAAACCATCCATCAAAGAAATCAGTATCAATATTATACTCATCCGTTTGTTTAACGTATTCACTAATTACAAACCGCATTTGTTCATATTCGCTTCCATTAATTTCGAAACATAAATTTATCTTTTCTTTTAAATTTAGTTGGACTTCAAATCCGAACCGTCCAATCTTAATAGAGTGTTCAATTCTTTCTAAGCTTAATCTCTCTGAAAATGTATTTGCAATCAAACCAAACAATTGAAATAATACATCCGGTTGTTCGTTTACATCAAATAAGTAGTCAAAACCATTCTGCCCTGTAGTTTGAAGTGTTAACGATAACGTTCGCGGATTAAATCCAATACTGAAACTATTTATAGACAATACATCAGATTTTAAGTATTTCGGTCGATTTTTCCGATCTTGGTACTGGTGTAAACAACCACTTTTAATTTGATAAATTGCGTTTATCTTTTCGAACTGAATTTTTAGGCGTTCCTCTACATCCTTTGTCACATTAACAAATTCTAAATCATAAAAGTAGGTATTAGACTCGGTCATAACTAAACTGAACATAAAGGGGTTCGTTTCATTCATTAAACACTTTTTAACAATGTTACATATATCTTTTAATTGATCGGAAACTACATATTTATCCATTAAACAATCAGCGATTATAAATTGATGTGAATCTTTATAACAAATAATTCTTCCCATATCAAAAATGAAATGAAAAGCGTTTTCGAACTCCGTTATATTAAAACCATTGTTTTTAAACGCATTCAGGGTTATTTCTTTAAACATTACATCACTCCTTATACATCTTTTAAACAATTATAAACGTCTGTGGTAATCAAGTGAAAAAAACATTCAAAGGACTGAGTTAACTCTTAATGAATGTATTAATTAATAACTTGTTTTACAGCAGGAGAGGTGTATTTTATGAAAAAAATCGTATCAAAATTAGGTGTGTCAATTATGGCGGTAGGTATATTAGGATCAACAGGAACCTCGATAGTTAGAGCTGACGCTGCACCAGGAGATGTTATTGTTACTTTAGGTGAGAATCTATCTATTCAGCAAAAAGATAAATTACTGGATGAAATGAAAGTTAAAGAAAAAGATGTCGATATTGTATATGTAAGTAATAAAGAAGAACATAAATATTTAGGGGACTATATCCCTAAAAGTCAAATTGGTTCAAAAGCAATTTCTTCAGCGAAAATTACTCTAGGTGAAAAAAATACCGGATTAATTGTAGAAACAGAACACGTTAATTACATAACAAATAATATGTATTTAAATGCACTTTCAACGGCTGGTGTAAAAGACGCAAAAGTATATATTACCGCGCCATTTGATGTATCAGGAACAGGTGCATTGACAGGTATTATTAAAGCTTACGAAGTATCAAGCGGTAAAAAAATAGATGAAGTACAAAAGAAAATTGCAAATGAAGAGATGGTAACAACCGCTAAACTAGCAGAAAATAAAGAAATAGGGCAAGAGAAGGCTGCAAACTTTATGAACCAAGTAAAGCAGGATATTACTGCCGAAGAACCTAAGACACAAGAGGATATGAAAGCTATTATTCAAAAGAATGCAAAAGAAATGGAAGTTCCATTAACTCAAGAAGAGCAAGAACAATTAGTAAGTTTATTCGATAAAATTAAGGGATTAAATATTAACTGGGAAAAGGTAAACGAAACATTAGGAGCTGCTAAAGAAAAATGGGATAACTTTGTAAACTCAGACGAGGGCCAGAATATTATTCATAGCTTCACAGCTTTAGTAAAATCACTTTGGAATGGGTTTATTTCATTGTTTAAATAATAAAAAAATCGATTCCCAAAAATTTCAATATTGTATTGTGGTATTCATATAGGTATACTTAAAAAGAGAGGACTCATTCTTCTTAAACAGTACCCTATATAAAAAGCGCCCTACGAGTCAGGGCGCTTTTTATTTTTGCTAATAGACATTTTCTCAGCAAGTACGGTTTGAGGTAGGAGAAGGGAGGATATACTAAAATTAATCAAATAAAAAAGACCCTTCATTACGGAAAGGTCTATTTATTATCTTCTTCTGGAATTGCTTCAGTTGCTTTTAAAGCATCTTCAGGTACTATAATGTCAACATTACTAAAATCAGTGTATTGCGTTATAGCTTTCGAAGTATATATAACACCATCAACATCAATCGAAACATTACGTTCCAATGTTTTAGGTAAGTATGTATTTTTATCTAAATCAATCTTAACAGTATATGTTTTAACTTTAGGATTTTTTTTACTGTTTTCTGAACCAATAATAGAATCAAGTGTAATCTGATCTAATTCAATGTCCTTAAGATTCTTAGTTTCCATTGTAACTACATTATCTTTTTCTTTCAGTTTTAAATCCTTTTTTAACCCTTTAATCTCATTATAAACACCTGTTAGACCTTGAATATCAGCAGCTTCTCTAAATACGTCTAATGAAGGATCTAATTCAGAAGTCATCCATTTTCCAAATGCATTAAGATACATTTTGTTATCTTTTACATACATTTCAGTTGCTGGAACTTCATCTTTTTTACTACTTTTTGATTTGTTTTTCAGGTGAATTTCTTTATCTGTAAAATCCACGTCAACATCAAGGAATTGTTGAGTCTCAGATAACTGATCCTTAACAAGGATAGAATTAGTTGCATCAATTTTAGCCTTAAATTTTTGAATGTCCTTTGATTTATCACCGAACTTTTCAATTGTAGATTCTACTAAGGCAGTAGAGTTTTGTTTTGATTTTTCTTTGTCTTCCACTTTACCAGGATTGTTACAAGCACCTAATAATAGTGCAGCAGATAATATCATTCCCGATAAAAACTTTTTCTTCGTACTCATTAATGAGAACCTCCGTAAACATTCAATAATAACTTCTAAATACACTTAAAAATATCTCACTCAATAAACAAATCTATATGATCGCTCCACTTTAACTTAGAAAAGTGGAGCGTTACAAATAAAATACTTGGGCCCCAAAAAACAAATTGTAACTCTATTAAATAAAAAGGCACTAATTGTGTCTTTAAAATAATAAAAAACCCAACAACACAAAGATAGTAAACTTAAATTTTCACACACTAATTAAGTAATTATCTGTAAACAACCTTGTGAGTTGGGAAAAGGAGTAATCTTCGCTAGCGATCAAAGCATCCTTTTTATGTTTTCTTGGGATAATTATATATTATATTTAAAAATAAAAACACCCATAAAATAAAATTCTTTTTATTTTTTCTCACTTTTTTATTCTTACGGATATGATAAGAAAAACATAAAAGGTGGGAATTGCAATGAACGGAAATGCAGTGATTAAAAGAGATGACGAGGAATTATTTGAGACTTTAAGGTTACTAGATGAGTTAAACTCAGGAGAAATGAACGACAAATTCAATGAAATCATTACTTATTTAGAAGAAACATATATTAAAGAAGACAAAGAATGGATTGTTACATATAGTGGTGGAAAAGATTCTTCCTTAGTTTTAATGCTAGTATTTAAAATGCTACAACGCTTGCCTAAAAGAGCCCGTTTTAAAAGGGTTCATATTGTTAGTGCAGACACAAAAGTAGAAAGTTACCAAATGACTTCGTATCTAAAAAAGAATCTAAAATTAATAAAGCAATTCGAAGAGGAATTGAATTTAGTAGTACATTTAGTTGAACCAGATATGAAAAACTCATTTTTCTGGAACGTGATTGGAAGAGGGGTAGTTGCTCCTAAACCACCATCACCATTTCAATGGTGTACGAAAAAAATGAAAATAAATCCAATGAATAAAAAATTGGAACAAATTCTAGCAGAAGCACCTATTAATCTTGATAATTCAATTATTTCATTGTCAGATTTAAAATCGAAAAAAGAATTATCCAACTCAGAACGTCCATATGATGCAATGATGTTATTAGGAAGTAGATTGGATGAATCTGCTAAACGTGCAAGATCTATTAATAAGTACTCTTTTGATGAGAATGACTTATTCGCAGTAAACCCCGACTTTGATAATGTAAAAATGTTTTATCCAATAAAATTTGTAAAAACATCTGATTTATGGGCTTACATTACCTCAGAAGAATATTTACCTTGGGGATTAAAATCAATGGAACTTTTTGATATGTATAGCGATGGTTCAGGTGAATGTCCAATGACTAGGGAAGAGTTAACTGAAACTAAAGGTTGTGGTTCTACAAATAGTCGTAACGGTTGCTGGGTTTGTCTATACGCTGGCAGAAACGACAAGATGCTTGAAACACTAGCTTCTTCAGGTCATACAGAAGTAGAATACCTTTCAGAATGGAAAGCATTCCTATATGACGTTACTTACGATGTTAGATATCGAGAACCTTTAAGAAGATTAGAAGTTAATCGAAACAATAAAAAGTTGAATAAAGGAGCTGCTGAACTAGATCTATTTAGCGAGGGATGGCTGAACGAGGATTTCCAATATTATTATGACTATGAAAAGGCAGAAAAAACGCATTATGAACCAGGCGGCTTTACGTTTGAATTACGATTGATGCTGTTACAAAAGTTATTATATGCTCAAGAAAAAGTTGGTTATTCTTTAATAGAGGATGCAGAACTTAATGCAATTCTTGATACTTGGATACAAGAAGGCTATTCATTTACATTCACTGATATTCTACCAGTTAATCATCAATATGATGGCCAAGTGGTTTTAAAACCGGATGGCACAATTAACGTAAAAGAAACAAAAAATAAGCAACCGGTATTTTTCGTTTCTTATGAGTTTAAATTCGGTGAAACGAGATTGATTGAATACTTTAAAGAAAGACAACAAGAAACAGGAAAAAGCTTCTATTGTTTCTTTGATAACAAAGACTATGAAAAATACAAAGTAGTATATAACGTATTGAATTTTGTGGTTTGTGATAAAAATGTAAACACTCAACAAGAAGCAAATATGTTAGTTTTTCGTTGGTTATATCAAAATGGACCAAAGCAAGAAATGACAAAGAAGACATTTAAGGCTAGTCTTGATATGTTAATGAGAAAGAATATAGAAGAAGCAATATTATATAAAGAAAAAAGCAACGTATAATTCGTTGCTTTTTATTATTTTTATGGTTGACAATTGTTTGAAAAAAGCTCGTAATTAACCATCTATTTACAACATTTCCGAACCATATATTATATTTGTAAATCTTTAAAGATTAATAGAGTAAAAATAAATGGTTTCATACAAATTTGTATAATTCAGGTACTGAGAGAATAAATGCGAGGTGTAAATTTTTATGTTTTCAATTGTACAAAATTTTAGTATGGCTCTTTCAATATTATGTATGAGCCCAGTTCAAGCAACAGCCGTGAATCACTTAGAAGTAAATCAAGATCAAACTCCAATTTATGAAGAACACAATAGTAAAATGGACGTAGTAGGGTACTTAAACAAAGAACAGCAATATCCAATAAAAAAAGATATAAAAGAGAATTATTGGACTATTAAATACGGGAATTCAGTCGCTTACGTTTCAAAGGATTCTTCCCAAATCGCTAAAAAAGTAACGTATAAGAATTTAAATCATTATAAACACAATAGTTTTAAAGCGTTCATTACAAATCAGGACACGCCAGTCTATGACAATTCGACAGGGAAATTAGTACAATTCGCTACAATTAAAGCAAATAGAAGGTATCCAACGATCGCTTCATCAGGAAACTGGTGGATGGTAGATTTCGATGGACGCTTAGGGTATGTAAATAAATCAATAACAAAAGAAGATAAAGGTATTCCAGTTTTAATGTACCATCACTTTTTGAAAAATTCAGAGAATAAGAAGTTTAGAACAAATACAACAATTACTCCGGAAGCTTTTACTGAGCAAATGGACTTCTTAGCAAAAGAGGGCTATACAACTATCACAACAAAGGAATTAGAAGAATATGTTCAAGGGAAACGAAATTTACCCGGAAAAACTACATTAATTACAATAGATGACGGACAAAAATCAGTGCTGCTATACGCTTACCCAGCACTAAAAAAGAATAATCTTAAAGCTACAGCGTTTATGATCACTTCTAGAATTACTGAGAATCCATCAAATTTCAATCCAGATAATCTACAGAATTTATCTAAAGGTGAAATGGAAGAAATGAAAGATGTATTTGAATATCAAGGTCATACAACAAAGCTACATAATATTTCAAAAGAGAAGAAATCTGATGTCGTTACAAAACCTTACGATATAGTAAAGAAAGATTTTGAAGATAGTAGAATATATTTAAACGCCCATTCTATGGCATATCCATTCGGTCAATATAAACAAGAAACACTAAAAATCACTAAGGAGGCAGGTTTTAAATCTGCATTCACAACAAAAAATGGTTATGTTAATATTGGCGATGACTTATTACAACTAAACCGTTTTGGCGTAGAACCAAAGTATACGATCAAGAAATTTGAAGAAATGGTGTCCCAGGAGAAGCTAAATAAGAAATAAAAAAAACACAAGTAAGATAACGTCTTACTTGTGTTTTTTTCTTATTAATAGATTCCAAGCGATAGTATGTTGGAATATTTCCTCTAGAACTTTCTTTTCAAATAAGTCAGCTACTTCTTGGTTTCTTCGTAATTCGGTTGTTTTTTCATCATATTCAGCTAAGAAAACTTCACCTTTTTGATAAGGATCAAGTTGTTCCCAAACCATACGACAAACCGGTTCTCTTGTTACATTGTTATAACCTATTGATACTCCCATTTCATCTATAATAATAACAAGTGGGTTATGATCACGAGCAGTATAATCTTTCCACATTGTAGGTTCTTCATCTATTATTCTCATCCACTCAGGATATTTTTCAAAGGCAATTAATTTCAATTTTTCTAGATTCATAATCGAACTCCTTGTAATCTTTATGGAGCATTGTATTCTAAAATTAAAAATAAAACCAATTTTTTATATAAAATTAAGGGGAAAAGAAAACAAGAAAATCAGTGAACATCTACTAAATTCAGCTCTGTAACCTCTTCAATTTTATATATTTCGAAGGGCGTATATTTTGTTTTTCCGGTGTACTTTTTATAAACCAAGTACTGTTTATTTTTATATTTGACGCGATCAACAGTGTTCTCGAAATTGCTATTAATTATTTCATATTCGCCCTTAAAGACTTTTTTATATGCAGCCTCGTTATTGTCTTCAATTGACGAAGGGAGAGTTGCACCAATTACAAACGGTGCAGCACATATAACCACTAACGCACAGGCTTTTAGCGTTTTGACTACGTATCTCAATTTGATTTCCTCCTAAAATATCTACTATTCGAAGTATTAGAGAAAAATCTTAGAAATCTTTTGATGAATAAGTAAAATTGAGTAAAATGAATGCAATTGTTTTCTAAGGGATGAGGTGTTGTTTATGGACTTATTTTGGGTTGGCATAGGATTATTATTTCTAGGATATTTTATTGGAGAGGGTTTGAAAAACTTCAAGAATCCTGATAGCTCTGATACGTTTATGGGCGCAGGTAATAAAAAACTAATACGTGAAGAAGACTTACATTCTGTATTAGGAATTTCAAAAGCAGATATGAAAGAGATGTTAGAAAAATATCCTGATTTACCGAAAATTGAATTGAAAAACGTTAATTATTATCAGTACGGAAAAGTGATGGAGTGGCTAAAAGAAATAGAATAAAAGAGCAATTTTGCTCTTTTATTTTTGGCTAGGAAAGAATAACTAGAATTAAATGCTAAGGAAAAACGATGGAATAAGAGTAACCACCAAGATACAAAATAAATTTCTAGTATACATTGATGTGATTTGATGATTGAATCTCAATGCATCATTTTTTAGAATGAAACGGTTATAAAGTGCCATAAAAGGTACCGTATATAGCATAAAAAATATAAATAAAAAGAAAGAGGAACTTGCAAATAGAACAATTTTATCCATAAATCCATTAGCTACTAAATAGTCTAGATTCATTATTTTGAAATTAAATACACGAATTGATCCAGTATGTCCTGTATAAAATAAAAAAGAAAAAATGAATTGATAACTAAAAATAGAAGCCGCCAGCGTTACAAAATATTTTTCTACATAATGTAACGAGTAACCAGCTGACAGTAACATTGATCCAACAGGTTTTAAGACTGCAATTATCAATAATGCCACCACGATTAAATCCCACGTTAGATTTAAAATTTGATGGTATGTAGACGCATCTGCATACATTTATTCCACCTCATTTGATAAAAGAGAAGGGGTATTACTTCTCGTTTTTCTACCAAAGAGATACATTGAAGTCAAAGAAATGGTAGAATAATTTGCTATATCTAGCTTTTTACTACATTATACTAATAAAGAAAATCAATACAAAAGTGAGGTAAATCAAGATGAGCGGACTTTATGGAGGAAAAGGCTATTTTTATCAAGCGATTGCTACTGTCATACATTCAATAGGTGAAATGGATTGGTCCGAAGTTGTAATGGAGCCCGACAATAAAAGAGATAAAATCGATGTAGTATGGCATTATAGTAACGGCGAAAGTAAAATTGCACAGATTAAATCATCAAAAAATGTTTTTACAAAACCAATGATATTAAAAGTCTTGAGCGATTTATACAATAACTCAATCGGACTTCAAAAAATTAGAGAATACAATTTAACTCTAATCGGTGCATTTGACCAAAGGGCCAACGACCTTGCAAACAAATTCATTGATAAATCAGTTAGAGTAGAAGACCTCGGTGAATACAAAGAATTAATTAGCATTAAAGATAAAATAAGCATTTCAAAAGAGAATGATAATTACGATTTTGAAGGAAGAATTAAACTTAGATTAATTGAACAATCTTATGAGCAATTCAAATATGAGGATAGAAATATAACAGCGCATTCTAAAGAATTAACTTATATGTTTCAATCAGCCTGTGCAAATAAAAAACCTATTACAATTGAAAAATTTAGAAATTGGATTAAACCACATCAAAAATTAGAATATCTTGAAATCGACGAGTTGTTAGAGTTGTCATTAAGGAAAGTAGAAAATTTTTTGAACCATTTCGAAAAAGAAAACTTTGTATCCACTAAAAAAACTATCCAAGAATTAATAGATGTTCTAAACAATAAATTAGATTCGACTAGATATGATTCAAAATTAGTAAATAGGGGCATCCGTATTAAAGACGGGATATGCTTATTTGTAGAACATAAGGAAGCGGTAGAATATTATAAAACTCACCCCCAACAAAATATGATCGTAATTCCTAGGGGGGCAAGACGAATTTTAGAAATACTTCCAATAATAAATGAAGCCTACAATGAAGCAGTGAATCAAAGTAATGGTATTCAAGGATACACATTAAAAAATATTCAAGAGAAATATTATAATGAGTTGAACTTATTTGCTTTGGAAACTTATTTGTTGGAATTAGATTCAGGAAATCGACAAGTAAGGTATATATTTGAACAACTAGAACGTTATCT
This sequence comes from Bacillus sp. Brlt_9, assembly GCF_051948935.1. Classification (NCBI taxonomy): domain Bacteria; kingdom Bacillati; phylum Bacillota; class Bacilli; order Caryophanales; family Bacillaceae; genus Bacillus; species Bacillus sp. Brlt_9. Next base: position 349,320 of record NZ_JAYJLO010000003.1, on the reverse strand, counting down.
AACTTGTGGACAAATCGATATAAAAGTGTCATATAAGGAGAGAATCCAGAGTATTAAAAACCTCATAGATACTAAGGGGTTTGTCATTAGTAGAGCAGCAGAGCCATTCCGAAAAGATTTGTTGTTCACTGATGGTAAATTTACCTTTATAGAAGCAATACGGGTAACGGACACTTTGAGAAAGCAGAGAAAAGAAAATCCAAGCACTATCCAATTGGCGATCCCAGGTGGCGCAAACTATTTAAAAGTAATAATCGAAATACCCCTGAAAATCAAAGATGATATGCCTGTAAGTCAACACCCATACTCCGAAGACACTTTACAGGAACAATCAATAATAGTATTTTATAAGAAGTTAAAAGAAGAATTAAACGTAAAAAACTACCCTTATCTTAATGATAAAGAAGAGAAAAATTTTAGTGTATTGAATGTCTGGTAATAAAATCAGTTAATAGATAAATCCCTTAACCTAACTATTTCTAGTTAGGTTTTCTTTTTTTCTAAAAACAAAATTATAAGTGGTAAAATGATTAAAGTTTTAACTGGAAATAGAAAGAGGTAAGAGATAATAGTTTTTATGCACATACAAAAATTTTTCTCTTCAAATTCAGATTCTGATCGTACAAATGTATTAAATGAAAAACAAGAAACAGAACTAGAAGAAAAAGAGAGATTAAGAAAAGTAAAAGAGGAGACAAGAGAGTATTTAAGGCAGCAAGGGTATAAAGGAAAAATCACTATTGTGACAAGTGAAAACCCTAAGAGGGAATCAAGAAAAGATAATTACGCAAAAAATTCAGAAGAAAAAAGAAGCCATAATAAAAACAATTACATTTCTAAGTGTAATACCACTTTTGACCCCATTTATTATTTAAATACATATGATTCAAATACCAACAATAACTGCGAACAGAATGACTCAAATAGCTGCCACACAGGAAGCGAAACAGAATAATTAAGGTTCAAGCAAAGAGAGGAATTTAAATGAATATAGTAGGAACATTAACCACTTGGAAAGAAGAAGATCTAGTTGCCATTATCGGTCCCAGAAACGCAACAGAAAGAGAATGTTTACTTGCATATGAATTAGGTAAAAAAACAGCAAGTAAAGGTAAAATCGTAGTTTCTGGCTTAGCGGAAGGAATCGATACATATGCCCATCAAGGCGCACTAGACGCCGGAGGAAAAACAATTGCGGTATTAGGAATAAGCACGGACGAGACAATATTCCCAGAAGCAAATAAAAAACTTTCAGAAAGAATTAAAGAGAACGGAGCGCTTATTTTTCCGTTTGATATGTCATCAACAGATTTCGATAAACATAACAGTATACTTATGAAAAGAAGGATTAGAACAAGAGGTCGAAGATTAATAGAAAGAAATGTACTATTAGCTCATATTAGCAAAGTTATTATTGCTATAACAGATCAGTATATTGAGGGTGGCACAAGATGGGCCCTTAACTATGGAGAGAAATTTGGAAAAGAAGTCTTTCAAATGAATTCTAAAGCGAAATTCATTGTTCCACGCTTCGCAGAAGATGAATTAGATTGGAATCCGGAAATAAAATTAAGCGATATAGATATACTTTTGAAAGGTTAGCTGAGGAGGCTAGTCTTTTTTCGTGCCAATAATGGAAACCCAAAAAACAATAGAATGTTTTTTTCAATGGTCAAAAACAGAGTGGTAAAATAGATAAAAATGTAAGGAGTGGTTGCAATGTATTTTATCACAAAAGAAGAAGACCTTTGGGATAAGAAGGTCGTGTTTACCCATATGGCAGCGTTCGCAGAGGCAATCACGATTGTTACTTCAGATGGGGGAATTCAAGTCGTCTCAAAAGAGTGGGGAGAGGATGAGGATAGAGGGAGAATTTGGGTGTATAACAAGTCAAGAGCAAGAAGCTATATACTGAACCACCAATACCTAAGGGAACAGCTACATAAGAAGGGGATAATAACAAACGAAGAATTAAACGAATACCTAGAACAAAAAAGAAAGCCCACGAAGATTACCTAAAACGACAAAAAGAATTAAATGAAGAAAAGGATAGAATAGAGTACGAGAGATTAAAGAAAAAGTTTGAGCCGAGCTTACAATAAGTCGGAAAAACTCCTTAAACATAAATTAAAAAGGAATATGAGATGAGATGAAATTTGAATTACTAAGCAGAATTGAAGATGAAAAACATTTACCAGTGGTTATTTCAAAAGAATTTGGCGGAATATTTTTTGAATGCGGAAAAGACTATTATAACAAAGGGGATAAACGTGAGATTGGCATTTCATATGCAAAGCTCCATAAATCGTTAAATGCTATATCTGTCTCCAAAGGAATACAAGCGCAATTAGTGGTTTCTTACGATTCATTAGAGGGAGTTAAAGGGCATATAGCACATATTTCAAAAGATTTTTATAATCACAAAGCAATCTTTAGAATTGAAATTTCAAATGACTTAAAGTTTGAATTTGATGCAGAAGAATTATTGGCCGTACTTGAAGCATTTAGAAGTTAATTTACAAATTTTAAAAAAAGTTGAGAGGTTGATACATATGAAACTACAAATCATAAATGAGTATTTTGGTTTTAGAGGAACCAACCCGGCAGTAATGCTAGGTACAGGACAAAATAGTAAGACTCTAGAGTTTAATTTTGAATGCGATGAAATACAAGCGGATGAAATCGAAAGAGAAATTACGGTGAATTTGGTTGAGTTAATTAGAACACTTAATGTTGTGAAAGAATTAGGAACAAATGGTAGTGTAGGAATCTTAAATGATTCATATTCAACATATACAAATGTCACTAGCGAATTAAACATACGATATGTTGAATCTGATGATGTTTTCATTTTAGAAATTAATAACGGCTTCGAATTTCATTTTGATGCATATAAATTACTTGCTATATTGGAAGCTTTAAATTATTAAACGATTTAGACCGAAGACTATAATATTTTCGGTCTTTTTTGTTAATATTACACGATTATAAAAAAATCGTGGTATGCTTATAAAAAAATATAAAGGATGATAAAAATGGAATTACAAATTAGAAATGAATCTGGCAGATTTACTGGTGTAGACCGATCTGTAATAGTAGGCAGGGAACAAGATAGCAATATTCTATTTATTGCATTTGAATGTGATGACAAAGGTGCTGAAAAAAAAGAAAGAAAAATTACAGTAAATCAAACTGAGTTAATTAGATCTCTTAAGGTAGTAAGGGAATTAAATACTTATGGAAGTATAAAAATTCTAGAGGATTCCTACGACACATACTTTACTAACAGTAAATTAAATTTAAGTTATAAAGAATCCGATGAGGTCTTAGTTCTAGAAATAGACCACGGTTTTGAATTTCATTTTGATGCAGATAAAATAATTACCATCCTAGAAGCTTTAGACTTTTAAAGAATTTAAACCGAAACTGTTAAAGTCTTCGGTTTTTTTAATAGGAGTTTTTTATTTTAAATAAAACAAATTAGGTACAAACTTATTATATGGCTTGATGTAGAATTCTCTTATCACACCTGTCTGATTTTTGGATCTGGATGCATAAGGATTTCCCTGGATCGTAGGACGGGTTAAAAAACAGCTTAATTGCAAGATGATAAGGGAATTGTATATCAACAAAAAACAATGCCGTAAGGATAGAACAGGCAGCTATCACACTTTAGAACCAATTATAATGACGAACACTATTATAATAATTGGTTCAAAGTCTTCTAAGGGATGCGGAAGGGCCAACCGCTGCGGCAGAAACAAAAAAGCACAACTTTATATAGTTGTGTTTTTTTCATTATATACAATTCTGTTTGAAAAGAGAGAACTACACGAAGAGATGCCTAACGTTCTCTGAAAGTTCCTCTGCTTTATAATTATTTAGTACCCAATTTTTCATAGGGGATAAAATAAACGCATTTTCAATTTCAATAATTGAAGTCTCCCTTATTAATAGTAGTAAATCATTTTTATATGCTTTTTGAATACTTAATGGCATTTTATTATTGATTTGACGAAGAATAATAACGTTCATCATAACCATAACTTCATTTGGAACAGCCGTAGAATTAATGTATTGTTGAGATAGCTGATACAAGTCTCTTAGATAGAGTTTATTTACAAATACCAGACCTTGTTTTTCTTTTTCATATTCGACGATTGCTTTAATAATTATTTCTTTTTCAAGAGCTATGTTTTCATTTGAAAAATCGTCTATTTCTTTATGGGGTAATAATTCTAAATCTTCCAAGGGTAAATCAATGATTTTTTGTCCACCTTTATATATGTGTATTGAAATTGAAGAACCTATACTTTCTACAGAGCTGTATTCCAACTCATTTGTCGCCTCATTCATTTTCGCAGAACGGCTGCACTTTGAGATAACTTCAATTCCATAATCTTTAAAATTAATCATTTACGCCTCTCCCTTATATGGTTGCTTGATAAAATTATATAGTTTGTTTTGCAATAGTTGAAAAAAACATTAGTCAAAAAATAAAAACATTATAAAACTTCTTGATAAGATTCCACATTTCAACTAGTATCCTTCTCGATTATTCAGGCGGAGGTAAGTTAGATGATTATAAATAACTCACAATATACCCGATTACGAAATTTAAACTCTACATATATGAAAACAATGGAACGTTTACAAAGAGAATTATCTACAGGGAATAGGATTAACGTAGCTGCTGATGATGTAGCCGGATTAATGGTATCAGAAAGATTAAAAACTAAAATAAATACATTCAATAAGGGAACACAAAACTTACTTGATGCAAAGTCAATGATCCAAACAGTAGATGGTAAATATGAAAATAGTACAGCTATTCTTCAAAGAATGAAAGAATTGTCCATTCAGTATCAAAACGGCACATTATCAGACCTGGATAAAAATATGATTAAGCAAGAAATATATATGAATCAAATAGAACTTAACAGGACATTACAAAATATAACTTACAACAATAAAAATGTTACGATGGGCGAGATACCGGGGAAATTAGTATTAAAGGATACCGGAGATGTAGTGGTCATAAAAGATAACCCTAGAGTTTCAGTTATTAGTAACGAAATCACAATGGAAGCTAAAGTAACCATCGATTCTGCACCAGATAGCAGTGTTACGGATAGATGGATTGCAGTTTCTAAGAATCAAAACTACTACTTGACTATAGGTACAGATAGAAAAGTAGCTATTTACAAATATGGATCTGTTCCAGAAAAGTATTGGAAGTCTAGTATTCAGGTTCCTATTGGTACAGAAACACACATCGCAGCCTCATTTGACGATAATAAAGCAAGAATATATATTAATGGGAATCTAGATTCTGAATTTCCTTTATCAAAAGGTGGATTCCAAGATAATCATCAAGATTTACATATAGGTTACGAAACACCAGATAAACCAAGACAATTTCAAGGTAGTATAGACGATGTGAGAATCTACAATAAAGCCCTTAATGAAGAGCAAATACAAGGTAATAAAGACGGGAATGTAACTAGAGATGGTCTTGTTGGTGAATGGTTATTTAATGAGGGTGGAGGAAGCACAATTTTTGATACAAGTGGCAACGGAAACAATGGTTATATTAGCGGAGGAGCTAAAATAGTTGAGGATGAAGGCGCAACATCAAACAAATTTTTAAATTTCCATACAGGACAAGACGGTTTAGAAAATTATTTGAACGTTATTTTTCCTATGATAACAATGAACAATTTAGGATTAGAAAATCTTGATAATCTTGGGCCGGAGTTTTTAAATACATTGGATCGCGCTATAGATACTTTAACTGCTCAAAGAACTTATTCGGGTTCAATGTTGAATAAAATAGATTTTCGTTTGCAAAATAATGTTATCGCAAGTACTAATCATAGCAGCACAAAGCAAAAGATACTTGAAACTGATATGAGCGTATCGCTAAGCGAATTAACGAAATTAGAATTAAAACAAAATGCGACACTATCTATTCTTGGAAGTAAAATCAAATTTGATCAAGGAAAATTAAATTTATTGCAATCTTAATGAATAAAATAGAAAAATTTACAAATAGTAAGCATATCAACGGAAGGAGGGATTATGATGGCGAGACAAAGTAACTCAAATGAAATCTTAGTAAACGGCGCTGAGCAAGCAATTGAGCAAATGAAATACGAAATCGCAACTGAGTTTGGTGTTCAATTAGGACCAGACACAACTGCACGCGCAAACGGTTCTGTAGGTGGCGAAATCACAAAACGATTAGTAGCACTAGCTGAGCAAACTTTATCAGGACGTCTTCACTAAGAATAACTAAATCACAACAACATACTTACTATTTTTACAACAAGAAAAAATACTTAACTTCAACAAAAAAAGATCGTGAAAGGGTATCCCTTTGTACGATCTTTTTTTGTTTTTTCATCTACTCTTCGTAATAGCTGTTAGAATATGAAAAATTCGAAAAGAAGGATGATAAAAATGATGAAAAATACAGTAGTAGAAGTAAAGGTACAACTAGGAAATATGAACGTTGGAGATTCATTCAATAAAATAATAACAGACCAATTAGAAAGTTGTGGTGTAGCAGGAAGTGAATTAACAGAGCAGTTTGAATCAGTAAACTGTTTAGGCTGTGGTCCAAAAGGAGAATTCTTTATAAACTTTATTACTTCAGGTGACGACACAAAAAAATCAAAACAAATTGTAGAGCAATTTATGGAAGAACTAATTCGCGATTTAAATGACCCTAATTTGATGGATCATTGGAGTATTGTATTAGAAGGTGAAGAGATTCCTTCAGTTAAGAAATTTGAAATTGTTAGCACTAGCCCATTTCAATTCTAAGGAGAAAACAATGAAAATTACATTAGAAGAATTAGCTGAAGAAATTTTATTTGCATCGATTAGAACAGAAAAACAATTACTTAATCGGATCAATGAACAATGGCAATATAGAAAAAACAAGGGATTCAATGATGTGATGATAGCTGTTGAAAAAGGTCAAAGAATCGGACTAGGAAGAATCAAATTTAAGGTGAAAGCTATTGCAAATTATCTTAAAAGCGTATTAAAAGAAAAAAGTGGTAGTAATAAAAGTACTTCTCTTATACAGGATATTCCTGTTACAGAACCTGGAGAAGTTCTTTCCTTAAAAGATATTGCTGAATTATTGGTATGCGCTAAGATTAATAAACAGGAACTAGACAAAAGAATGAAAAATCAGTGGGAATTTAGAAAAAACAAAGGCGTTGCAGATATAAATAAAGCACTTCAAAAAGGAGCAATGTTTGGGCTGGGAATGAACGCTTTGATTGTAGAAAGTGTAACGATTAGCCTAGAGAAAGTATTAAAAAAATCTAGAAAAAGAAAAGTTGCAGTGGGGAGCTAAACTTCTTTATGAAATTATTTTTTGTATATAATAAAACAAAAGATAGTTACAAAGGAGCAAAAACTTGGAACTTCAACTTAATCAAGAAATAAAAATATTAAAGAATATAGACAACGAAGGTCAAACTATGAATCAAGAAGCAAGTTACATTTTCCATCATAAAAGAGGTAAAGAGCTTGCGATACTTAGAATTGGAACTGATTACGGAGCTAACAAATCGTGGTATGCTAAGTTCTATTATGTGTATGAGTCAGATATCAAAATTAAGGATATTGAGGAGAAGTGAAAATGTCACAAAATAATGGATACATTTATACAGACGAAGACTTAAAACGATTAGAACAAGAACAAATTGAATATGAAAAAACAAACAAAGGTATCAACGTAAAAGATATCTTTAGATACCTAGAAGAGCATATACAGTTCAGTCATATTGATGAAGAGAGTCAAAAAGATAAATTATCTTATTACTTCCATAGCACTTCTAACGGATCTCAACTGTTATTTATGGATATTCCATTATCTAACGAAGCTGTAGAAACAGATGATGCTATAATTCCAGAAGAAGATAATTGGTTTAGAGAACTATTTACTTTTACTAAGAAAATGCACCAAAAAACATTCGAAAACAATTAATAAAGAAATAAGCTATCTGTTTATGATAGCTTTTTATTTTTTTCTCATCTCTCTTTGCAAAGATAGTATAATCATTAAAAATAAAAAATAAATGATTAGATAGAGTAGATGAGGAATTATATGAAAAAGAAAAATGTAGAAAACAAAACAAAGGGGAGCGGAAATCTAAATAAGGATACACTCCACTTCTTTGACAAGATTACCCCTGATGATTTAAATGAATTAGAGTTAATTGAATTAAATGATGGATATAGCCCATATGGTTTAAATACCATCTCACCAGATATTGATTTAGAAAACAGTAAATGGAAGTAGTATATTGATACAAAAACCTCTATGCGTATAGGGGTTTTTATTGCAACGAAAACAAATAATAGTAAAATATATCTATAAATGCATTTCTTGGGAGTGAAGAGATGAAGTATAAAGATACGGCTTATACCACAAGTGAGCTAAGAGTAATTGACATAAATAAAAACAGAAAAAGAATTGTTAGAAAAACGGATATATTAATAGTAGAAGAACAATTATCAACAAGTAAGTTTAAAATGTTTGTAGCTAAAGAAGGATTAGAAAAAATAAAAGATGCAATTCTTTTTGAAATTGATATATTCACTGAAAATAGTGTAAGACTGAATTATAATCACGTTACAAAAGGTATAGTAATATCAAAGCTAATAAAAGAAAAAATAAATAAAAACTTATTAATAAAAAATCATAAATAAATTAGATTTTTAGTTTCATTGTATTAGGATTATGTTTTTTTCACTTTAACTAATTTAAATCATATAATTAATTTGTATTGGCTCTTGGTCTAAAAATGAAAGGGTGTTTTTTTATTTATATCCTGATCGGATTAGTTTTAGGACAGATTATTTCTTTTTCGAGTGATATCTTCGGAGTGGCGGTTGTTCAGCACGTAACAAGCTTAACGACAAATTGTTTCATTATTATATATGTCGCCATAGTGATGCAAAGGATATTATTTTTGGTATTAAAAGGAGTAAGAGGTAACATATAAACTAAAGTTAAAGAACCTACATTTCTAGCGTTGTAACACAAATGTAACATATTTAACAATTTTAAAGGATAACCACTAATCAAGACTAACGGGTTTAATGCTAACATATATACACAATTTAGGGAGTAGTGGTTAATTTGAATTTAAAAACATTAGATTGGAAAAACATAGGGTTAGGTTTATTAGGTACAACAATCGTTACAGCAGGAGTATTTGGAATTACAAGTTTCAATAAAAGTGCTTCTTCAAAAGAAAACGCAGATAAAACACACATAAGTAAATCTGTAACAGATGTAAAAAAAGAAGAGAACAAACCTCGATGCGAGATCCCAGCTACTAAAGCGGATAAAGAGGTTTATCTAACTTTTGATGATGGCCCAAGTATTTATACCGAAAAATTAATTAATGCATTAGAAAAAGAAAAGATTAAAGGTACATTCTTCGTAATTGGAAGCAATGTAAATCTACACAAAGACGCATTGAAAAAACTTGCTGATAGCTGCAATCCAATAGGAATGCACTCAATGTCACACGATCAAAGAAAACTTTATAATGCGCAAAATCCTGGATTCGTAAGCGAAATGCAACAACTCCAAAAAATACTTAAAGACGATTTTAAATATGAAACGAACTTTGCACGCGCTCCTTATGGAAGTACATATGCAAAACCGAATGTCATTGAAAATCTGAAGAAAAACAATATCAAACTTTGGGATTGGACAATAGACAGTGTGGACTGGAAACATTCCAATTCTCCAAACGTTATCTTTAACAACATAAAACAACAAATTGAAAGACACGGAAGCAATAGCAAACAAGAAGTAATTTTAATGCACGAAAAACCAGGTACAGTTGCAGCACTACCACAAATCATTAAGTACCTACGTGAAAAAGGCTATACTTTCAAAGTATATGATTCTAAGAATCATATACCAGTAAACTTTAAGAATGATCCTCAACTATAATAAAAAAAACCTTGGATATCCAAGGTTTTTTTGTTATTTATTCCAGAAGTTTTCTTGTTTATCATCATTTACAAGCACTTCTTTAAATAATTGTTTGAATTGCTCTTCAATGTATTGTTTCTCAGCTTGATCCATAGTAGATGAGCTTTGTATTTCAGAACGAATCATTGATATTAATTGAATGGATTTTTCAATGCGTTTGGCTTTTCTTCTCATTATAGTAATAGCTTCGTTAGTCTCACTTTTATATTTCTCATCTAATTTATTTCTAAAAGTAGCCATTATAGCATCAGCTGTAAATTCATCGAAGGTTTCATAGAAGTCATAAGCTGTCTTAGTAAAGAAGACTAAGTCTTTCAATTCAAACTTCTCCATTAGTTCTCCTGCAATATACTCTTTTTCTTCATCAGACACATATCGGTACATAAAAAATCCTCCCAAATGACACTAGTTTTATATATTGTACTGGAAAAATCCCCAAAATAATAATAAACGATAAAATATGTAATTTGTTACATAGATGACGTAGAAGCATAGTGCACATAAGAAAAAGATTTTTATTAAAGGGAAATGAGAAGACTATACAAATGTCCTAAATGGAAAGTTCACGTTAGGGAGAGACAGCACAAACTATGAAATTATTATTACTATTTATTACTTCATTTATTATTACAATTCTTGCTGCACCATATTTCATTCGATTTCTGAAAAAGTTTCAATTTGGTCAAAGCATAAGAGAAGAGGGGCCAGAATCTCATAAGAAAAAATCAGGTACTCCAACTCTTGGAGGATTAATCTTCTTGTTCTCATTAACTATATCTACACTTGCTTTTATAGATCTAAAACCAGAGATTTTATTAATTCTATTTCTTACTTTAGGTAATGGAGCAATTGGTTTCCTAGATGATTTTATTAAAATTCATTTTAAAAGAAATTTAGGATTAACAAGCAAACAAAAGTTAGTGGGTCAGCTTTTGGTATCATTGATCTTCCTATTCTTCTTACAGAAACAAGGATTGGACACAAATCTGTATATTACAGGGACAGACCTTTCTTTAAATTTATCTTGGTTCTATTACGTATTTGTAATCCTTCTAGTAATTGGTACTACAAATGCAACAAACCTTACCGATGGTCTAGATGGATTGTTAACAGGAACTAGTATGATAGCTTTAGGAACTTTTGGTGTAGTTGCATACAACTTAGGTAATGTTAACATTAGTTTATTCGTAGCAGCATTTATTGGCGGCTTGTTCGGATTCTTAATGTTTAATAAAAACCCAGCAAAAGTATTTATGGGGGATACAGGATCACTTGCAGTTGGGGGTGCGCTTGTAGGGATAGCAGTAATTTTAAAAGCAGAAATCCTACTGGCCCTAATTGGAGGAGTGTTCGTCATAGAAACACTTTCAGTAATCTTACAGGTAGCATCTTTCAAAACTCGTAAAAAGCGTATCTTTAAAATGAGTCCATTACACCATCATTATGAGCTTAGTGGATTCTCAGAAACTCAAGTTGTTAAAGGATTTTGGATTGCAGGATTAATTCTATCTGCCATTAGTTTAGCGATCGTATTATAAGAAATTAAAGTTTAAAATTACCTCTTTTCTTCTATAGATACGGCTTACAAGTATAATACATATGTCAGGGGAGGGATGAAATTATGAAGTCATTAATTAGAACGATATTAAAAATTGTAGTAGATGGTAAAGAAGTGAAGGTTTACTATAAAAAAGATGATGATTCTATAAAATTCCTAAAGGCAAGATTAGCTGATGTGAAACTAAGCGATAAAAGCGAGGTTCATTTCAAAGAAAATGAGGATCCAGTAGATAATGAAAATGAAATTCATATAGTTGATAAAATATATTGCCAAGAATATCAAATGCAGTTCAAATAATTTTACCTTCAAAAAAGAGTGTACAAGTCACTCTTTTTATTTTTTTATCTTCATTACATAAAGTTAATTAGCTGTAAGCTTCTTTACTTTCATCAATTAACTTTTGAAAACCCCTAATAGCCTTTAGCGAAGCCTCCTTTTCAAAATCAGTGTTACAAGGAAACCTTTCGCTTTCGCCTTGTCTTACTCTATGTATTTGAATCATTAAAGAAGACTTTAGCCAATGTATCTCATTATTATGTTTACTCACATTATTCGCTCCTTTGTAGAAATTCTTTAAGATTATAAGTCAAAAAAACAATTCTATTGGTAATTACTAAAAAAGGTATGCATTAAAGAGCCTTTGTATGTACTCTTAGAAAACTTAGAAAAAAGAAAAGGTAATAGTTTACTTATTGAGAATGATATTGGTGTAATAGACGCAAACGTTTACATTCTATTTTTTGGGAGGAATGACTGAATGGAACTTAAAAAAGTTTTTTCCGTTCTAGCAACAGGAGTAATCGCTTCAGCACTTGTAACAGGATGTTCTTCAAACGATAAATCTGATGAAAGTAAGAACACTGATAAAGGCACTAGTGAAACTGCCTTAGATATAAAACCAGAAGAAGGCGCAAAGCTTGTCGTTTGGGATAACAAAGACAGTGAAAAACAATGGGCACAATTTGTAGCAAAACAGTTCGAGGAAAAGTACGGAGTAAAGGTTGAATATCAAAACGTAGATCATACAAAGGTAATGGCTAAATTAGAAAAAGATGGACCTGCCGGTAAGGGTGCTGACGTTGTTGATGCTCCTCACGACGCACTAGGTAAATTAGTAAACGCAGGTTTAGTTATGGAGAACGTATTCGAAAAAGAATATAAAGATGACTTTATGAAATCAGCTATTTCCGCTGTTTCATATAAAGATAAAGACGGGGAAACAAAAGTATATGGTTATCCATTAGCTATTGAAACTTATGCTTTACTATACAATAAAGATTTAGTTAAAAAACCAGCAGGAACTATGGCTGAATTATTTACACAAGCAAAAGAATTTACAAAAGCGAAAGAAAACAAATACGGTCTATTAATTGAACCAGGTAACTATTACTTCAACCATTCATTCCTTGGTGGTTACGGGGGATACGTATTCGGTGATGAAGGTACAAATCCTAAAGATATCGGTTTAAATACAAAAGACGCAGTAAAAGCTGGCGAGCTAATGCAACGAATTAATAAAGAATTATTACCTCTTAAGAAAGAAGACCTTACAGGCGATGTAATTGGATCTTTATTCAATGAAGGTAAAGCTATGTATCGTATTACTGGTCCTTGGGACATTGAAGCTTCTAAAAAGGCTGGTATTAATGTTGGGGTAGCACCATTACCTAAACTAGACAATGGAAAAATGCCAACTAGTTTCTCAGGTGTTAAAGGATACTATGTAAATGCAAACTCTAAGTTCCCGAAAGCTGCATCATTATATGCAAAATTCGCAACTAGCAAAGAGATGCTATTAAAACGTTATGAAATGACAAATCAAATTCCAGCACACAACGGACTATTAGAAGAGGAAAAAATTAAGAAGGATGAAGTAGCAACTGCATATTTAGAACAAGCTAAATCAGCCGTTCCAATGCCTTCTATTCCAGAAATGCAATTAGTATGGCCAGCAATGGAAACTGCTTTCACAACTATTTGGAATGATAAAGCAGATGTGAAAAAATCACTAGATGCCGGCGTTAAACAAATAAATGAAGCAATTAAGATTCAGCAAAAATAATTTAATAGAGCCGTTATCTTCAATTGAGGGGTAACGGCTCCTTTAAACTTAGAAACTATTTTTAGTGAAAGAAGTGATCAACTTGGAAACAACTCAAAAAGCAAGATCACACAGTACCATTGCAGCTCTTCTTTCCGGGGTTTGGATGGGTCTAGGTCAGCTTTACAATAGACAATATTTAAAAGGATTATTTTTCATCCTATCAGAACTATATTTAATGTTATTCTGGATTCCAACTTTACGACACGCGATGTGGGGATTAATTACATTGGGTGAGCAAACTCAAAAACGAGTTGGTTTCGATACCATAGCCGGCGATCACTCAATTTATTTAATGATAGAAGGATTTATTGGACTAATCGCCATTGGAATCATTCTTTTTGTATACGTAATGAATGTTAGGGATGCATATAAAGTAGGTAAAAAAAGAGAGTTAGGTATTGAACCAAACAATCTAAAACAAACCTATAAAAACATTATAGAAAATGGATTTGCGTATTTATTACTATCTCCATCTATTCTGTTCGTTCTGTTTCTAGTGCTATTACCAAATATCTTTAGTATCGCAATTGGCTTCACAAACTACTCTGCACCAAACCATATACCTCCTAAAAACCTAGTTGATTGGGTAGGGTTTGATAGTTTCATTTCTTTATTCCAATTAGCTACTTGGAAAGACACATTCATTGGTGTCTTCGGATGGACGGTATTATGGGGCATACTTGCTACTGTTACTACATTCTTTAGTGGATTATTCTTCGCAGTAATCTTAAACCAAAAAGGTATACGTCTAAAAAAATTCTGGCGTTCAATCTTTATTCTTCCTTGGGCAGTCCCTCAATTTGTAAGTATATTAATCTTCCGAAATATGTTTAACGGTCAATTCGGACCAATCAATCAATTCCTTATGGATTTAGGTGTCATATCTTCAAACATTCCGTGGTTATCAGATCCATTAATGTCAAAGATAACACTTGTATTAGTAAATATGTGGTTCGGTTTCCCGTTCTGGATGGTTCTTATGAGTGGAGTAATGACTTCAATTGACAAAGAACTATATGAAGCTGCTGATGTAGACGGCGCAAACGCAAAACAAAAATTCTTTAAAATTACGCTTCCTATTGTTTTATTTTCAACGGCACCATTATTAATTATGCAATTTGCCTTTAACTTCAACAACTTCAACGTTATCTATCTGTTAACAGAAGGTGGGCCAGCTAACCCTGATTATATTTACGCAGGGCACACAGACATATTAATAAGTTGGATTTATAAGCTTACACTTGATCAAAGTCAATTTGCGATGGCTTCAGTAGTATCTATTTTGATTTTCATCGTAGTTGCAACTATTTCTGTCTGGAACTTCAGACGCACTAAAGCTTTCAAAGAAGAGGATATGATGTCGTGATGAAAACAAAAAATATAGTAATCAAAACCATTCTCTATGCAATACTCACGCTTTTATCTCTATCTGTAATTTTACCAATAGCTTGGATTATTATAGGTTCAATGAATCCAGGTAATACACTATTTGCTACAAAATTTATACCTGACAACTTAACACTGGATCATTACATAAAATTATTTAAGGAAACAGATTATCTAATTTGGTATAAAAATACCTTGAAAATAGCGGTAGCTAATATGTTCTTATCAACTTTCTTAGTAGTAACTTGTGCATATGCATTTAGCCGCTTCCGTTTCCCAGGACGTAAATCTGGTTTAATGACTATGTTAATTCTTCAAATGTTCCCATCATTTATGGGGATGATCGCAATTTATATTTTACTATTACAAATCGGTTTATTAGATAGCCATATGGGACTTGTACTTGTCTATGCTGGTGGAGCAATTCCATTTAACGCTTGGTTAGTAAAAGGATACTTCGATGGTTTACCTAGGAGTTTAGAAGAAGCAGCAAAAATCGATGGAGCAGGGCACTTTACAATATTCTTTAAAGTAATGATGCCACTATCAATGCCAGTACTTGTATTCGTTGCTATTAATACTTTCATTACACCTTGGGTTGATTTCATTTTCGCAAGACTAGTATTAACTAGTGATGAAAATATGACACTAGCTGTAGGACTATTTAATATGGTTACCGGTAGAGGGAATACTGAGTTCACAACATTTGCAGCTGGGGCTGTACTTGTAGCAATACCAATCACAATATTATTTATGGTTTTCCAAAAACAACTAACAGAAGGACTTACTTCTGGAGCAAATAAAGGTTAATTAATTCTCAATAGGAGGACAATATACAATGGCTGAAATCAAACTTCAAAACATCGCAAAAATATATAGTGGTAACGTTAAAACCGTAAGAGATTTTAATCTTCATATTAAAGATGGAGAATTCGTAGTATTTGTAGGACCAAGTGGGTGTGGTAAATCTACGACACTTCGAATGATTGCAGGGTTAGAAGATATCTCTGAAGGAGATTTCATTATAGATGGAAAGAAAATGAACAATGTAGCACCAAAAGATAGAGATATCGCAATGGTATTCCAAAACTATGCTTTGTATCCCCATATGACTGTTTATGAAAATATGGCCTTTGGCTTAAAGCTTCGTAAACACCCTAAAGAAGAAATACATAAAAGGGTAATGGATGCAGCAAAAATTTTAGGGTTAGAGCCTTATTTAGATAGAAAACCGAAAGCAATGTCAGGCGGTCAACGTCAACGTGTTGCTTTAGGTAGAGCGATTGTACGTAACGCTAAAGTATTCTTAATGGATGAACCATTATCTAACCTAGATGCAAAACTTCGCGTGCAAATGCGTGCAGAGATTAGTAAGTTACACAGAAATCTAGGCGCTACAACAATCTACGTTACTCACGATCAGACAGAAGCTATGACAATGGCTGATAGAATAGTTGTCCTAAAAGATGGCGTAATCCAACAAGTAGGTTCACCAAAAGAAATTTATGATTATCCGAATAACGTATTTGTAGGTGAATTTATTGGTTCTCCAGCTATGAATTCTGTCCAAGGTAAACTGAAGGATGGATATTTCATAACAGGTGACCAAAAAATTAAAGTCACAGAAGGCAAATGGAAACTATTAAAGGAAAAAGGATACAACAACAAAGATGTTATTTTAGGTATACGTCCGGAAGATCTTCACGACGAGCAGATTGTTCTCGATTCATACAAAGAAAGCATAGTAAACATCACTATAGATAACTTCGAATTACTAGGAGCAGAAACTATTCTTTATGCAAATTTAAATAATCATAGTTTAGTTGCTAGGATAGATTCACGCAGTGATGTGAAAATTGGTCAATCTATTAAATTAGCATTCGATATGAATAAAGTACATTTCTTCGATAAGGAATCAGAAGAACGAATTCAGTAAAAAAGAGCTTAATTGCTCTTTTTTTTTGAACCTTTGAGGGTAAGACAAATTACCTAGGGGGTAAGGGAAATTACTTAGAGGGTAAGACAAATTACCTAGGGGGTAAGGGAAATTACTTAGAGGATAAGACGAATTACCTAGGGGGTAAGGGAAATTACTTAAGGGATAAGACGAATTACCTAGGGGGTAAGGAAAATTACCTAGAGATTAAGACAAAATACATAGGGGATAAGTGTGTTTGCCTACGGGGATAACGGGTTATAACAGTTATATGTAAACGAAAAAAGCATCCTTGAATATAAAAATTGCCTAAATAATTTATTGAAAATATTAAGGAAACGCTTTCTTTTCTATTAATTTTTATAACAAGGGAGGGATTATTAAATGCAAAAAACTTGGTGGAAAGAAGCCGTAGCATATCAAATTTATCCTAGAAGTTTTATGGACTCGAATAACGATGGAATAGGGGACATTCAGGGGATAATTTCAAAATTAGATTACTTAAAAGAATTAGGAATTGATGTTATTTGGGTTTGCCCAATGTATAAATCACCAAACGATGACAATGGGTATGATATCAGCGATTATCAAGAAACAATGTCAGAGTTTGGAACAATGGGTGACTTTGATCAACTTTTAGAAGAAGTACATAAACGAGATATGAAACTGATATTAGACTTAGTTATTAATCATACTTCAGACGAACATCCTTGGTTCATTGAATCACGTAGCTCTAAGGATAATCCTAAACGCGATTGGTATATATGGAGAGATGGTGTAAACGGAAAAGAGCCTAACAATTGGGAATCAATTTTTAACGGTTCAGCTTGGAAGCGGGATGAAGAAACAGAACAATATTTTATGCATATTTTCTCAACAAAACAACCTGATCTTAACTGGGAAAATCCTGATGTTAGAAAAGAGATATACCAAATGATTAATTGGTGGTTAGAGAAAGGTATAGATGGTTTTAGAGTAGATGCAATATCGCATATTAAGAAAACTCCAGGGCTTCCTAATTTACCTAATCCAAATCAATTAGAATACGTACCATCTTTTGAAGGACATATGAATAGACCGGGAATTCAAACGTACTTAGAAGAATTGAAAAATGAAACCTTCTCAAAATACGATATAATGACTGTCGGTGAAGCGAACGGCGTTACAATCGAAGATGCAGACCAATGGGTAGGAGAAGAGAACGGAAAGTTCAATATGATTTTTCAATTTGAACATTTAGGCCTATGGGACAAAGAAGATACGGACGGTGTAGATGTTATCGGTTTAAAACATACAATGGAAAAGTGGCAGAAAGGTTTGCACAATAACGGGTGGAATGCACTGTTTATAGAAAATCACGACCAACCGCGAAGTGTATCTAGCTGGGGCGATGATGAGGTGTTCTGGGAACAGTCTGCAAAAGCATTAGGCACAATGTATTTCTTTATGCAAGGAACACCATTTATCTATCAAGGCCAAGAAATAGGAATGACAAATGTTCAATTCGATAATATAGAAGATTATGATGATGTAGGTATGAAAAACTTTTATAAAATTGAAATTGAAAAAGGCAAAGATAAAGATGAGATAATGCAAATCATTTGGAAAAAAGGAAGAGATAATTCAAGAACTCCTATGCAATGGGGAAACCAAAAAAATGGTGGGTTTTCTAGAGCAGATAAAACTTGGTTTGGTGTGAATCCAAATTATGAATGGCTAAATGTAGAAAGTCAAAAAAATGACAAGAATTCAATCTATCATTACTATAAAAAAATGATTGAAATTAGAAAAGCTAATGAAGGGTTAATATATGGAGACTTCAATATTGAACTAAGAGATAACCAACAAATCTTTATGTATAAGCGCAGTTGGAGGAATGAAGTTTATTGGGTTGTTGTAAATATGACGCCTAATAAAGTTGAATTTAATTTTGCTTTCCATAATCCAGCCGATGTAATTTTATCTAACTATACAGAGGTTGAAGAGGCCTCGCTACAACCTTTCGAAGCAAGAGTGTATAAAGGGATTCAACACAACGAATAAAGGTCCATTTCAAATGAAATAGACCTCAGAAATGAAATTTATTAACAATGCTAAGCCTTGCATTATTTTGCAATGCAAAGCATTGTTTTAAATTGCATTGCATCGCATTACTTTATGTTAACTTTTTCGCCTTTAATATAAAATTTAGAAACACCATTCACTTTTTTCATTTGCTCCATTATGATACTTTGGATTTTTTTGAAGTCTATGGATTCCATAGCTTCAAGAGCAGATTGGATCCATCCCGGGGCTGCATCAACATTAAACGAATCCTGTAAATGGTTTTTCAGCATCTGCCTCGCATCAATTTCCCAATCGTCTTCTTTAGCAATAAACCATTCTTCATTCAATACTTCATCTTTATAATACGTTTCAAATTCAATTTCTACCGATTCTTCTTTGAGTACTCTCTCAATGACTTGAACAGTTAGAAGCGTACCTTCTTCACTAATTAACAAAATGTTTTCTCTTAATAACGATAATTCATACATCCTTATACCACCTAGTCATTAAAGTTTAAATATCTTTCCACTTATAAAATGGAATTCAATCTAATTGTAAAATGAAATCTCTATACATCGGAAAAATAAAAAAGAGAACGAAAATGTTCTCTTAGAAATATATACGGTGCTGTTCTTCCATTAGAGTTAATGAATATTCTACTGTGTATAATTCGCTCTCATATTCTAATGGAATTTTTCCAATTAAATCATCAATGTTATTTGTAATATGTACAATAAATCTATCTTTAGCAGCAACCAGCAATCCAAAAGAAGGATGCTTAATATGTTCGTTATTTAGAGTAAGAACCTTCAAATCCAATTCGTGGTATTCTCCAATAAGATCACCTTTATTAATTGCGTTGATAACTTGTAATAACATAATTTGTAACACTCCTTAATTTTTCTTGTAGCATAAATGAGCGTGATAAAAAGTAAAGAAAATGTTTGTTTTTAAGAAAATATATTTATAATATTTGTGTTTCTTATCAGGAATGAGGGGATTAAATGTTCTTCGCTAGAAACCCTAAACGTTTTTGGGATTGGTTCTCATATCACGAGAAAGAGTTTTACGATATAAACGAAGAGAATATGAATCGAATTTTTGATAAAGTAGTAAAGTATTTAGAGAAATATAATAAATACATAGGATTCGAATTTGTTAGTGAGCTTCAGGATGGAAAGAGAGAACTAATTGTAACTGCTGATGGAGCAGAGGAATTATTTGAAACAGTATTCAATTTAGTTAATGCTGCACCAGTAAAATTAAAAGATAGATGGATATTTACAGCTTTAAGACAGCCAAGTAATCAAGAATTAAATATTAATTATGAGGGGATTTCTATTCAAACTAAGGATATTTTTTATGAAATAGAGGAGTCAGAAGATATTCCAGACAAGTGGGATATATTATTGAATATAAAAGGAATAAAATTCGATAGAATTGAACAATTGGAGTTTTACGAAGAAATCACATATATATTAATAGAAGATATTATCGGCGAGTATTTAGCTGGAACAAAAATTGAACAAATTATTTTAGTTAATGAAATGGATCTGGAAAACCCAAAAAATATAATGGAACTCAGAAAAGACATAGAAAAATAGAATGAATAAGAACAGAAAACACTAGGAATCAGCTGGTGTTTTTTTATTATTTCTCCCTAAAGTTCTTTATGTAATTAGAATATGAAAAAATGAACTTTAAGGAGTTGCCATATAGATATGTTAATTAAAAAAAGAAAAGCAAAGAATAGCGCACGAGGAATTTACCTACAAGATAATCAATTACAAGAAACAGTATTTAAACCAGGTTCATCATATAAGTACATTATTGACCAGAAGAATAAACAAGTATCAATTGTACCTACAGATGGAGAAGGTAACAAAGTATCTAAGAGAAAGATTAAGTCAGGAGAAAAACCTGTAATCGATATTCGAGATACTGCTGCCCTTAAACCTTTTAAAGGTGCTGATTACCTAGAAGTCGAAATTTTCGAGGATAAAGTACTTGTAACTGGTTACGAAGAAGATAAAAAAGAAGAAAAGAATGAAGAAGTGCAAAAAGAGAAAGCCTCAATTTTCTCTAAAGCGAAAAAAGTAGTATCTAACCTTCTTAATAGAAAAGCAAAGGTAATTGATTTTACTAAGGTTTTAAACGCTAAGAAGAAGTTTGAATTTGTTTTATCTAAAAAGCAATTAGATAAGGTAGTCGGAGGATCATTTGTACAAACATCAATCTTTGATTTCCTAGAATCAAATGAATCTCATTTTGGTGCCGATTATTCTTCAGTTAAAGAAGCGCTTGATAATGTTAAAATTCCTTTAAAAGCAATTTCGCTTTTTTCTGGAGCTGGCGTTCTAGATCAGGGATTTGTTGAAGAGGGCTTCGAAATTGCACTTGCAATAGAAAAGGATCCAGAGGCTTGCGAAACATATCGTTATAACTTTGGTGACCATATTGTTAACGAAGATATTACAAAATTTGATTTTAGCAAATTCAATGAGATTGGCGCACCGGTTATGTTTGGCGGCTCACCGTGCCAAGGATTTTCGAATTCGAACAGATATACTAACTTCCTTGATAACCCAAATAATATCTTAGTTAGATACTTTATCGAAGCTATTAAGGCGAATAAACATTGCAAATTCTTTGTTTTGGAAAACGTGCCTCAGATATTAACCGCAGGTGATGGGAAGTTTAGAGATGAGATTATTAGTGAACTGTCTGAATTTAATATCACTACAGGAATTATTAACGCAGCAGATATGGGATCAGCACAACATAGAAAGCGTGCAATCTTTATCGGTTCGAAAATTGAAAAATTGGAATTACCAAAGCCTATATTACAGCCTGAGGAATATGTAACAGTAGGTGAAGCATTTGAAGGGTTAAACGATTCAATCCCTAACCAATTGGATTATTCTAAAGGTAAGGCGGATACTATCGAACGTATGAAACACGTTCCACAAGGTGGTAACTGGCGTGATATTCCAGATGAGTTGAAAACTGATGGAATGTTAACTGGAAAAACACATAGTTCTGTTTATAAAAGATTAAGATGGGATGAACCAGCTATTACGATAACAAACGTACGTAAAAGTAATATTACACATCCAACTGAAAACAGATCATTAACAATTCGAGAGTGTGCTCGTCTGTTCGGACTCCCGGATACTTTCGTGTTCAAAGGGAGCAAAAGCTCTATGCAACAGCAAATATGTAATGCTGTTACTGTGCATTATGCCAGAAATGCAGCAAAAGTATTGAAAATAGCTATACAACTATGCAATATTAGAAATGGCTTTGAATCATTACAACTTGTTAAGTAAAGAAAAAAACATCGGTCATTTGACTGATGTTTTTAAATATAAATTTGTGATTAATCATTAGGAAGGGAAATCTTCCACTTCAACCTCTAAAGCGGTAATTTCAACTCCGTCTTCCAAACGAATTCTGTAAGTGCGAACATATCCGTAATCAGGATCGTTTTTGACAGCTGGATCAGTTATATCTTCTAATACAGCGAACCCTTTTCCGTTATGTTCATAGTTTTCTTCACTATCAGACTTTGTAGCTTGGAAAGTCGCTCTCCAAAGATACATAGGCTTAATGTCACCTTCAAATACTAAAATCCATCCTAGTTCTGCAAATTTTTTAATTATGAAATCTCTAGTTTTTCTGTATGGTGAATCATTTTCATTAATCACAACATCGTATGTATTATCCGGCCCAAAACAAGTATAGCGATCAAATGATAGCTTTACTACATCCGGTTTAGCAAGGAAGAATTCATAAACAACTTCCATATTTACAGTATCAATGTCATCATACTCTTCAATATTTTCTACAGTGACATCAGACATTCTATCTGCCTTAACATCGTGAATAATTTCTAAACCATTAACTTCTTCAACAAGTTTCACTGAATTCTCACTGCCATTAATAACGTTTACTTTCTCTAGTTGTTGAATGAACTCCTTAAAAGAAATTTCTTTATCTAATTTAAATTCAAAATACATATTACTCGCTCCTTTAGTTTTCATTGTAAAACAAAAGCCTTACAATACTTTTTAAGTATTATAAATGGCTTTTATTGATTTTGAGTGAAAAAACTATTTTTTATGATAGCGAGCTCTCATTGCAAATTCTTTATGTTTTTGAACTTCACGTTTATTTCTGGAGTAATCCTCCAATAACAACATTTTATTGAATTTTCTTGAACGATTAAAGAGTTTTTTTCTGTATAGTGAACGAAGAGTACGCTCTAATTCATTGATATGGATAACCCCTGACGGCGTATTTTTTAAAGTTGATTTATCAGATGTAAAAACAACTAGTGACAAAATTTTATACCCATACAATTTATGTTTATCCATTTTTTTATAGAGCATTTTTATATGCCCTTGGTTTTGTAGGATAGGGTTATAAAATTGATAGTTATTTTTACCAATTACTTGTAACCAACGTTCATCTGTAGCTGTGCCAGTAATAAACCCATCTTTATTTTTCGTTTCAATAACCACGACTGTTTTATCAGGGAAAATTACTATGTGGTCAAATTGACTTGATACGGACCCTTGTTTTAATAAGGTATCGTGGAAATAGGTATATTTCAGTGCTTTTAAAATCTTATTTACCTTCATTTCACCAGCTAGCCCTTTCATTTCAGCAGCAGAAGGTTTACGTGCTTTCGATAATTTTAATAGAATAATTAGTCCAATTATTAATATGATTGCTATAATAGCGCCCAATATATCACCGCCTTTGAAAAGCGAAAACATTATACTTATGAATTCGTAGTTTCAAAAAAATAACGATGTTTTTCTCAATAGATACAAATATAATGAACAAAAAAAATTATTAATAATAGAAGAGAGTGAGCAGTAGTGGAATTACAGGTGCTAAAATTAGATGTAGATTTCTTCGTGATAGGAGATACTCACTTTGGTCATAAAAAAATAATTTCGCTTTGTTCGAGGCCATTTGATAGTGTTGATGAAATGGATTATAAAATGATAGAAGAGTGGAATAAAACCGTAAAAAAAGATGATATTGTAATACATATCGGAGATGTAGCACTAGCAAAAACAAAGAAAATTGAATGGATTCTAAGCCAATTGAACGGAAGAAAGTGGTTGATTAGAGGCAATCACGATTATTCTAATTCAGTGACAAAATGGGGTAATATCGGATTCGAAAGAGTTCTTACGAAAACTAAAAACCCACACGAGTTTGTTGTGGTGGAACACGAAAATGAGCAGTATGCAATAAGTCATTATTACTTACCAAAGGAAATGGGTTACAAAAACATTCACGGCCACGTTCACAATAAAACAGATGGATTAGATAAAAAGGTATATGCTTGTGCGTCAGTAGAATGTATTAATTATAAACCCATACTATTTAGCGAGATAATTAAAAGATTTGAAGCCGCATAACCACACGTTTAATAAAAATTAGTATAATATATCCAATAGCAAGAGAGTAACCTTGCTATTCCCGCGTTGGGGAACAAAAAGATTCAACGATCTATCCAGTTCTGAGATTACTTTCAGAGCCAGTTACTGACCCTCAAATAGTTGAATGTTTACAAGAACTAGGGACGATAAAAAAATAACGATTTTTCGATAAAAGGAACTTCAAATAATTCGAAGTTCCTTTTATCATATATATTCCGTATGATTTTTACTACGCAATAACAAGACTGTACGCAGGAAAGTGTTTAGGTATATCCATTTTTTCGAACGTCAGATTTGCATTATAGAATTCCTTATCTAAGATTTTTTTCATCATATTATTAGTAACATAAAGTTCTTGAAGAAGGACATCCGGATATAATCCTATCTCTACTTCCTCAATTAAAGCGTATTTATACGTTTTCTCGCAAATGTCACAAGAATTAACAACTACTGCATTTCGTGCTTCGTCTATATTTGAAAATGCTCCGACAACACGCTTATAACCAAAGTTGTAGCTACTTGTTACGTCATTCTTCTCTAATTTAGTTAGCATAATTACAAAATACAGATTGATCACCTCTTTAATAATACATACCAAATAAGTTAAAGAGTTCCTATGTAATTTTAAATTTACTTTATTCATAACTAGCAACTCTAATAAAAAAAGGGAGGAGTCAAAAGACTTCTCCCACAAAAAGCATATTGTTATTTACTTAAATATGCTTTATACATCCAAATTTTCTTTTCAAGCTCAGCTGTAATATGTATAAATAGATCCTCCGTTACCGGATCTTCTAATTCATCAGCAATAGAAATACCTTCTTTTAGTTCTTTAACTATAAGCTCATAATCAGAAACTAAATTTTTAACCATAGATTCAGCATCTGTAGTCGATTTTTGATTTTCTGTTAACGTCGATAGTTTTAAGTACTCTGATAGAGTTGAAACAGGAGTACCATTAATCATTAGTAACCTTTCAGCTAATTCATCAACAAACTCAGTAATTTGTTCGTAATCAGCTTGGAACTTTTCGTGCAAAGTAAAGAAACCTGATCCACTCACATACCAATGATAGTGATGTAGTTTCTCATATAAAACAGTAAAGTTAGAAACCTCTTGATTCAAAAATGAATGTAATTTATTTGTCATTCAATCACCCCTAGTTAAGAAAACAATCTGAGTATAAACAGAATTTAACAAGAAGCAAGTAATTATTTTAGACAAAATATTAATGTAAAAAAGACCACAATTTCAACTGTTGTCGAAATTGTGGTCTCTAAAAGGAAAAACGATAACAAACAGAATATACTGGCGGGTATATTTTGTTTAGACTATTAAAGTAACCATTAATCATTATATACAATAATTTCTAAGTTGACTACAGAAAAAACTATAAACAATAAAATAGTGTAAATGCTTATTCACGCTATTTTATTGTTAATATATGATTTTGAATTGTCGATATGTAAAATGTGTAGACCAAAAAACTTAAGGTGAAGATAGAGGACCATCTTCAATTGTATTTAAAACGTGTGAACAATAAAGCTGACAATGTCACATACTCTCATAAAAATATCCGTTAAAAGAGTATGTATACTAAACCCGTTCAAAAAATGAATAAACGGATTCTCATTCATACCAAGTAACATTTGAACAAATTTAGCTTTTTTCTCACAATAAGAACATAAGATAAAGAACGCCACTATCAGTAAAATGATTTTAAACATAGAGGTTAAGATTTTTTTCATATATGGAACACCCCAACTTTAAACAAAAAATAAAAGATATTTATAATTAGTCATTACTAGTTGTGTTTTCCAAATATAAATTTTCACCTTTAATTACTTTATCTTACAGTTTTCTTTCAGACGTGTAATGTTCGTCTTTATCACGATTCATTTAAACTTTGTAACATAGAACCCTTAATATGTTACTTAAATATTAACAAAATAAAAAACCTAGGCTATAAGCCAAGGTTTTTATCTTTATAAAATTTTTCTGTGTTGAGCGGTTGGAATATACTCACCACATATATTTTCAGCATACAAACGACCAATTATCCAGGAAGCAGTTAAATAATTTACATTGAAAACTTTTTGAATCCAAGTTTCGCTTACTGA
This sequence comes from Bacillus sp. Brlt_9, assembly GCF_051948935.1. Classification (NCBI taxonomy): domain Bacteria; kingdom Bacillati; phylum Bacillota; class Bacilli; order Caryophanales; family Bacillaceae; genus Bacillus; species Bacillus sp. Brlt_9. The sequence continues at coordinate 322,672 of NZ_JAYJLO010000003.1, read as the reverse complement.
TCCATTTTTGATAGCTTGGTCTTGTACTCTAGTATAGATAAAATCAGCGATTTTAATCGACTGTTTGTTATATTCCTTTTTATCCGTCAAATAATCAATTGTAGGCTTCATTGATTATTCTCCTTTAGAAAGAATATTTTTAACGAAAGCATTGTAGCTCTCTTCACTTAATGGACATCCAGAAGCAGGGGGATGACCTCCGCCACCAAAATGTTTAGCAACGGGTATTGTATTCATTTCAGGTTTTACAGCACGGAAACTAAATTTCTTAGCACCCAAATCTGCGATAACAGCGAAATCAATTTCCGGGTGGTTTAGACATATTTTATTACCCAATTCGGAATGATATTGCTCTCCATAAAGAACCCCAATTGTATAATTGAAATCCACCTCTTCAAATTTAGAAATGATTAATTGTTTTTCTTTCTTCTCGATGTAACGCGCGATTCTTTCTTTTTCTAAGTCAAGAATCGCACTTTCAATTGCAGTAAACTCAAAAGAGGTTGCATTATTATCATTCAATCTCACCATCAAATCATCATCAAAACGCTCTGCCCCAATAATGTAATATAGATCGTTAAGAGATTTTGCTTTTTGGTGATTTTCACGGAACCAATCCCAAGTATCATACAAACGAACCATCTCTGTTAATTCGTCAAGTACAGGTGTACGATCTAAATAACCATTTTGAACTAAATAGTGATAGTAGAGAGGGGTAGCAGCCGCTAATTTTTGATTCTCTTCAACAACTACAGTCATCCATTTGTATTTTTCTGCCGCAGCAAGATTACCTTTATGATGATCGATAAGCACTATTTCTTGCCCATTTCTTATGCGCTCTTCAAGCATTTCGGAGACTGTTTCATTCACAAAAATATCAGTTATGAATATTTTTGTTTTTAAATCCGTATTTTCTTTTAGAACACTTGTCATAATCTCATTAATGTTATGATACGAAGCATTAATTGTGTGTACCTTTTTACCAAAAGCTTTTTTCGATAAAATTGTAGGTACTCTACCATCAAGATCATCGTGTGAGATATGTATAATTTCAATTCCATCAAACTTATATTCTGTCATTTTATTCACTCCGTAGATATTGTTTTTTTTATTGTACCTGACTAAGAAATTAAAATGAAAAAAAACAATTCTTTTTTACTACTCACATTTGTTTTCTCTTACAATTAAATAAAACAAAACAATAAGGAATGAAAGCAATGGAATTAAATAAAACCTCTAATACAATCATCAAAGGTAAACTTAATGTATTTGAAGAAACGTGGAATAAGAAAGGAAGTTACCTTACTGCCTATAACAATAGAGGAGAATTTATTGTAGGGATCCAAATAGGAACGGAATCAAATTATGGATGTTCGTATGAATTAGGCATAAATATTAACATTACAAATCAAAAGTGGAGTGGCTTCGCAATGAATAAAGCGAATTTATCAAATGAATTAATCTCAGCAGCTAGAAAAATGGCTGAAGAAATTGCTTTAGCCCTATACATTCCAGATGTGTTCGGAGGTCGATAATATGCAAGCTACTTTAAATATTGAAATCAAAGACTATACAGATCTACAAGATGTATTGGTCGTATTAGATGAAAATAAAATAAAACTCAACAACATTGAGGAAATAGAAGAAAAAATTTCTGAGTGGAGAAATGAGAGGAACTTTCAGGAAATCTTAAAGTTGCATATGGAAATACTTATTGTAGGTGGGGAAGAAATATATAATTTAAACCCTCATTCTTTCACTTTTGAAGTTGATGAGAACATTCTAATTGATAGGTTTGAAATGGAATCAGAACAGGAAAGTAAATTAGTAGACGAATTGCAAGAATTCTTCAGTAATTTGCTATCAGATATTATGATAAATTTCGATACCAATGAAAATTCAGGAACATTTAAGTACGATTACAACCAAAGCGATTTCATAACTCAAGTCTTTTAAAGCTCATTTAAATGAGCTTTTTTTGTTTTTTAACATAAAGACAAATTTACAAATATAATCAAAAAAAAGAAAATGGAGAGATAAAAATGAGCTATAACTCTAATCAAGATCTAAACTATTGTTTTGTATGCGAAAAATATCACGAGGATGGTTACTTTGATCAAACAACTGAAAAATGCCTAGGCTGTTTAGAAAAAGAGCGAAATCAAACAATAGAGTATCCAGAAAAGAATTTCAATCACTATAATATCCATTCAGACCTTAAAACTTGTAAAAAATGTTGGAAGGATGTACCTGAAAATTATTATGTGAAACATAAAAAAATTTGTATGGATTGCTATTATGGTAATTCCGAAGAACAAATAGAAGAATATGATGACCAGTATATTGAAGAATATTCAAATGAACCTTCTCATACAAAAACGGTAAATTTCAACGGTTTATTTGTTATAGCACTAACTATCACAATTACGTGGTTAATTTTATCAATACAATAAGAAATTTACATACTTTAGATATTAACAAAAGTTATAAAGGTAATAATTAGTAATGTTTTTTGAACCAAAATTAGTACTCTTATAATAAAAAACATATAAAAACATAAAGACTGCCTTCGCAGTCTTTTTTTTATTTCTATATCCAATCCTTTTCAGCTAATACACCCTCATCACCGAAACATTTAAGAACTTTTGCATTAGGATCGTTTTTATCCGCTACCTGAAGTATAACTCCACACTTATTTGAAAAGTCATATCTAAATTCCCTCAAATGCTTATCTGTACGGAACAAGCCTTTATCTAAACGATAGGAAAATAAAATTTGTATTTCTTGGAAGAGCATAGATGACTCCGCAGAGACCCTTATTATTTCAAAATCATCAGGAGAATAACCAGTAATAGATTCCAACGTTGTTTTCGCAACCAAATGAATTGTTTCATAAAACTGCGTCAATCTGAACACCCCCTCTAAATTTTCGTAATTATAGTTCCTTCAATAAGGAAAAGCAAAAAATTTTAGGAAATTTAGTTTAGATACAAGATGAGAGGGGAATTTAAAAGTGCCCGTAAAATGTTCAGTTGTAGCAGCCAAGATGGCGCAAAAAGCTAGTAGATTACTAAATAAAAATGGTAGCAACATACCTGGTGTGGTTGCTCGTAAAATAGATAAAAACATATTACATAAATTATCAAAAAGAGCAGAAAAGATAATCTTTATAAGTGGTACCAATGGAAAAACAACAACATCACAAATTGTAGGTCACATTTTCGCTGCAAACGGTTTAAGAACTATCCATAACAGTGAAGGTTCAAATATGATCACCGGCATCACCACAGCATTCATTGACAATGAGAGTGTATTACTAAGTAAAAAAGCGGATGTAGCTGTTATCGAAATAGATGAAGGTTCAATCGCACGCGTAACAAAAGAAGTACAACCAGATATTATGGTTTTCACAAACTTTTTCAGAGACCAATTAGATAGATTCGGAGAAATAGATACTCTTGTTGAGAAGATTGGCTCAGTTATTAAAGAGACAAATAGCAAACTAGTATTAAATGCTGACGATCCATTTGTAAGTCGTTTAGGCAGAATTGGAATGGAAGCAGAATATTTCGGTTTAGGAACAAAGTCATTTAAGTTTGAACAGCATAATATGATTGAATCGACATTTTGCCCTGAATGTGGAAAAGCTTTGGAGTACGATCATATTCATTATGGTCAATTAGGACATTACCACTGTGCTTGTGGTTTTAGTAGAGTGGAGCCGAAATATGAAATCAAAGAAGTAAATATAGATATTAAAAAAGGTCTGACACTAAATTTAAATGAAGAGACATTTTCTTTACCTATTTTAGGATCTTATAATTCTATTAACGCATTAGCAGCTATAAGCGTATGTTTAGAATTCGGTTTAACACCAGAACAGATTCAGAATGCATTAAACACATTTAATGTAGAAAACGGAAGAATGGAAAGCTTTGAAAATAGTGATAGCAATGTGATTTTAAATTTAGCTAAGAACCCAGCAGGTGTAAATGTAAGTTTATCGGAATCCAACTATAACAACGAGAGAAGACAATACTTATTCGCTCTTAATGATTTAGCATACGATGGAAGAGATATTTCTTGGATATGGGATGCTGATTTTGAAAAAATTAATGAATCTTTAACTGAGCGTGTTATATGTAGCGGGATTCGCGCAGCAGATATGGCCGTTCGTATTAAATATGCTGGAATACCAGAAGAGAAGATTGAAATTATTGAGGATATAGACAGTGCTATTAATGAACTTACAAACCATAACATTAATAGTTACGTAGTTCCAAACTATACAGTACTTGAGCCAACTAGAAAAGCATTAGTAAAAAGATTAAAAAACAACTAAGGGGATGCAACTTTGAAAAAAACATTAACTTTATATCACTTTTTTCCAGATAAATTAAATTTATATGGCGATAGAGGTAACATAATTAGTTTAGTAAAACGTTGTGAATGGCGAGGTATCGAGTTAAAGGTAAAAGAAATTAAAAAAACAGACGGTTTAAAAATGGAAGATATGGATATGTTCTTTATTGGTGGAGGAAGTGATAGAGAACAAAGTTTAGCGACAGAAGAATTAAAAAAAGTAAAAGACATACTGAAAGAAAAAATTGAAAATGGAGTACCAGCACTTACTATTTGTGGCGGGTACCAGTTCCTAGGAACAGAGTATTTAGATGCAAAAGGAAATAAATTAGAGTGCTTAGGTATCTTAGATTTTCGTACTATAGCTAAATCTCCAAGATTAGTAGGGAATGTATTACTGAAATCCGAAAAGTTCGGTGAGATTGTCGGATTCGAAAATCACGGGGGAAGAACATATCATTCTTACGAATACTTAGGTGACGTAGTACAAGGATATGGTAACGAAGAATTTAACAAACAAGAAGGATTATTTTATAAGAACTTAATTGGAACATACTTACACGGGCCGATTTTACCTAAAAATCCAGCAATTACTGACTTCTTAATAGAAACAGCAATTGAAAATCGTTATGGAAAAGAAGCTGCGCAAAAATGGATGAACCCATTAAACGATAAATTAGAAAATCACGCTCGTAAAAGAGTGTGGGAAAAAGTAAAAAGTGAAAAATAAGAAAAACTATAAAATAAGCATTGGTAAGGGATTTTTGAAGTTCATACGAACCAGTTGCATATTTTTAGGCATCATTATTTTAGTGAAAATCTTTTTTGTAGAGATTAATATTGCTCCGGAAAATGCAATAAACCCCGTTATTAAAGAGAATGACGTACTACTAGTTAATAAGTGGAAAGTTCATTTTAAAAAAGTAGGAGACGGTATAGGTATTGATGACACAGTTATAATTAGAAACGTTCCCGATGCAAAAAAATCAGACTCAATGAAAAGTGTTAAAAAAGTAATTGGGCTTCCTGGGGATAAAATCGAAATCAAAAACGGTGAGATATTCAGAAACGGAATTAAAACAAATTATAATTATTTAAAAAACAAAGTAATCGAAACAAACCCACAGCCGAAAAACTATTTACTAAAGGAAGACGAAATATTTGTTATCGGTGACAACGTACTAGGAAATACGGATAGCAGAGACTTTGGACCGCTACAAGTAAGCAAAGTATCAGGAATTGTTTTTGAGAACTTTAGCTTCAAATGGATCATTGATTTATTTCATTAATTTCTAGTCTATACATTATCTATATAAAACCCCTGTATGAATTTATATACAGGGGTTTTATACATAGAACAGTAAAGGAATTAATGATGAGAAAAGGAAAAACATTCAAGAGGTGAATAAAGTGCGATATAACAGTTCTTTAAATAATTTAGAAGAAGCAAAAAGATGGCTTGATGAGTCAGTTGATTTAATTCAGCAAGGAACTATAGATTCTCTACTTCGTTATTTTCAAACAGGAAAAACGAAAAATGGAGTGCATCTACCATCACTTATTATGAACGAAGATAATATAATTGAACGTATATTAGGTGAAAAACTTGAACCCTTAATTAGAGAATTAGGTTTTTATTTAAATGAGGCTGAATTACAGCAGAATGGAAAACTTGTTTTAGATTATGTAAAAGGGGAATTCATTTTATCTTTTGCATCAGTGGATCCATACGAAAGAACTCTTAAATTCCATTTTGATTTTACAGAAATGGAACGAGAGCGTGAAGTCAAATTAGCCAATCTAAAAAGAAAAATCACAGAAACACAACAAAGGTATATAGACAATAAAAATTATCTCAAAAGTAAACAAGGTTTAGAGAAAGTAAAATATAGCAAGGTATTCAGTCGTATAGAGGATACGATTGCTAATATTTCAAAGGAAATCACGGTTCTGGAAAAAGAAATCATAGAAATACAAAACCAAAAAGATTTGCTCGAAGATATTAAAAATACTTTGCCAGATATTGAGTACCACTTCCGTAAATACGGATTCCTAATTGAATTTGTAAAAGGGGAAGATTATGAAATATAATGCGAAAAGCATATAAAAGAAGGGAATGCTCGTAATTGGAACACTATTTATTATTAGGGCTAGGAAAATCAAATCTAGCTGTAGCAAAAGATTTATTACGAAAGAATATTAAGTTCGATTTATTTTTAGAAAATGGTGAGTTACCTGATGAATTCAAGTGCGAAAAATTAACAGTTCATAGAACTATTAATGATGTGAATTTAGACCTTTACACATCAATAATTAAGAGTCCAGGAATTTCATTTTCACACCCATTAGTAGCCGAATGTTATGAAAACAATTTACAGATTTCTAATGAAATTGCATATGGTCTGCAATATATTAAACAGCCGCTAATAGCTATAACCGGCACTAACGGCAAAACAACGACTACCAGTTTAATCGAGCATATTCTTAACGCAGAAAACAATTGTGCTACAGCAGTAGGGAATATAGGTAATTCCTTTTTAGACGAGGCTATTAAACAAGAAAAATCATTAATCACTGAATTGTCTAGTTTCCAATTACGTGATTTGAATACATTTAGTCCTGATGTCTCAGTTTGGTTAAACATCTTCCCAGCTCATTTGGATTATCATAAAACATTTGATGATTACTTACACTCAAAAGCAAATGTTTGTAAAAATCAAAAGGAAGACCAACTGTTCATATACAATCAAGATGACGAAAACATTTGTAAAGTAGCGCAACTTAAAAAAGGAAAGAAGAAATCTTTCTCTTTAATTAATCCGGCAGCAGACGCTTATTTTGATGGACAGTATATTTGGATTGAAGGAGAAAGATGGTTCCATAAGGATGCGATGGGGATAAAAGGAATACATAATATCCAGAATGCATTAGCTTCAATTTTAACAGCCATAGAATTCGTAGAGAAGGATATCATCACGAAACAATTAAACTCTTTTCACGGAGTAGAACATAGGCTTGAAAAAGTAATTGATTCTGATACGTTAAAGATATTTAACGATTCTAAATCAACAAATATAACATCAGTTAAAGCAGCACTATCAGCATTCGAAGAGCCAGTTGTATTGATGATGGGCGGATTAGATAGAGGAAACGGTTATGAAGGATTACGATCAGATTGGAAAAAAGTTAAAACAGTAATTTGTTTCGGCGAAAGTGGCGAAAAAATATATGATGAAGCTAAGTATCATACAGAAGCAATGCATATACAAGATATTGGCCAAGCGATTCAAGTAGGAAAAAATCTTATTAAAGATGGTGGAGTGCTACTATTTTCTCCAGGTTGCGCTAGTTGGGACCAATTTAAAAACTTTGAGGAACGTGGAAAGTATTTTAAAGAGCAAGTATCAAGGAAGTAATTTAAAAGGTGTCCAATAAGGACACCTTTTTGTATTACTCCGCTTTTTTTTCTAAACTATTTTTGTTATAAAAATATTGCCCTCTATACGGTTTGGTAATGTTCGGGTCTATTTTCATTAATCTCTGCATAAATTGTGTACCATTCTGAATTTTTTCACCCGTTTGTTTTTCAACCATTTCACAAATAAGAGAAGAGGGTACAGTTACTGTTTGAAATTTTAAGAACTCAATAGCAGCTTTATCAGCTGATTGAAGTTTTAAAGGTTTCTTTTTATACGAACCTCTAACTTTTTTATTCTTAAAGGCATTATCTCCCGTATAGCCCACTTGAAGTGAATCCAATTCTCTAAACCTCTTATAAATCAATTCTCTTTCTTCATTATAAAGCCCCATAACTCTTTTTTCAGATTCATCAATTTGTACTAGTCTAAGTTTTAGTGCATCCCTTTCCGTAAAAGACATCCATATTACCCCCAGTAAATTATTTCTCAATATAAATAATATTACTTTTGGATATTTATGTAAACACATATACTTATTTTTACAGCTAAGTTTATGAAAAAATGAAGAGTATATTTTATACTCTCCATTTTTTTCTATGAAATTTTTAATACTTGTCCAACACGTATTGATGTAGAAGTAAGATTATTTAATTTCATAATTGTATCTACTGATATATTGTTCTTTCTTGAAATTGCAAACAAAGTATCTCCGGATATAACAGTATAAGTTTTAGCAGTTGCAGTATTACCAAATGTAAATGATGTAGATGTTACACTACGAACATCAGAATTATTAGTGGCTGTAATTACAATTTGATAATTTCCTTTTGCAAATGTTGATATATTACCTCCAAAAGGATGTGTTCCTGGTGAAAGTTTTTGCAAGAAAGTCAGCTTCTGTAAGCCGTTTGGCCCATTTAATTGCACTGAAACTAGCGATTCTTGATCAATACTATATGTGCCAGAAAAAATTCCATCTTTGAAAGTAAATGATTGAAGCGATAATTTTGTTGGATTATTTCTTTTTAGATTAAATGATTTTGTAGTCTCTGTTGTACCATTTTCATTTTGTGCTACTATACGAACTACATAATTTCCATCAGGAAAATCATTAAGTGGTCCGCCAAAAGGAAGTGTACCTTTCTCTACTTTTTGATGATAGAAGTATTTTTGAACGTTTGGTCCAGTTAGATACAAGGAAACATCGGCATCTTGCGACACAGTGAATTGTCCTGAAAAAGTACTACTTGTAACAGATACATCTGATAATTGTGTTTCCACAGTTCCTTTTTTAGTAAATTTAACTACAGTTTCTTTCGCTGTATTTTTATCTTTTTCTGCCCTGATTGTTAATTTATAATCACCAGCAGGTAATTGAGAAATAGGGCCACCAAAAGAATGTACACCAGCATCCATAGTGTTAACAAACGTTAATTTCTGAATGTTATTAGGTCCATTTAAAGTTATTGCAATGTTTGCTTTTTGATTTAATTTATAATCACCAGCAAAAACATCATTAGTACTAGTAAATTTACCTAGATTTAGTTCCAATTGAGAAGGTGTTGGATTTTGAGTGTTAGTATCTTTTAAAGTAACGAAATCTTTATGTACATAGCCAACATAGCCATTATAAGATGCTTTGTACCAATCAGTACTCATATCCAAAACATTCATCTCTGCATTCTTAGGAACTACAGTAATAGGAGTAGCTGACCAACTACCGCTAGATCTCAGATTTATAGCTTCATTAGGATAGGCTAAATATCTTGTAGGTATAACAGTTGGTGGAGGTGTTATGTTCCCGTTAGAATCCACTGGAGTTATTGTTGTAGAAGGGTAATAGAAAGAAAGAATATCTGTATATTTTTTACCTTCCTTCGCCATCTGATAAGCACCATATTGACTCATACCTATACCGTGCCCCCAACCGCCACCTTTTACAATAAATTGAGTGGAAGTACTAGATACACTTTTTACGTTAGGTCCAAGGAGTATTGATTTATTATCTTTCGTTCCAAACGCTTTGTATGTGTAAAAATCATATGTTCTAACTTGTTTTGTGAATTTGTTCATTTTAATTGTACCATCAGCATTTTTCTCAAATTGATTTGTAGTAGGGTTGTACGCAAGATAAGTAGCATTTAGTGTACCAGTTAACGTATCAGCAGCAGCTACAGAACCACTATGATTAGTAAATTGAACTGAATCTACACTTACAATCTTTAACTCATAGCTATTTAAATTGCTGTTATATCGCTTAATAAAGTTTTTGATACCATTAGTTTTATCAATTTCTTTTTCTTGAGTAGTAGCCCACCAATTTCCTGGATGAGTTAAATCTAATCCAGATAGAGATAATTGAGATTTTTCAATAGTGAACGACCAATCAGCATTTTTATTTCCTACTTGAGCAGATCTAGCATCATAAGGATCTTCCTTTCTAACTAAGTAAGGAACATTAGCAGTTGCATTTCCCCAAGAATTAACCTTAGTAAGGGTAGTTCCACCATTTGATGCAGAGAAGAATGCGTTAGTTCCTAATGAAACGCCATTATATTTCATAATCTGTTTTCTAGTAGACTCTACGGCATTAATTACATTTGAAAAACTTTTATTATAACCGTGATAAACTTGATAATTTTCTCCATTATCAATTTCTTTACCAATGTCGCCACTTGAGTAACTTCTTGCAGTAACAGCTTGGGCTTTTAGGGATTCAACTGGCCAAGAATCGGACATTTCATATCCTACAACACCCATTAAATAATCCTCTTGATCTAAAGTATTAACAGGTAGAACATTATTGCCATTTATTCTAAATGTCATATGTCCTAAGAATGAATATGAACCTAGTTTTATTGTATGATTACGATCATAAACTTCTGGATAAATTGTTACTTGATTCCCGGTATAAACAACTGTACCGTTTTTTACGATCTGTATGTTATTCGAAACTTTTTTTATAGTGTAAGTACCATTTGTTAGTTCAATATTATTTTGTTGTTTCAATAAATATTTTCCAGTTACCTCAAAGGTGTAATTGTCTTTTTGGAAAGCTGAATACCCCAGTCTAACTGAAATAGGGGAAGAGTATATCGGTTCATTACCCGTAGCAGCCTTAACACTAATCGTGGCCGGGGCCATCATACTAACCGTTAAAGCAGCGGATAATAAATATGAAGCAGTTTTCTTCATAGTTCATCCCTCCTTCGGGTTAGCATAATAACGAAAAATATCATTTAATCAACAAAAAACAAAAAATAAACACTTAAAAAGGTACTTAAAGCTTGAATTTATAGGCTTTCCAAATCAATTTTTCAATGTCATTTTTGCATCGAATCGGATAAAATGCTTCCCAATATAATTTATTTACCTTATAAACTTCTACAAAAATAATATTTGGATGTTCTTCGTTTAATCTTGGGAATAAGCGATCGGGATGAATGGGGGATTCATTGAGGTAAAATTGAAAACTATCATTATTTTTTTCTATTTTTATGTATGGGATGTTCTTCTTCAAGGAAAACCACCTTTTTTCTTAAAAATTTTTTTAAACATATTACTAGCTCTGGTTTTAATAATCGCATAGCATCGTATACAATTAATAGAGATGGATTTAGATAAAGAATTTCAGCAATAGATTGTTCTTGCTGATCGTATGGATTGCCGCTAATTTGTGTACAATCCTTTTTCTCTATTGTTACAAAGCCATTAGAAGAAACTATCATATATAGAACGTCCTCTTTTTCATCTCCGAGTAATATTTCATTATTTTTTTCAGCTAAATAGGGGAGTGATTCTAAAAACAGTGTTTGGATTTGTTTTTGGATATCACTCATTGTGAAATTAATAAACTGGTCAATTGAAAAATTAGTTTCATTCTCAATAACGGGATATAAACTATGAAAAGCGAAGAATTCAATTTCTTTTAGAAAAATTTCATCAATACAGGCTATAAGCATAGACTGTTCTTCATTCGAGACCATTTCATTTTGCACCATTTTATTAACCTCATTCTGTACAATATATGCTGTAGCAAAGATTGAGGTAAGATCCACAAAATGCCTAGAGTGGAGAAACTCAAATGTATCTCCATTCTTAGGAACGTTCTTTTTGCTGAGAAAATTATAGTATTCCTGATGACTAGATATCTGTATTCTGAACATATCGACACCTCTCTTATATTTCTGTAAATTTTCATCGGCGTAGATAAAAAACCTTCTATACCGAAAAGTAGAAAAATAAAAACCAAAATTAAAATCAATATTTAATAATAAAAACAATACGCAGGAGAGAAGAAAATGAAAGAAAAATATCATTTTGTTGGAATTAAAGGGTCTGGAATGAGTAGCTTAGCTCAAATTCTGTTTGATAATGGGTACGAAGTTCAAGGATCCGATATTGAAAGTGAAACTTTTACACAAATCGGTCTAGAAAAAAGAAACATTTCAATGTTCCCTTTTTCAAAAAATAACATATCAAATGAACATACGTTTATTATTGGTAATGCTTTTGACGATAAAAACGAAGAGGTTAATACAATTCATAAAAATGAATATAAATCGTATCGTTATCACGAATTCTTAGGTGAACTTATGAATAATTTTATTTCAATTGGAGTAAGTGGAGCACACGGAAAAACGTCAACTTCTAGCTTATTAGCCCACTCACTTGGTAAACATCAACCAATTAGTGCACTGATTGGAGATGGTACAGGTTACGGAAATCCCAATAGTAAATATTTCGTGTTTGAAGCCTGTGAATATAAAAGACACTTTTTAAATTACAGCCCCGATTACGCGATTATTACAAATGTAGATTTTGATCATCCAGACTATTTTTCTGGCTTAGAAGATGTAGTATCAGCATTTGATGATTTTGCAAAGAAGGCAAAGAAAAATGTCATTGTATGTGGTGACGACATTCATACAAAAAAACTATCAAATTACTCAGAAATGATTACTTACGGTCTTGGTGAACATAATATAGTCAATGCTACATCCGTAGATGTAAATCCTGAAGAGACTTCATTTAATGTTTTGTATAGAGGTGTTGATATGGGGAGAATCCATATCCCATTCCACGGCACTCACGCAATACAAAACTCATTAGCCGTATTAACAGTTTGTTTACTAGAAGGTATTGAAATAGGAGAGATTAAGGAGCACTTTAAAACTTTCGAAGGAGCTAAACGACGTTTCAATATTGAGGAATGGGAAGGGAACATTATTGTAGATGATTATGCTCATCATCCAAAAGAAATAGAAGTAACTATTGAAGCAGCTCGTCAAAAGTTCCCGGGTAAAGAACTAGTAGCAATATTCCAACCTCATACATTTTCCAGAACAGCTACATTTTTAAATGAATTTAGAGATTCATTATTACTTGCCGATAAAGTATATGGATGTCCAATTTTCGGATCAGCAAGAGAGCAAAAGGGAAGTTTAAGCACTAATGAGTTATTAGATTTAATTCCAAACTCAGACTTATTAACTATGGATACAATACGTAATCTTGATCCTCACAGTAATTCAGTTTTACTATTTATGGGGGCAGGGGACATTGGAAAGTATATTGATGCATTTAAGCAAAATACTAAATTCTAATTTAGTGTTAAGAGATTAAAAGCATTTTATATTTCCCTAAGAGTAATGAAAAGGTATATAGCCAGAAACTAAAAGTCCTATGGATCTCAGAATCCATTTGGACTTTTTTATTTTTATTCAATGTTTATCGAGTGATAGGTTTCGTTGTAAACCAATGATATTTCACTATTATGGAAGATATCCTGAAGTTTTGAAATTTTTTTCGTTTTCCATTTAATTAAATCTTTCATAGAATAAGGTTCGGTAAAGGGGAATTGACATTGATATAATATTTTCTCTATATATGCTTGTATCTCTTCATCACTTAAATTTGTTTTATTATTAATCTCGAACAATCTATTTAATGTGTAGCGTGAAAGAATATACGCAATATCTCTTGTACTGGACTCTTGATCAAATGCATAAGTGAGAATCGTTGTACTTTCAAAACTCTCTATAGCACGTATAGATGTATAAATAAAATCAGTACGCATTATCGGAAATGAATATTCAATAGCATTTTTAGTCAAAATTAAACTAATTGTATTGTCCTCGAGTATTCTATATTTCATAGAAGATATAGAATACGGAGTATTAACATAAAGATTGTTGTTTTCAATAGAAATAAATACTTCATTAGGATCATAATTTCTTTGATAATTAAAGTGATTAATCACTTTAAGCAGCGTATGTTCTATACAATTATTTAATTCTATGATTTCCTTTATGTAATTCAATAATTCATTACTTGTAAATGTCTTAGTACCAATTAACTCCTGTATAGAAATAAATGGCATAGAGGCTAACTCAGGCGATTCGCATAAAAGATATGTATCACAACCTAAGATCCTAATTTCAAAATCATTTAAGTTAAAAGTATTTATTCTTAACAGATTATCAATTAGTTCTTTTCCATTTAGTAACTCATCAAAAAATGAATTTAAATAGGAGTTAACTTTTAAATTAATGTTATCTAAAAGTGAATCCAGTTTATTTTCTTCATTAACAATAAAAACATAACTTTGATCATTTACTTGAAGTACGAACGAACTAATTAATGAATCGAACTGTAATTTTAAAATATATTGCTTGTTCATAAACTTATATTCCAGTGTGAAAACAATAAATCCATTATCGCTGATAGAAGGCAATAAATTAAAACCTTTTTGGTAATCTAAAATATAGGAGTTTATCTCGAAATTATTGCCAAAGAAAACTTCAATTCGCTCTTCTAGTTCCAAATTTAAATTACAAAAATAGTTTTTTGCTTTAAGTATCATATCCGTAAACACAATAAATTGCTTGTTAACTGGAGACATTGAGTAACCGGAAGAAAATATAAGTGTTTTGTTTTCTAACATAAATTGATGATGAACAGAACCATTTAGTATATGTTGCCATTTACTTCGGATTAATTTCGCTTTTTCATAACAATCATTTAGAAACTTCGCAAAGTTTTTTAATGATTCAAATACCGTTATCGAATGCTCACTTAATCTTTGAATCATTGCTATTTTCCCTTGAGGGAGAGGCCGGATATAAGTAGTGATATCAAGAAATTGAAGAGTGTTTGTTTCATCATAAATAACATAATACGTATCCTTTTTAATAGTGTGGGGAAATTTGAGTAGGGAAGATAACTTATTTAGATCAGATATTTTCAGCTGAACCTTTTGTTGATTTAAGAAGTCGAAAAAAGAAAGTTTTATACCACAATATTCAATATCGGCATTCTCATTAAGACGAATAACACCTTTATAGTCATAGGTTAAGATAAAAGTATTAAATAAATTTGTAAGTTTTTTCTCACCTTCTTCGGATATTTGGATCCTACCCAATTTATACTGTACCTGTATCGTCAATTCATTTTCATTACCATCTATTTTTAATTGTATAGCCTCATCAATATTATGGGATGGAGCTTGAAAGAATTGAATTATTAAGTGAGAGTTTAAAATATACGCTATATGATTTTGTTTCAGGGCAATATCTCTTAATGACAGCAGTAATTCTGTTTTCATAAATCCTCCTTGGGAAAATAAAAAACTATCTACTAATATAAATTTAATTACAAAAAAAAGATTCCTTTCAGAGAAAGAAACCTTTCAAAAAAACAAATAGAAGAAGAGATTTTCGAATAGGGGAGTTCCTCTATTCAAAAATCTTTCTTATTGTATACCCTCATAGATTTTTTTGAGAAAATAAATCAAAAAACTTACGACAGAACCTGTCCCTTACGTTGTTTTTTCACAGTTAATTTTTTAATATATTCATCATATGTCAATCCATCCTTTTGTTGATTATGATGATAACACGCAGTGACTAGATTTTTCAGATTGTTTTTACCTCCACGAACAATTGGAACCTTATGATCAACTGTTAGCTTTGCGTTAGGCTTTGTTCTTCCATATTCAAATTCACAATAAACACATTTATGTTCATCTCGCTTAAAGACTTTTAGTTTTCGTTCTTTGGTAATAGACCCACGAATTATTTTCCGTTTCTTTAATAAATAGCTTAAGTAATCAACGTGATCAAAGTCTAGTTTTTTTCTATGTCTTCCACACTTTTCACAAAAACAAATCCCGTGAGATGTTGTAAATATTTTATAACGCTCCGGAACACGTAAAACAGTTCCATATCGAGCCTTTTTTAAATCCACTGTTGGATTGAGTTTTTTTAAAGTCTCCATATTAATAGAGTAATGGTTTAATACGTGCTGAAGGGTTTCATACTTTTCAATCATATGAAAGGGTTCAATTGCGGTTCTTAACAAACTGCTATCATACCGTTTTAAGCAATATACACATTGATATTTTGATCTACGTTTAATGAAGTGTTCTCTTTTCTCTGTTTTCGGTCTAGTGTTCCTTTTGTTTAAACTTTCCTTCATTCGTCGAATATCTTTAAGTAGTTCCGTTGCGTTTGTAATTTTCTCTCACTCCTCTACGTTGGTTTCCAAATTGAACACATTATATGAAACAAAATAATTAAAATTCAAGTTTATTAATACATTTGAATAAAATGTGGTAAATTTACGCTTTTTTTGTTTATAATAGAAATTAAATTCAATACAATACAATTAACCTAAATTTAATAATACAAAAGGATGGTAGTTAATATGAAAAAAACATTTTACTGGATCGAAAAACAATTCAAAAGATTTATGTACAAAAAATACTTACTTAATCAAGACATTCAAATGGCAATTAGAGAAAACAGCTTAGAAAGAGTGTTTAAAATCGTTCCCCAGCATTCTAGAGATATATTTATGAAAGAATTAGTTAAACAAAAACCAGAACTTATTCGATAAAAAGCCTAGTTACGAAATTAACCAGGCTTTTTTTATTTGTTAGCAAAAGAGGGCCCAACAATAAAAATGTTGGACCCTCTTTTGCTATTAATAATGATATGAACTTACTGATTATGTTTTTTATTTACAATAACATCGTCGATAATGCCATATTCTTTAGCTTCATTAGCCATCATCCAGTAATCGCGTTCACAGTCTTTAAGCACTTTTTCAAAATCTTGCCCAGCATTATCGGCAATGATTCGAGTTAAGCGCTCTTTCATTTCCACAATACGTTTTGCAGAAATTTCGATATCTGTAGCTTGGCCGCGAGCACCGCCAAGAGGTTGATGAATCATAATTTCAGCATTTGGTAATGCGAAACGTTTGCCTTTTGCACCTGATGAAAGTAGAAATGCTCCCATTGATGCAGCTAAGCCCATACAAACCGTACTAACGTCTGGTTTAATGAAATTCATAGTATCATAGATAGCCATACCATCTACAACTGAACCACCAGGACTATTAATATAGATAGTAATATCTTTATCAGGATCCTGACTTTCTAGATACAGCAGCTGAGCTGTGATTGATAAAGCCATATTTTCATTCACTTCACCATTAAGTAAAATGATTCGATCTTGTAGTAATCGAGTAAACAAATCATAAGTCTTTTCACCACGGTGAGTTTCCTCAGTTACATATGGAATATAATTCACAAGAAATTCCCCCTGTCTATTTTTACCGAACACATTATATTCTTTAAGAATCTAAAAAAAGTAGAGGGAACAGTAGTTATATTAATTTTTCAAATGATAACTTTTTAACTCCGCTGCTGGGGAAAGAAAATGCATTTTGATAACGCCTTGTAAACTCTAAATAAGTAAGGTTACCACCAGTACTTTTATATAACTCAAACAAATTAGGCATAGGTTTCTCTAAATACGTTAAATGCAATACTGCGTTAAATTCATTTGCAATTTTAATTATTGGTTCAAAATCACCATTATTAATAAAAGTACTGTAGAGGGAGATTGTGTCATTTAATTCTAATTCGTGTTCAATCTGAAGTAGAAAACTATTCGGGAAGCCTGGCCGGATCGGTAAAAAGGTCAACGGATCCAATTCACGTTTGCATTCAATGGGGACTATTGCACGCTTTATAAAATAAGGTTTTGCATCCAGAAGTGGAAAGGCAGAATAGAGGTGTATTTCTTTTTGAATTTTCATAAAAACCTCCTATAAAAAATTGTAATAAAAACTTGTCTTTTCAAGTTTAATTTTATAAGGTACTTCCAGTTAGAGAGGAGGAACCGACTGATGAAACAAAGAAAACTCGACTTAACAACAGTCGGAGGTTTACTTTTGGCTCTTCTAGGAATAGGAACAGGTTATCTCCTGGAAGGTGGCGAATTCTCAGCGTTACTCGCAGTGTCACCTATTTTAATTATATTCGGTGGAACAATAGGCGTAGTAGCTATAACAATGAATCAATCCGATGTCAAAAACTTACCTAAGTTGTTTAAGATCATTTTCACTGATTCAAACTATGATTTTCAAGAGTTAATTAATAATATGTGTGAGTGGACAAAGGTATCTAGAAGAGATGGAATAGTAGCGCTAGGTAAAATAGCAACCGAAATAGAAGACCCATTTATAAAAAGAGGTATTGAATACATACTAGACGGAAGCGACTATGAGACTATTAAAGAACTACTAGAGAAGGAAGTAGAAGCAATGATGGAAAGACATCATACTGGTACAAAACCGTTTGAACAAGCTGGTGGATTTAGTCCGACAATGGGGATTATAGGTACTGTTCTAGGACTAGTTGTTGTACTAGGAGGACTAGGTGGAGCAGATATTGAAGAATTAGGACACGGGATAGCTACTGCATTTATCGCCACATTAATGGGCGTAGCGTTCGCTAACTTAGTTGCACTTCCATTTTCTGAAACACTAAAAGGAAAAAGTTCAAAAGAAACTTTATATAAAGAAATTGCTATTCAAGGAATTTTAGGTATTCAAACAGGAACAAATCCAAAGATCCTTAGAAAAAAACTTGTTGCATATCTACCTGAATCAATGAAAGCTGAAGAAGCTTCTAACGAGAAAGAGAAAGAGTAATGAAGAAAAAAAATCACGGACACGTTAATCACGAAAGATATTTAGTAACATATGCGGATTTAATTACATTACTTTTAGCTTTCTTCATTATTTTATATGCAATGAGTACCCCAGACGCACAGAAGATGCAACAAATGGCCAACGCACTAAGTATGGCTTTCCACCCACAAGCTTCTTCAATAATGCCCCCATTAGCTTCAGATAAAGAAACTTCAGTAAGAAAACATCGAGAACAATTAACAGATAACGAAAAAAAGACAATGGCTGCTATCTCAGAGCAGAATAGTCTAAGAAAAATACAAAAACAAATAGATAAAGAGATAGAAAGCAAAGACCTGAACGGAAAAGTAAAAACAAACCTAACGGATGCAGGTTTGAAGATTATCTTAACTAATGAAATTTTATTCGATAGCGCTTCAGCAAATCTAAACAATTCAACTAGTAGAAAACTTCTTGATGAAATAGGGATAATTCTATCAACAATAGACAACCCAGTATCAATAGAAGGGCACACAGATAATATTCCTATTAATAACAGTCAATATCCTTCGAATTGGGATTTATCAGCTGCACGTTCATTATCTGTACTTCGTGAAATGGTTTCAGGCACACCGAAAATTGACCCTAAGCGATTCTCTACATCAGGGTATGGAGAATTCCAGCCAATCGCGGATAATAACACGTTAGCCGGCCAACAAACAAACAGAAGAGTTGAAATTGTAATTAAGCGACAAAACTCGGATGGGCTATTACAAACTAAAAGAGGAGGTGCGAACAATTGAATAAAAAAATAGCTTTATTTATAGGCATTGGAATATTAGTTATAGGAGGCGTATTAGGGTTCCTATATAAAACAAAGGACGCTGAGAAAGAAATTACAAAGTTGGAACAAAATCAAGTAGGCGGCAAATGGAATCCTTATGCAATTGAAGATCATCATTCAGTAACTATTACCGATTACTTAGCAAGCGCAAGTAAAGGAGAGTATATAGTTAAAATGAGTGTTACTTTGGATTTTGAATCTGAAGAATCATATTACAAATATAAAGGATATTCTTCTGTGAAAGAAGCTGAAAAAGGGGAAGAAGGTAAAAGTAAAAAAGAGGCAGCAGCTACACCTATGGAACTAAAAATAAACGATATAATTGGTAATCTTATGATGAAAGCTGATGAGAAACAATTATCAGATCGTGATAAATTAAAAGTTTACTTAAAAAATGGTATTAATAAAAATTTAGGATTTGATGAGCCAGTTATTAAGGAAATATATGTAGAGAACTTTGTAATGCAATAAAAAATATTACAGACTAGGAAAGGGTTAGGTTGACATAGAAAAAGCGTCAACTAACCCTTTTTTTACTTCAATAAAAAGGAAGTGAATTTTGAAATCTCCGCAAGAACATCATTAAAAAACAATATATTAGAGTATAAATTTTGTTTTTTTCACATTTAAAAAATTTAGAAGGTAAAATGCAATCAGAAATTAAACTTTCTACTGCAATTATTATTAATTTATGAAATTAAATTTTATACTCTAATCTTATACAGAAGGAAATGATAATATGGATTTTTATGAATATATTTTTCAAAACTTGGATTGTACTATTACTCACGTTAAACGACATAATGAAGGGGGCAACCAATTCCCGTTTATAGAATACGTTGGATTATATCCTAATTGGGATTGTAACGTATGGGAAGTACAGTTAATTTATAAAGAAAGAAAAAGAAGACCGTTCAAAATACTTACATCATCAGAAATGGGGAAACCAAATTTGATCGATATCCTTAAACTCATTTATAGTAAGGATACTAGACATATGACTAGACGACAGTATTTGGATAACAATGAATATGTAGAGTTTTTTAAAGAGTATGGTGAGGAATTCGGCGGAAAAGAAGAAGTTGAAGAAATTATAAGAGGTATTTTATATGGCAGTGGTTTTTATGCCGCGGGATTGCTATATAAGATGTTGGGAAAAGAGGATTTTTATACACTAAAAAAACTCATAGGAGTTAAATAATATGTCGAACCCTATAAGTCGCATATTGAATGGATAGTAAAGTAAAAAAGCAATTGATATTAAAATCAATTGCTTTTTCTATTATTTATTAAGTTGTTAAGTGGTTTATTTAATTAGATAACCCATTACTATACAAGTACTGTTTTTTCTGTTTTCGTGGTAAATATAAACGCCTCTCTTGATAAATAGAAATAGCGAAATTAATAAGAAAAGCTATTCCTAAATAGTAAGAGTATTCTCCGAACCAATAATATGCCGCGGATATAATAAAGAAACTTGTTAGAATTCTGGATAGCCAGATTAAAAAGATTCCATATCTTTTTTCTGAATATAGGAAATCAGAAGCTCTCCATTTTATCGCAAAGGGAATACATAATGCTGCAAGAAGAATAAACGATATCATAATTAATTAACCACCTTTTATTTTTTATTCGTCGTCCTCATCATCGTCTTCATCATCGTCATCGTCGCCATCATTAAGCATATAGATTGGACTATCCATATACTCCTCTTGGTCATCAATAGTTTCTTCGTTATTTTCTTCAAGTAGTTCCTCTATAGCTTGAAGAATCATATCACTAAATTCTGTAGCTTCATCTTGATTAATTGTTAATATATCTGAAAAACTATCAAGGTTTCCTGTATTTTCAGCTACTCTACGAATAGAAGCAAATAATTTATCTAAATGGATTTCGATTTGGTCCATTGTATACACCTCTCAATATAAATCATAAGTCAAAATCATATTACGAAATAATTTTTAAATTCCCTTTAAAAATCCGAAATTTACATATCCGACTTATGACTTTGAAGGAAAAACAATACTTTACAAAAAGAAAACGAAGAGGTGGATAACGATGAAAACAATTAGTATCTATAATAACAATACAAATGATAACAAAACTCGAAGAGAAAACTTATCGCAAAAAATTAAAGATAACGGTTATTCAACGGGAAAAGACGGAGACCTAATATTTGTATTAGGTGGAGACGGAACCTACTTAAAGGCTATTGAAAGGAATATGAAACAGAATCCTATATTTATAGGAATAAATACTGGTAATTTAGGATTTTTATCTGAATTCTATATAGATGATGTAGACCGAATCTTCGATATGATTAGAAAAAAACAATACAAAATTCAATCAATACCTATTTACGAAGCAATCATCACAACGAAAAATCAGGTTAAAAGAATGTATTTTATTAATGATATTTCAGTTGAAAGAAAGACTACTAAAATTATTCATAACGCTATCCAAGTTAATGATGAAAAGTTTGGAACGGTTTCTGGGGATGGAATACTTATATCTTCATCTCTTGGATCAACAGCATATGCTATTTCTACTAAAGGGGCAATTTCGTACGATTGCGCTGATGTAATACAACTAAATCCACTTAATCCTATTCATACAAGAGCATATCATTCTTTACTTCATACTGTTATTTTAAAAGATACAAATGAAATTACGATTTCACCGTATCATAAAAAGAAAATACCTATTAGAATTGCCTGTGATGGTAGGGAAGTTAAATTAAATGATATTCGCTCAGTAGTCGTTAGAAAATCGCCGTTTAAAGCTCGTTTTTTCAGAAGTCTAGATTACACTGATTCCGTAAATATAAGAACAAAAATATTGGAAGACAATCAATCTCTTGAAATATAATCAAGAGATTTTTTGTCTTTTTTCACAAAAAAACAAAAAAATAACCTAACATCAATTCTAGTCGTGCTTGTAGTTGGATATTTTGGTCAACCGAGGAGGGTGATGGTATGAAACGTCTACAAACTATCAAAACGCATTTCATTACTTCAGTTCAAAATGGAAGATGTAGAAGCAATACAGAACAGGAATGTTTGTTTAGATTGAAAACTTTTAATGAAAAAGAAAAGTTTATAAAATTTCTAGAGACTCAAAAATAAAGCCAGATTCTAATTAAAGAATCCAGCTTTATTTTTATTTAAGAGGCTTTTTCTTGCGACCGCCCTGTTTTCTTTCACGATTCTGTCTTAATTGTCTTTGAACATCATCCGAAGATTTTAAGAAGCGTTGCATTTTTTCTTCAAAGATCTTCTTTTGATACTTTTCTTCATCTAATAGAGCTAAAGATAATTGGAATGATATCTTTCCTCTATGATTTTTAGAACGTGTAATTCTAGCTTTAATAACTGAACCTGCTTTCACAACATCTTCCATACGATTTACGTATCCTTCAGCAGCCTCTTTTATTGGTAAAAAGTAATCAAATTTATCTCCAGCAGAGAGAATTGCTCCACCTTGTAGAATTTTTACAACTTTTAGTTCAACGATGTCACCGATTTTCGGCATTCTAAAAACCCCCTAAAAATAACTCCTATATTTTTTAACCCAAACTAGAAAGAAATCCTTTTCAAAAAGGAAAAAAATAAAAAGATACTAATAGAAGGTAAGAGGCGGTGAAACACTATGAACAAGAAACTTTCAGTTATTCTATTGTTTCTACTTTTCATCTCTTTAATATCGGTTTTATTAATCTTTATGGCTTTCTCACAAGGGAAAGGTCAAGAAGATGTCACAAAACTAAAAACGGGATATGAACAACTTGATAAACAAGTAAAAGAGCTGAAGGTAAAAACTAGTGAATTATCAAACCAAGTAAACGGCAAAAATAAATCTAATAATCAAGAACCATCAAATCCTAACCCTCCGTCAACGCAACAACCACCAGCACCGGCACCAAAAACAGTAGGAGCAAGTAATTTAAATATGAGGTCTTCAGCTTCTGCTTCAGCACAGGTTGTACGTCAATTGTCAAAAGGGGAACAAGTAACACCTACAGGGCAAACTTCAACTGTTGGAGGAGCACAGTGGATAGAGGTAAAAGATTCAAAAGGTTCGATAGGATGGGTAGTAGGAACATTCCTCCAATAAACGCTGAAATATGCGTTTATTTTTTTATGAAAAAATAATTTAGAAACTAGGAGGGAAAGTAATGGCTAGCGGAAAAACACACGAAAAGTTAAATATATTATTATTGTTGTTTGGAATTAGCGTTTCTGTTTTTGTACTAAGTTTGCAATTATACTTTGAAAGTATCTTTATAATATTAGGATATTTTTTTGGAACCTATTTCTTTGGGCCCGACTTAGATTTAAGGAGTAGACCATATAGAAGATGGAAAAAGCTTAGATTCATTTGGAAGCCATATCAAACGTTTAAACATAGATCAGTATGGACTCACGGATATGTAATAAGTGATTTGATTAGATACGCATATTTAATTACTATTCTTTACGTACTACTTGCTGCTATAGAATTTCTTTTCTTCTCCCTATTTAACTTAGACCTAAAATTAATAATTCAATTTGAAACATTTATCACATTACATAAGAAGTGTGTAATAGCATTTGTAGGAGGAAATATTCTAGCATCTACAGCACATACATTAACAGATGTAGTATCCAGTAAAGTAAAACGTGTTATAAAACGATAAAACAAGTGGAAAAGTTAAGTATTAAAAACAATCCATTCCTTCAACAGCACTAAAATGTAATGTTTTTTACATTACGAAAAAATAATGAATAAAATGTAAGAGGTAACATAGAAAACTATTGAACAACAAAAATCTTGAAATAATGATTTAAAAGGAGAATAAATAGTGAAAATTGATAAATTAGAAGAAGGAATGTTTGAATTGATAGAAGAGAGTTTACGAAAATATATTGGAGCTTGGAGCAAAATTCCGAGTGATATTGATGTAAATAACTTAAATATAAGTCGTATACGATATGTTAAAGAGTGGGGAATGAGAACAGATCCTGAAGACGGCTTTATTATCGAATTTTCAACAAAAGACAATTCATATAAAGAGCTATTAGGCCGCAGTGAATTAAATCTTACTTCACTGGAATATAAAGATAGTATTGAAGAACAAAATAAGAACGGATTGCTATTCGGTAAAGATATAACAACCAAGCAATTTTGGTACGAGTACCCAGTAATATGGGGAACACTTGATAAAGTATTTGATGACAGTTATCTCTATGAAGATGGCGGAAGATATGAAGGGCTTAATTATATCGATTTTGGAATGCGATTCGATTGAACGAAAGAATAAAAAATAAAAGCAGATGATTCTAAATAAAATCATCTGCTTTTTTGCTTGTATTTATGTAAAACAAAGAGCTTTTTGAACATTTTTAATTAACACCCTTTAATAAACACCTAATAATTTTTATGCGAAGAGATTATTGGTTACTATTGTATCTATTTCATCACCAGAGATCGATTCTTTCTCTAATAATGCCTCTGAAATAATATTCATTGCTACTTTATTATTTTCGATAGTAGACTTTGTTTGAGTAAAACAATGATCCAAAATACGTTTTATCTCATCTTGATGATTATTTTTTGTTGTAAAAGAAAAATCATCTAGCGTCATTCCTAATTTAGTTACCATAGTTTCAGCAATTTGTTTTGCTTGTTCAAAGTCCTGGGAAACACCTACAGAATGTTCTGCAAAAAAAATTCTTTCAGAAACTCCACCAGCCAAGAGCATTTGAATTTTATGTAAAAGCTCTGATTTTGTTTTTAATGAATTATCTTCAGATTCCTTAGATAAGACTAATCCCAAACTTCCGGAGTAGGGGACTATTGTAGCCTTTTGAATTGAACCCGGAAAATAAATAGAAGATAACAAAGCGTGACCGGCTTCGTGAAATGCAACTCTTTTTAAAACTTTCTCGGAAGTCACAATTCTACCTTTCGTACCCAGAATAACGCGTTCAATTGATGATTGTACGTCTTCATAAGTAATATAGTCACGATTAGACATCAAAGCTTTAATTTGAGCCTTTTGAAACACATCTTCTATATCCGCACCGCTCATTCTAAACATAGAGCGGGCGATATCATCTAATTTATCCTGAAGAGACTCTGCCATTTTGACACCTTGAGTTTTAATTTTTATTATTTCTTGTCTTCCTTTTATATCGGGAAGTTCAATCGTAATTTTATAATCAAATCTACCTGGCCGAGTTAATGCAGGATCCAAACCTTTTGAATGATTGGTAGATGCAAGTACTAAAATTTGTTGATTTTGTATATCAGTAAGTTCAATTAGTAATTGATTCACAGTACTTCTTGCTTCCGAATTACTGTCACCATCTCTACTTTGACCAACTGCATCAATTTCATCAATAAAAATAACACTAGGTTGTTTTTTCTTAGCTTCTTTAAATAATTCTCTAACACGAGCTGCACCAACCCCAACGTATCTTTCAACAAATTCAGATCCGCTAACTTGAAAATAACTTGCGTTTATCTTATTAGCAACCGCCTTTGCTAACATTGTTTTCCCTGTTCCAGGAGGACCGGACAAAAGAATCCCATTAATCGGTTTAATTTTGAATTCTGTTGTTTCTTTAGCTTTATTAAAAAGTAGAATAGTTTGATCAATTTCTTCAATCACTTCAGGGGATAATCCGCCAATTTCATCTAATTTAACTTTAGGTATTTCAGATAAGAATTTACTTTCTTCTATTTCTAAATCATTTTCATTTTTCTTTTTCTCACCTAAAAGTTCATTTAATAAGAATGCAATAGAAATGAAAGCAGATATTGATAAAATAATAACGAAAATAAATACACAAAGCATTAGATAATCAAATTCTCTATAATCATATTTTAAATTATGTTTATCAAGTATTTGAGTAGCTTCATCAGTTCTTTTCCCATTTAGTTCAGCATCATAGTAAGGGATCTGAGTTTCGTAATATTTTTTTCCATCATAGTAATACAATCTACCTTTATCAGTTTCAGTTAAAGATTGCTCTTTCTTCTTATTAAAAGATTTATCTATTTCTTTAACAAACTTAGAGTAGGGAACCTTTTCAACAGTTTTGTCTGAAGGAATTCGGAAGGTAACTTTAGAAAAAAAGGTATTACAAATTTGAATTAAGTAAATACCGACTAGTAATAGTATTACCCATTTAAGAATCATTTTCCATTTGATGAATTTCATTGGGAATACCTCTACTTAGACTTTTTCATAGCTTCAATAAATTCAATACGTTTGGTTTTAATTCGTTGCATCGTATTATCCACCGCTTTGATTTGTTTATCTACTGTAGAGTGGGTATCGCGAAATACGAAATGGCCAATCTCTTCATAAGCATAGTCTTCAGAGTAATACCATAGTACGCTTTTTTCTGTTTCGGATAACAGTTCCCACATTTCCCAAAATGTTTCTATTTCAACAAGATGATGTTCAGGTTGGAATTCCTCAGAGCGAAGTAATTGTTCAAATGTATTTTCAGAATCATTATTACTTACGGGGGAATGATAGCTAAACGCATCATTTAAAGTACGTAATTTGTTATTGGAAGAGCGACTTATTATTGAATCAATGTGGCGCTTAATAACGTGCTGCACAAAAATTCTAAACGGACGTTTCTTTTCAATCTTAAAATCGCGTATCGCTTTGAAAAAGCCAATATATCCGGATTGAATTAAATCTTCATCATCATCGCCACGATTATATCTACCGCGCTTTTTAAGGGCGATAACAACCTTCTTAACGTATTCTACATAACGTAGGGCAATAACCTCTTTAGCGATAGAATCGCCTTCTTGAGCCATAATAGCAAGGGACTCATCAGATGATTCGTAATTATTTTCTTTTACTAAGTTGTAAATGACAGGTTTAACATTTTCATAACTATTTTGAAGCAATACGATTAACATTTCTTCAGAAAGATTAGAAAGGTTTTCTTTATTCCTTGAATACATAATTCTTAATAGAGTTACGTCGAATGTTTCTTTGTACATTTCTAATAGCTCATTATCGGATAATGTGATTGGTAGTTGATTAGTTTCTTCTTGATTAATTACTGGATTCATAATTTCCCTTAAAAAAGGATTACCACCTTTCTAAACTTTTCTGGAGTATTTTAAAAAAAAATAAACTTTTTTTATTTTGACCCCCCCAAAAAGTAATTTGCAAACGAATTACTATGGTGAAAGGGTTAATTGAGTCTTTATATAAGTAACTTTTAATTTCTTAATTGTAATTTCATAGAGATTATATTTAACCGATCAAGTTAAAAACAATAGAATAACTAAACAAAAAAACTCTTGTTATTTTTAAGCTAATGACAAGAAATGTAACAGCTTACAAATAGGGGAAGGGAACACAGCTAAGCTAATAATTTCATAATTAGACGCAAAAAAGAAAAACTCATAGAAAATCAATAGTGGTAACATAATAGTCAAACTCATAGAAAATCAACGATAGCAAAATAATAGTCAAACTCATAGAAAATCAACGATAGCAAAATGATAGTCAAACTCATAGAAAATCAACGATAGCAAAATGATAGTCAAACTCATAGAAAATCAACGATAGCAAAATGATAGTCAAACTCATAGAAAATCAACGATAGCAACAAGATAGTAAAACTTATAGAAAATCAACGATAGCAAAATAATAGTAAAACTTATAGAAAATCAACGATAGCAACAAGATAGTCAAACTCATAGAAAATTAACGATAGCAATATGATAGTAAAACTTATAAAAAATCAACGATAGCAAAATGATAGTCAAACTCATAGAAAATCAACGATAGCAATAAGATAGTAGAAGCTATAAAAATTCAATTTCAACAGTTTGCAATAGTTAAGTCTTTAGAATTTTATATCGATATTTATACAGATTTTTTTAAAATACTTCCATTAAGTAGAAAACTGGCACAAACATTTATGTTCGCGCCAGTTTTCTAAGTTATTAACCAAAAGGAAATAGAACTGAATTATAGAGATTAAACTAGATTACAAATGATACTAAATTAAAATTAAAGCATTTCATTTAAGTTATTTATAAATTCTTTTCTTTTATCGTTTAGCTCATCAATTTCATACGATCGATTTATTAAAATAGAAGGTCGTTTTTCAAAGAAACTTATAATCTTTATTAAAGGAACATTCTCAAGAAAATAATGAATTGGCACTTTAACATAGCCATTTTCAATTATTGCTTCAGGTACGAAACCTTTATATGCAATTTCATTATATACCTGATATGTAATGTAACCATCAGGAGATAAATAAACATCGTCACTAATCAGATCATTATCGTTTTCTGGAAACATATATATCAGAATGCATTCACGACTATTGATAGTTTTTTTAGTTGTGAAATCAAATATTTTTTTCACAAATTTCAGCAAAAGATTTACTTCCTCGTCAATAATTTCTTTTCTATTTACTAATATCGGATCATATTTTTTATGTGCTTCTTGCAAATTAGTAACTATCTTATCAAATTCCATAGAGAGTAACACCTCCTAATTTACAAGTAATACTATATAAAACACTAAGAATTTCAAGAAAAAGAAGACAAAAAAAGTTCTAAAGCACAGCAAAAAAGAGCTCTCTTATTTTATAGAAGAAAGCTCTTATATGTATAACGTTTTGTTTAACGCTCTATTTAATATGTACTTTTGGATCATCATATGTTAATCAGCCTTCGTTTCTATAAAACCATACGCATTTCTTTGCGCGAAACGGCTTGCTGTCGAATTTACGGAATTCATTTATATCCATTTCTGAATCTGGATAATATGCCTCATAATGCTTTTTAAAAAATAGGAATCTTTCATCCTCATTTTTTGGAACTACACACGTTTCATTCATAACAGGGAAGGCACCTCTATCTGCATCTGAACCTGGAAACCCAGAATAATAAAGATTAATATCTTCATTTTCAGTCATAGAAGCTAAATCTGCACGAAAGAATAGTTCTCCTTCTTGCTTTAAATTAAATAACTCAGATTTTATTGCTAATAAATGAGTACCAGACTCTTGTTCAGCTTGTACCATATTTTTCAATGCCAACCTCATAAAAATAACCTCCGCAACACAATAGATGTAACTCTTCATAGAAATTTCAAATCAACGGATTTCATTATAACAATGAATATCGACATTTTGCAACAAAAATCTTACAAACGTTACATTAATAATACAAATATCTTTTTTATACAACTAAACTAGAAGGTAAATCTAAGTTTTTTCATAAAGAAAACCCAATGCAGGACAAATTCAATATTTGCTGGAGGTTTCTATGAAAGAAACAATAAATAATATTCACGTAATTGCAAAGGGTACTATATTTAGTGTCATTTTACATATGATTGTAATTGCTTTTCTAGTTGTAACAGGATTTAAAGTCTCTCTATTATTATTTAGCATTGTTTTAGTAGTGGTAATGGGGATTTCTACCTTTTATACAGGTACAATTAGTGAAAGGTACGCAGAAATTAACGGAATTATTGTTTCACTTATTACAAGTTTACTATTCCTACTATATGTAAACCAATATACCGAAATGGATTGGGCTGTTAATCGTATAATAATTGCTAGCTACTTAGTAATCGGATTTTTATTAGCACTAACATCAAGATTAACTAATAAAAAACAAAGGTTAGCCAAAAAAGAACAAATGATGATGAACAAAGGAACAAACGAACCAAGCAAAAAGGGGAACATTTTTAAATCAATCGCTGATGCAATCATTGCAAACAACGAAAGAAAAAAAGAAAAGAAAAGCATAAAAAAATCAAAAGTGAAAAATAAATAGGGCCGTTATTCGGCTCTTTTTATTTTTTCTTATATTTTTTAATAAGTGTATAAAAACAAAGTATAATATTTTTAGAACATTTAATGGAGGGTATTATTATGAGTAGACAAGCAGCTTTAGATATGGCATTAAAACAGATTGAAAAACAATTCGGAAAAGGATCTATTATGAAACTGGGTGAGGGAACTTCTACTAAAATTGAGGTTTCTAGTTCGGGTTCATTAGCGGTAGATAGAGCGATAGGTGTATACGGTTATCCTAAAGGACGTATCGTAGAAATATATGGACCGGAAAGTTCAGGTAAAACAACAGTAACCCTACACGCAATTGCAGAGTGTCAAAATAACGGTGGAAAAGCAGCGTTTATAGACGCGGAGCACGCTTTGGATCCTGAATATGCTCGAAGTTTAGGTGTAGATGTTGATGAATTATTACTAGCTCAACCTGATACTGGTGAGGAAGGACTTGAGATCGCAGAAGCATTGGTGAGAAGTGGGGCAATCGATATGATTGTAATCGATTCCGTAGCTGCACTTGTTCCCAAAGCAGAAATTGAAGGGGATATGGGGCAATCTCACGTTGGCTTGCAAGCAAGATTAATGTCACAAGCTCTTAGAAAACTTTCAGGAGCAATTAATAAATCAAAATGTATCGCTTTATTCATTAACCAAATCCGTGAAAAGGTGGGCGTGATGTTTGGTTCGCCCGAGACGACGCCCGGGGGTCGCGCGTTGAAATTTTATTCAACAGTTAGGTTAGATGTTAGAAGAGCAGAAGCTATAAAAATTGGAAATGACATAGTAGGTAACAAAACAAGAATAAAAGTCGTTAAAAATAAAGTAGCTCCACCATTTAGAGTTGCTGAGGTAGACATTGTCTATGGACAAGGCATATCTAAAACTGGAGAGCTTTTAGATATTGGATGTGAAGAAGGTATTATAGAGAAGTCCGGTGCTTGGTATTCATACAAAGAAGAACGCCTTGGACAAGGTAGAGAAAACTCAAAAGCTTTCTTGATGGAAAACCCAGAACTATTCGATACAATTTACAACGAAGTATTAGAAAAAATTAAAAGCGTATAAGAAAAAACCTTCTTTCAATTATGAAAGAAGGTTTTATTTTTTTAAATCTTTTTGTAAACGTTGGAACAATTTGATATCTTCGCTGGAGAATAATAAGTCATTTAGATATTCTACTTCACTATTTTTTAGTTGTACCTCTTGAACGATTTTTGATTCTACAATTTCTAAGAATCTCATTTTAGATGCTATTTCATTTTTAGTACCCAATTTTTTTGTATAGAATTCTAATTGTTTGCTGCTTAACTTTTTATTAGAAGAAATATTTCTTGGGGAAAGGACTACAGAATATAATCCTTTTCTCATTTGAATCTTCTTTAAAGCTCTTTCTTTTTGTGATGGATTTAATACTTTAGTTTGTATTAAGTATCTACTTTTGATTTTTTTAAAATGTTTTAGGTCAAGAACACTCATAACAACTAGTACAATAAAATACAAAATTAAACCAAGAATAAATATACTTAGAAAGAGAGAAGCAACCAGTCTAGGGTTCAAAGATATACTTAATTGTAAAAACGTTTCATTTTTTTCTTTAATCCAACACATTAATATTACAGAAAATATAGTTGAATAAATCCAATACATTATTTTTTCTTTAGTTGTTTCAGATATACCATAAAACATATCATAACGATCTATTTTCATTTATATCACCCAAAGAATATTTAGTTGTTTTATTTAAAAAACCTTGGTATCATAAAATGTATAAAAAATAAAAAACCGTTGAAAAATATATTAAAGTAATCGTTTATTAGGAGGGGATAATATGCAAAAAACAAAATTTCAAGTCTTTAATTCAGAAGACGATTTAAAACAATTTGTAATTGAAAATGATTCTATGAAGACTTTTGTTCCTGTGAAACGTGAAATCAATTGGAACCCTGAAGATAGAAATTGTACTGAGTGCAATGAAATCTTTAGTCCAGATCATCCAGCTCAATTTTTCTGTAAGTCTTGTGCAGCTAAAAGTGAGAAAGAACATAAAAGAGAAGCCGTTGTTCACCGTATGAGAAGAAAACCCACTGTTGCACATTGCGAAGTATGTGATAATGAATATAAAATGACAGCACCAGGTATGAAGAAGTGTATAAATTGTTCACCAAAAGGTGGAGAATTAGTTCAGCCTGATAACGATCGTGAAGATAACACAGATAACGTAGTACTAATGAATCAAAAAAATAAATAGACCGGTAGTTAAAACCTCTTGTTGAATTCAAGAGGTTTTTCACTATTCTAAAGCTATTAGTTCATCGATGAATTCCTCGAAATTAAATTTGGATATCATTTTATAACCCGCATTATCTTTATTTATTTTAGATAAGTATGCTCCAAACAAGATAACGCTCTCATTATGATTCTTAATCCCTTTTTGTAACATTATAGATAAATAAGGCTTAAAGTTATCGCCCATTTCAAGGATAGCTTCTTTACCAACATTATAGAAATAATCATACATTTCATCTGTTTCTTTCAAAAAAATAGCCCCTAACTTGTTACTCATAAAATTTAATTTGAATTTATAAAAAAACGAGTTCGTTAAGAACTCGTTTTTAATATATGTTGTATGTAATTAAATTATTTAATTATTTAACGGCATCTTTTAATGCTTTACCAGCTTTAAAAGCAGGTGTTTTAGCTGCTGCAATTTCGATTTCTTCGCCAGTTTGTGGGTTGCGGCCTTTACGTGCAGCGCGCTCACGAACCTCGAAGTTACCAAAGCCAATTAATTGAACTTTATCGCCAGCTGCTAATGCTCCAGTGATTGAATCAAATACTGCGTCAACTGCTTTTGTAGCGTCTTTTTTTGTTAGTTCTGATTGCTCAGCAACCGCGTTAATTAAATCTGTTTTATTCATTGTAAAATACCTCCAAAACAATCTATTGATTGCATAATATTAAGGGTTTTGCACCCGTTGTTATATTATACAACTTTTTAGTATACCCTTTATATAAAAATCGAAATAAAAAGAAGAGCGTGGAATCCACTCTCTTCTTTTTATATTACATTTTATTTGAAGGTGTTTAGTATCTAATTAACGGTAAGATATTTCTGCACCTAAGTAGTTTAATTTCTCGATAAACTCTTCATATCCGCGATATAGATATCTTAAATCTTTAACAGTAGT
This sequence comes from Bacillus sp. Brlt_9, assembly GCF_051948935.1. NCBI lineage: Bacteria > Bacillati > Bacillota > Bacilli > Caryophanales > Bacillaceae > Bacillus > Bacillus sp. Brlt_9. The sequence continues at coordinate 289,038 of NZ_JAYJLO010000003.1, read as the reverse complement.
GACACCAGAAGAAGTAATGCCAGCAATAATCATACTAGCCGCACCTCTAAGATCATAACTGTTTACACGACAACCAGTTAAAGTTGAAGGTTGGATTACTGCAATATTACCTTCAATCTTCATTTCTGCGCCCATTTTTCTTAAGTCATCAAGATGACGGAAGCGACTATTAAACACCTTTTCAGCTAAGATAGAATCAGATTCTGCCATAGTCATTAAAATAGAAATTTGTTGTTGGCAATCAGTAGGGAAAGCAGGGAAAACACCCGTTTCAACTTGAATACCTTGTAAAGGACCAACATAAGAAGCTTTAATCCAATCTTCTCCGTATTCAACCTTAACGCCCATATCAGCTATTGCTTGAAGCGGAGCACTTAAATGCTCAGGAACACAGTCGGTAACTTTGACAGAACCTTTTGATGCAACTCCTGCAACAAGTAGTGTGAATGCTTCAATACGATCTGGTTGAATTTTGAATTTAACAGGTTTTAATTCTTTTACACCTTTAATAGTAAGTGATTTAGGATGTGAAAAAGTAATATCCGCTCCAGCAGCATTAAGGAAATTAACCAATTCAAATACTTCAGGCTCTACAGCAATATTATTTAATTGAACCGAAGTAGGGGAAAAGACTGATGCGCAAATCAGGTTTTGAGTTGCTCCTACAGAAGGGAACGGTAACGTGAATTGGCCTTGTAATGATTCCGCACTTACAGTAATATTTCCAGAGTCTTTATGATCAACCGCGCCAAGGGATTTAAAACCGCTTAAATGAATGTCTAACGGTCTACTACCAATTACACAACCACCAGGCATTCCAACTCGAGCTTCGCCGAATTTACCAAGCAACGGGCCCATAAATAACGAAGATGCTCTTAGTTTTGTTGAGAATTCCTCAGAGATAGGGCGACTTTTTAAATTTCTTAAATCTAACCGAAGCACACCTTCTTTAAAAGAACCGGTTGCTCCTAAGTATTTTAAAATATCCACCATAACGTGAATATCAGATAAATCAGGTAGATTGGATAACTCAACTTCCGGAACAAGAACCAATGAAGATAATACAGGTAATGCTGCATTTTTACTTCCTTGTGTTGTAACAGTACCGAATAGTTTCGTATTGCCAGAAACAATAACAGAATCAGTTTTTAATTGAACGCTCATATTTTAATCGTCGCGAAAATAACGCGACTGTGCACCCCTTTCAGCAAATAACATCACTAAAACATTTGTTATGTTTTATATTTTTTCCTTGATAATTATGTAAAAAATAAAAGATAAATATAAATATGTTTTCTTATGTGAAATTATATTATATAGAAAACATAAATAAAAGAGCAAGAATTACTTTTCCTGCTCTTTTATTTATAAATTTTTATGTCTTCGAGAATCTGATTAAGCGGCCTCGTCAATCCAAAAGGCTCTTGAGGATAAATCGTTTAATTGTTCAACCTGTAAAGTGTAATCAAATAGGTCTTTAATATTCGAATTATGAGTAATCATAAAGATTTGTTTAAATACTGCAAGTAACTTTTTCAACGCATTAACAATTGAAACTTGTCGATTCTCATCCATCGAACCTAAAACTTCATCTAAGGCTAAATAATCAAAACGTCTATGATTACCTTGAGATAATAAAATTCTTGAAACGGCTAGACGCATACACAAAGCAATCATTTTCTGTTCACCACCAGAGAATAGGTGGAACGGTTGTTTTATCCCGTTTCGATAAACGAAAATATTATAATGATCGTCTAAATCAACACGGTCATACTTCCCGTTCGTCATAAAGGAGATTAAGTCTTCCATAATTCGGGCAATTGAAGGAGCAATTTTAGACATCCGATCAATCTTATAATTTTTGTATATTTCCTCTGTCATTAGTAAAAGACCCAGTTGGTGCTTTCTCGAATCCAATTCTTTTTGTTTTAATTCATTTTCTTTTTCTTCATCAAGAAGTTGATTTAATTGTATTTCATAGGTTTTCACATTCTCATTCAGGTAAGAATATTCTTTTTCAGAATTGCGAAGGGCAGCAACAGATTCATTAATATTACTTTGGAATTCTTTATATGTATTTTCATCAAAGTTTAATGATTCGATATCTTTTTCAATATGTTTAATCTGATCTTTAATTTCATCAATTCTTTTAATAACTTCATTCTTTTGTTCTTTAAGAGGGGACTCATTTGCAATAACCGCAGATATGTAATTATATCTTTCTTTTTTAGCTTGTAATTCTGTAATTTTATTTGATAAATCATTGAATGCATTTAAATCAAAAGTAACATCTTCCATTTCTTCATATTGCTTTTGAGTAGATAAATAAAACTGTTTATCATTTTGGAAATCTTGTTGTAACGTTTGATATTCATTTTGAGTAATACGCGCTGAGTGCTGCGCAGATTCAACATTTCCTTTTTCTTGCTTTAAAGTGTTTACTTCATTTTGTTTGTTAATCTTTTCATTTTCTTTATTTTTAAGTTGTGTATTTAAATCAGTAAATTGTTTAGAAAGTTTCTGCAAATTATCGTTAAAGTGGTTTGTAAGAGCACTGAAATGCTCACCCATAGCGCGCTTACAAGTAGGGCAAGAAGATTCCGCACCAAGTTGTTGGATATGACTTCGTTCGTTTTTTAATCTTTTTCCTTCATTAGTTACATAAGCCAGTGTACTTCTGATATCGACTATTTCGTCATTAAGTGTTGATATTGCTTGTTCAACGTTAGAAATAGAGGAGACTAACTCAAAGATTCTTTCACTAAAGTCTTGCGACGATAACTTCTCTTTTAGATTATCTAATCGTTCTTTCTTAGACGTTAATCTTTGTTTTAAATTTTGGGTTTGTTCACGCAGTTGTTCTTTTTGTGCAAATACAACTCTATTACTTTGCATTTCTTGTAATTGTTTTGTCAAAGAATCAAAATCCATTACTTCTTGCTGCAAACTTGAGAATTCTTTTTTTAGATGTTCAATTTCGTCCAATTGAACTTGTACGTTTTTTAATGTCAGTTCATTTAAATTACTTTTTTCTTTGTTTAATTCTCTACAAAGTGAATTTTTTTGCTGATACTGTTGAAATTGTTCATCTAATCGTTCTTTTTTAAGTAAAAGTTCATTATATATTTTTTCATTTTCTTTTACGCAGTCCGCTTGTTTACTTAACTTAGCAGCTGAATCGGTAATAGAAGTATTCAGTTCACTTTTTCTCTCAGTAAAAAGTGCAGGATCCTTAATATGTCTACTACTTTCATCGATTACAGTTACTAATTTATTTTTATCTCTACGAACGTTTTCGAGCGCTTTATCAATCTGATTAAAACGTAGTAGACGAGAGATTTCTTTTTTGCGCTTTTCGTTTGTCATTTTAATTAAGTTGTCAAATTCATCTTGCTTTGCATAGAAAGTATTTACAAATGTTTTTTGATCCATTCCTAATACTGTATTTTCAATGTAATCCGTAACTTCGAGTTGACCAGTTTGTATTTGTTCGCCATTATACTCAAGATACGCTTTTGCAGTAGTTTCGTGTCTATAGACAGTGTATTGTTTTTCGCTGATGGTGAATGTTAATTTTACAAACCACTTTTGATTTTTTTTGGCTTCATTATTTTTTATTTCCGTTGCTTTCACACCAGTAATACTTCCGAACAGGGCTAACTCAACAAGCATAAAGATTGTTGTTTTTCCGCCACCATTATCACCATTTACATTAATCAATCCGCCCTCGGGGAAAACAATAGGGTTTTCAGTTAGATTTGTTTTAAATTGACGTACATATTCACCAGTTAACTCATTCAAAATCATTTTCTAATACCTCCGATAAGTACTTTGCTGCACACGATTGTAGTTCATTTAAAGAGTAGTTAGGATCCTCAGGCATTTGTTTAATGAAACTAGTTAAACCATCTTGTAAACTTTCAAAAGGGATATCGTCTTTAAGCCGGATACTTTCAGACAGTTCTATTTTGTTTTTGAACTCAAATTTGAAGTACAAGCATCTATCAATTTGTTCTCTGATTTCATCGGTTAAAAATAAATGTCTATGTTTTAAAGTTTTTGATAAATTTTCTATTCTTAAGCGGACAATTGCTCCATCAACATCACATTCTTTAAATCTCTTTAGGATTTGTTCTTGAATGTTTTTTAACTCTTTATTTTTAGCATCAATCGGCTTCATATCAATCATCGGTCTAACATTTAAAAAACGATGTTTAATCGTTACTTCTTTTGTTTCAGTATCGATTTCAACAATTAGAACACGCGGGTTTTCTTCTTGGCCAAAAGCTAGATGTTCAATCGGTCCCGGGTAAATAATGTTATGCCCTAGGTCAGTAAAACGATGGAAATCTCCTAATGCTACATAATCCATTTGCAAATTAACTAAATCGTCAAGATGGACAACAATAGAACTTTCATTGTTCGTATATTGAGGGATAGTTGATACACCGCAATGAGCCACAAGAATATTAATTTTGTCATCAACTTTATTAATTTTTTTCAATTCAGACTGAAATACGTCCTTGTTAAAAGAAGAGGGGAGGCCGTGACAAATTACATTGGTACCTGGGATTTCATATTGCTCATAAAAACCTTTATAAACAGTAGTCACATTAGGTAGTAGTGATAATTTAAATAGATCACTACCAACTTCAGACTTTTTCGCGAAGTTGTGATTACCAGCTATTTCAAACCAATGTTTCCCTAAGTCAGTAAAACGTTTTACGTGTTTCATATAGAAGTTAAATTGAGCTGGATGTTTATATCCCCAATGATTCATTCCGTCTCCGGAGTGAGTAACGAAATCTACATCTTCTTCAATAGCAATGTCAATGACTTGCGCAAAAGCCTTATTTACATCATCCGTTCTAATGTTCAACCCTGACTCTGTTGTCTTATTAACTTTAAGTTCTTCAAATTCATTATGAGAACTAGCATTTCCGCTGTACCCATTGTGTGTATCTCCTGTATGTAAAAATCGAATTTTTTTGCCCATATTGCACCTCTTTTTATATTTTTATAGTTAAATTATAAAATAGGTAAAAACATAATATGAAAAAAGTTTTATAAATAAATTTTGGATTAATAATATCTGAGGATAATATTGGTAGTGGGGAAATCATATACTTTGTTGATATTAGTTATTTTCTAGATATAATTAAATCACTATAACGGAAAATTAATATAAGAAGACGAGGTAATATTATGAGAGTTAATTGGTTTTTTTCAAAGAGATTTTATCACCTGCAAAAAGTGAAAGGTAGAGTGTATGTATATATTTCCCCCCTTTTAGGTAGCGGTTATAAGGTACAGCTATATAAAAGGGGTGAAATAGGAATTTGTGATATAGAATATAGAAACTCCGATTTGAAAGAATGTATGAAAATAGGGGATGAACTGTTAGAAAAATATCAAGCTGGAGATAAAGCAATAATTCACAAAGATACATATAGCCCACACAATCCTAAAGGTTTTTGGGCAACACGATAACCTAAACATAAAAAGGTACTAACTATTTTGAGTTAGCACCTTTGTTTTTTTGTTTGTAATTTTAGAAAATTAATCTACAAGAAAGCTAGCAAAACGGTTCGTATCATCTTGCCTTTTAGGCATTTTCTTTTTCAGCTTGTCTATATACTGGTTATATTCAAAAATTTTAACAGGCATAGCAAATGGGGAATCAGGAGATGATATTATTGCTTCACCAGCCATTAATTGAGATATTTCTAGTTTTAAATTGTGAATAGGTTTTTGACATCGACCCTTTAATATATCAAAATCCGTTTCATCAGAGATACCTAAAATAATATGGGTGTTCATTTGAGATAGTACAACTGGATCCATTAGTTTAGGTTGTTGTGTTATAGCTATTAATCCCGTTAGGAACTTTCGTCCTTCATTCACAATTTGAGAAAAAATATTCCCTTCAGAATCTTCACCTTTACCTAACACCCTTTGAGCTTCTTCAATAACGATTGCGATAGGGGGATACTTTCCATTTTCAAAGTTATCTCTTTCTTTGGAGTATCTTGCTTTTTGTCTTTTTAATACTTCACCAGCAAGAATAGAGGAGAGGAATAATTCTTGAAGACCTGATAGAGAGGCCATATCAACTAGTACAACTTTGCCATCAATAAGATACTTCATTATGAGATCCATATCATCTTGTTCTTCGGTAGCAGTAAGGAATGGGGAACGGGCTAAACGGAGTAATTTCGATTTTGTAGCTTTAACTGTATCAGGATGAACATTACTAAAAATATTTCTTAAGTAAATCGGAGTTTCTTGCCTTACCTTTGAAAATTCATTTTGAACAAATGTCTCTAGCCCGTTACTAGCATCTTGTAATCCGCCGTTCATTGCTAGATATTCTGCCTCATCGAAAGGTGTTTCAACAATTGTTTTAAACCAATTTTTCTTTAAAAGAGATTGAGCTTCAAACATAAAACGCTCTTGAGGTTCAGACCATTTCATTTGTTTTTTTATATTTAGTAAGTTTTCAATAGTAATACGGCTATATGAAATCCTTATTTTTCTATCTTGATCTCTACCATCTTGGTTATAGACAATAAGTTGTTGAGCAGCGTAAGGATGACGTTTTAAATCTTTTATGTATTCACCGTGAGGCTCAAATATAAGGGATGCAACATCTCCATTACTTTCCATTATTTTACCTTCAATGACTTTCATACTATTTGATTTACCACCACCGGTTCTTGCAGTAATAAAAGTATGCTTTGAAATATTCTTTTTAAATATTCCTGCTTCAAAATCTATGACACTTTCACCAGAACGTATATGGGCAAATTTTAAATCACCAGTGGTTTGAGAGAGGGGACCTAATAAATCATCTTTGTGTAGTTTTCTTACTTTGGAGAAATAAGAAGGTGGTCTTCTTGCGGATACGAACTTATCTTGCCTAGAGATACCAAGTATTTCACAGACAGCTACATTAAATATTTGTTCTTCTCGAGGAGCCTGATATAAATTTTGAGGATCTTCGTGTTCATCACTTAAATCATTATTTTTCTCATAGAAATTATAACCTCTAGCCATTTCTAGAGCCCAAGCCTCACTTTGACCATATAGGATATCAGTAACTCGTAGGAAATATTTCTCAGGAGAATACTCTTCTTCAGAAATAAGTATTTCACCATTCTCTATAGGGGTTCTTATAATTTCACCATTAACTTTTTGAATAGAATCGTATACAAAAAGTACCTTTGAAAGGCCTTTCCCATAGATATGTCCACCAATAAAAACTTTTTTCATCATCTAAATTAATTCACTCCTAATTATTAAAAACGCGGATATTATTATTGAATCCGCAGAAAAGATTCAAAGCAGTTAATCCGCAATGGAACAAAAGAATACATAATAATATTATGTCTACCTACCGTATGACATAGTATCTAACTGATCGTGATAAATAGAAAATAGTTCACCAACAAAATTCATAGGAATCTTTCTTAATCTACATTCATCTTTAAAAGTTTCTAGGCAAATATGAAACTGCTGATCACTTATTCTAACGCTATCGTGGATCATTAGAAGAGGGAAAGGATACGCAGGATTACCTCTGTCATAACAATAAGATGCTATCAATGGGATTACATCTGCTGCTGTTAAATTATCCGGTAAAACTAAATCCAATCGAAACACTAAATCTATCATTTTACGAAACTTTACAAAGTAAGTTTTTTCAGGTTCATAATAGCTATACCAATTATCTACGATGTTTTGATGTCTAGCCTGCTCGGCTAACAGCAACGGAACCGGTATATTATCTTTTAAAAGTGAAGTATCTTTAGATAATCCAGCTAATATAATCCCTTTACTCTTTGCAGTTTCACACAATGAATCAAAAAATTGTTTATTAGTTGATATTACCCCTGAAATCATTGAACCATCGAACAGAATGATATCCCCGGAATTCAGTATAGATATTAAGTACTTAACTTTATCCCATTCCAATAAGGTTCTAATTCGCTCTGTGGATTTATCATAATCAAGATCACCTTGAGGACGTTGACCCGTAACATTGATATAGTATTCTGCGTGTCTTTTTTTATAGTTATCTTTAGTTAAGATTTCGATCTTTGTTTTACTTACTTCAGTGTGTACAAACTCTTTAGCTTGGAATAATACAAATCCACTATTTATTGCTGAGAATACAAAACTTTTACCTTTTAGAGTTTGGTGACTTCCATCAATAGAAGCCAAAATGTTTTTATGGTTTTTCGCTATAAAACGATGGAATTCATAAGCCTGTTTGTTTTCAGCTTCGTCTTTCAAATCACCATTAACTTTTTGAATAAAATCAACTGCTCTATTTATCGATTTTTCATCTATCGAAAAGAACACAAGTAATCACTCCTTCCAGTATTGAATTAATATCGAATTACCGATTATTATGTGGCGGCATTCGAAAGGGAGAGGGGGGAACCCCATTACATTTATCAATTAATTAAAAAAATCAGGGGAAATCCCTGATTTTTCTATCGTTTATCTATTTGCGATTATTTGATTTATCATCAGACTTTAGTACTTTAAACTGCTTTTTATTAAATAAACCGTGGTTTTCGATAGTTGTCATTTTTAATCTGAATCCTTCCATCCACAGCAAACGATAAGTTTCACCTTCTGCCACAGACAGTTCTTTATCTCTATACTGGAAATACACCGTTCCATCTTTATCTACGTGATTCACCTGAAAAGATGAACCAGAGTCTTTTAAAGAAAACGGGAAGGAACTGATTGGTAGAATGTTTTCTTGTTTTTCGAATGAATCATTACCTTTATCAAATATCACCATTAAGGGTGTATATTTGGTTGGTAATAATGATTCTTCCCTAAGGTATACAGTTTCTTTTTCTTCGTCATACTCCCACAATTTTAAACTTTCAAATAGGGAATCAAATCCTTTTTTCTGGATATTAAATTGATGTTCCTTAACTGTAAAGAAAACAGTTTTTGATTCAGGGATATCGTTTTTGGTATGTCCTTTAGAGAATCTATGATCAACATACATATTTTGATGTATCAAAAAGAGGATTAATAAAGAGGCAATTACAGTCCAAAGGACAGAGGTTCTTTTATTATTTTTCAATTTTATCACTCCTGAATACTAGGTTCCTGTTCTTCGTCTGATAACCTTGCTATAGTTTGTACGGTATCGTTTTCTCGAAGATTAATAACTTTTGTCCCCTGAGCTTTTCTACTAAAAGCAGATAGGCTATTCGCGTTTAGTTTTATTAATGAACTACTTGAAGATAGTACGTATACCACATCTTCAACATCAAGAACAAGCGAACCAATCACTTTACCAGTCTTATCGTTTGTTTTAATAGCCTTACTACCAACACCACCGCGTTTTTGGAGTTTGAATTGGGAAAGGGAAGTACGTTTACCATAACCTAACTCTGTTACAATAAATAATTCACCAAAGGTTTCGTCTATGTCTGCTGAAATAACTACGTCGCCTTCACGTAAATCTATACCTTTTACACCCATTGTGTTTCTACTGGTATCACGAACGCTGCTTTCAGCGAATTTGATAGCTTGTCCATTACGTGTTACCAATACAATTGAGTTTTCACCATTGGTAAGGGAAACATTAACCAACTGATCAGTTTCATCTAGATTTATAGCAAGAATTCCATTTCTATGAATATTTTTGTAGGCAGATAGTGGGGTTTTCTTTACAATGCCGTTTGAAGTGGAGAAGAATAAGAATAAATCGTTTGAGAAATCTCGAACGGGAACAACAGATTGAATTTGTTCATCATCTTCAAGACCAGGTAAGATGTTAAATATATGTATACCTTTAGCACTAGATTGCATATCAGGTATATCGTATCCTTTTAAACTAAACACTTTACCTTTGTTAGTGAAGAGTAGAAGGGTATCGTGTTTATATAGAATCTCAAGCTCTTTAACGAAATCGTCATCATCCAATTGCATCGAACTAACGCCTCGACCATTCCTTCTTTGCGTACGATAATGTGATTCCTTAGTAGATTTTATATATCCAACATTACTTAGGGTTACTACAATACGCTCATTCTGAATTAAGTCTTCAGTTACAATTTCGCTTAACTCCGGATAAAGCTTAGTTCTACGTTCTTGGCCATACATTTCTTTGATGTTTGCCAATTGTTTTAGAATAACTTGTTTAACAAGTTCATCATCTTCTAAAATACCTTTTAGTTCATTTAACTCGGAAGTAATCTCGTCTAATTTTACCTTTAAATCACTTTGTTCCGAATTAGTGATTGTACGAATTCTTCTATCAAGAATATATTTTGCCTGTTCTTCATCAATTCTAAGTAAATTGATAAGTCCTTGAATAACTTCTTCATCAGTATCCGATTGTCGAATAATTTTTAATGTACGATCTAAATCTTTAAGTGCTTTCATCAAACCACTTAACTGATGATACGTTTTTTCTTTTTTCTCATAGTCATACTTAGCTTCACGAACAACAATTTCTTTCTGATGTTTAATAAATTCATCTATCAGTTCTTTCAAGTTTAAAAGTTTAGGTCGCATCTTACCATTACCTACAGGAATTAATGCTGTATTGTTAATACTGAAACTTGATTGAAGGGGAGTGTACCTATATAAATGATTAATTACTACATTTGGGTTAACGCCTTTTTTTAGTTCAATAACAAGTCTTAATTCGTGTTCACTTGCTCCAGCTTCAGTCTCATCATTAATTCCGTCTTGAGCAACAAAATCTAACGCTCTTGATGGTTTTTCAATGTAGAAACGTCGATTCTTTTGTCCTTTATTCTTACTTTTGTACTCATCGAACATAGTTTGAATTTCTCTAATTTTACTTCGAAGAGTACTTAAACTTACCTGGTATGGAACTTGGGTAATTACAATAGCAGGGGACCCATCGATTTCTTCTATGTGTAGAGAACCTCTCACAGTAAAGCTACCACGACCGGTCTTATAAGCCTGTTCAATCCCTTTAGTCCCATAAATTGAGCCACCTGTTGGAAAATCAGGACTTTTAATATATTCCATCAATTGATCGATTGTTATTTCAGGATTCTGAAGTTGATCAATAACTCCATCTATAACCTCGGATAAATTATGAGGGGCCATACTACTCGCCATACCAACTGCGATCCCTTGTGTTCCATTAACCAATAAGTTAGGGAATCTAGCAGGTAAAACTACTGGTTCGAAATTTCTACCATCATAGTTTTCTCGGAAATCAACAGTTCCTTTTTTTAGGCCAACCACTAGTTCATCTGTTAATTTTGACATTCTTGCTTCTGTATAACGCATAGCTGCTGCATTATCACCATCAATACTACCAAAGTTACCTTGTCCCTCAATTAAGGGTGCCATCATATTCCAAGCTTGTCCTAAACGAACCAATGCTTCATATACAGCTGAATCACCGTGAGGATGATATTTACCAATTACATTTCCAACAATACGGGCACTTTTATAAAAACTTTTATTATGTCCCATATTTTCTTCTAACATAGAAAATATAATGCGTCTATGAACCGGTTTTAAACCATCTCTCGCATCAGGTAATGCACGCGATTTGATAACCGTCATTGCGTATTGTAAAAAAGAAGATTGCATTTCACTTCGTAAGTCTTTATCGACAATATTTTCATTCATTTGTTCCAAGAGAAGACACCCCTTTACACATCAAGTTCTACTGTATGACTATTTTCTTCGATAAATACTTTACGTTTTGCAGGGGATTCTCCCATTAATTCTTCGAATATTTCATTCGCAAGCTCAGCATCTTCACTACGTACTCGAATTAATATTCTAGATTCAGGATCCATTGTAGTATCTCTTAATTCTGTTGCATTCATCTCACCTAAACCTTTATAGCGCTGTACAAATCCATTAGGGAATTCTTTTTTCGCTTGCGCTAGTTCTTCCTCATTACGAGCGAATTTTAAAATGTTGCTTCCGCGCTTTATACCGTATAAAGGAGGTTGAGCTAAGAATATATAGCCTAAATCAATCAACGGCTTCATAAAACGATAGAATAATGTTAATAACAAGATTTGGATATGAGCACCATCATCATCTGCATCAGTCATAATAATAACTTTATGATAGCGCGCTTTTGAAATATCAAAAGAATCACCCATACCTGTACCTATTGCATCTACAATGTTTCTAATTTCTTCGTTACTTAGAATCTTATTTAGAGCAGCTTTTTCTACGTTTAATATTTTACCTTTCATCGGAAGTACGGCTTGGAAAACATTAAAGCGACCAACCTTCGCAGTACCACCTGCTGAGTCTCCTTCGACAATATATATCTCACTTTTTTCAGGAGGAGTACTTTGACGACAATCAGCTAATTTTTCAGGTAACATAAATGAACTAGATTCACGTTTGTTTTGATTTCGTATTTCTTGACGCGCTCTTTTTAGTCTCAATCTCTCATCATAAGATGCCATTACTTTATCAATAATTAGTTTTAACTCTTGTGGATTCTCAGCTAAGAATTTATTGAATTGATCTTGGACGATTTTTTGTACTATTGGTCTAACTTCAGAGTTACCTAATTTCGTTTTAGTTTGACCCTCAAACTCTGGCTCAGGTACCTTTACTGAAATAACACCAACTAAACCAATGCGTGTATCCGCGCCATCAATTGTCTCATTCGGATTCTTTAGTAAACCTTTTTCTTCAATTATTTTCTTTATGGTTTGAGTTATAGCAGTCTTAAATCCAGTCTCGTGGCTGCCGCCTTCATAAGTTCGAATATTATTAGTGAAACTAGTGATTTGTTCCTTATAGTCCGATGTATATTGAAAACCAACTTCTACACGAACGTCCTCATCACTATCAACTAAGTGAATGATGTTTTGATGAAGAGGGGTCTTTTTTTCATTAAGGAATTTAATGTAATCTAAAATCCCGTTTTCATAACAAAATACATCACTTTTATACTCTTGATCACTATTTACAACTCTTTCGTCAGTTAAAGTTATTTTTAAACCAGCATTCAAGTACGCACATTGACTTAGACGTTTATAAATTGTGTCATAATCATAAATCAGGGTTTCTTTAAAGATTTCTCCGTCCGGTTTAAACCAAATAAGAGTGCCAGTATCACTTTCATCAGTTGTTCCAATAACGGTTAATTCTTTCACAGTTTCTCCGCGACTAAATTCAATGCTGTGAATTTCTCCATCACGTCTTACCGTGGCAACCATACTCTCTGATAAGGCGTTTACACAAGAGGAGCCAACTCCGTGAAGACCACCAGAGGATTTATAAGCACTGCCTTCTCCACCGAATTTACCACCAGCGTGTAAGACTGTTAAAACAACTTCAACTGTGGGGATACCTTTTTCCTTATGTATACCAACAGGAATGCCACGACCGTAATCTCTTACACTTATCGAATTATCCTGGTGAATTGTTACATTAATTTCGTTACCAAAACCAGCCATAGCTTCATCTATACTGTTATCGATAATTTCCCATACAAGATGGTGTAACCCTTTTGAAGAGGTTGACCCAATATACATTGCAGGTCTTTTCCTAACAGCTTCTAAGCCTTCTAAAACTTTGATTTGTTCCTCGTTATACTGTTGTTTCGTCATCGAATTCACCTCAATTTTCGTATATAAAAATGTCAAAGGACTTCTAATTATTATTTTTAAGAAAAGAAATGAAACCTTTTTTGAAGGTAAGAGAGGGGATTAATATGACAGAATGGACAGAAGACTTAAAATACAAAACCGGTTGGTTTGCTTGTGCAGTAACTTCTGGGCACGAAGTAAAGGTTACAAACGAATTAAAAAAACTAACTGAACATCCAAAATGGAGTCAGTATATTTTTGATATTTTCGTACCAACTGAGGTTGTTACCGATAGACACGGAAAAGAAAAATTGAAGGTTCTTGAAGCATCGAAGGGACATATTTATATTAAAATGGTCCTGACACAAGAGGTTTACAGCACGATAAAAATTGAAGGGTTTAGAACACCTTTACCAGCTAAAGATCCAACACCAATCCCTGAAGTTCAAATGAAAAATATGTTTAAATATAGAAATGATTAATAAAAAATACCCTCACTTTTAATAGGTGAGGGTATTATATTATTTAAGAAAATAAAAAAACAGCATTAGAAACATAAAAAAGTAAGCCGCAAAGTAACCAGGCTTACTATTTACTAGAACCAAAATATTTTCTTCTTATATTATCACTTATAGCAACATCAAGGCACTTTAAATATCCAGAGGCATTATCAGAAGTACAATTAAATGTCATAAGTACTCGGTCAGATTCTTTATTAATTTGAGTATCTTTAGTATCACCACATAGTATAAATTGACTTAATTTAGTTACTTGTCCATTAACTATTAAAACTGCCTCATCATTTCCAACTGTAATCATTTCTTTATCTTGCCCTTTGCCACCATCAATAGCAACAATTTTAGCCTTGTTGTTGTGCATAACGCACCTCCTGAAACTAATTATATACAGATTTTTATATAAAATTCCATTGATATTGTTTGGTGTTTAAACTGAAAAATTTATCGACTCTATATTATATGTATCAAATTATCTCAATAGCTTATTATTACCAAACAATAGTCCTCGCATAAATAAAAAGGTAGAATAAATTATCAACACTATAAAATCCCGATACACTTCAAACAATTTTTCGTGGATTTTTATAGTATCATACTTAAATTAATATTTCCTTAACTTTAGTAAATATATCTTACACCACTTACTTATTTTTTATTGATTATTTAAGGATATTTACTTATTCATTTAACGCGTTTCAATGGATTATCAGTGTTATTATATAACTTTTTTGGTTGTTTGTTAATTAGTAAAAAAAAATAAAAGAAAAAAGTTTTGAAAGGAAGAAATTTAATTGCAACTTCAGAATATTTATTTCAATATCACAGGACCAGACGGAGCTGGAAAAGATAGCATCTTATCAGAAGTATTAAAAACTTTGCAAGGGTATGAGACTTTTAGGGAGCCAGGTGGAACAGTAGAGGCAGAAATCATTAGAGGTATCATCCTTTGTATCGACGATGAAATGAGGAAGTTGTACTTTGATCAAGCGTTAAATATGGACTTGCTACCAATCACAAAAAATTATGTATTAAAAGCACACGATATGTTTAACCAGTTTAAAAGCATTAAAGATGCACCTGATAAAGAAGTAGGGATGATGGAAGCCTACTTATATGCTGCTTCTCGAAATGAAACAAACAACAAGTTTGTAATCCCGATGTTAAAAGAGGGGAAGACAGTAATTGGTTCTAGAAGTGTAGCTTGTTCAATGGCATATCAGGCAAACGCTCGAAACCTAGGGTTTGAAACAGTTTGGGCTATTAATAAACCAGCATTGACGAAAAAACCTGATTTTGAAATATATTTAGATGTTCCTACAGAAATCGCTATGGAAAGACTATCAAAAAGGACATCAAAACAAGACCGAATTGATAACGAAAGTTATGAGTTTCACAAGAAATCAAGAGAAGGTTATTTAAAATATTATGAAGAGTTTTGTACTCACCCTGTATATAAAGTAGATGCTTCTGGAAATTTAGAAGAAAATATAAAAGAGGTAATGAACATTTTAAATAGATTTAAAAAATAGCAGGGCTTTTTTATAAGCTTTGCTATTTTTTGTGCTTAGATTATGTCTCTTTCACGATTTCTCATTTCACGATATAAGATATAGCATTTTGCAGTTTTTCGGAATTTCAATTCCATCAGGGTATCTTCAACGGCATCTTGTATTTCTTCAACATTAGGAGCCATTTCAACAAAAGAGCGAGAAATGCTTTCAAGCACTGATTCTGTCACCTTTTTTGCGATATTTGGGTTACCCTCATTCGATTCTTTAAATGCCTTCGATATAGCGGTTTGAATACGATGACGATCAAAACGTACTAATCGGCCATCGCGCTTTACACATTGTTTAATGACAATCATAAAATCACCTCTTACATCAAAAAAAGTATAATTCCACCACAATGTTTTTGTTATATTACTACCTAAATTGAAAAATAAAGAGAAAAAAGAAAAAAATCCTATCAAATATTAAATAGGATTTTTTAAATTTACAATTGTGCTATTGATCCAAGAAATGGTTTTCCAGAACCAGATTCATCTATCTCTCCAACAAATACTTTTGTATAAGATTTGAATTCAATAATTTCGTCCTTATCAAATGACGCATCGAATAGAAGGTTTTTACCATCCATTTTTTCTTTAAACACCCTTAAATTTCTTACTAAAAGTAAATTCGATAATTTATCATTGAATTTTTCATACGTTTCCTCATTTCGAGTTACTACCCAAGAAGGTTGTTTATTTGTATCAGCTTTTTCTAAACCTTCAATAGGATTTTTCACTTCTTGGTGAACCCATAATTCTTTAAGATAATCACGCAATAAATCTTTATCTAAACCAACTTTAAGAAAAGCGGGGGATAGATTGTTTAATACTTCTTCAAGAATGAACACTCTTTCTAATTTAGGGATAGCATCAAGGTATTCCGAAACTCGTTTAATAGCCATTCTTGCCTCGGAAAGTGTAGTTACATTTTCTTGTTCTAATTTATACAGTAGACAAAATGCATCAAATGAAATCGCTTGTTCTTTTAAACGTAGAAATTCTTCCTTAGCTTGATCTTGATATTCTCCAAGCATATCATTAGCATCTAATTTAAGAACTTTGTCATCAACAGTTTTCGTAGGTAATTTGATGACTAAAACTTCAATACCAACTTCAACTAACATTTTAGCAATATTCATTACCGCATCTTGACCCGGTTTATCAGGATCAAATACCATATACGCTCTTTTACACTTAGAAGGATCCGTTAGACGATACTGATAGATTTTATCAGCGTGAGCACGTTTAAACCCTTTCGTACCACGAGCCTCCATAGCGTTTCTTAAATCCATAGCATTAATGGCTAATTTATCAATTTCACCTTCAACCAAGAAGAATTCTTCAAACAGAAAAATATCATCAAGACTATTCGGTATTTCAACTACACCTTGCAATCTTAAATGTCTATATTTCTCCTCGCAATTTTTATCAAGATTTCTACCATACAAACCAATAACTTTTCCCTTGTATGTGTAAGGGATAACTAAATGGTTTCTAAAGAAGTCTCTAATCTTCCCATCATATTCACTTTTTTTACAAACGTTTGCTTCAAGGATTTCATCATCTGAAAAACCTTTTTTCGATAGATATTGATATAGCTTGTTATTTTCTTCAGAACGAGGGGTAATTCCAATCATATAACGTTCTTTTAAAACCTGAAAATCCACTTTACCAAATTTAAAATGACGATGCTCAACCATATATGCATCTAGCTTTTTACCATAGTTTGTTTTAGTACCTAAAAAATGATAATATTCAGCAGCCGCTTTTAAAACTTCTTGTTTTTTATCGACTTTAAATACACCATCAGATTTAATATCCTCTAATTTTAAACCTAGTTCTTTACCGAAATGTTCTCCAAGAAAACGCGCTGCCTTCCAAAAGTAAGGAAAAGATAGTTCTTTATCTACTGCAACAGCAGGATCTTGTTCGAAACCTAAGGAAATTACTAACTCAATAAGATTCATAGGTCGTTTTCCAGCAGAGCAAGCTCCACTATAGCAAAATACAGTACTACTATCGTTATATATAGCGAAAGCATCTCCGTGTTTTTGTAGATCGTGATAAGGGCAATATGTGTGGAAAAGTTTTTTAGTCGTGTTATATGTAAGTCGAAGTTTCCCTTGCTCATCAAAAGCGTTAGGATATGTTTTAGGTGTTAGCATACCAGTTTCTACTAACTTTGTAATTACATCAGATACTTTAATATTTGAATTTTTCAGTGCTTCGTGGAATTGAATTGCTTTCATCATAATTCCCCTTCCGTTTTTATGAAATTATATTTATGAATAGGGATAATTGTTAAAAAAACTAAAATTGTATGTCTAAGACATCAAATTGACTAATGGATAAAATCTGATCGTAATTTTGGAAGCGGGCTTTATTGTGGTAAATAAAATGTACAGGTAAATATTCCGGAGGAGGGAGGATGTATTTGTATTTCTTAACGGATGTAAGAGGTTGATTAAGGAAGAAGTGAAGTCTTGCTTTTCCAGACTGATAAAATGGAACTCTGTCAATTTGTTCTTGAAAAAGCATTACAAGTTCGCTAATCATATCGGATACTTCATCATCATTAAACTCAGTAAGAGGCTGAATTGCCGTTACATAACCTTTTTGATTTCTATGTAATGTAAATTCGTTGTTTTTTATAGCAAGTATATTTTTTGCTAAAGCATCTAATTGTGTGAATGAAAAATGATACATATAAATCCAAAGGTATTGTTTAAAACTGTTTCTAAAGGGATGAGAGAAGTATTTTTCAGATAGATGCATTATTAAATTATTTGCTTCAGAGTACATTGTAAAAAGGTAAGACACAGTCTTTTCAAACGATTGCCAGAACTCCCCAAAGTTAATTTTCTCCTCAGAAAATCTTTGTCTAATGGGGAAGAGGTTATGATTTGTTTCAGTATCTTTTCCACCATTCATAGTCAAATAAAATAATTTTAATGCGTTACAAGGCTTGTTATAGAGAATAACCTCATTATCAGGTCTATAAGGAAACCCAAGATGAGAGATTGTGTAGAACTGATTCTCTTTGAATAGTCTAGAGTGCATAAAACGAACAGGCATTTTCTCCTTTATCAATTGATCGTATGCATTCTTTAAAGGTAATGGGGTTTCATTATGAGGAATGACCATTAAAGGAAATTGTAGACCCTTTAATTGGTTATAGAAATGAAGGAAACGATATGTGGTTTTAGTTGGTTCAGCAGAAAATAACGTTTCTAATACAAGAAACTTAATTTGTTTCTTTTCAAAGAAGTACTGTATAAACAACAGTTTTGTATAAAATTCACTGACTAATAGTTGGGCATCATTTTCGTTAAGTTTATTACGTTGAATATCACTTTCAAGATATACATCTAGAAAATGAATCAATGATGGTATATGGAATGTGACGAATGGATTTTCTTGAATAGAATACAGAACTGCGGAAAGGAGTCCATTCATAGCATCTGTAGAATTAATAGCGGGTTTTTTCATAGGAAAAGGGAAATTCACTTCAAAAGTTTCTAACGATTCAATTTGTCTATGTAAATCAATTCTTTTCTCCATCCAATTTGTAGTTTGTAGAAAACTTTCTAATCTTTTAAGATGATTCTTTTTATCTGCAATTAGCCTTTTAACACCATAAAGAGGTAATTGTCTAATATCAGGTGTGAATATAGGCGGTATATGTAAACCGAAATTTCTTTCTAATAACTCCATTTTAACCGCTTTCCTCAAATCAGAAGAACTAGTTTCCTCAAATAAATCTTTAAAACGTTTAGGTTCGGTAAAAGAAAATGAGAACGTTTTGTCTTCGAACTGTAAGCTTTCTAAATGCTGTTTTATAAAAGCTAAGGATAATAGCCGTTCATTTTCAATTTGAGAAATTTCATTCTTACCAACATATAAACTTAAAAAATTCACATAAGGTGAAAGTTTTTCCGAAGAAACTAAAAAAATTGGTTCTTCAAAGAAAGGTTTTTTATTTAAATTAACAAAATCAATAACATCAATCTCATCGATCCATTTTCCTGGGAGAAATTGTTCGTTATTCATACTAACACACCTCCTTAGGGCAATTGAAAATATAGAGGAGGAAAACAAATGGCTAATAAGTTAGGTTCAGAAATCAAGAAAACATTTGGTACATTATCAAGCGCGTTTAAAAGTGATGATCAGCAGCAGGTAGCAGTTGCTGAAACGGAGAGTGTAAGTAGTACAAGCACTAAAAATACAAAAGAAATTAATGCAGAAAAGATGGAGAAATACAGCCGCACTTTAAATAAAGCTGAAAATGATTATTCTGGTAGATTAATCAATACAGTATCTCAAAAGAACAAGCCACGTAGAGCGATTTATATCAACGAGAGCAAAAATGTAGGTGCGATGGAAATGAAAGATAAAGATGACGCATACATTGTCGTTGAAGAAATCCGTGCAAACAAAAATGTTCTTGTTAAACTTGATGGAGTAAGTATTGAGACAAGAAAAGAAATTTTAAATATTATCTATGGTGCTTGTCATTATGCAAATATCGCGATTGAGCAAATTGCAGACCAGATGATTCTTATTGATCCTAGTTTAAAAAACTAATGAAAGAGTGAGTCTATTATAGACTCATTTTTTTATAGCTTTTTCTATCTTATGAGCAGCTTCCTCCAAACAACTAATACAAATAGGAAAATTCAAATTTTCTACTTGCATATTAAACTCTTCATCTTCTTGAGTTAGCTCCTTATAACATACTGTACATTTAGAATAAACTTCGGACATAAAAGGCACCCCCTAATTTAGAATAAGATAACAAATTATAATCGAATTACAAAATAAAAGGGATGAAAAAATTTCATCCCTTAATTTTATAGTTTTCAACTTCTAATGAGATTCTATCATTCCAAATAGTTGCATTATATACAACATCAAGTGTGTTGAAAGACCCTTTAGAGTATTTAATACATAATTCTTTCCCAGTTCCCCATAGGTTTGCTATGTAACGCACCCGGTCTTTTTCGAGAAATACTTTTGCGTTTAATTCACTGCTCATTGGAGTAGGGGGAGAGTATAGATAGTTATCATTACTCAATAAACGAATTTTATAGAAAGAGTTCCTTATAAATTGAACTAGAGTCAATGTTAATTCATTAATCGGAACTTCAATTTCGTAATACAATTGGCTTTCAAATAAAGAATCATCTAGATTAGTGGCAGCTTCTCTAATACATTCCCAAAATGTTTCAAATTGATCAGGAGTAATTGTTAAACCAGCAGCCATTTCGTGTCCACCATAACGATAGCTTCCCATTTTTTTCTCCGTAAGTTGTAAGAGCTGTAGGATGTTTACACCCTCAACAGAACGACAGGATCCTGTTAAAAAAGTTTCTCCATCAACCTGTTTTTCGCAAAGAACAATAGCGGGTACATTATACTGTCCAACAAGCATACTTGCAACGAGTCCAGCAATCCCAGAATGATACTGAGACTCTGCTCTGACCACAATAATCCTATCTGTCCAAGAAGAGTCCTGTTTCTTAAGGGAATTCACTATGCTTTCAGTAGCATCTTTTTGGAGTTGTTTACGATTATTATTGTATTCTTCAAGTAGCTCTGCTTTTTCAAGTGATAGTTCCCAATCATCTTCTAATAAAAACTCTACAACTGGAAAAGGGCTATCTAATCTTCCAGGTGCATTAAATCTAGGACCAAAAATAAAACCAAGAGAACCAAAATCAATTTCATTAATTTTTGCGAGTGTAGCAATAGAACTTACCCAAGGCTTTGGATTTGAGTTCATTATTTGAAGGCCGGCGATTGTCATCAATCTGACTTCGCTGTCTTGATGCTCAACATCAAATTGAGGAACTAAATCGGCTACCAATCCAGTAGCTACCATATCAAGATGCGGAATTAATTCGTTTTGGTCCCAATTTTGTTTGATAAACAAGCCTTGTAGAAGCTTAAAAATTACAGCTACACCGGATAAGCATTTATTAGGGTAATCACAATCAATTTGTTTAGGATTCACAACCGCAAAGGCCTTGGGAATTAACATTGTTTCACCATCTATAGAAACAATATCAGCAACATCATTATACTTTGCAATTAACTCTTTATCAGACGTAACGAACGGCTCGTGATGGTCTGTAACAATTACATCAATAGGACAATTATGTATTGTTTCTAATTCTTTAATACCTGTATCTCCAGTGATTATTAGATCGTATTGCTTCGAGAATTCTTCCATTTTCTTAGGATTTAAACCGTAGCCATCTTTATGACGGTGAGGTACATAATAGTCTACGTGAATGCCTTTGTCGCGCAATACTTTTACAAAGAGGGCAGTAGTGGTAACGCCATCAGTATCGTAATCTCCAAAGAAAAGGACTTTTTGTTTATTTTTAAAAGCAATAAGCAATCGATCTAACGCTTTTTCCATATCTTTCATTCTAAATGGATGATGAAATAGCTCAGTTGTAGGATGCATAAACCCATCAATACCTTGATCTGTTACACCAATATGTTCTAATACTTTCTTGAAATTTTTTATATCAACTTGAGTTGTATAAGGAAACAACTCTTCAATTTTCCGTTCACTAATCAAAGTACTATCTCCTTTAGATTTTTCTTTAATTATATTATCGAACCAAACCGAAGTGAAAAAAAAGTAGAGGTGCAAAATGACTACTAGAGTAGAGCAATTTTATAACGATCCACATTTTAAAGAATTAAAAGGATTGCCAGAAAAAATAATCCAAAAAGAACAAGAGTTAAAGGAAACAGTAGGAGATTATTTTACTTTTTCAAAAAAAGAATACGAGGCAGATGGAGAAAAAGCATATCTAGGGAAAATAAATGACTGGTATTTCATTAAAATTCACGGAAGAAATGAGTTTCATATATTTGAAGATAAAAAATTAATTACACTGTATATCCAAAAGGAATTTCAAAATCTAGACAAGTCTTGGCGAGGATTTTGGAATAGAGAAATTGAGAAAATATAACTCGCATAATGTGAGTTTTTATTTTTTTTACAAAATATTTTTTAAAAAGGTAGAATAAATAAAACAAATACTAAGGAGAGATTATGATGTATTCAAAAGAAGTAGTAGATTACTTAAATAATGAAATGAAAAAAAGAGCAGTTTCAGAAGAGATGATGGAGTTACAAAAAGATGTGTATGATAAGGTTTTAATTAAAAATGCTAAGATTTCTTCATTACAAACTGCTATGGAAGCATTGGAATTCTCAGATATGGATAGTTCAACAGTAGCAGCTAAAATCGAAGAATTTAAAAGTGAAGCTGCAAGTGATAAAGAAGAGTTAACAAAAAAGGTTGAAAAACTAATTAATAACAAAGAAAACAAAGAAGATTTCATCAAGGTTTTAAAGAAAACTAAGTTTATTAAGCGAGAAGTAATCGATCATAAAACATTTAAGTTAACCGATGGTAAAGTGTTAAATATGATCAAGGAAGTAATTAACGAAGAACTTGTATTACTATCACCTTATAAAGTGGCTGAATTAGTAGCATCGGAAAAAGAAAATCCAGCACTAATGAGATTTCTTGATTTATATCAGCCAAAAAACGAAGGAACTGAAATTGATAATTGGTTCAAGAACTACGCCAAAGATGAAAGTGATTTCCAACAAATAAGACTTCATCTAAAAGAACTAGAAAATCAAATTCAGTTACCTGATATGGTAAAGGAGATCGCTGTTAGATGGACGGTAATGATTGGTGTAGGTACTGAAAACGAAGAACACTTTAAAAAGGTGGTACAAGAAGCAGTAGAAATTATTTCTAAAAAAGCTGTAATTATATAACAAAAAAGAACGCTGATTTAATTGGCGTTCTTTTTTTTATATGTTAGATTTCCATAAGGTCGAAAGGAGTGACACATTTGACAATTCTAGTAATAGTATTTTTAGCAATTCTAATTTTAGTGCTTTTAAATAAAAATATCGGAAAAATAAACACTGTTGTTCCTAACGATTCAATTGAAGATGATGCTATCGAACTACCAAATGAAAAGGCTTACTATGACGAAACTAATAAAACAATAATAGATTTGAAGAAAGAGATAGACAAAAAGGGTATCCGCGATGAGGATATCACAAGAATTAACGAATTAAAAAAATCTATAGCTAAAGGATTCAAAGAATGGGAAGGAATTCAAATAACTTTAGAACAAATGATAGAAGAAAGAACTGACTTTGTTAATCAAAGCACGTTCTACCCAAAAGAATATGTATTTGACATTAATCGAATGAGAACGGAACAAGAAAAAGCGAGAGATATGCAACTTACTAACCCACTAAAACCTACTAAAGCTGCCTACGAATTTATTAAAGAACAAAATGAAAAAATGGATGCGTATAAGGAAATCAAACTGAAAGTTGAACAACTATTACCTAAACTAGATATTTATGAAAAAAAGTTAAAATCGAAGAAGAAACAAGTTTCATATTTTAAAATGAAACAACAATTATTCATATGCTTACAAAACGGTGAATTAAAAAAAGCGAAAAAAATCGCACGGGAATTAAACGGAAGGGTCAAAAACATTAAATAAATTTAGAAATTATTTCATCTGCTTGGATATAGAAATAATGCTTCTTGTCCACAGGATTTTCCGTCCCATCCCTTTTATAGCGTATAGCGTGTGAAATATTATGTGGTTCAAAAGAATGTAAAAAGAAAACTAGTTCATCATCTGGATTGTGGGCATCAAAAATAGATAGGCAGTACCGACCTGTTGAGGAATCATATTCAAACGACCAGCCCCGCAGTCCATTTTCTCTTAATTTCTGATTTAATTGCTGTGTATTTATCGCTGTTAGTTCCATTTCTACATTACCTCCGTACTTACTTAAGTTGGGCATATTATATCCTAAAAAAAATGATAAACAATCCCTGAACTAAGATTATTTATGCTTAAATTTAATTCATAAAAAAAATTATAATATCCCTAAAAAAATGCCATAAACCCTTGAAAATCAACGGAGTATTAGTGTAGGGGACAGGTATTTAATGAATAAATCAACGTATTTATAGGAGGAAGGAAGAAATTGTATTTGTTTTATTTAAAAGTTTACTAATATAATAGAGCAGAATCCTTTTTTATATAAAAAGGAGTTTTTTATTTTTATATATTATCAGGAAAACATAAAAAGAAATTTAAAATTGATAGCATACATATATAAGAACGTACAACTTTATTAAGCTGGCCAGTGCCCATAATTTATTGGAAAGCAATAGATTATGCAAAAAAGACGTTAAATCATTGTAAGAGTTCCTCGTCCAGCTCTACCACGACTCACCCTCGTGATGTAAGCCCGTCAGAAGGGCGTTAGCTTCCCAGAGTGAAACCAATAAAAAAAGACTACTCATAAGAGCGGTCTTTTTTTATTGGGAGTAACACACCCCGTGCTCGATGCTTCATTGCAAGGTGGGTTGTGGTATGTTTCGTGGTGAAACGGTTGGTAAAGCGAGACCTGGGCAACTCAAATGTATTCGAGGAATACTTTTGGTACCACAACACTAGCGGCTCCATACGCTTAGACAGGATATGCTCTATCCTCTATTCCATCCTTATTAGGAAGGGTGGAATCTGTGCCCTCCACCGCGCATCAGGATATGCACTACGCCAATCATATTCGGTCAAATAACTTAGTTTTTCCATTAATAATTTTTTCTTCAAGAACATCGGACATCGAAACTTGATTAAATACTTCAATCTTCAGCTTTAATGTATTTAATATATTTAAATAATTATTTCGGGTGTCTGAATCTAAAACAGGATAACTAGATATTTGAGAATGTAATGTATTATACATATCGATAGGTGTAACAGTTTCGGAGGATGCCTTAACCATTGATATAGCTAAAGCATTTAGAATGAAGCGGGGAGATATACCTTGCATTCCATTACGTAACTCATCGTTATCTGTAGATTTACGAGTTGTAATAGCGAAGATGGAGGCTAAACGAACAGCACCAGGATGAACCGTAATACCTTTGACTACAAGCTTGGTCTTTAGGGCAGCGTGATATATCATTTCTTCATATTTATAATTCATATTGTAAGGCATTTGAACAATATATAATCTATCAACAATTGCTTCATTCTCTTTAACTGCAATGAAACGATAGAATTCACCTTCATTAGTATGGGCAATTAGACATTCATCAACATATTGGAGGGGGAAACGTGGTGTTTTAAATTGTTGTTCTTCTGCTAAAGTAAGTAGGATATGCAGAAAGGCAGAATCAGCCTTCAACACTTCAATAAATTCCATAATACCTCTATTAGCTTTATGTAATTCACCATTAAAGTCATAAGCTCTAGGATCCGCCTCATTTCCTATTTCTTTCATTTTGCGAATATTCGGAGAACCGTATAACTCAGACATATCATTCTCTTCAGCAGGGGCAAAAGTACCTATTGCAGAACGGCTTTCTTCATCAACAAAAAATCTTTCTACATCAACATAAGATATATTATTTTTCCAATCGTGATCTAGCTTATGTTTACATACAGGGCATAATTTACCTTCAATTTTTATACCGTAATTGGCCCATATTTCTTTTCTAGTTTCTTCATCTTCAATTAAATGCAGAGGATCTTCATTTATGGGGCAGCCAGCGATTCTATACATTGCTCCTTTATCAGTTTTAGTATAATCCGCCAAGCCTTTTTTTAGTAAAGTTAAAAACATACTTTTACCACCACCAGGAGGGCCTAGGAAGAACAAAATTCTTTTTTTAATGTCCAAGCCCATACTAGCAGCTTTAAAGTAATCCATAATTTGATTAATTTGTTTCTCAGCACCAAACATTCGACCTTTGAAAAAATTATATCTTAAACAATTAGAATCATCCGTATAAGTGCCATAAGACATAATCATATCA
This sequence comes from Bacillus sp. Brlt_9, assembly GCF_051948935.1. NCBI lineage: Bacteria > Bacillati > Bacillota > Bacilli > Caryophanales > Bacillaceae > Bacillus > Bacillus sp. Brlt_9. Next base: position 262,475 of record NZ_JAYJLO010000003.1, on the reverse strand, counting down.
TAAACCCTTTGAACGGCGTTTCTAGCTATTCTGGGGTCTTTAGTGACCTTAGAAAAATAAGTGTCGAAATTTATCTTTTCAACAGACATAATTTTACCTTTTTGACCAATTGATCTTAAATAATCTTCGTGTGACATTGAACACCTCCACGCCTAATAATTTAGAAGTATTATATATATTTTTTTGAAAAGTCAAGGAAAGAGAGGCCTGTCAGATGATGCAATGTAAAATAATGCAAAGCATTGTATAGCATTGCAAAACAATGCATCGTTTGTAAGAACTAATAATCACCATATTCCTAGACAGGTAGTGAACCAAACAAAAAGAGGATTAAACCTTGTTAGATTCAATCCTCTTACCTTAATTTATTATAAAATGGCGTATAGTGGTTCTAGGACATTTATAGCAGTACAGAATTCCACTGTTCCAATCAATTCCTAAACTATCGTCACTGTCTAGCTGAAAGACAAATTCAGCTTCTTTAGAGCAACAAGCGCATTTAATAGTTTTCGGAGTTGCAACAAATTCGGGATAACCACTAAATTGACTATAAGGTTCTGTGGCTAAATAATTTTCATTCCATCGTAAGGAATCGTAGTAATCTTCAGCAGTATCTTTATCATTATCGTTCATAGACATCACTTTATTATAAAGATCCTCATCATATTTTGGTAGAAGTGCCCAACTAGGAATAGACCAAGAAGCCTGGAAGTTTATTTCAACAAAAGGTAAATGTTCTGGCCCTTGATCTTGAACTTCACAATATTCTAATCGAGGATTTTCGTACTCAAGTATTTGAATGTGAGGTTCAAAGTTATTTAAATCACAAGAACATTTATAATAAGTACTTAATATAACGTTTTCGTCTTTAGTTATTTCTCTTAACTGCATAAAAAACGTCATTTTATTTCTACATTTTTCACAAGTAGGCCATAGGTCCTTCGCTGTAATATAAGGAACACCGCCTAAATGAGAAGTAATCGACGGTTCATTAGAATCGTATTTCAAGAAAACCATATTTAAAGAGGGTTTTCTTAATTGCTTTAAAGAATGAAATAATTCGTCATTTTTTATCAAAGATGTTCACCCCTTAATTGGAAAAGCGTTGTTTAATAATCTCTACAATTTTTTTGGAAGATGTGCCATCACCATATGGATTTTTATTTCGAGAAAAAGATTGATAATATGTAGGATCAATTAATAATCTGCGGCTTTCTTCAATGATTTTTAATTTATCAGTACCAACAAGTTTTAACGTGCCAGCCTTTAAACCTTCGATACGTTCAGTAGAAGTACGAGCAACTAAAATAGGCTTTTTAAATAGAGGAGCTTCTTCTTGAATACCACCTGAATCAGTAATTATAAAATAACTATGTTTCATTAGTTTTGCGAATGAATAATAATCAATTGGTTCTAATAGATGTATTCTAGAACTTTCTTTAAGTGACTGTCGTACTTTATCACGTACAGAGGGGTTCTTGTGAACTGGGAACACAACTTGAATATCTTTATGTTCGTCAACTAAGTGGTTTATAGCTTCATAGATATGATTTAAATCTTCAAGATTTTCTCTTCTATGAGTCGTTAGGAGGATAGTTTTAAGTGGGGAATCAATTATTTTCTTTACATCAGAATGAATCTCAAGAGATTTTTTTGAGATATCTAACAAAGCATCTATTACTGTATTTCCGATTACAAAAATGTCATCTTCGTTTATCGATTCTGATAACAAGTTAATTTTATTCGTTTCTGTAGCAGCAAAATGAAGGGATGCTAATCTGCCAGTAACTTGGCGATTCATTTCCTCAGGAAAAGGGGAATAACGTTCATATGTACGTAGGCCAGCTTCAACGTGACCAACGGGAATTTGACTAAAGAAAGAAGCTTGTGCACCCGCTAGGGTAGTTGCTGTATCACCGTGTACTAAAACAATATCCGGCTTTTCTTTGTCTAATACATCTGTTAATTCTATTAGAATTGTTGAGACAGTTTCTACTAAGTTCGATTTATTTTTCATAATATTAAAGTCATATTTAGGCTTAATTTGAAACAAATCTAAAACTTGATCAAGCTGCTCTCTATGTTGCGCAGTATTTACAAAAATTGATTCAATTTCTGGTTCTTCTTCTAAAGCTTTTATCACAGGAATCATCTTAATAGCTTCAGGACGAGTTCCAATTACAGATAATACTTTTATTCTCGCCATTATCGGCACCTCCGATTATTTCTAAGACCAAAGATACTAATTATCTTATGTAATTTTTAGAAATCCCCTTGATTCTAAAAAAGAAAAACGCATTGAATATTCAATGCGTTTTATATTTTATGCAATTAATAATCGTCCATTTGATTCTTCTACAAGCAGGTGCTTGCATTCATCATTTTCTATCAAATGGTCTACAATTAAGTCTTCCATTTCTCTCGTTATGATTCGATTTAATGGTCTTGCACCCATACTTGGATCATAACCTTTTTTCGCTAAGTAGGACTTAGCGTTTTCATCAACATTCAATTCAATACCTTTAGAAGAAAGAGAAGTTTTGTAGTCCATTAATTTAATATCTACAATCTTAATCATATCTTCTGAAGTTAAAGAATTAAAAGTAATAAATTCATCAATTCTATTTAAGAATTCAGGTTTATAATATGCTTGCAAAGCTTTCATAGTTTTATCTTCAGCAGAAGTAGCTCCAAACCCTACTTGAGGTTTTTCTTGAACACCTACATTACTTGTAAGAACTATGATTGTATTTGAAAAATCAACAGTTCTACCTTTAGAGTCAGTTAATCTTCCTTCGGAGAAAACCTGAAGAAGTAAATCAGCAACACTAGGATGAGCTTTTTCAAATTCATCTAAGAGGATAATAGAGTAGGGGTTTTGACGAACTTTTTTCGTTAATATGCCTTCTTCATCATATCCAATTAAACCTGGTTCTGCGCCGATTAATTTAGAAAAGCTGTTGTTACCCATATATTCACTCATATCCAATTGGATTAGTGATTCACTCGTTCCAAACAGTATATTATTAAGAGATTTAACTGACTCGGTTTTTCCTACACCAGTTGGACCTGCAAAAAATAATACAGTTGGTTTTTTTGACTTTTTAATTTTTAATCGAGAACGTTTAACAGCTTTAGCTAAGGTTCTAATCGCTTCTTTCTGACCAATCAAATGCTCATTAAGTTTAGTTTCTAGTTGTAACAATTGTTGCTTTTCCTCATTATTTATTTTAGTAATGGGGATATTAGTCATTTTTTCAACAACTTCATAGATAGTCTCTTCATCTACCTCAGCAAATTGACTTTTAGATTGTGCCTTTTCGAGTTCTTTTAGAATGTCATCTTTTTGTTGATCCGGAATATCAATTCTTTTAACTAGTGAATTAAAAGAGCTACTTAATTCTTTGATCTCACTTGATGATGTTTCGTTACATTTTAATGAAATCGTACTACAAGTTTCATCTAAAATATCAATTGCTTTATCAGGGAAGTTACGATTTTTGATATAATCATCGGATAAATTAACTATCAACTCTAGACATTTATCTGAAACTGATACCCTATGATGTTCCTCATAAGTTGGTAATAGTTGTTTCAAAACAACTAAAGTTTGTTCTTTATCTAATGACGCCAACTTGACTGGGTGAAATCTGCGATTAAAAGCAGGGTCCTTTTCAATAGATTGAAATTCATCTAATGTAGTTGCACCAATGATCTTAATTTTCCCTCTAGATAAATGCGGTTTAAGTAAGTTTGCGAAATCAATGTCGTTTTGACTACCTGAACCAGCACCCATAACTAGATGCATCTCATCAATAAATAAAATACTTTTAGAATCTAAGGCATCTAATAAAGCGGTTATTTTTTCTTCGAACTCTCCTCGAAGCCTTGTATTACTCATTAAAGCAGCTAAATCCAATGAGAATACCGTGTAGTTTTTTAGATGAGGAATCATACCTTGTTCAATTCGGTATGCTAATTCTTCAACTACAGCGGTTTTACCAACACCAGCTTCACCGATAATAATAGGGTTACTTTTATTCTTTCTAAGTAGAATCTGAATAATTCTTTCTATTTCTTCTTCCCTGAATAGAACTGGATCATAATCCTCTGCAACTTCCTTGTTTAAGTTCGTAAGAAAGTCATCTGGATTAACTTCTTCCTTGCCACCTAAACCTGGAAACATTGACTTTATAGCATTGGCTTTTGCGGTAATTTCCATATATTTTTCGGGATCTTTATCGAAACATTGCTTGCAAATTGGAAGCATCTTACCATCGAATACTAGCACCTCTTTAATTTCATTATCACACTGTAAGCATTTTGGTCTACCTGACATAAAAAAATCCTCCTTGAATCCTGTTTTTTATATTTTATAAGAAATTTAGGTGAATATAAAAAAAAATAGAAAAAACATAAGTTCTCTCTATTTTTTAGTCGAACAAAATTATTTCAACCCATATTTTTCTGTATCTTTTTTTACTTTATTTGTTTTTTTCGATTTTCTTTGTAGGTATAAAAACATTTCAACAAAGATAACAGAAAAAGTACAAATGCTAGAAAAATAAAATGTGATTATAACAAGGTTCTTTGTCCCGAAAGCTGAAGATGTTAAATAATCAACAGTATAAACACAGAATAGACCAGAAATAAATCCTACAAACACAATCCTTATTAACGCAAGGATAAAGCGAAACGGGAAACTAATAATTGATTTCATATAAATCACCTTTCTTTGCTTAGGTAGTCTTTTTTTCTTTAATCGAAAAGAAAAAAAATCCTAATTTAAGATGAAATAATTAAAGTTGAATTTAAGCGAATTATTGGAGGAATACATTTTGAAAAAACAAGTTATGTTATTATCAACAGCCCTAATGATGGCCGCACCTTTAGTAACTGCTAAAGCAGATACTTTTCATACTGTAAAAAGCGGTGATACATTATGGGGGATAAGCAACCAATATAAAGTATCAATTTCTGAAATTAAAAATTGGAATAATTTAAAAAATGATATCATTTCATCAGGACAAAAATTAATAGTTTCAAAGACAAACACAAACAATAATAACCAATCAGGTAACCAAACTAGCAAAGTTACATATGCAAAGGTAACAGCATCAGTACTGAATCTAAGAAGTTCAGTAAACGGACCAGTAGTAGCAACAATGCCAAATGGCGCAAAGGTAGAAGTAATCTCAAAATCAAATGGCTGGACTCAAGTGAAGTATGGTGGAAAAACAGGTTGGGCATCTAGCGAATATTTAAAAGAGGAAGCAAATACTAATACAGGTGGTAATAATGGTAACACTGGTGGGACAGGTGGAACAGTAACGCCACCAAAAACAACAACTTACGCAAAAGTAACAGCGTCAGCATTGAACCTAAGAAGTTCAGTAAATGGCCCAGTTGTAGCGACAATGCCAAATGGCGCAAAGGTAGAAGTAATCTCAAAATCAAACGGTTGGACACAAGTGAAGTATGGTGGAAAAACAGGTTGGGCATCTAGCGAGTATTTAAAAGAAGAAGCAGGTTCTAATACAGGTGGTAATAATGGTAACACTGGTGGGACAGGTGGAACAGTAACACCACCAAAAACAACGACTTATGCAATTGTAACTGCTTCAGCACTAAACTTAAGAAGTTCAGTAAATGGCCCAGTAGTAGCAACAATGCCAAATGGCGCAAAGGTAGAAGTGATTTCAAAATCAAATGGCTGGTCACAAGTGAAGTATGGAGGGAAAACAGGCTGGGCATCTAGCGAGTTTTTAAAAGAAGAAGCGAATACTAATACAGGTGGTAACAGTGGAAATAGTGGAAACAGCGGCGGGACAGTAACACCACCAAAAACAACGACTTATGCAATTGTAACTGCTTCAGCACTAAACTTAAGAAGTTCAGTAAATGGCCCAGTAGTAGCAACAATGCCAAATGGCTCAAAGGTAGAAGTAATCTCAAAATCGAGCGGTTGGACTCAAGTGAAGTTCGGTGGAAAGACAGGATGGGCATCTAGCGAATTCTTAAAAGAAGAAACTACTAGTGGGAACTCTGGAGGAACAGGTGGAACGGTAACTCCACCTAAAGTAACAACCTATGGAATCGTAACGGCATCAGCATTAAATCTACGTAGTTCAATAAATGGCCCAGTTGTAGCAACAATGCCAAATGGAACAAAAGTAGAAGTGATTTCAAAATCAAACGGCTGGAGCCAAGTGAAGTTCGGAGGAAAGACAGGCTGGGCATCTAGTGAATTCTTAAGAGAAGAAACTAGTACCGGAGATAACGGAAATACAGGCGGTAGTTCAAACAGTAAAGGTAAGTTAGTATGGTTAGATGCTGGTCACGGTGGTGTAGATGCCGGAGCAGTAAATGGTAGTAACTACGAAAAAGATCTTACACTTAGCTATTCAAATAAAGTAAAACAAAAATTAGAACAAATGGGTTATAAAGTAGCTGTAACTCGAAATGGAGATACAAGTTGTGTTATCCCATACGAATTAAATGCAGACTTGAAGTGTCGTGTAGATAAATCTTTAGCAGCGAAATCAGACGTATTTGTAAGTATTCACATCAACTCAGCTCTTCCTGGAGCGTGGGGAACTGAGTCTTATTATAATTCTACAAATGATTATGATGGTACTGTGAACGCGCAACCTGCTAAAAGTTTAGCATTAGCTAATGCAATTCATAATAGATATCAACCGGCATTTGGTAGCCCTGATAGACACGTTAAAAATAGTAATCTATATGTATTAAGAAGAAATAAGGTTCCGGCAACACTACTAGAAGTTGGTTTTATTTCTGATTCCCGTGATCTTAATAAAATGAAGAACCCAACACATCAAGATGGTGTAGCAAAAGCGATTGCTCAAGGTATCGATGATTACTTTAAAAAGAATTAAAAAGGTGGAATTTTTCCACCTTTTTTCTATTTAACAAGGACAATATAAATTTTCTAAAAAGTTACTAGGCAAGGAGTGTGTTAAAAATGAAAAAAAATGAAGATTTATTCCAAGCTGCAAAAGAAGCTTTGGAAGGTAGGGGAGTAGACCTAAATGAATTAGCTATTTTAGTCTATGATGCCCAAAAGAAACATTCAGCTGAGTTAACAATAGAAATCGCACTAGAACACATTGAAGCTGTTTTGAAGAAGAGGGAAGTGCAGCACGCAGTATTAACTGGCATTGCAATTGATATTGCATCAGAGAAAGGTCTTCTTGAAGGACCGATCCAAGATATTATTGCTAGAGATGAAGGTTTATATGGACCGGATGAAACATTAGCTTTCTCAATAACAAACTGTTATGGAAGTATCGCAAGTTCAAATTTTGGTAACTTTGATATTAACAAACCAGGCATTATAGGTCATTTTAACGATAAAGAAGCAAGACCGGGAGAAGTTCATACTTTCCTCGATGATATATTATGTGCATTAGTTGCTGCTGCTTGTAGTCGATATGCACATCAAAACGGATAATTCTCTTTACTAATCTAAATGTTTAATCATCTAGATTAACATAAAAGAATAGCTCTTATAAAAACGTCTCCATTTATTCTTCCTATAAGATTAAGATCAAAAACGTTGTAGTTGATTTTATGTAATTCTTGTTATATTATAACTATTGTGTTATAAAAGTGGTTGCATAATTTTAGCATTGTACGGAGGTAAAAGATGGTAAAGTGGGCTGAAGTTAAAACTTCAATAAAGAGTATCAGTGATACTGAAAAGAAGGAATTAGAATATCTAGCGGAAATCGTAACTGTAATTAGAGAGAAAAGAAAGCAGTTAGGTTGGACTCAACAGGAGCTAGCAGAAAAGGCAGAACTAAAACAACCAGCAATAGCGAGACTAGAAAATTCCGGTGCAATACCCAACAGTACAACTCTGTTTAAGGTTGCGATTGCTTTAGGTTTGAAAATTAAATTGGTCTCACTCGATGAGTAATCTTACATATAAAGAGAAGTGTAATTCTAATTTACACCATAAAGAAACAATAAAAAAACCTGCAAAGATATATTTGCAGGTTTTTTATGTATTTTAGCTTTGGGAGCTAGAATATTAGAATGGTAGATCGTCATCAGAAATATCGATAGGTTGACCGACATTCGAAAACGGATCATCATTTTTAGTAAATCCTCCTTGGTTACCGCTATTACCGAAACCTTGGTTACCACTATTGCTGAAACCTTGATTACCGTTATTACCAAAACCTTGGTTTCCATTGTTACCAGAACCTTGGTTACCGCTATTACCAGAACCTTGGTTGTTACCGCCGTTACGTGGCTCAAGGAATTGAACACTCTCAGCTAGAACTTCAGTCACATATACACGTTTACCGTCTTGTCCATCGTAATTACGAGTTTGAATACGGCCATCAACACCTGCTAAACTACCTTTCTTTAAATAGTTTGCAACGTTTTCAGCTTGTTTACGCCAAATTACACAGTTAATGAAATCAGCTTCGCGTTCACCTTGTTGGTTTGCGAAAGAACGATTTACTGCCAAAGTGAAAGTAGCTACTGCAACACCATTTGGGGTATATTTTAGGTCAGGGTCCTTTGTAAGTCTGCCGACCAAGATTACACGATTCATCATTTGGAACAACTCCCTATTTATAAATTCTTCGATACATTAATTATAAGAAAAAAATATAAAAAAGCGAAAAAAAAGTATAAATTAATTTGAATAAGGGACAAGTTCTATATCTTTTTCTTTATCTAAGTAACTAATATACCCAATTTTTTTATATTGTTTAGAGAAGGTGAAAGGTCTTAATAGCTTTGTGATCTGCTTTGCATCGCTCTTATAGAAGCTTAAAACTTCATCCACATTCATAATCATCTTTTTTAAAATGGAGTTATATTGGTTATCAATTAAAGCTTCAGTAGTAAAGAAATGTTCTACAATTTCTGTTCCGTTTTCACTTAGGAACTTTATTCCTTGTTTTAATGCAGGATCTTCTATTGAGTTTAGAGTTCCTGGTAAGTGTATTTCAAGATGCTTTGCATACTCCTCCGGCAGCTCTAAGAAGAATCTAACTATGTCTAAATCAATAGTTCGATAGAACAAGATAGAAAATTTTGTTTCATCGATAACATCATAAAGAAAATCAAAAACGGTTTCTAATTCTTTATCATTTAAGTGGTAAGGGGCAAATAATGCAACTCTATTCATTGTATCCTCCCAATATATATATTATTTCCTTGTTTTGTTCTAACAAAAAACAAAAATACATTGTTTACTCAATACTTTTTAATTGTTTGACCCAATTATTAAAACTCTCAATATCATCTTCCAATAAACATTTCTCAATTTGCTCTTTAATAAATTTTTTTGAAAATGACACAGGTAACTCGTTCGAAATATACACCGAGTTTCCTGTTCCAAAATATTGATATAACAGATAAAGAATTTCTTCTGGTTCAGAAAACAAAAAGGGATGTTCAAAGACCGAATCATCTTTAATCCAAAGATAAATTTCTTTCGTTTTAAAAATAAGTAAAGGCAGGTCGTCTTTATTTCTTGAATAGGTTAACTGGTTGCTGCATTTATGTAAGTGTTCGAGCAGCTGTGAATGTTCCGCAGAATAATTTTTTGAAGCTAAAGATAACAACGTATCAATCTCCATTAGAACACCTCCCTGAATAGAAATGTGAGTGTAACCTAGCAAATCTCTTAATAAATTTAAAGGAAACACCACTCTTTTGTTTTACATAGCTTAAGACAGGAGGCGAAGAAATGAGCATCAAAAGTAAGGAAAAAAAGCCTAAAGATATCAAACAATCAATAAAAGAATGGGGATTATCTTTTATATTCGCATTCATTTTAGTTCAAATATTAAAAGTATTTATTATTAGCTTTGCTGTAGTTGAAGGTCCTTCTATGGAAAACACGATTCAAAACGGCGACAGAGTAGTTGTCTTAAAGTTCTTGGAACCCAAAAAAGGGGATGTAGTTGTAGTTGAAAATAGTAAAGGATCCAAATTGATTAAAAGGGTAATAGGTACAGAAGGGGATAAGATAGAAATTAAAGACGGTGAATTATTCCTAAATGGAAAGAAACAAAAAGAAAGTTACATTAAAGAACCAATGACTAAAAATAATTTCAATGAAGTTACAGTTCCAAAAGGAGAAATATTTGTAATGGGCGATAACAGAAATATTTCTGCCGATAGCCGTTACTATGGTACATTCGATATCAAACAACATTATATGGGTAGAGTTGTAATGGAATACATAGACAATCTGAAATTCTATTAATATATAAATAAAAAAGACTGATACTGTTTAGTGATCAGTCTTTTATTAATTTAATTTTTTATTCGTTTAAATATGCAAATTGACCCCAAGATATTTCTTCACCTGTTACTGTATGTGGTTTTCTGCCACCAGGAGTAAGAACCCAAAGTGTAGGAATATCGCAGTGGTCAGGAGCAGGTCCTTCACCGTCTGTTAAATATACAATACCATCTGGACGATTTTCGAGTTTAAAGTGTTCACCTACTTGACCTTTAGTTGCAAGTTCAAATAAAGGTAAGAATGAAGTGCCACCTCGTCCTTTAATGGTGAAATCTTCAGTTTCAAGGTCATTCAATGTTTCAATTGATTGAATTTGAGTGTCGATTTGTACAACAGTGATTTTCGCATAATCTTTCATTACATCAAGTTCTGCGATAAATTGCATAAACTCTTTCTCTTGTAATGAAATACTAGTATCAATCCCAACGAGTAGTTCTAGTTCTTTTCTTCTTAATGTACCCATCTTTAATTTACCATACTTACGAGAAGGTCTTGACCAGGTACTACGTCTAGTAGTTGTTAATAAAGACTGAGAAAACGTAGATAGTAATTCAGGCCAATTTAATTGAGCTTCGAACAAACGTTTAATAATCTCTTGCATTTCACCAGGTATTTTACCCGCATTTTTAATTATCGCATTACGAACCATACTTTGTATAATACCTTTTTGAAGTTCTGGATTTTTACTAGCAGCTTCTTCCCAATGTGGATGAAGATTTTCGAAACCAGGTGCTTTTTCTGATTTAGTACGAGGCCCTGAATTTCCTGTACCACCATTATTTTGTTGTTGATTGCCGTTACCATTACCATCCTGACCATTTTGACCATTTATAATATCATTCATCAAAGTATTTTGTAATTCAGGAGGTAGTGTAATTGGTTCTTTTCTGCTTTCAAGAATGTCATAATACTCCTCTGCACTTAATCCTTTTGGAAGATTAAAGTGATAATACATCAAAGCATCTTTAGGTAAAATTGCAATAACTGATTGAATCAACTGATTAATTTCAATATCTGTAGCAATATTCCATAATCCAGGATCTTTACCAACCATTCTTAAATGATGGCAGTCTGTAATATGAATAATTTCGTGGATATCAATAAAAATTTGTTCGAACCGTTGATAAGTTAAATAACCAACCGGGTTAGTATGACGAACTGGAAAACCTTTTTCTATTGTAACCGCAGCCACCGGAATCCAATTAATCTTAAATTCAAGTCTAAAATTTGATAGCAATGAAGAGTAAAATGGATGATTTTTCAGCATAAGATAGATGTTATCTTGTAAAGCATTATTAGCACGTTTGTTTAGTAAGTATTCTTGTTCCTCTGTTAATTTTAATTTAGTATTCATTATTCTTCCTCCTATGTACGTGTTCGTTCCATTTATGTTTTTATATATTTATTATAGTTTTATTTTTATTTTTTTAGTAAAAAACAAAAAAAGATCAAAATAAAAAGATTGATTCTTAGAATCAATCTTTTAACAATTTAATTTTCTACAGCAATTCTTTTTTGATTGTATTTAATCAGATTTACAAGGTATTTTCCAGCTTCACCTTTTGTAAGAGAAGATGCGATATTTTCAGATTTCTCTTTTTTATCTACCTCTGGATTGGCAACAATTTGTTGGAATGTTGTTCCGAATTTACCTCTTGGTAAATCGAACATAAATCTAATAAATCTTAGCTTTCTTTCAGTATTTGTTTCTAAATCCGTCAAGAATCCTTTTTCATCATAATTAGCATATAAGTAATTCACCATATTTTCACAAACCTCATTGATAACATCTTGTCTATTATCTTCAAGATGTTTTAAAATTCGGTCGCGTAACGGAGTAGATTGTTCCTGTCCATCGATAGCATCAGCCAAAGTATCAATTGTATAGTTATAAACCGGTGTACCATCTTGAGCTTTACCAGTTTCCTTCTGAATTAATGGGTTAGATCCTAAATCGTATAGAGCATAACTTTCAAATATTTCTTCTGCTGAAGGAGCATATTCTTGAAGGTTTTCTTCAACTTGGTGGAAGTTTGCAACATACATATCACCAATAATAGCTGTCAATACTTCAGTTTTAACTTCGTCATCTTGATAATCTACGCCATTTACATAAAGTGATAAGAACGCGGGATTACGGAAAGATGATGAGAATTTAGGTAGTTTAAAATTATTTTCCTTTTCATCAAACAGTGCTTTTGGATTAGCTTTGTAGAATTCAATTGTTAAATCATCATATCCAGAGTCTGGTTGAGCTGCGAAATCAAGCCAACTATTAAAATCATATTGAGTTTTTAAGTGAATGCAGCGATTACTAAACGCTGGATCTGCAAACCAGTTTGAAACAATATATCCTTCATTAGGGTTAGCGGCAGCAAAGAAAGAAATTTCTTCAGGTGTTACATAACCTTTAAATTTACCAGAATCGAATAACTGGAAAATCATTTGGAACATTTGTTTATCCTCAATACGGTTTACTTCATCAAGAAATACAATAGCCCCAGGTGCATCATTAATAGATAGACCAAGAGATTCATAGTATGCTTCTAATTCATCATAGTTCTCAATATATTCTTTAATCTTTGTAAAGTTGATTTGGAATTCGTCTTCACAAGTGACTACTTGGCCATCAACAATTTTCTTTCTTGGAATACGTCGTCCGTCTTCATCACGGTTATAACGCGGAAACATTTCAGCGATAATTTTCGTAAGGAATTTTTCGTTATTAATTTCTACAACTTCAGGATAAGACATATCTTCTGCCAATTCCTGTCCTAGACGAATGTTGATTACCGGAAATTTGTTCATTGTTCCTGCTGCTTTAACAGTGTAAGTTTTACCTGACCCTTTTGGACCCCAAAGAACATATGGAGGTTTTACAAAGTGAGGTTGACTACGAAACTCCTTATTAGCAATCGCTTTAGACACCGCTACAATTAATTTTTTCATTTGAATACCATTCATTAAAAAACACTCCTTAAAATTATGTATTTGTTTTATTTTTCATATATGTTTCTTCTTTTTCTTATGGAATTAGTTTAAATGATTTTTTATTTTTTTGGTAAAAAAAATAAATAAAACAGTGGTTTTTTATTTTATAAAGAAATTATAAATAAAGCGATTTTATTATTTATATATTTCTTGGAGGTATGTTATGGCAAAAACAGCAGACAGTAACCAATCAAAAGAGAAAAACATTCAAGAACCACTGAACGAGAAGATAAAAGAGGAAAAAATTAATACAAATACAGATTCAAACAACAACCTTGAAGTTAAACAACCTGAAGAAGAGGGCCTTATTGACGACGAGCAAGTAGATATTAATAACGAAGATGCTTCTGAAGAGAAACCATTAGCGGAAATTTGGATAGAAAGAGTACTTAATCACTCAATTAGAGTACTGGATAATGAAAATAATGAAGTAATTAAGCCTGTTAAAGAAATTATTAATCCCGAAACAGATATTTGGTTCTCAAAGAAGAAGAGAAAACCTATTTTAACTGATTCAGGCGTTAATAAATTGATATCTGCTACAAGAGCAGTGTTCCCTAAGATTAATCCTATTGAAAAACAATGCGATGCACCTTCTCAAGATCGAGAGCAGGTTTGGATAGAAGCGACTGTGGTTTTCCCAAACGATGAAACAAACTCTGATTATGGCATCGCAAATAGAATGAATTGCACTGATCAAATTTCGCGAGCTAATTTACCTATAATGGCAAGGAAGAGAGCAAGACATCGAGCATTTCTTAGATCAGAATACATAGGACTATACGATGTTTATGATGAAAATGAAATGTTGGACGCGAGAGACGAAAAACATAACGAGGAAATGAAACGCTTAAAACAGGAATTAGAAAAAACAATAAAGAAAAACAAAAAAATAATTAATCAATTATGCAAAGAAATAAAAACAGAAGAGGGCGAGCTAGTTTGGTCAATTAACGAGCCTGAAATACTAGTAAACCTATCAAAAGGTAGTTCGTTAACAGCCTATATTGCGCAGTTAAAATTACAACACCTAAACAAAAAAACAAGTAGCTGATTGCTACTTGTTTTTTATTACTTCTCTACTTTTTCAATAGTTAATCTCATAAACGTGCGCTCATTACCATCAATTACCGCTTCGCCAAATGAAGGAGTTGCAGTAATGTTAATACCTCTTGAAGCAAGAGTACCGCGGGCAATAGCGATAGCTTTAATTGCGATATAAACTGGTCTTTCACCGATACCATCTATATGAATAACGTTCTCTTCACGCATTTTAAAAGAAATAACATCTGCTAGAGACTTATAATTTGTTTCTTTTTTTACTCTAAGGTTAGTCATTTATGTTTTTCCCTCCTGTAATGTACTGCCGTTAATTATTTCCACAAAAGAAAAAATTTCCTTTAAATTTAAAAGGAGAAATTCAAGAATAATAGGTAAATTGATAATGAAAGTAATAGGATCGGGGCTAAAGGAAGAGAGTTAGTTTTAACATTTGTAGCATTTTTAGCAATGGAAAATATCTTAATTGATTCACTTTTGATGTTTAGGACTTTCTTTGCAACAAAGAATAAAATGATTAGTACCCAAACAATCAGTAAATATAAAATCCAATCGAAAACAGGTATAAATAATAGAAATGCAGAAAAAATCCAAGGGTCAGCTGCACCCATTCCTGAGTACTTATTAAAAACTTTTGAGATATAGGATGGAAACCCAACAACTTTTTCTTGTACACGTTGTTCTTTATTCCTAGAATCATATTCTTTTATAGTTTTATTTTTAGTAAACACTTTATTCAACAGATGAACAAATAAAGGTAGCGTGTAAAATAGAGAAAACACTAATACAAGGGAAATGAATACAAATAATGAAGGGTTAATTATTAATATGACAATTGTTACAAAAAGAGGTATTAAGATATTGATTTCTCTATGCATAATATCATCTAATACACAATAGATAAGAAAACTTAAAAACAAAAACTGCTTCCAATCGAAAAACGGATAGTAAGAATACGCAAATACTATGTATATAAATATAAAATAAATTATCTTTACTTTGTTTGTACGAAGTTGTACGCGATGAAAACTCAGAAACAAAATAAGGATTAAGCAAAAACTTATGAAAAAAACAATTAAATTTAAAATATTTTCTCACTCCTTAATAGAGAAACAGGGGGTATAACAATGACTCATAATGCAGAATTAAAATGTACAGTATGTAATGATAGGATGGCTTTTAAAGGTATATCAGATATTTTAGGAGAAGACTATCAAATTTGCACAATATGTTTAGAAGAAAAAATGAGAAAAGGTGAAATTCATTCTTTCGGTGAAAAACAATATGAATTGATTGTGAAAATGCTAGAGGATACTCCAGAAAAAGGCGAGTTAAACGAAGAAAGCCTAATTAATAATATAGAACAAACGGAAAAAGAGTCAGATTTATTTGTTTTAACTTTCGGCAGAGATTTAACTTCTCTAGCACGAAACGGCAAGTTGACTCCTGTTATCGGTAGAACAAAAGAAATTGATGAAACTATATTAATGTTAAGCAGAAAATTCAAGAGTAATCCTCTATTAATTGGAGAGCCCGGGGTAGGGAAAACTGCAATTGTTGAAGGACTAGCTCAGAGGATAGTTAATGGCACAGCGCCTACAGACTTATTAAATAAACGTATTATCGAACTAAACATAGGAAATTTAGTTGCTGGAACAAAATTCCGAGGTGAGTTTGAAGCAAGACTTAAGAAAATTATCGATGAAGTTAAAACTAAGAAGAATGTTATTTTATTCTTAGATGAATTCCATACAATTACAGGAGCTGGTGGAGCAGAAGGTTCAGTTGATGCAGCGAATATATTAAAACCTTCACTTGCACGCGGAGACATCCAAGTAATTGGTGCTACAACATTTGAAGAATATCGAACTAGCATTCAAAAAGATGGAGCTCTTTCTAGAAGAATGAGAAACATTCAGGTAGAGGAGCCTACAGAAGAGGAAGCAATTGAAATAATTAAGGGGATAGTTCCGCTATTTGAGGAACACCATAGTGTGAAAATCGAAGACGAAGTTGTTTCACAAGCGGTTAAGTTATCAAAACGATACTTAACAGAACGATACCTTCCAGATAAAGCACTCGACTTAGTTGATGAAGCTGCTGCATTTAGAAAAATTAATAGTACAATTTCAACTGAAGAATTATCTAATCTTGAAAACGAAAAGAAGAAGTTAGCAAAAGAAAAAGACAAGCTAATTTTAGAGGAGCGTTTCGAAGAGGCAAAAGAAAGATATCGATTGGAAAAAGAAATGGTAGTAAAGATTGAAGAGACAAAACAAAATATCGATGATGAAAAAAGAAATAATTCAAATGTATCTGTAATACATCTAACAGAAATTTTAGAGAAGAGAACGGGGATCCCTGTAAAAGATTTAGACAAAGAAAATAAGATGAAACTAAAAAATATAGAAAACGCCCTTAAGGAAAATGTAAAAGGCCAAGAAAAGGCTATACAAATTGTATCTAAGTCGATCAAACGTTCCCAATTAAAACTTAAAGACCCTAATAGACCTACAGGAGCTTTCTTATTCTTAGGCCCAACAGGAGTAGGGAAAACGGAGTTAGCAAAATCTTTAGCTCTAGAATTATTTGGCGATAAAAATGCATTTATTCGTTTTGATATGGGAGAATATTCAGAAAAACACAGTGTCGCAAAATTAATTGGTTCACCTCCAGGATATGTTGGTCATAGCGAGGGAGGAAAACTACCAAACGAACTTCGAAAGAAACCATTTAGCATCGTATTACTTGATGAAATAGAAAAGGGTCACCCTGATGTATTAGATGTTTTGTTACAAATCTTAGATGACGGTATAGTTACCGACAATAAAGGTAAGACCGTTGATGCTAAAAATGCAGTATTTATTATTACATCAAATAAAGGCAGCCATTTATATACTAAACAGAAAAATCTAGGTTTCTCTACAGTAAATAACGCAGGGAAAGAGCAAGTTGAAATAGAATCAAAAGTTATTGAACTTGTTAAAAGAGATTCATTCTTCAAACCTGAATTTTTAAATCGTTTAGATTCAATGATTGTTTTCAATGCACTAACAGATGAAGCAATGAAAGAGATCATTGATAAAAATATAAAAGAGTTAAGTGAAAGGGTTGCAAAAGAAGGCTATACCTTAAACTTTAAAGAGGAAGCAGTAGATTGGTTGAAAAAAGAAGGATACAAACCTGAATTTGGTGCAAGAGAGGCTAAAAGACAGGTTGAAAACATTACAGATCTACTTGCGAACAGAATCTTAGAAACAGATAAGAAGACCTTTGTTGTTACAGTTGAAAATGATAGTTTAAGTGTGAAATAGACGTAATTATATAACACTCTAAATAAAAAGCTACCGTTAGGTGGCTTTTTATTTTTGCAAAAGCGAGTAAGGCGAACAAGTGTTATAGTAAAATGGATATATGGTAATAATTTGATTGTAAAAGGAGAATACGTATGTTACAGAACGACACAATTCTAACAGTACAGTATGAATGGAAAGAACAAATGATGGATAATGAGGAATCTTTAGAGAAGGTGAAGGATTTAATAACAGCTATAAAATCGACGTATTATTTCTCTTCTTTGCTCACAATGGCCGAGACAGAATTTGACGAGTGGTATGAAACGAATCGATTACTTGTGGATTTTTATGATGCAAAAAAACATTTACATAGCTTAGAAGAAAGCTTGGAGAATTATGTCCAAGTGCCATCTGTATCAAATGTACACAGTACATCTGGCCTTCTTCATTTCGGATTCAATGGAGAAATTTTGCTTGTGATGTTGAAATGGCTCTTTGAGAAAGTAACTCCTGTTGTAGCCCAGGAGTTTGCGAAAGAAGGGGCTAAAAATATATTAGAGGCGTTAAAAAAAATTTTCCTTAAAGGTCAAACACAAGAGAATCAAGAATCAAACACAGAGCTTTCCAGTTCATATGAAAGAGATACACAATCAAAATTGGATATAGTAGTAGGTGTTATTAAAAATAATCCAGAAGTGTTCATAGAATTAGGGGAAATTTTCGAAAGCGTTACAGTAAGTGTTGATAATGTATCGGTGAAAGCTGATGGATCGAAAATAAAATCACGAGTGTCGCAAAAGAACTAAAAAATAAACACATAAAATAGACGTATTATATAATACGTCTATTTATTTGCGCTGGTTCAAATTATGTGAGCGCTTTATAATCATAAGAATTTTCCTAGGTATATAAATAATATTAAAGTTTTTATATGAATATTAATTATTATTTTTCCATATCGAGTAATTAAATTGACTTAGCGATGTTCTAAAGTAGCCTTTTTCTAATAGGGCAGTTTGTAACTTTTTCATATTAAGTGTGAAACCATTATTAACGCTATCATAATAGTTGTATATAAATGTACAAGGGGAGCAGTCTTCTTCCAAAAGAATTCTATTACCAATACGTCCACAATGTATACAAGGATCATTAACTAGATTAGAACCAAAAATAAGACTAGAATATATATCTTGTTTTGACAAATCCTCTGAATTTATTGAGTGGATTGTATAATGATCTCCATTAAATTCAACAAAACCATATTCTACTGCAACAAAATCTTCAGGTTTAGCTCCAGGTGATATTAAAATTTTATTATTCTCTTTATCCAAACTAAAAAAATGCATCTCTTTTCTCTCCTTTTTATTAATCTCAATACTTTATTCTAAACAAATTATTTTAATATTTACCATTACGTATATAAAAATTAAAATTCTTCTCTAAAAACCGAAATTTTCAGTATAAATAAAAATGTATAAAGACACTCATCCACCTATCAGGTTCCAAAAAAGGATTAGTATCGAGTATTTAAATGTTATATATGCTGCTGTTGTATAGATAAAAATATGGTATAGGAGGTCACATAATGAATTATGTGAAAGGACAAATTATTTGGGTAGATTTTGATTTAGATAGAAATTGCGTAGGAAGTGAACAAAAAGGAGAGAGGCCGGCCGTAGTCGTTCAAAATGATTTCGGAAACAGAGCTTCTACAACTACTCTCATTGTTCCACTTACAAGTAACTTCAAAACAGAAATACCAACACACGTAAATATTTCATCAAAAGAATTAGGAAAAAACAGAGTAGATAGCATAGCTCTGTGTGAACAAGTTCGAGTGATTTCAAAAGAACGAATTATACAAGTTGAACGAACAATTTTATCAAAGGAAGTTATGAAAGAGATTGATGATGCGCTGCTTATTTCATTTGGTGTCGGTACACCTAGGATTCCTCAAGTTGTTTGGGTAGAGTTAAACGGAATGGGAAATGAACAAAAAGGCAATAGACCAGCTATAGTAATTCAAAATGATGTTGGAAACAAATATTCAACCACTTTAATTGTAGCTCCATTGCAATTAAAAAAGAAAAAGAGATTACCAACACACGTTGAAATACCAGGAAATTTAATTAGCCCTACTTTTAAAGATAGCATAGCGCTGTTAGAACAAGTAAGGGTTGTAGATAAAGAAAGGGTAACAGGAGTAGTACAAAATACAGATTTAACTGCGGAGTTTTACAAAAATATTGAAGAAGCACTTCTAGTGTCTTTTGGTATTTAAATAAATTTTAAGGGAACGAAACTAATTTTATGTCGTTCCTTTTTTATTTTTATAAAGAATAAAATGACCATACTACATATTGTGTAACGTTTTTTCCGTATAGTATAGAAAAAACGTTACAATTATTCTGTATCTCTATTTTTAATTGAAAGACTGAATGAAGACAGGTGAAAACGATGAGAATTGCATTATTAGATTCAGGTATTGGTGGTTGGAGCTTTTTAATGAAGATGACAGCAGAACTGCCAGACCATACATACTTATATTTTGCGGATCAGAAAAATTGTCCCTATGGAAACAAATCAATTTCCGAGCTAGAGGCAATCGCGGATTATTGGATAGATGTTATTAAAGAAAAGGAAGTAGATGTGGTAGTTTTAGCTTGTAACACTTTGACAGCATTGTTTAAAGGAAGAATACAAGCATCATTATCAATTCCGGTAATTGGAACAACTGATGGTTTAGAAAAAAGTTACTTTACGAGTGATAAGGTTGTATTATTAGCTACAAATAATACCGTGAAAAGTGGTTGGTACCAAAACTTATTTTCCGATATCGATATGAAATCGGTGGGGAATTCTTGGTTAGCAAAAGAAATTGAGGATTCTAGTACTATATCGATAGGCAGCGGTATCAAACTCCGAAACGAAGTGGATGAAGTATGTGCTGATGATTGGCACTCTATGATCTTAGGATGTACACATTATCCTTTAATAGAGAAAGAACTGAAAAAGGTATGGCCCGACAAATTATTTATCAATCCTGCAAATTATATTATCTCAAACCTTACACAATTAGCAGAAAAGATAAGTCCCCAAATGAATACTCATAATATTATTATGTATACTACTGGGGAAGTCGAACTACTGAAAAAACAAGCAGGTTCTTTTTTTATGAAAGAAAACAAAAATAAAATAACATATATGTCGTTATAGGAAGAAGCTATATTGTATGTTATGTATCACTAGAGGTAATTTATTAAACTGCAATTGTAATTTTATTCTTCATCAGGCAAACTCTCAAAAAAGGATGGGAGCAGGACTAGCACTTAAAATTGCTACGAGATACCCGCAAGTAGTGAGAGTAGATAATGAGTTTCCTTTAAAGGGTGCAGAAAGATTAGGGAGATATTCTGTTGCAAAAGTAGAAGAGGAAAAATGGGTTGTTAATTTATATGCTCAGAACTTCCCTGGTAAAGCAAAGAGTATTAGGGAACAAGCCGAAAGATACTTATATTTAGAAAGTAGTATCACTTCATTTATACAAGTATTACTAAAAAAGGAATTAAAGGAAAACAGAAAGTATAAAATAGGGCTTCCATATAAACTGGGATCAGATTTAGCCGGTGGAGAATGGGGAAGAGTCGAAGAGATACTAATCGATATTTCAGAGAGATTAAAAGTTGATTTTTATGTTTTTAAGCTTTAAAATAAATTCATATTAAAAAATAAAAAAGATTCAGTTGCAAAAAGCCACCAATAGGTGGTTTTTTTGTGTTTTTTTAAAGAAAACTTATAAATTCAAGTGCAAAATATATTTCTCAAGTCATTCATATAATAATATCTTGCTACACTTAGTTAACTAGTGTTACCATTATTTTAAATATTCAAAACATAGTCGAGGGGAAGGGGTTTAAATGAGCGTACCTTTAATTTCAAATGAGCAGATGATTCAAACCATTAACAACTGGTATAAAGAGATAAGGGAACGAAATATAGAAAAAGCAGAATCAATTAAAAATACCTTAGAGGAACAAATTTTACAATTAAATCAGAGTGGGATCAGTAAAGAAAATCCGAGCATCGAAGAATCTGAAACTCTTCTATATTTCCATCTAATAAATTTTAGATTTAACTTACTACAAGATAATCTTTCCATCAACAATAATAGCTTCAATGAGATAGACTCCTTTGAAATTCCTGCTGCGAGTAAGCTAACGTTTTATTACAACTTTTTTAAAGCCTTGCATTCTACTAGTATTAGTAATTATAAAGAAGCGAGAGAGTACTTTGATAAGGCCAATCAACTAATTCATTTCATCACGGATGATATAGAAAAATCAGAATATAACTATAATTTAGCTACTTTCTATTACCATAACTATCAAGCTGTTTTAGCTATAACTTACGGAACAAAAGCTAAAGATGAATTCTCAAAACATAGTGGCTACGAAATGAACATTGCAGCGTGTAATAACTTACTTGGCTTGGCCTGTTCATATTTAAGGGAGTATGAATTAGCAGAAGAATACTTTACTTCAGCAATAGATACTTTTAAGAAAAACGGGGCTCACAAATTAATCCTAAAAGTACGCCATAACATTGGATTAATGTATGCAGAACAAGATCTATCTGAGCTTGCTGTTAGGTACTTAGAAGAAGTTAATCAAAATATAGACGGACATTATAAAGCATTATTTATCGAGGCTAGAGAGAGGTTTAAACTAGGTCAATTAGAAGAAGCGAGCAGACTTTCAAGTATGGCTTATAACATCTGCAAAGAAAAGGGTAATAAAGAATATATTTATCGTATAGAAATATTAATGGCAAGGATTGAAAAAGCGCCAATAGAAAAATTAGAAACTGTGATATTAGAAGGAAACAAACACTTCGAAATAGAAAATTTATATGAGTATGTACAGTTCTATTTTGAATACTTAGCATTACAGTTCCGGGAGGCTGGCAATTCAGCTAAAGCAAGTGAATACTTCTACTTAAGCTATGAGGCGAAGAAGAAAATTGAAGAGAAGGAGAGATTAAAATGAAAAAATTGAGCTTCATTTTAGCGGGGCTTGCATTTACCTTTGTTTTATTAGGTAATAGCAATAATCAATCTACTGATCAAGCTAAGGTTAGTTCTTCTTCTAAAGTGCCTATTCAGGTTATGATGGCAGATGGAGATACTTTATAAGCAGAAACAAAAAAACCACCTATTGGTGGTTTTTTATATGCCGAAATCAACTTTATCGTATTCTCGTTCAACAGTATTTTCATTCAATCTTTCAAGATACAAGTTAGTTGTAGAAATATCTGAATGCCCAGCTAACTCTTTTACTACGGCCAAAGGAACATCTTGTTCTAATAAACTTGTAATAAAGGTGTGTCTAAACCAGTGAGGAGAAATATGTTCATTCGCTTCAACTCTTTTTACGACCTTTTTAATTAGCTTATACAACAAATCATAACTTATCTGTTCATTCTTATTTCTTGAAAATGCTATGAATATAGGGCGCTCATCGTCTAAAAAATTCTCAGAGTAGCCTAGTAGTTTTCTATAAAGAAATATCTCTTCAACTACACGCTCGTTTAGAGGGATTTTTCTATATTTGTTTCCTTTTCCCTTAAACTCCACTAACAAACGGCCCTTCTTCTTTATAATATCGGACCAGTAAAGACCTTTAATTTCACTTGCACGCATTCCAGTTGTTAATAAGAAATACCCTAGTAATCTATTTCTAGACTTTAGCGCTTCACGTTCTTTCCTAGTTGTTTCAACTACATCGTCTAACGCATTTATTATTATTTTAGCTGTTTCTAAATCAAGCTCGCGGATTTCTTTTCTTTTTTGATCGGATTTAGATGAATAATGATACTTAGGTACTTTCGGTTTTTCAATCCATTCCGCCATTGAGAAGGAGTAAAAATTAGTTTTATATCCAAAAGAAACTAATCTTTTTAGTATTGTTAATTTCCGAACCACTGAACGTGCTGCATATTGTTTCATAAGATATGCTTGATAGTCCTGCACTGTAATAACATTGACTTCGTTCAATTTAATATTCTCTCTATGAAGAAATAGAGTAAATATAGTTAAATCTTTATTATATCCATCATATGTTTTTTCGGATAATTGTTTAGCAGGAGGGAAGAGTTCAACCTTTTTAAATGCTTCTAGAAATATGTCATCACTAGCATTGGCAAAATTTAATTTTCCATTTCTATCTATATAATTTGAAAACTCTTTGCTCATTTCGCCACCACCTTATTTAATCATTTCTTCCATCATATAAAAAAAAACTCCATAGAGCAATTTCTGTATATATGTTAATATGATTTTTTGCAAATCAATGAAAAAAGCGCCCAGATTATGAGCGCTTTTTATTATTAATGAATTGAATCCAAAAGTAAATATGTAACAATGAAAATGCAACAAATGAAAGTAGGGGAATAGTGATGAACCCAAACCAGTTAATATAGAAACCGGCGCACGATACACCTTGTGAGCATACCGGCATTGATGCACCAAAACCTAATTTTTGCATTCCAAAATGATAGAAACTTAATACGTTCCCTATAAGAATAAGAGGGTAAGTATATTTAAATAAATTTCGATCGCGAGTAAAGAATCCAAAAGCAAATAGTACAGATAGCGGATACATTAATATTCTTTGGTACCAACATAATGTACAAGGAACAAACTCCATTATCTCACTAAAGTACAAACTACCTAAAGTAGCCACAATGGAAACTAACCAAGGAAAGAGAAACATATTTATCTTATTCATATTATTTCTCCTTTTTGTTTAATTCGTCATCAATTGCAGCAGAAACTTCATTAACTACCATTGGATTGTAGACCTTTTTACCATTAATAAATACAGTAGGTGTTGATTGTATTTTTTCTTTTTTACCTTCTTCGTAGTCATTACTTACATCAGTAGTATAAGTTTTGTTTTCAAGAATACCATCTAATTTCTTCACTTGGTCCTCAGTAAATAGTTCTTTCGCAGTTTTCATTAAGAAGACTTCAGTTAAATGATCTTCGCTTTCTTTACTTGGATCCTCTTGAGAAGCAAATAATTTTTCGTGCAACTTCCAGAATGCATCATTACCTAATTTATCTAATACACCTTCAGTAAATATCGCAGACCTAGCAGAGTCCTTCGCAATAAACGGGAAATGCTTGTAAACAACTTTAACCTTACCAGTATCAACGTATTTTTCTTTAATTTCAGGCATAATGGAATTAGTAAAGAATCCACAAGCAGGACATTTGTAATCGCCATATTCAACTAAAGTTACTGGGGCATCCTCTTTACCTAAAATAGGTTGTTTATTAGTATTCACATCATAGAATGTTTCAGAAACGTGTGAAGCAGTTTTTTGCCCTTCTGGAGCAGCCTTTTCTTTATAAAAGTACATTCCTCCAAGCACAGCAATAGCCAACGTAGTAACAGAAACACCAAAAATTATATCGCCTTTTCTCAAGTATAAAACCTCCTAAAAAATTAACCCTTGGAATTAGTAATCCAATCAAATAGGTTCTTAAACATTAATGCAATAGAATCAATTGCTGATTTAAATCCAGTTGTTTCTTTAAATGTTTCAGTAGCAGCAATAGGAGCCTTAGTTAATAACTTATCTTCGTGATATATATTAACTGTCCCTAATACATCGCCTTTTTTATTTCCACCAGCAACATAGTTTTGACCTTCATATTCCTTCTTTAAATCATCGATACTTACACCTTTTCGTGTAACAACTTTAGTATCTTCTTTGTAAATCACATTTGATGGACCCGGAGTATCACTTTTATATACACCAAACTCTGAATAATTTTGGCCAGCACGAGCAATAGTTAATACTTGGTACTGATCATAACCATAGTTTAAGAGCCTTGAAACATCTTGTGAACGTTTGCTAGGACTTGAAGTATCTAGTGTTACAGCTAATAATTTCATACCATTTTTATTAACAGTTCCAATTAAATGATAACTACCTTTTCCCCAGCCATTTTTTAAACCATTAGCATTTGGGTTTTCACTGATAAAGCTATTTTGATTTCGTAACAATACAGGCTTTCCAGGTCTTGTGTCGTATTTCGTTTCTGATTTCGTAAAATACTTTAGATATTTTGGGTACTTATCAATAAGAGCCTTCGTTAATATGAATAAGTCCTTTGCACTCGATAAATCGCTACTGCTTCCGTTAGGAGTGCTAAACTTAGTATTTTTCATACCTAACTCTTTAGCAGTACTATTCATTCTCTTTACAAACTTATCTGTACTACCACTTAAAAATTCAGCAGTAGTGATAGCAGCATCATTACCAGAAGCTATTATTAATCCTTCAAGTAATTTTTGAGCAGTAACAGTTCTTCCAACTTCAAGAAACATTCTTGGCTCAGGTGCTCTCCAAGCCTTTTCGCTAATATCAGCTTTATCTTTGGGAGAAACTTTACCACTTTCAAGATCTTCAATAAGTATGTATGTAGTCATAAGAGAAGCCAAACTATGAATTGGCATTTGTTTATCATCAGCTTTTTGATAAAGCACCTCATCAGTACCTAAGTTATATAGGAATGCAGATTCCGAATATAGTTTAGGTCCATCAATTTTCTCAGCAGAAGCAAGAGCGGGTAGAAGAGCTGACAGAAGCGCTGAAATTACTAAGAACAAACAAAAAGAAATGATAATCCATTTAGATATTTTTTTCACATAATATCCTGGTTTCAAAACTTTTCCCCCAGACCAGGAAGGGGGAGATGAGTAGGATTTTATGCCTCACGGTTGAAGATTTTATAATAAATATAAAAAATAAACCTTAACATTGAGATTTCAAAACCAGCAAACAAAACTTTTAAAGGAAATTGAAACCAGGAGTTACACCTCCTGTAAATTGTATTTCCTGGTTAAGAGTGGCCATTAGAAAAAATTCATATTAATTCATATAAAAGTACCAAAAAATAAAAAATATTTACGGTTTCCTTCACTATGCATTCTTTTAACCATTCTCACGAAAAATAAAAAACCATTTCTATTTTTAAATATTATATGGACGATAAGTTAAAAGAAAAATAAGGGAGTAGGGATATAATAATCGATATCCTACATCTCTTATTTTCTAGAATCAAAATGAAAAATTTCCTAATTCAATATAAGGATTTGGTGCAGTATAGGGGTTATGAGTTTCAACATAATTATCATCGTGTCTACGACGAATATTTTCAGAACGATCCCTAAATTTTTGTTGATTTAAAGTCGCTTGTTGTTCCATAGAACCCTCACTAATAACTTCAGTGTGAAACGTTTCTTCAGTTACCTCAATGAATTTTTCTATTTCTTTTTCATCAATAATACCCTCTTGAATAAGTTCGTTGATTTTTGTTTTCGAAATAGGGCATTTTCTATAAAATTCATAGGGATCAACCGGTACTTCGAATTGATTAAAAACAAAACCATCTTTTAAATGTTTTTTCAACTCTCTCTTTTTAATAAAAACACTTTCAGGTTCCAATAAATTGTTTTCATACAAATCTGCTAAACTAATTTCTCCAAAACAGTGATTCATAGGTACAGTATTAACTTGATCATCTGGAAAAAGTTTAATTTCAAATGAGTCTTCAAGCTTTCTTATAAGAATTTCTTTTTTACCAGATATTCCATCGAATACAACATCTAAATCGTAATCGTAGGAGGAGGTTTTCTTCAGGGTACCATATTCGGTAGTACAAGATGAAAAAGGCATTCCATCCATTAAACGCTCTTTGGCTTCATCTAATCTTGCCTTTTTCAATTTCTCATCGGTATAGGAACGTTTAAATGATTCACTGAGTTGCTCTAGAGAATAATCTAAAATGTAATCTAATTTAGATGTCACTTCAAATCTATCAACTATAGATTTACCACCGGTATATAATCGAACAGATTGTTTGTAATCAATTTTTGCCTTCTCAAGATTGAAACGATTCTCAATACTTTTATTTACAGTCACAACAAGCGGTAAATAACCGTGATCTTCTAAATATTCGTAGATGCCTTCATCCGTAACATACTCTTTTTTTCTTTTTACTCTTGTTATAACACCGTCAACTTTAAGTGTTTTATCCTCTTGTTTCTCGTAATGCATTTTAAATTGTTCTTTTATGTAATCCAATTTAAATGATGCTTTCTTATGTTCAATATAAAAATCCATATATTGCTCAAATAATTTTCTAAACTTATCGAACTCATCTTGCTCAGAAACTTCATTGTTTAACTGTTCGTCATTATCTATAGACATTTTTTCGCCTCCCTTGATGCTCTTATCTTTAATTTTACATACTATAAATAAATTTAGTAAAAAACATAGGGAAATGCTTTTTTCATACTTAAATATCAAAAGAGGAGGGATTCTATGATTAAAACAGAGTTAACAAGAAATGATTTACTCAAAAACATCTCTGCTACAAGAAAAGGATTAGAAGAACTTAAAGTGATTGAAGACCAAATAGGTGATATTTACAAAGAACCATTAACTGGTTTACATAAAAAAATGATAGCGACTGTTGTTAACCTCGGGTGGATCGGTTTGTTTGCATCTTTAGCGATTAGTTTTGTAGGATTACACCTTTTATTATTTCCAGTTTTATATTTTATTTTTAGAGGTAGTGTAGTAGCTGAAAGGATCAATAGAAGCTTTTACAAGAAACAAATTGAAGAGAACGAACAATTAATTGATAAATTGTATCACGACAAAGGAGAGAAAGAGTACGAAATAAATACTTTATCAATGCTAGAGAAGGAATTACACAACATTTCTATGTTAAAGAAATTTGAGAGTTACTTAGAAACAAAACAAGCAATAACAATTGATAAGTGTATGGAACTGTACAAATCTGAAAATAAATAATTAATCATTTGATAAGAAAAAGGGCAAGTAATTTCCAATCCCTTTTTCTTTTTTAGTAAAATATTTATATATCAAATACTTTAGTTAGCAGAAGGGGCTTTATTATGCAAAATATTAAAGAAAACTTATTTATAAAAACAACTCAAGTAAATATGAAAACACCAATGAGGTCTACAATTGGTAGTGCGGGGTACGATGTATTTGCGCACAAAGACATTCTTTTACCTTCAAATAAAATTGTAAGCTTAAAACTACCATTTACATTCTATGGAGATTTAGAACAAGGTGTTCAAATCCGTTTATTTGACAGAAGCTCATATGGGATAAAGAAGGACGTACGACTAGTCTACAAGGAAAACAAAAATATTGAGTGTTTAACGATTGATTTGTCAGAAGAAAATTATGTAATCGATTTAATAAACGAAGGACCAGAAGATTTATTGATAAGAAAAGGGGAGCACTTTGCTCAATTTATCATTTCAGATAGCAAGCCAGAAATCTGTAAAACTGTAATAGAAGATGTGCCGTTTACTGAAGCAGAAAAACACAATATAATGCCTTCTAAAATAATTGAAGTGCAGCCAAATGTTTACGATTATATTATTCAAGAACCAATCACACTCAAACCAAATGAAAAGAGGATCTTTGCAACAGGTTTAAGATGCTTAATTGATGAAGGAACTTGGACATCTATTACAACCCATAAAGACTGTAAGGATAAGGTGATGCTTGCTAATCAGAATGGAGTAATAGATAGAGACTATGCATATACAGACAATTTTGGTCATTGCTTCGTTGCTCTCATTAACTTAAAAAACGAGGCAATTACCTTACCAATAGGAACGAATCTACTTAAGTGGAAAACTGAAAAGTACTATACTTTATCAGATGAAGTGAAGAGCAACAGAGTTAGAACTGGTGGAGTAGGATCAACTTCAGAAGATGAAAAGAAGAAATAAACCCTAATGTAAAAGAGACCAATGATATATATCAGCGGTCTCTTATTTAATTTAGTTTTAGTTTTGGTAAATCTCTAAAGGACGGTTAAAGATTATTGGTCCCAATTCATTGTAATACCTAATATAATTGGGATTAAAGAAGTATGGTTTATCAGATTGTTCTTCAATCTTTATGATAATATTCTTTTCAATTAATCCATACAAGTGATTTTTGAAGTATCTAAAACTTTTATAGTGACAATATTTATACATTTGTTCTTCTGTTAGGTCTATTTGATTATTCACATTAACTTTGCAAGCTAAGGACAAACAAATGTCCGCTTCTTTGATTGATAAATGTTGTTTCCAATCCGTATTCATATTATTTCAACTCCAAACTATATTGTTCGTTCAGTAATATTCAGCCTTTTTAAAGTTGTATATCCTAGAAAGTTTATTTCATTAAACTCTCGTTAATTCTACAATCATTTTACTAGTTTTTGAGAAATTCGTGAAATAAATCAATAGGTATTCATAAGTTACATTTGTAAAGCAACTTTTAAATATCTAGGAAGTATCTACTTTAGAGGGTTGTATTATGGAAACAGCATATGAAATTATGGATATAACGTACGGAAAACATAAAAAAAGGCACTCGTTAAAAGCGCCGTATAATATTTATTGCTTATTTTTCTATTTTACGTAGAACCTCCGCTAGTTCATTGCACCAAGAAGGTAATTCTTCGGAACAATAGATTAACTTGGAGGCTTCACGTTGTATAACTACCCTAAGATATTCAAAATCGTTATTAACAACATAAAGAAAATCAAAGAGTTGTATATTTTCAATTAAATTTTTCATTATTGATTTACTTCTTCTTAAAATATCTTCTTCAGGAATATAATGACCACCTAGAGCAGCGCGCATTCTTACACGGGCTACATTTTCACCCTTATAATCTATCCCAACAAAAAACACTATAATTTTATATCCGTTTTCTTTTGCTTTTCGTATTCGCTCTATTGCGCTTTTACCCGAAAGAGTGCATTCGTAAGAGAAACTTTCTTTTTTTCAATTAGTTGATTTATCAATCGAACAGTCTCTCTCCCAGCTTTTCCATTAGGGTTTTTTTCACCATTTAACTTATATCGCTTTGCTATCAAATCCGGATCTATGTGTGTTTTTACATTCAGTTTCATCGGTTCTATAAATCCTCTTAAACTACTTTTACCACTACCATTGTTACCTGCAAACACAATCAAAATTGGACATCCTGCTACCTTATCCATCGATTTCACCATCAATTTCTATAATTTTCCCACTAGGATACTCTTTTACCATTTTCCCATCTATCATATATATAATGGAAGTATTGGCAATTTTAGCATCTATGCGCGCTAAATCTCCCGTTGTTGCTACAAATTTTTCTACAGATTTACACTTCAATGCATTCATAACAGCATTTCTCTGAATTTCTAATTGATTATCTTCGTTCGTCAGTTTAATCATCTCTCTCTATATAGGATAAAAAACAAATGTATTAAAGACTAACGAGTTATATATAGCCCCATAATATATATTATATATATTTAACGAAGTATAGCCAGAATTCTCATTCTCATAACCGGTAGTATAAGTGGGTGAGAAGGGGATTTAACGATATAATGAATTGCTTCCGATATGAAGTGTTTTAATATGTAAAGCATATCTTGAATTACTCTAGAAAAAGAAAAAGAAAAAGGGGGAATACCAAATATATTTTGATTATTTAGAGTGCAAGGACAGGTGGTTTTACAATCTACAGCGAGAACTTATAAATAAAAAAACACCTCTGGGTGTTTTTTTATTTGTTCTAAAATAACTGTGTTCCAAATTCACAACGTAAAAACAAAAAACAAGTATACAAGGCAATTTTAATTCGAGGGAAAGTAAAAGGCAATTCTTTTTTATTTCATTATAAAAGGTGAGAGGGGAAAGAACAGCGAGATGAGTATATCAAAGAACGCTCACTTTAAGAAATTAATAATAACAAATAAACCTTTTCACTAAAAGCAAATAATAAACGCTTAATTTTTACAGAGATTATATAAAAAACATTTGGTTTAATATGATTTTTAATCAGTTTTATACCAAATAAGGTAGTTTTCTGAAACTGTTTATTATTTTCTTTAAATACTCTAGAATCAATTTTTAATATACACAAATGGTGAAGAATTATTTTTTAGAGATCATTAATAGCTTTTTCAATTTCTTCATTTGCTTTTTTTATTGCTTCCAAGTCCATATCTCTGTTCTCAATTACCTTATCATTTAATTTAATTTGACGCTCAATTGCTTTATAAACTTGTTCATCTTTTCCACCAATTGTAAACATATTATAAATAAATACTTTATCGTGTTTTGAACCAAGTCTTCGAATACGACCATTTCTTTGTAAATAAGTACTAAATTCATCAGGGAAGTCGTAATTAATAAGATGATTACCTTCTTGTAGATTTACACCAAAATTAGCGGCGTCAGTGGCCACAATAACTCTCGTTAAGGGGTCATTCTGGAATAACCAAGCATACTTCGTTCTAGTATCACATTCTTTGAAATATGGACACCCTGAACATACAGCAGCCGAGGTATCTTTATTTTCTTTAACTAAAACATCCCTAAACTTACATCCTTGTTTCGTTTTACCCTTGTAAACAAATGAATCATAAACAGGAAGCTTTTCTTCTTTTGCTTTCTTATTAATTAATTTCTTAATTTCATCTTGAAGCAGGTCAGCAGTTCGAGCATATTTTGAAAAAATAACGACTTTCTCATTGTTATCAAAAACAATTTCTTCAACTATTTCAAGCAAGCGATCAAGTTTTTGTACTCTTGCAAAGTTTTTCTTTTTGCCAACAATACGCTTTACTAAATTGGAGTTACTTTCAAGCAAGAGGGAAGGGGAGTCACAAACAATCATTCTTGTTTGTAATAGTCCTTTGAGAGTGTTTTCGAGGATTATGATTTTCTCCATATCTTTTTCTTTTTCTAAATTACCTTTAATGACATCAATTTGTTCTTTAATTTTACTTAGGATTTTTAGCTGTTCATCATTAAACTCTACAACTATTTCTATAATTACTTGGTCTGGCATTTCATCACTTACATCTTGAGTAAGTCTTCTTAATAAGAAAGGATTAAATCTTTTTCTAAGAGCTATCTCATTCTTTTCGCCAAATACTTCAGGTATCTTTTGCTTACGGTTGGAGTAAACAAAAGGATTTAATCTGACCATTAAAAATTGAGTTTCGAATGCAAGGCGGCGTTTTTCAAAATCTAAATTAGGATTAGATAAAATACCTGGATCGATATAATCAAAAAGTTGAAAGATGTTTTTTAGTTCTTTTTGAATAGGGGTACCAGTCATAAGTAACTTATATTTAACGTCAATTTGTCTAATGACCTTAGCAATCTCTGTATCAGGATTCTTCATTTTGTGAGCTTCATCAATAATGATCATATCGTAGCCAATAGATTGTATTTCTTTTAAATCTAGATAATCACCAAATATTTTTTTCTTTTTCTCTTTTCCTGATTGTTTATTTTTATTTACTACTACAGTATCCGTAACTTCTTTTTGGTATAACAGTTCGTAATTAATAATGGTAAAGAAGGGTTTGTCTTGTTTGATTTTTTCATACAGTTCTTTTCTGTCATCGAAGCCTTTATATTTTGAGCGAACAATGATAGAACGTTCATTTGCAAATTTATCAATTTCTTGAGCCCATTGTGTTTTAACAGTGGCAGGTGTAACAACAAGACAATTTCGTATCCACCCCTGCTGTTTGAAGTATCCGGCAATGGCCATCGCTTCAATAGTCTTTCCTAATCCCATTTGATCCCCAAGTAATCCACCTTTTATCTCTTTCCCTAGCCCTTTATCGGCAGCAGCCCAAGCAATCGCCAATTTTTGAAATGCATATGGTTCAATTTTCATAAACGATGTATCAATATCATTAGGCAATCTACCTAAAACATCTTGTAACGATTCTTCAGGGATACCTAAAAAGTCTAAGTCTGCTTGCAGTTCCTTTTGGTCTCTCCAAACAGCAGATTCTTCTAATACCTGTCGTAAAGTCTGGTATTGATTTCTAGGTATATAAAATGACCTATTAAAAGGGGAATCGTCTCCAAATAGAGCGCCGGGTATATTAACCAATTTGGCGAATATTTTTTTGTTTTGAGGGAATTCAATTAGAAATCCACTAGGGTTCTTACACAATATAACTGTTACGTAAGACAAAGGTTTTGTTAAGGTTAAGCCTTCAAAATAATCCATATATGAATAAGAATCTAAAGACTATAGATTCTTATGGGAACACCTCCAATATTTCGAAACCATATATGGTATTTTTAAAACTAAAAAAACAATTCCCTGTAATACATTGTTTAAAGAAAAAGAACGTCCAAAATATTTGGACGTTCTTAGGCGACTTTTTGGTAAATCGATTGTCGAGAATAATCGTACGGTAATTTTATAGTTACATTACCAGCTCCAAATCGATTCTTACCGAATATTACTTCAAGAATATTCTTATCCTCAGTTTCTTTATTGTAAACATAATCTCGATATAGGTGGAGGATAGCGATCGCATCTTGTTCAAAGCTACCGGAGTTCTTTAAATCAGAATCCATTGGACGCTTATCCTCGCGTTTTTCAGGATCCCTAGACAATTGAGCACCAAGAACAAGGGCAATATTCAATTCTTTAGAGATTTCTCGTAAATCATATGATATTTCTGAGTAATCAGCGACTAAGTTAGGAGAGACATTCTTTTTCGTTCTCATTATTTGAATGTAATCCACAAAGACGAGTTCTACTCCAAACTGTTTTTTATAAAATTTTATTTTTTCTTCTAATTGAGGAGCATTTATAGAGGTAACTTCTTCAAAGAATAGATTTTTACCGTATACACTAGAAGCTTCCTTTGCGGCAGCATCTAAATCAACAATTTCTTTTTCAGAAAGCTCAGAAGGTTGAAGAATGTGTTTCATTTTAACAGAGGACACCTTTGATAAAACTCGTTGTAGACATTGTGTTAAACTCATTTCTATCGATATAAAGAGAACCTTTGAACCTTTTTTTGCTGCCTCAATAGCGTGATTTAACATAAATACTGTTTTTCCCATTGCTGGCCGCGCACAAATAAGAGTAAAACCGCCTTTTCGATATCCACCAGACAAAACATCATCAATCTCATCATAGCCACTACTAACAGTTTCACTAATGGTAGGATTCTTACTTTGCTTACGAATTTGTTCTACAAGGTTTAATAGTCCTTCAGAAAGATTTAAGCTTTTCGCTTCTTCAGAGGTAAAATCTTTCATTAATTCATCAAATTGAGCATTTAGAAAATCGAAAGATGTGGTTTTTTTATCAAAGGAAGGGGACTGTTCTTCTGTATCTATCATCACAAGTGTTTTATTTAAAAGCTTGCGTAACTTTTCAAGATTCTTATGTTTCTTCAAGAAAAACATATGCTGTTTAAATAGTTCTACTTCAGAAGGGGGACAGGCATCACGTAACTTCATTAAATCTTCTAACAGTCTCGTTCTTTTTTCATCATCTTCATCTTTGGGATAATATTGTTCAACAATGATATCAAGAGTAGGAGGGATGTTAGCGCGGGAAAGACCATTGAATATGTAGATTAGTTTTCTGATTCGTTTATCTACAAAAAAATCAGTATTCACATTTCGTTGGATTGCTAATTCTCTACATTCTTTACTAAATAAGATAGAAGAGAGGATTGCATTTTCTCTCCTTCTCGTAGAGAGTTTGTTTTCAGGTGTAACTTGCTGCACTGTAGTCAAATCATATCGCCCCTTTAACCACTAAAAGCCAAAATCGTTATATAACTGGTGCATATTTTCTACTCGTCCATCTCCATTGCGTTCTAGATAGAATAAGAAGAAAGTACCTTTCAAGATGCTCATAATAGAGCTACCGTAAAGTAAAGAGAAATCTTTTGGATTACCATTAGATGTGCATATGGTCATTCGTTTGTACTCATCACGAATTTTTAATATCTCTTTAATTTTTTTCTTAGCCCATTGTGAATCCGTATGATATTCGTTGAAAAATTCATCTAAAATAAGTACATCAATTTCTTTCGCTAATTTAATCGGATTTATTTTCTTATCATAAATAGCATTTAAGAAATCATCCATTGTAGAAAAATAGACGCTTTTACCTTGTCTAAGAAAATACGTGCCTATAATACAAGCCAACGTAGTTTTTCCGTTACCGGGATCCCCGAATAATAGGAGATTACCAGGCTTATTTTTATTGTTCATTAAATCTAAATTCTTTTCAGAGAAAGAGCTTAGAATTTCTCCTAACTTTCGGTCTTGGTTTTTTAATATGAAATGCCTATTTATGAATTCTTCAGCACTTTCATCAAGAACTGTTTGGTTTTTCTTTTTCGGTTTAAATTCTTCAACCTCAAGCTTCGGTTTCAATAAAATAGCATTCGTTTTTCCGTCATCAAAATCAAAGTTTCTATTTTGATAGTTTAAAGATATTTTCGCGTTTTTCAACTTTTGGACAACTACAGCTTCCTCATAACACTTACAGTATTGAATATAGGAAGAACTTTTATGGCCATCTATTTTTATCATCCCACTACCATTACACACCCCAAAAGGGCATTCATTTTGTTCTAATACGGGATCAACATTTGTTTCAAATGCAGAATCTTCTTTTGTCTTACCAGTATTTTTACCAATAACATCTAAGAATACATTTACATCTTTACTCACTTGTTACCACCTCGTTTATTTTTAAACATATTACACACCGGTTTATAGATGTAGTGCAGAGAAGTAAAGCGATCAGGATATAATTTAAAATATCTACTAATCATTTGATTGATTTGTGCGGGATAAGCACTTTCAACCATAAGCTTTAAGACAACTAGTTCATCTTTCATAAATCTTCTTTTTGTTACAGATTCGTAGTGTTGAATAACTTGATAATAATTAGGATGCAATTTCTTTTTCTCATTCATCGATAGAGGCCTGTTATCAAACATTTAAACACTCCTTTTATAGATAAGCAGCTCTATTATTTTTTTCGAAGTATATCCAGAAAAACATTAAAAATAATTAAAAAGTCATCAAAACTATTATCCATAGTTGCTATAGCATTTCTTTGTAAACAGCAAAGGTGATATAAAGGAAGAGGGGATAATAACATAAAGAAATAGAATTAAAAAAAGACACGTATAATACGTGTCTTTTAACATTCAGAACCGGTACAAGCATCTAATTGTGGATAAGCAATTGCCCAAACTCGTCTAACAGGTGGAGCATCCCAAGTGGATTCATCCTCACCGTGAGCCATACGTTGGAACAACTTGTAGAAGAAGTGATGATCTTCATACGCTACACCAACAAAGACTACGTTATGGACTTTTAAGTTTCCAGCGTTATTTGTATTATGGTCCGTACCATATACTTCTACATTGTCAGCAGATATTGTAGCAGCCTTACCATTTACCGTTGCGTTACACTTGAAATCAAGTTTATCCTTTTTAGTTATAGAACCACCTTTAGGTAAAGGAAGGACTTGTACACAAATATTTTCCGGTTTTAAATCAATAATTTTTTTACCTGCTTCATTGGAACCAAGAGTACTATTGATAGATTCGATTACTGCGTGCTTAGCAGCTGAATCTGCATTGCTATAAGCAAGTTTATACGCCGTGGATGCAGGATCCAAAACAGCTAAATCGTAACCTGGGGAAGGAACAATACTATAAGGAGGTTCCTTATAATTGACTTTGTATCCTTCAGAAACAGGTTGTCTAAACGCATCAACAATACCGTATTGTTCTTTTAACGGAACATTAACTGCTAATGCCCTTGTTCTAGCCCCAGTCTCAGCAGAATTTTGCGCGCGTTGAAATGTCTCAGACATTAACGTCAAACTCACAAAGATAGCAAATATTAATGTGATAAAGAGAAAGTAGAAGAGTGATAGAAGGAAGATATCGCCTTTTTTTCGATATTTTTTAAAGTTGAGGTTTGTTATTTTGTCTTTCATTACCCTAAAGTTCTTCATATATGCACCCCCTTTTTCTCGGAAAAGCTGAAGAATCAATAGTATTGGAATCGTCCAGAGATATCTTTTGTTGCTGACCCAGTTCCATATAAGAATATATTATCTTTTAAGAACGGTACAAAATTACCAATGATACGGAATGGTACTTTAACTCTCACAGTGATTTGATCGTGTGACTTACCATTAGAAGTAATACTATTCGTATATGCACAAATTACTCGTTGTTTAGAATTGTCTTGTAGTGCAGTTTTACATCCTGCTTCATTCTCAACCAATAACGAGTAGCCAGTCTTATCGATGTCATTATTATCGTAATCCTTTGAGAATAAAATGAATCCATTATTATCAACATCTTGTTTTAGACCAATGATTAAGTTATTCATTACTTGGTCCTTTGTAGAGAGTACATTGATTTTATCAGTTGTCCCTCTAAGCTCACGAGCTACAATGAGCGCGCCATTGTCAGCAGCATTATCAACTTGGTTATTTGCGTATACGTAAACAATTAATTGCAACATTAACCATAATGTAATAATCATTAAAGGCAGTACGATAAGATATTGAATAAATAGTTGTCCTTCTTTACGAAATCTTTTTAAAAAATTCATTTGTTTCACCCCCAATATGAAGAAAAGACATCATAGTAAGGCGTTAAGTAGAATAAGAACGCCAAAAATAGAATAGGGCCTAAAGGGACTTTTTGCATCTTACCATCACTTTTCCCAGGAATGCCATAAAAAACAAAATAACTTAGGTCTTCGAACATTTCTAAGAATCGTTTCGAACGAATTTTAGTAAGTGCTAATATCGAAGCAAGTACTAATGTGATTAGTAAAAGCAAGTATGAATCTGCAACTGGAATAAATAACGCTAAGATACCGAATAACTTAACATCACCAGCTCCTATCGCCTTAAAGTGTAGTAAGGTAGAAACGAACCACAACATAAATAAAGGTAGAAAGACATACATTGAATTCAATAGCATTTCTTTAAATGTCATCGAGTTATAACCGAGTAATGTCATTATTACAGCTAAACTGAATCCAATTAAATGAAGCCAATTTGGAATTTTTAAGGTTTTCCAATCCAAATAGGCGGCGATAAATAGTAAAATGGATAAAAACAGAATATACATTGTTTCGCCTCCGATTAACAAAATTCGGTTAGGGCCAAGGTAATCGTTGTATTAACCCATTTACACTATATGTATATTTGTAGATTTTTCAAAAGAAATTAGCAAAAAACAACAGGGATATACCTGTTGTTTTTTTATTGGAACATAGCCATTGAATTAATGAATTGAATAATGAATGGTCCTGCGATAACTAGAATACAAGTTATTAATAGAAGAGCAGCAGGAGCAAGGATATAGAAGGATGCTTTATTACCTCGAGATTCAGCTAATTCTTTTTTCGCTTGACGAATACTTTGTGCTTGAGATATTAACACTTCTTCTAAACCAGTACCAAATGTCTCTGCTTGGTTAATTTGTGTAATTAACGAACTAACCTCGCGAATCCCAGTACGTAGAGCCAACTCATTGAATACTACTCTTTTTTTACGTCCATATTTTATCTCAGTAAGTGCAATCATAAATTCTCTTGATATTTCACTATCTACTTTCCCACAAACGAGTTCAAAGGTTTGTTCGATATTCGCACAAGCTGGAAAAGTAACTGAAACTAAATCTAAGAAATCGGGAATTTCATTTTTTAATATGAATTGCCTTTTATCAATTGCATCTTTTAATCGTAGATCCAATAGGAAGAACCCAAGTGCTGCAAATAATAATATGAAGGCAGGATTTTTAGTAAGTATCCCAATAAATGAACCAACAATAGCAAATATAATTTTCTTAGTCCAATATTGGATAGGGGTAGTAGAGTGATTACCAGCTTGCTTAAGTTTTAGTTCTAACTTAGCGAAATTACCTTTACGAATCTGTTTGTCCACGATATTAGCAATATAACGTTCAACCATTTTATACGTTCTGACAAAGATAGAACCTTCTTTAAAATTCGCTTCCTGTTTTGGTTTTGAGATAAACAGAAGGGAAGTTAGCCGTGTATGCGCTCGTTCAGCGTTAGTTGTAAAGAGTGGTATTCCAATAATCGCTAGGAAAACAGTAAGCAAGATGATAAGGATGTATTCGACTATTCCAAATGAAGTGATGATACTAAACATTAGCAGATACCTCCTTTACTTAAACAACTTTATCTATGTATTTATTAATTTTATAAATTAGGAAACCAGCAATTACATAAAGAACACAAGAAGCAATAATCGCTCCCCACCCAATAGGTGATGTGAATAATGCGGAGAAGAAGTCATCTGACATCATTGCAAACATAGCAATTAACCCAAATGGAGAGAATAATAAGATATAACTTGTTGTTTTCGGACCGCGAACGATCTTTTTCACTTCCGCTATCAATTCCTGTCTTTCCTGGAACACTTTAGCCATATTGCGAAGTAATTTTTCAAGTTCTCCACCGGTTTTATCTTGTATCTGCATTGCGTTTATTACTAATGTATATTCTTTCATACCAATCCGATTTGAGAGGTTTTCAAGTGCCTCTTCGAAAGGTTTTGCATATTGAAGTTCTTGTACAGTTTTCTTCAATTCAGAAGAGAGTGGTTCTGGCATTTCATTTGCTACCGTACTAAGGGCTTCTTGAACTGTCGGACTCGATTTAACACCATCTGCTAAACTCATAAGGAATTCTAATAGTTGTTCTTCTAGTTTTTTCATTCGTATTTTAATTAATCGTTGTGTCCATAGATAAGGAGTTAATGAGCCAATTGCACCAAACGCTACAGTCGCCAATATTCTCGCGACAAATGTTCTGAAGTAATTGTCTCCGAGGAAGAATAACACACTTTTAAAGATACTAGAGAAGGGGAAGATCACGAAACCAACTACTGCACCTACCATAACACCTATAATAAAGAATGTTACGTACTCTTTAGGGCGGAAGTCTAGATTCGCACGAGCTAATCTTATTTCTGCTCTTTTTTCTACTTTAACAAGTCGTTTTCTCCAGAAATCGAAAAACTCATCAAAGTTAATAGAAAATCTCTTTATACCTTTTGTTTTTTTCTTTTTCATTCTGTCTAAAACTTGTCTTGATAATGGGTTATTTCGATTCTTCCAGTAATCATAGAAAATCACACAGAATATTAATGTCAGAGCATTAATCTGTAACATTGAAATCAGTTCATTTCTATAGAGTTCCATTATCTTTTCAATGATAAACAATGATTTCACCCCCTATGGTATTAAAATCCATTTGTAGGTATTCCGTTTTGTTTAAATTTATATAGTAGATTTACAGATGGAGTATAATCTGTTCTTACGAATTCTCCAACTATTTTGTTATCTTCTGTTAATCCTTCTACTTTAAACTCATAGATTGGAACGGTTTTCACTACGCCATCATCCGTTACGATAACTTCAGAAATACATTCAATTCTTCGTTTTTTATCACGCATTTTATTGATTTGCACAACGATATCTAGTGAATGGCCAATGTCACGTCTAACTTGTCTTACTTCCATTTGCTGACCGCGCTCTAAGATAAGGGAAGCCATACGAGATATACACTCATCAGGGTTGTTTGCGTGAATTGTAGCCATTGAACCTTCGTGACCTGTATTCATAGCTTGCAGTAAATCGTATGCAGTATGATCACGTACCTCACCAAGAATGATTCTATCTGGATACATACGTAAGGAGTTCTTAACTAAATCTTGAATTGTAACTCGACCTTTACCTTCAGCATTCGCGTCTTTTGTTTCTAATGAAACGAAATGAGCATTACTTAATTGAAGTTCGGCAGAGTCTTCTATAGTAATAATTCTTTCATCGTCAGGCACAAAGTTAGAAATAACGTTTAGGGTAGTAGTTTTACCTGAACCAGTACCACCAGAAACGATAATATTACATTTAGCGAAAACAAGATTTCGTAAAAAGCGAGCCATTTCCGGAGTAAGTGAATTGAATTTTACTAGGTCTTCAATACCTAATTTTTCTTTGGAGAATTTACGAATAGTTATTGTTACACCTTTACGTGCAACAGGAGGGATAATGATATTTACACGAGAACCATCTGGTAAACGAGCATCAACAAATGGATGCTGCACATCAATTAAACGACCAACATTTCGGGCGATACGTTGGGCTAATTCAAGGACTTCCTGCTCATTGGCATATGTTATATCAGTAATCTGTTTTGTACCACTGCGGTCTACCCATATTTCATCGTGTGCATTGATCATAATCTCAGTTATTGTTGGGTCTTCCATTAAAGCTGATAATTTACCAAGACTAGTAATTTCTAATACAAATGATTCAACTAACTGGTCAATTTCATAATTTCTTAGAAAAGTACCGGTCTGGTGAATGATATGTCTCATATGATTTTTAATTGTTTCGATTTGTTGTTTGTCCGAAATACCAAATATTACTTGGTTATCAATATAATTAGGCAATTTCTTTTGGACAACATCTTTTAATTTCTGAACCTCAACTTCTCTAGAGTTGTTCTCAGTTTCTATATTGTTATTTACCATTCGGTTAAAAAAATCTGACATTGTTTACACCCCCGAAACCACTAAAAAAAGCTACATATAAAGTATTCAAAGTGGTTGAAAAATCAAGGAAATGTGTAAAAAAGTAGCTTACATCTCTAGAAGAGATATAAGCTACTTTTTAAATATCGGAAGTTTGAAGAATTGTTTCTTTTCAATCGTTGGATTAATAGGATAAATGAAGTTTGCTAAGTCGATAATTGCAGAAGACGAAAGTGTTTCTCCGTTAACAAGGAATTTACCTTTATTCGTATATTCTAGGAAATCTGGATCCTCTGGTATTCTCACTATAAAGCTCTTATCATAAAGAAAGTCGCGTGCAGTATCGGTGTGAATTGATTTATTTTTTGCTTCTCTATTTAACACTAAATGCGTTTTGTTAAGTAGTGGCTCTTTTATAGAATCTTCAAGTCTTTTTAGAACATAAAAGAATTTATTCACTCGAACAACATTTGTGAAATTAGGATCCATCATAATTATATTTTTATCAGCGAATTGAATAGGGAATAAAACAAGTTCTTCCGTAATTAAGTTCGAAGTATCTATTAAAATAACATCAAACATATCTCGTAGGTGAACTAAGATTCGTTCAAGTTGCTCTGAATTAATACTATTTGTTTTATGGATAAATTCAGGTTCAGGAGGTGTATTAAGTATATAAATCCCAGACGGTTGATGAAGGTTCAAAGCAGAACGGATCAAGTCTTCATTTAAATAATTTAAGTCTGCACTTAAATCGTAAATATCTTTTTGTGCTTGCTTAACTTCTTTCATTAAGAAATGAAATTGTACGGTAGGGAAAAGTAGGTTCAAGTCAATTAAACATATTTTTGGATTGTTTTTCGCGTACTTTTGAATTGCCATCGCAACATTAGTCATTACAGATGTTTTCCCAGTACTAGCAACAGAAGTAAAAGTAACAATTGTTTTTGTCGGAGCATCTACTTTAGTTGGGGCAGCCACTACCTCATTTGTATTTAAAAGGGGATTGTTTTCAAGTTTTGAAAATAAATCGTCAGGATTTGATTTCTTTTTAGTAGGAAAAGGACTAGAAGTGGAAGTGGAAGGGGATGTAGATTCAGATGGTGAGTCATTGTTCTTTTTCGGTATCGCCTTATTCATTACTTTTCTAAATGGACCTTCTTCATCTTCATTCTGAGCAATAGTATTACTTGGCCTAATTGCTCCATTTTGTTGGTTGGGCTCATCTTGTATATTTTTTCTAAAAGGTAAATGCGGCTCTTCATTTGAAGGTTGCGGTTGCTTTGCTAAAGAGGGGTTACCAAAAGGAGTATCTGTTAATGTATAAATAGCTGAAATAAGATCTTTAATAGAAAACGGCTTTTGGAATATCTTATTTACACCTTTTTCTTTTGCGACCGAGGCGTGATTACGAGTTTGTGTATCAATCGTAAAAATTATCGGCTTTGCTTTTGTTACAGAATTTTTTCTTATAAATTCAACAAGTTTTAATCCAGTCCCATCCGGTAAATTTGCAGATATTAAATAAATATCAGCTTGAGCAATCTTTTGTTTATCTTTTTCGAAGTAAGAAGTATTAGTAGCAGAACCGACCACGGAAATTCCGAGATCGGTCTTATCAAAAAATACTCCTTCAATCGTGTCTATAAAATTCGGATTTGGATCAACAATATAAAGCTTTATTTTATTATTGTTCATTCGATTCACCTCCGCTAAGTTTATCTTTTTTCGTTTTTTCTTTACTATCATCTATATTGTTAGATTTATCTTTTTCTTTTTTATCATCTTTTGCATCTTTATCTTCTTTAGATGCTTTTTCCTTTTTATCCGGTTTTACCAGTTTGTTAGATATTTCATCAGCATTTTCTATTGGGTTTTCAATAGCCTTTTTTACAGTTTCGGTATCTAAACCAGAATAAGTTCCATTTATAATTGCATCGAAAATATCTTTTTGTTGAATAATAGTTGGCTTGCTATCTTCAGGTTTACATTCTTTACCTTGCGCTGGGTCACATATAGAACCACTATTTTGGCCAGGTATTTGATAGATAAATGTTCCTAATTGCGAAGCAGTAGATAAAACTAAATCTTGTTCTAGATCAACTTCTACATAAATGCTATTTTCAATGATCTTAAATATTTTCAAGTTTCTCATTAAAACACCCGTTCTAACACCTTCAGAATCATCAGCTTGTTTTTCTTTATAAGAAAGACCAATGTTAATGAAATCTCCTTCTTGAACAGGAGGAAGACCTAATTTAGCTTCAGGTAGTAAGTGAACAGTTTTCCCTTTTGGCATTAATGCTGCAAATTGTCCAGCGCCATTTGGCTCCATTAATGATGCTAGTGGAACAGGACTCCCTGGTTTCAACTCATATATAAGACGTTTATCTTTTAATTGAGCTAAATCAGTTACCACAGTTCCTTTAAAGGCTTTCATATCACCTTTTGATATTTCTTTTTTCTCAAAGAACTCTAATTGTTGGTCGAGCGGTAAAGATACGTTTAATCCATCTTTTTTTAGAAGAATGATTTGTTCAGTACCAATTCTTCCTGAAATAAGACTAATCGTTAATATAGAAATAATAAGGAAAAGCACAATCAGAGTGATTCGCTTTGCATTATCTTTAAAGCGACCTTTCATCTAAATCACCTCGCTTAAAAAAAATCTATCGATATTCAAGAAAAAATCAAG
Source organism: Bacillus sp. Brlt_9 (assembly GCF_051948935.1). NCBI lineage: Bacteria > Bacillati > Bacillota > Bacilli > Caryophanales > Bacillaceae > Bacillus > Bacillus sp. Brlt_9. The sequence continues at coordinate 217,632 of NZ_JAYJLO010000003.1, read as the reverse complement.
AAATAAAGCAAAAAATAAATGCCATAAAAGGCATTTATTTAATGTTCCTTAAGTCAGTAACTTCCCACACGTTTTTCGGTTTCTTTCTAAGTTGCTCAATTGTCGTCATATTTAAGATTACATCTGCATTTTTAATTCCACCAAGTGTTTTTGTAATCCAAGTAAAGAATTTTTTCTTTGTTTCCTTATTCTTAATTGTGTCATTAGGGCAAATGAAATAGAACTCTTTTGTAATCTGATAGATTTTGTCCATAGCATTAGAGAATCCTTCTTGTGTGTGTGTACCGCGCTCAACTTCAATGTACATTAACTTTCCTTCATCATTTTCAACAATAAAATCAAATACTTTACGGTGAGTTTTATCAATTTTAAATGATACATCATCTAGGTCCGTATAGACTTTATAGTTCATTTCTTGGAACAGTTTAGCACTATCTTTAATTAAGTAACCGTGTTCTAAGCTAGCGTGAAGATCAACAATACGTTTCTTTTCCGGAACTACAGGGTTATCATCATTCAACATTTTAAAGCAAGCTTTACCAACTTTAGATAGTTCATAGACTATGAATATTGAGCCGCCACCTTTACCGCCATAGTTTACTTGTTGATCACTAAGAATACCTTTATCTCTCAATTCACTTACATCTTTGGAAAGTGAAGTGTAATTAAACTTTTTGCCACTAACATAGAAGCTTTGACCGATAGGATCATCTTTTAGGTATTCTTTTAAGTCTGGATTTCTCGAAATACCCGTTTTACCAATAATGGTAAGAACATATTCTTGTTGAGCACTTAAGTTCTGTATGTATTCTTCAATATTTGAATCAAATAAATCTTCAACTTCTTGTTTTTCCGTTTCTACATAATCTGGTGATAGAGGATGTTTTTTTGTTCCTGTTTCGGTAGTAGGAATAGTATCGTTGATTGGGTTATGAATTGGTTTTTGAACAGTAGAAGGAGATGGTTTTTTCTCAATGCGAGGAGTAGCAGGGGAGGGAGCAGGAGTTGGCGAAGGAGCAGGTGCAGGAGTCTTACTTTTTGTCTCTTCGTCCTTCATACGAGTAACTGATGTTGTAAACTCATTAAAGAAACTTTGAAAGTGAGGATTGTGCTCTGGAACAGTTGGTTGGGCAGAATCATCAGTTGAATTTGATGGAGTGTCGTTATGGATAGATTCCTGATTTTCATCTAATTCAGGCTCAACATTTACTGGATCTGGTTGTTCTACTTCAACTTCATCATTTATCTGTTCATTTATTGTAACGTTTTGTTGAGCAGGAGGAGTATGGCCACCATTTAATATCATCTGTTCTAATTGTTCTATTTTTGCAACATACTCTTTATATTGAAGTATTTTTTGTTTTAAAACTGTATTTTCTTCACTGTATTTACTTATTTCCGATTCAATAAAAGTATCCATTTCTCTTAGTTTATCTAAAACTGACCGTACAATTTCTTCAATATCATCAAAGACTTCATTAATATCCCAGTTACCTCTATCTACTAGATCTTTTATATGTCTTTGACCTGGGAATAGGTGAACAATCTTTCTTATTAAATCTTTCATTTGTTGTATCTGTTTTTCTTCTTCTCTTCGTTCCATTTGAATATCACTTATAACTCGTTCGTTAGCCGTAATTGTTTTATTTAATGAAGTTAATTTATCATAAAGTCTGTTGTATTCTAATTTAAGTATTTTCAGTTGCTCTTTAGGGGCCTTCTTATCTAATTCTTTCATAGATAGTTTATCTATGTCAGATAAATAATCGACCTTTTCTCTTTCTTCACCAATTGAAAAATCATCAAAATCTGATAACAAATCATTTGATTTTTGGCCGCTATTTCTATTTTTATAATCCATACTTTCTTGATTGTTTAATATACTTTTCAATTTATCGTCAGTACTAGAACGTTCTCTAGTTTTTCTTGTACCTTCTAACAGTAATTTAAAAATATTATCAGCCATAAGTTTCCCCCCTTTAAAAATCAATTTAGTAGTGGTCTAAGATTTTTATCATATAGAATATATAATTATTGAATGTAAACACTATTTTTAATTAATATGTAAAACCAGTCACCACAAATATTTGTTTGCAAGATAAATAAAATCAGTGAAAAAGCAAGAAATTGAACAGGAAAATATAAAAAAAAGACACCGTTAATTACGGTGTCTTTTGTATTATTTTAGCCATTTTACCTACAGATACTTCTCTAGTAATTTCAATAATAGGTATCTTTTTTCGTTTTGTTTTACCGGCAGCGTTTTTCTTTTTTAATCTTAATAAACGCTCTATTTCTTTACTCTGGATTCTACCAGTGAATCTGATTTGATCGCCCTCAGCTAAATCAGATAATAATATTTCTGCATTTTTTCCCCATACGAAGAAGTTGAAAAATACAAAGCGCTTTTCATCAGGTTGAAAATACTCTACAAATGATTGTGCTGTAACTTTAGCAAAAGGATTACCATCGATAATATCAAAAATCGGTGGGCGACTAACTCTACCGTGGAATACGACGTGATTAACATCGCCTTCTTGAGCATTTAGAGGTTCTTCAATTTTTGTAATTTCGTGAGCAATAACTTCAAAGGCTGTATGTTCCATTTCTTTATAGACCTCACCATTATGGTCGATTCTATATATATAACATTGAATATCATTTTTTTCTTTTACGCCATTCTCTCTAATCATAGAATCAGGAGGAATTTCAGTAATGAGATGATGCTCTAAAAGCATATCCCAAGAAAGTGGTTGTTTTATTCTAGAAGTAGGTTGGATTTCGGCAGGTAAACCATCACCGAACATACTTGTATACAACTCTACACCATTTTGAATAAGCTCATCAGTTATTGGATGTGTAGTCGTAAAATTTCTACTCTGTAATTCACCTTTAATTAGCGCTCGATTCCCAATTTCGAAATCATCTAAGACTGTTTCATTATCAAAAGTAATAACTCGAATGTGATCAAATTGTGGTTCCCCATCATTTTTTTGTTCTCTATAGCAATGAATATCAAACCCAGCTAAAGGAATGGGAATATAGCGGATCATATCATCCATAGCAACAATTTCACCGCTTAAAGTTATTTTGTTTTTAAAAGGTTTTGTATGTATAGTTTTCAAAAATTTACCCCCTTTACATAGTTCTTTTCGTAGAGTTGTATCCTAATAGTATTTCCTGAGTGCCCGGCGGTTTTTGCTCATAGTTAGAGTAGTGACTAATATCTTGTTTCGTTACATATCTTTGTTCAACAAGATATTGTTTTAGTTCTTCAAATGATGTTATTTTTTCTTTTTCAGAATATAATCCTATCTCTAGATCAAACCTAACTGGGCGAATTTCTAAAATTTCTTCATTTAAAGACATATCTAGGATTTTATCGATTTCATATTCCGTTATGTAATAGATTCCACATTCAAATGGTTCTGGACTAAGAACGATTTGCTCAATTCTATTATGAGAATTAGGATCACGTAATCGGTGTTTGATATACAAATAGCATTCTTGATCATCAACTATTTGTTTAACACAAACCCATTTTTCTAGAATGGAATCCAGTAGAATTTTTTTCTTTTGTTGTTCTACTTTATTCGGTCTTTTTTTCTTTTTCATATAATACCCCCTGGTATCAAAGATAATCTAAGAGTATTTTATCTTCACAAGTCTTAAAACCTTGAATTTTAAAAAGAAATAGAAATAGCTACAATGGTTTCTTCTAAAAAAAAGTAAGTCTGTTTAATGACAGTCACAATAGAATAAGAGGTGTTCCGAACTTGAAAAAGACGATTGCAAGAACCTTAATCGTAGTTTTAGTAGTTTTTTTGATTATAGCTGGTAAATTTGCATACCTTCAGCTATTTCAGGCTAGCGAACTACAAAAAGACACGGTTGAACAAAGGGTAAGAAAGGTAAAAGAAATGCCTGAGAGAGGGGAAATCAAGGATCGAGAAGGTCGGACACTAGCTATGAGTTTAAACGCTAAAAATATTGCTACATATCCGAACTTGATAGAAAGTGAAAAAACTAGAAAAAAAGTTGCAAAAACGTTAAGTGAGACACTAAAACTTCCATATAAAGATATTATGAAGAAATTAGAGTCAAAAGATAAAAAAGGTAAACCGATTGCTTGGACTTCAATAGCAAATCGCGTGGACCCTGAAAAAGCGGAGCAACTGAAAGAATCGGAAGTATCAGGTTATATTGAAATAAGTAACGCCCCAAAAAGATATTATCCAAATGGAAACTTAGCTAGTACTTTACTAGGATTTGTTAACTATGAAAATGCACCTGGAGCAGGTATAGAAATGTCATTAAATCATTATTTATCTGGTATCCCAGGTTATACAGTTTCAGAATTCGATCATTCTAAAAAAGAAATTCCGATAGGATTCCAAACAGCATCGAAACCGGTACCGGGCCAACAAGTGACATTAACAATAGATAGCTATATTCAATATGCATTAGAACAAACATTGGATAAAGCAGCAAAAGAAATGAAACCAAAGGAAATGCACGCTATTGTAATGGATCCAAATAACGGAAAGATTTTAGGAATGGCAAGTTATCCTCATTTTGATCCAAACGATTATACAGCTCATAAACAAGAGGCAATTAATAGAAATCCAGCATCGTATGTTTATGAACCGGGTTCTACCTTCAAACCAGTTTATATGGCAGCCGCACTAGATGGAGGTTATATTAACGAAAATTCTACGTGGTACGATGGTACAGGACACATAAACATTGGTGGAGCAACTATTCGAAACTGGAACGGTGTAGGTTTAGGTACTATGACCCTTGAAGATATCATTGTAAACTCTTCAAATATTGGTATGATTGACATTTCCAGATCAATGACAAGTAAACAAACGCTTGATGGCCTTAAAAAAGCTGGTATAGGTCAAAAAACAGGTATCGAACTTCCGAACGAAGAGTTTGGATTAATACCGAGCGTGAAAAGACTAGATGGCGATGCACAAGCAAAAGCAACGGTATCGTTCGGTCAGGGTATTAGTATCACACCAATTCAATTAGCTACTTCATTTTCTGAGGTTGTAAATGGTGGGTATGATGTTAAACCAACTGTTGTTGAAAAAGTTGAAGATCAATTCGGTAATATACAGTATGAGTGGAGTCAAGAAAAGAAAAATAGAGTATACAAACAAAAAACATCAGATTTAATGAGAAGTTATCTAAAGGCTAATATGGAAAAAGGATCAGGTAAAGGTGCTCAAATCGAAGGGTTTGACGGTGGAGGTAAAACAGGTAGTGCTTGGAAAGTAGAAAATGGTGTGTACAAACAAGGTACAATCATTGGTAGTTTCTTAGGATTCGTACCTTACGACAACCCACAATATGTTATGTTGGCTGTAGTGGATGATCCAAAAGGTGTAGAATTCGGTAGTCAATCTGGTGGTCCAGTATTCCACGAAGCTATGACAGAAATTCTAAGATATACAGGTGACAAACGAACGAAGCCAGCAAACGGACAAGATAAGATTGTACAAGCTAAGGAATATAATATTCCTGATGTGAAATATAATTTATATGATGTTGCAAAAGAAAAAATTGAAAAGAAAATGAAGAAAGAAGTTAAGGTTACAAAAAATGGACCAGGAGAAGTAGTTGTTGGTCAAAAGTATAAACAACAAAAAGACAAATTGTATATCGAATTAAAAACTGAAAATATAAAAGGTAAAGGAAAAACATACATACCTAATTTAAAAGGTGTATCAGATGCTGAAGCACATCACTTATTTGAAAGGTATAATATCGACATTACTTCTCACGGTGAAGGTATAGTGAAATACCAAGAAGTCAAACCTGGAGAATACAATAAAAAGATAAACAAATTAACAATTTGGTCAGAAAAGACGAGCTCATAACGGGGCTCGTCTTTTTTTATCTGAATCCATATGCAGGGAAAAAAGTATATAAAAACAATAGATTAGGAGGTGAGAAGCTATGAAAAAGGTAACAAAAGAAGAATTTATTAAAAAAATCGTCTCTCAAAAAGCAGAGGATAAAAATATTTTTAAATGGGGAACGAAAGCAAAAGATCCAAAAGCTTTACGTTGGTAGGAGGTATTTATGACTATAAATTGTAGTTTTTGTAATAATACAGCAGAAGAAGTTAAACAAATAATCAAAGGAATTGGTAGTTCCGCGATTTGTGATAACTGTGTTGCAAGATGTGCACAACTTTTAGAAGAACAATTAAAAGATACAACTGATATAGAATCTAAGTTTAAGACAGCGATTGCTATAAAAGAAGAGTTAGATAAATATGTAATTGGTCAAGATGAAGCTAAAAGAAAGCTTTCAGTTGCTATTTATAAGCACCTAGCTCGTAAAAAAGGTGTATCTAAAAGTAATGTTTTATTACTAGGTCCTTCAGGAGTTGGTAAAACAGAGTTAGCAAGATCTATTGCTAAAATCATTGATGTGCCATTCGCTATTGCTGATGCAACTTCATTAACTGAGGCTGGTTATGTAGGGGAAGATGTAGAGAACGTATTATTAAACCTGATTCGCGCAGCTGATAATGATATAGAAAAAGCGGAAAATGGAATCATTTATATCGACGAAATTGATAAGTTAGCCAAAAAAAGTGAAAATGTTTCTATTACAAGAGATGTATCTGGTGAAGGTGTACAACAAGCACTGTTAAAAATTATAGAAGGTACAGTAGCTAGCGTTCCACCAGAAGGCGGAAGAAAACATCCAAACGCTAAGTTTATACAAATTGATACAAGTAATATCCTATTTATTCTTGGCGGAGCTTTCGACGGTTTAGATAAAGTTATCGAAAAAAGAACTACTAAAAACAAGAAAATAGGATTTGAAAATAAAAATGAAGTGGGCACAGAAACACAAAATCTATTTAATGAAGAAGTAACAGTAGAAGACCTTGTAAAATATGGGTTAATCCGTGAATTCGTTGGCCGTATTCCAGTTATTGCTTCATTAAAAGAACTCACTCAAGAACAATTGGTACAAGTAATGAAATTAAATTTAGAAAACGAATATAAACAGTTCGAAATTGAGTTTGAGCCTGAATCGATTAATGAAATTGCGAAAAAAGCAATAGAGAAGAAAGTTGGGGCTAGGGGCTTACGCGCTATTCTAGAGGAAGTAACTTTTGATTACATCTATAATGGTGAAAAAAGAACAATTAATAAAGAAGATGTTCAAAAAAAATTAGGCTAATAGGGATTTTCCCTTTAGTCTTTTTTTGTTATGGGAAAATATGCATTTATCTGTTTATAATAGGGAGTAAAATAAAATGAAACTATGGTGAAAATAAATGAAAAAATTACTCAACTACTTAAACAGTTTATATAAAGATCAATTATTAGAAAAACAATACCTGGTGTTCCAGGATCAAAATAATAAATTCCATCACTTTTGGATAAGTAACGATGTATCAGATAGTGCTACAAATAGTTCTTTTGAGAAGTTTACGAAAGCAGTCCTACAGTACAAGGAGATTAATGGTAAAAATCCAGTAATCGTACATAATCATCCTAAAGTATCACCGGAACCTTCTTTAATGGATTATAAAAATGCGGAACTTCTAAATACTTGGGCCTCGATCTTAGCAATAGAGATTGCTGATTATATGGTCTTTTCTAAATACGGATATTATAGTTTTTTTGAAGCTAATGAATGGTCCAGCTTCCCTGCTAGAAAACAAGAAGATTTTAATGTCCTTTCAATTAATATAGAAGAGTTTAATTTTAATAATCTGCTGAAAATTAAAGATACTATTAATGAAATTTTCACTTCAAATGATGAAATTATTATTACAAAAAATAAAATTTATTATTCTAAGTGTTTACCCCTTGAAAATTTGAAAAAAGAAGTAGAAAATGAAGACGTAAAATTTTTGGTAATGTTGAAAAACGATTCCAATATCGAAAAAACATACCAAACATTTAAACGGTTCCTAAATCCAATGACAATTATTGAAGTCACAAACAACGGGGAATGGGATACTTTGATCTAAAAAAGGAATGTATTTGAAGGGAGTGCTATCCGTCATATGACGGTGAATAATATGCCAGAAACTAATAAAAAGACCGCATACGATTACTTAGATGATTTAGAATTTGTTTATGAAGCTGCAACATTTAAAGGATTTGGTAAAATAGTATTAGATAAAGAGCGCTTTATCGAAGCTTTAGCAAATGCCCGTGCCGGAGTAGAAGCATCATTGGAAAAAGCACGTAAAATTGAAACAAGAGAAAACAAGATCCTTGAAGAAGCTGAAAAGCAAGCTGAACATAGATTACGTGAAACTGAAGAAATGATTGCAAAGTTAAATCCGGTGAAAGAAGCAGAATTGTATGCTTTACAAATAATTGAAGAAGCTCAAGAAAAAGCTGAGCAAATTCGAATGGAAGCCAATGAAATTAAGGATAGCACTATCGCACACGGAGAAAAAGTTAAAAATGAACTGATCAATCAAGGAAATCAGTACATTGAAAATGTTTTAAGAAAGACTATTATGTCTTTCGAAGAGCACAAAAACCAATTGAATGGTTCACTTAATGAATATGAGAACCTATTAATTAACGCATATGAAGAAATTTATCATATGGTTAATAAGCAAGAGGACCATACTAATCAAGAAGCATCTTAATAAAATTTCTTTTAACATATATATAAAGAAAAAGGGTAGTAAGCCTATATAAAGCTTATTGCCCTTTTTCTTTTGTTTGAAGGTAGTATATATGGTTTTAAAGGGAGAAATATAAGCAATTGTATTTTTTTATCTGTTTCCTTGAGTTCAATTTTAAATAATGGTAAATTGCATAGGATTCTCCAAAAGGGGGCTGTAATTTGGAACATTTAAAAATACTATTAAAAAACAATAATATCGAACTGGGGAAGTTCAAAGAAATAACTGAAATATTCGAGATGTTAGGAAATCAGCAAGAATCAAAAAATGTGTTTAAGAAAGTAAATAAGTTCTTAGAAGAAATAGAAACGGATTATTCTATTTGGCAATATAATAGAGATAAAAAAATCGAATTGCTTTGGTACAAAGGTGATAACGAACAAAGAGCAGCGTATGAAAACAAACAAGAAATATTCTCTAAAGTATATAAAAACAAAAAACCAATAGGTGATTATAATGATGAAGGTTTCTATTTAATGTTACCTATTGTTTCAAGGGAAGAAGTGGTCGGTTATTTCTGCTTACATAAAGAAATTGATTTAGGAGAAAAATGGTCAGATGTATATATCATTGTACAATTACTAGGATTTACTCTTAAATACTATGAAATGGTTGAAACAATGAAAGAAATGTCAGTTATCGATGTAATAACTGGGTTATATAATTCTAGACACTTCCGCTTACAAATCGACTTAGAAGCTGAAAAAGCAAAAAGATTTAAAAAACCATTAACGCTTGCTGTAATAAAAATAAAGGACTTTTCAGAAGTAAATAAAAAACTAGGTTTTGAAGGCGGCGAAGAGGTATTAAAAAACTTTGGCACAATTCTAAAATTAGAAAGTAGAAAAACAGATATGCCATCTCGTATTAGTGATGAAGTATTTGGCATTCTATTATATGAGACTAATTTAGAAGGTGCTCAAAAATACATTAAGAGATTAGAAAATTATTTAAATGAAGAGCCGATGGTAATAAATGATTACCGTTTTAAAATTGAGATGGATGTTAACCTAGTCGAATACTCTAAAAATATGAGTAGCGAAGAGTTCTTAGAAGAGGGTAAAAACTACTAAGCGCCTGTACCTTCAGGCGTTTTTACTTTAAAAAAATAATCAATACGCTTGATATACATTATTAGAACAATATCCTTATAAAATCCTATCTGCGGTTTTTAAGTATTTGTTTTACTATGTATTTTATCGAAAGGAGAGCGATAATGAATATAGGTGCCAGAATAATAAAAACAGGATTATCCGTAGCATTAGCTTTGATGATTGCACATTGGCTAAACTTTCAACCAGCAGTTTTATCAGCAGTTGCAGCTGTGATTGCTATCCAACCTTCTATTATGAGATCTTGGAAATATTTAAAGGAAGTAGTATTAACCAATTTTATTGGCGGAGTGTTTGCTACACTGGGGTTTTACTTCTTAGGGACAGAACCTGTATATATAGGTATCATAGTCATAATCACAATTTCAGTAAACCTTGCTCTCGGATTAAATAAAACAGTTAATCTATCCGTACTAACAGTCATAGCAATTTTAACCTCTGATTTACACGGTACAACAGTATTTACTGTTATGAATCGTTTTACTTTAGTTGGAATAGGTGTATTTTCTTCATTCATAATCAATATATTAGTAATGCCACCTAAACACGATGATAGATTCTTAAAATCTATTAAAGGATTAAAAGAGAGATTAAGCGTTCTATTAAGGGTAGTACCACAAAAAGAAATTTCTGTTATCACCTTTAAAAAAGAGAAAGAGAAACTGGATAAGAATTATAATAAGTCAAAAGGGTACTATGAATTACTAAATGAAGAAAAGCATAGAATCCGATTCGGTAATAAATATAACTTTATTAGAAAGCTAGTTATATTCCGACAGATGCTAAGGGTTATTAAAAGAGAAATACTTCTGTTTGAAAAAATAGAAAAGCATTTAAATATTATGACCCGAACTTCAAGTAAAGAGTCTGAAGAAGTAATGGACACAATTAACGAATTGTTGCAGTACCAGGAAACAATATTCTTAATGTACGAAGATAAAACAATTCCAAAACCTAAAAAACATACTGAACAGAAAAGAAAACGAATAGATGATAAGTTAAGAAACACAGTAAATGAATTAATGGAACACTATGATCCTAAAAACGAAGAATTATGGTGGAGATTATTCCCTATAGTAAATGCATTAGTAGAAACAGTAAATGAACTAGAAAGATTAGAAACAATGGTTACAAATTTCAAAATAAAAGATGAAAAAAGTAGTTCACCAACCGGTTTTAAAAAACTAATTTATTCATTAAAGTACAAAAAAAGAAGAGCATAACTCTTCTTTTTTTGTACCTATTATTCATTTTGTTCCATTATTCTTTTTACTGCTGTATTTATTGCCTCGTTTGAATGAACATTTGAAGTTTCAGCCCACTTTTTAAAGTTGAAGGATTGGGCTAAAACGATACCAGGTCCAGTTATCTTATATAAAAACATTCCCTCGCCGGAAAATAACATATTTCTAACACCTTTAACGAATTTTAAATCAAACTTAATTCCTTCATTAAAACCGATTAAAGCCTCTGAATCTACAAAGATTTCTTCACCTGGTTTTAAAACTCTTTTATATAAATTGCCTCCAGAATGCAAGAATGCTAGTCCATCTCCTTTTATTTTCTGTAAAATAAATCCAGTGCTTCCGAATATACCTGATTTTATATTTTTTTGAAAACCAATCGAAATATCAGTACCTTGTGCCGCGCACAAGAAAGCACCTTTGTTACATAGGAAAGCAGAGCCAGTTTCTTGTAAATCAATTGGGACAATTTTACCTAGATAAGGCGTTGCAAAAGTCACTTTAGCTTTTCCATTACCTTTATTCGTAAATCTAGTGAAAAATAAACTTTCTCCAGTTACTAAGCGTTTACCCATATTTAATAAACCTGACATTGCAGAAGAACCATCTAATACGGAAGTTTTCATCTCAATGCATCCATCCATAGCAAGCATTGCGCCAGCTTCAGCTACTACAGTTTCCTCCGGATCTAGTATTATATCAACCATTTGTATATCTGCACCTTTTATATCGTATTCAATATCGTGTGATTTCAAAAATAAGCACCTCCTATTTATTTTTTTACTATGAAATATAAAATACCCGTATAATATAAAAAGAACAGAAAAATGACTGAAAAACTCATATGGTATTATGGTCAAGTGTTGAGGGAGGATAAGGAATGACAAAATCTGCTTTAACTATGATGTTAGAAGACATCGAACAATATGATTTGTTAACAGCAGAAGAAGAAAGTGAATACTTACAAAAAGCACAGCGCGGAGATATAGATGCGAGGAATATTTTGATTCAACACAACTTAAAGTTGGTTGTAAATATAGCAAAAGAATATAAAAATCGCGGTGTTGATTTAGAAGATTTAATTCAAGAAGGAACAGAAGGGTTAATCGATGCAATTGAACGATTTGACCTAGAAAAAGAATATAAACTCAGATGACCAAAAAACTAAAATGATATTGTGGTCAATTTGCAAGGGAGGATAAGGAATGACAAAATCTGCTTTAACTATGTTGTTAGAAGGCATTGCTCAATATGATTTATTGACAGCAGAAGAAGAAAGAGATTACTTGCAGAAAGCACAGCGTGGGGATATTGATGCAAGAGATATTATGATTCAACATAACTTAAAGTTGGTTGTAAATGTTGCAAAGAAATTTAACAATCGCGGTGTTGATCTAGAAGATTTAATCCAAGAAGGATCAGAAGGGTTAATCGTTGCAATTCAACGTTTTGACTTAGCAAGCGAATATAAATTTAGCACTTACGCTTATTACTGGATTATTCAAAGAATATATAAAGTAATTCAAAATAAATCTCGAGTAATACGTGTCCCAGTTTATATACACGAAATCATTAACAGAATCTCTCTTGCAAAAGAACAACTGTGTAAGAACGGTGAAAAAGTAACAGTAAGCAGCATAGCAGAAACCATTGGGGAAAGCGAAAAGAAAGTAAAAATGGCTATGCGCCATATGAAGAGAAACTTAAGCTTAGAATATGAAAAAGAGAATTCGGAGTTCTCAAACACAATTGAACAAAAAACATTTGAATTGCCTGAAATACAATTCGAAAAAAGTGAAGAAGATATAGATCGACGAAAAGCTATATTTGATGCGTTAGACACTTTATCGAGTAGAGCCCAGGAAGTATTGTATTATCGATTCGGCTTAGATGGAAAACCTGAAGGGCGTACCCTTAAAGAGGTAGCAGAATTAATAGGATGTAGTAAAGAAAGGGTTAGACAAGTAGAAAAGAAAGCTCTACAAACCTTAAAAGCCGGTGGCGGAAGAACTGAAAGAAGAAGACGTTTGAGAGAATATGTGTAAATTCTAACAAAGCAAATTAAACAAAAACACACTAGTACAGGGTACTGTGTGTTTTTGTTTTTATTCAAAACTTTGCGCTTTACGTTCTTCTTGCTCAATGATTTGCATTAATTTTGTTTTCACGCGTTGTAATGCATTATCAATCTTTTTAGCTTTATCTAATCCTAAAATTTCTTGGATTTCTTTATAAGAGTATTTCTGCAAGCGAAGGGTATACACATCTCGCTCACTTTCACTCAGTTCTTGATTTAGCATTTCTTTATAACGTTCAACGCTTTCTTCTAATATCAATTTCTCTTCTGCATTCATAAACTCTAAGCTAGTTGCTTGTAGAATTTCAGGACGGGCAGCAAAAAGGTCCATCGCAGTTAGATTTTCGTTATCTTGTAAAGGACGATCAAAAGAAATCATATCATTCAGCGGACTATGTTTTAATCTGTTTGATGTTTTAATAGCACTAATTAATGACCTGCTAATACACATATATAAAAAGTTCTCTAAGTTTTTTTGGAAATTCCCCGCATTTCCTTTTGTTTCGTCAAAATCTTTTATTGCTCTAGTTAAACCAATTAGGCCTTCTGAGAATAAATCATCTCTGTCTCCAGAACGTAAAAAGTATTGTTCTGTATTTATGATGGTATTAATCATAGACTTATAACGATTAATTAAATAGCGGGTCGCACGTTCGTCATTCTCCCTAGCTAACATTAATACTTCTTGTAAGTCCAATGTTTCTATTTTAGTAGCCATAACGCTCCTCCTCTTGGAAGTTATCACCTAACCTTTGAAAGAAAAAAGTCTGAAACCTTTTTAACAAAAAAAGAAACGAGAGAATCTCTCGTTTCTTACTTAACTGATACTAGGAAGTATTTTAACTGTCCTTGGTATGCAAACTCTTCGCCGGCTTTGATTTCAATGATAGAGCCATCACGAATTTCTAAATTTTTGTCCTTTGTATTAGCGAAACCTTGTGTAATGATCATAAGACGATCAGTAGGCGCTGCACTAATAGTTTCTGTACCACCTGCAACGATATTATATGTAACATTTAAATTAACTTCAGTTTTATAAGTATCTACTGTACCTAAGTTATTATCTTTCGGCTTTGTAGCAGAAGATTTAAGATGAATTTTTGTCATTAGAAATTGCCTCCTAAGGTGTTGTTTTATTTATCTCTTATACAATACAATTCCGATAATTAATTCCCTTGAAAATTTTTAATTTAGTATAAGTTTGTGAGGAGGAGAGTAGGATAAAGAGCAAATTAGTGGAGTGGTATCCGGAAACAAATAGACTTTTAAGTAAAGAAAGTATACAGGCACCAAAAGGGTGTTTAATCGTTAAAGGGGAAAGTAATAATACATATAAACAACTTACGAAGTTTAAAGCCTATTCTACTGAAGTAGGAAGTTACAATGTATGGAAGGACATAGATTGTAAGGGCGACGTTGATAATAACTTAAAAATAAATATAGAAGATAATGAAATATCTGTTTGCGAATTATGCAAGAATGAAATGCACTGTATGTTTAAATCAGAACCCTCTGGATTAGAGAAATTTGATTTACACGAGGATCATACTAACTTACATAGAGAGAACTTCTCAGAGTGGGTATACAATAATAAAAATAACTATGATATACATATAAAAAAACACCGAGGATTTTAACCTCGGTGTTTTTCTTATTCGTTTGAAGAAATTGTATCCATTTGTGCACGTTCTTCAATCGAATTTCTAATTAAGCTTCTTGGTACACCAATTGCTTTACGAGAACGATCAATCATTAGCTGCGGATTTGCGTGTGGGTTTGCTTTCACCGGTGGCAGAGGGAAAGCAGTAAAAGGATGACTTTGAATACCGGTTTTCGTCATTATTCGTATGATAACTGTAAACTTACCTATATTCGCAATATCTTGCTCCTGATAACCGGTATTATTCCGCGGATTATAGTAAATATCAGCAAAGAATTTTGCGTCAGTCGGTCCAACCCTAAAGGTGATAATGGTACCACAGTTATTAAAGATGGCCGACATTAGGAAGTTACCACCACTTTGACGAAGTTGATCTAAGAACTGATGGGCAATTACAAGGCCGAGGCGGTACTTTCTGGCTTCACTCAGTATTTCTGCGAAAGATTTTGCGCCCCCGGAATCCCCAACGAAGTTCTGAAATTCGTCTACATAAAGAAACGTAGGAACTCGAAGTGACATAGGAATTGATACGCGTTGCATAGCTGCTATCTGTATCTTAGAGATAAGCATTGTTCCTAATAAAGCCGAGTTCTCAAAACCAACATCCCCACGGCTAAATCTAGCTAATATTACGCCACCAGAGTTAATTACTTCGGCAACGTCAATAGTCGATTTCTTTTGACAGATGATATTTGAAATTACACCATTAGCTAAGAATCTTCTAATTTTATTTAATGGTGCGTTTAGATTCGCTGTAGCGAACTGTTTGTTTTGGTTCAAGCTAGGGAAAACTTCTCCCCAGTAGTTTTTAACGATTGGATCTTTTATATATGGTAGCACTGTTTTTCTGTAACCATCATTTACTAGCATTAGTAACATCTCTAATAAACTACCACCTTCTGGTGAATCTAGGATTGCTGCTGCTGACATACGAAATATATCATCAGTATTAGGTCCTATAGCACCATCACCAAATACCCTTTTCATAACAGTAATGTAAGCATCTACCACGAGTGCTTTTTCCATTTCTCTTCGGTCAGGGTCTTTAGCAGAGATCTCAAGGAGATTTAATCCGAAAGGGTTCGCAATATCAGAAGGATCTAAAATATAGACGTCTTTACGTCTGAGCGATATCTTTTCAAGGATTACATCAACCAACTCACCGTGTGGATCAATTACGACGGCTCCACGGCCTCTCTCTATATCATTTATAATCATATTCTCAAGTAATGTAGATTTACCCACACCGGTCATACCGCTTATGTATACGTGTCTCATACGTGCATTTAAATCTAATCCGACAGGTTGAAGCGTTCCCGTTTCATCCGGTGCCATTGCAAACGGATCTTCCTTAGCAATCCCATTCGGGAATGGTTGTTTCTTGTTCTGAATATAAACGATACCTGGAGTTGTAGTAGTTTTATTAACTAAATGACAGAATCCAGCAATTTCAATTGTAGATAAAATATCTTGATTCTTGATAACGTTGAAATAACGGTCGCGCATACGATTATGTACCGAAGTAGAGTTAGTGAATTTATTCTTTTTAAAACCATTATGTACACTATTTAACTCTTGGAAATTACTCATAATTCGTCTTAGGCGACCTTTTGAAGCATCTTGTCCTAGAGGGGAACCAACTAGGAATCGAATTTGAGTTTCAAAGCCTAAATGTTGTATTTTCTCAAGCATATATTTTTGATTCACTGAATCCAAACTAGATTGTTGAGGGCCATCTACTCTTATATCCTCAGGTCTTCCACCAGAAAAACCGTGAACAATTTCGTCAATTATAGAGAAGAAACCTCTTAAGAAACGTCCTACATAATTTGTCCATTCAGGCATTTTTCCAGGCTTTTTCTTTGTTTTTTCATATCTTGCTAACGTCTTTGCAGATGTTTTATTCCATTTATAAGATGCTGGTCGCATCATAACTTGTATAATCGCAACCTCATTTTCGTTTACCGTAGACAGAGAACTTAAGATAGAAGAAAGAGGATCAACTTCAATATCGTGAAATTGCTTAATAGAGAAGGCACTGTCTTCACGTAATGTTAATTCAGCAGCTTCGAAACTTAGGTCCGGGTCTTCTGGATCAGGTATATAATCGCTGTCCATTCTAATAACTTCACAATAACGATATGTAGATTTTAAGCGCTCTTCAACTAATTCGGCCATATTTTCAGGAACCCAAAAGTTGAATGTTATTTTCTTTTCTTTATCGCCACCTTTTAATTGATTTACTGAGCGGATTTCAAAAGAAAAGTGATCTTGCGGTTTCCCGATTCTTTTATACCAAGGAAGGTAAGAATGAAAGGCTGTCCATAATTGACTTATTTCAAATGGTGATACCTCAGCATCCTTTTCCAAAAGAACCTGTAAAAGTACACCACTTTTACCATTACGTTTCATCAATGAATTTTGATGGATAATCCAAATGATATGAATTATTGTAGATAGAATTATTAAAACTCCAATCCACACTAATGCTGTTTGGAATACCCCAAAATCGAATTTTGTAGAGTCGAACAAAGATATCCCTCCTTTAGAAAAACACTCTTGGAATATATTCATTTGATATGGATTGTCAATTTAAGAAGTCAATAATTCAGTTTGTTTGAGAGACGATAAGATTACTTGAAATAGAGGTTAAGAAAGGAGAAAAACTAATTATTGAAATAGAAGCGATACACAACAAAGTATAGAAATAGAAAGAGGGAATTAAATATGAATGATAAGTATTTAGTTTTTAGTTGGATGGGCAAACTATTTGCCACGTCGATTGATGAAGTGGTAGAAGTATTAGATGTAGATAAGATAGTAAAAACAAGTAGACAAGAAATGAAACTAACATTCTGGAATAATAGAACACTTCCAGTCATAGATACTGTCGCTTTACTATCAATTGAAGAAGCGAAATTGACAAAGGAATCTAAGGTGCTTGTCATACAAACAAAGAATATGAAGTTAGGTTTTATTGTTGAAAAGATAATAGGTATAGAAGAATTCAGGTATAACGAATTTAAAGAGCCGTATTTAGAAAAACAATATGTTAAACATTTATACAAGGATTATAAAATAGTCGATTTTTCACACTTCGTTAGCAACGAATCACTACCGTTGATTAAAAAAGCATTCTCAATAGATGTAAATATTGTCTTGAACGGTGAAGAAATACTACTAAGTCAATGGAATGAAAGGCAAGCAATGATCGATAAACTGAAATTGGAATCATTAAACTTCTTAATTGAATCTAATAGAAGAAAGTTGGACCGTTTCTACGTAGATGGGCTAGTTAAAATTCACAAGATGATAGAGAAAATGTAAAAGGCTAGCATAAGCTAGCCTTTAAAATATGCCAAATCGTTTCTTTTCTGGCTTTTTATTATCATTAAGCGGTGGAACAGAAAATACATTATGAATTTTATTCGCCACTCGCGTAAGAGGAACCATTAATTCAGGGGTTGTCCCTTTTTTTAGTAATGGAGAACCATAATTTATAGAAGCAGTAATTTCATCACTAAAAGGAATAGATACTTCAATTTTAGTGTTTAGAATCGATTGTAAAAAGTGTTTTATCTTATCTCGATTCTCTTCATCTCCTGTTTTATTTAGTATTGGATACATCTTTTTTAAATCTAAGAAGTTAAGGAAGAAGGGGCCAAATTCTCTATCAAATATTTTTTGTGCAGCTATAATATTACCAGGAGAATCAGTAATTGGAGTTAAGATGATATCCACTGCTTTTAAAACCTCTAAAATGAATGGTTCTTCTAAACCGCTCTCTAAGTCAAATAGGACAGTGGTATATTCTTCGGTACGCGCGAATTCTAAGATTAGATGTAGTGCTTGAATAATTGTATCTTGTTTAGGTTTAGCGCTTTTAAGAATCGAACCAAACATAATATTTAAGTTGCTGTAGAATGGGTGAGTATATAGATAATCACTCACTTCTGAAGCCCCTCTTATGTAGTTTGATTCAATATCTTCACAAAGAGCTGCTAAGTTATGATTACCATCCATATCCTCTAGATTAAATTGAATATGTATGTTTGGATTATTA
Organism: Bacillus sp. Brlt_9; assembly: GCF_051948935.1. NCBI lineage: Bacteria > Bacillati > Bacillota > Bacilli > Caryophanales > Bacillaceae > Bacillus > Bacillus sp. Brlt_9. The sequence goes on along the minus strand of NZ_JAYJLO010000003.1, from coordinate 198,790 downwards.
GGATTGAAGTCAACAAGTAATATTTTTTGGTCAGAATGTTGAGCGAGTAACAATGAGGTATTAATGCCTAAAAAAGTAGATCCTGATTGTTGACGAATTGACCATATAGCAGCTGTTTTATGAAAAACACTTCCTACGTTTTGTTTTAATTTTGTTTCAAATGAAGAATAATCTTCGTCTAAAATCAAACCATCTTTTGCATTTAAGATGAAATCCTCATCTACTTCGAAATTTTCCTCATCTTCTAAGTCTGGGAAATGATGCGCAACATCTTTCCACTCTTTTGGTTTAAAAAAAGACTCAGTTAATTCTTTTACATTTAATTTTGGTTCTAAACTAAAAACATCAAAAACACTTAGTTGATAAAGGAGTTTTTTTAACTTATGATTGTCTTTGTCGCTCATTATAAAGACTAATCTAGTTTTTGGGTGCTTTCTTCTTGTTAGTCGAATTAATTGTTCTAAAGAAAGTGTATTACCCTCTAGTTTATCTGTTAATAATACAATGCTAGGTTTATTTCTCATTATAGAGTCAGTTAGACCCTCTCTAAAATAAACACGTTGTTCTAGTATTTCAATTTTTGTATCTTTTTTAAAATAGTTCGCTAGAGTATTATCCAGCTTCTCAAAGCCCGTTGCTAATAATATAGAAATCATTTCGACCACCTCACGGTTATATATTAATAAAGGATAAAAAGAAATCAATCTTTTTTCCCAAAAAAGATAAAAGTGAGTACTATATATATAATAAATTTTAAGGAGGTTCATTTTATGAACAACAACAATTTTGATAATTTGGTTAGTAAGATTATGGGTTTACCAGCAGTCGTGCAAGTAGCGCTGATTGCAGCAGTACCAGCTTTAATGGTTATGAACCATACAGCAGTTATGATTTTCTTTATTTTAATTCCACTATTTGTTCAAAACTTAAAATATCAAAGAGTAAGTGAAGCATTAATCGCTCTACCACTAATTTTTGTATTTGGACTTTTTGGATTATTAATGTACATATCATCTTTCTCTAAAACTGTTAGAGGATTTATTTCTTTAAAAACATATGGATTTATCTTTTCTATTACTGCACTATTATTTGGATTTATGGGAAAATCATTTGAATTCGCTGTATTTAAGTTTAATTGGTACACATTACCTGAAAGACGCTTTGAAATTTTTCTACTAAGTGCATTTTTGTATGTGGTTTTAAACCTATTCGCGAAACATTCAAAATCAAGTACTACAGAAGTAAATGAAGAGCATAAGGAGAGTAAAACTAAAGAAGAACCAAAAGAAGAAACTAAAAAAGAAACTGAGGTAAAAAAAGAGAATGAATCAAAACAAGAGCAAATCGATCCAAACAATGCATCTTTTGCAAATGTTGTTCGAATTGAAAACTGGATCCGTAAAGACAGACAAGACTCATAATATTTGAGTCTTTTTTTTATTTAAATAAACTACCAAATAAAAAAGATATACGTATAATCTGGATAATTAATAGGAGAGGTGATGCTCAATATGAAATTCAATTTGAAAGAACTTATGAAAGATTTGTTAAAACATATTTTACGTCATAAGCGTGTTCGTAACTTATGGATATTTGGCTCAATACTAATAATTTTTTCTATCTTTATTGACATTAAACTGATACTCGTAATTTTAATTTTAATGTTCTTATTAACAGTGGGTACATTTAAGTCTATTGAAAAAGAAGATAATGAGGACTTAGAAATCTTAAATGAAGAACTTACGGTATTAGAAATGGAACATAAGGTTATGAAAGAACATATAGAATCAGGACAAGCGACTATGGATGAAAAACTTCAATTAGCAACATTAGAAAAAGAAATTATTGAAATAAAACAAGAAATAGAAGATATAACCTCCAAAAAATAAAGGTTTTTGCACCTTTATTTTTTTTTGTGTTTTTTCTTGAAAAGGAAAAAAATTGATGTATATTTTGACAGAACAAAGGAGGGATGTTTATGAAAAAGATTACACAATTATTTGTTACATTTGCATTTGCCTTTATGGCGGCATTTAGCGTTAGTTCTGTTGCCGAGGTGAATTTATCTAATAATACAGTACACGCTGATGTATTTGCTGGAAAGGACATTGCATCTGATGATGCAAATTCAGGTGAGGCTAATAAGATAATGAAAACTATTTACAAAGCAGCAAATATCTTTTCAGGATTCGTACTTGGTATTTCAATCATTATGATCATTGTTGGTGGTCTACGTTACATCTTAGCAAACGGTGATCAAAGACAAGCTGAACAAGGTAAAATGATTTTAATTTACTCAGGTATTGGTATTGTCATCGCATTAAGCGCATTTGTAATCGCTAGGGTATTCTCTGGATTGAAATTCGGTTAATACTAAGTTTTAACAGAAGGAGGGGAGGAAATGCAAACCTTAAAAGAGCTTTTCTTAATTGCTCTGTTAGCATTTTCCTCCGCTTTTTTAATAGGAAACTTTTCAACTATTGAAAAAGTGGAGGCAGCTTGTGCACCTGGACAGTATGCGAATCACGGAACCGATGGATTAACTTCAGGCGGTTCGTGTTCAGGTGATAAAAGTGCAAGTGAAAACTGGGCAAAAAACAATTTGGTTGATGAAATTGTGAAAATATACAACCCAATTGCGGGGGCTATGCTCGGTATAGCGGTTCTAGTAATCATTTATGCTGCTTATAAATTAATTGTTTCAGCAGGTAATGATAAAAAAGTTACTCTTGCAAAAACACTCTTATTAGGATCAGGTGTTTCAATAATTATAATACTATCAACTTTTACTATCGTAAGACTTTTAATGAGTATTATGAAAGGTTAATAAAAGAGGAGGTGAAACGAAGTGTTAAAGAAATTTCTTACATTCACAATGCTCAGTTTCACTATACTAACCACAGTTAGTCCAGTGGTTGTTAGTGCAGCAGATGCAAAAGTGGATGGAGCACAAAAAATGGTGAGTTCTACTGGTTTCTTCACGGATTACCAGAAAGGTAAAAAAACTTGTTGGTTTGAAGGGGAACAAAAAGCAATCTATGAATTTGCTAATGGCGGTAAAAAAGATGGAGCAAAAGATGGAGCGAATGGTACTGCACCTGCACCATCTGGTGATGCAGCCCAAACACAAAAAGAAGAAGGTGTACTGAATAGCGGGATGTTCACAGAAATTATTACTGGATTTTTCGCACAATTATTTAAGGATACAGTTGGTGCTTTAATAGGCTCTAGCACTTGTGCAGGGGATTCGACAGGGTTAGGTTTAATGAATCAAGCTTATGTATTCACTGAAACAGTAAACGTTACAAATATTTCAGGCTTAATGAGTGTTACAGGTATGATTCAATGGTTATCTTTAACTCTTATGGTATTCGGAATTCTATATTATAGCTATCAAATATTAACAGCCCAAGTAGAAATAGATCCATTTAAATTTAGTTTTAGATACCTAATGACAATGGTACTCGTTTACTATGCACCATATTTTGTACAAGATATTTTAAATATAAATAATAAGATTGTTTATGCATTATCTAGTGTAAAGGTTCCAATTGCCAATGGAGTCAGCGCTTCAATTGATGCGATACTACCTATGTCATTTGTTGGGTTTGTAAGTTCTGCATCTGAAACAGGTGGAGCTGCTGCTACATTCTTTACAATTCTAGTATTATTTATAGTTGTAATTTTCACTTTAGTACCATTCATTAAAACAATAATATGGTGGTATGTGAGAATGTTTAAGTTATATATTTATACAGCAATTAGCCCATTAATGTTTGCTTCTTTAGCAACAGATAAAACAGAAAAAACTGGCCACACGTTTATTAGAGGTTTATTCCAGGAAATATTTAGTCAATTATTTGTAATTATTGCGTTGTTCGCTACTGGTGTATTTTTAGCACAATTACCTATATTAGCAAAAACAACCGGAATTGGAATAGTTGGTTTGGGGATCGCACTTTACGCTGCACTTAACTTCTTACATCAAGTCCCTGCCTTAGCAACAGAAATGATTCACGGTAATGTAGGTGGCGGAAACGTTGATAATATGTATCAAGGATTTAAGGGTTTCACTAACTCTCTTAAAGAAAGAGGAAAACGAAACTTTAAAGCAGCAACTAGATCGGGCAGAGATATTAAAAATGCACCAAGCGGACAAAAAGGAGCTGCAAGTCAAAAAGCTGCTCTTAGAATGAAGACTTCTATTAAAAAGAACTTCGGTTCAGCACAAATGAATAAGAAAAAATAATATTTAAAACGACTTTATAGGGGGGATATATGTGAATGAATTCACAATACCACAAGAGTTAAACATTGCCGATAGAATTGGTAGTTTCACTTTCCCTCAACTAGGATTTCTTGCATTTGGTTTACTGTCAGTAATGATAATGTTCATTACTGACAGTATTCCTATGTCAGTATCTATGTGTATAGGGATACCGATATTCTTAACTTGTATAATTCTTGGTTTTTTTAAAAAATACGATATGCCTATGTATGAGTTCTTAATGGTACTTATCATTTATAAGTCTTTACCGAAAGAAATGATATATAGTGCTACGGATTCAAAACTTGAAGAAATTGAAGAAGATTCAATTCAAGAACAAATAGAAGAAGATATTTTATTAGTTTAATCACTAAATTAGGGAGGTAACATATGATCTGGGCGATCTTAGGAGCATTTGTACTTTTAATAATAATGTTAATTTTTCTAGTCACAGCGCTAGTTAAGAGAAATAAAAAAGCAAAGATTGAAGCAGAACAAAAAATTAATACGACACAAGAGCAACTGCCTTTCGAATACATAAGACGAGGGGTTGTTAAATTAAAAAACGGGCAATACATAAAACTAATTCAAGTTCCTTGTATTAATACTCAGTTAATGGAAGAGGAAGAAAAAGAAATGGTACGAGAAGTTTATGCTGGAGTTCTAAACTCATTAGATTTTAAAATTCAGTTCTATAAACAATCAAGGTTAGTTGATATTAATGATTACCTTGCCTTCTTAAAAGAAAGAGAAAACACAGCTGATAACGCATTCAAAATGAAAGGTTTAAATGAGTATTCAAGATTTATTAGAGAGCTAATTAAAGAAAATTCAGTTCAAACTAAACGAGATTTTCTTGTTATTTCATTTAGAGAAGACACTCAAAAGAACTCTACTGAAACTAATGACAACTTAAAAAAATATAGAAAAAGAGACGAAGACTCAAAAAATACTGATGAAGAAGAAGCACTTATAGAAGAAAAAATGTTTGAAAAAGCTTTTAAAACTCTTAGTCAAAGAGAGAAAACTTTACTTAAGCAATTAAGACGTTTCGGTATCATTGGAAAAATCTTAAATGATAAGGATTCCTTCGAATTATTCTATATCGCATATAACAAAGAACGCTCAGTATACCAATCATTAAAAGGTATAAATCCAAATAACTTTACATCACTTTATGTCAAGCAGGATAAGGGAGGCGAATAACGATGTTTGGTATAAAAAAACAAGATAAAGGAGTGGTAAAAAAAGATATCCTTTCTAAAGGAGAAAATAAAATAAATGATTTAATAGCACCAGATACAATTCAAAATGAGAAAACATTTTACGTTGTAGGTAATAGATTAGTAAGAACATTTGTTGTTGTAGGATATCCAAGAACAGTTAGAATGGGTTGGCTAGATACCCTTTACTCTTATGATGCCAATATTGATATTTCCATTCATATAACACCTTGGTCTCGAACTAAGGTAATAAAAACCTTAAACAAGAGAATTGGACAATATATGTCTACTCTTTCAATGGATGAAAAGAATGGTAGAATAACAGACGTTGAAGTTGTTACAGCATTAGAAGATGCTGAAGATTTAAGGGACAAGCTTCACACTGGTATATCTCGGTTCTTCTACCAAGCAATATATATTTCTGTTAGTGCAAGATATGTAGATGACTTGGATCAATTAACAGAGGAAATCGAATCATTATGTGGTTCAATGCAGTTAACAACAAGAATAGCTGTTTTACAGCAAGATAAAGGATTTATGACTGTATTACCAATAGGTGACGACAGAATAAGAAAAACAAGAAACTTCGATACAGACAGTTTATCTACTTGTTTCCCACTTGTAAGTGCTGAGCTTACGGATACTGAAGGTATTCCGATCCTCTACGGAATAAATCAAATCAACAATTCCCTCGTAATGTTTGACCGCTTCAAATTAAACTCTTATAACTCCGTAACTTTGGCTACCAGTGGTGCCGGTAAATCCTATTTCGTTAAATTAGAAGCTATAAGACACTATCTAATGGGTACTAAAGTAATAGTTATAGACCCACAAAATGAATATAGAGCTATTACTCAGGCACTTGGTGGTCAGTTTATTAACTTGAGCGCACACTCCAAAGATAGAATTAATCCATTAGAAATTTCAACTAATGTTCAACTGGAAGACGATTCTCGAAGTTTCTTATCAACTAAAGTAATGGATGTATTCTTAATGATCCAAGTTATGTTAGGTAAAGATAAAAAACTAACACCTAACGAAAAAAGGGCTATTTTATTTGGTATTCAAAGAATGTACGAACGTTTCGGTATTACAGATGCCGGCATTGTTAAAGATGACGAGGATGAATTAGTAATCGATGAAGAATTCATCACAGTAGGCTCTACAACACAAAAAATGCCTGTTTTATCTGATTTAGATACATCTTTACGTGAGATTAAGGACTCTTCAGAAATTGCCAAAGAGCTAGAGCCATTCGTAACGGGTGTAATGAATTTATTCAACGGAGAAACTAACGTTGACTTAAATAACGACTTTGTTGTATTCGGTATTCGCGATTTGGAACAAAGTATGACAGATATTGCTATGTTTATATGTCTAGAATATATATGGAACAAAATTAAATTAGGAGACAAAAAGAGAAGACTAATAGTAGTTGATGAAGCCTGGATTATGTTAAAGAACGAATCTTCTGGTCGATTCTTAGAAAAAGTGGCAAAAACTGCACGTAAATTTAATGCAGGTTTATCCATCATAAGCCAGAACGTAAGAGACTTTATGGAAAACGGCGGGGAGAGTATTATTTCAAATACAAGTATGCAAATACTCTTAAAACAAAACCCTAACGAACTTCATTATTTAGAAGAAGTGTTAGGGATTACAGAAAGTGAAAAAGGACTCTTAAGAACAGCCGATCGAGGAGAAGCACTTATGTATGTTGGTCAAAATAAAACGTTGGTAAAAATAGAAGCCAACCAATTCGAACATCAACTATGTATAAGTGGTGCAGAAGAATAAAAAGCAGTCATTTGCTTTTTATTCTTTTTATTTTATTGAAATTAAAAGCATTAACACTATAATATTTGAAAGTTTTAGGAGGTGAAGCCTATGTGGATGAAAGTACTAGGCGAATTTGCTAAAAGGTTCCTTAAGAACAAAGGCAAACAGGCTGCATCTAATGGCAATAATATTATAAGAGTAATATTAATTGCAGTTCTAGTATTCTTCTTTTTTATTGTATTCCCAATATTAATTATCATTTCAGTAGTATCAGCTTTTTTCTGTGGATCCTTATTAGGAGGAATTACAGAGGCAGTTACTCTAGGGAAAGTATCGTGTCCTAAGCCACCAATTGATGTAGACGCGGTGGAAGACTTATCTGAAGAAATGTACAAGCTTCGTAAAAAAGTATATGACGGCTTAAAAAATAAAGGTGACGCTGAAATCTTTAGAACTAAAGAAGAAGCAGGTGTTAAAACTGATGACCCTGATGTATACGACCAAGCAGAAACTTGGATTCGTGTAATGGCAGGTATCGACCTAAATACATTAAGTTTATATGGAATCGGCGATAAAGATTTTGTAAAGGGCGGAAGATTAGAAAAAACAACTTTCGCATCGAACTATAAATATGCGAGAGAATTATTTGATGGAAAATTAATAAACTTCTTTAAATTTAAAGAAAATGAAGAAAAAGATTTTAGAAAGAATTTCACTCATTACTTTATGAATTATAGATTAGTAGTATATAGATGTTTCCTTATTGGTGAAGACTGTGATGAAGACGGTATAAAAGAATCAATGGGTACAGATAAATACATTAATGTTGTAGGGGATAAAAAAGGCGACAGCTTTAAATACCCTAAGACAGCGGAAATTCTAGATAAATTTTATGAAATTTCTTTATTGAAAAGTTTAGATGGTGACAAAGGCTCAGGTAAGGACTCTAAAAAAGAGTTCAATAAATGGAAAGAATTATACCTTAAGAAGTTTTCAGAAAAATACCCTGCATATCCATCGACTTCTAGCCCAATGGGTGTAATGGGTACGGATTGGCTAGTTCCAATGATTCCTAGTACGTGGAATTTCGCAGATGGCTATGGTAATCGTATGTTAGGCGGAAAACCAGAGTTCCATAAAGGTATAGATATGGGTGTTGCAGGTGTGACAGGCGTTCCTATATTTGCTGCTAAAGGCGGAACAGTAGTAAGTTCAGGTGTAAACAACGGCGGATACGGAGGAATAGTCTTAATCGATCACGGTAGTGGCTTCTTCTCAATGTATGCGCATATGCACGCTGACGATATCGTTGTTAGAAAAGGCCAACAAGTATCACAGGGACAATTAATTGGTGCAGCGGGTAATCAGCCAGCAGTTCCATATCATTTACACTTTGAAATTTGTACAAGTGTAGCTGAAGGTTCAGGGGCAGATTTAACTGGTGGCGCATTAACTATTTGTGGTGAAAGGGTTAACCCTGAAGATCCACAATTCAAAATGAGCTTTAGAACACCTCAAGATGTTGGTAAAACAAATAATCACGCAAACGAGTTTAAATCTAGCTGGAAAGCTAAAGCTAAAGGCGGAGAAGTGATTATTATGCCAGGGTTTACTCCTATGAGCGCGAACTTAGGTGCTTTAGCTGAGAAATATGAGAGTTCCGGTGACCCAGGTATGTGTGTTCACCACGCAAGCGACCCAGGTGGAATGAGTTGCGGTTCTTATCAGGTTCCTCAAAATACTGGTACAATGGATGATTTTATGAAGTTTCTAGGTCAACATTACCCACAATATTATGAGAAATTACATAGTGTACCGAGAGTAATTGGTTCATTTGGTCCTGCTTGGAGAGCGTTATATGAATCTGATAAAAATGGATTCTTCCAAGCTCAATATCAGTTCCAATATGAAACCCACTATAATTCAGTTCGCGAAGCAGCAATTAGTAAATTCGGTTTCGATCCTAATACTAGATCCAATGCAGTTCAACAGATGTGGTGGTCAATTTCGACACAACATAGATATAATGTAACGCACGATCTAGGAGGTAAGACTGCACTATTTAAAGAAGCGTTAGGTGGCGTTGATGGTTGGAGAAGTATGAGTGACGCAGACATAATAACAAAAATCTATGACAGAAGATATGAAAGATGGAGCTGTTGTAGACCAAGGTTTAAATCTGAGAAACAGGATGCTCTTAACCTATTAGCTGCTGAAGGTAAGAAATAAAAAAGAGAGGATATAATCCTCTCTTTTTTATTATCGATTTAATATGTCGATTGTTTTAATGCTATTTGAATTTTGTTCCTGCATATAAATTCTATTTTTATCTACATATAGACTACTAACTCCTGAAAACACTGGTTTCAATTCTTGTTTCTTCATATTAAATATATGTAAATTGAATTGTTTTAGGAATAGAAGTTGATTATCATCGAACCATATTGGATAAGTAGCATCTTGTAATTCTTTAGATTCTTTACCGTTAATTGTATAGAATACATTTTTTAAATCATTATAGATAAGTACCATATTATTCTCTGAAGGAGCAAAATTAAGTAGATATTGCGTAGGAACTTTTGTTTTTAATACTAGATTACCACCAGTTAATTCATAAATGGATTGTGACTTTTTATCGAATCCATATAGATGGTCTTTATATACTTTAAATAATGTAAATTGATGACTATTTAGTAGACCTTTTAATTTATCATACTCCGGTTGAGAAACTGAAGTATCTGAAATAACAACATCTGCTTTTTGTTTGGTACCAGCTAGGTCCGAAGCACTAAATAAAAACATTCCTTTGTAATAAACCGAATTATTTATTTTCATACCTTTCTCTAACTTACCAACTTCTTTTCTAAGATATTCATCCTTAGTAAACACTCGTAAAGTTTGTTCTTCTTTTTTTACTGGATCAACGTATTCAGAGTAGAATATGTATTTTCCAGATGAATCCATATTACTATAATCAGTAAACTTCTCTACTGTAAATGTTTCATTTGAAGGTAAGTAATTGGTATATAAGTAACCACCGTAAGCGTGAATTAATATATTATTACTTCCTCCGGCTGTAAGAGTTGCACCAGTCCCAGCAACAGTAACATTTTTATGCTCATTAGGTTTAGAGAATACTAGATCAGAAACAGCATAAGATTTTTTATTTTCATCAAAAGGCTCTTTAATATCAGGATTATAGTCTTTATGAAGTGGCTCACCTTTTTCATCATTTTTATCAGGTTTATTATACACCCTCACATCTTCCACTTTTTCATTATTAGTAAAGTAAGACACTAAACTAACAGCTAACACAATTAATACTATAAAAACTGTACTTGAAAGAAACAAAATTAATTTATTTTCTTTTAAGAATCGAATCAAACAAATCACCCCCAAATATAACTTTACTTCTGGAAAATTTGCATTATTATACTCTAAGAAAGTGGGGGATGCAAATGATATTAGCAAAAATAGCTGGTTACATTCTAGCGGTAGTTGTTGTATTAGGATTATCAGTTAAATTACTTTGGTTATTCTTTATTATGTTTATGTATAGAACTTTTGCTAGCTTAATTCCATTCGAATGGTTAAGTTCACATATAGGTTTAAGTAACCATTTGGTATATTTCATTATAATCTTAGTCTTATCAGCAGCTACATATGGTTTACTACTAAGATTCACTATAGATTTACCGTGGATAAGGTATGTCGTCTTAATGGCCTTAATGCTATGGGTATTTACAAATTACACATTCGCTGACGTATTTCTATTTAAAGATTACTTAGTATCTAAAGGTATGTGGGGTGTAGATTTTTATTTGAACCAAATTAAAGAATTATTTAAAACTAGTCCAGATGCCTTTGCAGATTTATTTAAGTCCGTTTTTGAAGAAGTCTTTGGAGTGTTTTCTAAACTTCTAGATTTTGTTACGAGCTCTTTTAAATAGTTCAACGTTTCTTTTAATGGAGGAATGATATGAACGGAATTAAGATATTAAAAAATTATATAAATAACTCGTTTATTTGCTTAATAGCTATAATAATCGCAAATTTTGTAGTTTTTAATTTAAGTACATCTGAGGCTTGGACACAGTATTTAAATGAAAAAAAAGAAGCAGTATCAGATTCTACTAACCTTAATAATAAAGGTGATGATAACAAGTCGAAAAGAAACAGCTATATATTGTCGTTTAATAAAGAATTAAATATAAATGAAATAAAAAAAATGAAAGTTGAAATTGTAAAGTTTATAGAGAAATCGTCTAATTATGATACAGAAATAAAACAAATAGATACTACAAACCCATATATATTTTTCAGAACAAATGAAAGCATCGAAAAAGTAAAAAAGAGTTTAGATAAATATGGTGAAATACAAAAACTTGGTAACTCAACTGAATTATTCTAATACCAAGGTATGTGGGTGTATGTTTTTATTTAAATCAAATTAAAGAATTACTTAAAACTACTTCAAAAGCCTGTGTAGATTTATTTAAGTCCGTGTTTGAAGAAGTCTTTGAAGTGTTTTCAAAATTTCTAGAGTTTGTAATAGGTTCCTTCAAATGATATAGCAGTATTCTATATGGAGGTGAATGGATGTTTGATTTACTAAATATCAAAACCAGAAAGAGTAAATTATTTGTTTGTTTTTCAATACTAGTCTTAATAATTCTGCTCTTTCTCTATGCGTGTTTCAGAAATATAGATAACTATCAAACTGATAAAGTTAAAAAGAATCCTGATTTAGCAACTGAAAATGTAATGGATAAAAATAAAGCGGAAAATGCATTGTACGGTTTAACATTGTATGAAAGTACCGACAAACAAGAAATTAAAACAATAAAAAATCAGATAAAGAAGCTTATGAAAGGCAACTCAAATTACACCATCATACCAATGTATTTTACAACCTATGATCCAGATGATCTATTTATAGGTTTTAAATCTACAGACAAAATAGAAAATATACGTTTAGATCTAGTAGAATACGGAAAAGTAAAATATATAAACGACGGCAACGGTGGAGGAACCCAATTATTTTAAAAGTGGGAATGGAAGGTAATAAAAAGTATAAGTAGTAAATCAACAGCTTCAATAAGGGAGGTTTTATGAACAGGAGAATGATAAATAAAGTAAAGAAAATTAGAACCTTTTCAATAATTATATTAGTATTATTTGTACTAATAATTATTACCTGTATGGGATTATTGTATTATCCGATAAACGAAAGTGAATTTAAGAATAATGATAAGCACAATAAGATTGAAGTGAAAGAAAATACAAATATTGAGAAAGAATACGTATTAGGATTCTATGAGTCATCTAACGTAACGAAGATATATGAAATTAAATCTAAAATTAAAAAAATGATAAAGGGTAATCCAAAATACTCGATTGAACCAAAGTTTTTTGAAATAAATAGTCCATATATTTATTTTAAATCAACGGAAAATCTTGAAGATATCAAGAACACATTCAAAGAATTTGGATATATAGATGAATCCGGGAGAGATGTAACATTATTTGAGTGAAATAAATTGTGTGAAAAATCTTTCAGGTGAATGTAAACAAAAAGATGTTAAAAGGTTCTTTTGAACTTATTAACATCTTTTTGTATTACGTTCATCAAATTATTAAACGTGGGTTCAGGTAATGTAGGGACCACCGGATTTGAATTATTTTAAATGCTTTCTACCAATTTACTCGTTTTCACTTAAAAGTAGGAACTTAGCTAACTAGTAGTAAATCATTAATAAATATAATAATTGAGGTGAAAGTATTGGATATAAGAATGCCAAATGAACTACTGCTGGGAAAAATAGAGCATATTGTAGAGACAAAACAATTAAATCCATTAGAAATGAAAGAAAAAGCCGATAAATTTGAAGAAGCACTAAAGACAGGAGAAGTCGAGGGAACTGAAAGAACTCGTACCCTCGAAGAATGGATTAAGTCTTTAGAAGAAATGAAAACCCAGCTAGAACAAGATATTACTCAGGATAACTTAGATATGTATAAGGAATCTGTGAAAAAGTTTTTGGATTACTACGTAAATAACGATATTTACTTAAAAGAGCATAAAATGAATGATGGCACATTTTACTCAAAAAAGATACAAGTTATAAAAGCGGTTGATGACAAAGTAGACGAATTAACTGATAAATTGGTTAACAGTCAAATGGGTAGATTAGAAATTCTACAACTCACTGGTGAGATACAAGGTATGCTTTTTGAATTAATCGTTTGACAATAAAGTCTCTTCTAATATAAATAGAGGAGACTTTTAAAATTAAAGGGAAAAATATATCCGGAAAGAACGAAAGGTATTGAAGGGTTACATAATTATTTTTAAAAATAAAAACCTTTTTAGAAACGGGGGAAGAAATATGAGAGAGATTATAGAACTAATTCAAAATTTATCTAAAAGTTATTCCGATTTAGCGGAAGTAACTAATCAAATATATGAAGCTCTAAAAGAAAAAAATTACGATAAAAGAAAAGAGTTAGAATTACAATCTAACAGCCTTTTTGAAGAAAAAAATAAAATAGAACAAACACTAATACTATTAGTAAGGGATAAAGCTAAAGCACTCGGTTTAACTGAAGAAAATAGAAGGATAGAAAAATTACTAGAAATTCTTCCTTATATAGATGAAAAAAATGCTGTTGAAAAAGAAGTAGATAAAATGACAACCAATATTGGTCAATTTCACTTTAATCTAAAACGAAACATTCAATATGCAGAAATTGTTAGTCAGGTAAAATCTAATACTGTGGAATTCATAATTAATACAGCTGAAAGAGAACAACAAGGCCAAGGTGGACCAATGTTATTAAACAAAGAGTTTTAATTTTTTATTTAAGGGGTGATCTCTTATGGGTTTAAATTTTTACATTCCTTTATCAGGTCTAAGAGCTGGCGAAAAGATGATTCAAGTTGCACAAAACAATATCGCCAATGCACATAATACGAGTTATGCACGCCAAAGAGTTGAAGCAAATGCAAGTAATTATCCAGCTGGTGTATCTGGAATTAACGCTCAATTAGGTACAGGCGTTTCAATAGAACAGATTACTAGAGTTCGAGATGAATTAGTTATCCAACAATCAAGAACTGAAGGAGGCACTATTGGATATCATAGTGCAATAAAAGATGTACTTTCAAATGTAGAAACTATATATAACGAAACAAGTAAAAACTCAATTTCTGATTTAATGAATGGATTTTTCAATTCATTTGAAGAGGCAAGTAAATATCCAGAACAAAGCTCATATAGATTAAACACTGCATATGCAGGGAAAATGTTTGCGGAAAAAATCAGAGGTGTTGCAAATCAACTTGATGAGGTTAAGAGCCAAACAGATAGAAAATTGACTACAGAAGTTGAAAGAGTTAATGAATTGATAAGTAAAATAGCAAACGTGAATCAAAAAATGGAGAACATTTATTCAGATAAGGCTAACGCTTTAATGGATGAAAGGGATAAATACCTTGATGAACTTTCAAGTTATATAGATGTAGAGGTTGTTCATAAATCATCTCCAATGAATATGGAGATCAAAGTAGGTAACGCGACATTATTATCTGGGAAGAATAAATACAATATTGATGCAATGTATGTACCATCTACAGACAAGTGGGTATTAGCTGCATCAGATATTGAATTTAAGCCGAAATCGGGTTCTCTAGCAGGAATTATCGAGGCAAGGGATGTTAACATACCTAAATATGAAAAAGAACTTAATGAACTTGTAAAGAACATTATTAATGAGGTAAATACCTTACAAGAATCAGGATATGACTTGAAGGGTTCGAAAGGTGTGCAATTTTTCAAGGGTGGCGACATTAGAACAATAGAGATTAACAGCGAATTAATCGATGACCCCAATAAATTAGCCCTTTCAGGTAAACAGGGTGTTATAGGTAACGCTGACATAGGAAAAGCACTTGCTGACTTAAAGAGTAAACCATTTATGGATGGTAAATCACCAATAAATTATTACCAAGGTTATACGATTCGATTAGCATCTGATTTAAATATTGCAAGAGAAAGTGAATTGATTCACGTAGATGTACAACAAGCAATGGAAAGTCAAAGACAAGAAATACAAGGTGTTAGTACTGACGAGGAAATGACTGATCTTATGGTATTCCAAAAGTATTACCAAGCTAATGCAAAAACTTTAAAAATAGTAGATTCAATGCTAAACGATTTACTTTCTATACTATAGGTATTTTCTCTATTTTTTCAGGGGGTGTTTAAATGCGAGTATCTAGTTTCGAAAAGTTTAAAATGACACAACATCGTATAAGTAATATGCAATATGAAAGTAATAAAAAATTAGAACAAATTGCAACAGGGAAGATCTTCAATAGAGTTAGTGATGACCCTGTTCGAGTAAATAGATCAATGTTAATTAAAGTAACTGAAAGTCGAATTGACCAATTTAATGACAACGTAAATGATGCTAAAAGTTTATTAGAGTTTATGGATATGACATTTGATAAAACTATTAATTCGTTAGACGAGGCGAAAGAACAAGCTGTTAAAGGAGCCAACGATACATACTCCAAGGAAGATAGAGAGGTTATGGCTCAAGGAATAGAAGAAACAATAAAGCAGATTTTAGGCTTTGCTAATGCGCAACATTTAGACAGACAAATGTTTAGTGGCGAAAAGCTAAATACTACTCCAATAAGTTATGACGGTACAAACTTTACTTATAACGGAAACAACGGAGATATGAAAATAAGAGTTTCGGAACAAATGGAGGCAACTGTGTCTCAATCAGCAGATAAAGTGTTTATTCCTGTTCTAGAAGAGTTGGTTAAAGTTAGGGATGCTCTAAGATCAAACGATCAAGCTAAAATAGAAGCGACATTAAAAGACTTTGACAAATCGAAAAGCGACTTTATAGATAACCGCTCTAAAATTGGTGTGCAATTACAATCTATTGAACTACTTAGCGATGCATACAATCAAACTAAAACAGATCTTTCATTAAAAAAACAAGAAACGGAAGATGTAAATATGGCAGATGCAATATCTGACTTTATGTATACGCAAAACATTATGCAAGCAACAATAAAAAGTAGTGTAAATATGATGAAAAATTCAATTCTTGATTATATTTAAAAACATATCAAAGGGAGGGATGTAAATGGCTAGTATTTTTGATAAAGGTCAAATTACACAAATGGACGATAGATTGCAGATTTTTGGATTAGGTTCTCAATGGGATACAAAAGCAATCATTGAAGCAGAACTAAAAATAATGCAATTAAGACAAAAACCTTATGTAGATAAACAAAAAACATTAGACACTGAAAAACAAGTCTGGAATTCATTTAAATCATCTTTAACAAACTTCAACAATATCGTAAAACAAGTTAAGGATTTGAATACTGATGGTAAAGCAGTAAAGATGTCTGAAGAAGGATTTGTTAGTATTACAGCAAAAGGTGATGCGCTAGACGCTTCTTATTCTATTAGTGTTGAGCAGGTTGCAACAAAACATAGATTAATGGGAGATAAACAAGCCGACGGCCCATTAGGAATAGATGAAACAGTAAAACTTAACGGAAAAGATTTAAAAATTACCGCAGATATGGATGTGAAAGCTATTGCAAAAACCATTAATGACGGTGGCTTTAAAACGGATGCCGTTGTTATTGATAACAAATTAGTATTAACTTCAAAAGAGACAGGGAAAACGAATGAGCTTAAATTTAGTAACTCTGCTGCTTGGGAAAAACTCGGAATCACAAGCCAAGGTATAGTGAAAAATCAATTACAAGAAGCTGTCGGTTCTAAGTTTACAATCAACGGAATTAAAATGGAAAGCGATACAAATACGTACAGTGAAATTGATGGAATTACTATTAATTTAACAAAGGAAACCAAAGGGAATATTGATTTTAGTGTTGAACGGTCAGTGGACGATGTTGTGAAAAAAGTAAAAGAATTAGTAGATGGTTATAACAAAGTACTTAAAGATATAAACTCAGTATCGGGGGAAAAAGGATTCTTTCAGGGTGAGCAACTTCCAAAAATGTTAAAAAAGCAAATGAATGACTTGCTGTTCTCTGTCAAGGAATCAGGTACAATGCTATACGAATTAGGGATTAGCTTAGATAAGGATGCGAAAAATGGTACCATCTCCTTTGATCAAGACAAATTTAAAAAGATGTATGCTGAATCGCCTAAAAAAGCAACGGATATGATAGCTGGTAAAGAAGGATTCGGTGGAAAACTTTACGATGTAGTAGATCGCTATACGAAGGCTAAAGGTATGATTGAAACAGAAATTGATGGTTTAGATACAAGGATTAAAAGGATTACCGCTACAATAGATAAATTTGAAGTTAATTTTAAGAAACAACAAAAAGCAATTATTAAAAAATACGCGATTTTCGAAACTATGATGGCCGGTATGAACCAACAAAACCAATACCTAATGGCTCAATTAGGTATGTCAAATAACGATAAATAAAAATAAATAGAAAGGGGTATCTAAATGAACGCAAATTATTACGGTACTACTGGATATGCTTCCTTCGAACCAAAGCAAATTGTTATAAAATTTATGAGGAAAATTATCTTGAATAATAAGAACGCAATTAAACTTCTAGAAAATAATGATATTGAAGAGTATGTTTTAAGATTAAATAATTCAATACATATCTTAGAAGAACTTGATTTAATGCTGAATAGAGATACTGAAAATCCTACGGTTGATAGGGTTTCCCTGCATTATCAATGGATGATCGAAGTATTTGAGTCAATAATTGATAAATCGGATGATATAGAATTTTGTTTAGAACAAATAAAAATGACTGAACCTGTAATAAATGACTTATTAGAAGGTTTTTCAGAAATGAGGGATTAAAATGAATGCTACAGCAGTAGAGTTTTACGACAAGTTAAAAGAATCTATTATAAAAGCAGATAAAGAAACGTATAACGCCCTTATTGCTGAAAGAACTGAATGGATTTATTCTTATAAAGAGCCTGATAGAAACAAGGTTATCCTGTGGTTAATTGAAAAAGATGAGGAGTTATCTGAATTACTTAAAGAATTATCCGAAGCACTTAAAGAGAAAATAATTCAAGACGATTCGTTTAATAGAAACAGAGGGACATTTATGCTTTACGAATAAGCGTCCCTCTGTTTTTTTACGTATAAAAAAATAAGGAGAAAAGAAAAAGCTTGAGAATAAAGAGGAGGAAACCCGTCTTTTTTTTATGAAAGGGGTGTCAGATAATGTTTGGAGATTTTATACCTTTTATCAATGATGTTATGGACTACTCTACTACGAATCGTAAAGTAATAGCGGATAACATTTCGAATTTTAATACTCCAGAATATAAAACTAAAACTCTTCGTTTTGAACAAGTACTCGAAAAAGAAATGCATTTAAGGTTACAAACGGGTGATGAAAAGCATATATCAAACCAATCATCTCCCCTGAGCATCCCTAATTACCAAGAGACCATTGAAAGTAATGGTAACGCAAGAATAGATGGGAATAATGTAAATACAAGCGCAGAGATGATTAAAATGCTTAAAAATAACTTTATTTTCTCAACTAGTGTTAACGCGGTAAACAAGGAGTTTTCTTTACATAAATTAGCGATTGGTCGCTAACTGGAGGTGCAGGAATGTTTTCAGTATTAGATATTAGTGGTGCAGGAATGACTGCAAATAAAGAATGGACAGAAGCCATAAGTAATAATTTAGCGAATATGAATACCACTCGAACAAACAGTGGCGGTCCATACAAGAGACAAACAGTTGTTTTTGAAGAGAAGAAAAAATTTGATGACATTTTAAATCAGGAAATCGGGAACGGTGTACAAGTAAAACAAATCGTTCAAGATAATAATACTAGATTAGTATATGACCCTGAACATCCGGACTCTAATGAAGAAGGATATGTAGAGTACCCTGAAATAAATGTTACTTCTGAAATGACAGATTTACTAATGTCTCAACGCGGTTATGAACAAAATGCAACTGTATTAAGTGCTTCTAAAAAAATGATGGAAAAAGAACACGAGATCGGTAGAGTTTAGTTTTATGAAATGTGAGGTTTAGGAAATTGGACATTATTAGTTTAAATCAAAGCCCAATACCTATATCTTCTTCTATTGAAAATAGAGTAGATAAAGATTTAGGTATTTCATCAGAAAAAGAAAAGGTTAATGGTGGACTTTTTAATCAAATTTTAGATTCATTTGTAGAAATGAATAAGACGCAAGTGGATTCTAAAACACAAATGGCAGACGTTATAATGGGACGCTCTGACAATTCGCACGGAGCATTAATAGCTCTTCAAAAGGCCGAATTACAAATGTCTTTTGCTAGTTCTGCGCGAGATAAAGTAGTTCAAGGTGTTAACCAACTATTTAATATGCAAATCTAATCTAAATAAGGTGTGATCTAATGAACCAACGAATCCAAATTCTCAAAGAAAAGTGGAGGAGTGTTGGGACTCCTATAAAAATCGCTGCCGGAACCATTGGATTAGCTTTAGTAATCTTTTTGTTTTTCACTTTCTTTATGCCTAATAGATTCCAAGCCCTATACACTGGAATAGAAGGCAATGATCAAGCTGCAATCGAAAAATTCCTCTCTAGTAAAGGAATAGAATACAAGTATGAAACTGATACAAAGACTTTGATGGTGGACGGAGATGTTATCCAGTTAAAGAAGGAATTAGCTCTTGAAGGCCTGCCTAAAGGTGGTTCAGCAGGAGGACTAGCATCTTTCAATAACTTAAGTATTGGTAGTACCAAATACGATAAGGATGTACAATATCAAAACGCTTTACAAGAAGAATTAAATCAGGGATTAGAAGGAATGTTTGATGTTATTCAGGGTGCGGATGTAAAATTACCGAAACCAGAAGATAAGAGTATCTTTGAAAAGGATAACAAGAAAACAAGTGTTTCTGTTGGATTAAAACTAAAACCTGGATTTTCTCTTGAGCCAGAACAAGTAAAAGCAGTTCAGGTATATGTTGCTGGAGCTATTCGCGATGTAGAGCCAAGTGATGTACAAGTTGTGGACCAAGATTTAAATCTATTATCTTCAAGTGAAGGAAAAGGATCTAATCTTTCTAAACAAAAACAAATCCAAGAAGAAACAAAGAAAAAACTAGAAAATGAATTAAGCAATGCACTTTCAGCGGTGTATGGCAGAGTTAAAGTTGTTGTAAATGTTGATATAAACTTCGATGAGATTGTACGAAATATTAAAAAGTACGACCCACAAGGAACTCTGTTATCGAAAGATGAGCAGAAAGATAGAGATAGAAAAGTAGAAGGAGATAATGTACAAGTACCTGGTACGGATCAAAACGGAGAGGTACCACGTTATGAGATCCAAAACGATCAAAATACGAAAGTGTTAAGTGCTCAAGATAAAGATCGTCTAATTGAAAACTTTGCTGTTGGCGAAACCGTTGAGAAAATCATAAAGCATCCTGAGTTACGTAATACTAACATTGCGGTATGGTTTGATAATGCTAATCTTACTCAACCTGAGTTAATCGATGCAGAAGAAATGTTAGCAGTAGCTTCAGGTTTAACTGGAGAAGTTCAACGTGTAGCAAACGATAAAGCGGTATATCAGAATGGCTCTGTAAAAGTTACACAGAAAGCATTTGCAGTAAAAGATAAAAAGGTAACAAAACCGAAGGAAACGAAAGGCTTCTTCGATAAAATACCTTGGTATGCATATGTTTTAGTTGGAGTTTTAGTACTAGGACTAATCATTACTATTATTATATTAGTTCTGCGCTCTAAAAAGAAAAAAGAGAAACTGTTGGAAGAAGAGGAAATCCTTATTGAACAACAAAATACTGAAATTCCAAACGACGTAACTGAAAGCATTGACATTGAAGATAGAGAGATAAATCTTGAAACTAATAAAGAAGAAAATATGGAATCTATGGGCGGACAATTTAATATTGAGTGGAACAAAGAACAAACAGATTTACGTAAGTTAACAAGCGATGTAGCAAATAAATATCCTAAAGAAACAGCAGATGTAATAAGTAAATTACTGAAAAAATGATGATAGGCCGACCTTAATGGTCGGCCTATTGTATAGGAGGAGAAAATTTGAATTTAGAATTATCAGGATCAGAAAAAGCCGCAATACTTCTAGGTTTTGTACCTTTAGAAACAGCAAGAGAAGTATTCCAACATTTAAAGGACAGTGAAAAAAGAGAAGTATTAAAGGCGATAGGGAGATTACAAGTAGATGATTTCGCTCAAGTAGAAAAAGCTATCACAGAATACGTCCAAATCCTTAAAGGAAACCCGTCAGGATTAGTAGATAGTGGAATAGAACGCGTAATGCAGATAATGGAAGGATTTCTTTCAGAAGACGAACAGCATCAAATATTACAAGGTCTATTCAATGATGAACGCAACCTATTTGAATCACTTAAATCAATTAAAGATATTTCTCCATTCGTTACTTTAATGTTAAACGAAGAACCACAAATTATCGCACTTATGGCTACGTATATGAGACCAAATATGGCAGCAGACCTACTATCTTCACTACCTAAAGAGAAAATGAGAGATGTAGCAGAAGGTATTGCTGAAATGGGACAAACAAACCCTGCTTTAATTGCCAAAATGGAAGCTTACTTAAACAAAAAAATTCAAAACCTTAATTTCTCAGATGCCTCTCCAGAAACAAATGGTATTAAAAATATCGTTTCCATTCTTAATAACGTAACCCGTTCTACTGAAAGAACTTTATTTGAAAGTATGGAAGAGAAAAATCCAGATTTAGCAAAAAAAATCAAAGATAACTTATTTGTTTTCGAAGATATTGGTGTACTGGATTCACGTTCATTACAAAAAGTATTCTCTGTTATTACTGATAACGAGCTTATTGCGAAAGCAGTTAAAACAGCTAGTCCAGAATTAAGGGAAAAAATTATGTCTTCTTTCCCGCAGCAGCGTAAAGATATCTTAGAAGAGGAACTTGAAGGTTTAGGACCGATTAGACGTGACGACTCTGAAGAATCGCAACAAAAAATTGCGAATATCGTAAAAGAGCTTGAACGCAACAAAGAAATCGTAATTGATCGAGGTGGCGGCGATGTCATTTTCTAATAAAAAAATTATTAAAAGCGTAAAACAAAATGACGAAGCTATCCATATAGATGAACATATTTCTTCATCTCAGCAAGCGTACATTGATAAAACATCTAAAAAGAAATTAGATGCTTATACTGAAGAATTAGAAGAATATAGAATGCGTGAGATTGCTAAAGCAAACGCTGATGCTGAAGCAATCCGAACAAATGCTTATACAGACGGTTATAGTAGAGCGAAGGAAGAAGCACTTGCTGAGGTTAGAGAAGAAGTTGAGATTACGGTTCGTAAAGAATGGAAAGAAGAATTCGAAAAGGTAAAGGAACAATATTTAAAGGCAAATAACTATATGATTTCTCAGGAAGAAAAGCTAGAGAATAAAAAAAGTGAATGGATTAGCAAAAACGAAGAAGATATTGTAGAAATCCTTATGGCTTCCGTTAAAAAGATCATAGCAAGAGAAATTCATCTAGAAAAAGATGAAGTTAAAAACTTGGTTCGTGAAACAATGAAAGAAGTAAACGATAAGAGTAAAACGATCTGGATTAGAGTAAATCCTGAAGTGAAGAATAAAATATCGAAGCAAGAATGGAACGATCGTCAGATAGAATGGATAGCTGATCCAAGCCTGTCTCAGTTAGAGGTAATGATTGAAACAGAAACAGAATGGATTGATTCCACTTTAAAAAATAAAATTGAGAACTTGAAAAAAATTATTGAGGAGTGGGTAAAACAAAATGACCTCCTTAGCTAACCTTAAAAACACAATAATGAATACCACACTTATTTCTAAACCAGCTTTTGTAGAAGAAGTACTCGAAAACTTCGTAGTAGCAAAGGGCCCAGTCATATCGATTGGGTCTGTTTTCGAAAATAGAAATACTGGCGCAAAGTATGAAGTAGTTGGAATAAAAAACAACAAAACGACCCTAATGCCGTTAACATACGGACAAAAATTAACAATAGGTGAGAAACTATATCCTACAAATCAGGATATAGAACTACCAAAAGATCCATATGACTTATTAGGTAACATTCTAAATGCATTTGGAGAGCCTTTAAGTGGTAAAAGGTTTTTAAATATAAGCAAATGGGAAATGGGAAGTAAAATTCCTAGCCCTTTAAAAAGAAAGAGAATAGAGAATTCCATCCAAACAAAAATTAAAGCAATTGATGGAATGTTAACAATAGGAAGAGGTCAAAAAATTGCTATCTTTGCAGGTTCTGGGGTAGGTAAATCAACACTATTAGGACTAATGGCGAAAGAGTCTACTGAAGAAATTAATGTAATTGCTTTAATTGGGGAACGTGGACGAGAAGTACGCGAATTTATTGAAAAAGAACTTGGTGAAGAGGGAATGAAACGTTCAGTGGTTATTACCGCTACATCTGACGAATCCCCTTTAATGCAAATAAAGGCAGCCGAGTTAGCGACTAGAATTGCTGAGGAATTCAGGGATAAAGGAAAGAGAGTCCTTCTAATGATGGATTCTGTAACTAGGTATGCACAAGCTAGAAGAACATTAGATATTGCAAATGGCGATATACCTGTAGCTGGAGGTAGAACTCTAGGAATGGAACCAAGTTTACAACGTTTACTGGAACGTTCAGGTAATAACGATAAAGGATCTATTACAGGTATATATACAGTTCTAGTAGAAAACGACGATTTAAATGGACCAATACCAGATATGGCCAGAGGTATCTTGGACGGACACATTGTATTGTCTAGGAAACTAGCAGATAGAAACCATTTTCCTGCTATCGATGTATTATCTTCTGTATCACGGGTAATGCAAGACATTGTTGACGATACTCACTGGAAAGTAGCAAGACAAATGAAAAAATATATAAGTATATATAGAGAAATTGAAGATCAATACAATTTAGGACTAATTGAAAAAGGAAAAGATCCTGAAATAGACAAATCAGTACACCTGCACAGAGCAATTGATGCATTTTTAAAACAGGATATTAAAGAGTCTTATGAAATGACAGACACACTTGTTAATATGGAGCAAATTGTGAGTTAGGAGAAAAAGATGAAGAAGAACATATATGATTTAGCCCTTATTAAAGTGCAGCGGGAAGAAATTAAGCTTGAGATGATGTTGAAAGAAAAACACAACAAGATATTAAAGTTGGAAGAATACTTAGAAAGAGAAGACCAGTTTCGAGAATTAGTAAAAAAAGAAATGGAGGAAGAGAAAAGAATCTCTCCCTCCATTATTTATATGAACAGACAAATTGACTACTCGGAAAAACAGAGAGTTTTAGCTCAAATCCAAAAAATTGAGTATGAGATAAAAATATTAAAGCAAGAGTATTTAAGAATTAAAAATAGAAGAGAAAAAATTGTTGAAGAAAAAGAAAAAAAGGAAAAAGAGAAAGAAGAGCTGAACAACAGAAAAGAATACATACAAATCCAAAACGATATGATTTCAAAACGTTATATTGAGAGAGAAGGTGAAACGTTTGAGAATTCCAAACGATATAAATAATCTTGTTGCAGTCTCAAAAAAACATTTAAATAAAAACAAAAAAAATCTAGATGTTTTTGAAGCGATATTCAACAAAAATAAAACCAAAATACATCCTGAAGCATCTAAAAAAGCCATAGAAACAGTATATTCGCTATCTAAAGAGAAAGTTACTAATCTAATAAACTCTAAAAATAAAAGTGTAGATAGTGAAAAAACAAAAATAGTAATTAATGATTTATTAATTCCGCTAATACAACAAAAAAACAATAAGACCGAAAATAAAACAAACATAAATGAACCCATATTTGAGCAGAAAAAAGATACATACCATTTAAAAACAGATATTAAATTAAATTTATCTGAGTTGAAACAGTTGATCAACAATTTAGAAACAGCACTAAATCAAAAAGTAAACATTTCAGATGTTATTGATACAGTTTTATATCCAAATTTAGAAGTAGATAACAAAATATCTATTTTAAAAGTAATGAATGGAAAAAGCGAGTCTAATTCATCACCAGTCAAGCAATTACATAAGGAAGTTGAAAAAGATAAGGACGTCATAAAGGAAGACATTTTTGATGAGCTAAAAAAACTTCGAAAGAAAGAATCATCAATAGAACCAAAAGAACAGAATGTAGTGATAAATAATACAAACTGGCAAGTTACCACTTCAAAAAAAACTCAGATGAAGATCGATGATTGGATAGATAGTTTTAAAGATGAAATAAATAAATTGACAGATTTCCGTATCGAAAACAAGCAAAAAGTATCTATGATATTAAAGGAACAAGAAGAGGAGCTAAGAATAGTAGTAGAGAAGAAAGGGAGCCTAATTATTGTTGAAGCAAACGTAACTGACAATATGAGAGATAGGCTAGACCATATATTAGCTGAAGTCCAAAGTGAAATGGGTGAAAAAGGGATAGAAATAAAGGTCGATATTAAGCGTGAGGATGGACAGAAGCAAAAAAATAATCAAAAAGAAGAACAACAAGAAAGAGGTGACAACAAAGATGGAAAACACAATTGATTCTATGCCTACTGAATTTCAAGCTATGAGTGGATTACCCACTGAAACTAAATCTGGAGATACAAAGGCTGCTGTAAAGAAAGATACGAGTCTATTAGACGAAAATGGGTTCTTAAAACTATTCCTTCAATCAATGCAGAACCAAGACCCTATGGAACCAATGAATAATGGTGAAATGATGCAACAATTAAACCAATTAACTATGATTCAAAACACAATGAATATGAAAAAGGCAGTAGAAGAGTTAGTTCAAAAAGAAGCTGGAGTTAATCCAATTAGTAAATACTTAGACCTTATCGGTAAACAAGTAAAAGTAAAGACAGATAAAGGAGATGTTGAGGGCCAAGTATTATCTGTTGGAAATACTAAAGATGGAGTCTTTTTTGAATTTATGAACGGTCAATCTTTCAATGTTAATCAAATTACTGGGGCTTCCCAGTATTAAATATACATAAATAATAGTTTTTTTCTCTTTTTATAACGAGGTGATTTAAAAATGATGCGATCATTTTATCAAGGTATAGCGGGTATGAAAGCAATGTCTGACGGTTTATCCGTATCAGGTAATAATATAGCAAACTCAAGAACTAGCGGTTATAAAGCTAGGCAAGCAATGTTCGAAGATTTATACTATCAACAATATAAAGCTGCAACTTCTCCGAACGGACAATATTCTGGTATTAACCCTACTGAACTAGGTAACGGTGCTAGAATGAAGGGAGTGGCAATTGACCATTCTCAAGGTAGTGTATTCTTCACAGGTCGTTCTACAGATTTAGCCATTTCAGGTGAAGGCTATTTCGTAGTAGGTGATGCGAACGGTCAAAACAAACTATATACTCGTGATGGTTCATTCGAATTATCATCTGATAATAGTCTAGTAACTACAGGTGGCCAGTATGTTCTAGGATGGAATGCAGATGCTAACACAGGAAAAATCAATACAGGTGCAGGTGTATCCCCAATTAAGATCAATCTAAATCAAGTTTCAGACCCAGTAGAATCCACTTCTGCAAAAGTTGCAGGTAACTTAAACGCTACTGATGAAACAGGTAAGGTTATAGGAACACAAATTGCAACTTATGACTCATTAGGTGCAAAACACGATTTAGATGTTAACTTCATCAAAACAAATAAAGCTCCAAATGTATATACATATATTATTTCCCCAGCTGACGATTTCGTAAAATCAAAGAGTATAGAACGCGCTGTATTCCAACCTTCAGGTGAAATTGCAAATTCAGTGAAAAAAGGTGAGTATACAATTAGTACTGCTGCCGGAACTGTTGCTGGAACAGTAGATATTACTTTAAGAGATCCTGACGGTAATGCTGTTCTAACAAAAAATGTTTCTGACAACGACCAAAAAGTAACACTAAATGATGGCAAAAATGATTGGTTTACAATTAGCTATAAATCTGGTGGTGCTCCTTCAGTTGCTAAATTCCAAGTTGCTGAAGTCGGAACTGTTGAATATAACAATTCTGGACAAATTAGTAAAGCAACTGGTAACGGTCCAAATGGAACTGCTAAAGTCGATTTCGTACCTCAAACTACTGGAAAAGGTATGTCTATTAATGTTGATTTTTCAGCTCTAACAGGTGTAGCAGCCGATAGTAAGTTAAGCGTAACTGAATCTGACGGTTTCCCAGCTGCAACTTTAAGAGGATATAACATAGGTGACCGCGGATTGATTTATGGATATTTCAGCGATGGTTCAATTAAACAGATTGGACAAGTAGCAGTATCTACTTTTGCAAATCCTTCAGGCTTACAAGCACAAGGCGAAAATTTATATAACGTGAGTGCGAGTTCAGGTGAACCAGAAATAGGTGCTTCTGGATTAGGTAATAAAGGAACAATTAAAGCTGGTTCTCTTGAGAGTTCGAATGTAGATATTTCTAAAGAATTAACTGAATTGATGTTTTATCAAAAAGCATATACTGCAAACTCTAAAAACATCCGTGTCAGCGATGAAATATCTAACGTTGCAATCGGTCTAATTAGATAAAAGCACTAGAGGTTTTCCTCTAGTGCTTTTTAAAGGTAAATACAAAAATACTTGAAAAGAATTTAAAGAAGTTTCCTTGTACAGGAGGTATATATGATTTATTTAACTAAGCCAGATTCTACGAAATATTTATTGAATCATAATAAAATCATTTCAATCGAAAAATCATTGATGGGGTATAACCTATTAATGGAAGGTGGACAAACCTTCACAGTAATTGAAACTGAAGAAGAAATAAATAAATTGATTGAAAGATATAAAGTTAACATTATAAAGGCGGCAATTATTGAAGCCAAAAGGTGTGTGGAAAATGAATAAAAATCGTGATCCAAAATGGTTAAAAGATATAGACGTTAATCTTATTGTTGAAGTTGGAACAACAATGAAAACGGTAGATGAAATCTTATTATGGCGTAAAGGAACAACGCTTAAACTAGAAGACTCAATAGTTAACCAATTAAAGGTCTATGTAAACAATCGTCAGTTCGGTATCGGCCACATTTTAAGAAATACAGACGGCGAAATGAATTTAAGATTAGAAAAAACAATAATAATGAAAGGAGAAGATGAACTTGTACCCAAGAATCCTGATAATCAATGAAACAATTTATAGTAGAGCGATGTTAAAAAACATATTGGATCAGCTTAGTCAATTTATTATCCTAGAAGCAGAAAATGGTAAGGAAGTAATTGAAACTTTAACTGACAGCAAAAAAAAGAATAGAGAGTTCGAATATATCTTCCTAGATTTTGAAATGAAAAAAGAAGATAGTCTTGAGATCTTAAAGAAAATAAGAGAAATTGAACCACTAGTAGAAGTAATAATTTGTGGTGGAAGTCATCTAACAGATGAGAATATTAAGAAATCTATGGAAATGGGAGTGAAAAGATTTCTTACTAAACCATATAAATTAGAAGAGGTCTCAATGGTTCTTGAAATTTAATGAGGTGATAAAATGGGAAATAAAAAAGAGCAAAGTTATAGCCTATATGATTTTGATCGTCCGGATAAATTTAGTTTTGAAAATCTAAGAAGCTTAGATTCTATTTTAACTGTTTTTGCACGTAACTATGCAACAGATTTATCAGGATTTCTAAGAATGCCAACTGAAATAGAAGTGAAAAAGGTTGATCAGTTGCCGTTTGCTTCTGAGTATCTAGAGAAAAAAGAGAAAGATGAACATATCTTTTGCGTTACTAACATTGATGATAAAGAACAAATTATAATACAATTTGATGTCGGTTTCTTACTACGAGTTCACGCAAAACAAACCGGCGGTAGATTTGGAAAAATTGAGAAGGTTAAAAAAAGCATAACTGAATTTGAAAAAATCACCGCAGAACATCTTATTGAGAATCACTTATACCCACCGTTGCAAGAAGCATTTAAAAACGTGTGGGACTTCGAATACTCCATTTATACCACTGAAACAGACCCTCAATATGCAAAAATAACACTTCCACAAGATATGGTCGCGGTCATAACATTCGACGTAAGAATAGGTACTGAGTATTCTACTATGGAGATTGTTATCCCATACCTATCTATAGAAAGTTATATCGAACGCTTAAATACAGATAATGTTCTTAAAAATCGTAAAACGGAAACTCCGGCAGAACAAATTTTTTACCTAAGAGATCATTTATTACAACTCGAGGGTAATTTAGAGGTAGAGCTTGGTACTATTTCACTAACTGTGGAAGAGCTTTTAAGTTTAGAAAAGGGCGACACCCTGATATTAAATCCAATTGACCAGCCGGTTAAATGTAAATTTGGAGGAAAAGATAAATTTATAGGAAAAATCGGTTCAAAAGAAGGAAAAGCAGCTGTTAAAATCATTGGGATGGCAAAAGAAGTTGAAGGAAAAGAAGAAAAGATACAAAAAGTTAAAGAGAAGTTTATAGAAGAACCAACTAAAGATAGTTAAGAAGGGAGGAACCGGTTAACGGGACGTAATGACAAACGAAAACAATAATCAAGATAACACTAAAGATGTTAATCCAGTAATATTAGAAGAATTAGAAAACCAAACTAATAAAGAAATTTCCCTAAAAGAAATTGAAAAACTAGGTGATGTGGAACTTCCTGTACGGGTTCTTTTTGCTAGCATTACTAAAAAGTTTGAAGAAGTACTTGCAATGTCAGAAGGTGAAGTAATTCCATTAAACAGATTTGCCGGAGAATTTGTTGATGTTGTTGTGGACGATAGAGTTGTAGCGAAAGCAGAAATCGTTGTAATTGATGATAGCTTTGGTGTAAGACTTGCAGAAATTTTACCTTCAGACGAAAGGCTAGCACCTTCACGTTTGGAAGACTAGAGTAAAGTAGGGAACGGAAAATGTTATTAAATTTTATTAATATCTTTATTATATTTTCTATTCTTTTCGGACTCATTTGGTTTATCACTAAAAAAGCGAAAAACCGAACTTGGGCCGGAATGAAGAAAAGTGAACATATTAAAGTAGTAGATGACGGCATACAGATGGGATTTGGACAAAGGTTATCGGTAATCAGGGTAGAGAAAGAATATTTCTTATATACATATGGACAAAATGGTGTAGGGTTTCAAAAACTAGAAGCAAGCCATATAGAGAGTCAGGAAACGAAATGGGAAAAAGAGATAATGGGTGAGAATCATCAAGATTCATTCAAAGCATTAGGAGAAGTATTTAAAAATGAAAAATAAAATTGCTCTTTCTTTACTCTCATTAATTCCTCTCTCACTTACCCTCAGCGAAAAAGCATATGCTGCCCCATTAGTAGATTTAAAGATTGGTCAAAATGGAGATTTATCATCATCTTTAGAAATCTTTATTATTGTAACGCTACTTTCATTTTTACCCGCTCTTATCATTACAATGACTTGCTACGTTAAAATGTCTATTGTTTTATCCCTTACAAGGCAAGCATTAGGGACGATGACAGCACCGCCAAACCAGGTTATTAGTGGACTAGCATTAATACTAACAATATTTGTTATGGCACCAGTTGGTGAGAAAATCTATAATGATGCTTATTTACCCTATAAGAACGGAAAAATAGGTTTTGAAGAAACTATAAAAAAAGCAGAAGCACCATTAAAAAAATATATGGTTGATAATGCGGATGAAAAGAACATTCAAATGATGGCGAAAATAGCAGACGTTAAGATTGAGAAAAAAGAGGATGTTCCTTTTCTAGTAGCTACAGTTGCTAATTTAATAACACAAGTACACGATGCATTCGGAATGGGAGTACTCATAATGTGTGCTTTCGTAGTAATTGATATGATTGTAGCTGCCATCTTAATGCTATTAGGGATGTTTATGTTACCTCCAAACTTAATAAGTATGCCAATAAAATTAATAACATTTCTAGCTGCTGGCGGTTTCCAACTGATCATAGAAATTTTAATTCAAGGCACGAAAGTATAAGAGAGCTAATAAGCTCTCTTTTTTTATGTTTCTGTGTGAATTTAATCAGGGTTTTATTGAAAATAATCGCAATGAATAAGAAGAGGTGAGAATATGGATATCTCCAACGTACAATATGTATTTCAATCACTAATGACCACTGGAATAGTTATTTTATTTCCGTTTCTGGTTATTACTTTTATTGCCGCGATCATTATAGGAGTATTTCAGGCAATGTCACAAATACAAGAACAAACACTTTCATTTGCACCGAAATTAATAATTATTTTTTTAATAGTTTCTTTATGTGGTTCAATAATGTTCGAAAAAATGGTCCAAATGATTCAAGAAACGTTAAGGATGTCATCTTCATTGTTTTAAGGAGTGAAAACATTGTCATTTGATCAATATTGGATACTGGTGCTACTAGCGCTATCTAGGTGTATAGCATTTATATATTTTTTACCATTCTTCAAGAACCCAGGCATTCAAAATTTAACTAAAATCGCAATCTCATTAGGTATTGCGGTATTTGTTGCTTATAGAATGGAACCAGTACAAATCGAAAACTTATGGCATTTTGCCGGCTTACTCTTACTTGAGTTTATTGTAGGGTTAATTCTGGCTTATATAATCGAAATGATGGTTTCAGTAGTTAGAATTGCTGGTTCATATATTGATATGGACATTGGTTTAGCCAATCCATTTGCAGATATGAATAATACACAAACAACAATTGTATCTAGTATTTTTTACTCGATGTTTGTATTACTATTTTTAGTGTTAGACGGTTTTAATCAGATGTTTGCAGGGTTTATTTATTCATTTGGTCTTGATATATCTGGTCAATTTCTTACAGGCGGAAAAGTACTTAATTTTATTCTAGAAACTTTCACTTATATGTTCTTTAGTGCCTTACAAATTGCGTTACCTTTTATGATGGCAACCTTTTTAGTTAACTTAGCTTTATTACTTATGAGTAAGTCTGTAGATAAAATTAACATTTTAATGAACGTGTTCGGTATCAAAATACTAGTGGGTTTATGTTTGATCTTTATCGCTATACCAACTCTAACTATTGTATTCCAGCAGTTAAATGAAGGTTTAATGGAACACTTTATGGATGTAATGAAATTAATGTTTGAAAGAAAATCTTAAAGGTAGGTGAGGCGTTTTGGCCAAAGACGGTAAAACGGAAAAAGCCACCCCGAAGAAGAAACAAGACGCCAGAAAAAAAGGGCAAGTTTTAAAAAGTAAAGAATTTAGTAATTTAATGAGTTATGGTTCTTTATTTATTGGAGTGGTTTTTTTAGGATCGTATATAATAGGTGTTTTCTATAAAATAATGAATACGATGTTCGAACAAATACAAATAGGTGCAACTCCATCACAGTTAGTTAAAGAGATGTTGATAGAGGCTGCGCCTCTTCTTATAGGAGCAATGGTTATAACAATTGTATTCTCTATCATTTCAGGTATTGTTCAAGTTGGTTTCTTATTTTCTCCTGAGGCCGTAAAGCCGGACCCGAAAAGGATTAATCCAGCTAATTATTTTAAGCAGATTGCAAATATGAAGAAAACAGGATTTGACCTAACGAAAAATGTACTAGTATCCATCATAATTGGAGCAGTTCTATATAATATTTATTTAAACAATGCTACGAAATTTCAAGAGTTTTTGTTTTTATCTTGGTTCGAATCAATTCAACAGTTTAAAGCTATATTAAACGAACTATTAATTAAACTTGGTATCGTTTTTGTTGTATTAGGTATTGTAGATTATCTATTCCAGAAGTATCAGTACGAAGATAATTTAAAAATGAAGAAACAAGAAGTTAAAGATGAAATGAAAAACGCAATGGGTAACCCTGAAATCAAACAACGTCAAAAGGCACAGTTTAGAAAGTTATTAGAAAAACAAGTAGCCAAGAAGGTACCGGATGCATCTGCGATAATTGTTAACCCTACTCACTACGCTGTTGCAATTCGTTATAAGAAAAAAGAAGGCGATAAAGTCCCTCGAGTGATTGCAAAAGGCGTGGATCACATAGCGTTATATATGAAAGAAATAGCAAAAGAAAAGAACATACCAATCATTGAGAATGTCCCTCTTGCAAGAAAAATGCACGCGGAAATTGAAGAAGGGGATTATATTCCTGAGGACTTATATGAAGTGGTTGGTAAAATCATCGCTAAACTTGTTCAAGATAATAAGATTAAAATAGATTAGCGTATTTACTAGGAGGAACAACGTGAATTTCAGATCAGTTTATGAAGAATTTAAAACGGCTATTTTTATTTTTGGTATTATTTCGTGGGCAATCTTCTTAATCGTACCGATGCCAGGCATAATAATTGACCTTTGTATATCTGGGTCACTTGCATTCGCAATGGTTGTACTAATACAATCCTCTACAATTGATAACTGGGATAAATTTAGAACGTTCCCAATGATTCTATTAATGAGTACAATCTTCCGCATTGCTTTTAACATTGCTACTACTAGAAAAATAATATCAGGTGAAAGTCCGGGATCGGTTATTGAACAAGCAGGGCACTTTATTGTTAGAGATGAAGTGTTAGTCGGTTTAGTTATGTTCATAATCTTAATCATTGTACAATTTGTTGTAGCTAGTGGTGCAAGTCGATTTGGTGAGGTATCAGCAAGATTTATGTTAGATGCACTACCAGGTAAACAAATGAGTATAGATAATGAATTTAACCAAGGTGCGATTGATGAAAAGACAGCAAAAAGATTAAAGAGAAGACTTCAGTTACAAGTAGATTATTACGGTAATTTAGATGGTGCTGGTAAATATATTAAAGGTGACGTATGGGCCAGCGTAGCAATGATTGTTGTAAACCTCGTTGTTGGTTTAATTGTTGGTATGGTTAAATTAGGTCTTCCGTTTGCAGAAGCAGCGAAAAAGTTCACATTACTTACAATTGGTGATGGAGTAGTAAACTTAGTCTGTGCATTAATGATTACCGTTGCGGGTGCTATTGTTATGGCAAAGGTTGAAGATGAAGACGAAGATGAAACAAATGAAAATAAAAAGTCAATGAGTATTCTACAGCGCATAATATTAGAATTAATTCCTAATAGTAGAAATTTATATATTGTAGGCGCAGTAATGATTTTATTAGGTATTGTAGGGCTACCATTCCTACAATTAGCTTTACCGGGTGCGCTTTTAATATTCGCCGGTTACACAGTTCAAAAGAGCCAGAATAAAGAAGAAGTAAATAAGAATCAGCAAGAATTAGAGAAAAGAAATGCTGAAAAGAAAGCACCAAAAGAAATTAAAATTAAAAGAACAGGTGAACCAATCACTCTCGAAGTTGGTTATAAGTTGGCCCCTTTATTTATGGAAGGGGAGCGCGATGTATTTGGTAACAAAAAAGAGAGTATTCAAGATAAAATTCAAATAATGCGTCAAATATTCGCCAATCGCTTAGGAGTTAGAATTCCCTCCATAAAAATCCACGATAACGTTTCACTTCATCCTTCCACAAAGTATGTGATAAAAATTAAAGAATGTAGTGTAGCTACAGGAGAAATAAAGAAAGATAGAGTTTTAGCTTTGCCTACACCCCTTGTAATCAGCGATATAGAGGGAGAAAGAACAAAGGATCCTATTTATGGTCAGGAAGCATTCTGGATTAAAGAAGAAGAATTAGATGATGCAACTGAAAAAGGATATGATGTTTGGAATCCGATCACAATTATTGCTACGCATTTACACGAAATGATCGAAAATAACTTATACCAATTCATTTCTCTTCAACAAGTATCCGATATGGTTAACGAAGTAGGAGAAGAGCAACCAATTCTTAAAGAGAAAATGGATAAAATTGATGATTTATATCTTCTGCAAAAAGTTATTGTTTCTCTATTAAAAGAAAAGGTATCAATTAAAGATTTAGCTACAATTATCGAGGCATTCATTGAAGTATACCATCGAACAAAAGATGTAGACACTATCGTTTCCTTTGTAAGGACAAGGATTTCTCGTCAAATCTGTGAAAACTATATTAACAAAGACGGCAAATTATATTTAATATCTCTTAAAGACGAAAAAGAAATAGAAGTTAATTCTCACGACGGTATAAATATTTTAAAAATGGACTACGATTGGCAAGTGCAATTTGTACAGAAAGTAAAGAACGAAAAAGATGTCGCAAGAACAAGTAAAATCAGTCCAGTATTAGTAGTACAAAGACCAGAATTAAGACCTGCAATAAGTCGTATGATGGAGAGCTTTGAAGCTGATATACCAGTAATATCAGTATTTGAGTTGCCGCTAAATGTACAAAATTCAGTAATAGCAAATATATAATTAGGAGGTGAATGGAGAGCTTTGCTTTCCATATAAATGTCAGAACTAAGAATAGAAAAAGGATTATCTCCTGAAGAAATCTATCAAAAAATCGAAGAAGAACACGGTAAGAATTACAACGTACGTAGCAAAAATAAAAAGAAGAAATATATATTTCCGTTTAAATTTAAAACAGAATATATTTATGAATACGAATTAACGAAACAGCCGAAAAAAGATAAAAAAGCCATTATTGAAGTCCTAAAGCAAGCAAAAGTTGAAAAAACCAAAAAAGTTGAGATGGGAACTGATACACCGAATATTGAATCTGCATCAGTACCTGCGCAAGTGCAGGTGGTAAATTCAGTACATTCACCAGAAATCTATGACTATTTACTCGAACAAGAGCTTGATGAAAAATGGATTAAGCATCTAATTGAATTAGCAGAAAAAGATCAACCACAAACAGTTCTAGATTGGAAAGAAAAAATAAGTAATATAATTGAATCTCAAATGGAAGACTGGGTAGAGAAGAATGATTTTCAAATCTTAACTCTTTTTGGCCCAACAGGAGTTGGAAAAACAACTACTTTAATCAAAATTATGAATCGTCTTCAAAGTGGTAATAAAAAAATTGGAGTGATAACGACCGATAATTTCCGAGTTGGCGCATACGAACAAATGAAGAACTACTCAGAAAAACTGGACTTCCCACTAATTCAAAGCAATGTTGATGAATTAACTGTACCTGTTAACGTTCTTAAGCACCAAAAAGGTATGGATTATATTCTAATCGATACATACGGAAGAAACCCAAAAGATAAAGAAATGAAAGATGAAATTCAAATGTATTTAAATACTGTTAATCCAGAAAGCGTTAGCTTAGTATTAGCAGCAAACCAAAAATACAAGGATATGGTGAAAACG
Organism: Bacillus sp. Brlt_9; assembly: GCF_051948935.1. Classification (NCBI taxonomy): domain Bacteria; kingdom Bacillati; phylum Bacillota; class Bacilli; order Caryophanales; family Bacillaceae; genus Bacillus; species Bacillus sp. Brlt_9. Next base: position 162,230 of record NZ_JAYJLO010000003.1, on the reverse strand, counting down.
ATCCAAGCATATAATGATGTGAAAATCGACCATCTTATTATTACAAAAATAGATGAAACAGATTCACTTGGATTTATCTATAACCTATATAAAGAATTTAACATTCCTATTTCGTATCTTACATTTGGACAAAAAGTACCTGGAGACATAGAAACATTCTCTTCAAACGCATATGTAAAAAGATTATGGGAAAGCTTCTCTATTTAATAGAGAAGCTTTTTTATATTTTCAAAAGAGGTTAACCAACTAACGAATAATATCTATAAGGCAAAAGACCTTATAATTATTTTATTTTGAGGGGGGCTTATATGAATTCGTCTCCTGAAGAGCTATGGGAACGTTTTGAAATTGAAAAAAGCCAAGAACTTAGAAATCAAATTGTTAATAAATATATAAACCTTGTTAATAAGGTTGCAAATAAAATGAAATATCCTGACAGTATAGAAAAACAGGATATTCGTCAATATGGCATCATTGGATTAATTAAAGCTGTCGATAAATATGACAATAGCTTAGGAGCTAGATTTGAACATTATGCATCTATAAAAATCCAAGGTGAAATTCTTGATCAGTTAAGACAGTTTGGTAAACAGTCTCAAGGAGTTTCAAGAACAACGATTAAGCGAATCAGAGAACTAGAAAAAGCGAAAAAAGATTTGTTTATGAAGAAAAACGATAAGGTAAACGAAAAAGAATTAATGGAGTATCTAAATCTAGGAGAAAAAGAATTTAGTCAGTTGCAATTTAAAACACAAATTTATAATGGTATCTCAATTGATGCTTTTTATGAAAACCCTAGATATGAAAAAAAATACACGCAAGAACCTACTGATACTGAAGGTGAAATTATATTAGAAGAAATAAACAATAAACTTCCTGAATACATAAAAAAGTTAAAAGATGTTGAGAGAGAAGTTATTGAAAACTATTATTTCAAGATGAAAAACACTGGTTATATTGCAAATATGCTAGGCGTAACACAAGCGCGAGTGTCACAAATACATCACGATGCAATTAGGAAGTTACGTCTTATGATAAATAACGAATAGAGGTGTTGAAATGGGTAATATCTACACAGCTGCTATGGGTATGATCTCTTATCAAAATAAATTAGAAGTTGTAGGAAACAACGTTGCAAATACAAGAAGCGCAGGTTATAAAAAAGATCACGAGACATTTAGAGTTTTTGAAGAAGGTATGAGAAAGATAATTTCAGCAGATAAAACTTCAAAAATAGGACCATATCAAGATGAGGTACACGTTGATAATGTTCAGACTAATTTTAGCCCAGGCTTACTTAAATTAACTGATCGTGCCCTAGATGTATCGCTGGATGATAAACGGGATAAAGATGGTAAACAAGATATCTCTTTCTTTGAAGTTGAACTAAATGGAGAGAAGTATCTAACTCGAGAAGGTAAATTTCAAATCGATAATGAAAACAACCTATCTTTAATGAACGGGGCATTTATTTTAGACTCCAACGGTCAACATATTAAAGTTCCTAAAGGTGTAGAACTAAGTATCGATACAGAAGGAACTTTGGTAAATAAAGCGACTGGAGAAGAAATTACAAAACTACAGATTAGAAGTGTAGAACAAAATAATACAGGATATCTTAAGAAAGCATTCGGTAATATGTTCGAAGTAATGAGTGTTGATGAAATACAGAATAGTTTCGGTCCGCTCAATAAAATAATAGATTCATTTAATGAAAATCCATCGCTACAAAAAATACTTAAAAATCCTAATGTATTAACAGAGGCACAGGGTACTGGACAAATAAATATATTTAAACCTACGAACGATGTAAATGTCAGACAGCAAATGCTAGAAGAATCTAACGTTGACATAAGCTATGAAATGAATGAAATGCTACTTGCTCAAAAGGGGTTTCAAGCAAACTCTAAAGCAGCAATGACTATGGATAAAATAAATGAAAAAGATGCAAATCAAATAGGAGTCTAAAATGCTCCTATTTTTCTTTTTTATTTTTTAATAGCAACTATTGTTTTTCAGAAAAAGCGAAGAATATAATTCATTCGAAGTTGAAAATATCAAAGTGAATAGCGAAAGTTCTTTTCTTCCAAAAAACGAGGGAGAAATACACTGCCCAAATTTTATGAGGAAAGTAATCGTTATACAAATATAGACAAATTGTTAGAAAATCCACTGTTAGCACAAATTACTTTGGATCCGAAACGAGCTGAAATTATTGAAGTTTTAGCAAAGGAACCAACAGTCATTGCCTATATGGACAATCTTCTATCAGATATTGATTTGAGCTTTTCTAAAACAAAACTTTAACTTACAAAAGCAGAGAGAATTAGAAAGCTGAAAAACCAAAACAAGAATCAATACCTTTCAAGAGTATAGAAGTAACTTGTAAAAGTGTCTTAACAGGAGTTCAAAGTATTTAAAAGTTTAATGAGTTAGGGATATACACGAGTTAAGGCAAAGGAGATAGTAAAATGCGACAGCTTGAAAACCCTAGAGGAACTGATTTAGGTGATAAAGCAGATTATTTTACTAGATACTTTGTTACAAAAAGAAATAGAGTCAATTGAGAAAAATTTAGTATTTCACAAAAAGATTATGTTGTTTTGAAGGTAAAACATAATTTATTTGAAAGTAATTTTAAAGCTTCTCAATCAATAAAGGGCTTATTTACAAAAGATATGGATTTAATATTAATAGGAGGTGCGAACTGGTCTTTGACCGGTGACTACTATGGATAAAAAAACATTTGGATTAAATCGTGGAGTATGGTGTGGTAAAGTTATTGGAGAACCTGAATTTAACCACGAATTACGTGATAAAGAAACTCAAGAAATTATTGAAGAATATTTCTTAGTTGATGTTGAAGTAGAATACGAAAACAGTAAACAAACTGTTAAAGATACTTCAACTTTACCAGTTTTACTTACAAAAAGTAAGATGGATACTCTTGGCGGCGTTAAAGAGGGCGATTTATTATTCATTAAAGGTGAATACCGCGCTTACGATCGTCGCGACGAGGAAAGTGGAAAACGTCAAACAATTACTCGTGTATTAGCTAAAAAATGCGAAAAAGTTGAAGACTACACTCGTACTCGTAACAAAATTGAATTCCACGGAGTATTAAAAAATAAGCTTTACAAGTCTAAATTTACTGAAGATGGCATTCTTGAAAAAGATGAAAAAGGTCGTCCAGTACCAGTATTAGATGATGAAGGCAACAAAATTCCTTGGACTAGACGTAATCAAGACGGTCTTACAGTTAATGATTTCGTTTTAGAAGTTGCTAAAGAAATCATCACTGAAAACGGTGAAGTTAAAACTATTTACAAAGACTACATCCCTATGATTTCTTATGGCCCAGTTGCTTGGCAAATTGCTAAAGAAATCGAAGTAGATACAAAAGTAAAAGTTCGTGGTTACATCCGTCGCCGTCCTAAAAACGGATTTGAAGGTGAATATGTATACGAGCCTGTTATCGTACGTATCACACCTGTCAAAGACGAAGAGTAATCTACATAATTAAAAACCACTCTTAAGTTAAACTTAGAGTGGTTTTTTTATTTATTCCTAGATTTATTTTTTTTGAGGCGAAAAATAAAATGTATAATGATAATTCGAGAAGGGGGGCAAGTAATTGTATTTAGTAAAAACAAAATATAGTTTAGAAACAAATATTGAGCCAAAAACTTTGTTGGAAAAGGCAACCGAAACTAATAACAGAAACCTGTTTATTATAGATGAAGGTCCTTATGCTTGGTTAGAGATTGAGAGATTAAATAAGGATTTCAATCTGAATGTAATTTATGCCATTAGTAAAGAAAGAAATGGTGTCAAATTAATTTGGATACCCAATGGAGAAATATTAAAGAACATCGCAAAGTTAGAAAATGCGTACAGAAAAAATCAATTCAACGAAATCAAGCCAAATGAATTCTCTGTCCTTTTAGATCCTTCAATTGTTACCAAAAGAGATGTATTACAAAAAGATATAGATACTTTACTTTGGCTGAAAAATAAGTTTGAAAAGGTTTATATACTGAATAAAAAAGAAGCAGCACACAATATTAAAATTTTGAAGGGGAAAACAGGAGTTCACCCTATCAATCTCAAAGAGGCATCTTATTTAGAACCGAACGATAGAGATGTTAGTTTAATGAGGAAAGCGATTAAAACAGGTGAGTTTAAAGAAGATGATTATAGGGGTTTCGTATTTCCAAACGAATTCCTTAGAGGTGAATTAGGCAACCACGAGTACAATAGAACTCAGAAGTTTATCGAAGGGATAAAGCAGGATTTTATTATTGAGGGGCATCCTAGATTTAAAGAAAAGAAGATGGAGTATTGGAACAAAGCTGAAATTGAATCTACCACTATACCAAAAGACTGGAAGAAATTCTTTAACAGGAAAGTCAAGATACCCAAATCAGATTGGGAGCAAAAGAAACTGGCATTATTATGCTATAAGGCCGGAGTAGGTTTTAATAAAAAGTACGGGGAAGATGATATCCGTAGAGAAGCAGCATTAGAACGCTTAAAAAATGAATTAGCCACCATTGCAGAGAAAAGGTTTTACAACTACTTCTTAATGGTCGAAGATTTCATCCATCATTGTAAGAGTAAAGGTGTTAGAGTGGGTAAAGGTCGTGGCTCAGTAGTTGGAAGTGTTTTAGCATTCTGTTTGGGCATTATTGAAATCGATCCGGTACAATACGAATTGAAATTCGAAAGATTTATTAATCCATTTAGGTCTAATAAACCTGATATCGATATCGATCTACCTTATTCTCAAATCCACATATTAACGCAGTATGTAAAAGAAAAATACGGGGAAGAGTTCGTCGCAAAACTTCTTACCTTTACTACATTTGGCGTAATCAATGCAATTCAATCTATAAAAAATGTATTCGGCATTAAAGAAAAGATTGAAACTTGGTTTCCAAAAGGTCTAAACGATTTAGAAGTTTTCTTGAATAGTGATGAGGGCAAACTTGTAAAAAACAAGATGATCGAAAAGAATTACTTTCATATTATGGACTATGTGAATGGTATTGCGGAGTTACCACAATCCCTATCGGTTCATCCAGCCGGTGTTGTAATTAGCCAAGAGCTAAACGAAATTCCGCTTATTGAGAGAGATGAAGAACTTGTAGTTCCTTTTACAAAACAAGACGATCAAATTGAGCGCTTAGGTTGTATGAAATTCGACTTCTTAACTGTAAGAACACTAGATGTAATTAAAGAAGCTGAGGATATACGTAGAAAATTAGGTAAGAAATTATTACCTTTAGATTTTAACGACTCAAAAACTTATGAATTATATCGTTCAGGTAAAACCTTTGGAGTGTTTCAAATGAAATCTAAAGGAATGAGGGATACGTGTATAAGTGTGCAGCCAGAAAAACTTGAAGATTTAATGGACATTCTATCACTGTACCGCCCCGGCCCTAAAGACGAAATTCCTAATTATGTACAGAATAAAATGAAAGGGAACTGGTCTTTCGACAAAATGGATCAGAACTCACAAGAGTTTCAGGATATCGTACCAATTCTAAACAAAACTCACGGTATTATCGTATACCAAGAACAAGTAATGGAAATAGCGTCTATATGGGCAGGATATGAGCTTGGTGAAGCTGATTTACTTCGTAGAGCTATCTCGGAAAAGAAAATTACTTTAATGGAAATAGAAAGAATTAAATTCATCGATCGTTCTCAATTAAACGGAAGAGAAAAGGCTGTTACAGAGTATATATATTCGCTAATTGAGAAATTTGCACAATATGGTTTTAATCGTTCTCACGCAGGTGGATATGCAGTATTTTCATTTGAAACCTGTTTCCAAAAAGCTCATTATCCAGTTGAGTATATGACCGCTTCTCTAAATAACGCTTTAGCAGATAGAAAAAAACTAAAGGCTTATCTATCTGAAACAAATCGAATGGGGATTGAAATTCTAAAACCTGATATTCTTAAAAGTGAACCATTCTTTACTGCGACAGAAGATGGGAAAATAAGAATGGGATTAGCAGCTATTAACGGTATAGGTCTAATCCAAGCAAAAAAAATAAAAGAAATAATAAAATCACACAAAAAGAATACTTTCGATGAAATTAAGACTCAATTAAGCCAAAATAAGATGACAGGTAGAACAATGGATATCTTAATTAGAGCCGGAGTTTTTGATTGTTTCGGCGATAGATTTCTCTTATGGCAAAGTGTTAAGTATAAGAAGAGACAAAATGAAGATAAAAACTTAGAACCAACTCTCTTATATATCGAATGGGAACAACAATTGCTTCAACACACATTTAGCGATCTATCGAAGTTAACAGATGCACTGCAAGAAAATGAATTTATGGTTGAAAAAATAACAGAAATTAAAGATAGAAATGGACGATTAATGGCCTTTATACAAGTACAAGGGAAGTATGAGAAAAAAGATCTAATCGCTTACTATAATATTTGGAGTAATTTAAAGAATAAATTAGCTACAGGTATTATTATTGAACCAAATTTAAAAAACGATAGAGTAATTTCATACGCAAAAATAAAAGACGAATCATAATAATGATTTGTCTTTTTTAATGCCATTAGATATTTGAAATTCAAGGGAATCGAGACTTGCAAATGAAATAAATAATACATTTATTTTAAGGGCGGTGTTTAAGATATTTAAGAGTAATATTATTTTATTACCTTTATTCATCATATGTGCATTTTTTTCTTTTAAATTAGTTGACGCCTTAACTACGTTTGACGAATTAAAAGGGGAATACGAGTTAAATGAGGCTGCTAACTCTGCTGGACCATTAAAATTAATAAATATTAAAAATGGGGTTGCTACTTTTATAGTAGGAAGCAATTCAAATAAGCCATTTTCATTAGTTCAGGGAGAAGAAATAAACCTAGATTATGAGTATTACAATAAAGGTGAAATTAAGATACAGAAAATTGAAGATGATTCTGTTATTTTTAAAACTGATTTAGAACCGAAGAAAGATATCTTTTATTATTTAATAATTGCGGCCATATCATTTAGCTTTTTCTATCTAATGCTACATATTTATGAATTTATATGGAGTCATTGCAAAACTAAGAAGAAAACAAAGAAGGAAATAAGTAAATAAAATCTTATAGCCATCAATTTTTAATAGAGGAAAAGAAGGAAAATATAACAAATGAATTTTGAATGATAAAAAGGAGGGAACAATGTGATCAAGATACTTGGTTGGTTTAAGGAAAATAAAACTTATACCTATATAGCTATAGCGTTTTTAATTGCATTCGCTTTTTTATTGAATGTATTATTTACTATTCAATTGAAATTTGAAAATAGAGAACTTAATAACCAAATTGCTGAGTTAGATAACCGATTAAAAGGGTCTAAGCAGGAATTACAACAAGCTAAAACAGATGCTTATATCGAAAAGCAAGCTACTGAACGTTTAGGTATGGTGAAAAGCGGAGACACTCCTATTAAAATCTATATCGATAACGAAGAGGATAAAACAAAGAAAAAAGACAATAGCGAGAATCAAGATAAGGTTCGCATATACGTAAAAGATTGGTACGAACAAATGAAAGATTGGGTAAATAAAAAATAACCATCTCATAAGAGTTGGTTATTTTTTTTGCTATACAAAATATCTTTTTTAGTTTTCCCTTTTCTTTCCGCAGTAAATTGAAATCCATTTTTATCTTTTGTATAAATACTACGCGAGTTTTCGGCGTTCAATCCGCCCTCTCGAATTTTCTTTTCTCTTAATTTTTTAGCTTTTGATTTACTCATTCAAATCACCTCATATATTTTTTTATGATTAGTTCAAAACTTAATTTTTATGATTATATTTGAAAAAAATCAAAATACAAATAAAATCCTGAAAAGAGGTGATAAAAGTATGGATATGATTGCAGTACCCAAAATTAAATATGGGGACTTTTTAGAGCAAAACCTTTATCGTCACGATGGACTTTTAGCGCTTCCAAAAGGTACATCAGTACGTGATATTGAAAAATTGTATATTGAAGACTTACAAATGCAATATGTATACATAGCTCCATATTATCAACGTGTTTACTCGAACGAGGAAACTTTAAGTATTATTGAGGATGTTATTTATAGCTGCTCTTTATGGGACTTAAGCTCTGCCAAAAGACTGTATTCAGGAATGGAAAAGAAGTTTTTAAAGAATCAAAAACTTTTATCTATCTTAACCCTGATGAGAGAAGTAGATCAATATTCTTTTGTGTCCTGTATAAATACAGCAATGTTAGTTGGACAATTGTTAATGGTTGACGATAGAGTAGATAGAAATTTAATTGAATTGGTATTTTTCACATTAATACACGACATCGGAAAAGTAAAAGTGGCGAAGATTATACAAAAGCAAGGAGAATTGACAGAAGCAGAATTTAAAAAGGTACAGGAACATCCACGGTATTCATTAGAATTATTGGAGAAGTTTGGGTTCAGTAAGAAAGATATGTATTTTGTTATGCAGACTCACGAGAGATATGATGGTGCAGGTTATCCTTTTCATTTAAAATCTTACGAAATACAGCCTATCGCTCAAGTGATTGCCGTAGCGGAAATGTACAATGCACTTTCTAGTTTTAGACCACATAGACCTCCATTCCATCCAATAGATGTTTCTAAAATGATTGAAGAACAAATTAACAAAGGATTTGCAGAAGAGTATGTTCGTCTATTTACTGAAAAGTTCAATCCATATCAAGAAGATACCCTTGTTGAATTAAACAATGGGATGACAGGAAAGATCATTCAAGTAAATCCTCAGATACCACTATTCCCAATAATAGGGGTATATAACGAAAATACTGGTGAGATTTATACAAAAGTAAATTTGTATAGATATAGAGATGTAAGAATTGCAAGAGTTATCCCTAAAGAAAGGTAAAGCGATTATTGTCATTTTATAATTTTATTAAACGGTTAAGGGAGTGATAAAAAAGTGAGATTAGTGATAGCAGAAAAACCGGATATGGCAAAAGCATACGCTGATGCTATGAGCCATACCGGACGATTTACAAAAGGTAATGGATATTTCAAAAACAATCAATACGTTATTACCTGGGCATTTGGTCATTTAGTAAATTCTAAAGAGCCAGTTGATTACCCAGATGAGTTTGGCGGATGGAATTGGGAATCTATACCCTTTATCCCACCTTCAGGTGAATTAGAATACCATTCCCCAAATAAAACGGAATTCGACAAAGTAAGAAAAGGCCAATTGAAAAATATAAAAACAGTTTGCAAAGAGATTGCTTTTGATGAAGTAATAAACGGAGCCGATGCAGGAAGAGAGGGTGACCTTATATTTTGGGAGATTTATAATGTCTTAAAATTAAAAGCACCTGTTAAGCGTCTATGGGTTCAATCTAAAGTAGATGAAGACATTCAAAAAGCCTTTAATAATCTTAAGGATGAAGACTTCTTTATTCCAAGAAAAGAATCAGCATTTTCTAGACAATTTGCAGATTGGGTACTTGGCCACAATTTAACAGTTGGTTTTACAGTGAAAACCGGGAAAACACTTCACGTTGGTAGAGTGCAAACACCTACACTGAGCCTATTAGTAAAGCGCAGATTAGAAATAGAGAATTTTAAACCCAAAACATATTTTGAAATCAAAGCGAAGTTCGGTGATAAGTATGATGGAATGTGGTTTAAAGATAGTAAAAGCAACACAAAATTTGAAACTAAAGATGCTGCTATGGAAGTTATTAAGAAAATTTCCAATCAAACGGCTACTGTTACTAACAAAGATGTTATTGAGCAAAAAGTAAATCCTAAAGAACTATTCGACTTAAGCTCACTTCAAAGAGAGGCTAATAAAAAGTTCGGTTTTACTATGCAAAAAACATTAGAAGTAGCACAGCTGCTATATGATAAGTACAAAGTTACAAGTTATCCTCGTACAGACTCCAAATATATAATGAGTTCACAGGTAGCGGAACTCCCTCAACTCTTAAACCCTCTCAAAAATGATAAATACGGTGAATTTGTAGATAACATAATTAATCGCGGTATCCCTACAAGTAAAAAATTCGTAAACGATAAAAAGGTTACTGATCACTATGCAATTATACCTACAAAAAAGAAATTAGATCCTAATGAAGTGGTGGATGACAAAACAGCGACAAAACAAGAAATCCTGCAATTGCACGATTTAATAGTTAGACGCTTTCTCTCAGTATTTTATCCGGAAGCGATATATGAAAAGACAGAGATAGTTACTGAAGTGCAAGGTGAGACTTTTAAAACAAATGGTCGAATTTTAAAGGATGCAGGTTGGGAAGTAGTGTATGGGAAAGATGTTAATGAAACTGACGAAGAAAGCGATAATGATGAAAAAACATTGCCGCCAATTGAAAAAGGAGAAGAGAGCGTTACAAAAACTAGTGATCCAATTCAAAAACAAACCAAAGCACCACCACATTACAATGACTCAACTTTAGGTGGAGCGATGGAAAACGCTCGAGATTATTTAGAAGAAGAGAATTTAAAAGAAGAGATGAAAGAAGCAAAAGCAGGTTTAGGTACTGTAGCAACAAGAGCACAGATTGTGGAAAACTTAATATCACGAAATTATATAGCACGAAAAGGCAAACAACTTATAGCTACTGATTTAGGTGTAAACTTAATCAATATTGCACCTGAGCGATTAAAATCACCAGATGTAACAGCGGAGTGGGAAAGAGAACTTCGACTTATGGAAGAGGAGCAGGTTCAAAGAGAAGATTTCTATGAGAGAATCGTTCAATTCGTAACTGAAGAGCTGGGCGAGTTGAAAAATAAAGAAATCGATATCAACTTTGAAGAAGCGGATAGCGTAGGTAAATGCCCTAAATGTGGACAAGATATCACTGAGTTTCCTAAAGGATTTGCTTGTAAAAGCAGCTCTAGAGAGAATACGTGTTTCTTGATTTGGAAAGGTTTTTTAAATAAAAAAATAACTGCTTCTCATTTAAAACGAATTTTAGAAAAAGGAGAGAGTAGTTTAATAAAAGGGTTTAAAACTAAGGCAGGTAAAACGTTTGATGCAAAACTTAAATTCAATGAAAGTTATACTGGGATGGACTTTGTTTTCGAAAACGCAGAAATAAAAGAACTAGATTCCCATTGCCCTAAGTGCAGTAAAAAAGTAATTGAAAGAGGAAACTTTATATATTGCGAAACTAATACTAAAGAAAATCCTTGCTTATTTATTTCAAAGGAAGTTGGAGGAAAAAAACTTTCCAATAAAGCTATAAAAGACTTATTAGAAAAAGGGGAAAGTGATTTAATCGACGGTTTTAAAAGTAAAACTAAGAAAACTAAGTTTTCAGCTCATTTAGTGCTGAAAAATGGCCGCGTTGAATATAAGTTCCCTGAAAGAAAGGTAGTAGAGAAAAAATCTACTGATTTAAAATGTCCTTGTTGCGGTGGAGATGTAATAGAAACAGAAAAGAAATTCGGTTGCGGTAACTATGCGACAAATAAGTGTACTTTTACTGTATGGAAAAACATCGGTGGAAAACCAATAACTATAGACCTTATCAAAGAGGTATTAACTGCACAAAAAACAGAAAAACTAGATGGATTTATAAGCAAAGCAGGAAAAGCTTATCAAGCACGCCTTGTATGGAACGAAGCTAAAAAAACAATAGAAATGTCCTTTGAGTAATATAAGAATCCACGTTATTTTAATTAATAAAACGAAGGAGAGTTATTCTCCCTCGTTTTATTAATTAAAATATCATTTTATTACTTCAACCTTTTGAAGAGTGTTTTTCATATCTGGACCTTTACTCACTATCAAAGTATCATATACAACTTCTAGGTTCTTATCGAATATCAAATCCTCTTTTCCTAAAGAACCACCCCAGTCCAAAATGTTTCCTAACCAAATATATTTATTTCCATAGAACGGGCTATCAGCTCGACTGTAATCATAATTAGGTCCTGATTGTTTAACTTTATCACCAAATATTTCTATTGTATTAAATTGATTTTGTTGAATGTTATAATCATCGCCTGTAACAAAGGAATTACGTCCATAAGATTTATTATAACCATTTATTCCTTTTGTAGTATTCAATGACCTAACGCCTAGCTTTATAGTTTCGTCATAACCATCAGAACCTATTAACAGGCCATCGTACTCAATCCTATCGTCACTATCAACAAAAGCATCTTCAATTTTAATAGGTGCAAACATTATACCTTCCGGTTGCTCTTGATCTACAACCTTAAGTCTAACAGTGATTGATTTTTCATCGTAGTAGTCATTGAAATTAAATTCTGTATTTAGTCCAATCGCAGCATTATGAAGAGTAAGTTGTCCATTTCCTAAACTTATGCTATGACACATATATGGAGCATCGTGGTAGTCAGGGCATACTTCATTTGGTACTGTCCATAATTCTGGATCTAATTCATCCGATTTAAAGTCTTCATAAAATTTAAAGAAGTCTCTTGGATCCTGTTCCTTTTTATTTTTGATTTCATTCCCATAATACATACTTATCCGATCTTTATAACTACCTACACCAACCCATATTGTTGACTCACCTTTAGGATTCCAATTTTCTACAAACGTAGAGAGCGAATCTCCACCATTAAGGCACGAATCGTCTTCACAAAACTTAATTTTACTTGAATCGTTATCTACAGCCTTATAATCAAAATTAGTAGGGTTTAAATAAACCTTTATTTGTTGGTAACTTCTTGTTTCATCTTCAAACTTAACAACTTGTTTATAAATATGCTTTTTCTCCTCTGGAGGTGGAGGGGTTACAGTTACTGGTGGTTTCTCTTCAGGCTTATCAGGTTCCTTATTATCAAAACCACCATTAGAGTTATTATTACCTTCAGCAGTACTATCACCACACTCACCGCTACTACCTACAGCCTTCGTAACGTTACAAACCATAGTATTGTTCCATTCAACTAAATTCGTTTTTAAGGAAGGGAAAATTAAAACTGAAGCAACAGCCATTACAGATAAGAGTATTAAATACTCCACAAGTCCACCACTTTCATCTTTTAAGAAACGTTTAAACACAAAATCACCTCCTCGGACTTTTTACTTTTATACACGTTTTTTGGATAAATCAATGAATAAAAGCTATGTAAATAAAAAAGGTATTAATCCTGTTAGATTGATACCTTAAAAATCAATTTATTATCTTCAGAATTTAAGACTAAGAAAGTCAATACATACAACCTTCTTTATAATCCTCAATTAAATAGAACAAATTACTTCCTTGTGGAACTTTATAGATCACTCGTTCTTCACCAGGCAGTTCAACTACGGGTTGAACACCTTTTTCGAATTGGCGAATAATCTTTTTTAATTTTTTCTTCATTTTTTTTGCTAGTGAAATTTCATATTTACCTTCGCCAACCTCATCAATAGGTAATTGAACCCCTTTAATTTCAACTGGCAACCAACGTACTAACATAATATTTCCTCCTTGAAAAATCTTTTTTGAAATTATAGTCGATTTAATCTTTTTTTGTGGAAAACAAAAAAAATAAAAAAAAAGTTAATACCCGTTGTTTTTTATTTTTCTTTGAAAATATAATGTCTACGAAATTAATAAAAACGAGGGATTGTTTTTCCAACGTTAAGATATCAACAAATAAATAAATGGAAATTTTGCAGGGGGTAACAATAATAATGGAAAATGAAAAAGACTTAAAAAGAGCAGAAAACGCAGTAATAAAGGTAATCGGTGTCGGTGGTGCAGGATGCAACGCAGTTAATCGAATGATAGAAGATGCAACTGAAGATTCAGTAGAATATATTGTAATCAATACAGACCTTCAAGTATTAGAAAATTCTCCAGCAAGAAGTGTTTTAATCGGCTCTAAAACTACTCGTGGTTTAGGCGCAGGTGCAGATCCTGAAATCGGTAAACGAGCAGCAGAAGAAAATAAAGAAGAAATTCGCCAAGCTGTTGAAGGAGCGGACCTTGTTTTCGTAACAGCAGGTATGGGCGGAGGAACAGGGACTGGCGCAGCTCCTGTTGTAGCAAGCATCTGTAAAGAGCTAGATATCTTAACAATTGGTGTAGTAACACTACCATTCAAATTTGAAGGCCGTAAACGTATGCGTCAAGGTCAAAAAGGACGCAAAGAAACGTTCGGTTCTACAGATACATTAATCACAATCCCTAACGACAAAATCCTAGAATCAATCGATGAAGCAGAAGCTGAAAAACTTTCTACTGAAGAAGCGTTTGGTCACGCAGACTCAGTACTAGCACATTCAGTTCGTGGTATTTCATCTTTAATTAATAAAAGAGGTCACATCAACCTTGACTATGCTGACATTCGCACAGTTGTACGCGTAGGTGGTTCAGCATTAATGGGTATGGGTGAAGCTAAAGGCGAACAAGCAGCTATTAAAGCAGCTAAAATCGCTATGACAAATCCATTACTTATGCACGGTATTACAGGTGCAAAAGGTATCATTATGAGCTTTACTGGTAGCAAAAAACTATCGTTTATGGAAATCACACGCGCTGCAACTATGATTGAAGAGCACGCTGATGAAGATGCTGAAATCTTATACGGTCAAAACTTTGCAACTGATGAAAACTGGGAAGAAGATCGTGTACAAGTTACAATCGTTGCAACTGGTTTTAACGACGAGCTTTCAGAGGGCCAAGCAGCGAACGTTTGGAACGGTGAAAAGAGCGAACGTACTATTGACCTATCTATAAGAGGAACTTCTAAAGATGAAACTGAATTATCAGTTCCAAAAAAAGAAGAGTTAGAACAACCTGTTTCTAATGGAGCGTCATACAACTCTTTCGCAGATGTTCAAAAAGAGATTGAAAACAACGATAAGATAGAGATTCCATCTTTCCTACGTCGTAGATATAACCAAGGTTGATTAAAGCACTTACCGCTCTATTTAGGGCGGTAAGATTATTATTTGAGGGAGGGAAAGGCCTCGATTGGCCGATGGAATGGAAAATAATAACCCGCAGCAAAAAAAGTCTATTAGTGTAGAGATATTAAACGTCGAATTCGAAACAATGAAATTCCCGTTTTCTAAAGAAATTTTTTATAAGCAATCAGAAGTTGATACATTTTTAACAGGAGTCGTATCAGGTGTTCAGAGATTAGAAAAAGCAACATCAGAGCTATATACTTTCTATAATAATTACAAGAATGGTAGAGTAGCTGAATCGAACGCTGGTCCAACTGAAGTCAAAGAAGAAACAACTTCTGATGAAATGGCAACAGTTCTTAAGTCAAAAGGACAAAGAATGGATCGTCTGCAAAAGCATATGGCAGATCTATTAACTAACGCAGAAGTGAAAGCTGATGAAATCGTTAACGACGCAGAAATGGATAAAGAAAAAATTATCCGCGATGCTAAGGCACAAGCAGAACAAATAATTTCTGAAGCTCAAAAAAATGCTGATGAAATCAATAGGACAGCAGATGAACGTATTCGCCAAGCAAAAGAAGTAAAATACGAATTAAATAAGAGAGCTCGCGAAATTCAAGATGAAATCGCTTCAAGTGCAGACAAACTTGATGTGTTAACTGAAAATCTTGGTAGTGCTAGTGTTAGATTACGTGGCTTAGCCAAAGAAGCCAGTGCTTAATATTTAATAGTTCGATGTGTTTTACACAATGGTACTTCAACTTCATTTATTAATCCCTCGCTTAAGAGGGATTTTTTCTTTTTAACAAAATTAAAGGAAGACTAGGAGGGGATTGAATGCAGAAAGTTAGATTCCATCCATTATTCACATTGTTACTAATTACTTTGATGGTATTCGGTTTAATGATGATTTTTAGTGCTAGTTCTGTAAAATCCTTAGCTCAAACACATAACAAAAGTATGTATTTGTTTTTCCAAAAGCAGCTATTAAATAACGTCTTGGGTGTTGCTGCCGGTATTGTTGTAGCTATGTATCCATATACAAAGTGGAAAAAATGGATTGTTTGGATGAACGGTGTGACCGTATTACTACTTGTTCTTGTAGGTTTTACACCACTAGGTATTGTTGTAAACGGTGCTAAACGTTGGCTAAATCTAGGTGTTCAATTTCAACCATCTGAATTAGCGAAAATTGTAATCATTATCACAGTGGCATATTTAATTTCAGAAGCTAAAAAGATAAATAAACTAAATACAGCGAAGTCCTTAGGGAAAATAGGATTATATATTATTTCAATGGGTGCATTGATAGGTGTTCCACAGAACCACGCATCAGTTGTTATGATCCTTATCTTAGTTTCTGGTGTTATGTTGTATTTTGCAGGTATAAACCGTATTTTATTCTTTGGTGCAGTCTTATCTGGAATAACTGTCGGAGCACTAACTATATTAACTTCTGAATTCCGTAGAGAACGTGTTTTAACTTTTATTGATCCGTTAGCAGATAAAATGGGTGATGGATATCAAATAACTCAGAACTGGTACGCTCTTGGATCAGGTGAATTTTTTGGAATAGGACTTGGATTAGGTAGGCAGAAATTCGGTTGGTTACCCGAAAATCATACTGATTTCATCCTGGGTGTTATCGGGGAAGAACTTGGTTTAATGGGAGTATTATTCGTAATTTTAATATTTGTATTCTTATATATCTTTGGTACAACTATCGCATTAAACGCAAGAAATGATTTCGGAGTTCTACTTGTAATGGGTGTAATGTTAATTATTCTATTCCAAGCATCGATTAATATGGCAGTAATATCAGGATTGTTCCCTGTAACAGGTATGCCATTACCATTTATAAGTTATGGAGGAACATCGAATATAATAATGTGTATGATGATGGGCGTTGTTTATAATGTATACTCACATACAACAAACGAAATTGAGAAGTCTAATCAATAAGACTTCTCTTTTTTTATTTTCTTGAAGTTTTTAAAAAACACGACAAAAAAATCCGCTGATTTATATAAATAGTCATTTTTTAATGTATATATATTAAATTTCATTAAAAATACTTAATATGTATTAAAAAAGTGTAGATTTTTATATGTTTTTTTGCTAATAATAATAGAAGAGGAAAAAAGGAGATGAGGTTATGACTAGAGAGGACATTATCCTTAACTATAAAAATAAAATTTTTAGTGGTGAGTCTGTATCTAAAACTGATTTAGAAAAAAACGAACCTGAATTATATAGTGCAATTACAAAAGAATTTAATTCATATGATTCATTTATAGAAGTAGCTGAATGTGAACTAAGAGAAGAATTAATTACTGAATATAAACGAAGATTCTTAAAGAACGAAACATTATCAGAAAAAGAAGTTGTTAATATAGATCCTGATTATTTCAATCTAGTTTTAAAGGTATTCGGTTCTTGGCACAAATTAGAAAAAGAAGTAGGTATATTACAACGTCATTTTAAAGAACGTGAAAAGTATTTCTTATTCTTAATGATGAAAGAACGTAAAGAGCGCTTCGGCATTGAGGCAATGAGACATAAAAATATTGAAGATAGTATTAAAACAAGCATTATGAATGGTTTTGGCACTGTTAAAAAGCTTACAAAGGATATATTGGATGGATGGAACCAAGACCGCATTTTATTTGAAGCACATACATTCTTTATAACTGGCGGAAAGCCAAATAACTTAAAAAAAGAACGCTCTTTACTAGCTAAGCACATAGGGAAATTCTTTATAGATGAAGAACATTTTTACGATGAATATCAAAAAAGATTTTTAATTCAGCCACTTGAAAATGCGAAAAACAAATCAGCAGTAAAAACTATTGTAGCGAAGAAACCTGTTAAGAAGAAAGTCGAAAAACAGCCAATGTTATCAGGTGATGCAGGGGTTGATTTGGAGAAATTAGTTAAGTGGGGCTATCTTTCAAAAGACGATGCTGCTGCAATTAAGAGTGCATTGAACATTACTCGTGAACAAATGATCGAGTTTGTTGAGAGTAAACCTATGAATTATGGTGAAAAAGAACTAAAAGCTGAAAATAAAGAAATGTGGCAAGCAATTAAACAAGAATTCGGTTCAATTGATGATGTTAGGTTTTCAATCTTTGCTGAAAGAAAAAAAGCATAATATTTAAAAGCGAGTAGATAATACTCGCTTTTTTTGTTGTTCAAAATATGAAAGGAAACCACCCAGATATCCCTAAAGTATCTACGTAGTGACACTGAAAGGTGGTTAAAAGATGATTGAATATAGAGGGATTGAAAAGTTCTACCCTAGTTCAGGTATTCACGCGATTAAAGAAGCAAGTTTTAAAATTGAAAACGGCGAATTCGTATTTTTTATGGGGAAAAGCGGAGCAGGTAAGAGCACTTTATTAAAAATGCTGTACAAAGCAGAAAAAGCTAGTAGTGGAACAATTATGGTTTTTGGTAAAGATATGAAAAAAATAAAAAAGACGACTCTAAGACGAAATATAGGGGTAGTATTTCAAACGTTTGAGCTATTAGAAAATAAAACAGCTATAGAAAACGTATCATACGTATTAGAATGCTATGGCCACAGTCCTATAACATCTAGAAAGAGAGCAGCTAAAACACTTGAAATGTTAGGTCTAAAAGGGAAAGAAAAACAATTTCCACACGAGATGTCAGGGGGAGAACGACAAAGAGTAGCCATTGCGAGAGCTATGATTAATGATCCGCAAATATTAATTTGCGATGAGCCCACAGGTAATTTAGATGATGAAAATGCTAACAATGTTATGCATTATCTAAAAGAAATAAACGAACGAGGAACAACTGTATTAATGGCTACACATAATAAAGAAATAGTAAGAGAAATGAAAAAGCGAATTATATATGTCCAAGACGGAAATATAATCGATAAAACCTATAAAAATAATGTAAGTCTATCTGATTTCATTCAACGAAGAGAAAGGAGCAATCATTGATGTGGACATTTATTCTATGGTTTAAAGAAGCTTTTAAAGGATTGTTTCGAAACATCTTAATGAATTCCTTTGCATTACTACTCTCCGTTGTATGCTTTTCTTTATTAGCAATCTTTACAATCATTGGATTGAATGCTAAATATATCTCTTCATCAGGAGAAGACAAAATACAAATTGTTCTATATTTAAAAGATGAAGTGAAAGACTATCAATCAATACAAAATAAGATTCAAGAAATGAAACAAGTGAAGTCATATACTTTTATCAGCAAAGATGAAGCTTATCAGAAAATGAAACAAGAATTAGGGAAAAGAGAGAAAATGTTAACAAATTTAGGTTTCAATCCTTTACCAGCATCATTTGAATTAAAGTTACATAACCCTAGAGATATAAATAAAGTAGTTAAAACCCTTGAATCCTGGGGCGTGGCTAAAGATATAAAATTCGGTAAAGAGTTTATAGATAACTTTTTTAAAGTCACTGACAAAATAAATCAAACAGCTTTTTGGATAGTAATTATTATGTCTGTAGCAACAGGAGCAGTAATTTATTCATCAATTAGAATGAACATTCTTAATAGGAATAAGGAAATTGAAATTAAGGATCTAATAGGGGCTGGAATGCTGAATATTAGAATACCATTTATTTTAGAGGCAATGCTTTTGACGTTATTTTCAGCAAGCTTGGTACTAGTATGTGTTTACTATGTTTATGAAAAAGGTATTCATTTTGTAATGAAAGACCTACCAATAAATCTATTTATGAGTGTATCAGACGTTATTTTGAAATTAACTCCAACAATGTTGGGTGTAGCGGTAATAATTGCTTTAATCAGTAGCATACTTTCTACGCAGAGATACTTAAAGCGTCACTAAAACTAATCTTTTTGATTAGTTTTTTCTTCTATTTTCCGCCGAAAAGTGTATAAAGAAAAAAGCCCAGCGTAGTCCATTAGTTTGCACCAATAATATTGTTATGTAAACTAAATAAATTTAATTGAAAAACTTACTCTTTTATATTTTTTGTGGTAGAACCTATGAAAATCTGGTTTCAGAAAGAGAGGTGATCAGATGGATAGAGTCTACTTGTTCTTAACAATCGGATACAGAGTGTTGCTCACTTTAATAGCAATATCAATATTATGGACCGTTGGTGATCCAGGTATAACCCAGATGAAAATGATTCAAACGGCATTATTAGGGGGATATGCACTTATTTTTTCAGTATTTACCTCAAATAGAATAGTCTCTTATATCGAATGGCTAGTGGTACTAGGATTAATCTTTTACTTCCCAAGTATTCCATTCATATACTACCTATTATTAATGCCATTTATTCAATTGATTTCAATGAAGGCATCACAATTAGATTTCTTATTTTTAGCAATTACTATTTCAGCTTTTCATTGGTTCCGAGGAGATCAATTATTTGGGGTAGTTGCTATAGGGGCAGCTATATACGTTGCTGGCGTAATTTTAAATATGAATTTCAGGAAGATTTCTGTTCTAGAAAATATTTTGAAAAACGAACAAAAAGAAAACGAAAATTTATTGATTGAAAACTCAGTGAAGAATAATCAAATCGAAGTCGTTTCAAAATTATTTATTCATAAGCAAAATTTAGATGAAATAAATACTATAGACAACCTAGTTGAACAAATCCTTAATTCTTCAATGGATTATTTTAATGCTTACTATGTAGTCCTTTATTACTTTAAGGATGGTATTTTCCATCAAATTTCTGATAAAGGCGATAAAGGAAAATATCAAGTACCACAAAAATTAAATCTTGAAACCGGGAAAGAATCTTTTTATGACAGACAATTACTTCGTGTTCCATTAACATACGAAAAAAGACCTTGGGGTGCAATTGCAGTCTATGGGAAACGATCAAGATTAGGTGAAGACGGTCAGATAGTATTCTTCCCGTTTGAAGAATCTGATTTTGAGATACTTACCATTTACGCGGAATCGGCAATGTCTAGGCTTAAAGAAGTTAGAAAGAACGAAAAGCTTAAGAAAGCAGCCTTATTTGATAGACTAACAACAATCCCTAACAGGGCTTATCTTGAAGGTGAGTTATTTAACGAAAAAGTAAAGTCTATGAAAGAAAACAAAAAACCATTTACAGTTATACTGTTAGATATTGACCATTTCAAGAGCTTTAATGATACATTTGGCCACGATATAGGTGATGAAGTTTTAAGAGTAGTATCTAGAATTGCAACTGAAACTGTGGAAGGATTTAACGGACAAGATGTAATTGGTCGTTGGGGCGGAGAAGAGTTTATGGGATATTTAACAGGTACACCTGAAGAGTGTTTCCATAAAGCTGAAGCTATTCGCAAATCAATAGAACAATTCCCGTTTAAATACAGAGCTATTACGGTATCAATAGGCGTAGCAACCTTTGGTGTTCACGGTATGAATCTGAAAGACCTTTCTAAAAAGGCCGATATTGGATTGTATCATTCAAAAGAAAACGGTCGAAATCTTGTTACTGTATATGAAAGGGGGATGGAATGATGAGAATCGGGTTCCATTTCCCCTTTTCTGGAGGGCTAATCAAATTAAAGGAACGTATTTCTTCTAGTCGAGGGAATACGTTTCAAATTTTTGCAAGGGGTTTACGTGGAGGAGAGCTTCATAATTTAAAAGAAAAGAACCTAAAAACACTTTTAGAATTCACTGATTATAAAGATATAAAACCCGCAATAATTCACGCTCCATATGTATATAACCTTGCGAATTTAGAGAGTTTAGATGAGGAAAAAGTATTAGAGGACTTAACTTACGCAATTAATTTTAGATCACCCTATTATGTGGTACATCCCGGGTACTATACAAATCAGCACCCTCTCATTGCAATGGAAAACTTGAAATATCAATTGTGGGATATCCTTAACAGAACAGAGTGGATGGGACAAATCCTTGTTAAGAATATGAGAGGAGCAGGTACAGAAATTGCAGCAGATTTACGAGAGTGGAAAGAATTAATTACTTTTCATCCGCAAGTTAAAGGAGCTTTAGATTTAGCGAGAGCATATGCTGCTGGGTATGATTTTCTAGGTGAAGAAAAGGCGGAAAACTTTTACCAAGTAATCGATAGTTATATTGGTTGGGAAAACATTAAGGTGATTTATATAAATGAAACTCATTATTCCCTTGGAACTAGAAGAGATGATAAATCTCCACCCCCATTAGGTGAGGGTACGATAGGTTTTCAAGGTTATCACCACATTCTAAACAAACCAAAGGTAAAAGAGAAAATATGGATAGTGGAGAACTCACCAGATGCTTCTTACTACCTTAGATCTATAGACTATTTACTTCGTTTTTATGATTAATATGCTATCTTTCAGAGAAGAGCTGTCAAAGCCTGTTTTATAGGCCATTCAGTTCTTTTTTTGTTACCTGTTTTCTATGAGGTAAAGGAAATGAATTCTTTACTTGCAATAAAAGGAAAGCGAATGAAAATTAACTGCAATTTATATGTAAAGGAGGGCTAATTTTGTTTGAAAACTATCTGCTAGATAAGTATTCGGAAAAAGTAGCTAAAGGTTACATTAAAGATTATAAAGACTTTATTAACTATATAAATACTCAACAAATTAGTGTAGAACAGACTTCAGAGGCAAATATTAGAGAATTTATACAAACACTACGCGAGAATGGGTATACCAGCGATACCGTGGCAAAGAAACTAAGTTTATTAAGACAGTATTTCAAATGGCTAAGAAAAAATGGTTCAATGGTACATAACCCAATGGATAACATCCAACAACCTAAGATAGTAAAAGAGAACGTTGAAATATCTAATGAAAAACTTGAAATTCTTAAATCTAAAGTGAATGATAGCGAGAGTATTCGAGATAAAATTGTTTTTAAGCTCTTAATGGATGAAGGCATTAAACCTAACGAAATGATTAAGATAACATTTAAAGACTGCGACTTAGATAAGCGAATGATATATCTTGAGAGAAAGTCAGTTGTAATTAGTGAAGAAACCGCTCGAAACTTAGAAGAATTGAAAAACATATATAGTGAGGGCTTTATATTAACTAATCAACACGGTCACCCATTAAAAGAGTCAGGTATTTATTTTGTGATCAATAAATATCTAACTGAAATTGAGGACAATACGATTAAACCGAAACACCTGTATATGAAAAAGAAACAAGCATAATTAGTTGTGCATAGTTACCCTGAAAAAGATGGTATTTTCTAATTGCCATCTTTTTTACTTTCTTTATATTGAAACATCCTTTATGTTCCATAGTAAAAAAAGCCTATTTTTCTTTACAAAACATAGAAAAAAAGTATGTTCGCTAAAGAAATTTGCTTGTCTTGGCAAGACAGAAGGGGTGTTTTATATTGAAAAAAATATTTCAATTGTACCCGGATAATTACTATACTGATAAGGCAAAAGAATCATTTCAACGCGGAATGAATCAAATTACAGAGGGTGAATACGCAAAGGCTTACTACTATTTTAGAGAAGCAATTGATTTGGATCCTGAAGAAGTGAAATACTATTTCTTTGCAGGGTTATCTTCATATTATTTTCAGGAAGACAGCGCAACAGAATACTTCGAAAAAGCAGCAATTCTAGAAGATACTGAACCAGATTATCAAATGTGGTACGGAATTTCTTTATATAGGGACCAACGATATGCAGACGCGAAGAAAGTTTTAATATATGCTTTTAGCTTAGATGAAAATAATGAAAAAACAGTTCAATATTTAATTAAAACTTTTAATCGACTTGGCGAATATGAAGAAGTTAATGATTTTATTCTGAATAAGATCCCTGAAGAAAAACAGGACACCGAATTATTATATGAACTAGGATATTCGTACCTGAAAGAACTTGAATTTGATAAAGCAAAAGATTCTCTTTTAAAGAGTATAAACCTTGATTCTAAAAACGTAATGTCATATTACTTTTTGTCCCGTGTATATTGTAAGACCGGGGAGTTTGAAAGTGCAATTTATATATTAAACAAATTATTGGAAGAAGTACCAAACGAAAAAGATCTAGTTGAAAAAAACATTAAAGCAATTGAATTACTCCAATCATTTTAAATAAAGCCCAACATTTGTTGGGCTTTATTTATTTGAACGCAAAATAAAACTTTCATTTCAAAAAAGGATAAAAAACCAGTTCGAAAGAAAGTGAGAATGGAGGTGTGCATATGAATACTACAGTTGCACTTATGGTAAAAAACGAAAAAAATAATTTGGAAGAAACAATACCGTTCTTTAAAAAACATTTCTCAGAGGTTGTTATTATAGATACAGGTTCTACAGACGGTTCGGTTAAATTCTTAGAAGATGAAAATATAATTTTCAAAGAAATGAAGTGGAAGAATGACTTCGCTGCTGTTCGAAATGAGTTAATTAACATTGCGACAGGTGACTATATACTAATGTTAGATGCAGACGAGAGAATAGACGAGAACTTTGTAAATGAAATGAACGCTTTAATATCATCAAATGAAAAAGCCTTTAAAGTAAAGATTATTAACGTTACTGATAAAGACAAAGTAAATACTTCTCATATAAATGTACGTTTATTTAAAAATGATGGGAATTTCTATTACGAAGGATCAATCCACGAACAATTAAAACACAAAGAAGGGTATACGCCCCAAGCTTCCCCATTAACAATCCAACATTATGGTTATCTATCCCAAGTAGTAATGCAAAAAAATAAGAGAAAAAGAAATATGCGTATTTTAGAAAAAGAACTGCAAAAAAATCCAAACAACGCATTTCAACTTTTTAATATGTCTAATGAGTTAATTAACATTAAAAAATTTAATGAAGCCCTAATGCATCTAAAACGATCATTGAAATTTGGTAGAGGCAGCAGCTATGAAGGAGAAATCTATAGAAACATTATCCATTGCTTAATTGAGACACGTAGATTTACAGAAGCAGAATCATTTGCAAACGAAGCAATTATTAGATTCCCAGAGGAAACTCGTTTTCATTTTCAAAAGACGCAAGTGCTATTCAAAGTCGGAAGAATTGAGGACGCTGAATTAGAGTTAAGAAGGGGGCTAGGCTCGTTTTTAAATAATCTGCAAACAGTAGATGGAACAGAAAACATTTATACACTTTGGGAATTACTAAAAGTAGCAAAAAACAAACGTGATTATGAATCCATCACCAAAACGATTCAAATACTAGCTGGAATAACAGGTAATCAAAAAGTAGTAATACAAGAAATGATAAATGTAATGTTACATCATTATGACCAAAATGGTTTATATGAGTATATAAAACAAAACATAGTGGAAGAAGAATTACAAAAAGAAATGTTTTTCGCATATCGCATAAAAAAAGGTATTAAAGAAATTCCTATGAATAAACTAACAACTGATGAAAATCGTTTTATTAAGCTTTGGGAATCTAACAGATATGAACAAATACAAAAAGAGTTCAAAGCATTAAAAGAAACTGAAAAAAACAAAATATTAGCAACGTTATACATTTATAACTTAGAACGAAAAAAAGACAGTTTCCAAGATTGGTTATTACAAAATAAAACAATTAAGGCCATAGAACAATTCAGGTTGGGTGTAGAAGTAAAACGATATGGATTTGATGGCGATATGTATGTAGCTATTATCGAAGAACTTATAAAACAACGAAATCTTAATGATTTTTCTAAGATCATTCAAATGTTCCATTATTTTAATAAAAAATATTGGAAGCAAGTTGGTTATGTTCTTGAAAAATACTATTTTGATGAAATGGCAACTTCGATTTTCGTTGAATATTTAAAGACAAATAGCGGTGATTTCGGAGTTTGGTTACGTACAGCTGAACTACTGTATACACAAGATAAATGGGATGAGAGTATCTTATTTGCCGAAAAAGCTAGTCAAATAGATAAGAATAATTTTAGACCGATAGAACTTACTATTCTTGCTTATGAGAAAAAAGGCGAGAAAACAATTGTAAAGCAATTAATTGCAGATATAACAAAACAAGTTCCACAATCTGACTTCATTAAGAACAGGCAGATATAAGAAAGGAGTGTGAATTGCTGCTCTTCTTATAATAAGAAGACAGCATTCTTTTTATGAAAGATAAGATACGTATTATTCCACTAGGTGGGCTAGGTGAAGTAGGGAAAAATATGACTGTGGTTGAATACAACAGTCAAATGTTCATTATCGATGCAGGTATTATTTTCCCGGACGAAGATATGTATGGAGTAGATGTTATTATTCCAGACTTTGAATATGTAAGACAAAATAAAGATAGAATCAAAGCAATGTTTATTACACACGGGCACGAAGACCACATAGGTGCTTTACCATACTTTATGAAGGAGTTTGGACATATCCCTATTTATGCTACTAAATTAACGGCAGGGATGATCCATAACAAGTTAAAATTTCATAAAGTGATTAAAACAAACATTAGAATCATTAAATCACTTGATGATGTATTAAAGTTTAATAAAGTAAGAGTTAGTTTCTTCGGAACTGTACATAGTATTCCGGATTCTGTAGGAGTCGTAATCGAAACACCTATAGGTAATGTAGTTCATACAGGTGATTTTAAAATTGACTATCATCCGGTAGATGGAAAGTTTATTGATTTCCAACGTCTAGGCGAAATAGGGAAACAGGGTGTAAAGGTATTACTATCTGATAGCACAAATGCAGAGAAACCCGGTGTCTCTGTTCCGGAATCTGTTGTAGCAGTTAATCTAGAAAAAGAAATCTTCCAAGCTACAGGAAGGGTTGTTTTAGCGACTTTTGCATCAAGTTTACATCGTGTGAAAAGTATTTTAGAAATTGCAGAAAAACTAAATAAAAAAGTGATTGTAGTCGGCGGTAGTATGAAGAAGAATATCAAATTAGCCAGCCAATTAGGTTATTTTAATATTAGTGATGACACAATTATTACAGAAAAGGAAGCTAATAATTATCCAAAGGACAAACTATTATTCTTGGCAACTGGTGCTCAAGGAGAAGAAACAGCTGCACTTAGCAAACTTTCAATGGATGAAAATAAATTTGTAAGTATAGAAAAAAATGATACTGTTATTTTCTCTTCAGGTGTAATACCAGGAAATGAAAAATCAGTAGGATTATTAATTAACAATTTACTAAAGAAGGAAGTAAAAGTTGTTCAAAAGAGTGAGATTCATACATCTGGTCACGGATATCAGGAGGAACAAAAACTTCTGTTAAGCGTACTACGCCCTGAATACTTTATCCCTTGTCACGGTGAATATCGAATGCTAGTAAAACATAAAGAAATTGCTACTCAAGTAGGAATTAAAGCTGATAATATTTTCATCTGTGAAAACGGTGATGTAGTTGAAATTACAGATGAAAGTGGATGTTTATTTGAAAAAGTCCAAGCGGGCCCAGTAATGGTTGATGACTCGGGACTTGGAGATGTAAATATCAATATAATGAGAGACCGAAAACGTATGGCAGAGCAAGGTCTAGTAGTTGTACAAGCTAAGGTTTTAACAAAAGAAAAGAAAGTGCAAATTCGTTTTGAACTAAAAGGCATCGCAGCAAAACTAGATAAAACCGAGCTTAACAAGGAATTAGCAAATGCAGTGAAAGAACGTCTTGGTTCTGAAAAGAAAGACGGCACTTTAAAAAGAGCTTTAATAGATGATTTTGCAGATGTAATTTACAATCATATAAAAAGAAGACCACTTATCGTGCCAATGATTGAATTTATTCGAGATTTTGATAAATAAAAAGGATTAAATAATATTTTTGTAAATTAATTATTACCAAACAAAGCTAAAGGAAAAAGCCTTTAGCTTTGTTTATTGAGAAAAAAGAGGTGAATTTAGTGAGTCGTGTACCTTTCGCAAATATGAAAGACTTTATAGAACTACCAGATTTAATTAATCATCAAAGAGACTCATTCAAAGAATTTTTAGACAAGGGGATTGACGAAGTACTTCAACAAATCTTCCCAATTAAAGATAAAGATAATGATGGTATGTACGAATTACAATACAAAGGTTACCGTGTGGTGCCACCAGCAATAACACCTAAAATGGCAATGGATAAAAATACTAGTTATTACGGCAAGTTAATGGTCGATTTACGTCTTATTAGTAAAGTCTTTGGTGAGATTAAAGATCAGGAAGTATTTTTTACAGAATTCCCATATATGACACCAGGCGGATCTTTTATTTTTAAAGGAAATGAACGAGTAGTTGTTACTCAAATTTTAAAATCACCAGGTGCATTTTACGAATCAAAAACAAATGATAAAGGGAAAGTTTTATACTCCTCTAGAATCCAGCCTGACCGCGGTACTTGGTTATACTTTGAGACTGATGCTCGCGATGTAGCTTGGGCACGAGTTGATAAAACTAGAAAAATGCCATTAACAGTGTTCTTAAAGGCGTTAGGAATCGGAAATAACGATAAAATTAAAGAAATCTTTGGTGAAAATAAATATATTTTAGCAACACTAGAAAAAGATAAAACAGAAACATATGAAGAAGCGCTTATTGAGTTCTATAAGAAAGTACGACAAAGCGAAATCCCTTCAATTGACAGGGCAAAAAGTTTTATTGAGTCCTCTTTATTTGATCCAAAACGATATGATTTAGAGAGGGTTGGACGAAATAAAATTAACCAAAAGCTATCTTTAGCTCAGCGTGTTCTTAAAATGCCGTTAGGTGAGGACATAGGCGGTTATACAAAAGGAACTTTAATAGATGATGAGATGCTTGAAAACTTAAACGTAACTGAAATAAAGGTAGAAAATAAAGAAGGAAATATTATAAATGTAATTGGAAACGAAAAGTTAGAACAACGCTATTTAACTATTCAAGATATCATTTCTACAATCAACTATTTACTCCATCTGGGAGACGGAATAGGGGATATCGATGATATTGACCACTTATCCAACAGATATATTAAACAAGTTGGAAAAAACCTTCAAAAAGAATTCTTCATTGGATCTAAACGAATAGAAAAAAATATTCGTGACCAGCTGATGTTAAATGCAAACACAGGTAAGAAAGATGTTGATGAATTAACTCCACAATCCCTCATTTATTCAAGACCTCTCGAAGCTAAATTTAATGAATTCCTTGGAAGCTCACAATTATCTCAGTATGTAGATCAGATAAACGTTCTTGCGGAACTATCTAATAAAAGAAGAACCAGCGCAGTTGGTCCCGGTGGATTCACAAGAGAACGCGCAGGTGTTGAGGTCCGAGATGTAAATTCGACTCACTATGGACGTATCTGTCCTATTGAAACCCCTGAAGGACAAAACGTTGGTCTTATAAACCAATTGAGTACTTTCGCCCAAATAAACGAATATGGCTTCATTACATCTCCATATCGAAAAGTAAACAAGAAAACTAAAAAGGCAAGCGATTCTATTCACTATCTAACAGCAGATGTGGAAGAAAAATATTATATTGCTGAAGCTTTAGCTGTTAACGAAGATGGTTCATTTAAAGACAAAAAAACCACTGTACGTTATGGCAAAGAATACTTAACGGTGGATTCTGATGATGTTGATTATGTAGCAGTTTCATCTAAACAGCCTTTCGGTATTGGTTCTTGTTGTATCCCATTCTTAGAGAATGACGATGCGAACCGCGCATTAATGGGTGCGAATATGCAACGACAAGGTGTTCCGTTATTAAATCCAACTGAACCGCTTATAGGTACTGGAATTGAAGGACGTATTGCAAAGGATACAATGGCATCTATCATTGCGGACGAAGATGGAATTGTAGACAGCATTAAAGAGGATAGAATTGTAATCCGCACCAATTCGGGTGAACTTAAAGAATTCTTCTTAAATAAATTTAGAAGAACAAATGACGGTACTTGTTGGAACCATTACGTACGTTGCTATGTAGGTCAAAAATTTAAAAAAGGCGACGTATTAGCAGATTCAACATCTTCAAATAATGGCGAGTTAGCCGTAGGTCAAAACTTACTAGTAGGATTTATGCCTATGGAAGGTTATAACTACGAGGATAGTATCGTATTAAGCGAGAGACTCGTAAAAGAAGATGTTTTAACGGTTGTAATGATTCAAGAATACAAAACCGAAGTAAGATCTACCCGTTTAGGACCAGAGGAAATAACATTAGATATTCCACAAACCGGTCAGAACCAAAAGGAAAATCTAGATGAATCAGGCATAGTAAAAATAGGGACAGCTGTTAAGGGCGGAGACATCCTAGTTGGTAAACGTACACCTAAATCAAAAGAAGATAAGACTGCTGAGAATCGTTTATTAGAGGCTATTTTTATCGGAAAAACTGATGACTTCCGTGATAATTCATTGAAAATGGATCACGGTAAAGAAGGTGTCGTAATCGGTGTTATCAGAAACACTTTAAAAGATTCAGACCTTAAAAAAGGAATAATTGAAGAAGTAAAAGTGCTTATCGCTGAAACTAGAAAAATTGTTAAAGGCGATAAAATGGCAGGAAGACACGGAAACAAAGGTGTTGTTTCAATCGTTCTTCCAGAAGAAGATATGCCACATTTACCGGATGGCACGCCATTAGATGTAGTGTTAAATCCTTTAGGTGTTCCATCACGAATGAACATAGGACAAGTAATGGAACTTCACTTAGGAATGGTCGCTAGAACGCTGGGAATAAAATATGAAACACCTGTATTTGGTGGGGTTAATGCAAAAGAAGAAATTCAGAAAATACTTAAGGATAATAATCTACCAGAAGACGGGAAATTCGATTTATATGACGGACGTACTGGTGAAAAATTCGAAAACAAAGTAAGTGTCGGCGTTATGTATATGATGAAATTGAATCATCAGATAAAAGATAAGAAACACGCTAGGAGTATTGGGCCTTACTCATTAGTTACACAGCAACCATTAGGTGGTAAAGCACAAAACGGTGGACAACGTTTTGGAGAAATGGAAGTTTGGGCTCTTGAAGCTTACGGTGCTGCAAACATTCTTCAAGAAATGATGACATTAAAGTCGGATGATTTTATCGGACGATCAAAAATGTATAAAAATATTGTTCACGGTTTTGAATTACCAGAACCGAATTTAACAGAGAGTTTAAAACTACTCTTATCCGAGATGAAGGCAATCGGTATGGATACCGACATAGTAACTAAGGATGGATTAGAGCTCTTAAAACCAAAGTATAAACCAGAACAAATTGTTCTAGAAGACGAAGAAGATTTTGAAACGGATGAGGAATCAGATGAGCTAGAAGACGATCAAGACTCGATTTCAGATGATGCCGAGCTTGATGAAGAAGAAGAATCGATTCCAGACGAAGACTAATTTAAAAGCCGCTTGAAAACGCGGCTTCCTTTCCTTAAAACCAGGAGGTAACAGATGAGTATATTAAATAAAATTGATCATATTCCATTAAAAATTGCATCACCCGAAAAAATAAAAGAAGAGTGGTCATACGGAGAAGTAAAGAAACCCGAAACTATAAACTACCGCACACACAAACCAGAAAAAGGTGGTTTGTTCTGTGAACGTATTTTTGGACCTATAAAAGATAATCAATGTTCTTCTCATTGCGGGCATTATAGAAAAGAACGACACATCGGACAGGTATGTCCTAAATGTGGTGTTGAGGTAACATTATCAAGAGTACGTCGAGAAAGATTCGGACATATTATGTTAGAAGCTCCAGTTGCACACTTTTGGTATTTCAAAGGAAAAGAAAACTATATTGCTAGCCTTCTAGATATATCTAGAGACCATCTTCAAAGAGTTATTTATTGTGACAGTCGTATCGTAACAGATCCTGGTGATACAGATTTAGAATTTATGCAGTTATTATCTGAATCAGAATACGCAAAATGTTTAGATGTGTATACAGAAGAGAACGGTTATAAAGTGGGCTTTGAAGCAGGAATCGGTGCAAAGGTAATTCGCGAATTATTAGAGAAGATTGATTTAAACATTCTTCAAGAGGAATTGAAAACTAGACTTAAAACAGAAAAATCGCAACAAAATAGAAAGTCCCTTGAGAAACGGTTACGAGTTGTACAGGCATTTTTAAGTTCTGATAATAAGCCGGAATGGATGATCTTAGAAGCTCTTCCAGTTATGCCACCTGAATTAAGACCAATGGTTCAAATAGATGGTGGACGTTTCGCAAGTAGCGATTTAAATGAATTATATCGAAAAGTGATTAATAGAAATATCAGATTAAAAAGACTGAAAGATATGGGTGCTCCATTTATTGTTATAGAAAATGAAATGAGAATGCTTCAAGAAGCAGTTGATACATTAATTGCGAATCAGAAAACAAGACGACCTGTTACCGGTCCTGGTGGAAGAGCACTTAAATCTCTTGAGGATTCACTAAAAGGGAAACAAGGACGTTTCCGTCAGAATTTATTAGGTAAGCGCGTAGATTATTCTGGACGTTCTGTTATTATCACAGGACCAAAATTAAGAATGAATCAATGTGGTATACCAAGAACAATGGCAATAGAGCTGTTTAAACCATTTGTAATTAACCAAATGATCCAACAGAAAAAAGCTATTAACATTAAAAATGCTAAGCATAAAATAGAGAATGGACATCCAGATGTTTGGCCTATACTTGAAAAAGTAACTAAAAATCATCCAGTCCTTTTAAACAGAGCTCCAACTCTTCATAAATTATCAATTCAATCATTTGAAGTAGTTGTTGTAGAAGGGAATGCAATTCAATTACATCCACTAGCTTGTTCTGGATTTAATGCCGATTTCGACGGAGACCAAATGGCGGTACACGTTCCAATCTCACGTAAGGCACAGTTAGAAGCAAGAATTCTTCTAATGGCTTCTAAAAACCTGATCCACCCACAGGACGGAAAATCATCTAAAACTCCATCTCAAGATATGGTATTAGGTTGTCACTACTTAACTATAGAAAAAGATGGCGAAAAAGGCGAAGGAAGCTACTTTACAAATGAACAAGAAGTAATTCACGCATATGAACTTGGATGGATTTCTCTTCATTCTAAGATTATTTTAGATGTTAGAGAGCATTACAAATTAGCTGGATATAAGTACTTAGTCTCAACCGCTGGAAAAGTAATCTTCAACCGCTCAATGCCTCGCGAATTACCTTTCTTAAATAACTCCAAAATCTTAACTCCAAATCCTGAGGGATTATTTAACTCCATTGATGAAGCTAAGAATTACATTTCAATCAAACCTAATTCTCCATTTGATAAAAAATTCCTAGGTCTAGTAAGTGACTACGCCTTTGATACTATTGGCGAAGAAAAAACTGTAGAACTTTTAGACGGAATGATGGATCTAGGATTTAAATATGCAATGAGAGGCGGTCTAACAATCTCGTTATTTGATATTGAGACCCCTAAAGAAAAAGAAGATTTAATGGAAGATGCAGAGACAAGAGTATCAAAAGTTAAAGAGCTATATACATATGGATTCATTACAAATGAATACCGTTACAAACAAACAGTAGGCATTTGGGCTAAAACTAGTGAACAATTAGCGAAAATCGCATATGACAACTTAATGAATGATCCGAATAACAATATCGCAATGATGATGGGTTCAGGTGCTCGTGGTAACAATGCGCAGTACAGACAGCTTGCTGCTAATCGTGGATTAATGGCAGATCCATCAGGTAAAACGATTGAAAAACCTATTAAATCCAACTTTACAGAAGGATTAACGGTTAATGAGTACTTTATTAGTACTCACGGTAGTCGTAAAGGGATGGTCGATACAGCCCTTAAAACAGCTAACTCAGGTTACTTGACTCGTCGTATGGTTGACGTTGCACAAGATGTTGTAATTGTTGATGAAGACTGTAAAACAGAAGAATATGTAACAATTGAAGCGATTAAGCCAAAAGTTGCTGCGCTGAATGAAAGATTATACGGTCGTTTCTTAGCTGAAGAAATCTATGATGAAAACGGAACGCTTATAGCCTCAAAAGATGAAATGATTTCTGCTGAAAAATCACTTGAGATAGAAAAAATTAGAGATAAAGTCAAAATTCGAAATGTAGTTACTTGTGCTAGTAAGCGAGGTCTATGTCAAAAATGCTACGGTATGGATTTAGCAACTAGAAAGTTAGTTCATATCGGTCAGCCTGTTGGCGTTATTGCTGCACAATCTATCGGTGAACCAGGAACACAGTTAACAATGAGAACCTTCCATACAGGTGGTGTAGCCGGTGAAGGTGATATTACTCAAGGTTTACCTCGTGTTGAAGAAATTTTCGAAGCAAGAAAATTCAGTGGTCCTAATGATAAAAAAGCAGTATTAACCGAAGTTGATGGGATTGTTTCTATCAAGGAAAAAGGGATTTTAAAAGAAGTAATGATTATCTCAGAAACCGAAGAGTCTGAGCCTGTAGTGTACGGAATTCCATTTGGTTTCGGTTTAACTGTAACAGAAGGGCAAAAAGTTGAAAAAGGAACGACTCTAACAACTGGACCGATTAATCCTCACGAATTATTGAAAGTAACAAACATTGAAACAGTTAGACGTTACCTAATCGACGAAGTACAGAAGGTTTATAAATCACAAGGGGTAGCTATTTCAGACAAGCACGTTGAAGTAATCGTTCGTCAAATGACAAAACGTGTTGTTGTTAGAGATTCTGGTGAATCAAAACTTAATGTTGGACGTTTAGTTGACCGAAACAGGGTAAATCGCCTTAATAAAAAGCTTAAAAATGAAGATAAGCGCGAAATCACGGTTAACGAAAAGGTACAAGGTATCACGGAAGCAGCTTTATCAGTTGACTCCTTCTTATCAGCTTCAAGTTTTGAAAGAACTTCAGAAATCTTAGCAGAAGCAGCTATTAGAGGTAAAAAGGATAAAATCCGAGGATTAAAAGAATCAGTAATCGTAGGAAAATTAATACCTGCTGGTACAGGGTATTACGAATATAAAAGAAATAAACAGAAAGATAATAAAAACTAAATAGAAGCGGGAACCCCCGCTTCTTTATATATGCATCAAGGAGGATACCAAGTTGAATCTGGATTTTAATAAATTAGAGGTCTTAATAGATAAAGAGGAAACAAAAGATAACTTCGCTAAAATATATATCGAACCATTAGAAAAAGGTTTCGCATTAACTTTAGGTACCGCTTTAAGAAGAATTATGATGAGTTCTATGCCTGGGGCAAGTGTTGCAGGTTTCCGTATGGAGGGTGTTACTCATTCATTAATGACTATGCCGGGCACTGCTACTGACGGTGTAGAACTTGTAAGTAGATTAAAACAATTAAAGTTTTCATTAGAAAGCGATAAAATTGAAACGTTAGTACTTAAAGCAACGAAACCAGGGATTTATACTACCTCGGATTTAATTTTACCTAAAGGCGTAGAATTAAAATCTGAAGAAATCGAACTTGTGAATGTAACTGGTGAAAAACCAGTTATGATAGAAATCTTCTTGAAAAAGGGAAGAGGATTTGTTCAAGCTAAGGAACATTCAAAATTAGATATTGATGGGATTATCGGTATAGACGGCTTATTCTCTCCTATTAAAACAGTAGGCTTTGAAACTGAAGATATCTATTCAGGAGAAGAAGTAACTCACCAACGATTGATCTTAAATGTAACTACAAGAGGTAATATAGAAGCGAAGACAGCAGTATTATTAGCTGTTAAGATTCTTATGAACCACCTGAGTGCATTCTACGAAATGAAAGAAAAACTATCAGAATACGAAATCTTTAAAGAAAAAGAAAAAGAAGTTGAAAGCATCAACAGTATGACTATCGAAGAACTGAAATTAAGTGTGCGTTCAACAAATGCTCTTAAAGGAGCTAACATCAAAACTGTTGGTCAATTACGTAAGATGACTGAAACAGAGGTTGGGGATCTTCGTAATATGGGTAAAACATCCGTATTAGAAGTAAAAGAAATTCTTACCAAATTGAATGTGTCACTAGGTGACTACTAAAAAAATACTAATTAGCAGACCAAATCACATATTGATTTGGTCTTTTCATATTCCTGTTCTTTCAATGACAATTCACCTTCTCCATTAAAAAAACCATATATACCTTTCATTTGAAAAGGCGAAAGGGAAATTATTAGCATATGTCAAAATAAGTATATAGGATGTAAAAATGTGATTGAAATAGAAAGGAGAATACTATGTTACGTCTTGATCATTTTGTAATCCATATTGATAATGATGTTGAGAAAATAAATAAATTGAAAAAAGAGTTTGATATACTAGATATTCCATTCGAACCGAAAAAAGGAAAAGGAACTAAAGGATTTAAAGTTGCAAATTTTTGGGCAGGAGAGCAATATTTAGAATTGCTATATTTAAAAAATTTAGACGGTGGAGGGTGGAAAAGTGAATGGGTAGATAAGTATAACCAAGGAAAGAGGGGGATTTTTGGTTTATGTTTGTTTACAGATTCGCTGGATGAAATCAAAGAGGGTTTACTGGAAAGAGGTTTGGAAATAGAAGGACCAGAAAGAATTACATTTTCTTTGTTTTTCGGATTAATTAAAAAAAGCGTGCCATTTAGGACGGTATATGTAAAACCTATTCCAAACAGTGATTTACAAATATTTTTTCTACAAATGGATAGTGAAGAAAAATATGAATTTACAAAAAAATACTTTATGAAACCGAATGCACAAGATATTGGTATTTCTTCCATTTATAAAGCTATAGTGAATAAAAATTTTTCGGACGAAGAATGGACATTTATCAAAAAAATATTTCCTCAGTTAATAGAAGAACAAGGTAAAAGAACAGTGGATATGGGAGCTACCAATCTACATTTTGTATCCACAGAAGATAACTTCCTAACGGTAGATTTGTTTTTAAAAGCGGAAAGAAAAGAACATAAAAATAGACGGATTGATATAGAAAATGTATCGATCTATTTAAATTGAAATAGGGTGTAAACTTGAGATCTTATTATGTAGACATCAACACACTCAAAACCATAGATGGTAAGTTACTTTTGAACATAAAATAGAAAAAAAGCAAGTGACTGATTCACCTGCTTTTTTCTATTTTATTTTACTAAGAGAGCTGAGCGATATTTATAATATAATTTTTTTACCAATAAAACTCGCTAACAATAATACCTGATCTTTATTTGCGCGAGTGAAAAGTCTCATATTATTAGTTACTGTTCCGATTACACCATTCTCATCTAAAGTTATTTGCATAACAATTGTGGACATATCGGTATTAACGTCATCAATATTTGTTTCCTTATTACCAATGATGATATCAGCTTTATGCTTGTCAGTAAATGTAATAGTTTTCCCGCCATATTCGTTATCTTCAATAACTGTTTCCAAAGTTCCGAAGATAGGCATTGCACCTTGAATCATACCTTTAAAACCATTTATATCGACAGATAGTTCTTCATAGAAACCGTCTCTAATAGCATTGAAAAATTCTTTTCTATCCATTTCTTTTTCCATTTATTTCACACTCCATAATTATTATAAATAGCTATATATATTTGTTAAAAACGAGAAATTTATCTCGGATTTTTAAGCGTTTAAGTTTGCTTTCAAAAATTAATAAGTAATTATTTGATACAGTACAATTAGTACAGTGACAAACATAGTTATCATCGTTACTGCAATAATTCCTTTTCTATGTTTCGATATTTTAGATGCGAGCATAAGAAAATGTTGAAGAGCCAGAGAAACTAATAATAAAAGAAAAACACTAATACCTTTTATAAACTCTAATCCATTAATAGTAATCACAATGTGTCACCTTTTCTTTTTTACTTTTTCTTAGATAAAAACTTATATTAATTTATCATAAAAATATAAAAAAGAACAGAATTATTTGCTAAACAGGTCTGATTTTTTATAAAAAGGAACAAGTAAACGATTGAATATAAAAACCAATACTAGAAGCATACAGCGTTCAATTTTGTCCCGTATGCTTCTTTTAGTTTGTGGTAATTTTACCTTCTGAAAAGAATAAAAAAACAACTAGGCCCACGTAAGAGGTACTAGTTGTTGTAAACTTCGATATAGATAGTACGTACTATTGTTATTTTATCGAATAGTTTTTAATGCTCCACTCCAAGCGATAACTTGGTCAAGCATTTCGTTAACATTATTAAGGTGTAGATCCTGAGGTTTGAAATCAGCCCCATTTTCGAAATCTGTAAATAAAGATAGAGTAGGGTGAACCCTAACATCAGCTATTTGTAATTCTGCGCATATTCCACGTAAATGTTCAGCTGCACGCGCACCGCCAGTCGAACCATAACTTACAATACCTGCCGCTTTATTATTCCATTCATCACGAGCAGAATCCAATGCATTTTTTAATGCTCCAGTTATGCTGTGATTATATTCAGAAACAACGAATACAAAACCATCTAAATTAGCTAGCTTTTCAGCCCAAGCTTTTATACCAGGTTCATCACCAGCAGTTGTAAACACAAATGGTAAATTAAAATCTGCTATATCTACAATTTCATACTCCGCATCTTCACGTTTATCCGCAATTCCTTTTACCCATTCCCCAACTTGAGGACTAACACGACCTTGACGTGTACTACCTAATATAATACCAATTTTTAGTTTTTCATTTTGCATTATTTACTACCTCCCTAGTGGATTGTTAAAAAAATTTGTTTCCAAAAAACCATTCTATTCGCCACTTACTTTTCCTTTTATAATATAAAAAAATAAGTATAGGCATAAATTGTACAAATTCCCTTTCGCTCAACTATTTTTTGTAAACAGTAAAATGAAATATTACCTATATATGAGGTTAACCTTTGGATAGAGAGATAAACTGAAAAAACAAAGAAGAACCTAATTTAGGAACGTCTTTGCTTTTCTTCTAATTGCTGCTTTTCGATTTTTATAATACTTTGTTCGGATTTATTCTTAATAGTATTTTTAAGTTCTGTGAACCAATTTGGACTCTTGTTTTTAACGTATATTAAAGGATATATACTCAAAGCATCCTCTTTTTTTAAACGGTAAAATTCTTCGATAACCCACTCGCCTGTAGAAATTCTTGGCTTTCTAACAATGTTTTGAAAGGATTCATTAACAGTTGGTAATTCAGTTTCTACACCATACGGAATGTACTTTAGAAATGCATAAATGTATAAGTGGTAATGTAAATAGGTAACAGCATTATCACCATCTCTTAATGATTCGTATATAGGGTTTTTTTCGCTTAGAGGTAGTATTACTTGTTCTTGAAATCGATCCATTTTCAAATAATCTTCGAAATTGAGTATTTTTGACAACTTATAGCCCCCCTAATTAAAAGAACCTTTCAAATATACGATGTACGTCTAGGAAGAATGTAAGTATGAATAATCCAAGCATAAAACAAACACTTATCGCATCGACAATTGTAGTTTTTATGTACCTTTTCCTTCTTATTAAGCAAATGAAGTCAACTATGATACGGCCACCATCTGTAATCGAAAGTGGTAATAGCAGATTAACTGTACCAAGCGCAATGTTAAGGATAATCATTATAGTTACATATTGATTCCAAGCCGATACCGATTGTTGTATTGCATCAACTGTACCTACAGGACCACCTAATTGTTTGACGTCAAAATGGAACAAGATTTCTATAAACTTCTCAACATAATTTTGGGTGATGTTTACTAAACCTTTAAATGATGCTTCAATACCCTGCCATACACTCAATTTTAATGCGAAACCTACTTCTTCACCTTTTTTCTTTTCAATACATTTCTCTTTAGTACCCTTATCGTCATCCAAAGAAATACATACCTTGTCTTGTTTTTTTACATATGTATACACATCTTTTATATCTTTAATTGGTCTATTATTTATACTAATAATTTTATCATTTACTTTTAAACCCATTGTGGCAGCAAGTGATTTATCTTCAATCATTCCAATTCTAGAAGAAAAATCAAATGAAATGTATGGCGCCGCAACAGTAAATAACAGAATAAAAGCTAGAATGAAGTTACCAATTGGACCCGCTAGTGCTACAAACATTCTTTTTAGTGGATGATTCTTATAGAAATAATCATTACTTACTACTACTTCACCATTCTCATCTTTAGTTGGGCGATCAAACAATACATACCCACCAAGAGGTAAAAGTTTTATGTGGTAACTGATTTCATCTTTATTGTATGAATCAGAATCTTTTTTGGGCCAAAAATGGAACTTTTTATTTTGGTATACAATAATACTTTTTCCAAATCCAACGGCAAACTCTTTAGGATGAATTCCAACAGCTTTAGCAGCCAAGAAGTGAAATAGTTCGTGAAAAAATACAATAAATCCGAAAGAAAGTATTGCTATTAAAATATGTAAAAATGTCACGTTGGCAACCCCTCCTATAAATCATATAACTTTTTCGAGTTTAATAATATTTCTCCTTTTCAATTGTGAAATAAGGGTTTTTCCAATAATTGAACAAAAGGGATAAGGGAAAATAGTTACAAAAAAGTAACAACGGACTAAATAAATGGAGGGAATTACTTTGAATAAATGGTTAGCAACTTTTCTAGCTGCTGGTGTAGTACTTCAAGGAGGAATACAGACAGTAGGTGCAGAAACTACAGAAAATATTTCGGTTGAAAAAGTAAAAGATATAGATAGCGAGAATTCTAAAGGTACCAATAAAGAAAAACAAGAAGAGAAAAAAGAAGCTGAAAAACCTTCCGATGAAAAACAAGTGGAAAAATCTAAAAGTCTAGAAAAATCAATAGAATCAAACAAAACAGAACATACAGTAACAGAACCTCAAATCCAAGGGCAATTCGGAGTTGCAATTGATAAAAATACAAAGAAGATCATATTTGGAAAAAATGCTGATGAGAAAGCATATCCAGCCAGTACCACTAAAATAATAACTGCGATTCTTCTAGTTGAGAACCTGAAAAAGACAGATAAAATTTCTATAAGTGAAGAAGCGGCAAAACAAGAACCTAGTAACCAGCAACTTCTTTACAAAAAAGGAGAAGAGATCTCTGCCGAAGATGCTTTAGAATCAATAATGATAATTAGTTCAAACGATGTTGCATACGCTGTAGCTGAAAAAATCGCAGGTTCAGCCGAAAAGTTTGCAGAAATGATGAATAAAAAGGCAAAAGAACTAGGCGCAACTAACACACACTTCGTCTTACCAAACGGACTTCATAATGAAAATCATTATACCACTGTACACGATATGGCTTTATTTACAGCTGAAGCGATAAAGCATCCGGAAATCTTGGAAAGAATGGGGCAAAGAGAAGCTGAAATAAAAACAAATGAACGAGTTGTAAAAATAAAATCGACTAATAATATACCCACTAAAAATCAAAATGCTGTCGGAGGAAAAACAGGGTATACTAATGCAGCACAGCATACACTTACTGAATACCAAAAGTCCGGAGACAAAGAAGTTATAACAGTAACAATGCATACAACTAAAGAAGGTAAATACGATGATATGAACAAAATGGCCGAGTATGCATTCGATAAAATAAAAACCAAAAAACTATATGACAAAGGCGATGTTATACAAGTCTTTGAAATGAACGACGAAGAGATTCCGGCAATATTAAAAGAAAATGCAGTTATCCCTAGTGATGTTAATCCTAAGAAACTTGTTTCAGAAATCGAATTCAGTACTGATAAAAAAGAGTTTAAAAAGGGTGATACAATTGGCTGGCTTGTTATCAAAAATGATAAAAAAGAAGAGCTAGGTAAATTCGAAATAGAAACAAATAAAGCATTTAAACCTAATGCCATAATGAAAAAGAAAAAGAGCTTAGCTAATAAATCTTTTTCTGATTCAAGTCCAGCTTTTCCTACTAACTCGGAAACGTCTTACGCTTGGACAATTGGTTTGATTT
Organism: Bacillus sp. Brlt_9; assembly: GCF_051948935.1. Classification (NCBI taxonomy): domain Bacteria; kingdom Bacillati; phylum Bacillota; class Bacilli; order Caryophanales; family Bacillaceae; genus Bacillus; species Bacillus sp. Brlt_9. Next base: position 120,513 of record NZ_JAYJLO010000003.1, on the reverse strand, counting down.
TCTCTTTACCAGTTATCACTTTCTTGGTACTACATCTATACACAAATTTAAAAAGACGTAAATATGGCAAATAATAAAAAAAGCTGATCTTATTTTTCTACATAAGATCAGCTTTTTCTTTTGTGGATTATTATTGGATTTTCAAAACTTCAAATTTTAGGATGCCCAGTGCTGGGTCATTATTTGCTTCATACGAAACAATATCGCCAACGCATTTTCCTAATAAGTTTGAACCTAATTTTGATGATACATCAATTTCATCAATACCATCACCATCTTCACCGATTAGGGTAAATGTATAAATGTTGTCATCACTATTTAAAGACTTGATTGTGATTGTATGCCCTACATCAACGTTATCAACATTCCCACTATGTTTAATAATAGTTGCGAATTTTAATTTTCGTTCTATTTCTTGTAATTCAGCATATAGCAACCCTTGTTCATCTTTCGCTGCATCGAACTCGGCATTTTCTGATAAATCTCCAAAGTCCCTAGCGATATCAATTAATTCAGCCACGCGGGGCATTTCTTCTTCTAAAATGATTGTTCGTCTTACTACCAAATTGTCATATTGAGCTTGCGTAAGTCGGATTTTCTTTTCAGCCATTGTGAAACCTCCTAAAAAAAATGAAAAAATACTTGAAATTTATATAGAAATCATTTTAATGTCGTTAAAATAACTTAAAACTGTAAGTAAAATGAAAACAACATATACTAGGATTTTATTTTTTTAAAAATGAAATTATCCTTTAATGAATAACTAGAAGAAGGGGAGTGAGGAAATGTTTTATATACTATTGATTGTACAATTAATCCTCATTGGCTTCACTTTCTTCCTTTGGTTCCAACTAAAAAGTGAAGGATTCATATTAGCTGAAGGAACAACGTCTAATTCATTTGCAAGCGGAAATAAAACTTCATTTACTAAAAAGCCAAAAGAACCCAAAAAAGAAAAAACTGAGACGTCACGCAAAAACTATAAGAATGACGAAAGTTTGTTAGATTATAGTAGTGAAATTGAAGATAATACATATACGCAGGATGAACCAATTTCTTGGGAAAACTATGGTATGAAAAAGAGAGATAGAAACGGAAATGAAGACCAACGCGAAATGGATCGTTTCTTTGGATTCGAAAAAGAAAAAGTAAGAAATGATGACTTTTTAGAACAAGTAAAGTCTAATACAGAAAATAAACCAAAATCACTTGAGGAAGAATTTAAGGAACTGTTCGATGGTGATGAAACAGAAGAGATTTCTAGTTTCGAAATGCCTTCTAACGAACAGCTTAAAAAAGAACCTGAGCTTGTGAAACCAAAAGAAGAAAAAGCAATTAGTAATACAAAGGAGAATCTATTCAAAGATTTAGATGATTTACCTAACTTTACTATTGGCGATGAAGAACCAATTGGGTATGAAGAGCCTGTGCAAAACAAAAATATTAGAAGTTATGAAGAACCTGAATATCTTAAAGATCCAGTAGGTTATGAAGAACCTAGTAAGGATGAACAATCATCAGGGGACAATTCATATGACTTCTTAAAAAATTACGATTTCGCAGCATCTCCAAAAGATGATATCAGTGATGACATTTTTGAGAAGGTACGCAATCAAAAGACTTCAAATTCATTTCAGCCGGAACAACACGTAGAACAAAACCCTAAGTCTATAGAAGATGAATGGGATTTTGATTACCTTAAAAATGACCTACCACCAGTTGCAGGTGTTAATTACGAAGAGCCAACTAATAATGGAGTAGAATATAACAAAGGTCGTTCTAGTGTACCAAATGCTGCTGAAGATGAGCAAGATGACATCTTTGAGCGCTTACAGAGACTATCTAATATGATGGATGAGCAAAAAAAATAACCGCTAGTTATTCACTAGCGGTTATTTTTTTGTTTACACGCTTTTCTCTTATTAGAGAAATTCCCATTAATACGACACCTATACCAAAGAAATAAGGAGCAAGGATGAATTGATTTTCAAAATACGGTGTAACTTCATTATTCTTTGCAACATATGCATACATAGCTACATATACCAAAGAATTCATAAAAAATAGCTTACCAGCAAACCATAAAACTCTCCAAAACATATGATTGTTCTTTTTCAAGAAATCACCTCTAATTAAGTAAATTCATAGGATTATATTATCTAAACCTCATAAAGACAAGGTGTAACTATGAGCGCTGCTTGATTAGAAAGTTTCGTAGCTCTTCTTTATCATCATTAAATTGATATCGCTTTAATAAAGTTACAAACGGAAGTTTCTTTGGTGGTACCTTTATATTCTCAGTTTCAAGATATGGTAAATACTCTTGGATTTCATCAATTAGCTTTTGGGAAAGGGAATGAAGGGAAAGCCAATTTAATACGGTTTCTTGGCCAATTAGATAGCTCAGATAAGTTAATCTAGCAGAAATATTTTGGTTGTACGTAGGAACCCTATGATCCTTCATTTGGAATAACTTTGGATTTGGTTTAATTAATCCTAGCTTCTGATAATAATAGAAAGTCTTAATAATATACTCACCCTTTATAATTTCATAGGCTTCACTTTGAATTCTCCCATTCGGAATCGCTTCGAAAAAATGTGGAGATTTTTTTAATTCCTCATATAATTCTTCAGTCCATTCTAAATCATAAAGACTAGTGAATCTAAGCGCACGAATATATGTATGTGGACTAAATTCCATATGAGCCTGGAAACCTGGCATCGGTCTTAGTAATCGTTGTTTTATATCTTCATCCCCAGTTAGCTGCGAAACAGTTTGCTTACCATCATAATAAAACGCATTAACAGTAAAATCTCTTCTTGTAAGTTTCTCAGTGAATTCTTCTTCGATGCAAGAACTAAACTCGAATTGTATCCCTCTATACATCATCCTTGTTACTCCTAAAGAAAGACCTTGTTCAGTCCAGCTTAGTTGCGAAAATAGTTCTTTTATTTTTTGTGGGGAACAGGTAGTAAGGATATCTATATCGTTAAAATCGTATCCTAACAATGTATTACGGATATATCCTCCGACCACAACAGTCTTACCATATGAATTACATTTTGTTAAAACTTCAGAAATAATTTGTTCGACATTCATTGTAATACCTCCTAAAGCAAGGAAAAACCTTGTAAACGACAAACTAAAAAAATGAGGTGATAATATGAATAAATTTCTATCAGCAATTAGACCATTTTATTTAGGGTGTATAAGTTTATTACTATTTGGTTATTTCTTATCGGCAGTCAAAGGATTCTATTTATACGAACTTCTAGATACAAATATTGGAGTAGTTTTCATTGTTTCTCTTCTAACTATCACTCTATTTGAACTAGCATACCTATCAAAAGACGGAGAAGAGAAAAAAGACAAAAAAGAAGTTGCAGAGGACAAAGTGTATTTTAAGAAGTTTGCTATTGAAAAACAAATTTTAGAAAAAGTTTTATCTGAAGGGATGAATCGTGACACTGATGATATTACTATTTCAAGCTCTGTTTTGGAAGGGAATACTGTTTTAATTAAGTTTGTAGTTAAGAACTTAGATAAAGTAAATGTTTCAAATACTTATAAAGAAGAAAAGACGAAATTAGAAAAGTTAATTAAAGAGAAATTTGATATTGAGAATGAACTAAAAATGAAGTTTGAAATCGAAGAGAAAAAATGATAGTATTTATTATTATAGATTAATAAAAAAAACTAATGAAAAAAATAAAAGGAATGAAAATATAAATGAATGAAATGTTAAATCAACCAAAAAACAGCGAACTGTTTCACATCTTATTTAAACTGCCAATTATTCAACGATTTGGAGACTTCTCTCCAAGGTACCAAGATAGTACAGCAAGTCATAGTTATCGAGTTGCTGTATTATCATTATTAATTGGCTTAACTGAGAATATTAAATACAACAGAAACTTAGATTTAAACAAGATTGTATGTCGTGCTGTTTTCCACGACCTAAACGAAGTAATTACCGGATCAATTAAACACAATACAAAAAAGAACGAAATTGTAGGAGATTTAATCAAAGAAATTGAAAAAGAAGCTTCAGAATCAATTGTAGGTTTTTTATCTCCATCTCTTCAAAATTATTTTTACGATTATATTGTATTAGCTGAAGACAGCACTCCTGAAGGAAGAGTCGTTAAATTAGCAGATACAATGGATGCATTATTATTTAGTGTACGCGAACAAAAGGCATATAATCGTTATGAATTCCCAAGAGTTCAAAAAGAATCTAAAAAAGAATTAATGAACAGTGAGTTCGAATCTATTAAAGAAATGGTAGAAGTACTAGGAGACTTTCAAAGTAAATATCACAAATTTTTGATGTATGTCCTGAAATTAGATGAAATTGATAGATGGTCACTTCAATTTAATACGTATAAAGACCAAGATGCTAGTCATACGTTTAGATGTGCTGCATTAGGGATATTCTTCGCGCATTACGAAAAAGAAAAGCACGGTACGGAATTAGATATTCAAAGGTTAGTGGGAAAAATCTTATTCCACGACTTACCTGAAACAATTACAGGAGACATCCCAGGCCCTTTAAAACATAAGAACGAAAGACGAAGTAAAGCCTTTGCTAAGTACGAGGAATCTGTTGCTGAGGATTTCGTGAGTTGGGCACCAGAATACTTAAGAGAGCATTTAGAGGATTACTTAATTAACGCTAAAGATGATACTCCTGAAGGAATTCGTGTTGATATTGTGGATAAGATTGACGCTTTAATTAAGAGTCAATTGGAAATGAATAGAGGATCAAGAGTGTATGAAGAAAAATTTAAAGGGCAACTGAACAAGTTACAAGCAAAGTACTTTGAAAACCCAGGTGTACAATTTTTCTTAGCAACTATCCTACACGATCTATATTTTGAATCAGAATTTGTAAACTAGAGCATATTACGCTCTAGTTTTTTTATTTAAGCAAATCATTAGACTAATATCCTTTTACAAATTATGATGAATATATTGATATAAAAATATTAAAAGGAGTGAGAATGAAGTGTATGTCTAAGCACGGTAACATTGAAGACGATCCAATTCTTTTGCTGCATATTGAGACAGTGCAGCCCAACGAATACAAGTTTTATATTCGACTAAAAGATTCTGAAAAACGTTTTGTAAATTATGAGTGGTTTATTTTTAAAAATGGAGAAGTTCGATTGGAACGCTGTCATTTAAAGAAGTCAGGTTATACCCAGCAATTCATCTGGGAGATTTGTAAACGAGTAAGAAGGTGGGCAGAGATCCACCAAGAAGATTTAGAATTAGAAGCCAAATTAGAAGCTGTATCAAAAAAATAATGGAAAGCAGGGATACAATGGGAACACAGAAACCAGCCCAACGCCCTTCGGTGAAAATTAAAAACATTGAAGAAGTTGGTCCAAAAACATATGAAATTTTAATGGATGTTGTAGATACGTATAACGGTATTCAGGATGAAATCTTTGTCACTTGTACAGGGGGTTTTGTTGAAGGCGATGCTGTCATTCGAACGAAATCACCATTTTCAACACAGTGCATTCAAACCATCAAGTTTAAAGCAGCACGCGGTGCAGAGGAATACGAACGCGAGCAAGCTGAAATGTAATTGAACAAAGAGGATATAGAGTATAAAAAGAAGAGCCATACACATAATGGCTCTTCTTTTTTATAAATTTCTAATTCTTAAAAATGATACGTAATACCATAGAATCTGACTACAAAGAATAATATGATAGTTCAACTACCCTTTTTTTGGTAAAATTAATCTTAAGAAAATACAAACTTAGAAAAATACATCTATTTCATTTGATTCTTATAGCTAGGAGAGATGGGAAATGGACGTAAAGTATAGGCCGGATCAATGGGATTCATTGAAAGAAGGTCTTAACAGACTGGATAAGTCAAGAAATGACCTGCTTCAAGCAAATAAATTACTAAGTGATATAAACAATACAATTGAAGAATTAGATTCGGATCATAGTATTTACTTCAATCATAAAAACAAAGAAAGAGTTATCACAGAACTATTTGATGACTATAAAGTTTTGCAAAAATATAGTCATCAGGCAGGTGATTTAGTATCAGAACATATAGATAAACCATTTTTAACAGAATTAGATGAGTTTGCTGAAAAGATGGAAAGGCTTTCGATTAGAAAGTTTTCTACTACAAATAGATTAGGAGTAACTACCGAAGTTACTTCTATAAATTCTAGTGGATATGGTACCCAGTCTATGACCGTTAAGAAAGATAAAATAACTGTCGATGATTTATTTCAAGACGTAAAGTTGTTTGCCGACGTATTAACTGAAGAATATCAGAATTATAAAAAGCAATTTCCAGATGATAAATTATCTTATGTAGCATTTCGAGAATTAAGTTTGTCACCTAGAGTATTTAATTATATTTCGATAGAAGATGAGCAGAAACAAATAGAATCGTGGCGTGATGGAATTGCTAGTGCTTTAGTAATTGCCGGAACAATAGCTTGTCCAGAAGTTGGATTTGGAATAGCTTTCGTTAATGGTGTAATGCAGACCAAGAGCTCATTTACAGGTGAGGATTGGGCTACTCAGAGGAAGCTTAGTGATAATGAACGAAGTGAAAAGGCTTTTTGGGGTACATTGGATATGGTATCAGGTGTAGGTGCTGCCCGTAGCGCTTTTAAAGGCAACCAGACATTATCTTTTGTTAAGTTAGGTAAAAACGGCGAGTTAACAAAAGCCGATCAAATTACTCTTAAACATATTGTAGAGTCATTAGAAAAAGACAGGCATATGTTTACAAACAGATTAAAAATGGATAGCTATGAATTAGCTTTAGATGTAAATAAGTTAGAGCACAAAGGTATGCAAAAATTAGCCAAGTCACTTGATGAATTAACATCACCAGCACTTGTTAATGGAATAGATGAAGCAGGATTTATGAATAGATCTGGATCGTATTTCGAGGATTTTGTAAACAACAATTACTTGCAGAATGAGTTGGTCTTGCAAAATAAGTTAGACGATGCATATTGGTTCGCTTCAAATAGAATTTCTAGTAAAATGGCAAGAAATACACCTGGTACAGCTACCACAAGTTTCAATCTACAAAGAAGTCTAGAATCGCAAAAAAAGCTGATGTATAATGAAGGCTCAATAGGTATTATCCCGTTAGAAGTAAGAGAAAAACTTGCAGGTAGAGAATTCAAAAATTTCGATCACTTTAGAGAAGAATTGTGGAAAGCTGTTGCGGATTCAAGTTATGCAGCAGAGTTTAGCCCTTGGAACATTGTGGGGATGAAAAAAGGTTTCGCACCTTTTGCACCTGCCTCACAATACCACGGAAAACATAGAGTATATATATTGCATCATAAACAACCAATACATCAAGGTGGGGACGTATATGATCTAGATAACATACTGATCGTTTCTCCAAAAATGCACCAACAAATACTAGATCCAGCTTACCACTTTGGAAAGAAAGGATGAAAATAATGAAAAGTAAAATGACGAGAGAAGAGTTAATTGCATTAGTAACGAAAATTTGTAATTTCGAAGGAACACAAGAAGAGGTAAATGATAATCTAGGTATTTTCATTGATAATGTTCCACATCCAACACCTGGAGATATTATATTTTATAATTCTGAGCAATTATCACCAGAAGAGATCGTTGACATTGCATTAAATTACAAGGAAACTAAATAACTTTATTTTAAAAAAGTGCTTACTATAAGAGTTCAATATGAAATAGATATAAATTAGTAAACGAGGATCACTATTTCGAATGTGATCCTTTTACTTTTTTGGAAATTTGTTGGACTATATAAATTTATCAGTATAGAATCTTAATGTATAAATAATAGACTATTAGGAGTGAGAAAATAATGTAACCCTACAATTACACAAAATTTATAAAAAGAATTAGAACCCGAAAATAAAAAATAGGAAAGTAGTGATAGTATGGTTGCTAATAAACCTTTAAAACGCCCGACAGTTACTTTAAAAGACATTGAAATCCTTGGTCCGAAAAAATATGGCATAACAATGTATGTTAATGATACGTACAAAAATATTCGGTCCGAAGTTTACGTTCTCTGTACAAGTGGACTAGTGCAAGGAGAGGCGGTACAGTATGGTAGGTCTTTATTTTCAAAACTCTGTATCGAGACGATTAAACGTGGAGCTGCTCTATGGGCAGAGGAATACGAACGCAATCATTTTCAAGATAATTGATTTTATAATCCATAATACAAGCAAAAAAGAGTCATAGTCTATGACTCTTTTTATATAGAATTTAGAAAAGGAGATAGCTTTTATGCTATCTCCTTTCTTTGCAATTATTTAACACCTAATTTTTCTTTTACCTTCTCAGGAAGCTCGTCTTTCTTAACTTCTTCCCAAGCTGTTACACCTTTTTTATCAGAATGGTATACACGAAGAAACGCTTCTTTACGAAGATTCTTATGGTGGCCAAACTCCATCTCTTTTTCTTTCCCATCTTCATCATATCCAGCCAATTTGTATTGATATTCTGTATATGGTGTGCCATCATCTGCTTTTCCTTTATATACCTTTCCATCAACTGTAATTTGAACATAATACTTATCTTTTCCCATACGGTTCAAGTCACATCCAACTAGCATCGTAGCAAATACGACTAAAATACTAAAAAGTGCAATATATTTTTTCACGCTGATCACCTCATATGTTTTTTTCTATATCGTTATCTTAATCTCTTTTTTCTTATGGAGAAATTTATCAACGTGACATTATCATTACACTTTTGTAATTATGAAGAACCATTTTCTTTTTTGTATATTAAGTGTTTAATTCATTCGCTAAAAGAAGAATAGATACTTTAGTTCTTCATTTGTTCAAAGGTTTTCCTTGATTAAAGAAAGAATCATACCTATATGACAACCTATTATTGGTTGAAAGAATGTAAACTACATAAGGAGAAAAAAGTTCTATGAATTGTCCAGTCAGAAAAGGTAGCATTTATTACGAAATCATAGGTAGCGGTTTCCCGTTATTAATAATGCATTCTATGGGGACGGATCATAATTCTATGAAAGTTTGGATAGAGCCTTTATTTGATGAGGTTCAAGGTTATAAGAGAGTATATATCGATCTACCTGCGCACGGTCGAAGTTTAATTGATAAGGATTTTAACTCTTCTGATGATATGCTTACAAATATTTTAGATTTCATCGATACAGTAATCCCTAATCAAGAATTCTCTCTCATTGGTTGTTCATACGGAGGGTATTTAGCTCAAGGTGTCTTAAATAATAGAAATAAAAATGTTAATAGCATTTGTTTATTGGCCACTTCACTTCATTTGAAGAATAGGGACCTTCCTGCAAAAAAAATTTTTGCAAGAGATGAAGATTTATTATCAAATTTAGAAACGGATATAAGAACCGCTTTTGAAACATTGATGAATTATCAAGATAAAGATAACTTTAAACTTTTTGTAGAAGAGATTCAGCCTGGTCGATTATTAGCTAATAAAAAATTTTTAACATCAAATTGGAGAGAGAAAGGATATTTCCTATCTGAAGATCCATTCAGTAAAGCGGAGACATTTATACAAGACGCTCTTATTATTCTAGGGCAACAAGATTCAATTTGCGGTTATAAAGACCATTTCTTTCTTCTAGAAAAATTTCCGAACTCCACATTTGCAATTTTGGACGGTGCAGGACATATGATCCAAATAGAGAAGAGAAAAATAGTACAAGAGCTACTAAAAGATTGGTTATACAGTAGTAAATAGAGTTGCAAAATAAAAGTGTAATTACAATCAATCATTGTTATAGCAACGAGAGAAATTACTAATGTGAAAAAACGTAAACTTTATATATATGTTTACGTTTTTTCTGTTTAAATATTTTTTGTCATTAAAACAGTGTCTACAAAATCTATCTTAAAAAGTTCATTTAGCGTTACCTGATGAGCATTTGATTCGTTATCTAATAGGTAGAATGAATAACCAAGTTCTTTCTGTAACTTTTTCAGTAATTTTTTAAACTCGGTAGTATCAGTTCTAATCTGATTCCATTCAAATACCACCTTTCCAATTTGATCCCAGCGAAGCAATCTTTCCATACCCTTAAATACCTCGCATTCTCCACCTTCAACGTCAACCTTAACAAGGTCAAAGTAATCAGTAGACTTGTTAAATTTCTCATCTAACGAAATAGCACGAACGTCTACTTTCCTTACCTTGTTATGACCAAATTGTTTAAAGTATTTTTCATCCGGTTCATACAAAGAACTATTCCCATTGAATTCTTCTTCAACATAAAAACTTAGCAATTCTGATCTAGAATAAACCGCGTTATGATAAGTTGAAACTCGATCGTTCAGATAATTTACTTTTACATTGTCCTCTAGAAGTTCAACCATTTCAGCATTCGCTTCAAAAGAGTAGACTTTTCCTTTTTCTTTTACGAGATGACCAAGTAGAACAGTGTAATATCCTATATTTGCTCCTACGTCTATTACCTTCATTCCCTCAGTAATGTTTTTAAGCATATATTTAGTTAATTTCGGTTCAAGCATACCTTCAGCAACCAAGATAGGAGTTAAGCTTAAATCGTTTGCTTTCGTAAACAAATAAGCGCCCCATTTCGGTCTTACTAGCATCCTGTTATTGCCCATAAATGTACCGTGCATAATTAAAACCTCCCTTATATAGTATCTTTCTTTCTGTTTATCTGCACAGATCTATGAACCTTTAACAAATTTCATATAGACATTTCCCTGTTGTGCAGCAGGACACAATAAATAAAAAAGTAAATTAGGAAAGAAAGGGGAGAGGTCAGTGGATAAGACTATCGTACAAGAGCAAGCTACCTTATTATTCAATAGAAGGATTTCAGAGGTACAAACATTTTGGGAAGAGATGACATTGAGTAAGCAAAGAGAGTTAATTGGGACTTCACTACTTATAGATGGTGAACCCGGCATTTTAGAACAATTAGTAGAGCAGTACCAATATAATGATAAGATTTTATACAATTTATATAAGTTCTACGAAGAGCAGCCGGCAAAGAAAAACTATTATAAAAATGGAATTAAGGATTCAAAATTAATTAAGAAGAATAAAGAAAATAAAACAAAAAATATAGCTATTTTTCTGCCCCATTGCCAGTGGACTGGTGGGATGAAAATGATATTTTCATTAGGAGACCTTCTTCGCGCTAAAGGCTATACAGTAGATTTTTATATTCCATACAATACAAATGGCCAAGTTTATGAACTAGAAGTGGGACCGTTTCGAGCTACTGTAATCAGTTATAAAGAAGATGAATTCATTCCTACATTTGCTAGTAATTATGATATTGCGATCGCTACGCATTGGGATTTAATTTACCCGTTATACTTACATTTTGATAAGGCAATTTTCTACAATCAGGGTGATTATAGTACATTTTCTAATCAAGAAAGTACAGTTTCAATTTTAAAGTGTTTTTATTCTTTACCCGTTTATCATATGGGAGTTTCAAGCTTTATCACTCATTTATTAAAGGATAAATTTCAAAGGAAATCTTGGATCGTTCCTTGTGGCATAGACCTTAATAAATTTAATTACAATGAAGAACTTAAAAAAGAGAACTATATTCTTATTATAGGTGATGGTTTAAACGCTTATAAAAACGTGTACAAAACAATCGAAAATCTATTACCTGTAGCGATCGAAAATCAAATGAAAATATATTGGATTACGCCTCGAGATGATCAGTTTGAACACGAAAATGTGATTAAAATTGTAAATCCAAAACAACAGGAACTCGTTAGATACATCCAACAAGCAAACGTGTTAGTGAATGGTTCCTTAATAGAAGCGTTCGGTCTTCCTGCGCTTGAGGCAATGGCTTGTGGTACACCGGTTGTTTCATCAAACAATATGGGGATATTACAGTTCGGAATTAAAGGGGAAAACTGTTTCATCTATACATTTAATGAATTCGACAAAATGAGAGAGTATGTAAGTACGATACTAAACGATAAGGAAGTATCTCAGTCATTTATAGATGCAGGACTAAGTACTGCTGCAAAATATGACATTAGTTTGATCAATGAACAGAATCTAGAGCTTATGGAGAAAGAATTTTTCGATAAGAAATATCTTGTTTAATATCATATGTGTCTAAGGACAAGCAATATAAGGAAGGTGGAGGGGTATAGTGACAGCTTCTGATTTAGGGACGATTTATTTTGGGGTTATTATTGTTTCGTTTTTAATTGGCATCATAAACCCGTATGGTATAGCTGATATTTTAGGATTTCCGGATACGCTTCAAAATATTATTGTAGGTATGACAAGTATAATGCTTATACTCCTCACCAATCTGTTCGGTATAAGAAGCTATATTTGGTCTTTCTTTGGTTGGTAGTTTAATAAAATAGCAACAATCGCAAAAAAAGGTAACAGTCGTTACTATGGAAATTTATCTAGTTGTTAGGAAATAAAAAAACCTCTTATATTTAGATGAGAGGTTTTTAAAATTTAATTGTCTTCTGGCCAGTGTATCTTACCACATTTACAAGTGTATCCGTGTTCAGGATGTTCATCGTTAATCGGGATGATACTAGAATTGCAATCAGTGCAGATATCATAGTCTTCCTCAATTTCAGCCATACTTTCAACAATGGATCTTGTTGTTTTTTCTAGTGGTAATTCCGGTTCATTAGTACCTCCTATAGAAGATTTGAATTTTCTAATTAAGCTAGATACTAATAAAAATAATTGATTGGATGTTTCCATAATTAATTCACTCCGTTGCTTTTTTCTTACTATATTCTAAATTGCCGATTATAAAGAAAAAAACAGTTTTTTATGATAAAAAATAGAGGGAGGGAAACGTATTGAAAACAAAAGATATAGAGCCTGAGGATGGTATCTTTGCTATTCCACAGCCGAATGATATTCCGAATTATAATATGGCTGAGTTGTATTATTACTGCAAGCAGCATAATATCGAACCACTTCAATTATCAAATGATGAACGGAAGATATTTATTATAAAGGAAAAGCAGGATTAATATTCCAAAATCGAGAAGGGTAAGTTTAATTGAGAAACAATAGCAGAAGGGTAGGAACTCTTATTTCTAATGGATCGGCGATATTTAGATAAGAGCAACTCTATAAATCATAAAAAAATAGTAGGGGGGATAAACTTGAGCCTAAAAGGTAGATACAATATGGTACAAGAATTACTTAATCAGGGGCTTACATATAAGCAAACTTGCAAAATTATGGGTATTACCATAGCAGAGTTATACTGCATTATAAATACACCAGGTTTTAATAAAGTAGTAATAGCAAATACAAGTGAAAAGTTAAAAGTTTAGCAGTTTTCTATATATAAGGGAAGTGGAATCGTGAAAATAAAGTTAATAAGAACAGCATTATCAATAGCAATAGCAGTAGTCTCAAGTTTACTTATTGTTAATTTTGTATTTGAACTCATCCCAACTTCAATTCAAGGAATGCCTTTGTTTTTACCTTTGGTTTTTTGTCCAATTGGAATTATTTTAGCGTATGCTGATTTTAAGTTAGAAAAAAACAAATGGTCGAAACTTGGATTTATATTAAATTCTATTTTATTATTTGTTCCTATCATATGGATGGTAGGAGGGGCCGTCTTATTCGGTGTATAAGAGCTATACTTTAGCGATTAATTATTAGTATGTGCTATGAAATATGAAAAAGAAAAAGAGGGGTATAGAACTCCTCTTTTTTATATTTATTTAGCTTTTAAATTCCTTTACGTAGTTATTATTTCCAGTGATCAGTACCCACTTCATCCATAGCTGCGTAAAAACATTCTTCTGCTTCTTCATCTTGAACGCTCTTTGCTCGTTCCTCAATAAAACCTTGTTTCAATAATTCTACATTGACGTTTTCTTTTCCAAGATTTCGGACAATCGTATAACTTTTTTCGCTTTCTCCTTGCTTCCAATCACGATATAATACTTTCCCAAGTTCATATTGGTTAACTTGTTCCTCAGTTTTATCTGATGTCAAAGAGTCTTCATTCCATTTCAATGAACTAATATAATCCTCTTGTTCTTGTGTCCAGTTCACAACGTGTAAAGCATTTTCCTTACGTCTATATTCTACAAGAGTAGCATTCTCACTATATCCATCTTTATCACGAACAGCAATATATACTCCTGGATAGTTAGGATCACCGTACTCTAATGCAACAATAGTACCGAGAGGTGTAGGAACAGAAACACTTTGTTGTTCCTTTAAAGTAGCTACTTGCTCTTTAAGGACATCATTATCGTTCTCTAGTTTGATATTTTTTTGTCTAAAACTCACAACAAATGAATCTTTAACAGCAACCTCACTACTTAGTTTTCTAATTTCCTTTTGTTGTTGCTCAATAAAATTACTAATCCCGAATAGTTGGTGTTTTTCCAAAGTAGCATATACTTCCTCTAAAGTCATTTTAGTTTCCTTGTTCTTAGTCATAATATTTTCCTCCGTAAATTTTTATTTTTATATTATATTTTGTTTAATTGTGAGCGATTGAAAATGCGTCAATTAAAGGGTTTTTATCAAATCTGTATGTTGACCATTCATCTTGAAGAATATCCTTGCTATGTACCTTAATCGAATTTTCCTTTGTGTCATACTCAATATCGATTACATTTTCATAATCTCCACCGTGACTTTTAAACATTACGTTGAGGTATGGATCAGGCATATCGTTCGGCTCATAAATAGCACTTAAAGTTCCTAATGGAGTTTCAACAAATAGAGAGGACGATACCATACGATGCATTTTTTTAGTTATCGCCAATTCTAATTGAGCTTGTTTAACACGCACCTCACGTAATTCAATTACCGATAAACTTTCTAATGAATCATACATAGAAGTTAATTCATCTTTGAAAATATTGACGTAGTCTTTGTTATCGACATTCTCTACCTTCAATGGTTCTGTATTCCATCTGTAATCATCAATAAAATTTTCGTTATCTTTATCAGTACCCTGTTCCCAAAGTTTCACTATAAGATACTTGTTTTGAAAATCAAATTTGATTAAAGCAAGATCGTATGTTTCTCCAAAAGTATTTTGAAATTGGAAAAGTATCTGGGGATCATTTGTATTTTTGTTATATAAAACGGTAACCGTTCCTAATGGATTTACAAATGCTACGTCTGGTTTTCCTTCTAATTCACCAATTCTATTTAGATACTTTTGAATTTCTTTTGCGCTTGCTCTAATAGCCATTCGTAATTCAGCTTCGCTTTTTAATCCTTGTCCAAGATGAGTCATATCTTCATTAAATTTAAACATAGTAAAATTCCTCCGTTAATTGTTTTTTATCACACTGTTTTCTGTTTTTAATTCTAGTCATTTTTATGTCTTTGGATGAAAAAAATAAAAAAAACCATAGTGTTATGATTGGAGGTGGCTGTTTGTTTGCAAAGCAGAAGCGCCTTATTGTACAATAGAAACAAGTAAGAACACTTGTTCTAAACATTGTGATGGAGGAGATTTTAAGCGTCTGTTACGTATTGTTTTATAAATTATTATTTTAAAATAATGTTTTGTTTGTAAAAACCCGCGATTTTTATCATATAGCTGGTTATCGAATATATTAGAATACTAATTCGTTTGAGTTTTGAAACGGAATTAAATGGAGGGAACGATGAAAGAGAAGGTACTAAGGTTATTAAATGAATACTTTGATACAGACTTTTTTTATGAAGAAAACACAATATACAATCCGAGTAATCGCCCAGTTTTTCATTACTCATTTGAGCAAAACGAAATTCGATTTATTGGAAGAGGACCAACGGATAGAAAAAGAGAAAAGTGGAATTATATTTATGGCTTATTTATTGCTCTTAGAAATGAGTCTATAAAAGTACACGATGGCCAATTATCGCCGTTCATAGGAATATTTGGCAAGGATGAAGAAATCGATACAGAACTACTTTTAAAATACGCAACTGAGTATGATCTATACTTAAAATTTCTTGATGACAACTACGTATACAATTTAGTACAACAAGGAAACAAAGCGTATATAATGACGAACGATTTATCATTTCAAGTCCATCTAAGAACAAACGGAAAGAACTGGCTTCTTGGCATTACCAAGGGAACTATGAAAACGAAAAAAGTACCTCACGGAAAGTTAATTGAAGAGACTGTTAGAATGATTGAAGAACACATTAACACCAAGATCTTAACTCATACCTTTGATGCAGCTCCTATTTTCCCCATTAAGTTTCCGTATCTTAGCGAATATTTTGAAAAACGATTGAAGTTACCGCTTATTGAAGCAGAATCACTTGCCAAAGAAATTGAAAAACATACCGGAATATCTGCTGGTGAACTAGAATATGAACTATCAGCAAGTAGAAAAAAACTAAGACTTCAAAGCATACATCTTCAATCCTATACAATAGGTGGAAAAGGTGCTCATTATTATGAATTTCCTTCTTCTATTTTAACAGGAGAAAATAGAAGAATTTACTTTAAAAAAGCGGTGAACCAGGAAATGAGAAATAACGTTACCACTGTATGAAAAGCAGAAAGTAAAAATTTAAAATGAAATACAACGAAGCAGAAACCTTTATATGGATTCCTACTAGCTTAGAGCAATCCATATAAGTCATTATTATAAGATGGACCAACAGTTAGTGTTTTTCGTTAGTTGTGTTAAACGGAGGAAATAATGAAAGAGAAAATACTAAAGCTTTTAAATGAATATTTTGATTCGGAATTCTCCTACATTACGAATACGATCTTAAATTCAGAAAAACGACCAGTCTATCATTACTCACCGGAAGATAATAGAATTGAGTTTATCGGAAGATGGCCAAGTAAAAGAGATAGATGGAATTATATTTATGGTATGTTTATTGCTCTTAAAAACGAACCAATTAAAATTAACTGCGGTCCTCTAAAGTCATTTACAGGGACACGAACTATGAGTGATAATTCGGATGAAATTATATTGCAGAAAATTGCTGAAGAATATGATCATTATTTAACGTTTCTAGACAGTAACTACGTTTACAATCTGGTTGAGCGTGGTAATAAAGCGCGAATTATTTCGGATGAATTATCATTCCAAGTTCATCTAAGAAGCACAGAAACAAATTGGCTACTTCGAATTTCAAATGCTGCAAATACAGTAAAAGAATATAAAAAGATACCGCACGGACAACTCATATTAGAGGTTGCTAATGAGATGCAACATCACATTAATACCTATGTTTTGACAAGTACATTTGATACAACGTCTATTTTCCCTGTAAAGTATCCGCAGCTTATTGCTTACTTCGGAAAACGCTTGGAATTACCAATTGAAGAGGCAGAACCACTTGCAAAAGAAGTTGAAATTCATACCGGCTTATCAGCTGCCGAACTAGAATATGAATTAACAGGCGGAAGAAAAAAACATAGACTTCAGAGTATTGTCTTTTCAACTTATAAAATAGGTGGAAACGGTGTTCATCATTATGATTTCCCTTCTCGTATTTGTGTAGGTAGTAACAGAAGAATATACTTTAAAAGGATAGATAAGGAAGGTATTAGAAATGGCGCAAACAATCTATGATAATATGCAAATGCAAATAGAAAACTTAGAAAAAAAGATTAAGGACTTAAAGAAAATTCAGGAGCTCGCTAACGTATACCCATCACTAAAAGAAGTTCATAGCAGCTCATTACTTAAGTATTATGTGGCATCCGAGATCAATTCTGAAGTAGACAGTGTAGAACTACGTTTTGGATGTAGTTGCTGTAGTGACGCGTTATTAAAAGCTTATTTTTACAAAACAATAAATGGTGTACGCATCTACGCAGATCCACACGAGATTGCAATAGGTAGAAAAAATCCATCTGATGAATCTGTATCACCATATTCAAACTGGAGAGAACTACTAGAGGAGCACAAAATCCCTAGCAAATTGCATTACGATATTGTTGGATTCCTTAATGAAAACCGTCCTGAACCAGAAGAAAAGCAAGCACTTTAATAAGAAACTCTATATCTTAAGAACTAGTCACCAGTATTGGTGGCTTTTTTATTTTGCTAATAGAAGTGGTTTAGTTATAAATTGACGAACGATAATACTAAAGATAAAAAGGATAATATTGGGATTTATAGAATTTTAATTACTAGGTAATAAAGCTGTTTATCAAATGTAAAAGGAGGTAGTAGAAGTTGAATAGGAAGATATGGTTTGTAATTACTTTTTTAGCAATTTTGGTAGCTGGATATGTTGTTATACAATATTTCATTTTGGATGGCCTTCAAACAGGACTCGTCAAAATGAAGCTTATGTCTGTATCTAAATTAAGTACGTTTTGGTACATTATGTTATTCGTACATATTACAACAAGTATATTAGCATTAGTAATAGGTCCATTTTCATTATCCGAAAAATTTAGAGAAAAGAATATAAACCGTCATCGACTAATAGGAAGAATTTATCTGGTTGGAATATTATTAGGGGGTATTTCAGGTCTATACTTAGCCTTTTTCGCTACAGGTGGATTGGTAGCAAAGCTGGGTTTCGGTCTACTTTCCTCACTATGGCTAGTAACAGCATATCAAGCACTAATGACAGTTAAGAATAAAAAAATTCAGGACCATCGAAATTGGATGATCAGAAATTATTCTTTAACCTTTGGTGCGGTTACACTAAGAATTTGGTTACCTTTATTTATTGTGTTATTCGGTATAGAGCATTTCGAACGCTGTTATGCCGTTATTTCTTGGTTAGCGTGGGTACCGAATTTAATCATTGCAGAATTATATTTAAGACGAAGAACTAACAAAGGAAAACCCTTGATAAAACAAGATATACACTATTAATGCGAATATGAAATATTGTTGAGAACAGAATAATGCATCTATAATGGCTATTAAGTTTCTCTTTATTGAACACCATTAAATCATTATTCTATTACACAATCTCCTTACATTATGAATTTAAGAAGTTATTCTTCAATAGAAGTGGGAGAAAGTTAGATACTGGATATAAAAATATTAAAAGGGGGCTTTTAGTTTATGCAAACTGTATTACCACCTTATTTATTTTTATTTATCGGTGCACTCATTTTACTACGTAGAGTTATTTCAATGTATAAACCGATCAAGGGAAGAGGGATTCGAATTTTCCTGCCACTTATATACTTAGCGGTGGGTTTTCAATTTTTCAGTCGATTCGGCCACCCAACGCCCTTAGAATTATGCATAACTTTTGTCTTAGGACTTGCTTTCTCTGTAGTTATTATAATTTTGACAGATTACGAAATAAGAGAGGATGGTAACATATACGCGGTAAAAAGCTGGAAATTTGTTGTGGCTTTTATCGTAATGATCCTTTTACGTTATTTTATGCGACAAGACATTACTACAGTAGATTCAGGAACACTTAGTATGTTACTTTTCACCTTTATAATTTGTTATATCGTTCCGTGGCGTATCGCTTGTTATATAAAATTCAGAAAGGTTTTGGAGCAAAAAAAAGAGCTTTCTATACGAGTGTAGTATGAATTAAACGTGGAATTGAAGATGAAGTTTGTGTCGATAAGAAAATCATATTTTTCAACTTATACTACCGGAAAATAAAAAAGACCGCACGGTAATGAAACCGATACGGTCTTTTTTTCTTAGTATTGATTACTAGTCCTTATTAGTCCTGTACACACCAAGTGCGCAGCTAATCAATACAAAAGAACGAAGAAAAAAGACTTGTCATAATGCGCAGTCAATGACTTAAGCGTGACAAGTTCTGGTGAATATATTATGTACTATGATTTCGTTTAATTCAATGTAAAAGAAAATAAATTTTTTATGAAGCCATAATAATGTTTTTTCCACTTTAAAAATGAGGCCCGTATAATGGTTATTATCATAAGCGAATATACAGGAGATTTAAAAGAATGCTTGTGTTTTTGTTGACGGAGGAAATAATGACTACTAATTATGTTGAAGAATCAAATGGAACGAATGAATATATTAATAAATTCATTAGGTACATAAATGATAAAACAGGAAGACCACATCGGTTTTACGAACGGAATATGCAAATTATAGATGAAGATGAATTTGTTATCTTTGACTGTATCGGAGCTGAAGCAGATAGTTATTTTATTTGTGCGTACACACTGTTAAAAAGAAGAAGGTGGGAGTATATATACTTAGCCGCTACTTACAATGACGCTTCAAACTTTTTATTTTACACCCAGCCAATATCAGTCTATTTAAATGAAACCAATGACTTAATAAGTAAACATTCACCAATAGTATTAAGGGGATTTGTGGATGAATTAAATGAACTACTAATTTTCTTGGAAACCCATTATGAATGCTACTTAGTGGGACCTTTCGCCACAGCATATATAGTTTTAGATTCATTTTCACTAAAAATGAGATGGTCGATAAATGATGATGGGGGCTGGAGCTTTCATATGTATACAACAAGACAAGATTATTACACAGAAGTAGATATTTCAAAAGATAATTTGTTGTTAAACTTAAAAAATATATTAGATGATTTTATAAATAAGATGGAATTGATCTATATATTCCAGGCAGAAACAAACACATTTAACCTAAAATACCCAAGTTTATGCTCACTCCTTAGTAAGAAATTTTATTTGATTGATAAGGAACACGAGAAGTTTCTTAATATTATTGAGAGAAAAACTGCACTAACACCATTAGAGTTAGAATTGGAGATTGCTAATTCTAATACTCAATTTTTAACACCACAGAGTCTATACATTTCATTATTTTCCCCAATACAAATGTCAGATACGTATGAGACGTATGACTTTATTACAAAAGGCGGAACACAGAAACGTATATACTTTAAAAAAGATAAGGATTCAATTTACCAGTTTGTTAAAAGTAAAAAGTGAGCTTATTCAAGTGAATACAAGTTGTATGTAGGCTGCAAATTAGACTTAAGGAGATAACAAATGTTTACAGATTTCTTTCAAAAATTAAAGCAAGAAACAAATGAGGATTTCTCTTATGATCCCGATACTAAAAAAATACTAAACGCACAACAAAAAGTTGTCTATGATTTCCTTCCCAGATACAATATGCTATGTTTTCGAGGAGTTTGGATGCAGCCAAATGAACAATGGCGTTATACATATTTAGGTTTAAAATGTATTCAAAATACTGAACTAGACTTTCATCCTGAGCTTGTGATGCTCTTTTTTGGCATTACCCCATATACATTTAAAGATGCTGAAGTACTTAGAAAAGAGCTTAGTAAAGAAAAGATGTATGAATATGCTGAGCAACTTAATGAGTTTCTACAATCGATAAGCGCCTCGTTTACACATATTATGGATTCAGGGAGGAACTGGCTTTATATTTTTGAAGAGGACTTTCAGATCCAAGTAAAGTGGGAACTTAGAGGGAAAAGTTGGCGAATAAGAGCCGCTTCTATCGTAGCAAGCTTAGATGAAACAAGAACTTTCTATGACGGAGAGGTCACGACTAAAGCGCTATTATTTATTAAAGAGTATATTGCAAAACTGACATTGATTTTTGCATTCGACACATTTAAAAAGGTACAATTAAAATACCCGAAACTGCACCGAGTAATGTTAATGCGTTTTGGTATAACAGAAGAAGTAATGGAATCCTTTTTAAATGAAATGAGTAGAAATGTATCAATGTCATTAATCGATTTGGAATCACTATTATTTTCAAATGAAAGTGAATTTTATAAGCAAATTGAGATTGGGTTTGAACCAATAGCTGCTGAAGAATTTTTCAGCTATTCATTTGAGGTAAGTAATGGTGTGGATGAGGTTATCTATTATAGAAGAAAGCCAATTGTTCAACTTGTATAGAAGCAAAGCAAAATATAAATTCATATGAAATAAAAAGACAGTTTGTATACTGTCTTTTTATTTATGTATTGAATAAATCGTTCAATATATGATATATTTCTATTGAACAAATCATTCAATACCAGATTTCACTATATAGAAGGATGTGATACATATGCTAGCTGTTACTAATATTCAATTATTACCTACAAACGAACAATCCATAATCTTAAAGAACACAATAAATCAGTTTCATATTGCGTGTAATAAAATCAGCCGAATAGCTTATGATCATAAATGTTTCTCGAAAGTAAAACTTCAGAAAATCTGTTACCACAATATTCGAAAGGAATTCCCTACACTATCATCTCATTTGGTCATTCGTGCTATCGCTAAAGTTTGTGAAGTATACAAAAGAGGTGAACTATACCAGCAAGAAATATTTGAGTTTAACCTCGATGGATCCATTCTGTATGATAAGCGTATTATGTCTGTTAAAGGACTAGAGTACATTTCTTTAAGTACAGTTGAGGGTCGTATAGAAATTCCATTTGTGGTTACAGGATATAGTATGGATTCTATACAAGGTAAACGTACTCGTGGACAAGCTGATCTTGTACTTAAGAATGATAAATTCTTTCTTTACCTTGCAATCGGATGGTATCCTGATGTGGAAAGTTCAGCAACCCACATAATACATAAACCCTAAAAAATCCAGTTGTAAGGAGCAATTAAATTGGCAAAAACTATAATGCTATTCATTATTTGGGCTTTAATACTTTGTATTGTACTTGTTGCTCATTCGATTTCAGATAGAGCTTTTTTCTCATTCCTTTTGAAATTAACCACAGTATTCTTTGCAGCAACTACTTTACATCTTATTGTCTATTCAATCAAAACAATAAGATATAAACGTGAAGAGAAATAACTTAGAAACCAGAAGTAATGTATAGAAGTACCTGAAGAACGAGTATAGTCACCTTTATGAGGTGGCTATTTTAGTTGTTTACAAGTATTAGTTTTAGCCAGGTATCTCGCTACACAATTTCCTATTCACTAAAGACAATCTATATTTTTTAAGATTGTTTTCATAAAGTTTTTTTCTCTTTGATTTAATAAAAATTGATTATTAAGAACAAACGTTCTATAATGTGGATGCATTATATATGGAGGTGTTATAAATGAGACCCATTCTTACAAAAGAAATTAGTATTGAGGATTTTAAAGATTATTATTGGTTAAAAGAAGAATTGCAATCATTTTGTAGAGATAATGGAATTAGCGCGTCAGGCTCTAAGATAGAGATATCAGATAGAATTGAAACATTTCTTAGGACAGGAGAGATAAAAAAACCACAAAGAAATTCAAAGGCTAATAAAAAACCTAGAACTAACTGCGAACTCAGTCTTGATACCGTCATTTCAGAAAATCATCGTTGTAGTCAAGAAGTGAGAGTCTTTTTTAAGACAGTAATTCCAAAGTTTCATTTTTCTACCTATATCCAAAACTACTTTAAAAACAATATAGGAAAAACGTATCGTGATGTTGTAAATGCTTGGAATGAAGAAGAAAAACTCAAGAAAGATCCATCATATCAGAAAAAAATTTCTCCTCAGTTTGAATATAATCAGTTCATTCGTGACTATTTTTCTGATTCAAAAAATAAAGGGAAGAGTCGTACAGAAGCAATTGAAGCTTGGAATAAGATTAAGAGGCTTCCTGGAAGTAACAAGTATATACCTGAAATTTAGTCATTTAACTAGTTTAAAATAAAACTACTTTCTATTGGTTTTTTAAGTATTTATAGATATAATCTATTCACGCGAACCTAGCACGCCACTTAACAATGCGGACCAGCTAGGTCTTTTTTTCATTAAATCGATACCATTATGATAAAATTAATATGTATTTAAAAGAAACTGCTTACGGAATGATGAATAGCCTAGCTATGAGAGGAATGAACAGATGAATAATACAGTAAAGGTTTCTACAGCAGAAGCAATCAAACTAGTTAATAATGGAACTGATATATTTTGGGAGACATCCGATGGTTATACGAAAGTGAAAAAGAGTTCAAAAACAGAGTTTAAAATGACTGTTTACGACGAAATCAAAAACAATAAGCATTCATTGACTGGAAAAATGCCACAATTAATTAAGCTTTTAAACGATAAAAACGTTGCTAACGAAATATATATTATTGAAAACAAAATGAAAAATGCGTAGAAGGTTTTAAGATTTAAACATAAAATAAAAAAACAGAAGCCTGAGAAATTTCTGTCTTGAGTATTTATGTCACTACTGTGAGAGGTAGTAGGCGTAGATCAAGTTGAAGTTGAAATTAAATTACTTTTTTCGAGTGAGAACCGCCCGACTTTTCCGCGAACAGGGTGCTTTTCGTTTTCTTTAAAACAAAATGTACCTTAAAATAAAAAAGTGAAGCGATATTCTATAATATCTTGCTTCACTTTTTTATTTTCCGCTATTAATTGCAATTACATATAATTAAAACATAAGCAGTATGAATTACATATAGGAATATGTAGCATTTTATTGAATGCTTTTTTGTACGAATTTACCGCGAGAATAGATTTGATTTATCTTTTTCCTTGTTTTCGTCATAAGGGAACAATCTCATCCATATCACAAAAAGGAAAAACAAAATAAACACAGATAACGAATACAACTTCAATGTAATTAGATTGTTTTCAACAAAACTTATCCATATTGCCCCGAATAAGTTAAGTAGAGAAAAAATAATTACACCAGAAGTAAAAAATAATTTCAGGAATTTCAACATATTACAATTCAACTCGTTTCTATTAAAAATAAAAGGAGGCATACCCCTTTGTTCATTATTCACCTTGTATTAGTTATTCTACTTATGATCGTTGGACCTATTGCATATTTCTCTCTATACGATTTGCTATATAAGAAGAAATTTAATCAAACAGTTCACCCAGCAGAAGAATATACAAAATGAGCTCTTTAAGTATATAGTAGCAAGTCTCACGAAATGATTGAAAAAAACATTATAGAACAAATTAAAATATAAAAAGCTTATCAACTCTTAGAATTGATAAGCTTTTTTGTTAAAAACAAGGCTCTTTTCTTAAATGTTGTTGCTTATATATGAAAAAATTGTTTTTAGCGAAACAATTCTTTCATAATTATCTTAAACTTTGGTTTAAATGTGATTTCAACAAGCGTTAAAAAACGGTCACGGTCATTTCCCAGTAATAAGTGGAGAGAAGAATCGTTTTTGTCGTTTGAAATTATCTCAATCCTATCAACAGTATTAAAGTCGTAATAACCAATGGTTTCATTATCTTCTATGGTTCTTACTTGAAGTGAAAATCTATGGTAAAAAGGAGAGACCATTACTTCAAAAGCCTTGTTATTAATGTGAAATACAAAAGTAGTTTCATCGTATTCGAATAATTCTTTTTCATCTTTTTTTCTTGGCAAACACTCAAATAAAGATATGAAATCAAGTTCAGATGGATAGGAATCCATTTTATTCACCCACAGTTCTGGTTGGTTGTACTTTCTATATTATATATTATCTCTCAAACAGCAACTATTTTTTTGCGAAAACAACGCAAAAAAGACCTAGCAGGGTCCGCATTGTTAAGAGGCGTGCTAGGTTCTGTCATTTATATTATATGTAGTCTTTAGACAAAAACAAGGTACTACCTCTATTATTTATGGAAACATAATTAATAAAGCTACTTATAATTCATTAAATTCTCTAGGTATCTTATCAAATATAACTAATTAATAAAATGAATCGCGGTGACAGTCTTCGGACTTCACTTGAAGGGGAAGGATGCGTCCAACCCCTTTTTATGTATGTTTTTAAAGAACGAGGTGATCTTGTTGGCAGAAGATAAATTAAATCCTTTAGGTATCGCCCTATTGGAGACTCCTGAGAGGCTTAATCACAAATTTGTTTTAGGAAGTTCCGGAGAAGGCTGGGGGTGCGTAGTATTAAGCGGTGATACAATTGCAGGACTTGTAAATGACGGTGTGAAATTTATAAAGAACGGGAAAGAACTAGTTTTAACAAAAGAAGAAATTATAAATGAAGTGAAAATAGGATTACGAAAAGGTTATTTCACCAAAGAAGATTTATTTGATTAAGTTCAAGATGTTATAACTACGTTTTCCAATTTAAACTTT
The DNA here is from genome assembly GCF_051948935.1 of Bacillus sp. Brlt_9. Taxonomy (NCBI): domain Bacteria; kingdom Bacillati; phylum Bacillota; class Bacilli; order Caryophanales; family Bacillaceae; genus Bacillus; species Bacillus sp. Brlt_9. The sequence continues at coordinate 94,505 of NZ_JAYJLO010000003.1, read as the reverse complement.
AATAATTAACACTATCTATGTATGGATATCAGCTAATTATAAAGATCTAATTCGACAAGTTATATAGTAAATAGTCCCTTTGTGAATAAATTATCACCTATTTATAAAAATTTATATTAAAATATAGATGGTGAAATAAACAAAGGTTACTAGGAGGAAGACGAAATGACTAAAAAAGAAATGACTGAAGAAGAAATAGATGAATTAGTAGATGATTTATTAAAAGATCCGACCGAGTTATGGGATTTTGTGAGTCGCAACCTAGAGAATGCAACAGGAAGTGAAGTAGACGTTTTAGCGAATGAACTAGAACGTAGTCCACTTGATCTAAGAGAGTTCGTAATTAATTCACTAGAAAATTAGTACTTAGTATACTTATCCATATTTATGACCTTGAAAAATATATAGATACTTACTAGTACTAGAGTACAAAATAGTAAAGAAAAACACCCTACAACGTACGAAGTAGGGTGTTTTAACTATGTTATCCAATTACAAAACACATTTACTGTGATCAGCAGCAAATCCACTAATTTAATAGGAGCGTTTTGATTAACCTTAACTAATATTATATTAACATATTATAAAGCGTATTTCAATATTCATATACACTACCTTGTTAAACGGAATTCCATTAGCATTTATGATATAGAGTAAGTTGAAGAGCTTGCAAGTCCATTTATATATTGTATCATTATTTACATACAAGTTAGTTCAGTAGAAGGATTTCAAGTACATATAAGAGTATTAAAGTTATTAAGAAAATCATATTCATACTAAACGATCCTCAACCAATACTTATAAATGCGTTCTACATAACATAGAGCAATAGATTCCAATCATAAATGTGTATAGGGGTGTTAGAATGGGTTTATTTTTAGAAACCACCACAGATGTATTGTCAGAGATAAAAAGAGAAGTCGATCTTGTAGATTGGGCCGATACTATATTAGACGACTTATTTGAGGGTTATACTCCAGGGAATTTTCATATTATCATTCAGAAAGTTCATCCTTTAGGCGAAATAAAACTTACAGATTCCAGTATAACAAACGGCTGGACCGAAGAAAAAATAGCAGACGTTATAGAAAAAGGGAAATTAGATTGTACTACAAAAGGTGACCAATGTGAACTTATTCTCTATGAATATGAAGATTCATATATAGTCCTTATAAGAGCGGACATTAGAAGCTTTTACATAAGACCAGACGATCTTAGTAAAGAAGACATTTTATTAATGCTAGATATGGCTAAAAAAGAAAAAAGAATGGGTTTCTTAGGGAGAATGTATGCAAGGCTGATGTTGTTCTTCATAAAAAGGGAAAAACATTAACCAATGTTTTTTAGGATTAATCAAGGACAAATAGTTTATAAAGAAAAACCGTTCTTTACTCATTAGAGCATAAGAACGGTTTTTCTTCGTAACAAACTTAACTGCTTTAGGATACAAACATTATATAAAACATAGTGAAGCATTGCAAAATATAAGCGCTCTACTAGATCTGAAATCTCATTACAGGAATATCATTTTTTAAATGCATCATTCCACATAATAAAAGAAATCAATAACATAGAGACTGTAAGGGTAAATACTAGTAAGTTTTCTTCGTTATTTTCAACAAATAATAGCTTGTAAGCACCAAATAGACTTAATGCTGTTAAAGATACAACTGCCAATGAAATAATAGTCTTTTTGAACGTTTTCATTAATTATCACACCACATACATATATTTTGCCTTGCTATTATTACCATAGTAAGCAGCAGCGAGGATTACTGAGTATAATCCAAAACACAATAAAACACCCCCCAGTATAAACCGGAGGGCAATCTACTTCTAGATACTCAATACTCTACACATAGTTAACAAGTAAATTATACCAAATATAAGATTTTATCACAATAGGGAAAAGTGAGTAATACTGTTGTTTCTAGTTTACAGGGTATAAATAACATAGTGCTATGTACTCGTAACGGATAATAAGCTATGACACTTATGTTCTGTATTAAAATAACGGGCCGTAATAACAAAGATATTACCTGACGCATACTATTACGTCGTGTTTTTTATTAAATTCGGAACAAAATAAGCTAAATAGGGGAGGGGAATTTAAGTTATATCTTTATTTCAAGATATGCATTTTTACATTTCAGTAAATAGATATTTACAAATTATGAGATAATATAGTATTCTATATCTTAGTTACCATTTTGTAACTATAGTTCGCTAAAGCACCTTAGAGTAATAACTGTTAAGGCTCCCGACGTATGTGAAGACGACGGGTTTTTTAATATATTTATGGAACAGATTACTAAATATAAAAATGAATGGAAAAAGAGACACAGGGTATTCGGTAGAATGGACATCAAAATCTTATTGGTAAAAAAATATAACAATAAGTAATATTTAATCGCTACTATCGGAGGAAAAGAGATTTGAGTTACATTTTAGACAGTTTAAGAGAATTATTTTCGGACTCGATTAGGGAAATACAATTACATATCTGGTCACAAAACGTGGTTAAAGAGTATTTGAATTGTTGTCAAAAGGGGAGAGAGGTCCATACTATTGTTCAGCAAGTTCATCCAGTTGGTACTAAAAAAGTTTTACAATCAGATACTGGTGATACTTGGTCTGAAAGAGATGTAAATATTATTCAATCAATAGGCGAATTTATGTATGAAACAGCTGGTGAAAGATGCTCATTAAAGCTGTATAGAATACAAACAGAATATTATGCAATTGTAGATGCGGAATTAGGAAGTTTTTACATAGATCCGAAAGAGATTTCGAAAAAAGAACTTATAGCAACATTAACAGCTTTAAAGAATGAGAATAAATTATGCTTACTTAGTAGATTGTTAATGTGTTTCGCGTTACTTGCAATACGTTTCGAGTAACCTTAATTGATGGGCCAATGTTGATTTTATTTTTATGAACATCGAATATATTTAAAAGAGACTAACAAGTACATAAAATAACAAAACTTAAAAACTGATTTTTTAATTGGTTTTTTTGTTTCATTTTATATCTCAATATCACAAGTATACTCTTCAATTTGAGATTTATGTATATAATTCCAGATAATTCTATATTATCTGGAATGCCAAACACGTTGAAAATAAAGGGTTTTTAGCTATTTTTGAGTTTGATAATAAATTATCTTTGTTGTTTTTGAAATTTAAAATCCGTATCTAAATTGAAACGGATTTTTTGTTTTATATTTTATTTTGATTTGATCATTAGATATTTCGTTCTCCTTAAATGTAATCCCACAACTATTACAAAGTTTTATCACGATTCTGATTGCTATTATTTAAAACGTTTTTTTATGTTTTACACAACCTACAATTGAAATTCATTCCTTTATCCAGGTATCGTTTTTCTGTGTCATACTGTTTTGCTATAACCTAGTTTTTCTCTTGTATAACACTGTTTCCTACGTCATTTAAAAAATCCAACAATTGTCATTGAACTGTACTTAATGACGAATGTTGGATTCTATTTAATACCTTAAGTTTGACGGAAAAATTTGTTTTATATTATATAATTATCATATAGCGTAATCTAAGCTTGTATGAGAATATTTAATTTGCTTTTGGATACGTCTAACAATGAATATTTTTAATTCGTCATCTAGTATCATATAAGGTTTTTTTCTATTCTGCTTCTTGTAGATTTTAAATGAGTACCCTGTCGAACTATTGAAAATTACTGTTATCTTGTATTCGTAATTAATTTCGTTGAATTTGACTGAAGTTAAGAAATTGTGCTTAATTACTTTTTCTACAACAACATTACTTAATTTAGGCCCTGTTCTTTTCGTTTCTTCTATAGAATATGATTTAGCCTCTAATATGTTCACATACTCTAGAGTTAGTTTCTGCTTGTTTTTTGTTTCTATTTGTTTGTCTGGAATGCCAACTACTTCAATTTCTTCAAAGGCTATCGTATGGGCACTAAAATCCTTTACTGCTGCAATAAGTTCTTCATCATTTTTAATTTCTTTTAGTAATTCCTGATGTTCTTCATACGGTATTACTGTATTTACTACATTAGCACGTACCAATTCAACATCAATTTCTTTATTAGTTGTTACATAAAAATGACATAAGACGGAATCGTACTTAGAATGTTCTAATAGTAACTTAATATTAAGAGCTGATTTCTTTCTGTCATATGTATATGGAGTGGTTTTAATATCAAGTTTCAATGCTTCTCTCCCCTATCTCTATTGGTTTTAATCAATAAAATTAATCATTTGTATTTTTATTTGTTCTTTTTACGCTATGGTAAGAAATTAACTTTTTCATACATTTTTTTTATTAATCCTTTACGAGCACGTTCATCAAAGTAAGGTTGGATATTTAATTTACCTCTGTTTTCTTTTTCATTCATAGGTATTTCTATCCTATATCCTTGTTCATTATCATAAGAAACAAGCATTAAATATTCTTCTTTTAATTCTTTATACTTAACAATTATGGACAAAGAATGTTCTTGTCTATTAGTTTCTTCTAAACAATCAAATTCCGTACCAGTCCTAGTGATTTTTTTTATTTTTCGAGAATTTGCATATCGAATTACAACATACTGTAAAGATAGTTCACTTAGTGATCCAGCTTCTATAAGTTTTGCTTCACCATTTTCAATAGATTCATTATGGATTATGTCTTTACCCAACTCTTTCACTGCTTCAAGTAGATCCTGATCTGCTCTAAGTTCCAATAGCAACTCTTCATACTCTTCAATGGATAGCATTTTATCTTCCGTATAAAAACGAATTAAATGTATATGCATATTTGGTTTATTTTTTATGCGATACTGGCATAAAACAGTTCCATACTTGCTATGTTCAACAGAAATCTTCATATTTAAAGACTTCATCCGAGCATTATATGTATACGATATTAATGTAGGATTCAATATCTCCCTCTCCTTGCTATCAATTAGAATATAGTTCTTTTTATGATTTAGTCTTTAATCCCTTCAATTAGTTGAGTAATTTACGTATTAGTATATTCATCTATTATCAATAATTGTTATGTTAATATATACAGATTATTGACTTTATATTCATAAAGTGCTATGTTTAGATGGTCTGTTTCTTGTTTTAATTCGTTTGGAGGCTTCCTATATGGGAGCCGTTTTTTTGTATGTTTTTATTGAAATTCATTCAAGTCTTTATAATGGCCACTTATTAACAACTAAAAACACATTTATACGAAACTTGTAAATAATAAAAAACCATCTCTATAAGAAATGGTTTTAATTTTTATTTTATATAACACTTATTTATAACGTACAGGCGATTACTTTAGTTTTAACATAATCTTCTGCGCTAACAAGTTCTTTATCAGTTAAGCTCATTTTATTAATGGTTTTATCCGTTAGATTTAAGGTATAGCAATAACCAAACGAATCCCAAATGTCTCCACCTAACCAAAAGAGTTCAATTTGCTTTTTATGTACTAAATAGATATGATAGTCAACTCTATTAGAACCATTACATCTGCTAATAATACTTTTTAGTGTACCACCTTTTTTGGCAGCTGATATTCCCGAATATTCCGTGTGTGAAGATGTATAGGCATTAGACATTGCAAAACGATTTTCTTTTCCTATTCTGCTAATGATATTTTTTAGTGACTTATCTGTTTTTGTTACTGATTCTCCCTGTTTACTGGTATATTTTGATTCATAGGCAACAGCAATTGCATAGCCATTTAACTCTTCTACATAGGCTGCTACGAATTTACTACCATTTTCGTAACGGTCAACAAGTTCCTCAAGTGTTTCTACCTTAATTACAGTTAAAGAATTCTTCATTAGTTTCTTTCCTTCCTATTACAATATTTATATCTTTCTCAAAACAGACTTAATAGCTTTTTTCTGTTGTTGCTCATTCTCTGAAAGAATTATTTTACTGTCTAGCAATTCCAGCATTTCTTGTAGTTTTTCCCCTATCATTAATTCAGTAAGGGTGATAATTTGATTGTCTCCCTCCTCATCATCCTCATACTGATCATCTTCATTCTCTTCTAACATAGTTGGAAAACATAGATAAGCTTCCGAACAGCCATCTCCCCAAATTGTTAAAGGGTATTCTTGGTATGTCTCGCTGCCTTCTAAAGAAAAAACTAGCGTTCCTGCTTCGGCGATTTCCCCTTCTGTTTCTAAGTCCTCAAAATCAGACATTTGAATAGAATGAATAACACCAGAAACCAAACCTCCATTTTCTTCTACATCTAACATCTTAAGTTCGAAATCTTTTTCAATGACAACTTCCATCTTTACTTGCTCCTCTTAAGTTAGTATTTTGTAATACCGGTATATTTTTTATGATTACAATGCACAAGAAGCCACTTGCGATTGAACAAAGCGTTCAGCTTCATACAGTACTTCGTCTTTAATGTATACAGATTCAACTGTTTCATTATTAAAATCAAAAGTATTACAAGAACCAAATAAATCAAACATATCTCCTGATAATACATAAGTTTCAATTTTTGATTCATAGGCAACATAAATATAATATTGCACCTTATTAGCATTATCGCCTCTTTGAAGGACATTCTTTAATGCTCCTCCAGTTTTAATTGCAGAATGACCTACATAACAACTATGAGATGCTTCAAAGGCTATTGCAACAGCGTAAGCATTTAATTCCTCTACATATGCAGCTAAATATTCACTACGATATTCATATTGATCAACAAGTTCCTCCATCGTTTTCACTTTTTTAGTCGTTAATGTTTTCTTCATACTATTTCATCCTTCCATATATGTTTCTGTTTTTATAATCTAGTACTATGTAAATTCATTAATTATTTGCTGGTGTAAATACAGATTTTAAATAGATACTCTCTAATTTAGCGATTGTTTCAGTGATTTTTTGACCTTTATACGCAAGAGTTTCTTCATTACAAATTCCATATGAATTTAATCTCCATATAGTAGCCAACTGCTCAAATGTATTTAAGGATTGAAGTGTCTTATTATTTGCTGCTCCGTGCCTCTTATAAAACCCTACATTATTCGAATTGATATATCCTGCTTGTAATCCATTAAGAATAAGGTCAAATTGGTCATCTCTAGGAATCGTATTATCAACCTTTAAATAAACACCCTTATTATCACCATTTTTCACTTCAAAAAGCTCTGCAATCATTTCTATTCCCTCCGTTAGTAGTTCGTTTTTTATTACCTATCATTTCAAGCTTGTGAATAAATAGTTTTTAATTTACCGATTGTTTCAGTAATTTTTTGACCTTTTAGCTCAAGTGTCTCCTGATTACTCATTCCATTTGCATTTAATCGCCATATAGTCGCCAATTGCTCAAAAGCAATTAAAGTCTGTAACGTTTCATCATTTGCAGCTCTGTGCTCGATGTAAAAATCACTATTCTCTATACCGATATACACTGCTTGTAATCCTTTATACATTAGTTCGAATTGATCAAGACTATGAATTGCATTATCAACCTTTAAATAAACACCCTTAAGTCCACCATTATTTACTTCAAAAAGTTCTGCTATCATTTCTATTCCCTCCGTTAGTTGTTTGTTTTTTATATATTACCTACCAATTGACATTTATGTGGAAAAACATATAAATGTAGGCATTAGCTTATTTGATAATTGGCCACATTTCTTCAAATACGGAGGTGGTTCAGATGCTTTTTGAGTATATATTTATCATTTTTGTAGAATCAATTCTCGGTTTCCTTTTCTGGTTGGACTTTAGTATAGGACTATTTGTGAGTGCCGTAATATTAGTTATAGTGCTAATAAAACGTTTTTTAAGTAATGAAAATACATATAAAGAATCCAAGATAAATAATCATTAAAAAAATCCGAATCATATTGAAACGGATTTTTTCTTTTATGTATTCATTTATTTTGAATGTACCTTATTTGGATCATATAAAGGCAATTCATTCTAAATTATCTCCTCGGATAATCATATTGTTATGAATGTGATAATAGTATTGTTTCTTACATTCATAGCATTTTAAGCGCGGGATAAATGTATCATCTCCAGCAGTACGTTCTAATTTAGGTTTTCGTTTTGCAAGCTGCCCCTCACTAGTAATTTTATAAACTAGTTCTATCATAGGGTATCTCACCAAGCATAAATCATTTCCGCAATCACATATTGGTTTATTACTCATTTACGGCTATTCCTTACTTTAAACGAATTCGTCTCTTTTAGTATTTCTAATATGCGATTCGTTTGTTCTTTGGTAATGTAATAAGGACTAATTCCATTCACAAGTTCTTTGATTTCAAATAACTCTTTCCTTACTGTTTGTTCATCAAGATAAGCTTCTTCAGAGAAATACATTCTTCCGTCACCGTCAGCGTATCTTCGTTTCAAAAACATTATCCCATTATCATTTCTGTATTCTTCTCTTTTCTTATCTATCTCAAATCTGTATAAATCATCTACAGTTATATAGATTGTCCCAACTTTCGTGATTTTCCCTTTTGTTAATGGAGTGCCTCTAACAACGCTCAATATATACCATACGTCTTGACCAACTTGAAAATTCATTTTCTTCTCATTCATTTCATTCACTCATTTCTAAGCATAGTTTGCTCTTTATTTTATTTATTTTAGTGCAGCAGCAACATTTTATGGAAAAAAATTAAAATAGATGGTCACAAAACGAAACAAAACCACCTTACCAATATTGATAAGGTGGTTTTGGACTTTTAGTAAGCTGCGATAGCTTAACACGCCGTCTTGGCTATATGTATACATTACCCATCAAACAGATTTATCCTGGAAATATCGTATTCTATACATTTTGTTGTTATTGTTTTTCTACAGTTCCAATAATAGGTTCTTCTCCTTGGTGTATGATAATCGAATCAAAAGTAGCCACTGAATCTATTAAATACTCCAATTCATTAGGATCTTCTCTCCAATACCCTAACCAGATATAGTTTCTGTTCGGTAGCTCGTTCATTACATCATTACCTATATATTCAGTTTGACCTCTTTCTTTTGCACGAGCATAATCATACCAATGGTGATCCTCTTCACTCCAATCAGTGTCAATAAATATATCGTATTTTGCAAAATCATATATCGAGAACTGATAACCGTGAGAGTAATATTTTGTTCCTTTTTGAGAGTCTTTTGAGCCTGTATGATCAATCATTTCAAGATATGGATATTCATCATATTCAACGGTGTCACCCGGATGTATAGAGAGTAACTCCAATCCTGGTTTTGATGCATCTTTAAGTAATTTATTAGATATCATTAGAGCTTCTGCTGGTTCTCCACCCTGATTATTTATGAAGTCTACTTGAATTGTTGCATAACGCATCCACAACGCTTTCTTTATACCAATAGTTGCTCTATCTAAGTATAATACTCCATCTTCAACTTCAACCCTGTCTTTATACTCTGGTGGTACATACCATAAGTTTGGATCTAGAGGTTTATCAAAAGTCTCATATAAAATAAAGACTTTGTTCGGATCGTTCGCGCTCGTATAAGTATCGTCAATAACCATTTCCAGTTGGTTCGTATCTGTTCCTACAGATTTTACCCAAACAGTGGATTCTCCATTTGGATCCCATTTTTCAATGAATGAGTTTAATACTTGGCCACCAGGTTTTATAAATTTGATATCCTTACCTTCTTTTTTTGAAAGGCTGTAATCAAAATTAGAAGGATTTAATTCTATTTTTACCTCGTGTGTCACTACATTACTATATCGGAACGGTATCGTACGATCATATTTCACAACATATTTACTCTCTTTCACAGGAGGTTTCGTTTCCTCAGGTGGTTTTATTGGCTCCGGAGGTTTTGTTTCTTCCTTAGGCGGGTCTACAGTAGTAGGAGGTTTATTATCTCCAGTAACAGGGGGTTTATTGGGGTCGGTCGTATTAAAGCCGTCATCTCCTCCATTTTCTGTTTTATCCGCGCATTGACCGCCGCCACCTATTGATTTTGTAACATTACAAACCATATTATTATTCCACTCGACTAGATTGCTTCGCAAAGAAGGGAAAATTAAGACAGAACATACTGCCATAGCAGCTAATAAAATAAGATATTCGACTAAGCCACCTTGTTCATCTTTCATAAAACGTTTAATCAATTCATCACCTCCACGCTTAGGACTTTATATCTATTTCTAATATGATTTGTAGTATTTTGTCGAAAAACTACCTTTTCGTATGAAGTCTAGAAGCTAAATACAAAATACGATGGATTTTTGATTTAACAGCAACATTTGTTATCAGCTAAATTAAAAAAATAGGCTCTTTTTTAATTTAGCGTCTATTTCTAGCTTCTATTAAATTAAATAAATGACAAAATTTTATCAAAAGAACAAGGACATTTGTAAGCAAGCATTTTTAAGGCATATCCATTTTGTTCAATTGAATCAGATAACAAATAAAAAGACACTTAGTGAATAAGTATCTTTTAAATTTAATTCTAGTTAGCCACAAAAACAGACCTTCAGACAGATTTCTTTTTCTACTTAGATTTTACTTTTTACCACTGTCTTTCTGCTTCAGCAAGTCTAGGTATCCAGTAATATTCTCTACATTTTTCCGTCTTAGATGATATCGATAGTTACAATAATGATTGTTACAAAGCACTCCACATTTAATCGGTTTATCACAGTTTGGAACTTGACAAGGTTCACCTAGATTCTTATTTGTTTTCATTAAGAACAGAGGATCATCATATTTTATTTTTCTCCATCTATGTTTACCACATAGACCTGTTGCAACTGCTTTGTTATCACATCCATCAACGGTGCAGGTTTTACCTGAATTTATAAATTTAGGATCATCTGTATTTTTGTAGTTGCGCATACGCATATAATGCTTCATACAAAGTCCTTTAGCTTGATGTTCACCGTTGCACCCATCAATACTACATATTCTCATAGTTATGGAATCCCCCTAATAGTCAGTATTACAATCCTTGTTTTTTACATTTTTAAAATTATATCTATTAATGAACGCACTTGTGAAAATTTGTATAATAATTGTAACGTTCTATTCCAACTTCTCCTGGAAGGTCTCTTTTTCGCATAATCACAATACTCTCTGTAAATAGTCGCAATTCTTTTCTAAATAAGAATGCATATAAAAAGAACCCACATAAATTGTGAGTTCTTAGTAAATTTATTTATTATTAGAATTATTTAAATGGACGATAACGCCATTTTATTTACTATTGCTTTCCATTCTGTTTTAGTAACTCCAAGTATTCTGGAATCGTCTCTATATTTTTACGACTTAAATGATAACGATAATTATTGTAGTGATTATGACAGAACACTCCGGATTTAACTTCTTTATCGCATCTCGGTACTAAACATATATCACCCTTAATTGTTTGTGTTCGCTCCAATTTGTGAGGATTTCCGTTTTCTAATAGTCTATAGCGATGTTTTCTACACATACCTCCTGCAATTGCTTTTTCATCACAATCTTTTAAGAAACAAGTTTTACCTGCGTTTGTATATTCAGGATCATCTGTATTACCTTGCCGACGAGAACGAGCGTAATGCTTCCAACACAACCCTCTACCAGCTACCTTACCCTTGCATCCATCAATACTACATATTTTCATAGTTTTATTTCCTCCTAGTTATCTATCTACTCTATTCCTTTGCTTACTATGTATAAGCTCATTTTTCTTAGTATATCCAGTTATGGCCACTATGGGGAAAACTCGTATAAACTGTAAACTCATACAAAAAAAGCAATATGCATTAAACATATCGCTTTTTCTAATTTATATTTTTCTATTCTAATTCACTTAATTTAAATAATTTTTTATTACAGTCAATACAGTAAGCAACTTTCCCTTCCTTATGATTTAACCCATCATAGCAATCACTGTTTTCTCCTTCGCTTCCATCGAAATTATATCGACTAAAAGAAGAACCGTAGATTTGTAATTTCGTGTAGTATCCGCAATCTGAATCGCAATGCGGACATCTCTCTATTGGTGCTTTTCTACTTTCCAATTTATCACCTACTTTTACGTAATAATGAAATTAATACTAACTATTCATCATATACACTATCATCATTTGCAATAAATACTTTGTTGCATTTTGGACATTTTGCTACGTATTTAGGGTAATAAGAATCATCATAAAACCTGAAATGATTACCTTCGTCACAATGAGTACATCTCCAATGTCCCTGCATATAACCACGAGTGGCTTCTGGTTTATCACAATTAACGGAATATACTAGGTAGGGTTTATCTGGTTGGTATTTCCTCGTATACATAAAAGGTGTTAAATAAACCATTCCTTTTGTACCTTTGCATTTCTCTATTAGATTGTTCACTAAAACATCTAATTTAGAATTACCTAGCATACTAGCTTGAGGGAGATTCCATTCTTCATTTGTTAAGAGTAACCTTATTTCCTCACCCCTAGAAGTAATGGTAACAATTAGGTTATCACCATCTTTTCGATAGAACCAAGTAGTTTCCACTATCTTTTTCCCATCTCCATCTTTAATAGCGAAATCATTAACTATTTTTATAAATGTATCTATAGCTCCTAGAGTTTCCTTTAAATATATTTCAGACATATGTATTATTCTCCTTTTACACTAAATTCATATAGTGTTTAAGTATAGCTCCATCTATAATGAAGACATTCTTCATCAAAACGGTTAGCTATGTTTCCTTTATATGCTTCTAAAGCAACTTTATAACTTCCATAATATACTCTGCTGTAAATTGCTGCCCAAACAGCAACCCTCTTACTACACCCCTGATACATCGCTAATTTTATAAATCTTTTTCTTGTCATCTAACCAATCAGCTTCCTTATCTACATAAATTAAATTATATAGGGATTAATCAATTATTAATAGTTTAGATCCCAATAGTGAGGATATTGTTTGTGAATTTGCGCTAAAACGAAACCCTTCATTTTAGGCATCATCTGTTTTGCTATATCCAGACTAGTAATTCCTATCTTTTCAGCATCCTCTTTAGTAATTACTAAGTTGGCTTCAGTTCTACACTCGAATTCTTTGATTCTTACTTTTACAACGAATGCTTCTTTTGTACTGTAACGTACTACAACCTCACCTATATGCTTTTCTAGTGGTTCTACTAATCGAATTGATGGCTGTCCATATGGATGATAGCTATGCAAGGGGTTGTATTCTTCAGCAAAAACTTTATCGACCATATACGGCACTCCCAAATCACAACGACTGTAATCTAGATTTACCACCATTTGTCCTTCTTTTACTTCCTTTGGAACGTTAATCAAAACAATTCACTCCTATAAGCTTTTCTATTCTATCCATCTTTATTTTGAATGCAGTATCTTTAAGATCTCTTCGGTCTGTTGTAAACCTATTTCTTCAGGCTTTAAATTCTGTGTGAGATTTCGTATTTCTTTCAAATTTTCTTTTGTTTTCTCTTCAATTTCAAAAGCATCTTCAGATAAAAACAATCGTCCGTATCCACTATTGTTTTTTAAATTTAGCGTTTTAATAGTAAATTCAAATTGATTATTCACTGTAACATATAATCTACCTACCTTTGTTATTTTTCCTTCTTGTACTGTGTCTCGTTTATGCCATTTTACTTTAATCCAAATTGTTTGTCCTACTTTAAAATCTTTAGACGTTAGAGAACCTCTACTAACTTCTTCCTTATTCATTTCTTGATTTAGCTTTTGAACGCTCATTTTAAATTCTCCTTATAGGTTATTATTGTCTAAATAGTACTCTCAAATTTCATTCTGAATCTTCTTTAGAAACACACCTTAAACATTATAGTTTAGTTTAAATGAATAAATGAAAATAATTACTTTTACTTACAAAAGATTATTTACTGAGTATGTAAAGCAATTAATTGCTCATTTTACTTTCAAAAACCCTACTTTAAATAGTGGGTTTTATTTAATTTGTAATGAATCTTTTCGTTAAAGTTATTGAATATATAAGAACTTTATTTATATAGATATTAGGAGGTGATGCTATGTTCAAAAAATTTCTAAGTGACGAACAAGGCGGACTAGTAGAGTATTTAATTTTATTATGTGCAATGGCTATTTGCAGTGTCCTAATTTTCCCATCTCTACGCTCTAATTTGGTTTCTTGGAACAACGATTCGGTTCATAATATTGATAAGGGTATCTCAGGAAAACCATCTGATGGAGACGATAAATGGTCCAATATAGGGAATAATAACAACGGTAGTGGCAGCGTTATTACCCCTGAGCAAAAGACGGAATATAAAGTGATGCTTGAGGAACCAACGTATTTTGACAATCATCAAATTCGTGTTGCTCTTTCTCCTTCTAATTTCGACTATTCAAAGGCAAAAGCTGATGGGTCCGATATTTCATTTATCGACGGAAATAAAAATCAACTTAAAAGATACATTGAGAAATGGAACCCAAAAGGTGAATCAGTAATTTGGGTCAAAGTAGATGAAATGTTAACCGAAGAACTCACATTGTTAAGTGGGAACAATCTTCAAAATACAAATAACCCTAAAGAAGTATTCGATCTTTATGAAGACTTTAATAAACCATTAGATCCTACAGTTTGGCTTATTCCTGATATTTATAAAGCTAATATAACTATAAAGGATGGGAAACTAAGGATGACAGATAGTTTAATTGAATTGAAAAATAAAATCGATTTTAATGGGAAAGCAATATGGGTTAGACAAAACGTTATAAGCACTGATGATAAGGATACTTGGTTTAACGGAGGAATTATTCTTAATACAAAACAACTAAGCGCATCCAATGGTTGGAATGTAAGAAATGATACTGTAGGCTATATAAATATTCAGAATGAAAAAGGCCTTTCATTGAGTTTGTGTATTACAGGCCCAACACAAAATAATTGTGGAGGTCCGACTGCGAGACCTTATTATTCTTTGGGAGAATTTGTAGATTACGAATTATACTATAATCCTTTTGGTTCATATTATAAGGAAACAGGTTCTTACGATAGTTTTTGGATTAATCCATCTAACACACCCTACACTAACTTTAAATTTTGGATGAAAGCACCATCAGAATATTTACAAATAGGTTTTAAAGCAAACTCTAGTCGTCCCCATACTGGTACAGTTGAATACGATCAACTTGTAATTAGAACAGGGAATGATATCAAAACCACCGTAACAAAAATTACTAAATAATTTTCTTAAAACCACATAGTACATAGAAACCCTAAAAATAACTTACACGAATAGTAACAGGTTCGGTTTAGAAGAAGAAAAATGCAATTCGATGTGTAGTTCACAATAAAATAGATTACATTTTCCTACAAAAAATTAGCAATAGAAAAAGCAGATGATTTTATAGTATGCATCTGCTTTTATAATTTATTTATTTTCCGTTCTTTTATGAACAATCACCCGTATTGCGGCGTTTAAATTGTCAAAACCTTTTTATCAGAATTATACTTTTCAAATTGTTTAGAATCACCCCCTCATAGCAATCATCGTTATTTCTTTCACTTCCATAGAAATTATGTCGGTAAATAGCTGATCCGTATACTTGTAATTAGAAACCTTAACAAAGCAAAAAAGCAATATGTATAATACATATTGCTTTTAAAATTTATATTTCTCTATCAGACTGTTCACAAAACCGCCTAATTTAGAATTACCTAGCATATTAGCCTCTGGACAATTCCACTCTTCTTTTGTAAATCGTAACTCTATCTCCTCACCTCTAGAAGTAACAGCCGCAACTAGGTCTTCACCATCAATTTGATAGTACCACTTAGATTCCACTACCTTTTTCCCATCACCATCTTCTATAGCGAAATCATTTGCCATTTTCAAATGTGTATTTATCGCACCTATTGCCTCTTTTAAATAAAACTCTGACATATCTATCATTCTCCTTTTATTCATATTTCAATTTAAGAATTCATTTATCGTTTTTACCTTCAAAATCTTCTTTTAGTTTAACTATTCATCAAATAGACTATCATTATTCGCAATAATATGAACAAATCACTCTTATTGTGGCGTTTATATTGTCAAAACCTTTTTATCAGAATTATACTTTTCAAATTGTTTAGAATCACTTTCAAACTCTTCTAAAGTATAATAGTACATTGTTTCTCCTATATTATTCAAATAGGTGAAGAGAGATTTAACACTCTCAAACTGTTCGTTTGCCTTTTCCATACTACCATTACGGCGGTACATTTGCATTAGCTGGGAGTGTTTACTTAATAACGCCCGTCTAAACTCTATATCTTCTTTTTGTGTTCGATTTTTTGATTTGTAGTTTTCAATCATCATTTTTATATCTCTCCTTTTGTTACAACCTAATATTGGTCTTTTATACTGTATGAATTTTAGCAGACATTTTATTTTTTTGAGAAAATAGTAAAACATTTTATTGGCAGCACTCGTTACGATTTGTGTAATTGAAGAGTTAATTTGTTTCTTTTTCCTACTATAAAAAATCCCGATTATAATACTAAAAATGAAAATAAAGGGGATTTTAATAATGGATAAATTACAACCAGTACTAGAAGAGATTGCAAAACATAATGGAGACTTCTCAGTCATTTTCTTTTTAGACATTAATGAATACGGCTATGCATTTGCTTATGAGTCTGAAAACGATAAAGTTAGTACTATGATGTTAGAAGATCGCTTCACAAAAAGAGAAATCACTAGTGAAAACCTAGATAATATGATTGGAGAGGAGAATCGAGAAGCAGTTATTGGTAGCTATGATGAGAACTCTTCTGCTCTTCTCGGAATACTTGAATTCTGGTCTGGGGGACGCATTGGGAAGATTGATAGAACACTAAATAGAATACAAGCAGTGGAAATCGGCCGAAAAGAAAAGTTAGATTTCATCGTATTCTAATAACAAATTATCTATATAAAAATAAAAGCAATATGTACCCTACATATTGCTTTTTAGTGCATATTTTTATTCAAGTTAGATAAATACCCAATCAAACAAAATACACTTACTTAAGTTGTATTTTTTATATCTATTATTGAAAAAAGATACTTATTATCAAGTATCTTTTTACTATCTACTATTTTACTTATTAATACCCTATTCTTTCGACTTCGTTTAATGTCGATTCTATTATATTACCAGTTGTACCAGTCGGGAACCAAATACACATTTCGTGTTTTCCTAGAAAACCTGTGTTCTTCCCTAACAAGACATTGAAGTTAATGCTGGTATCAATTTTCTTAGCCACTACATCTAATCTATCACTGATTTCATACATAGTTAAACCTATCCAATTTGGAATTATATGTTCCGGTTCAACATCCCAACTTAACTCATCAATAGCCAACATCCCAACTTGTCCATTCCATTTTACAAGATAGAACAGCCAGGTAGAGGTACAATTAAGTCTCTCGTACCATTCATATGCACCTTCTGGTATTGGAGCATTGTTAGTTTCTTCTCCTTGAGAATTTGTTAAATAAGTAATTTCTTGTTTCCCTAAATCATATACGCTCATATTTATGCCACCTTTATTGTTTTTTAAATTTTACTCTTTTTTGACAGGAAGTGAAGAAATAACTCAAAATACAATTTAGGTTTTTTCGTAATTTACATAATGCAAATAATAAAAAGCAATACGCATTCTACATATTGCTTTTTTAATTTATATTTTTTATTCTATATCCCCTTTATGTTCTGTACGGATTGTTCCCCCGCACATTTCACAACTAAAGGTTTCATCTTCGTGTATATTTTGACAGTTGTTGCAAACGTAAAGGTAATCATCTATTTCCGCTGCATTTTGTTTGTTCATTATATAAGTCTCCTTTGTGAAGATTTAATTATTCGATTTCATTCTTTTATGTATCTCGGCTTTTAATTTTTCTTTGTATGCTTCTTGTTCATTTGTGTTGTAGCTTCTAAGCCTATTAATCATCCACTCAAACTCCGTTAATAATTTCTCATTAGACATTTTTTCTATAAATTCCAATATGGCCACTTCCTTTTGTTAGTTTGTAATATAGGTATTATATTGCCGATTTAAAGGCATCCATTAAAAATTCTTTTTCTCTTTTCTCCATTTCACTTCTTATTTCATCAACAGTAGCGTGTCTTATAATTATTTCAGGAATGCATATACGAATCGGATCCTTCTTATCACCGTTTTCATATTCATAAAAATGACTTTGATCAATTTCAATATCATCAATACGAACAACTCTATCTTCTTGACACCACAATGTATAATTCCATTCTACAACTACAACGTGATCTCCCACGCGGTATGTATCTCCATTTACATTCAATTCCTTAACATTTGATTGTTCCATCTTAATCCCCCATATGTTCTTCAATGTATTGAATACAATCCTCGCAATCTTTTCTATTTGCAAACCAAGTATCAGTGGAATGCTCATAGTCATTAGAATCATATATTGTTAGATTAGGAGTAGAATATCCATTGAATTTTAGTAAAGCTTTTATGTAACTTGTGTAATGAATTTCTAAAGAATGCGCCATTTCACCATCGTGATAAGGAGCAGATTCCTCAATAGCAATACGATATTCGCCGGAAAATTCACAGGTAAATAACTTCATTTTTTTCGGCTTGATGTCTTTTTCTTCAACAGGATACAGCTTGTTGATTTCTCCCCATTGATACCCTATATAATCCTCAACATTTTCACTAAACGTATCAGATAAATAGGCACAGTTCCTATAATTCATTTCTTTAATTATTTCCTCTGGTTTGGCTTGTCTTTCAATGAAAAGACTGTTCACAATAAATATATCCTCTCCGTTTTCGCATTCACACACAAAGGTATGGTATGGACTTATAATTTTATCAATACGAACAACCCTTTTGTGATTTAAATCGGAATGCCCTTCCACCATAACGTAATCACCTATTCGATACGTTTTTTCGTCTACAGTTATCTCGCTTATTGTTACATTTCCCATCAACCATTCCTCCAAAATTTGATTTGTTATTTTTCACAATACATACGACCTATAAATTTAAACTAGCTTAACTAGCCATAAGTTCATTAATATATTGAATACAATCTTCACAATCTTTTCGATTTGTAAACCAAGTATCAGTTGAATGATGTATATCATTCGAATTATATTCTATTAGATTTGGCAGCAGTTTTCCGTTAAACTGTAATACTATCTTTATAAAATCAACATAGTCTATACCTAAATAGGTAGCAACTTCCCCATCGTGACTTAGCAAGTCTTCTTCTACGGTAATACAATAATCACCAATCGTATTGCTATAGACGCGAGTGTCGTGATAAAGAGCTAAATGAATATCATTAGGTCTAATATATGAAGTACCCTCCGTGATATTTTCAAAATTATCTAGTGGCCATTCGTAGCTTATAAGACCTTCTGTAACCTTTCCAAAAGTACTCATTAAGATTTCCTTATCCCTGAACTTAAATTCATTTTCCACTTGCTCTTTCGTGGCTAGACCAGCAATGTATAGTGAGTTAATAGTGAAAATATCCTTTCCATCTTCACATTCACATACAAAACAAAAGTATGGTTCAACGATTTTATCTATGCGAATAACCCTGGTATGCGTTCCGATAGAATGTCCTTCTACTACAACATAATCTCCAATACTATAAGTCTTTCCTGAGACTGTAATCTCTCTCATTGTTTTATTTTTCATTTTTCTTTCCTCCCTGAATTGTTTTTTCCTAATGAATGAATTTATCTTTTTAAGTTGATCTATTTAACTTTCCATACGATCTTTGATATATCGAACACAATCCTCACAATCTTTTTTATTCTTAAACCAAGTATCAGTAGAATGATGTATATCGTCGTCAGCATATTGCAGCACATTCAATCTAGGTTTCCCATTAAACTGCAAAACTACCTTAATATAATCTTCATATTCAAGATTTAAATATCTAGCAATTTCTCCGTCGTGATAGGGACAATCCTCTTCAATGGTAATACAATAATCCCCTGTTTCTACGTTGGTTGTAGAGAAATCACCGTGGATATCGTGATAGACATACAAAGGACTTTGTGAAGGTTTAATATGTGATGTACCTTCCACAAGGTTTTCTATATTATCTAATGACCACGCATAAGTAATTTGAGCATCATCATCAGTATCATCTGAAGCAAGTCCAAAAATATTTGTCAAAGTGTTTTTATCTCTGTAATGTATCTCATTCATTATTTGTTCTTTCGTAGCTAAACCGAGAATGAGTAACGAATTAACCGCAAAAATATCTTGTTCGTTTTCACATTCATATACATAACTTAAATGAGGTCTAACAATTTTATCAATGCGAATAACTCTAGTATGCATTTCCAATGAAATTTCATTTATAACAACAAAATCACCAATCTGATACGTTGTTCCATTTACTTCTACTTGTGATACTTCTATATTTTTCATTTCTTTTTCCTCCAATAGCTAATTCCGTTATTTTGTTTAGAGTATAGATGATTCTAGATGATATAGGCGAAATTAGATTAAATCGTTCCAAATTAAAAAACCGATCCAAATATGAATCGGTTTCTTTCGCTTTATATTTTATGCATTTATATCATTTGATTCACTTTTTATAATTCTATAATCATATACAAATTCCGTTTAATGGTTCACTTTCAATTGTTTTTTCCACCTAGAATAACTTGATACTTTTTCTTAGAGTAGTTTTGCTTTTCATTTTCGACCAATCTACTAGGCATATAACTCTCGATATATTGAATACAATCCTCACAATCTTTTTCGCTCTCAAACCAAGTATCTGTAGTATGATGAACATTTTTAGGATTGAAGTTCATTAAATTTGCTTCTGGTTTACCATTGAACTTTAATAAAACCTTCATATAAGTACTATAATTAAGACCTAAATACCCAGCAACCTCACCATCGTGATCCGGTTCATCGTACACAAGAGAGATACTGTATCGACCATCACCATTATCATAAGTAAATAAATCATTAATTTTAGGTTTAAATGAGGAGTCATTATCTAGTGCTAAAGTACATATATTCGAAGCCCATTCAAATGTCATTGTTATCCCTTTATCTTCTCCAAAAGCTGATAATAGTTCTTGTCTATCCCTAAACACTAGCTCATTTTGTATTTGCTCTACCGTCGCTAAACCTTCAATGTATAGTGCATTAATAACGAATATACTTTGACCATTTTCACACTCACACACATAGTTTAAATAAGGATTAATTATTGTATCTATACGTATAACTCTAGTGTGTTTTTCAATAGAATGTCCTTTCACAACAACAAAATCTCCAATTTTATACGTTGTTCCGTTTACTTCTACTTGTGACACTTCTTTATTTTTCATTTCTTTTTTTCCTCCAATGATTAATTCTGTTATTTTGTTTAGAGTATAGCTGCTACAAGAAGATATAGGCGGATTTAGGTTAAATTGTTCCTAATTAAAAAGCCGATCCAAATATAAGAATCGGCTTTTCTTCTTTATTTGTTATGCACATAGATTATCTAGTGCTTTTTTATTATTCTTATAGTCGTATAAGAATATAGACTTAACATTGGTATGAGCAGGAATAACTATTGAAAACTCTCCCTCACATTCTTTGTTTACTGTTAAATCAGGGAAGTTAAATTGTACATATTCCAATACGTCAGTTAATTGTTCACCTGAAAACCACAACTCTTGAACATCTTCACTTTTTTCTTTAAAAAACTCCAGGTCATATACGGCCGGTACACTAAATAATGACTTTTCATATAGTTTTCGATCAGCTAATTCTTCCTCATAAAACATAAAGATATCATTGTAACTAATTGTATCTTCAGTAGCCAATAGTCTTTCTCTTTTGTACATTACTATCTCCTTAGAGAAGTCTTCTTTAATTTGCTCAGCTAATGTAAAAGGTATAATTACACGGCTTGTTTCTTCAAAAAATGACATTTTACATACTGTCTGTTTTTCTTTTGGCACCTGAAACGATTTTGTAATCCAATGTTCATTCGTAATTAACGCATCGTGCATATTTTCATTTTTATATAGGTATTCCGGACCCACTATATCATTATCAGTTAACCCAAGTTCTTCTGGTACAATTTCAAAAACTTTAAAGTATCCAATTCCGTCTGCACTAAATTCATCTAGACAAGGCACAGCATTAAAACATCCTTCGATTGAATCTGAAACACAGATTCTATTAAACGTTTTGCTTTCAAATTCAAACGCATTCTCAGGAATACGCGGTTCGAATTTCCCTGTATGTTCCAAGTTAGTTGTAATGTGATAGTAAACTTTCTGCATATTGCTCTCACTCTTTTCAGTTCTTTTTTATAATTCTACTCAATATTTAAAGCCGATTGAAAAAAACATTATTTAGCGAGGTATACTTACTGGTTGTTTCTGAATAAAACATTCAAGAATTTAATACCGTTAAAATTTATTCAAAACAAAAAACCGACTCTTAATAGAATCGGTTTCTTTGTTTTATTATTTTTGATCTAAAATGAAATTTGTTGCAGGATCCACTAAGTTCGTTCCTTGTTTTACAAACATATTCCCAGTAGAAATAACTTCTTCACTATTTTCTGGTATGCCGCGTATTAGAAACTCTTTACTTTTTACAAGTAGACCTAATCCTTCTACAAGTTTTTTATGATTTTCTTTTAATTCACTTGGTATTTTATCTTCAGGATACGTTTTAATATTCGTATTCACACTTTCAACAGCACTATATCCTTTGTTCATTCCATCTTTCCAAAGGTCCGTTTTTGGAACCTCTTTATCTGTTTTACTAACATCAATATGATTTTGTAAACCTTTTAAAGCTGCATACAAATAACTTAATTCCTTATGCATATCATCAAGGTATTTAGTTCTTATTTCGGTATCAGATGCAATTGGCTCTTTAGCCGGTGTATCGTTTTCCTTCACCACTTCTTTACTTTCCGTTGATGTATCAGATGTTTTATCATCTTTTTTACTGGATTTTTCACTTTCATTAAAGCTACATCCAGTTAATAATAATAAGACAACTAATAGCAAGACAGTCCACTTTTCCCCCATATTTACCCCTCATTCCTTATTATCCATCTTTCATATTTTAACATCTAGAACGTACTTATGTCAGATTATTATTCACCTTTACATCAATTATGTCTATCTTTCTTATTTATAGAGATATTCACAGTATTGTTTTCTAAGCTTAACGAATTTAATACTATTTCTAAATCCCACATTCTTATTTTTACACCTGGTTTAAACTTGTAATGAAAACTTCTTCCTCCGACAATTAAAGAAATTGTTTCATTATCAATAACTCTTTCAAACCGAGCGTAGTCTCTCGAAATAATGTATTCCCCAGCGGAGTAGTCTTTAGTAGTACCTACAGAATTAATCGAGTTTAGAAGTGTTTTCTTAATCACTATCGCAGTAAGTAAAAGGATACAAGCAACAACAAAACCTGTTAAGGGATCCATCCTGAACCCTCCCCTCATATAATAGAAGAATGTTTATTTATTACATCTACTTACTATTTTCCCTATTAAAAATAAGTGTTAGAGACAGGAAGACGAATTGAGAACGTTTATATATTTTGCATAATAAAAGGCCTATTCTAACAAGATAATTTTGAGAAATTAGGCCTTTTTGTTACGTTGTTAGAGTGCTTTTTTAAATTGAGATTATTAGAAAAAGACCCTCGTTATCGAGAGTCTTTTGTGTTTATTTATTAGTTTTTATAAGTTCATTTTTATTTTGTTTTTTTCTGAAGACCATTATTAGCTGAATGCTATATAGTAGAAACATTACAATAGCAAATATAAAGCTAAATATATAATCTTCACTCTTATCAACATAAACTAAATTATATGTTTGATACATAGTTAAAATAGCAAAAATAACTACAGCAAATGTCGCTGAACCTCTTTCAAAATTCCACATTCTAATTACACCATTCCTTTTCTAATTCCTATATTATTTTATCACTTATTTATCGATTACCACAAGACGCGTATTCACACCTGTTGAGCGATCAGATTCCTTAAATGCTCCTTCAGGTAATTTTTCACTTATACCACCTGATTCTTCTAAGAATTCTCGGAAAGCTTGTGCTTGTTTATCGCTTCTAGAGAATGGTCCTTCAGACATAATTGATACTAGTCTTCCACCAGGATTCAAAAGACTAAAGGCGTGCATAACGTGTTCAATATCTTGACCTTTTTCGAAAGGAGGATTCATTACAATTCGGTCGTAAGAGTCCTTAACTTCTAAGAAATCTTGGCCAGCTAAATTAAATCCTTTTTCCTTTAATAGCTCTCTTAATGTCATTGAAAATTCTACTACATCAAGATTAGTACTTACTTTTTTAATTTCTTCAGCAATATGGCCAGCACCAGCACTTGGTTCTAAAACCTTCATTTCACTAGAAATCTCAGCTTCTTCTAACATTTTCTTTACAATGTTTTTTGGTGTTGGGAAGTAACCAGGGATTTTCATTCTAGCTACTTCATTTTGTTTTCTATGAAGCAATTCTTTCTTTATTTGCTCCGGACTTTTTTGTGCACCTGATAAAATAAATCGTAATTCTTTCATTGCACCCTTAAATTCCTCATCATTACTAATACCAGCTGATAGCATTCTTTTAAATTCTAATATCTCCTCTTTAATTTTCTCTGCATACCACTTAGCATTATGATTACTAATTGCTATAGGAATGAGTATTTCCATTTCTTCTAGAACAGGATATAGATTAAACATATGATTACCACCATCTAGCAACATATGCAATCCGATTTCTATAAGAACACGATCCACAGCGCCCTTAATAGTACGATCCTTAAAGCGGAAGTCTCTTTCGAGCTCTTTTAATACACTTTCTAATTGTGAAAGATATATTCTAGGCATTGGTAAAGAAGAATTGTTAATGATTTCTTCAGTAATTGAGTCGTATGTTCCAACTTTTGCACGATATTTTAGACGGTTGTATTCATTTACCAATTTTTCAACCTGTACTTTAGTAGAAATACCTTTTAAATATTGAATTTCTTCTTTCTCAATTCCTTCAGCAATATCTATCATTACTCTTTGAAGTTTTTCTAATCGATCTGCTTCTCTTTGAATGTTTGCTGCCATAGTAGCGCGTCTATAAGTATTCTCTAATCTAGGCTCCCTTTTTTTATCAATACTCTTTTGAAGAGTAAATGCAGCCTTACGTAATTTATTAATAGCTGCTTTGAAAGTTTTGTTCATTTCATTTTGTTTATTTGGTAATGTTGCAATCATTTCTATTTCCTCCTGTATAGCAATGAAATAGTACTTTCAATGCTTTTCCCGTAAATTTTAAATATTTTACAGTAAGGAAAGTAAATTTTGGGGATTTTATTTATTTTTATTATGTAGTTTTTAAAGTTGGAGAATTTCAATAGTATCAAAGTGGGTATTATATCTACATCTAAACTAATGTAAAATAAAAAGCTATTCTCTCAGTAAGTGAAAACAAAGAGAATAGCTTTAATTGAAATTAAATTTTCTTCATTTTTTTATTTTATATCACTTGTAATTTCTCAGATATCCTTTAACTACAGCTTTATTTGAATTATCCGCGTAATCAGTACTAACTTTAATATAATACAAGGCATTTTTTTCTAAATAGATTTCCCCTCTATTATGACTTTTAAACTCAATTGCTAATTTACATTCGTCCGCTGCACCAAATGGACCTGTTTTCACTTTACAAACAGTCACATATGCTTCCCCACTACCTGAAACAAATTCACCAGAGACAATTCCGTTTACACCAGCACCATTTATATATTGTTGTCCTGCTGGTCTATCTTTAGTTGAAACATAGTTAGAACCTGATGGTTTTGTTATAGAAATATCTTGTCCTGTTACTGCGTAAGCAGAACTTCCCCCAGTAAATATGCTTGCCGCAATTGCTGCTACTGTAGCTCCTCTAAACATCTTTTTAAACACAAAAACATCCCCTTTTTTTCTATCTATTTGGATATAAAATCCATAACCTTATTTTACCAACTTATTTTGCCCTTAAGAGACTTAGCTTTTTACAAATTTCTACATTTTTCTCAAATACACTAATATTTACTAATGATATCTAATATATATTCATATATATACTCTTATTCCCGGATATACATTTAAATATTTGTATGATGTATAATTCACTGAATTTTCAGTGATAATTTGATAAATAGAATTTGAAAAAGCTAACTCAAAAAGTTAGCTTACATAAATTTATTATAGTTAACTAGATTACTACTTATTTCAATAATATACCTGAGTCCTTTTTCCAAATTTCAACATCAATATACTTTACTGTTCGCCAGTACATTTCATTAAACCATTCGATATACACTTCGGTCGCTTTGAACAAATCACTAATCTCATTTATTCTACAACCATACTTATCAGCAACTTCTCTTTTCTCTGCAAGTGGTTTTCTGTTAAAGATTCTAATAGCAAGATCTAACTCTTCTTGTTTAATGTAATATCTTCTTTCTATCACTTCACTCGTTACATCAATGACCATATCGTACCAAAACTTTTCTCTTTTATTTACGTCTTTGCTAGTTACCCAACTAGAAAATTCTTCGAAATACTCTCTGTTTTCTAGCTTGTCCTTCTCGTCAATATATACATCTCCTAAAATATTATTATAGAAGGCATATTGCACTTTTTTAGGTACATTCATACTCAGAATACCTCCTTATTCCTGTATTAATTTTGAAGTTGTTTTTTCATCCCCTCAAGTATTTCTGGTATAGAGATTTCAAAATATATATTCCTAATATCACTTTCCACATCTTGTATTAAGAAAGTTACTGCACTTTCTTTTTCTTTATCTGATGATTTTCTTAACATCTTCTTTAATATTTGCTTTCGCTTCATTAATTCAGATTTTTCTTTAAGCTTGAGTTCGATAATTCTTTTAATCTCTAAAGATTCTTTTTCATCATTTGTTTGATGAATCACTTCGTATGTTAATCTTGAATCCGGTAAATTTCTTCCAATCATATGAGCGTAATAAATTAAATCTGTTTTATCACACCCGAGTAACTCGTAATTCAATTTATTTCCAAGTTCAAGCACTCCATCATTCGTATTGAAGATCTGAAATAGTTTTCCATCTATATTTCTAACCCAAATATAAGTCTTCATAACTTCACCCTTTTCTCTTTATATCTCTCTTTTTATTATGTATTTTTTAGCTAATTAAAGCGCCTATTTTCCATAATTTCTCCCTTACTTCTGGCCATTCATACGAATCTTTTCCGTACCCATTTTTATCATTTGTAAACCATTGTTTAATAGTCGGTTTACCATAAACCACATATTCTCTTAAATTTTTAATCCAACTACTTTCTGTATAAGACATTGGTAAATCTTTGGTATACAATCTAAGTTCTCTAGGCTTATCAAATGTTTTATGTATTCCAAAAGAGTTACTTTCTATTTCTTGCAACCCAAGACGTTTACTTTCCTTAATGTAAAATTGAAACTTCCTCGAAACCCAATCTATATCGTACAACCAAGAAAGAAAAGCATTCACTTGATCTACCCTTACTTCTTTAGTTGTTTTTCTGGCCGCTTTGCTCCAGGTCGCTATTTGCTCTTCGGTTGGTAACTTTCTTGATTTTGGATTATGAAATCCTGAAGGTTTTATCAGTTTTATTAATCTGTTTTCTTCTGAATCTAAATCGAATAATTCAAAGGATGCAAGATTTGTATACTCATATTTATTTAATACAGTCCACCACATATTATTTGTGTTGTGATACACGATACCTCTATTCAATCTTCCTTTATGATCCCTAAAGTATTTAATTTCTCCATTATGTATTCTCTTTCCATCTTTATCTTCAGCGTCATATGATGCAATCTTTTTATCATCTAATTCAGGAGAAATTGACTTACCAATGTGGTACTCTACCTTTTCTTTCGCTGTCTTTAAAATTGGCTTACTTGTATCTTCATATCCCGAGTCTACAAGTAACTTTGATATATTTTTTAATTCAGCTAAAAACTGACATCGAATTAAGTAGGGCATCAATTTCAATTTTTTAAAGTCATACTTTCCGCCATTACGATTTATTATATTTACATCTTGATAAAATTCTATTTCAAACCCTACTGGATAACGGTGAGATTTAAATTTCAGGTCTCCTTTTTCTCCTTCGAAGTGATCTTTAGCTATTGAGGGATAATCCTCCAGCACTTTTTGATCAGTTTGCACTTTCCAACCTCTCGAACGCATAAGATTAAAGATTTTCTCCAATATCTTATGCGTGGCCTTCATATCATTACCTCGTACTCCAATATATGTACCTTCGCTTGCTGTCGTTTGATGAAATGTATTTTCTGTAGTCATTTTCTAGTTGTCCCCTTTATATCACTATCATTTATATATTTGCTGATGTAATTCCGTCCAATATAAAAGCAGTATATGTATAAGTACATACTGCTTTTAAATTTATTTTTGTTTTAGTTAGTTAGACAGCCACTTGTGAATATCTACTAATTTAGCATCTGGTGGATAAATAACAACAAATGGTTCTGGATTATTGTTTTCATCAACATCAGCGTGCTCTAATATTTTGGGTAAAGCTGCTTTTAATTCTCCAGCAGTTCCAAATTCAAATCCATAATGTTCTTCATCACTAATTTGTGAAACAAACCAAATACCTTCAGTCTTTTCATCAACTTTAGTAAATTCTTTGTGAGAAATATGTGTATTCGCGTCATAAGTACGAACCGTACCTTCTAATAATTCTTTAAAATCATCAGAGAAGTAGGAAGATTCTACGAATGTAATACTATCTTCTTTTTTAATGACAGCGGTATACAATTCAAATTCCTTATGTGATTCATCTTGCGTTTCATCCATAATATTTCGGCGAGATAATAAATAATCTACACCTTTACACATATCTTCTAATTCTTCGTAAGTTGCATTGTCAATTGCAATTGAATGCGGGTCATCAGCTTCTAATTCGGTCCACATATTGTGCAAACGTTCCTTAGCTTGACTTAGCGTTACAACTTTTGAATCCTCTGGATCTTGAATATCTTGCAATCTGTATAAATATTTTTCATCTTCTTTTATTTGCTCTGCACGTTTTAATTCTTTTTCATTAACTTTCTCACTAAATTCATCTGTAATTGCTAATTCAACAGTACCAGACTTATCAGCTTGACCTACATATAGGTTTGTTGTTAACGTTTTTGCACTTTGCGTCATAAAATCAGTTAAAACTTCTTTATAAACAGCATTATTAAAGATCGTTTCATTTCGGAAACAGTAAGAATAATTGTAAACATCATCTTCTTTTTCTCGTTTGTATTGACTCATTGCAAAAGGTTTACCTTTATAAGCAAATACAAACAGTTCAACACAATGTTCATCATATGTTCTGATGCTAAGATTTTTTATTGTCTCTCCGCCACCCCAAACTGTCTTTTGTAATGCAGCCAATTCTCTGAACATATGTAACTCATAAAACTTAACGAAAAATTCGTTTTCCTTGTAATTTAAATTTAAAATCTCTTCAATTGTTAATGTAGTTTTTTTCATTATGTATCTCTCCCAATATATATGTTTTTTTCTTTCCTTTTTAATACAAATAGTATACTCGAATAACTAAATAACTTTGAAAAAAAAGAAAAAACTTCAGTGTCCGCATCCTAGTTCATAATCCAATTACTGTATTGCACCTAATTATTGATAGGGATATTGATAGCCAAAGTTTTTTCCATACAGACTAAAAAAAGCAATGTGTATAGTTTACACACCGCTTTTTATGTTTATTTTTTACTTTTATCTTTTGATTTCCATTGATTAAGGTCTACCAATTCTGCATCGGGGCCATAAATAACAACGTATCCTTCTGGGCTACCGTTATCATCGACATCAGCATCTTTTAATAATTCAGGTAATGCTTGTCTTACTTCACCAGCAGTCTTAAATTCAAAACCAAAATGAAAACCATCTTTATTAATCTGCGATACATACCATAAACCCTCTTTTGAATCATCAATTCGAGCAAAATCTTTATGACAAATATTTGCGCGCTTTTCATAAATGCGAACTGCATCTTCCATTTCTCCAGAGAATTTATCTAAATCACCTGCCTCTAAAAATGTGATACTATCATTGTATTTGTAAACAATCGTATACATTTCAAAATCACCAAGTGTTTTAATAGTTGTATTATTCATTTTTATCTCTCCTAGCATATATTTTATTTTCCTTAAAAGGTTTCAAATATTATACTCCTATATAAAAGCTATATCAGAAAAAAGCAAAAAACTAGAGCAAACCACTCTAGTTTGGCTGTTTCACTATTAAGAAACTAATAATTAAAATATACGATTAGAACTACCTATATCATATGAAGAATTGTCCTCAATCAACTCAACCTTAATTAAATTATGTAATGGATACTTACATTTAAACTCGAAACAATCCAACATATATAGAAGTTGTTGATATGGATCTATTTTTATAATTTGACCCTCTTCGCAACAAGATCGGCCATCTTTATAATACGTAATTCTTATACTTGGGTTTCTTTCTAAAGCTTCGATTAATATGCGATTATTTTCTTCTAGTTGATCCTCGTCTAGTATCGGTTTAGATATTTTAGTTTGATTATCTATCATTTGCTGAATAGCAGTGAACTGTTGAGGCATTGCCGCGAACGGACGCCATTTTTTCATACCTCTTTCCATAATTACCATTCCTCTCATTTAAGCCTGATGTCCACCAATTAGATTATTTCTGTGGCGCGCGGTAGAACTTGGTGCATAACTGATTGCTCTTAAAATGCTATTTTTACCGTATTTCCTTCTTATTTCATCCATTGTAAAGGCAAGCTTTTGTTTTTTCTCCCACTGGTCATCAAAATCAAATAATGACAATTGCATTTCTCCGTCTTCCTGAAAGTTAGTAAGCGAAACAGAAACACTCCTTATTGGTTCACCTGTATAAGATTCTTTAAATAATTTCATACATATATGATAAAAGTCCATCGTTAAATTCGTAGCTTTTTGAATAGTGCAGGACCTAGAAAATCCGCCTCCCCAGTCTTTGCTATACCCAATACTAAATTGTACAGTTCTTGCTAACTTACTCTGGGACCTTAATCGGTAACATACTTCTTCTAAATGCTCTAGTATAATCATTTGAATTTCGTGTAAATCTGTATAATCGCGAAGTAATATTTGGCTTTTCCCTATAGAAGTACTTGCAGGTTTATATGGTTCAGAAATTCTACTTTCATCTATACCATTAGCGTGCCTGTATAATTCTTCACCTATAATGCCAAATTTCTTTTTTAGTTGATGCACTGGGTGATTTGCTAACTGTCCAACATTATAAATACCCATAGCATTTAGCTTCTTTTCGGTTTTAGTAGAGATTCCCCACATTTCACTTAGGGGATGTATTTTCCATAATTTTTTTGGTACATCATTATACGTCCAACGAGCAATACCACTTCTTGTTTTTTTCGCCTCTTGATCAAGCGCAACCTTTGAGAGAAATAGGTTAGGTCCTATTCCGACTGTAGCTGTTATGCCTGTACGCGAATAAATATCCTTTATAATACGAGCAGCCATTTCCCCTGGTGATTTAGCAAATAAATGTATCGATTGAGTGACGTCAATGAACATTTCATCGATGCTATACTGGTGGAAATCTTCAGCCGGTGCGTATTGTAGTACTATGTTTGTTATTAATGTTGATACTTTTATGTACGTGGCCATTGCTGGATTGACGACAATAATGTCTTTTCTTTTAGGGATATTGTACATACGACTACCTTGCTTTATACCCATTTTCTTAAGTAAAGGAGTAGCAGCTAAAACGACGGAACCCGGTCTTTCCGTACTCCCTACGACAGCTAGCTTCACCTTTAATGGATCGAGTCCCCTCAAAATACAAGAGCAGCTTGCATAAAAACTCTTCAAATCAACACATAATATGATTCGGTTAGAGCATCGAGAATAATCGAACATTTTCCTCTCTCCTTGTTCGGAACGTATGTTCTTATTATATACGAAACACACGTTCTTATTCAAAGGAAATTTATAACTTTCCATTGGAATCTTGTAAAAAAACAATATTTCAAAAAAACCGTAGATTTTCCCTATAATAAGAAAAAACGGAGGTCTACACACAATGAACGTTTACGGGAACTTAGATGGACACTCAATCGTCAGAGATTACGAAGTGGAGTTTAATTTATTATATAAAGGTGAAGTTATCGGATTTGCCAATTTATATGAAGGTGGAAACGAAATATATATCGAAAATATTGAACTTTCACCTGAGTGGCAAAAGAAAGGACACGGAAAAATCTATATAAATATATTGAAAAGCATTCCTGGAATTACAAGGATAACCGGTGAATCAGTTTATAGCGCGGTAAACTTCTGGCATAAACTTAAAGCTAAATTTGATGAAGAAAAATTCAATGATTACATTGAAGCTGATGATGACGATGAAGGCGAATTAATTCCTTTTGCGATCAATATCTATTAAAAAATAAACAAAAAAATGACCCTTCAACGAAGAGTCATTTTTCAAAACCACTTTAACGACGGCAATCTTTTAATTAAAAATAAAAGTTATAAACAAAAGTAAAGGAGTTACAAAACTTTTGTTTGTTCGTTAGCAACGGCAATTGCAAACGATATGTCATCATCTCACTACTAATAGTATAACAATATTTAAAGTGAAATTAAAGTGTTCATTTTTCACTATTTGCTTTCTTATGGTATCTATAGTTTGACATCATTTTAAGATGACAGCTATAATAATATTATCTAGTTTGTCTCATAACTATTGGCCTAGTTATGAACTCATAATAATCTCTCCAGATTAATAAATATATGACTAAAAAATGACCTTTCTAATTTAGGAAAGGTTATTTTTTATATTTTAATTTAAAAATGCGCATATTTCTTTACTCAGAAATCGGACGGAACGCAGGATAACTTCTTACTCTTAATCGCGCATTGCTCCAGCTTCTCTGGAAGTCATTGCTCCTTGTCCCCTACTTACATCATTTTGGATTTCTTGTTTTACTTTCTGTGCATCAGTTCCAGCAGAATTCGTTTTCATACCAGAACCCGATTTTTCCATATCTTTTTTATGATTTCGCATACAAGCCCTCCTTAATTTATAATTTACAACCTTAATATTTACAAAAATACACTCTGTATACATCAATTGGCTACACTATTCACTTGTAAAGCACTAACATATAATAACAAATTGATCTCTATCATTAAGGAAGCAAATCATAAGAATGAATCACTTAAGCGGGCAATCAAATCAAATATTCACATTACAGTTTAATTAAGTACATCAAAAAGCACCGCGCCTTAAGACGCGGTGCTTTTATAATCTAGTGGTATAATCATACGCCTATGATACAAGTACTAGATACAACACATATACTTATTATACATCGTTTGTTCTACTTCGACTAGAGGAATTTAAAACCAAAGAAATCCCAACGCAAATTATAGCATATGGTTTAATATTCATTTATCATAATATAATTGGCGAAAAGAGGATATTTTCGTTTATAATTAGAAGTATAGATACATACTCGAATTAAAATAGAAAAAATATATCAAGGAGTGAGAAATATGGTTATCGCAACACTTAAGAAAGCAAGTATTAATGAATTGAATCACCTCTCATCAGCTGAAAAAGAAAGCGTTAAAGAATTACTAGAATATGTAGACTCTCAGGTTAATGCTAATACAATTTTTCACGGCGATAAGGCTCGCGGTGATCAATCCACTGAAAAATCATATATAGACTTACTAATAATCTCTGATGAAATTACAGATGAAATCAGTAAATCAATTACTAAGAAAACAAAAGAAATAAATAAGCGCAATGATTTTGTAATTATGGCCGTTGCTCCTGCAAATAGGCAATTCCTAGAGGAATTCCATTCACTTAGAAAAGAAATTGAAGAGATTGGAATAATAATAACTCGTTAATGAATTAACACCCTAGTAAACATTCTAGGGTGTTTTAATATTTTGTGACCACTTAGATTAAGTACTGTGTAGCAACCAATAAGTTTCAAGCAATATAAAAAAGCATCGGAACGAATCCTATCGTTTCGATGCCATACTAGAACCACCCGCAAAAACGGGATTCTAAACGCAAGGTGACCAAACACTTGCGCCCCACTTAGACGATTGCCGTCGTCTTTAAGAGGTTAATACGCTTCTTCAGCCATAAATAATACACTTCTGAAAACAAGATTTGATAAAAATATCTTCTACTTTTTATATAGGTAGATACAAAAAGTTACATAACAAAACCTTGCTTCAGATTAATTGTAACATAGCAAAAATACTAAAACAATTACATTTCGGTTAACCTACTCTGATACATTTAATCCCACTCCATTGAAATTTCTACACGATTAGAATAATCAGAGGTGCTATGATCCACACTATAATTACTAAGAAATTTCGAAACTGAATTCATTAGCTCAACAAAGTCCTTATCATCTTTTTTTATAACGACTTTACTCCTCACCTGTATTGAGGCCATTAAAAGATTTACTCTGTTCATTTAACTGCTCCTTATGAATAATTCTCGGAATTTAGCATCTAAATAATGTTGTATTCAAATTATATATTGCAATTATTTGTTCCTAATCATATAATTAAGGAGTCATAACAATCACTACATTACTTTAAAGATAATTATAGCGCACAAATAATTATCATAAAAATTCTCCACAGTAGTTCGAAAATCAAATAAGAGTTCTCGAGTAAAAACACTTTCTCTGTTTAGGAGAGAGTGTTTTTTATAATTTTAATACGAAAACCTTAAAACTATATTCACATATTAAAACTAAGGTAGTTTAATCTATTTGAGAATATGATATAAATGGAAATTTCCAAGCTCAAAAACACAATAGATATAATTACCAGTAAGAATCACACCAATATATAGTCAATTCTTAATTGACCCAACTAAACTAGTATTATATAATCAAACTATGAAGAATTAGCTATTCGCTGTAGCTGAACATTTCATTGCCTAAAAAAAGATATACCGCTTTTCTTTTTTTAGCCTTAAATCATTTCGTTTAATTAAAGAATGGCCATCATTCGCTATGAGGGTCATTCTTTATTTTATTTATATATATAAGATATCCGTTTTAATGGTAAATTGAATGTATACAAACAGTTGAATAGTTATCATTTGCATCAATTCAATATTACATTTATAATAAATTGATGAAGAAAAAGCTATTCGCTGTAGCTAGTCTAATTTAATACATAATGGGAATGAGGACGCTCATTTCTAGTGTGGAACCTTATTATAATGATACAAATAAAATGACCTTATCTAACTTAGATTGGTCATTTTTTATTTCATTTCTATTCAAAAAATCTCCCTTTTACATACAAACTTGAGATATACAATCAGCTAAGAGGTTATTATTTGCATATTTACCATAACCTTTTTATAATTAATTTGTGAAGGAAAAGCTATCCGCTGTAGTTCTAACTTCGCTCATTTCAGGTGTGGAAACCTTATTATAATCATACAAATAAAATGACCTTATCTAACTTAGATAGGTCATTTTGTTTGTATTTAAAGCTATTTATATGGTAGTTTCTAATTATGCTCTAGGCTCTACTATCTCTTTCTTTACAGCCACCCAAATATGCTCATCATAATTAGATTTACTATCATCCACTTTATATCCAAATAGTTCTAAAATATCATCTATGGCATCTACAACTATTTCCCATAAGTCCATTTCCTTAAGTGTGATTTGCCCCTCGTTATTTTCGATACATTCGTTTAAGTACGCAAGACGTTCAGAGAAGCGTTTAAGATCATACTCTCTACCCTCTCCATCGAATTCTGCTTGCATTGCTCCTTCAATTACTTTTTTAGCACTCTCATTTTTTAATATTGTATTCATTAAAATCCCTCTTTCAATTTTTCAATATTGTAACGTCAAATCGACCTAATAAGTGAAAAAATAAAAAGAACTTTTACGTTCAAGACAATACAATACGAGAATAATGATTTACTTTTTGTTTATTTGATTATATAATTAAAGTAGTTTGTTACAAGATAACTACTTGCCATAGCTATCTTAACCGAAATTCAAAAGAGAAATGATACATTTCTACTTCTGAACCCTAATTGATATTGATACGACAAAAAATGACCTCTTCTAATTTAGAAAGGTCATTTTTTATATACTATTTATTTTTAATACCAGTTAATTCGTTCTCAAGCAGCTTTACAATATATTCTCTATCTATTGGATCTAATTGTTCAATTCTAAGCGCCAAACCTATTAAGTCTTCATTAATTGCAAGCAAGCCACTTATATTAGAATATTTGCTATCAGAAATACCTAATAGGTAATCTGAAGAAACCTTGAATATTGCGCTCAGTTTTTCTACAGACTCTCTAGAAGGAGTCTTCTTACCACTTTCGTACCTTGAAATTGTCGGTTTAGTTAAGCCAGATAGATCTGCCACCTCCTGTTGAACCATTTCAAATTCAAGCCTTAAAGCTTTTAACCTCTCTCCAAACTTTTCATTCAAACTAATTTTTTCAATTGAATTATCTTTTTTATTAGGTTCCATATTAGGCTCCCCCTCTTTTTATCTGCACGCATTCTTAATGGATTATTATCAAAATCTTAGTATTATCTTGCCGTTTGAGTTTGGCCCCCTAAAATTCTTCCTAATTCTAAAACGCTTAACCCATCTATTGTATAAAATTTATATAACATTTATTTTGAAATATATTAAGATTTTGCTTACTCAAATTCTGTACTGGCTGAAATATTTAAAACCTCTACATAGGCTTTAATAATAATTACGTTTTACTTTAATATGCTTATTGTACTATATAAAGTTGTTCAATAAAACAATAGCTTTATCTTCATAATTTAACATTTATTTTGTTTTATAGAGAATAAAAATTTAGAGTAAAAAAAATAAAAGAAAATCTATTATTTTGTGATAAAATAGGCCTAACAGCAACAAAAGAAGGAGATTTTAAATGAGTAAATTTTTAGAAACGTTCCGAACAAACCTGTATCTTCAAAAAGGTATGCAAGTATTAATTCTTATGGCAATTTTATTGATACCAGAGAATATTCCGCATAGCGAATTTTATAATGCTCTTCTCTTGGCCTTGTTTATATATGTTGCATCTTTCGTACAAGTAGAGCCAATTTGGAAAGGTTTGCTCTTAGCATTAACTGTTACTGCAATTATTGTAGGAACTTTGCTCTTACTAATTACTTTATTACCACAAACACCTGCTATACTACTAATGGCTATTGCGGTTATTATAGGTGTGTTAATCAGCCGATTTTTCTAAAACTGCTGGATTCCCCACCTAAAAGGTATATTCATTGACAATTTTATAGTTGAAGATTAATATTGATTTAGTACTTGCTACATTTCATATCATATCAACTAAAAAGAGATATACACCTGTATATCTCTTTTTTTATTCGCAACTTGTATAAGATTCCTTAAGTTCATCTAAAAACGGATTGAAATCTCTATCAGGATGTATGTTTCTGCATCTTTTGAGATGCTTTAGTGCTGTTTCATAATCACCAAATTCCTCACAACATAACCACAAAGTTAATACAGCGGATCTTGATACACCCTCGTAACAAGAAATCAAAACCTTTTTGTTCAATTCTTTATATTTTTGTATTTCCACAAAACATTTCTTCCATATATTCTTAGCTACATCTAAATCACCATCATCAAAAGGTACATTGTGTACGATCAATTCAGAAGGTATAACAAGGTTCTTAGGCTTACTTTTGTCCCATCTAAAGTCATACCATACGTCAACCAATGGTAACGTTTTTCTTATATTTCCACATCCGCCTATATACAGCCAATCGAAAACCTTTGATACTTCATCATTCGAAATTATAGCCAATAAAACCACCCTCTGCTTTATTTATTATTAGATGGAGAATATACGCTATCCTACCCTTACAAGCTTGTATAAAACAAACTGCACAAGAGATTACTGGGCTGTAAAATATTCAACGTTTAAAACTTGTTTTTTCTTTACGCCCGGTGTAACACCTTGAAGAATTTGTTCTGCATTCCCCCACATTTCTGATTGTTGCAGCTGTTCTAGGTCAAACACTCTTTGCCAACTTTGCTCTTTTGTCATCTCGCATTTTCCTTGATCAAACAACTCATCTTCCTCTTCTGTTAAAGAACAAAACCAATTATTTAATACACAATGCCAGGCATCAAAATCAGAAAGAAGGACTTTCTCATCAGGTATTTCTATTGTTAAGCAGACAGCTTTTGTACCTTTATCAAAATGACCTTCCTCATTTAAATCAGGTTTTTCTGTCCATAACCACACTGGAAACGATCCATCATTGTTAATTTTGTTATTCATTTGCTCGATAAGCCATTTATATGAACTAAGAAAATCACTATCAACAAAAACTTCATTGCCTGTTAAATAGCCCTTTTCCTCAAACTTTTTATATGCCTCAATTGACTGATTTGTGTAGTAGATACCCATATGCAAAACCCCTGTTCAATTAATAGATTCAAATATTATATCACCAAAGACAAATTAACACGAAAGATAAACCTCTATATATATTTTTCAAATCAACAGAAGGTCTAAAAATAAACAATGTAAATAAAAAACAAACAGATAGTTCTAATATAAACTGTCACCATATAAGAAATTGAATAAAGAGGTGTGTATTATGAAGAGATATTTACTTCAGGAAGTAAACTCAATGGGTAATCGTTCCGTGGTATTTGGTAAAGATAGCAAAATGCTAGATTATATTGTGCAGACAGAAACGAAGGAGAAACTAAGAGTAAATGAAAAGATAGTCATCGTTACACAAATGGATACTTACCAGGAAATGAATAATACACATAATGGAACGCTGCACAAAGTTGACACTCCCCTACTCTCCGACATATTTACTTTCTGCAAAAAGAAATATGAAAACGATACTGATATAGATAAGGCTATTTTTACAGATAGACTTTTAGCACTTCGTAATCATATAGAGTTTTTATATAAGCGAGATTTATCTAAATCGGAAAGACAAACAGTTTGGGGTGTTTTAGAAAAGTTATATCAAGGTCCTAACGGCAGGGAAGAAAATACACAATACTCCACACCCACTATGCAAGAGTTTCTTAATACATTATCAACCGAAGACAAAACTCTGGCTAAGGAATTACAATCATTAATCAGTAATTACGATTTAATAAATAAAACCTCAGTACTTGATTTAAAAGACGATTTAACAATCATACATTTTTCTATGAAATCGGTAGATCCAAGAATTGATCATATAATTATTTCTGCTTACTTTTCTTTCCTAGCAAACCATTTTTTATATGCAAAAGATAAGACTACGATCGTTTTAGATCGAATGCAAGATTATTACAAAGAAACTCAGATTTATGTGGCCGTGTGGTATTTAAACCTTTTTGCTACGGACAAAGGTTATGATTGTTTAATGGTTGAAGACTCTTTCAATCGATTTTCCAGCAGAAAGAGCAATCTTACCCTACTTCAAAAAGTAGACCATATAATGCTGCTCCAACAAATAAAAGAAGATGATATTGCACAGTACTTCGCTTCATCTCCTGAAATCATAGCTATCTCAGATTATTTCGGAGAAGAAATTGCGCAATCGGTAAGTTCTATAAACAGTAAAAGCAAATGTAATGCCTTCTTTATAAGTGGTTGTATATCCGGATTTCTAGAAATCACTTAAATAATATTACACAACTCTCTTACACACCACGTTACCAAGTTGGTATCCCTACATAATTCAAAAATCATATTGTCAGAAATAAGATACAGGAGGAAAAAGTAAATGGATTTATATACTTATTTGTTTGAAGAGTACGGGTACGATGAGCCAATTTTCTTAGAATACTTATTAGAAGACCTGGACATTAACCCTAACACTTTGCGACAGAAGTTAAAGCGCCTTACAGATGCTGAAAAGATAGCAAGAAGTGTATATAGGAACGGAATATATTTCATTCCGTCACCCGATAGAATCCTCAAAGTGAAAGCCATCAGCTTTAATAAAATTCTTTTAAACAAGTATTTAGTAAAAAAGGGCCAAAGGATAGGATATGTAACAGGTTTAGACTTTGCAAATTCATTAAGCTTAACAACTCAGGTACCAAGTACAATTGAAATTGTTACACAAAATGAGAAATCAAAAAAACGAGAAGTTAACTTTAACCAAAGAATAGTATTATTACACAAACCCAAAACATTAATTACCGAAGAAAACTATAGACTCTTGCAAATTCTAGATTTAATATCTAATTTCAAGAGATTAAGTGATCTATCCTTTGAAAAGGCTACTCCTATTCTGGTCAATTATCTTAAAAACGTATCAATGAGTCACAAGGAACTTGAAACCTATTTAGAACTTTACGCTGCCGCAAAGGAACCGTTTATCAAAAGTTGTTTATACAAGCAAGTAGTTACTAATAATCCACAATAAAGGGGGATTATTAGTAAAAGAAAAAACCGTGATGTAACTCACAGTTCTTTTGCTTTCTTATCACTATTCAATTTATCTATATAAGCGTTCTTCCTCTTCGTTTCTATCCCAATCCACTTGCTTTTTTCCTTTGTTCTCTTGACCCTTTTCCATCAATCTTTCATATGGAGTTAATCCGTCATCAGCTTTCAAAATAATAGATTTATTTTTAGGATCCACAGATATTCCTAAAGAAGAATCCACCTTTAAATTTAAACTATCTAAAATATTTTTAGGAACTCTTATACCCACACTATTTCCCCAGTTTTTCAATTGTACTTTTTGCAACATCTTTACCTCCACATTTCACCAATTACTAACTCAACTAATTCACAATTATTACATACATAAACAATGTTTCTTTTTCATTTGAATAGTAAAAACACTGCAATAGTATAACATTTTAATTAAGTATTTAAAATTAAAAACTACCTTATAGCAAGAATCAAAGTATTAGCGTTTTATCTTATAAGATGAAACACTCTTCTAAATTGTAGAATTTCAATTGACACTCCCAAAAGTGAGTCTATAATATGGAAAACAATCAGCGATCAGATACAAATCCAGATTGCTGCGAGGGAGAGAAAGAAATGAAATCTGTAAAACAAACAAATGAATTTGCTGGAAAAACACCTGATGAGAAAGAAATAGAAACCGTAAAACATACAGTTGATTTCGTTGGAAGAATACCTGGAACGAATGTCGATGAGTGGAAAGTAGCACTTAAGTATAAGGATAAAGAAGTCACCCTTCCATATAAAATAGAAAAAGGTTTTATGGTGTCCGATCATTCCATTGAAAGTATTTTGGATACTTATTTTAAATATGCAGAAAGGGTAAGACCTTATCCAACCGTAGAAGCATTCCAGAAGGGTTATGTGCCGCACTTTGATTTACCAAAAGCAATGGAATTCTTCGATGCTCTCAAAACTGTGGAAATGGCTCTGGATGACCTTTTAGGAGACGATTATCGAAGAGTCGAAAATCAGGTATATAAATTCTTAGAAAATAGAAGAAGAAGCTAATTAAAGTAGAAAAACGCCAAAGAATTCGTTCTAAGGCGTTTATTAATGCAACATTACTTTTTACTATTGCTATTTTTATATGTGAGTTCTGTTTTATAAATTGCTGGCTTATCTTCGAATTTGTAATAACCATAATAATATATCTTATTACCTGCATTAGTTAAAGCATAACTTTCTTTCCAAACATATGGACCTGTAAACCTAGTCTTATTTTTTCTCTCATTCTCAGGTCCTAGCTTTTGTTCGTACAGATCGAATAGCCCCGTAGTTAAACCGTTAGATTTTTCAGTATTAGATTCATCTACAAAGAAATACTTGCCATCATCCGATCCTACAACTTTACCATTTTTATCTGGTTCGAGTTTTTGCCCACTCTCGTCATACACAAACTTTTTCTTTCCGAAATCATAAATTTCCCTGTTTTGGAACATTAATTTCTTTTCGAAGTCCAAATATCCAGGAGATGATGGGAAATCTTTTACTCCATCTAACTTCATAATTTCTTTCCCATCACTCTGGGAAAATAAAGTTACTTCATTTTTATTTTTATCGTCCCGATGAACAATCACATTACCTTTGTTAGAACTAGTTACATTACTATTTTTTCCACCAGTTAAATCACTTCCACCAACGGCAAGTGATCTCGGCTGTTCTTTAAATACAACTTCCCCTTTATAGTTTAAAAATAGATTTGTTCCCTCTTTTTCTCCGGTTGCAACTTCTAAATATCCTTCACCAATACCAAGAATACGTCCCTCCGGATAGATTGACTTAACATCAAGTTTAATATCTTTTTTCCATTTCCCATTCGTATAACTGGAGAAATAAGGTGTATAATCTTTTTCAAACAGAACGCCCAAATTTTCACCATCTGCAATTAAGTATATTCTTCTTTCATCTTTATCGCTTAATTCGAAATTAGTAAAACTTTCGTTCCCCAATTGTTTTTCCGCTTTCCCTAATTTAATCGGACTCTTGGAATCTGTAGTTTTCCCTCCACCTTGGGAATTCTCGTATTTCTCGTTTTCTACTTTTTCTGGTGTTCCCGTCGTCTTTTTCGTAGTTGTTTCTACATTTTTGTCACTCGAGCAACCTGCTACACCAATTGTTAACACAGACACAATCCCCAGGCATTTCATTTTCCAACTCATCTCAACATCCCCTTTTAAAATATCTTGTAATACCCCGCCCGGTTTATTTTACAACATTTGTCATACTATTTCTATAATTTTTAAAATAAAACAAAAAAAACCATATCGAACAGGTTTTGTTCGATTTTCGATTCTTTGTTCGATAAAGGAGAATCAACAAAAAAAAAACCGCGATGTTACTCACGGTTTTTTTATAGTTTATTTTGTTAAATTGTTTAGATTACTTTGTGCAGCTTGTTTAATGTTATCAGGCACGCCATAAGCTCCAATTAACTTTTTATATTGATCAATTGCTAGTTCTTTGTTTCCAGCATTCGCATTTGTATCTGCGGTCTTAGAAAGCTCACTAGCAGCTTTACTCATAAATGTTGTTACTTCCTCTAAAGTTACACCTTTTGCTATTGATAGAGAAGCGTAATGAACAGCATTATAATAACTCTTCTCCGCAAAGTAGAATTGAGCATTACGATACTCTAACATAATCTTCTTCTCATTCTCTATTGCAGGATTCTGTAACTCAGATGGAACTCCGTATGTGTTAAACAATTTACGATATTTCATTACTGCATCATTTAATTTCTTGTTTTTCGCATCTTCATCAGCTTGCCAAGAAAGTTTTGTTGCAGCATCGTTCAATTGTTTCACTACTATTGCCACTGAAACACCCTTTTGAAGAGATAGGGCTGTGTAATGAACAGCATTATAATTATCTCCACTTTCAAGGTATCGCTTACCTTCGATATATTCACTAAAGATTGAATTTAGATTCTTTTGAGCCGCCTGTTTAGTATTTTCAGGTACGCCATATGCTCCAATTAACTTTTCGTAATTAGCAATTGCATCATTAAATTGCTTTTTGTTAGCTTGTTCATCAGCAAGAGCAGATAGTTTACCAGCCGCATTATTTAATAATATTTTAACTTCAGCCGTTGTTACACCTTTAGCATAAGATAAAGATGCATAGTGAACAGCGTTAAAATAATTTCCGGCTTTATACTCATTATTACCTTGTGTGTATTCTGTGTAAATTTTATTATAGTTAGTTGTTGCAGCAGTTTTAATGTTAGCTGGAACACCATAGGCATTCATAAGCAAACCATAACTATTAGCTGCTTGATTATATTCCTTGTTAGTAGCCTTTTTGTCAGCAAGCATTGAAAGTTGGGTAGATGAATTGTTTACCAAATCGACAACCTTCTGCTCTGATAAACCTTTTGCTAACGCCTGAGTGGAATAATAAACAGCATTGTAGTAATCACTATTTTTAAAATACCCATCAGCTAAAGTGAATTCTTTGTAAATGGAATCCATATTTTTTTGAGCCGCCTGTTTAATATTTTCAGGAACACCATAAGCTCCAATTATCTTTTTATAATCGTTAATTGCTTCATAGTACTGCTTGTTGTTTGCTTTTTGATCAGCTTGTGCAGATAACTTACCAGACGCATCTTTCAAGAAGGTTGTAACTTCTTCTAACCATAAGCCTTTGGCCACAGCAATCGATCCAAAATGCACTGCATTGTAATAGCTACCATTTGCGTAGTAGTATTTCGCATCATTAAATTCTTTCATAACGCTACTCTCGTTCTTTGTTGCAGCATCTTTAATGTTTTGCGGTACTCCATAAGTATTCTTAAGGATACGGTATTTAACGACAGCGTCATTAAATCTCTTTGCATTTGCATCAGCATCAGCTTCCATTGAAAGTTTCGTAGAAGCATTGTTCAATAATGAAGCTACTTGACTACCATAGCCGGCATTAATTGATTTCCCTGCATAATACACAGCATTGTAATAATCCTCAAGATTATAATAAGCCTGAGTATCATAATAGTCTTTTAGACGATTTCTAGCTTGTTGTTTAATTTCACCCGGCACTGATTTTGTTTTGATTAACTTTTCATAGTATTTAAACGCATTATTTTTATCACCTTGAGAAGCCGTCCAATCGGCTATTTCGAGTAAACGTGCAGAAGCCATTTGCATAAACATTGGCAATCCATCTTCTTTACAAGAGCTAGCTGCTTGGTCACCAAAATGAACAGCATTAAAATAATTATCTTCATCGAAATAATAATAGGCTTGTCCA
Organism: Bacillus sp. Brlt_9; assembly: GCF_051948935.1. Taxonomy (NCBI): domain Bacteria; kingdom Bacillati; phylum Bacillota; class Bacilli; order Caryophanales; family Bacillaceae; genus Bacillus; species Bacillus sp. Brlt_9. Next base: position 49,631 of record NZ_JAYJLO010000003.1, on the reverse strand, counting down.
AATTGCGTACAAACTGATGCAGTTTGTGTAGGTCTTGAAACTTCACCATCGGCTTTTATTACTTTCTTAAAGCCATTGTTATAATCAGCAACTAATTTTTTAGCATAATCACTAAATTTAGTTTGAGGAGTTTTATGATTTAACACTCGATAAACATCAAAAACAAGGAGTTGAAGATTCTCTTTAGTTATAGATGGATTCTTAACACCGTCATACTTCGGTAACTTAGCAGCCTTTTTATTGATGTACATACTATTTAACTGAGGATAAGTTATATGAGCATCTGTTACATACAATGTTTCGTTCTTTTCGTTCATTTGATACCATCTGCCATTTAACCAACCTTTAATCCCCTTTTCTTTCATAGGTCTAATTTCTTTTTCTTGATGATTCATTGCTTCAAGAATTACATTAACCACCTTAAGACTTTTACTATATTCTAAGTCATCGAAATCTTCTGCCCATCCACTAGCTAGGTTGATTCCTAGATCTCTAACATCTTTGGCAGATTTCGCTGCCCCAATCGCTTTACCATAACCTTTATATTTTCCGCCTTTATAATGCTCCAACCCTTCAGCTACACCTTCTGTTGTTAGATCGAAACCCTCCCAAAAGTTACTTGGCATCAGCCAATCTAAAAGATCAGAAAAATCATCGTCACCATTATTCATCTTAAACATAGCTTTACCACTATTTTGTAATCTGGAATCATACGGGAGAGAAACCAATAGGAAATTACCCAATGCAGATTTTTTTCCACGCGCAAGAAGTGTAATTCCTTTAGTGGAACTATCACCTACAGTTAACCCTGTTCTAAACACTAACTCATCATTATCGATTTCATCCATAGATGCAGCAGAAACCTTACTAGGATCCAATGCCGTGATTAATGGAATAAGTAAAGCGAAAATAATCGCTAGACTCATCAGCCTTAATTTGTTAATTTCTTTTCTGAATAACATACTACCACTCCGTCTTCTTTTTATGTGCCTTCGCTTAGATGCATAAGACCAATGATGCCTAGTATAAGAATGATGAATTCCCTAACAAACCTTAACACCATCCTTGTATTATTTTTCACTCTTACCTTTGCATTTAGAGATTATATATGGGTTTCATTAATTAGTGGAAAAAAAGTATAAATATATCTAAAACATCAATAAAAAACCAATTTTTTATAATTTTTCGTGATTTCACTCGCAGTAAACGTGTATATAAATGTATAACCACGGACCATTTTTTTAAGTTTTTACAAAGAAAAAAACCGCGATGTTACTCACGGTTTTTTGTACTTTCTTTTGTTAAATTGTTCAGTTTACTTTGTGCTGTTTGTTTAATGTTTTCGGGCACTCCATATGCACCAATTAACTTTTGATAATCTGAAACCGCTTCATTGTACTGCTTGTAATTAGTTTTTTTATCAGCAACAGCAGATAACTGAGAAGCTGCATTATTTAAGAAGGTTGTAACTTCTTCTAAACTCAGTCCAAACACTTCTGATACTGAAGCATAATGAACAGCATTAAAATAATCACCTTTTGCAGAGAAATATTTTGCAGCATTGAAGTCTACCATAATATCACTCTCGTTTTTAATCGCAGCATCTCGAATGTTTTGGGGTACTCCATAAGTATTCATAAGAATACGGTATTTAATAACGGCATCATTTAATCTATATGCATTTGTATCAGCATCAGCTTCCATTAAAAGTTTGGTAGAAGCATTGTTTAATATATAAGCGACTTGACTATCATAGCGAGTATTAATCGATTGCCCAACAGATATAACCTCAGCTGATAAATCATTGTCATTATGAAATGCAGTTGGCACCAACCGAGCTAAAATATCAGAAAGATCATCGTCACCATTATTAATCTTAAAATAAGCTTTAGAACTGTTTTGCATTTTAGAGTCATACGGATAAGAAACCGCAAGAAAATTACCTAATGAATTTTTCTTTTCTTCGGCTAATATTGTAACCCTATTAGTAGAGCGGTCCCCAACTGTTAATCCTGTCCCATTCACGAACTTATCATTTTTCATTTCATCAATAGTTGCAGCAGAAACCTTACTCAGATCCAATGCTGTAATCAATGGAATGAGTAAAGTGAAAATAAACGCTAGACTCACCAACCTTGATTTGTTAAATCTTTTTCTTAATAACATACTACCACTCCGTCTTCTTTTTTATGAGTCTTTACCTAGATGCATAAGACCAATGATTCCTAGAATAAGAGCGATGAATTTATTACAAACCTTTAATATAATCCTCATTATTTTTTCACTCTTACCCTTGCAATTAAGGATTATATAACAATTTCATCTACTAGTGAAAAAAAGTATGAAATCATCTAATACATTAATAAAGAACTAAATATGTTTATGTTTCAGAGATTTTCATTCAAAGGTACGTGTACGGAGAAAAGAATAAGGCACTATTATCTAGTTATTTTAAAGAAAAAAACCGCGAGTAAAATCACGGTTTTTTGTGTTTTATTTTTGTAAACTATTAAGTTTACTTTGTGCTGCTTGTCTAATGTTTTCAGGTACTCCATAAGCACGTGCTAATTTAGTGTAATCAGACAACGCTGGACCAATTTCTCCAGCATTCTCGTAATTTTCCGCACCTTTATACAGTAAATCGGCTGCCTTATTCATTAGCATTTTCACTTCATCTGTAGATATGCCTTTAGCCATTGAAAGTGAAACATAATGAACAGCATTATAATAGCTTTCATTTTCGAATTGTTTCTTAGCTTCATAGTAATCACTAAGAATTGATTCACAATTTCTTTGCGCAGCTTCTTTAATATCTGCTGGTACTCCATATGCGTTGATTAATTCAGCATACTTCGATACCGCGTCATTGAACTGTTTGTTATCTTCCGCTTCTTCCGCTTTTTTATACAGTGAATCGGCTGCCTTATTCATTAGCGTTTTCACTTCATCTGTAGATAAGCCTTTAGCCATTGAAAGTGAAACATAATGAACAGCATTATAATAGTTTTCATTTTCGAAATGATACATAGCTTCATAGTATTCACGTAGAATTAAATCACAATTTCTTTGCGCATCTTCTTTAATATTTGCTGGTACTCCAAATGTGTTCTTTAATGCAGTATAATTCAATACCGCCTCATTGAGTTGTTTGTTGTCCACTTGTTGTTTAGCAAGCTCTGAAAGCATTGTTGAAGCTTCGTTTAATTGGTCAACAACCTTTTGCAAGGTTAACCCTTTCGATAACGATTGTGACGTTAAATACACTGCTTTATAATAGTCTCCTTTGTCTAAATAACCTTTCCCAGCATTATACTCTTTAAAGATTAAATCATAATTTTTCTCAGCAGCTTGTTTAATGTCCGCTGGTACTCCATAATAATTCTTTAATATTTCATAACCCTCTACAGCCTCATTGTACTGTTTGTTGTTCGCTTGTTTATCAGAAAGGATCGTAAGTTGCGTTGAAGCTTCTTTTAGTTGCGCAACTACTCTATTTATATAAATTCCTTTTGCAAACGATAGCGACGTATACTTAACAGCATCAGCATATTTACCCTCTGCTAAAGCAGTTGTCCCTTTATTAAATTCTGCAAGGATTATATCAGAATTCGCTTGTGCAGCCTTTTTGATATTCGCAGGTACACCATCAGAATCGATAAGCTTTTGGTAATTAATCACTGCGTCATTATACTGTTTGTCCTTTGCTTGTTGATCTGCAATTGCAGATAACTGAGCAGCTGCATTATTTAATAAAGTTTTAACTTCTACAGTTTGTAAACCACCTTTAAATGCTAATGATGCATAATGAACTGCGTTGTAATAAGCGCCATTAGCATAGTGGAATCTTGCATCACCGAAATTTTTCTCTGGACTACTTTGTTCCTCAGTTGCAGCAAAAGCCTTATTTGAATCTAATGTTGATAAAGGTGAAACTTGTAAAGCACAAATAACTCCCAAACTCATTAATCCTAATTTGTTGAATTTTTTTCTAGTTGACATTCTAACCACTCCATTTTCTTTTTATGTGCCTTCGCTTAGATGCATAAGACCAATGATGCCCAGGATAAGAATGATGAATTTACTACTAAACATTCCACACCATCCTTGTTGTTTTTTCACTCTTTCCATTGCATAAAAGGATTATAGTTTCGTTTATCAAGATTAGGGAAAAATACTTAAAAAAGTTCAAATGAGCCTAAGAATTACATTTTTAAATGGAATAAATTAGCAGGTTATTTAAATATAAATCTAGAATATTTTTAAGACGAATACTCCCCAAAACCCTAAAAAACAACGGAGGCGACACATTATGACTCGTTGTACAAATTGCAAAAAAAGATGGAACGCTTTACAGGTATGGTCGCTCTTCTTTATAAGAGACGGTAAAGATTGTCCTCATTGTCTTCAAACGCAATATTTGTCAGCCGATACATTAAGGGCATTTTCAAGAGATGGATTAACTTTAGAACCAATATTTTTGTGGATCTTCCCTGTTTTCGCCACACTAAGTGATAAAGATGAAAGTCGAACAGGAAAATATTAAGGAAGTATTAATAGCGTGAAAATAGAGGTGAAATAGTGAAAAGATTTAGTACATTATCAATAACTTTTCTGATTTTGGGAGTATTATTATTTGCACTGAATTGGGCAATAGAAGGTTTTTATGAACCTATAGTACTTTCGGGATATTTGTCTTTTTTAGTAGGGATTGTTTTCAGTTTCATAGCTATTACAAAGCGTGAAGACGGAAGCTTAAAATTCATATCACTTATTTCTTTCTTCGTAATGATGTTTTTAATTACTTATTTTGACCCGTTTCAAGTAATCCGAATGATCACTTGGATTAAAAATGTTTATTAGCATCTCACTTTTCGTTAAAAATGGAAAACATAAATTTTCGTTTCTTTTTCTTTTTTTATTGATCCATACAAAAAGAAAAAGCTCTTACCTATTGATAAGAGCTTTTTTAATTTACTTAATTGTATCAGTACCCCTGATTAGCTTACTTAAATAGTAGAGAATGTATTACTCTGAAATATCTTCTAAAATTGCATCACTATAATTGGGTAACTCATCAATACGACTTCTATGTTCTTTAAATAGAGCAATCTCTTCCGCAGTAGCTTCACGTTTAAAGAAATCTGAAATCCAATTGTTTGCATATATTTGTTTTACTTCACCATTACGGATCCACATTGTTTCTGTTCGCGTTTGAAATTGTGGAGTGTCTTCCTTTTTAGGAAGAATTAAAATAATATTTGTGTCAATTACACCATCTTCTTTATGATCATTTGCATAGTAATTTCCGACTAGGATATCCATTTACACACTCTCCTTATCTAACTTTTTCATATACTCCACATTAAGTAAATAATCTAGATTTTGCGACTGATCATATGAAAACGCTTTTGAAAACAAATTAAACTTACAGTACAAATAATCTCCAGCTGTACCTTGATTTGCACCATTAAAGTCCGCGTCTACATATAAATAAATAATGATATAAGCACCATTACATTCATCTTCTATATTATAATAATAACCTCTTTGAACAATATCTGCTATATCTTGAAATACTGTTCTAATAATAAATTCTAACTCTTTTAAATTTCTTTTTCCTTTATAATACTGAAACATCCCTTCTTCCTCATCAAACTTCCACTTATACCTATCATTAAAGTATTTATGAACAGTCTTACACAAGTGGCTATATATACTTGAATTCACTGTTGATAACATAAAGTTTCCTCTTTCTTAATTGATTTCATAACTTTTCCTGATATATTCAATAGCAATTGCATCATCTATGTTCACTTTCATTGACGCATCTCCTAAATATACTTTTTCAATATCAATGGGTAAGTTATTTGAAACTTTTACTTTTACTCCATCTTTTTTTACTACCCAAATAGATTTAGCCTTTGATAGTTCCTCTTTAAGTAGTCGATGTATCCTTTTCGCTTTTAACACATATAAGTCTTCTTTAAGTTTTGAACCATATTCTCTAATTGCATACTCGTATAAACAGAAATGTCGGACCGTATTTTCATTAGATTCAATATAAGAATCCACAAATTCTTCAATATATCTATCACCTTCTGTTAAATACCGTTGTACCATTTCTAAAGAATGGAATCTTTCAAATGTTGTAGGATGTATTTCAAAGTTACTAACCTCCAACCCTAAAATTGCACTTCTGTAAATTTCGAGTTTCCTATCTTCCAGCTTGGATTGAACCGCTTTCTCTTCATATGGAAATTTATTTAAGAGAATTTCTTTCCTATTCAAAAGATTTAGGTTTACTTTAGTATGTACGGATCCATACACATCGTCCTCAGTTAAAACACGTAAAGACTGATTTGTACCCACCATTTTTTTATAATAATATGTATTTTCAAGCACTAAACAATTTACATTCTTATAAAATATACCAATGTAATTTAACCTTTGATGTCTCTGAATTGAAGCTAATTCATCCAAACGTAAATATTCAACATTATACACTAACGCATATTCCCTACTTGGATCATACATCTTCATAATCCTTACGCTTTCTGAAACCTTGTGGTTCTCCTTTGTAAATAACATCTCAAACGTATTCGCTGTATCCGTATCATTTAAAAATCCTTCAAGTTCTTTCTCATTAAATGTATATTTGTTCTGTTCCATAATAAATGCCTCCTAAAGCGTTTTTTATATTTTAGAAGGTTATATTAATATTGGGTAAAAAAAACGAAAATACTATAGAATTCATTTACTTACTAACTTAACTATTTCATTTGGCCATACAAAAAACCGCGATGTATATCACGGTTTTTTAGGCTTTAATTTATATATTAGTTATCATTAATCAATTAGAATTTATTAAACTATTAAATTGTTACGTTGTATCCTTTATATTCTATTTGAACAACATCTTTTAGATAGATTCTATTAGCATTTATACCAATCGCTGCTTCCTCCCCATCGATTGAAAACTCATTAAATACTTTAACTCGTTCCCCTTCCGTTGTGACGATCCATACATTAACTGCCTTCACAAATTTTCTGTTTAATAGAATGTATGCCCTTCTAACTTTTTTAAAATATTCATTAGTTTCCATTATATTTTCATATTTATCACGGGCAAACGGATACAAAGTCATATTTTTTATGTCTCTTTCGTTTTCCTCAATATATCTGTTGATGAATTCGATTACACATTGTTCCTTATCTCTTAAATAGAGATGTGCTAGCTGGGACGAACGGTAGATATTAAAAATCTTTCTCTGTAATTCCAATTTATCATCAGTAACCCCGATTACTAATTCTTCAAACATCTTCCCTTTATTCATTTCAATAATATCTTCTATCAAAGTTTGATCTTCTTTATAAACTTCCGTTAATTGGTTCTTACGGGAAACAAGTTCTAAATTAGCGCGGTTAAATAAATCATTATACATATCATCTTCCAACACAGTATTCATTTCTGAGCAATAATCTGTAACAAAGTTTACATACCGCTCTTTATAAACAAAAGCAGACAAGTCTTTGAAATATACCCCAATATAAAGCCAACCCTTTCCATATCGACCGTCTGAAATATCTAAGTCCTCTGGTTTGTAAGTATCATAGACCATTGCAAAGGTTTCAGTAGGATCATATTCTTTAACCAAACGTATAGGTCGATTATTTCCATCCACAATAGATTCTTGAACAGTAAAAGTATCTGACGTATTCACATCATTCAAGAAGTTGATAAAATTGTTTTCATTCATTTTTTTTACTTGCATATAAAATGCCTCCTTAAGATTTTTAATATTCTAGTTCAAAAATCTATGAAGGTATCAATATTATTAAAAATCTTGAAAACAACAAAAGAAAAAAGCACTTAATTTTCAAGTGCTTTTAATAATTTACATCAAATTTATTATGAATCAACAATACTTTTTGAGCTAATTATTGATTCAAATATTCCCTAGCGAAGTTGCTAAGTTTCTCTACTACCTCTTCGCTAAATGTAATCTCTTCTCTATAATCCATAAGGTCTACATCATACACATAAACAGCAATTCTGCCGTCATTATAGAACAGTACACATACATCAAAGTCTTGAAGTTCATAAAAATCTCTTAAATCATAATCATTCATCTTATCAGATGAAATCTCGCAATTTACAACTACTCCTTTATGAGGGTTATCAGTAAAAGGATCTTCATTATCAAAAGTACGTATAAATCCTATTTTTTCTACATTAGTAATCATATTAATTCCTCCTAAAATCAATCCGTTATTTGTTTCTTTCTTAGATAATACTTCAAATATAGATTATTATATAAAAAACTACTATTATTTATAAAATAGCTAACAATTGAACGAATTTATAAATAATCACTAAAAAAAGCTTCATAGAACTCTTTTTAACAATGAAATAAAAAGAAAAAGACCAAACCCTTCGGTTTTGGTCTTTTTTATATTTATTAATCAAAACAGTAGTAATTGCATTTGTTGTTCTTGGTTCAATAAATCTCTTTTTGAGAAATTTATCTTTGTCCCATCTTCTTCATAATTCATCAAAAATAATTCTGTTTCAACTTTCTTCTTTTGTCCTAAAGATGCCTTTGTAACATTGCATCCAACTAAAGCTTTAACGCTATTAGAACGCCAATCTCCATATAACTCTTCGATTAGAGGATCTGGATAGTAACTAACTAAGGCTTTACCCTCAATGTTACGCAATAATTCTGCAAGTTCACGATGATCTTTCTCCTCGAATCCACCTTTATACATCCCTTCTCTCCCTACGTATGGGGGATCTATGAAAAAGAATGTTTCAGGGGAGTCATATTTACGAATCAGTTCGCGAAAATCTAAACACTCAATCATAACTCTTCTAATACGTTTTTCAAAATCATTTAAACGTTGTATCGAGTTTTGGAAATCAAAAGCTGTATTTTTAATCTTTCCAGCTCGCCATCCACTCTTTTGATTGTTAGTTGGAACAATCGTTTGACGAAGTAGATAATACCAACGAACAGCCTTTTCAAATGAATCTTCTGGCATTGGTTCTTTTAACCAGAGTTCAGTAAGAAAACGACTTGTCGGTAAAGTCTCCAGCGCTTTCGTTAAATCTTCTTTGCGCCCTCTCAGCGTCATAAGGAAGTTAATCAAACTTGAATCAATATCATTCCAAACTTCAACCTTACTTTCTTCTTTTTGAGTGAGTACGTGCCCACCGCCGCCAAATGGTTCTACATAACAATGATGCTTAGGCATTAAAGGTATAATATCTTTCGCAAGATAATACTTTCCTCCAAACCAACGTATAGGTGAATGCACTTCTTTAATATGTTTAACTGGTGAGTTTAATTTATTTGTCTTAGTCATTGGAAACACTCCATATACCGATAAGTTTTATTTACCGGATGGAGGCGGGATTCTATTGTTATCCCTTCCCTACTTACAAACACAAGGGGTAAGCCGGGCGCTACTCTTCCACATCGGGAGCTCAGCTAGAGGCGGCCACACTGGACTCAAATACATAGTTAGTCAAAACCACTCCCTCAAGTAGTTGTGCTATATATTCCTCTTTCGCACCTGAATTACAGAGGTTTCCTACATACCTTAACTTTATTCATTTCAATCATTCCTTTACTTTCATTCTTTAAGCACTAGCTTGCATTGTTTTACCTTTAAATAAGACAATACTTAAACGGAATAAAATTGTGCTAATAGTTTTTTCTACCTCTTGTACATAACCTTGTTTAATTTTATATCTAGTAAACTTAGCAATCTCTTTTCCAAACTTATGTTTATATTTTTCATATGTATCAAGATTCTTCACTAAGTCCTGGACAGTTTTAATCTGATTAATGAAACCGATTAATTCATCACTATCTGGGTTTTCATTTAAAACTTCCTCAAATTCATTTAAAGCCTTCTTCATTTCTTTTGTTCTTTTATAATGTTTAGTCATAAAATCACGTAATTCTTGAAAGATATCCTCTACACCATATAAAGCTGCAACTGATTCATACTCCTTTAGAATCTTTTCTGCTTCAGCCGGTGATTGATACTCAATTGAGCTAACAATTTTCCAGCTACCGCGCTGAATTTCTTTCGCCTTCAGTACTTCTTGTTCCTTTTCAATTAGTTCCTCATAAGCTTTAGGTTTTTGTCCCAAAGGTACTGATTCTGCATAAATACGATAAGTAAAACCATATTCGTCTAACAACTTACATAAAGGCGTTGCAATACATTTACCCATATGTATTTCAACAAACGGCTTAACCTGAAACTTAAGCAGGAAATCAAGTATCTTAAACGCAAACTTCTTCCCTTCAGCTGCTGTTCTAGCCTTCTTTTGCAATGGATAAGGATCCACTACATCACCAAAAGGTATAATTCGCTCATTATGAAAACTTAAAAAGTAACAGTTTTCTTCTGGCATTCCAGTAACATCAAGGTATTTGATAATATTGTTTACCCATTTGTTACGTGGTCCTTGGTAAAATTCCTTAGCTTTCATTGGCACATCTTTTCGCGCAGATGATTCTGTTACAAGTGCAATTCTATCCATAATAAAAAACCTCCGTTAATTTTTTTATATAATAACGGAAAATATGTAGAGATATAGATATTTCAAAAAAAGTTTAATGTTGGCCGAAATACTTCACAAATTAAAATAATGTACTAATACATATTGAAATTACTGGTAAATAATTTGATATTTAAATATAATAATTAGAGTTATAGAACATTAATACTAAGAGATACAAAATTGTAATTTGATTAGTTCTGATAAATAATAGAATACGAGGTGTATTTTTATGTGGAAGTATATACAGATTGACGGAAACAGTATTGAAGATATAAATAATGAAGGGCATCATTTCATAGAAATGATAATCGAGGGTTTTAATGATCCAGATAAAACTTGGATACCAGCGGATGAACTAGTAGTCGTAAGAGGCACTTTAAAAGAAGATGATGTTACTTTTAAAGTCACTTATAAAAAAGATTACCTTGAGAATAACGAAACTATTAAGAAGTATGTAGAGGAAACCAAAACTGAAATTAAAAGCGGACTCACCCTTCTAAACAAAGCATTGAAATCATATGCGCTGCAAAATAACGAAAAAATTAAACCAGCGGATGAAATAGAAGGTGAAGTAACTTCTTTCACATTAACAAGTGGAGATTTGGAAATACAAGTGACAGGTAAATCAGAAATGCCATTCTGGAATCACGATTTGAAAATAGACGCAGCACTATCTTTACTATCAACCGTAGATTACAAAGATTTCGCTGAATCAAATCAATATGACCTATTTAATAAAAAAATGAAAGAATTACAAGAATTAATTGATTGCATAAATGAATAACAAAACAAGCCAATATGGTTATTTCTATCTAATATATTCATAATATATAAAGACAGTCTACTACAAGACTGTCTTTTTCACTTCATTCACATAAACAGTATTAACTAACCTAAGGTCTATCCAATAAAATCGTCATACCCGCTCTTTCCCTTTAAATCATATACACTATCTACCGCTCGAAAAATTCTCTACAGAAAAAAATAGACTTCAACAAAGAAGTCTATCGTTATAGAAATATAATTGCTGTTATTAATGTCAGTGTCTTATGCCGTAACTTCGTTATATACCTCTTCAACTACTGATTTATTATCATTGTATTTGAGAGTTTGGCCAACACTTTCATTACTGTATTCTACTGCAAAGAAACCATTTCCATAATCCACAAATTTATAAGGACCTTTTTCTTTTAATACTGTAATTGCCATTTTCATAACCTCTTTTTTTAGTTTTTTGCGGTATCTATAAAACACTAATATTCTATTCATAATTATGCTGTTGTGGAAAAATAGAGAATTTCTTCGCTTTATCAATGAATCTTTTATTTAGAGCTTGAGGCATATGCTAATAAAAGCTCATACTTTGAACATAATAACTAGAATTTTACCAACACTTGGATTATCCCAGTATAATTATTAACAATTAAATGATAAACACTATTCAATTAGGAGATTGAACAATGAAAATAAGCGAAATTGCACAACGACTTGATAAATCAAAGGAAAATGAGAGTTGTATTGATACGGAAGAAATGGGAGAAGAGTTTGGTATCGATGTCCCTTACGTTAATCAAGAAAGATTAAAATGCTACTGGATCGGGAATTGGCACTGTACAGATTCTTATGTTGGTTACAGAATGTATTTCTTTGACGACAAACCAGTCGCTTTGACCGTACAAATTGGTAGAAAATATGACGAAGAATTTCATTGGTTTAGTCTTGAAGCTGCAACAAAAGTTAAAGAGTACTTACTAAGCTTAGTAGTAAAAAAAGAGGAAGAACTTAATATAGATATTTGGGATCTTAGTAAAGAAATTGGTAACAGTTTTAAAATAGATTACAATTCAGAAATTATTAAAACTGACAAAGTAACGTTCAACGGTGAGAAAGTTAAACTAATTAAAAGAATTAAGAACAAAGAGAACGGTATTGATACAATGCAAAAAATACAGCTACCTAATGGAGAAACAAAGGAAGTAGACATTAAAGAATTGCGTTTTGGCTATCACATCATTTAATTAACTCTACGAAAGAACAATAACTTTAACAAAATAAATAAAAAAGCGACTAAAACAAATTCAGTCGCTTTTTAAACTTAATATTTTCAGCTTTATAAGAGTTCCCCTGTTTTATTAAAATGTTTCTTTTCTTCTAACCATTTTAAAATAAGTTCATATAAATCGCGAGTAGGAACCATACAACTTTCAGGTTCAAAACCAGCCTTTTCTGCCAAGCTATCTGTTACCTTTGTAACGTCTTTTTCAATATCTATAATACAAACGTTATATTTTGAAGTGTTATTTTCTTTTTGGCCATTCAATACTTCTTCAACATCTTCTTTAATAAACAACCCACTGCTTTGCACATCACTATGTAAAAATGTCGTTAAAATATCCTGTTCATCTTGAAAAACAAATATCAAAGACTTATTAGTTGATCCCTCAGGTGTCTGTAATTCCAAAACCTTTCGTTCATAATTAATTGTCATTTAATCCCCTCCCATTATGCACACTTATAATGATGTGTGAATTCAATGTCAAGTTAGCTAGTGGAGAAACTCTATAACAAAAGAAAAACCATAAAGAATAGATCTTTACGGTTTTATAATTTACTTTGACTTATATTTAGTACTTGAAATCTTCCCAATAAGCATCATCTGCGAAGGCTTTAATCAGTGGGTCCGTTTTATACCAGCGAATAACATTAATCAACTGATTATGTAAATCCGCCCAGTCATAGTGTTCATTGTCCATTTCTATAAGTACAATGTTAGGATCCATATCAAAAAATCTTTCAATCTGTTCATCTTTTTTCAGTATTAAATCTGCAATCTCTCCTGCTTCTACATTAGTCAATGGAATTGGATCATCCATACCAAACTCAGCCAAATCCCCAATTTCATATTCCAATTGATCTTTTAATACATCAAATTCTTTCTCACATTTCGTCATCATTCAATTCCTCCGTAACTTTTTTCAGAGTATACATCGCATTTTAGATTTATGTTAATTTATTAAGAATATCTCCTAACTCGGAGTACATAGAATAAGATTTTTCTTAAATAAACAATAAAAAAACCACCCTAAAGTTATATTGAGTGGTTTCAACTTTTACGTTTTCTTTTTATTTCTTTTCGTTAGTTTTTTGAAATTCAATTAGGAAGTACTCATAATCATCAATAACAACAAGGAAATCATATGAAGCGTTTTGCAAAGGATAAGCTTTGTAACTGCCGTTCTTTATACTATTATAAATATCCCCTACATCACTTCTATCACAATGATTAATAATTTCATAATTTCCATTATGAACAGCTTTTAATGCTTCTTCTACATCTGCGAAGTGATTTCCAATAAAATCATTCACACTAGGATGGTCAATCCCGATAGCTCGGTTTATTATCTGAGTACTTAAGTCCATAGTTAATTCTCCTTTAATTCTTTTTATTATGTATAGCATAAATCCGAAGATAAGGTTAAAAGTTTCCCAATTAAACAAATTAGTGCGCTAACAAAATTGTTATTAGTAATATCTAATAGTTCTACTAAATATAAGAAGCAACCGATAATCGTTATACGATATATTCAGCCGCTTCTTATCTACTACATAATTACTTCACAACAGAGTATTCAAGTATAAACTTAGGAACTCTAGAAACCTGAGCAATTGGTGCTGCAAATATCTTCTCAGCAGTGGAAGTCGCCACTTGCACAATAGAGACTCCTCCTCCGCTTGTAACTGATTCTGGATTTAGCTGTGAACCCGGTATGATGAAATAGTTAGTTGTATAAATACCTATGTAATACTTTTTATTTGCATCAATTTGAACAGGACTAAATTTAAACTTTATATTCCTCCAATTTGTACCTCCAAAAAGGATTTTTTCACCTTCTACAAATTGCTTACTTTCTACTACGATTGATTGTTTCGCATCCCATACCCCTATCTTCACATCATTAGGTATAGTAGTATTTTGTATAAAAAATGAAAGTGAATTTAACCGTATTTTATGATCAGTTACAATAGATGTCCCTATTGTTCTTTCCTTGTCCCCGAAATTCAGGCCAACTGGAATGCTATTATTTAGAATCACAGTTTTAAATGAATCTGGATTTATTACAGGGTTATTAGCATTAGAATCGTTACCACCAGGAGGAGTAAAATCCTCATCTTTTAATTCATCAGAAGGGTTACTACTTACTGCTACTTTTACATTTCCAACCATATTATTATGCCACTCTACCAATTGACTACGTAAACCTGGGAAAATAAGAACTGAAGCAACCGCGATCATCCCTAATAGAATAAAATAATCCACGAGTGCAGCATTTTGTTCTTTTGCAAAGCGTTTTAGCATCCTAACACCCCCTTTGCAACTTATATATCTGATAATTCTTTCATTTCAACTTAAATAATTAAAAAAGCTACTTCATATAGAAAGTAGCTTTAAATATTTATTTTTTTGAGACGGGCTGAAAACTATTGAGTTCAATGATTTCACGATCACCACATTCGCACGCAATAACCCATTCACCTGTTTCGGTTGTTTCTAACTTTTCAACTTTATTTTCCTCTTTGCACGCATTACAAATAAATTTAATCATTCTAACTATCTCCTTTGATGTTTTATTTCATTTTCTCTATAGCAGTCCTGATATTAATAGTTCATTACAACTGGTTTAAAATCTTTATCAGTCATTCTGATAACATCATCCATTTTCTTTAAGAACCACATATCCTTAGCGATAGCTGTATCCGTAATGTCTTTAACTACTTTAGCGTTATTAAGTATATTTAACATAATTTTTTCTAAATCTTCGCTAGCAGGATCCCAGTGCCATTGAGTATGAGAACCAGTATACAAATTAACACTTTTTCCGGTATCTAGATTTAAATAAAACGTTTTAGTCGAAGTCCATACTGTACTAGTACGGTAGCTTACCATACGGATATTTTTATATGCGATTACACTTCTGATCTCTTCAAATTTGATTGTCATTGTTTTCTGCTCCTTTAATATCTTTGCTATATATAGTCTTAGTTTGAGAATCTACTAAATCATCAACTATTTCTACACTTTAATTCAATACGGCTGGATTAAAGTCTTTATCAGTAATCTTCAATACCGCTTGCATTCTATCTTCAAACCATTTATTACCCACGACATCTTCAAAAGAGAAGATATCCATATCTTCAATAGGACATTTTTTTACATATTCCAATAGATAAGCGATTTCTTCTTCAGATAACGGTTTATAATTCCATTGTTTATCATTACGAGCATAAAAGTTTACATATCTTTCTGTTTCTACATTGAAATAAAACGTCTCCCAACTACCTAAATCCTCACTTCTTCGGTAACAAGTCATAAGAATGTTATTATTGTATTTAGATACCCACGTAGTTTCTTCAAATTTGATTGTCATATAAATCTCTCCTTAAAATATGTATTTTTATATTTTTTATGTTTTATAAGTTTTAATGAAAATGTCTAATATTGATTGTTTTAAAATAGAAATACCAATTCCTCAGCATCTTCAGCTGTAACTTTAAATACTGAATCAATTCTATCCCTAAACGCACTATCGTGTTTGTAAGCTCCATCACCAATTTCGACGATTTTTGCAGCTCCCTTTAAGATAGATAACAATTCATTTTGATATTCATCTGAAAGTCGAATAAATCTCTTTTCAGTGATAAAAGAAGTATGGATCGTAACAAATTTACCTGTGTCTTTATTTAGGTAAAATGTATCCCAAGCATCTCTATCTTCACTTCTTCTAAAACTCACCATTAAAATATTTTTATACAAGTGAACCTCTGTAATTTCTTCAAATTTGGTTGTCATATCAATCTCTCCTTAATTTTCTTTTATTTTTATCGTTTAGACACAGACGCAACAAACTTTCTTCCTTCTCTTTCGAAAACAATTGTTTTACGGAGTTCAACTTCTGCCACTTGCGTTAATGCTCCAAATACATAAGTTGCATTTCGTTGACGATTATATGTGCCATTTTCTGTTACAAAGCACACACCTTCTTTACTGTTTGGAACTAAATATAACAGTTCATTTTCAGCATCATATTCAACTGAAAGGTGAGTGTATTTGGATCCTTCTATATCTTGTAAAAGCTCTTTGCTCACACCCATTTTAATATTATTACTCGAATTCCCAGACGGAATGAAAGTAACTGTACATCCAACACCTTTTAGTTTTGATTTTTCACCAATCTTAATAGCTTCCTTTTTTAGTGTAACTTCATCAAATTTAATAATAGTCATTTGTAATAACGCTCCTTTTATTTTTTTAATATTGTATCCATAAAATGCGTTATTTGTAGAAAATATAAAAAAACAAAATATGTAAGTAGCTTGTTAAGAGAAAAAACAAAAAAACAGAGCCGATAAGGACTCTGTTTTCTGAATTAATTATATATAATTTACGATACAAACCTACCGTTCTTCATCGTAGATAGGATCTAAATACAATTTTAACACTCTTTCTAAAATCCCGCGCATTCTAATATCTTCACAAATGCTCCAAGTAATTAAAACTTTCCCTTGGTTTTCTAAAAACGCTCTTTTGCTTAAAGAGCCATTGTTTCCATACATTTTCCTGTAATGACGTTTAATTCTACTTATAATGTTTTCAGACGATCCAATATAAATTACTTTTTTACTTTCTAAATTACGAATTACATAAACACCTGGTTGATCCTTAGGAATAGAAGCATTAATTACCTTTAATGTTTCTTTCTTTTTAGTTTCATCAGGAATTTGGAAATCTAAATGAAGTTGTTTCCATCTATCACTTTCAAAATCTAAAAAACCTTCACTCAGTAAAAACGTTTTCAATTTACTTTCAAAATCATCCACATTACCATCTTGAACCACCATATACCATCCCACTCCTTAATTCATAGGAATTAAAAGTATAATAGCCGTTAGGCCCAAACTAATCGTTCCGCAGAAACAGTTCTTGCTACAAGCCCTCTGTCACCCTTGTTTTTAATAATAAGCTTTTCTCGTCCACGGTAATAAACAGACGACACCGTATTCTCCGAAGGCGCGTGCCAAACAATCAATAATGACTCAACATCAGAAAGCTTTTGAGTAGAATATCTACCTCTGTCAGGATACTCTAATAGCCCCATTCTAATAAAGACTTGACCTCTTACGGTATGTAGCCAATCATTATAATGTTCCGTTAGTCTTTCGTAAAAACTCCTAGTAGTCTTACCAATGTAAATTAAGGTTTCTTTGCCACCATATAGTCGATAGATAGCATAAATTCCTTTTTGGAGCGCTAAGGGATTTGTGTGTAAATCTTCTAAACTAGATGGCTTAGACCATCTAATATTAACTGTTGTCATTCTTTCACCTCATTATAAACGTTCATTGTTTCATTTCATTTTCTTTTCATACTAAAAATCTCTCTATTAAGATTCAAGGAATACTTAATTACTGTAATTAGTATACTACTTTACATACTCATAAGTGAAAAAATATCTCCATATAAAAAAGGCGTCAACGTAAGTTGAACACCCCCTCAATATAATGTGAATTTAGTTTAACTTACTAATTATTAAATCTAAAATGTTATATTCAGTCTCTGAAAGCATACCACTCTCTTTAAGTTTAGACATATTGAATGTCACGACATCATCATTCCGTTCAAATACTACATCTTCACCATTAGAAATACCTAACAGATAATCCGCTGATGTTTCCAGTGCTTTACTAAGTTCTCCAATTAGCTGTCTACTTGGCATAATTTTTCCAGACTCGATTTGAGATATAGTTGATTTTGATTTGTTTACTTTGTTAGCTAACACTTCCATAGTCATTTTTTTATTCATTCTTACTAAATGCACTCGTTTTGCAGTTATATTCACTTACAAACTCTCCTTGCAATACAATTTATTTTATTATAACAGCAAAGAATAAATATTAATTAATAAGAAGTCAATTATTTCTTCTTAATTAGGTCTATTAGATGCATTAACTCATCCAGTTTTTCCATATATGAGAGTAACCACTTTTCTGTACCAGAATACAACGAACCGATAATCATTTTCTGTTTCATTATCATTTCAAACATAAAATCAACTTTTTTTATCAAAGCCGGATCCACACCATTTTTACTAGCCGAAAGTGCTTCATCAATTTCTCTCTTTATTTGTTTTAAAGTGTCTTCATATAACAAGCTCAACTATCCATCACTCCAAATTTTCAGTCTATATAATTATGATACTATTAATAAATTTGCAATTGGAAAACTCTTATTTACCGTATCGATATTTACAAGCAGCCTAATTATTCGCTAACAACATTTATAAACAATTATTTGGAGCTCTGTGACCTATGCAATGTAAAACGATGCAATGCATTACAAAACAATGCAATGCATTGCGAAATAAAAAAATAAGAAGCTAACCGCCTCTTATTTTGCTATTCGTACTCTTTTCTATTTCTACGTTTCTCCTTAAAGTTGTCCCACTTTTCTATTCCATTCTTATAAATGAGTGGTAACCAGAGAATCAGTATGAATGGTATAGCAATAAAATTAGGACAGAATCCACCACCGAAATTAAAATTCCACATTCCAACAGTGATCCGTTCTATAACTACCGAAATAATCATTATGAGAAGCCCGATTAATAAATATATACCTATACAATATGAGAAAATCAATAACAACTCCTCCTTCATTCCCTACATTTATTATTAATCAAAAACAGATAAAAATTGAAAAAAGATATAATAAATTAGGGACCAATAAAGGAAAACAGAAAGTTGTATATGTTATAAAGACAAAAAGTAGTAAACTAATTTTACAGTAATAACTTTTTATAAAGGAGCTACATAATGGCAAATACACATACTTTTACAAAAGGTGAAGAAATCGCTAATTCCATCACTCACGGCTTGGGTATACCACTTAGTGCAGCAGCCTTAACATTGTTAATTGTATTTTCATCAATGTACGGGAATGTTGAACATATCGTAAGTTTCTCTATTTATGGGGCCACTATGCTCTTTCTATATTTAGCATCTACCTTGCTACACAGCTTCCCAGCAGGACGCGTAAAAGACCTTTTTGAGATATTCGACCACTCTTCAATTTATTTCTTTATAGCGGGTTCATACACTCCGTTTATGTTAATTGTTGTTAAAGGTTGGATCGGGTGGACTTTATTAGCGATCGTGTGGAGTTTGGCTATTGGGGGAACAATATTTAAGTGTTTCTTTGTAAAAAAATATTTATATGTATCAACACTGTTATATGTCATAATGGGATGGTTAATCGTCTTAGCGTGGAAACCATTAGCATTAAATTTATCTACTTCAGGCTTAACACTCTTAGTAATTGGCGGTGTTGTTTATTCGTTGGGATCCATCTTCTATATTTGGAGAGGATTCAAATACCATCACGCTGTTTGGCATTTGTTCGTTATTGCAGGTAGTTCGTTACACTTCTTTTGCGTACTTTTTTACGTTTTACCACTATAAATCATAATAAAAGACAAATAGAATAACGTGTTTTGGAAAGAATATTTTCTCAAAGATTGTTGCTGTAAAAACTAAAAGACAGATTTAAACTACAAAATGTGTAGGATAAATCTGTCTTTTCTGTTTGATATTTCGTGAATATAAAATTTAAAATATTTCACTTACTTCTATTTATAATACCTATTTTCTTGGTGGCCAAATGAAATTTGAAATAGATATGATAAAATCTATTCCCAGTACTATTGACCATACTTTTAATGTATCAAAAAGTATAGAGGTACGGTCTGCATCATTTACTAAGTATATCAATATAAATAAAAATCCTGCTCCGATGATAAAAGCTAATAAATGCTGAAAAGACCCTTTCAAAGAATTACGAGCATATGCGTAACCAGTCTTTTTTTCAGGTTTTGTTCCCTCTTTTTTTATGTAGTATAAGAACCTTACATCAGCCCAACGAACCATACTCTTTCCAAAAGCAATCGAGACACCTAAATAGATAGCAGCAATTGCGTGATACTTAGTTGGTTCTCCACCCTTTAATAGATCTATAGCAGTTACGATTAACAGAAACAAATCAATCACGGGTGTTAGAAGTAAAAAGAACGAACCCATTTTTTTAAAGTTAAATACATAACGTAAAGTTAGACCGATTATTATAACAATCCAAAAACCAATTTCTGCCGCAACAATTGACCAAGTAATAAAATTCAATTTACCACCCCACACTTTTACATACAAATAATCTAGTTATACGAAAAGAGCATTTGGAAATGAACAAAACACGTTTTTTCTATTTAAAAGAATCAGGAGACATCATAAAGACGCTATTCATCTTATCCCAGAAGGAATTATCCGGACGTTTTATACCTTTTTCATACATTCCTATCAACGTAGGATCATAGTCTAGCTCTTTTGAAAATTGAGGGATTGTTAACGAATTGTTTAGTCTAAATTCTCTTAGTTTCCAACCTTTAGCTGATATTAAAATTTTCAACACCCCTTATAATATGATTAAATTTAATTTTTTATTTCTTCTCACTAACTTTTAGCCGTTTCGCATTTACAAAAAACGCACTTCCAATTAGAAATATCCCTAATGAAATAAACATTGCTATCCCTGAATATTCATTATTAAACACCGTAGTATTAAGTAAAATAACAAACATCATTAATACAAGCGATACATATAACCCATTAATATATTTCACTTATTACCCCCCTTTGGAATAGTAACGATCTGGTCCTAAGTTTTAACGGTTGTATTTTACTTTTCACTTATACATATCTGCGCACTTAATGTTCCGAGAAATGCCGCCATTATAACACTAAGGATCATATTTGTAACTGACTCACCAATTCTCCCACTTGAATGCATATGGCCATATAGATAAAAAGCGCCACTAACAGTACCTATTCCCACACCTGGGAGCAAATATATATAATTACTCGATTGAACCAGCCGCAAATAAGATGAAAAAACATAAATAAATATAAACACAATAATAAAGATGAATATAGCGTTTTGCACGAGATCCCTTCTCTCCATATCCACTTATAAGTTCCGTACTTTAATAAGTATAAATTTTCCATACAGAAAATTCAATCTATTTCGTCGGTAGTACTTATCCTAACTCATAAAATAAAGCAGTAATTTAGTACATTTTCTAAAATAGATTATTTGCCCCACTATGCAATATTTAAACTATAATGCAAAAAACAATCGTAAAGGATGATATCAAAATGACAATAGATATGAATACACAAATTTGCAATTCAATTAATAGTTTCACAGCTTCTGACATTAAAAAGTGGTGTAAATTTCAAGTAAATAATACTACCAAGTTTAGTTTTGAAGCGAAAGGAATGCTAGAAGAAATTTGGGAGAAACAGGTTAAGTTATCCAACCGACTACCTGAAGAAGATGTCTACTATTTTGTACGTTTAGACGGTATAACACCTTCAGAAGGAGCTCCAGGTTTCATTGCAGCAGTTTGGCTTGAAAGTGACGATAAAAAAAGCCCTGATGCAGTAATTAAGTTTACTTAATTTAATACGAATTAAATTCCTCTTAAAGACCTTATTTATTTTATTAAGGTCTTTTTTTACTTCCCTTTCATATGACTAAACAAATAAAAATAATTACATAGCCACATTTTAATATTTGTAATTTATTTCTATGCTAAGTTATATAATTTTAAAAAACCTAAGGGGGTATTCGGAATGGATGAAAACAACAATCAACAAACCATTGTTATTCACAACGAAACGAACACTGCGGCCACCGCGTCATTCGTACTAGGTCTTATCGGATTAATAATTGGGTTTATCCCTTACATCGGTTGGTTTATGGCACCTGTTTGGTTCTTAGCAATCATTTTCGGATTAATAGGAATGAGAAAGCAATACAAAAGAGGAACATCTCTAGCGGGTTTAATTCTAGGGCTGTTAGGTGCAGGATATAAAATTGGATTCTGGGTTGTTGCTGCCGGAGGATTGCTCGCTGCATTATCAGGGGCTGGTGACACTAACGCACAAAACCAACCAAAAAGTACATATGACAAGTTCATAGATACTACAAACGATTTTCAAGATGACACTCTATATTGGGAATTGAGTACAGGAGAAAAAAATGTTTATTTCTATGCAATGCCTGGCGATAAAAAAGAACCATTGTTAGGTCTAAGTGACCATAATGTGAGTGACGATTTAAACATAGCTGTAAAGGAATTCGATGAAAATCATTTTAAGGGAAAAGTAACACAAACCCCACCAGGAAAAAAGAAATGGCTAAACCAAAAGGCATCTGTAGAGAAAATTGATAATAAAACAATCCATATCACTATAGGTGACGAAAAGTTAACAATGGTGTATAAAGGCAATAAATAATATAAGAATTTGGACATTTTACCCCCTGTTATTATCGGAGTTTGTTTTATCTACGACACAAGATAAAACAAAATTTAACAAGGAAATAACTGGATGAATTCGAACAACCTCTATATAATAATATATAGGAGGGGATAAATATGTTAGATCAAATTGTTTGGGGAACACCTGCCAGCTTATTATGCTTAGGATTCTTCTTTGCAGGATTAGGAATCTTCACAAAAAGTGTTAAATCATATAAGAAAGATAATTAGAATTTTAAACATCAAATTGATACTAAAAAACCAGGAATAAATTTCCCGGTTTTTTTTATTTATTTTAATAATTACAGTTATTTTTTATTTAAGCTGCTCTATATAATAGACGGCAATTATACTAAAATATCGCCTCTATATAGTCCCTCTTCTATCAACGTTCTAATTGTTTTTTGTTGTAATTCATTAGCTCGCCCTTGCATACAAACGTTCCACAACGCAACACAGCCAGAAACCTCACATAACCACACCATATAGTCCCATTTATACTCATCTGGACATAGATCGTGTATCTCTTGTCTTTCTACATTTAACTTTTCACAAGCCATTTGAATTAACTTTTCTTGATGTGACGGAACTGCATACATTACTGTACCATCTTCCGAAATAATAACTTCAAGATAGTTTACAAACTGTTTCTTGTGAGTCTCAATATTGAAAGGTTGTCTCAATACTTTTTGATCTTCACTAAGGTCTCCAGTATCACCAATAAGTTTTAAAAATTCTTCCATATTCATTTTAATATACCTCATTTTCTAGTTGTTTTACTTCTCTATGCTTTAGATATACAAATAGTTTCATTTCCTATCAAGTCTACGTTAGTCTCTTGATCTCATTTTACTGCCAACAGACATTACAATTAGCATTAAGCCTAAACTAAGTAAATATAACATCTGTTCATATGGACTAGGTGCAAAGAATCTCGCACCAAATAAGACAACAGCAAATAACAAAATAAATATATCAAACTCCTTTTTAAAGAGCTCTTTAAAGTTGCTGTATCCGTATACTTTCTTTTTATCATTAAGAATTATTACTCCAGCAAGAATTAATACACCAGTGCCTATTACATAGATTGATTTATAATCGAAAAACATCGAATTAATCGTTACACCAAACATTGCTATAGCAATTAATAAGATGCCCATACGCAATTTTAAAATCATTATTACACTTCCTTTTTATATTTTATCGCTTTAATATTTTAACATACTTTTTTATAAATAAAATAAAAACCAGGTTAATTCCATAACCTAGTTTATCTTTGTAATAATAATAATAATTTTCAATTTAGTTCTTGTTTGTAAGTAAGCCTTAATGTACCACTCTTTATAACTCATAAGTTACTATCATTACTATTTTTAGTACTAAAAAGTAGTTACGAATTTACCACGATTATAAACACTTCTATAACCATTTAAAAGGTCTTTCCCCTTAGCTATAATCTCATTATCTTTAACGCTCTGAACGATTACCTTCCCAGTCAAACGACTCATAAATGGAACATAAATCGTAACCTCTATTGGTTCGAAGCTAAGTAACGCGTTTTTAAAAAATGCGGCCTGATCTTCTTCATATACTGTAAACTCTATCTTCCAACTCTCAAAGTCTGTTTTGTGTATGGATAGGATTGGCTGTTCTTCAAACCCTATTTCTTTTTTTAATCCATCGAAATAAACACGTTCCGCCATATGTTTCGTCATTATTCTTCCTCCCTTTAAAAATATATAATTTATTTATACTTATCACCACAAAGCCTATTTGTAGTGTATTCTATCCGTTTTACTTGTATTGTGACTATTTTATACTTGTCGAGAGAATCTGTCCATTACGATATTTTATTATTAATAAAATAAAAAAGGCAAAAAGAATAAAAATCTTTTTACCTTTTTATCATCTAAAACTTCATTTAGACAATAGTTATATCTTCCAACGTTATCATCGTTTTATCACTGAAAAATATAGATATTGTTTTTCCTTCTTGATTCACCCTTACGAAATCTACTTCTTTTTCTACACCATTAATATTGATCGTTTTCATACATTAACACTTCTTTCTTTTTTTGACTGTATTCTTGTCTTCTTATATTCTCTAGTTCTATCTCCTCAGGAGTAGCCAGAGATCTTATGTATGCTGCATTTGCCACATACTGTTTCTTGCCATCTTTGTACTCTGCAATGTGGAGGCTACCACCAATACTTTTATATATGGAATCGATTCTAATAACAGCCGTATAACCCTTATGCTCGTTATAACCATTCAAGGCCACCACATCATTAAGTTGATACTTAGTACCGCGTACACTAATTTCTCGTAAACTTTTATTCATATATGTACTCCCTTCAACCTTATACTTTAAAGAGGTGATGATATCCATCCAAACAGAGCGAACAGAAGTAAATATTGTATAAGAGCCATTGTGTAAATTTTTCTCCATAATTTCCGCTCAGATGCAGTTAATTTTTCATATGAATACCCTGCTTTCTTTTCAAACTTCAAAATTTGATAGCAGTATATTGTTAAACCAAATAAAATCACGAAAGCAAAAAAGCGCCATAACTTTGATTTTTCATAAGAAGAAAAAAGTATACCTATGTATACTTGCAGAGCTATGAATATTATGCCGAATATGATAATCACAGTTAATAAATTCCTTACGTAATAATCCATCGCATTAGACCCCTTTAACCTTTTTTAAATCCGTAAACAGCCAGTAAATAATAAATTGTAACAAGCTAATTCCAAAAATAAATAATAGTGCTCCACCATTTAGTGAACCGACAAATAACTTTAGTACCGAGATAGGATCAGTAAAGAGATGGATAGAATGAAAACGCAAGAACCGTCCTATAAAGACCCCTATACTTGATAAAATAATAAAAGCCCCTATACAAACATCTCTCCATTTAATATCTTTTGGCAAACTTTCAATTTGTTCTAACATAAGAATAAAATAATAAATTGCTAATAACACGCCACTAGTCAAAATAAAAAAGTTCCACCACTCTGTAATAACTAAGCCATTTAGATAATCGAACTTAAATCCATTTAAATGAATTAAATCCGTGACAACATAAAAGACATTTGGCGCCAATAATATAAATACGCCATAAAAGAAAGTACTCACAAAAATCTCTCTTTTCGAATTCACCTTAAATAAAGGTAAGAGAAATGAAATTTCTAAAGCTGCGAACGCGAGAAACATATTTAGAATCATATACGAGAATCTTGTATCTGAAACCGCAAGTATAGGTATATATATAAAGAAACTCAGTCTTGCTTTTAATCGGGTATTCATCATAAAACTCCTTAAAATAATATCTTCACAAGGACATAAACGCCTATATCCTTTTATAGCACCAGAATAAAGACCAATCCTTAGATAAGGATTTCTACAATTTTACGAATCTTTTCATTGTTAAGTCGATAATATCTTCTTTGCCCTTCTTGCCGAAATGTTACAATATTCTTCCCTCTTAAATACTTAAGTGCTGTAGATACATCTGCTTGAGGTAAATCTAATATACCCATAAGGTCAGCAACGTTATATTCTGTATGTAAGGTTAATTCAACTGCAATTTGCATTCTAACAGGGTGTGACAAAGTTCTAATCATTTCTAAATCTTCAATAGCAACTTTAATATTTGATCCTTTTGTATTCATTTTCTTTTCTTTTCCTTTCAAGATTAAATCAACACCCACCTAAACGTTTTATAACAGTGGTGTACAGATTGTCTACTTCCCTTTTGGGTATCACTAATGTGTAAAAAACAGCTCTTTAAATAAGGGCCATAACTACCCTTCGAGCTTTTTCACTAATTAGTCGATAATACATACGTTGAAGTACTGGACGGGAAGCCACAACATTTAGACGTCTCAAATCCATTAGAGCTATAGCAATAGTTGACCGAGATACACCTAAAATTTTCATAAGTTCAGAAACGCTATATTCATCAACTAAAGATAACTCAACAACTATTTGCATCCTAATAGGGTTAGATATCTTTTTAAGCATTGCTAAATCATTTTCAGAAACTGTGACTTCTAATTCATCTTCAAACATCTTTTTCTCTTTTCCTTTCGATACTGATTAAAATATGCTCAGCTTATTTTTCTCGATGCAGCAAACTCTAATTTAATTTAAATGGTTTTGTAGTATTTAGATCGCTTGGAGACATTGTCACTATATTGTCCGCCAGGTTAAGCATTGATTTTAGTGGAATGTCTTTTATGCTGCATCTATATCCCAATTCAAGTGTTAATGCCGTATTCTCACTCATATTGCCCTCTTTTTGAATTTCCTTCATTTGCATTCCAGCATTTCGGTAGTCAATATATTCTTCTAATGCCATACCCCCGTTATTATTTTCGGTTGTTAAAGGCTTTACCATATGCAAAATACCAGTTTCTTCAGTTGCAAATACAGCTGCCGCATCTGCCTCTCCTTTTTCAATGAATTTCTCCATTAATGTACCTTTTAAATACAGACCAAACATTAGTATTTTCTCTCCTTTTTATACGCTAAATAATTAACACCTTAAGAACTTAGATATAACCATTAATTAGTTCGAACACCAATTTCTTTATCTAATCTTTCTTCAAATACATCTCTTTGCTCTTTTGATAGTTGTTTATAGAACCATTCATCTGATACTAAAACCGTTGTAGATGTTCCATCATCTTTCTTAACAGTTCTTAATATCCAGAAACCTTTAGGCCTTTTATTAGATTGTTGATTCCACAGAGTCCTATTTATTTCTATATGCCCTTTACTCATCTTATCGTTTACCCCTATGTGTACAAATGTAGCACTAAAGGCACATACATTTTCACCAACACGTTCCAATACTTCTATAACCAGGTGCTCAAATTTGTATCTGTTGCTCATTAAAGTTGTTTCTTTAATCATCTTTTTCTCTCCTTGACTACCATTCTTTTAATCTCACACAAAAAATTAAGATAAACACTTCTTAGTTTTCTTCTTGTTTCTCCGAACACTCGCCACAAGTCCATTTATAACAATTACTAATAATAATTACAGGACCATTACTTTCTTTACCGCAGACCGAACAATTCATAATTTAGCCTCTTTTCGATAATCAAGGTCCATACTGTAAGTAAATTACGCTATTCCTTGATCGTGATACTCTCTACAATAATTTTATACTTGACTGTATAAATGCATTTGCACGCTATATTTTCACAAACACGAACTTCTTGTCCCAACCAATCTTGGAGTTGATAGGTGTTTTCACTATCACATTTTGGGCAAATTGTACTATCTTTCATTGAAATTCACCTCTTGTTTAATTACTTGTTACCAGCACTTCAAGTTTAGATACAAACTGTACTTTTGTTTTATCAAGAACGATTATTTCCTTTTCTCCACGTCTAAGGAATAGAGCAACAACATCTCTTTTTTTAACCTTATATTCAGCAATCTGATTTACGCCTCGTTCTCTAGCAAATCTTGCTGCAATTACAGGATCCAACGTATATGCAATCCAATCTTCTTCATTTGGTCTGTGAGCTCTATATACCGTAATAAAGTAGGGTAATTGTTCAAATACTTTGAGTTCACTTGGTTTCATTATGCATTTCTTACGGTTTGGCCGGTCACTACTAAATAGCTGCTTCCAAAGATTTAAATCTGAATGTCCCGCATAACTAACCCATAGCGTTGATAGAAAGAACCAATACCCATAATCAGAAAGTCCATTACACACTTCTGAAAAGTACTTAATTGCTTCCGGTGTCCCTTCTCTTTCTATGATTCCTTTACTTACTTTTTGATCGTATAGTTTCCAACGAAACCCTGAATAAATGTCCATTCATTTCACCCTTTTTCACAAAATCTGATCCAATACAATGAAGACTACGTTTGATTAATATACTTCAATCGTGATTGTTCCATCCTTTACTACGGTTATATTTCTAATCACATATTTCGGTACTCTATTGTTAATTTCAATCGTTTTCCCAATACTGAAAGAGTTTCTATCTTCAGTTTTTAACTCATCAAAACTAAATTCTTTTACTGTCCTATTAGGGAACATCACTTTAATAATCAAATCATTATCCTTCGATGGTTCACCCACGGAAACAATTTGTTTTTCATCAGATTGATCATTCTGATTTTCTTTTTGCATAGCAATATCTTGTTGCAATATTTCGATGTCAGCCAATAAAGCGCGGAAAAACCTATCTCCTTGCGGTACACCCCACAATTTCCCGTTTCTAGTGATTGATACAAAAGATTTCCCCAAATTATATTCAATTTCTGTACCATTGTATTTCGTAACATATTTCTTCTCATTTTCGAATTTCCCCAACTTAACCTCTCCTTACCACCAGACTATTTAACAAAAAAACATTTCTTATTTATTAAAGCGAATTGTTTTTTTGTTTTTTTCGGTCTTCGTACCAGTATTTTTTAAACTCTTCATCTATTAAAGAGAATTGATTGTAGTCAAATTCAGTTAAATTATTCTCGATCATATACTTTTTAACCAAGAAGATTACACGGATGATAACGGCTGTAGAACGCGACTTCATCGGCTCTCCACACCCACAATTACAAGGATAATCGTATTCGTTATAAGGTACATTCCGAATAATAAACCCCTCTTTAACGATATCTTCAACCTTTTTACCTGGACCCATTACATCACCTCTTTTGTTTTTTTGTTTCAACAACTATTAATCTGAAAAAACAAACTTAATCATCAGCTAATATTGCTTCAAGTCTTTTTTTAGACGGTTCATTCAATTCATCAATATTACGCTTAGAGAATTGTTGTAGATCCCTTACACAGGCAAAATCATCACGTATCAATTGGATTAATAATCTCGATTCATTATCTAAGTTTTTATGAGTCAAACACTTGTCCAAACGCTGTTTAATCTTCCAACTTTTAGTTCGTATTTTTCTCTCAATCAAACTCTTTTTAATTAGATTATCGTTGTTATTCATTTCTTATTTCTCTCCATTACCTAATGGCTCTTTTAGCTCTTAAAAAATGTATGTTATTAATTAATACATTGTGTGCATTATTTATTTCCATTAGTAGTTTCGTTAAATCTTGAATATCTTTTTTACTGTTGAGCTTTGTACGACTATCAAATGTATAATTTCCAATCATCATTTGGTTTCCGCGATAAAATGTGTAACAAATTAAATATTCAAATCTGCGTGGTTTCACCTTACTACCTGCCCTTCCTATCTATCTGTTAAGTTAAGGTGTAATTAAATTGCTATTGGTGTGTTTAGTTTAATCGGGCTACTGAAATAAACTACTTCTTCACATTCACCAAATTTATTAATGATTGCGTATCTCACATAACTAAATTCAGATCCACAACTTCCACACGTATCTTTACCGCGGTCTTCCACTAGCTCAAAAGCATCATAGTCTTCATAGTTACAAAACGGACACTTCACTGCATCTTCGCATCTAACATCATTTTGAGGTGTATCAACCAATGTTAATTCTTCAACGGCAATGGAGGCATCTGCTAGTGATGTAGAGCAAACACCATATACTTTTCCATCAATAATTAAATTACTACCAAACAAATCCGTTTCCGAATCAATTTCCTTAATAATCTTGCATTCTTTTATGTTATGTACAAACTTATTTGAGTCGTATTCTACTATGTACTTATACATTTTCTTTCTCCTTCTGTTACGTAAGGATAAGCATTACCCTTAATCACTTAAGTTCATTAGAATATTCATTCGTTAGAATCGATTAAACTAATTCTTTTCCTGTTTTATAACGACAAACCAATGCAGGATCATTTTTATATGCATCAAATTCCTGTACCAACACGGAGATTTTACTATCAGGCATTGTCATATCAGCTAAAGCATCCAAGTATTTTGATAGAGCCTCAATTCTCATTAACTCAATAGGTTCAATCTCAACATTCCTATTTTCTAATCCTTCTTTCTTTAATAACTCAACATAAATGTTCGTTGCTTTTTTTATTGCATCATTTATATCATCTGAATCAACAATAATAAGAGCATAATAGATTCGATTTACAAACTCGAAGTATTTCATTATGTACACTCCTTTTAAAACAAAAACAATTGATTACTGTACCTTAGTATTTTGTAGGGTACCCGTTTAAAGTGTTATCAATAATCTGTTTAACCTTTTGTATATTTTCAAGTACACGGTTTTCAACGTCCTCGTTATTTACGGTTGTTGTTACCCAGCTCTGCACTCTTTCGTTATCAAACAACGCAATGTTCATCTTTGTTTCATCATCCTCACTTTTCGCGGAGAAAGAAATACTTGCGATCCAAACACGATGAGCTGCCATATCTTCTTTTATTTCATCTAGTGTTTCTTGAGAGTTCAATCTAAGAAATTGACTTAATGTTTTAAACTTACGGCTTTCCCACATATCTTCATTTGTCTCTTCTGGGGAATACGGGTATTCTTTGATACTGTATGCGTAAACCACATTTCCTTCAAATTGTTCTGCCGGTTTATTAATAATCATCATCTATTCCTCATTTCAGTATGAATTCCATCTTGTAGGTAACTTCGAATCTAGATTGTTACTAAATACACTTCTCTAGCATATGAAGTGGATTTTAAATACATAGAAACGTTAAAATAATCGTTTCTGAATTTATTCAAAATCATTTCATTTGAATTATTTATTTCATAGAAATTATGGTGTGTAATTTCACCAAGTTCTTTATATTGCCTTGAACCTTCTTTCCATCTACAAATAACAACATTACCTTTTTTTAATTGATTAAATTGTTCTTGAGTTTCAAGTTTTGTAAATTGCACTTACTTTCACCCCTCAAACACTAATATCTTCAACAAGATCCTTCATTAAAAAAGTAACATCTTGTCCTGTATGTTCTGGAATAACTTTTCCTACCTGATGTGTTACATTCACAATGCAAAACAAATTGTTAAACGAAAAAACAACATTTCCAAATGAAGTTCTCCCGAATGTTTTGAAATACTTATCGTTTGTTTTTACTTTAGTCCCTTTTTCCATTTCAAAAACCCCTTTATCTAATAGTTACTTTCATTTAACCTATTTTTTCATTACAATAATTTGCCACTACATTACCTTTTTCATCAAAATAAACAGTTTCATAATAAGGGTGACAATTAGAAGTAGCCCATTGAAGCTCATCAAATACAACTTGTAAATTCAGATTTGAATTACTTCCAACTACTATTCCCGGCTTACCACACACTTCAATACGCATACCTTGGTAACAAAACGGAATATATCTCCTTACACACATACTTTCGAATTGATCCGTTGGGCCAAACATACAAGTAATGTCGGCAATGCCTTTCTTTTTACATTTAACTGATTTTACAAATGTTTTGAAATCTGTTTCCCAAACACCATCTTGTAAATATTGATAAAATTGATATTTCGCTTTCCCCGGGGTTTCAGCTATTTCAGTATGTCTACATTCCCAGTCTTTGAATTCAAACCATAGTTCATATTGAAACACGTTACGTTCACTCCCATAATGACATTTATCCAAACCGGATATTACAAGTTTGATAGAGCCTGTTATTTAAGGATTTTATAAGCAACTGCTAGAGCATCACCCATTGCAAAGCACTCAGGTATCCTCCCGAAGTATTTTTTATGTAATACTTGATCCGAAAAATATAATGACCGCATAATATTATTTTCACCAGTCAAATGTTTGCCGGATATTCTGTCGTTATAATCTTTATATGCAGCAGGATAGTTTAACCCTAGCAACTCCCATATGTCGCCTATATGCCTTCTATGTTGGCTGGCAATATACGTTTCAACAATCATCATTGCAAACGCTCTGTTTTCTTTTGCTACTTCATAAATATCTCGTTTAAATTCTCCTCGTATTGCTCTGTATTGTAACTTTATTTCTTTATGCGACGTACTCAATGTACACTCACCCTCTTCTATTTAGATTTTTCAATTAAACTAAAAAACAATTTTTCTTTAAAATAAAAAAACAATTAAACAAGTGATTTTCTAACTTTCTTTTTCTTCAATAAATCAAACGTTACAACTAACAGCACCATTAAAATAAAAACGCTTGTTGTGTTATTCATTAACGAATTCTTAGAAAAATAATTAAAAATAAACAATCCCCAAGCCGTTCCTACTGATAACCAAACAATAGTTGTCCCTATAACTTTTAAGCTACCTTTTAAAAATGTCATTTCATTCACAGTCACTTTCTTTATAAATTCATTCCACTTCTATTCTCCATACTATGAAGAATAGTACGTCTTTTTTATTTTTTACCGTTTGAATCTCGTAACAACAGCTTTAATTGGTTAATTTCTTTCCCAGCAATTATCCTCCATTGAGGACAGTGCTCATCCATCATCTCGATATTTGATACTAAAGTGCTAATCCAGTGCCCAACAACTTTATCGTAAGAAGTTTTAAGTTGTTTACGTTCTTCTTTTTCCTTAATGAGCTCCTGAATAACTAACGGAATACAATTTAAAATAACCTTTAACTCCATAGGTAACTCATCATTCATACTATAATCAGCGGCTTTTTGTTTGAGATTCTCGAGGAACTCATCAGTAACTTGTTGTACCATCAAACACAACCCTCTTTCACCAATTTCATAAAGCAAGTTTATTGTTATTCTTCTACAGGAGTAATACTAAGAATGTACTTCGCTTTTTTTTCATCATAAATTTTTCGGGCTACCTCTTCCTCATTTTCCGCTTCAACAGTTGCCCATAACCATTTATCATCTTTCTCTCCACGAATAGTAAATTCAACAGCATAGTTGACTTCAAATTTCATTTTGATTCCACCATTTCATAAAAAATAATTCTTCCATAGAAATCTTTCTATACATCTATGTTTAAATATCCGAACCACAACGAATACAAATATGTAAATTATCGGAGCAATCATTACAATAATGTGGTGTACCAGAGTCAGGATGCAATCCTTCCTTATCACAAATCAGACAATACCATTTTGTGAACGCGTGCAGCACACCTGGTTTTTTCAAGTAATAACACGTCTTGCAGTTTCTTTCTTCAATGCGTCGAGACTGATCAAAATCAGTTTCATAGTCTTCAATGCATTTTTTCAGTTGCTCATAATACTTTACGGACCAAAATGTAGCCTTTTCTTTATCAAAACCTGCATTCAAAATAAATCACTCCTATATGTAATTAAGTTAAAGATATATGTTTTTTTGCTATTCCTAGCGTTCGTTCTCAGAGTATGTAATGATTTTATTTTCTGCTTCAAGTTCACTAAGTAGTAACCAACCAAAAATCAAAAGGCCTGTTACATTAAATGCATTGGATAAAGAATGCGAAAAATAATTCTTAGCTCCAAATAGTACAATACCAATTGCAAATGCAAAAAATGAGTATTCTCCTTTTGCAATTTCTAATAGGTTTGCGTATTTATTTTTCTTAATCTTATTTCTTAACGATGCTACAATCCCGACGAAAGCAAAATAACTTCCTGTCATATGAATAAAATTGTCATTTAAAATCATCGAATTCAGCACTGTAATGTTCATACCTGCAAATACTAACCATTTCCCAAACTTAGCCATTCCTAAAATTCCTCGTTCCTTTATGAATAATTGCAAACAAAAAGAGGCTACGATTGATTACATTCACTCGCCCTCTTTTAATATTGCATCAAATAAATTAGTGAAAACTTCCACTGGTTCTGGATTTTCAGTTTCCGGTACCAATGTCTCTAACTCGTAATCAACATTAAAGATTTGCTCTTTTACGTTAATATCAAGTGAGAGATTTTTAACAGTTACTAACTTCAGTTTTTGACCATTTACAACAACTTGAGTATCTGTCTTCTTTACCACTTCACTTACATAAGGTTTCACCCAGTCAATAAATTCTGATATAGATGTTTTCTCCTCTATATATGCGTAGTGTTTCAACATATTTTTTATGTACTCAACAATTCTAGAATGTAGATCTTCTTCAGTTACTAGTCCTAACGTCACAAAACGATGGGGATCGTACATCGAATCAGTATTGTTTAATGTTGCCGTCTTATACTCCACACTATTCGGGTAAATTGGTACGCTCGAATAATTTAAGTTTTTAAACTTTAGTGGTAAGAACGTTTTGCAGCTCATACATTTAAATTGTTTTTCAAAGAACATCGAGTGTTGTAGGTATAAAACCTTATGACTACCACACCCACAAACAGGCATACTGTTATTGAAATAGATAGTTGAATCTTCATCGTATTCAACACTACCAACTGTGTAATTTTCCAACGCTTCCTCTATCGTACATCCAGTAAACTTACCGCACTCTCCACAAGTTTTGTGACCATTGCTATGGGTATATTCCCATCGATGTTCACACACGGATTGTTTTTTAGCTTTTGCTAACTGGATCTTAGCGCACTCTACTAAACTTTTACCTTCTGCTCTTAACAGGCCCTCTTTTTCATCTCCAAATGTTTCAATGAAAAATTCAGGAGGTATCGTTTTGTAATACTCAATTCTAATTCTGCCTTGAGCTCTTTCCGAAACCTCAAAGTATGTAGGACAAAACTTTAATATGGCATCTGCCGTATAATGAGGAGACTTTTTAGACCAATGCTGTGAATTCCATCCGTAATCAGCTAACTCATTGAAAAGTTTTGTTAGTTCATCTATGTTTTCATTAGGATTAATATTTTTTATGTTTTCTAATGGTTCTCGAGTTCTAAATTTCACCACAACAATTCTCCCTTTTTCAATATTACTTTTTATATTTTATCACTTTTTATAAAAATAGCAAAAAAACTCTTTTTTTCAACTAAAAAAAATTGTATAATGAATTTGTAAGATGAAATGTATGCATTGTGTTCTACATTTTTCGTATAACTTTTCAATCATTAGTTAAACCCAACCAAAAGTAATACTTTAACTGGTACAGCCATTCTACCAAGTTATTTGCCTGAACCGGGGCGAAGAAAAACCTACACTTTCGACGGAGTGTAGGTTTTTTGATATAGTTTTTTAAATATGTTTTTCGGTAAAGAAAAAAAGAGGTGTTTTACACCTCTTTTTTATATTTTCTTGGTTATTTTTTTATTTCAGTTTCAAAATGCTGAATTAATTCTTTTAATTCTTCAGCCATTTTAGATAAAGCCTCAGAAGATTTCGAGATATCTTCCATAGAAGCATTTTGTTGTTCCGTTACACTAGCAACATCATCAATGCTACTTGTAATTTCATCAGAAGCATTTGTGATTTCAGTAAACGATTGAACCATTTCTTCTGTACCTTGAGATACATTTTCCACGAATGAATTAATTTCTTTCATTTTATCAGTTAAATCATTAACCTTTTCAGCTATATCTTCAAATGATCTACCTGCTGCTAATACCATATCACTACCACTATCAACAGAATTTAAACTTTCTGTCATAGATATAGATGCATTATGAGTAGATTCTTGGACTTCCTCTATAAGTAATCCCATTTTATCAGCAGCCACCTTAGACTCAACCGCTAGATTTCTTATCTCATCAGCAACAACCGCGAAACCTCTTCCTTTTTCACCAGCGTGACTTGCTTCAATTGCAGCATTGTAACTTAGGATACTAGTCTTAGATGCAATTTCAATAATGATTTTATTGAATTTCATCATTTCTTTGATGTGATCTATTAAAGCTTTGAAATTCGTTTCTGTGATATTCACTTTTTCTTTCACTAAATTAATTTGGTTAACAGCGTCATTAATTACATTTACACCATTATGCGCAGTAGTAGACGTATCTATAGTAGATTCCGTAATAGATTCTACATTTTGACTCATTCTATTAATATCATTAGAAATATCGCCAATTACTTCAGATACAGTTTTCGTGCTATCCGATTGACTCTTAGAACCATTAGATATCTCTTGAATAGATTCTGAGATTTGACGGATAGAAGAAACGTTTTCTTCTGTACTTGCAGAAAGTTCTTCTGAAGATGCAGCTAGATTCACAGAAGTTTCTGTTATAGAGGCAACCATTTCACGTAGAGAAAGGATCATTTTATTAAATGAGTTACCAAGTTGTCCGATTTCATCAGCTGATTTCACTTCAACAGTTTCTTGAAGGTTCCCTTCAGCTACTTGTTCAGAAATACGTTTTAGTCTATTGATTGGTTTAATCATCGCACTTACAACAAAATATGCTGCAAGGATTGAAACGATTAAAGCTGCGATCCCAATAATAGTGCTCTTAATAAATATTGGCTTCGCTAATTCATCTATTTCACTAGCATCGAAGCTTCCACCTATAACCCAACTAGTTGTTTTATTTTTGTCATAGTAAAGTTTCTTAGTAGCGTCATTTTGTACGAACTCAAAACCACCAGAGTTTCCTTTTAAATTATTTGCTAAGAAATCGATTTCTTTAATATCTTTTCCAGCTTTGTAATTTTCAAATACTAATACCTTACCTGCTCCATCAATAAGGAACGCAAAACCATTTTTACCTATTTTTACGCCATCAATAATATTCATTACTGAATTTAACTCTATATCGATTGCAGCTACACCTTTTTTATCTTTTGTTTCTTTCGCTATAGTAACAACAACTTCATTTGTTGCAGCATCCACATAAGGCTCAGTTAATATTGTTTTACCACCATTGTTTTTCGCTTCAACGTACCAAGGTCTTGTAGTTGGATCATAGTCTTTTCCTGATGCTGATTTTTCTACCGGCCCAGCTAATTGTTCTTTTGTTTCATATCCTACATAAGTAAGCGCGATATCCTTATCAGTACTACTAACTGTATTTAGGAATGTAATATTTTTTTGTTTTTCTGCATCATTTGTATACAAATTCAGATTCTCTGAAGCATAATCAATTTTTTGGTACAGTTTTTCGAATTTATCAGAGACAATACGATCAACCGTTTTAATTGTTTCCTTCGTAGAATTTTCAGTAATACCACTCATTTCAGAAGTTGCACTTGTGATATTAAAAATAGAAATCGTAGCAACAGGAACAATCAGTGTTGTAGATACGAGCATTAATAATTTTTGTTTCATTGATAGTTTTTTAAACAATTTCGATCCCTCCTAGTTTAAAGCCTTCTATTTTTATATCTTCTAAGTATAAGTTGTCAAAAATTATTTCATTTTTTTCATTATGTATTCTGTAATATCATCCAAATGATGTGAACTGTACTTAGCCCCTAACTCAATGACTTTACGTGGCATACCAAATACAACACAACTTTCTTCAGACTCTACTATAGTCTCTATCCCCTTCTCTGATAGTAATAACGAGGATTTAGAACCATCTCCACCCATACCTGTTAAAACAACCGGTATCAAATTGAATTCTTTGTTTTCTTTTAAAACCTCACGGAATAAATAATCAACTGATGGAGCGTGTCCACTTTCTGCTGGATCATCATTTATTACTATCTCTCCAGCAGAATTTATTTTCATTTGATGTCCTCCAGGAGCGATATAAACATTACCATTCATAATCTTTTGGCCATTCTTAGCTTCGTGAATAATCAATTCAGAAGTTCTATTTAGAGATTCTGAAAAAGTACGTATGTAATTCCCTGAAGGCATATGTTGAACAATTAAAATAGCACCGTTAAGATCCTTAGGGAACATAGGAATAATTTTATTTAGTGCCTTTACTCCTCCAGTAGAGCAGCCAATTAGTATTAAGTTTGTTCTACCAGAGAACCGAGGTCTTTCCCTATCTCTTACAACCCCACTTGGACGGCCGCTTATCACTAAGTTTGAAGGTGTTTTAGGTTCACCACTACGTTTACTTTTCTTTTTATAAGCCAGTTGTATTTTTTCTAATATTTCATCCCTTTTTTGATTCAGCAAGATAGGATTATTAGGCTTTTCGATAAAGTCGAATGCACCTAAACCTAATGCCTGAATTGTCTCCTTCGCTCCATTTTTCGTTAGTGAACTAAACATAATAACCGGTACTTTTACATTGCGCTTTTGCCACTCTTTAAGAACTTCTAATCCTGTTTTTTTCGGCATTTCAATATCCAACATAACCACATCAATCTGATCAGAGAATAGCTCAATCGCTTCTTCCCCATTCTTAGCTTCTGCTACTACCTCAATATCTGTCCCCTTAGAAACAAGATTTTTAACTAAGTTCCTCATAAATGATGAATCATCAACTAGCATTAATCGAATCATTCAATTCCCTCCAAAATGAAAAAAATGCATTTGTTTTTTTACTTTTTAATTTTTTTGTTTAAAATTGTTCCCGATCACAAACAAAGGGGTGATGTAATGTCTAAAGAAAAATTTCAAAATGAATTTTTAGAATTAGTTGGGGAACTCGGAAATATGACATTTGGAAATGCTAGCACCGCGCTAAGTATGCTAGTAAATCAGCCAATCGATATTTCTACCCCTAAAGTGGAAGTTGTGACAAAAGAAGAATTAATTAAATCTTTTCCTAATCCACACGTACTTGTAGAGGTCCAATATGCAGAAGGATTAGAAGGTCATAATGTGCTTTTGCTAGAACCTAGAGATGCTTTAGTAATAGCAAACCTTATGATGGGCGGTGACGGTAGTGCTGAGGGCGAACTTGGTGAATTAGAACTAAGTGCAGTCCAAGAAGCGATGAACCAAATGATGGGATCAGCCTCTACTGCTATGTCCGGCTTCCTAAATAAAACAATAGATATTTGCCCTCCAAACACTACAATCGTGGAACTTGAAAACGATACAAGACTTCACGAACTGTTCCCAGAGGAACACTTAATTCAGGTTTGCTTCGATTTGACGATTGGAGATTTTGTACACTCTAACGTAATGCAAATCATTAATATTCCATTTGCTAGAAAGCTAGCAAGCGAATTACTTGGCATTTCTTAACAAAGGGGATGATTTATAATGTCAAAAACTGTACTACTTGTCGATGATGCTCCATTCATTAGAAAAATGTTAGGTGACATTTTAAAGAAAGATGGATATGAAATAGTTGGCGAAGCAAAGAATGGTATTGAAGCAGTGGAATTATACCAAGAATTAAACCCTGATATTGTAACAATGGACATTACTATGCCATTAAAGGGCGGTATCGAGGCATTAGAAGAAATACTAGAAATCGATGAAAATGCAACTGTAGTTATGTGCTCAGCAATGGGACAAGATACTTATAGTAAAAAAGCATACGAAATCGGTGCAAAAGAATTTATTATCAAACCATTTAAACCTGATGCAGTATTAAAAGTGTTTTCTACTCTTGAAGTGTAACGCGCTGCACAAAGACAACTAGTATCGAGAATAAAAGAGGATTATTTGCCCTCTTTTTTTCTATGGTAAAAGAAACTTATTTTTGAAGTGAAATCAAATTGTTTAGGATTAAATATTTGTTCTGTAGAACCAATAAATAATACACCGTCTTCATTTAATGATTGAGAAAATTTGTTGTAAATCGATGTCTTAACATCATCCTTAAAGTAAATGAGCACGTTCCTACATATTACAATGTCCAAGAATTTAGGATATGGATTTTCTAATAAGTTATGTCTCTCGAATTTAACTTTCTTTTTTATTTCCTCTTTGATTTTCACCGTCTTGTCATCAACTTCGTCAAAGTACTTAGTTAATAAACGTTTATCCAATGCTTTTAGGTCTACTTTTCTATATACCCCTTTTTTAGCTTTTTCGAGTATAGTTATATCTATATCCGTTGCGATTATTTCTACATCAATCCCTGGGAAGTGTTCTTTCATCAGCATTGCTACTGTATAAGGTTCCTCACCTGATGAACAAGCTGCACTCCAGATCTTAATTTTTTTCTTCTTCTGAACTAACTCCGGAACAATTTTTTGGTAAAAATCTTTCCACGATTTTTCATTCCTCATAAATTCAGTAACATTTATTGTTACATACTCCTCTAAATCTTTAACTAACTGTTTATCTGTACGCATTGCTTGAGCCAAACCCAAGTAATCCTTATAATCGTTTGTACGAATAAAATTGTTTAATCTTCTCATCATTTGATCATCTTTATACTTTAAGAGATCAATATGAGTTATTTTCTTGAATTCTTGAACGAAATAATGATAATTTTTTGTGTCTATCATAAACCCCTCCTTTACAATAAGAGTGTTCAGCTAGCGGATCTTTTTCCCTTTTTAGGGGGTGAATCTGATGAAATGGTTTTCAAAATCTGAAAAAGAACTATATTCTAAAGTGAAAATAATGAATGAAAAGGTTTATTTCGAAGACATTGAAAAGCCAGCAAAAATCAAACTCATTGAAAGCGCTTACGTTATGTACGCTCTTAATGGGAAAGATGTTAGTGGTGAAGTAACCATTAATCATAACGATGTATTAAACATCACCTATTGCGATAATGTTATTTCTGAAGCTAGCTGCACATATAAAGTCACAACAAATTCCGCCAATAGTGAAGCGAAATTAAAGAAAGTAATTACCAATGGAGAGGCATACAAGATTAAGAGTATAAGTGAATTTACTCTTACTCCACATTTAGAAATAGTTAAAACGAAAACCTCTCCCCCACCTACTGACTTTGATGAGCTTGAATCACTATTAAGAAAAGAAGGTCTCAATGGTGTATTTTTAGACGACAACATCCATAAGATTGCTATTAGTGAAGAAGACATTAAGTTATGTGTTGTTGTTTCTAAAGAGCCTATACCTGGGAAACCTGCAAGATTTGAATTGATAGATGGATTAGAGAACAATAATGTTTTAAATAAGGAGCAGTTCTTTGCTGTATATGTTGATGAGACCCCAGGAATTTCTGGTTATGATATATACGGTATAGAATTACCACCAGAGGAATTAAGCTTCTTTCCTGAATTCGGTTCAAATATTATGGTGGAGGATCGCGGATTGATGAGCTTAAAACAAGGTAGATTAGTCTTCTCTCCCTTTAAAATAGACATTATAGAAGAGTCAACAGTTCAGAAGAGCATAAATTGGGAGGATGGATTAGTTGTTTATGAAGGCGACGTGTTAATTGATGGTGATGTAAAAGAAGGTGGCCAAATCAAATGTACTGGAAATATAAGAATTACAGGTTCAGTATTCGATTCCTATATATTTTCTGACGGAACGATCACCATTGAAGGTAATACAAATCAATCTGTTATTTATTCCGGATTTTCCAAAATTGCAGCTAAGCAAATCGAAACATATTGCCTAAAATACTTAGAGATTTTG
The DNA here is from genome assembly GCF_051948935.1 of Bacillus sp. Brlt_9. Taxonomy (NCBI): domain Bacteria; kingdom Bacillati; phylum Bacillota; class Bacilli; order Caryophanales; family Bacillaceae; genus Bacillus; species Bacillus sp. Brlt_9. The sequence continues at coordinate 7,415 of NZ_JAYJLO010000003.1, read as the reverse complement.
GAAAGAATAATGTTTGAGGCTAGTTTTGCTGCGGAGGATGGATATAATTACGAAGAGAAAACAAAGTCATTAGAACTTGCAAAAAGTGAATTCATTGCAATTAAACAAGGTATAGAGCCATTCCTTTCATTGATTGAACAATTCGGATGCCAAGGAATCAGAGACATATACACTATGTTTAATACCATTTGCGATGAAGCAGTAAAAACTGCTTTAAATGATCAATCCGGAACTGAAGAAATTAGGTTACAAATGGAGAAATTCTATTCGTTAATTTCTGAATCGAAATCTTTCTTAAACGAAGATACTGGAAACCTAATGCTAGGTAGTGCTAATAGTTCTCATCTATTTGCATACAAAGAAATTAACGTAACAGGATCCGGGACATTCCAGTCGATGATTGAATCAAACGATTCAGTAATTATTCAAGGACAATGCTTGTCTACTAATATTGTTGCAGATGAACATATCGACATTCAAGAATACAGGCCTAGTGAACAAAATGAGATTAAAATCCATCTTAGACAGCGTTCTGGATATATTAAGGTGCAGCATTTACATAGTGACAGTTTACTTCAATTAGGTGAGAAAAAATACGTAACAATGGATGATGAGACTAATATACTCTATGATAACAAGAATTTTCCTAAAACAAATATTCAACCAAGCATATAGCTTTTAAAAGCTATGTGCTTTTCTTTTTATAGGTAATCTAATTAAGCGAAATGACATTAGAATAAATTGGATATTACTTTTTTGTCGTATTTTGCTATAATACGACCGAAGGAAGTGAAGCATTTTGAATAATTTTATAGACTATCTTATAAACATATTGGCAGACAGAAAACGAGAGTTAGAGTTGTGTCTTTGGGCTACAGACGTATACAGAGAGTACACCGGAACGTATCGAACTTTCGACCATATGGTATTTAAGATAACTGTGCATCCATTAGGACACAAAGCATTACTAGAATCTGATAGATATGATGGTTGGACTTACGAAGAACTGCTTGATATGATTTCAAATAGCCAACTTATTTACACTACATCCGATCAAGAATCCGTATTCTTCTTATATAAGTACATTAATATGGAATATATGGTAGTTGAGAGCCCCTTACATACTTTCTGCGTAAGACCTGAAGATTTAAGTTATCAAGATATAAAAGAAACCCTATTAACTCTCCGTAGACAAAGACATTACACGATAATAAAAAAATTGTTCTGCACCTGCCTGTTAGCAGTTACTGAATTACACCAAAAAATTTGGCCAGAAAAAAGAGACCTATAAGTTTATAGGTCTCTTTCATTTCTTATTTTTCTTTAAGTAATTCCTCAATATCTATCAGCACAAAAATTTCTTTTTCTTGTTTAACGATTTTTGCTTTTTCTCCATCAAATTCAAAGTCTTCGATTTCATCTTTTTCAACATTTATGATATTATCCGTATCATCTACTAAAAGAGCACCTACTTTATCTTCAATCTCAAATAGAATTAATTTTTTATTCGTATTCAGATCATCTTCAGAAGATGTTTTATATTCTATTGCATCTTCTTGTACTGAAGGTCCTTCAATCACATCAGAATTCACTTTTTCTAAACTTGTGCCTATATTAGATGAATCTTTATCTTTTAAATTACGTAAGACCATTTTCAAATCAATAACTGGTACTATCTTACTTCGTACATTAACTACCCCTAAAATCGTTCTATCAGCCATTGGTACACTTGTTATTTTTCTATCATTTTTTTCTATGGTAACTATTTTTTCTATAGAAATACCGTATTTATCACCATCTAGATAAAAAGTTAATATTTTCATATTTTCACCCCTATTTTAAAAATGTGAAACATCAAATACAAATGAGATACTGCCATCACCAAGAATTGTTGCACCAGTCACACCAGCAACAAATTTCGTATATCCTTGCAGCGGTTTTAATACTATCTCTTGTTGTCCTATAATCTCATCAACTAATAGTGCATATTTTTGGACTGAATTTTGAATAATCAATGCATACACTTCATCAGGGATATCAGCTTCAGTATTAAACAATGTACTAAATTGATGTACATTTAAAACTTCACCTCTAGAATACAGCACTTGTTTGTTCAGTACCTTTTTGATTTGGTTTTTGTCTATATGTAATATCTCCTTAACGTTGGATAGCGGAACAGCAAACGATTGAGAACCTTCACGTACTAATAGAGCTTCGACAATAGATAATGTTAAAGGCAGAACAATAATGAACTTAGAGCCAACCCCTATCTCTGATTCTACTCGTACACTACCACCTAAAGATTCTATTTTCGTTTTAACAACATCTAAACCGACACCTCTACCGCTTAAATTAGTGATTTTATCAGCTGTACTCAAACCTGAGGAGAATATATATTGAATGATCTGTTCATCTGTTAAAGCATCAGCTTCATTTTGCGTAAGTACATTTTGAGTGATTAATTTATTTTTAATTTTATCTACATTAATTCCATTACCATCGTCTTTTATTTCAATGACCGCCTCATTACCTTTATGGTAGGCTTGCAGCAGTATTGTTCCTTGTTCACTCTTCCCTCTTTCTTTCCTTACATCAGGTAATTCTATACCGTGATCTAACGAGTTTCTTACTAAATGAACAAGCGGATCTCCTAACTCATCAACTACAGTTCTATCAAGTTCTGTTTCTGCACCTTCAATGATAAAATTAATGTTTTTCCCAAGATCCTTTGAAGTGTTTCTTACCATAGTCGAGAAACGATTTAAAATAGTTTCTAATGGAACCATTCTCATAGAAAGAATACTTGATTGCATTTCTGTAGAATTTCTTGAAATTCGTTCAATCGTTTCAATTAATTCTTTATCTTTAATGCGATTAGCTATATTTTGTAATCTACCCTTTTCCACTACAAACTCTTCGAAAAGCCCCATTAGATTTTCTATTTTTTCTATATTTACACGTATAGAAGTATTAGATTTTCTATGGTTGTCAGTAGCCTTGCCTTCAACTTTCGGTTTAGCTGCTGCTGGTGTTTGCTCAATCTTTTCTTTTTTAGTGTTATTTTCATTTTCATCATTAGGTTCTTGTGTATCTATATCCGGTTTATTTGTTGAAAAATGTGTAACTTGACTCACTTTTATACTTTTTACTTCAGATAATTTATCAACAAGATTTTCTATTTCTTCTTTTCCGCATTCACCGACAAATATTAGTTGTAATTGGCCATTAAAGGATTCATTTTCAATGTCTTCATCAGTTTGTCTAACTCTTAATATCTCTCCTAGCTCACTAATCTTTTTATAGAACATTTGAACACGAATCGATTTTAAAACACATTCATCCTCTAAACTAAAATCAATTTCATACACTTTTTGCCCCTGGTTAAAAGCTGAAACCGCGGCTTCTTTTTCTAAATCACTAAGTTCATCAATTAAACTAACTTCTAATTTCGTATTAACCTGGGATACATTCGTTTTATCAGTACTAATTAAATCTAGTATTTCAGATTGTTCACTACCACTCTCTTTTATTTCATCAAGCAATCTTTCTAGAAGAGCCACTCCTTTGAACATAAAATCAATGACAGCTTCATCTGCTTTCTTAACTCCATTTCTTATATCATCCATTTTATTTTCTATCGTATGAGTTAATTTTTCCGTTTTAGCAAATCCCATAGTCCCAGCCATACCTTTTAACGTATGAGCTGCTCTAAACATTTCTGCTACAATCTCTAAGTTATTTGGATCCTGTTCAAATCTCAGCATTTCTTCACTGATTATCTGTAGGTTTTGTTCGCTTTCTTCAATGAACATATCTAAATACTCGCTTACATCTAACCCTAAATCCTGATCAGAATTATTTTTATCGTTCATTTCGTCAATCAACCCCTTCAACATAACTTTATTCTTATACTGTTTTTCTCTCTAAAAAACAATTTCTTTAATAAAAAACAAAAAAACATATTGCTTTTTTCTTACCAAAATGTATTTTAAGTCTCGGACGAGAACAATCTATAATTTTTTCTGGAATTACGGTACGAGCAATATAGATAAACGTTGTGAATTTGGAACAACGTTTCGTAAAAACTTATTTTTGTTAGAACAATTATGTTTTTTAAATTCTATTTGCATTCATTTACTCAAATATAAAAATTACCTCAGTGAATTATTCAATATTGTTCGAATGTTGTCCCAATACATATTTGTTTTCTTTTTAATCGGTGGTGATAACCAAAATGGATAAAATATTTTTAATCGATGGCTCTTCTATGCTATCGACTCAGTTTTATGGCACTCTCCCCCCTGCTTACACATACAGTAAGACCGAGCAAGAACGTCAAGTAGCCCTTGAAAAAGTACTTAAAACCTCAAATGGCCAGTATGTAAATGGTGTTTTTGGGATGACTAAAACAATCTTAAAGTTAATAGATAGTTATGGTCCTAAGCATTTAGCAGTATTTTGGGATGTCTCACGGCAAACGTTTAGGAGAGAAAAATATTCTTCTTATAAGAGTCATCGTAAAGAAACTCCCCTTGCGCTAAGTCCCCAATTCAAGGTAATGCAGGATGTCTTAAGTTCTTTAGGGGTACCTCAATTTAAATTAGACAATTTTGAGGCTGATGATTTAATCGGTACCTTTGCTAAACAGTTTTCTAGCACAAATGAAGTTATTATTCTCACTAAAGATCAAGATGCACTTCAGTTAATAGATGAAAATACAACTGTTTGGTTAAATACAAAGAATAGCGAGAAGTTATATAGCACTTTTTCAAACTTTAGTGAACAACAATTAAAACCTTTAAAAGGCTATTTTCCTTTTACTCCTGAGTCATTTAAAACGATATACAAGATCGAACCAAAACAATTAATCGATTTAAAAGGCTTAGTCGGTGATAAATCAGATGGTATTCCTGGAGTCAAAAACGTAGGAAACAAATCTGCAATTCCCCTTCTTGAAAATTTCATTACTATTGAGGGTTTTTATGCGGCAGTTGAAGATATCAGTCTTAAAGATGCTAAATTATTATTAAAAGAAAAAAACATTCAAAGAGTAAACATTGAAAACTTAATAAAAAATAAAGATATCGCATTATTAAGTAAAGAATTGGCGACAATACATACATCCATTCCGGATTACGAAGACATAACTACTAATGATGTGAAACTCAATATAAATAAAAATGACGCAGAGCAAACTTTCAACGATTTAGAATTTCACTCTTTAATTAACCTTTTGCATACTTTAGGTTGAGAAGGTATAAAAAATAAACGCTATCCTATTTAAGGTTAGCGTTTATTCGTTTAAGAAGGTTAAACTTTTCTCGTATTCTAAATGCTTATCTAATTCTTTTTGAATCTCCATATAATTTGGTTCTTTTTTAGTCATCACTAAGCTATATAGATATTTATCGTAGATTCTAAATGCAAAGCAATCCTCATCACCGTCATTATATTTAACAATACTCACATCCTGATACCCTGCATACCCGCTAACTAATGATAGCAATCCTTTTCTATCCACCTTAGTCCTTTTAACTTCTCCATCATAAGACATTTTATATGTAGGATGCATTTCAACACCTTCAGTATCTTCAATCTGTTCATCTGTTTGATCGTATGGAGAAATTATTAAACTACCATTTTCATCGTATAGGTACACATCGGATACTACCGCTGGATAACGATCAAGGTATTCCCAAAGCTCTTCTGCCTTTATTCTAAATGAGTCGATTATCTCTTCTTCCAATGCTTTTACCTTAGGTGAAAACGATTCTTTTTGAGTTAGTACGAATAATTGTTTGAAACTCTCTTCTGGCTTCTTAACATTTTCACTTTCTACACGTAAAAATAATTCATTACCTTTAAAATAATGAGCTAATTTATTCTTAGCACTCTTTGGACAAATAATATTTCTTGCTAATTGATTTATGTAATCTATTGGGAAGATAAACTTAGGTATATCCTCTACCAAATTAAAACGTTTTAAATAAACTGGGGCTTTTAAAGAAATCTCATATCCCCCGAACTCTACAGCGGTAACTTCTTTTGAAGAAGCCTTTATTACCTCACCCAATAGTTCTCTAAACATTTCAGAATCATTCAATGGCTGATAAGGTAATTTTTCTATTGGAAATTTTCCAGTAAATAGCCCTATATTTATTTTTAAATTCGTTTCATCTGTTACATACGAAGATTCGTTATTCAGGTGTAAATCCCATACTTTTTCTTTACTCTTCCCTTTTAATATCTCTTCTAACTCATAAGGACTAGCTAAGAAAGAAATATCCATTTCTAACGGCCGGATTGTTTTGATTTGATGAAAGTATTTTACCCCTCTCTCATCGCGTTGCGTATATAAAAGTATATTGTTACTCCCAAAGGAACGCACCCACACCTTTGCAACTTCCTTTTTATCAGAAATTCGTTTGCAATTATCAATGGCTTTTTTCATTACCGAACGCATAAAATATATTTTCAATGGATACTCACCTCTTTTATCTCTCTTCTATGCATTGCATATTATAACATTCTTTTTATATTCTTTATGTTTTATAATTAATACCGACAAAAAATATAAAAGAGAGGAAATTAAATTGAATAAAGTATACCGATTTTTCTTCCCTTTTACAGGAAAAGTGAAGACTCAATTAAAAATTGTAAGAAAGAATGATGGTAGCGCTGGATTAGTTAAACCGAAGGATGTAAAAAAGTTTGAAAATGAAGTTAGAAAACACCTTTCCATAGCATTTCCTCCCGAGTTAAGACCCATTAAAGGCTATTACGAATTCACCTTAAACCATTACACCTTATTTAAAAGAGATGATAATGGAATGTTAACACCTGAGCATTACGCCCAATTCGATCTTGATAACCTACAAAAAGCAGTACAGGACTGCTTCCAACCACTTAAAAAGAAATTAACAAAATACGATGAGACTGGACAAGCTAAGAAAACTAAAAAAGGAAATACTTCCTATGAATTAGTAGAAATTGAACCTGGGGTTATATCCGATGACAAGTTTGTATATAGAGGATCTTCAAACTGGGTTCCAGTAAGGGAAAAATCAGACGAAGGAATTGAAATTTATATAAGATTATTAGATGAATCCGATTTGTTTTCTCCTATTATTCCCCCCGGTAATGCAACTACTTTCAATTTTGATGTTTAAAAAAACAGGAGTATAACCCCTGTTTTAATTCCAGCCCGTACCAGAAATTTGGCTACCACCAGCTGATCCTGGTGTAGATGAGCTACCACCGCTAATACCACTTTGCACGTTAGTAACCATACTGTTAAACCAAGCAACTAAGTTCGAACGAAGTTTTGGGAATAAAAGTGCTGCTGCTACAGCTGCGATTGCAATTAGAATGAGATACTCTACTAAACCCCCATCTTCTTCTTTTACGAATTTGTT